>JBKPAD010000010.1:0-762511 GCA_046726235.1 Pseudomonadota bacterium
GGTCGCCATGTTGTCGGTGACCTTGGCGTTCTCGGTGTTCTGGGTGATCGAGGCGGTCATCTGCTCGATCGAGGCGGTGGTCTCTTCGACGGAGGCGGCCTGCTCGCTGGATGACTGCGACAGGGACTGGGCGGTCTGCGAGACCTGGCCGGCGGCGTTGTTCAGCGCGCCGCTCGCGGTGTTCACCTCACTGATGATCTGCGACAGCTTGCCCACCATGTTCTGCATCGAGGCGAGCAACTGGCCGGTCTCATCTTTGGAGTCGACCTCGATCTTCACTGTCATGTTGCCGGCCGACAGCTCGTCGGCGACGCCCACGGCCTCGTTCAGCGGCTTGGTGATGCTGCGTGTGATCCAGAAGGCCAGTATCGAGGCGAGCACGATCGCCGCGATGGATAGGGCGAGAATCATCTCCTGCCCGCCTTCCGCCAAGGCATCGGCATGCGCGCCGGTCTCCTTCATCAGGTCGGACTGGAAGACGATCAGGTCGTTGATGGCTTTGAAATACTCGTTCTGCTGCTTGCGCACGGCCGTCAACATAAATTCGATAGCCTCGTCGCGCTTGCCGGCGCGCGCGAGTTCCATGAACTTTTCCTGCATCGGCACGTAGGCCGAGCGGGCGTCCACCATCTTCTTGAGTAGTTCCTTTCCCTTCTCCGAGTGGATCGTTGCCGTCAGCTTTTCCAGCCGATCGCCGATGAGCTTGCGCTGCTCGACGACGCGGTCGGCCTCACGTTTGACTTCGTCCTCGCTTCTTACCAGCAGCATGTTGCGCATCGCGCGGGCGATGACGTTCAGGGAATCGGTGAGGTCGCGTGCCTGAACGGACTTGACGAACTTGTCGGTCATCAGTTCCTCGATCTCGGTGTTAAGCGCGCCGAGACGCTGGTAGGCGATTGCCGAAATGGACACCAGCAGGACGATCATCAGGCCGAACGCGAGGCCAAGGCGGACGCCGATTTTTAGATTCTTGAACACGGATTGTTCTCCCTGGGGGCTAGTGGCGCGCACCGGTGGTCGCGAGTGTGCGTTCTTCGGCGCTGGCGGTGAGCTGGGCCAATGCCTGGACATCGAGAATCAGTGCAACGTCGCCGCTGCCGAGGATGGTCGAGCCGGCGATGCCGCGCAAATGGCGGAACAGCGCGCCGAGCGGCTTGATCACGGTCTGGAATTCCCCTTGCAGCACGTCGACGACGATGCCGCACTTCTGGTTGCCCGAGCGGACGACGACGACGTTCTCGCGCGCCGGCTTTTCGTCGGCGATTTCGAACAGTTCGCGCAGGCGCACGAACGGCAGCACTTCGCCGCGCAGGTTCAGGTAGTTGCGGTCGACCGCAGCGTCCTTGAGTTCCATGCACTCGACGACCATCTCGAGCGGAATCACGTAGGACGAACTCTCGACGCCGACGAGGAAGCCGTCGATGATGGCGAGCGTCAGCGGCAGGCGGATGGTGAAGCGCGAGCCGACGCCTTCCTCGGAATGGACCTCGACCGAGCCGCGCAAGGCGCGGATGTTGCTGCGCACGACGTCCATGCCGACGCCGCGGCCGGAGAGGTTGGTCACCTTTTCGGCGGTGGAGAAGCCCGGCTCGAAGATCAGGTTCGCGATCTCCTGGTCGGTCAACTGCTGGTTGGCGCCGATGATGCCTTTCTCGATCGCCTTGGTGCGGATCTTTTCCTTCGGCAGGCCGCCGCCGTCGTCGGTGACTTCGATGACGATGCTGCCCGAATCGTGGAAGGCGTTGAGTCCGACATGGCCGACGACGGGCTTGCCGCGCGCGGCGCGCACTTCGGCCGACTCGATGCCGTGGTCCATGGCGTTGCGCACGAGGTGCATCAGCGGGTCGCCGATCTTCTCGACGACGGTCTTGTCGAGTTCGGTCTCCGCACCCTTGATGCTGAGTTCCAGTTCCTTGCCGATTTCCTTCGAGGTATCGCGCACGACGCGATGGAAGCGGTTGAAGGTCTCGCCGATCTGGACCATGCGCAGTTGCAGCGCCGAGTCGCGGATGTTCTCGACCAGGCGGGAAAGGACGGACGTGGCTTCCACCAGCGTCGCCTGGCCGCTCTTCGAGGCGATCAGGTTGGCCGAGGCGCCGGCGATCACGAGTTCGCCGACGAGGTCGATGAGGTGGTCGAGCTTGTCGGCCTGGACGCGTATCAGGCGCGCTTCGGCGGCCTTCTTCTCGCCGACCTGCTTCTGCCGGACGGCGGCGGCCTCGACGATCTCGGGCTGCACCATCTTGCGCTCGACGAGGATTTCGCCGAGTTGGGGAGCGGGTGCCTCTGCCGCATCGGCGGACACCTTGGCCGTCTGCTGGCGAATGAGGCCTTCGTCGAGCTCCTCGCGCGTCAGCGCGCCGCTGCGCACGAGGATCTCGCCCAGGCGCATGACTTCCTCGGGCAGGGTTTCGATCAGCGCCATGTAGTCGCCGATCTTGCTGTAAGGCGGCAGGATGTGCAGGTCGCACTCGTCGCGGCAGAAGTCGAATACCGCCTCGATCTTGTCTTTGGTGGCGTGGCTGCGGAAGCTGATCTCGAAGCCGAGGTAGCAGGCTTCGGGGTCCATGTCTTCCGCATCCGGCATGGCGTCGGTCAGCGTCGTCAGGTGGGCGATCTCGCCGAGGCTCAGCAGGTAGCGCAGGAAGGCCAGCGGATCCATGCCGTTCTTGAGCACGTCGCGGCCGAAGCGGATGGAGATGTGCCAGCAGTCGCTGGTGGTGGCGTCGGCACCGTCCTGGCGTTCCACCTCCGCGCCGGCATGGTCGGGCAGGCCGGTGGTGGTCGCAGGGGGCTGTCCGGTGTAGGCGCGCAACTGATCGGCGATGGCCTCGCCGGCGGCCTTGAGGGCGTCATTGGGCTCCGACTGCCCGCCTTCGACGATGTCGAGCAGGGCGCCGATGTGGTCGCATCCCTTGAGCAGGGCCGAGATCATGTCGGCGGAGACTTCGATTTCGTTGTTGCGCAGGCGATCGAGCACGTTCTCGAGCACGTGGGTGAATTTCTCGATGGCGACGATCTCGACCACGCCCGAGGCGCCCTTGATCGTGTGGGCCGCACGGAAGACGCCGTTGATGGTTTCGGCGTCGCGGTCGCCCTGCTCGATCTGCATGAGACCGTCTTCCATCGCGGCGAGCTGCTCGCGCGCCTCGATCACGAATACGCTGAGGATTTCGTCCATGCGAAGCTCCTAGGCCTGTTCGGCGGCCGGGATCACGACCGGATCGCCGAAGAAGCCGACCATGTTGTAGAACTCGATGACTTCACGCACGGCCGGGCTGTGGGCGACGATGCGCAGGCTGCGGTCGAGGCGCTGCGCCTCGCGCTTGGCCAGCACGAGAAGCTGGAATCCGGCGGTGTCCATCTCCGCGACCTGCGACAGGTCCAGTTCCAGCGTGGCGACGTTGCGCACGGCGTCGAGCAGCTTGCGCTTGGCATCGACGGCGTTGTAGATCGTGAGGTCGGTGTCGATCGTCAGGCGGCCCGCCTGCGTCTCGGGAAGGTTCTCGCTCATCGGCTGCTCCCTTGCTGGATTGTCGCGGCGCTAGAAGAGTTCGACCTTGGGGCCGCTTGCTGCGGACTGTCGGGCTGTCGAACTTTCGCCCAGCGCCTCTCGGTGCGTGCTGCGCTGCGAATCCATCACATAGCTGCTGTAGATCTGGTCGAGGTGTTCGGCCAGCGGCTGGATCGCCAGGTTCGGATCGTCGTGGTTCTCCAGGCGCGCGACGAGTTGTATCGTCTGGCTGTCGAGCCGGTCGAGGGCGTTGATCACCTGCTCGATCTGCTGGCGCGTCACGTCCTGGAACTGGACGCTGGCGAGCGCGTTCATGAACATCTCGGCCAGCTTCCCGCTGCTGCTGCTGATCGTCGCCATCACTTCGGCTTCGTGCCGCGTGACGTCCTGGTAGCTCTTGCCGAGTTCCTCGAGTTGCGCGGCAAAGCTCTGCAGGGCGCTGCGCTCGGCCTCGATGCTGTCGGTCTGCAGCTTGTCCTTGAATTGGGTCTCGATCGAGGTCGCGACCTGCTGGATGCCGTGATTGATCTGGGTGACGGCCTGGTCGGTGGCGGCCGAGAGCTTGCGCACCTCGTCGGCGACGACGGCGAAGCCGCGGCCCGCCTCCCCGGCGCGCGCGGCCTCGATGGCGGCATTGAGGGCGAGCAGGTTGGTCTGGCTGGAGATGCTGCGGATCAGCTGCACCAGCGATCCGAGCGACTTCGCTTCCTGCACCACTTGGCTGACGCGCTGCTGGTCGTCATGGACCGCCGTCATCCGCTCGCGGATGTAGCGGTCGATCGTCTCGAGCAGTTGGCGGTTCTTCTCGATGCGTTCTTCCGAGGCGGCGACCATCTCGGACGACTCGTTGGCGCTGGTATCGACGAAGCCGCTGAGGTAGGTGACGGTCTCGTCGATCGTCTGGAGCTGCGACGAAATGTCGAACGCGGCCTTCTCCGTCTCGGTGACGATGGTCTCGAGCTGGCTGCGCACCAGGTTGTTGAAGGTCGGGACCTGCTTGAGCTCGGCGGCGACGATCTCGGATGCCTTGGCGTAGGTCTCTACGCGGCGCGCCTCGTCTTCTTCGACGTGAGAGAGGCCGAGCATCGTGTCCTTGAAGAAGGCGAAGGAGACCAGGCGCTGCCCGATGTAGGCGGCCGCCACGATCAGGACCGTGCCGACGGCGTCGCCGAGCGGGGACGACAGGCCCATCGCCGGCAGCAGCGTCTGATGGAAGTACTCGTTGAGGAAATAGACGGTCGTGCCCGCGCCGAGGCCGACGACGAGAAAGACCAGGGTTGCGCGGCGGGCGAGCTTGGAGAAATCCATGCGGCGCCTAGCGCAGGACGAGCTTGATGGTGTTGAGGAGCTCGTCGGCCGTCGCCGGCTTCACCAGCCAGCCGGAAGCGCCGGCCGCCTTGGCTTCGGCGCGCTTCGATTGCTGCGATTCAGTGGTCAGGAAGAGGATGGGCATGAACTTGTAGCTGGGCAGCTTGCGGACTTCCTTGATGAAGTCGATGCCGTTCATGCCGGGCATGTTGAGATCGGTGATCAGGAGATCGATCTTGGCGCCGCCACTGAACTTCTTCAGTCCTTCGTTGGCGTTGTTGGCCTTCTCGACGGCATAGCCGGCTTTGCTGAGGATGTTGGAGATTGACAGCAGGATCGTTGCTGAATCATCCACCAACATGATGGTTTTGCTCATATTCTTCTTCCGTGTGGGTTTCGTGGGGCCACCGGGGCGCGGACGCCTTTCGGGGTGCCGCCATGCTCGCGAATGATCTTAGCAGAATTCCCTTTATTGAAATCCGCCCTTATGTGCGATGCAACATAGGCGACTGCTTATTTTTGTCGTGGTTTATTGATCCATCGCAAAAGCTTATGTTCGCCGCTGTTACAACATCCCGCCCGCAAAGCGTTTTGCCTGAGGGAGGCGTACGGCCTGAAAGGCGGCTTTTTCGATCGCTGTCCAACGGAGGGGAGACCATGGGGGAGCACAACGAGATTTTTGACCTGGGGCGCAAGGCGCTGGACGAGGTCGAGCGGCGGCTGGACATGTCGCGACGCGATTTTCTGCAGTTTTGCGCCACGCTGGCGGCCACGATGGGCCTGCCTGCCGGCGCCGAGGCGGCCGTTGCGAAGGCCGTCGAGTCGGCCAAGCGGCCGTCGGTGATCTGGCTGCACTTCCAGGAATGCACGGGCTGCAGCGAGTCGCTGTTGCGCGCCGAGCATCCGACGCTCGAGAAGCTGATCCTCGACATCATTTCCCTCGATTATCACGAAACGCTGATGGTCGCCGCCGGACACCAGGCGGAGGCGGCACGCAAGTCCGCGATGGCCGCCAACAAAGGCAAGTACGTGCTGGTCGTCGAAGGCGCGATCCCGACCAAGGAAAACGGCATCTACTGCAAGATCGGCGGCCACACGGCGGTCGACCTGGTCAAGGAATGCGCGGCCGATGCCGCGGCGGTGATCGCCATCGGCTCCTGCGCCTCCTGGGGCGGCATGCCTTCCACCATCTCGCCGCTGTCCGATTCGAGCCCCACCGGCGCCTCGGGCGTCGCCGCGGTGCTCGGCAAGCCGGTGGTCACGATTCCGGGCTGTCCGCCGAACCCCTACAACTTCCTCGCCACGGTGGTGCATTTCCTGACCTTCGGCAAGCTGCCCGAGGTCGATAAGCTCGGCCGGCCGAAATTCGCCTACGGCCGCCTGATCCACGAAAACTGCGAGCGCCGCGCCCACTTCGATGCCGGCCGCTTCGCCATGGAGTTCGGCGACGACGGCCACCGCAAGGGCTACTGCCTCTACAAGCTCGGCTGCAAGGGTCCCGAGACCTACGCCAACTGCTCGACGATCGGCTTCGGCGATGCCGGCGAGAACAACTGGCCGGTCGGCTGCGGCCACCCGTGCATCGGCTGCTCGGAGCAGGGCATCGGCTTCCAGAAGCCGATCCACCAGGTCGCCAAGATGAAGAACGTCGAGCCGCCGCTCCAGTACGCCCGCATCGTCGAGGAACAGGGCAAGGCCGCCTCGTTCGCTTCGGCGGCGGCGGTCGCCGCGGTCGCCGGCGCAGCAGCCGGTGCCGCCGTGATGCTGACGCGCAACCTGGGGCTGTCGCATGCGGCCGAGGAGGCGGAGCGCGCCAAGGCCGCCGCCAAGCCGCAGGAAAACACGGGAGCCTGACATGAGCAACCGTCGCGATTTCCTCAAGGGAGTCATGGCGGGCGGTGCGGCGGTGACGGCAGGTGTCGTCGCGCAGCCGGCGGTCGCCCGCGAGACCCGTAAACGCCCGCCCGAGGCGCTGGGCCTGCTGTACGACGCCAACCTGTGCGTCGGCTGCAAGGCCTGCGTCGCCGCCTGCAAGCAGGTCAACGAAAACCCGCCCGAGTTCTCCACGGTCGACCAGCTCTGGGATACGCCGCTCGACACTTCCGGCTACACCTTCAACCTCATCAAGATGTACCGCAACGGCACGATGGAGGAGAAGGACCGCGAGAAGGACGGCTATGCCTTCATGAAGGTCTCGTGCATGCACTGCGCCGATCCTTCCTGCGTCTCCGCCTGTCCGGTGTCGGCGATGACCAAGGACCCGGAGACCGGCGTCGTCGGCTACAACCCCGACAAGTGCATCGGCTGCCGCTACTGCGTCGCCGCCTGCCCGTTCGGCATTCCGAAGTACCAGTACGACTCGCCCACCGGCAAGATCGGCAAGTGCGAGCTGTGCCGCCACCGCCACAAGGACGGCCACTACTCCGCCTGCGCCGAGGTCTGCCCGACCGGCGCCACGCTGTTCGGCCGCACCGAGGACCTGTTGGCCGAGGCCAAGCGGCGCCTGGCGATGAAGCCCGGCGAGCTCAACAAGTTCCCGCGCGGTCGCCTGCGTCCGGCGCAGGAACGCATGCTGCAGGGCAAGGAGGACGGCCAGGGCGCCAAGCATCGTCACGGCTGGCGCCACGAACCCGACCAGACCTACGAGACGCCGGCCGGCAAGTACCTCCAGCATGTTTACGGCGAGAAAGAGTACGGCGGCACGCAAGTGCTGAAGATCGCCGGCGTGCCCTTCGAGAAGCTCGGCATGCCGAACCTGCCGGAAGACGCCGCCGCCGCGCTGTCCGAGACGATCCAGCACACGCTCTACGGCAATCTGCTGATGCCGTTCGCCGTGCTCGGCGCCATGGCCTACGTCGCGAAGCGCAACGTCAAGGCCGACGACGACAAGGAGGAAAGCTGACATGGCCGATCATCAACACGCGGCGCCCGCGCCGGTCGGCGGCAAGCTGCTGAACGCCGCCACGCTGGTCTGCGGCGTCCTCATCGCGCTGATGGTGGCGGTGCTGCTGGTCCGGTTCATCTTCGGACTCGGCAGCGTGACCAACCTCAACGACGGCTATCCGTGGGGCATCTGGGTCGTGGTCGACGTCGTCATCGGCTCGGCCTTCGCCTGCGGCGGCTTCTCGGTGGCGATGCTGGTCTACATCTTCAACCGCGGCGAATACCACCCGCTGGTGCGCCCCGCGCTGCTGGCCTCGCTGTTCGGCTACACGCTCGCGGGCGTCGGCGTCATCTTCGACCTCGGCCGCTGGTGGAACGTCTGGAACATGTTCTGGCCGTGGTCGGCGAACCCGAACTCCGTGATGTTCGAGGTGGCGGTCTGCATCTCGCTCTACATCGTCGTGATGTGGATCGAGTTCTCGCCGGCCTTCCTGGAGAAGATGGGCAAGGCCGATACCAAGAAGAAGCTCAACAAGGTGATGTTCTTCGTCATCGCGCTGGGCACGGTGCTGCCGATGATGCACCAGTCGTCGCTCGGCACGCTGCTGGTGGTGATGGGGGTGCAGATCCATCCGCTCTGGCAGACGCCGCTCTTGCCGCTGCTGTATCTGCTGACGGCCATCACGATGGGCTACGCCGTGGTGCTGTTCGAGACCTGCGTCGCTTCGTCGGCCTACCGGCGCAAGATCGAGATGCACCTGCTGACGCCGCTGTCGAAGGTGATGCTGGGCTTCCTCGCCGCCTACCTCGTCGTGCGCCTCGGCGACGTCGTCGTGCGCGGGGCGCTGCCGCGCGCCTTCGCCGTTTCGCTCGAAGCGCTGATGTTCTGGATCGAGATGGCCTGCTTCATCGCGCCGCTGGCGCTGATCGGTAAGGAAGCCGAGCGCCGCAACCCGGCCAAGCTGTTCCTCTCCGGGCTGCTGCTGATGCTCGGCGGCGCGCTGCTGCGCCTGAACGGCTTCCTGATCGGCTACCAGACCGGCGACGGCTTCAGCTACTTCCCGGCACTGCCTGAACTGCTCGTGACCCTCGGCCTGTTCGCCGTCGAGGTCGTCGCTTACATCGTCATCACCCGCCGCTTCCCGGTCCTGCCGCGCGAAGCCGCCACCCACTGAAGGACGGAGACAACAACATGACTCGCGTAACCATTGATCCGATCACCCGTATCGAAGGCCACCTGCGCATCGACGTCGATGTCGACGGCGGCCGGGTCAAGAAGGCATGGTCGTCCGGCCAGATGTGGCGCGGCGTCGAGCTGATCCTGCTCGGCCGCGACCCGCGCGACGCCTGGGCCATCACGCAGCGCATCTGCGGCGTGTGCACCACCGTGCATGCCATCACCTCGGTGCGCGCCGTCGAGAACGCGCTGCAGATGGAAGTGCCGGTGAATGCCCAGTACATCCGCAACATGATCATCCTGGCGCATTCGATCCACGACTTCATCGTGCACTTCTACCACCTGTCGGCGCTCGACTGGGTCGACGTGACCAGCGCGCTGAAGGCCGATCCCGACAAGGCCGCGGCCCTCGCCGAAAGCCTGTCGAGCTGGAGCCTCAACGGCAAGCACGAGATGCGCAAGACGCACGAACGCCTGAAGAACTTCGTGAACGGCGGCCAGCTCGGCATCTTCACCAACGGCTACTGGGGCCACCCGGCGATGAAGCTGCCGCCGGAAGCCAACCTGATGGCCGTCGCGCACTACCTGCAGGCGCTGGAAGTGCAGCGCCACGCCAACAAGATCGTCTCGATCCTCGGCGGCAAGTCGCCGCACATCCAGAACGTCGCCGTCGGCGGCGTTGCCAACCCGCTGGCGACGGACTCGCAGGCCGTGCTGACGGTCGAGCGCCTGCTGGCTGTCAAGGAGCACATCGACGCGCTGCAGGACTTCATCCGCAACGTCTACATGGTGGACGTCGCCGCGGTCGGCGCCTTCTATGCCGACTGGACCAAGTACGGCGCCGGCGTGACGAACTACCTCTCGGTGCCGGACATTCCGCTCGACTCCAAGGGCACGCAGTTCGCCTTCCCCGGCGGCTACATCGCCAACAAGGACCTCGCCTCCCACAAGCCGATCAAGGGGTTCAACGACGACTACTGGGTCAAGGGCGTCGAAGAGGGCGTCAAGCACTCGTGGTACGACTACTCGAAGAGCGGTTCGCTGCATCCCTACAAGGGCGAGACCAAGCCGAACTACACCGACTTCAAGGAAAACGAAAAGTACTCCTGGCTGAAGTCGCCGACCTTCTACGGCAAGCCGGCGCAGGTCGGCCCGCTGGCGCGCGTGCTCAACATGCTCGCCGCCGGCCACGAGCCGACCAAGAAGTACGCCACCGGCACGCTCGACCTGGTCTCGAAGCTCGCCAACACCAAGGTCGGCCTCGACGCCATGCACTCGACCATCGGCCGCCACGCCGCGCGCATGATCTGCTGCAACGTCAACGTCGACCTGCTGGCCGAGCAATGGAACCTGCTGCTCACGAACATGGGCAAGGGCGACATGAAGACCTTCAACAAGCCCGTGTTCCCGAAGGGCGAAGTGCAGGGCGTCGGTTTCCACGAGGCGCCGCGCGGTGCGCTGTCGCACTGGGTCGTCATCGACGACGGCAAGATCAAGAACTACCAGTGCGTCGTGCCCTCGACCTGGAACGCCTGCCCGCGCAACGAGAAGGACGAGCCGGGACCGTACGAGGCCTCGCTGCTCGACAACCCGATCGCCGATCCCTCGAAGCCGCTCGAAGTGCTGCGCACCGTGCATTCCTTCGACCCGTGCATCGCCTGCGCCATCCACCTGACCGACACGGAGAACGACTCCGCGGTCACGGTGAAGGCGGTTTGAGGCAACGCATGCGCGCCGTCGTCCTCGGCATCGGCAACATCATCCTCGAGGACGAGGGCGTCGGCGTGCGCGCCGTCGAGGCGCTGCAGGCGCAATACCGCCTGCCGCCCGAGGTCGAGGCGATCGACGGCGGCACGGCGGGCATGGAGCTGATCGAGGCGCTTTCGAGCGCCGACCTGCTGGTCGTGCTCGATGCGATCGTCGCCGGCAAGCCGCCGGGGACGATCGTCAGCCTCGCCGGCGACGAAGTGCCGAGCTTCTTCCGGCGCAAGCTGTCGCCGCACCAGATCGCGCTGCCCGACGTGCTGGCAAGCCTCGAACTGCTTGATCAATTGCCGAAGCAGACGCTGGTGTTCGGCGTCCAGCCGCTGTCGATGGAACTTGGCATGGAACTGACGGCGCCGGTGGCCGCGCGCATTCCGGAACTCGTCGAACTCGCCGTCGAGGCCTTGCGCAAGAACGGCTTCGCCGTCGAGCCGGCCGCTGCGCTGGCTGCCTAGCCATGTGCCTGGCGGCGCCGTCGCGCGTGGTGGAGATCGAAGACGGCATGGCCGTCGTCGAGTGCTTCGGCCAGACGCGCAGCGTGAGCCTGCTCCTGATGGGCGACGAGGTCGCCGTCGGCGACTACGTGCTGGTACAGGCCGGCGGCTTCGCCTTCGAGCGCGTCGACGCGGCGCGGGCGGAGGAGTCGCTGGCGCTGATGGCCGAGCTGCTCGCACAGGGGGGCGAGGACGCCGTCCGTCGGCTCGGTTCCTGATGTTGCGCATCCACGAAACAAACCCGGCCGACGCGGTCGAGCAGGCGTTTTTCCGCATCTTGCGCGAGCGCATGGCCGACGTGCCGATCTGCAACGACGCGCTTTCCGTCGAGGCCGTCGATTTCCAGCGCTGGAACGGCCATTGGCTCGGCGTCGTCGTCACGCCCTGGTGCATGAGCGTGCTGCTGGTGCCCGGCAAGGAAGGGGACTGGGAGTCCGCCGGCGACAACCAGCGGCGCTTCGTGCGCTTCCCGGTCGGCGACTTCGCGCTGCTCGGCAGCGACGAGGAAGAACTTGGCGAGTTCCAGAGCTGTGCGCTGTTCTCGCCGATGGCGCAGTTCGCGAACCAGGCCCAGGCCGTGATGACGGCACGCGCGGCGCTGGTCGCGCTGCTCAATCCGGCCGTAGAATCCAGGCCTGAAGAGGAAAAGCCGGCCGGCGAACCCTCGCTGTCGCGACGCCGGTTCCTGTCCCTGCGCTGATTGGAGCGCGCCCCCGCGAGGCGCAAAGCAAATGCACGAGATGTCGCTGGCCGAAGGAGTGCTGCAACTGGTCGAGGATGCGGCCGAGCGCGAGGGCTTCACGCGCGTGCGCACCGTCTTCATCGAGATCGGCGCGCTTTCGGGCGTCGAGCCGGAGGCGCTGGCCTTCTGCTTCGACGCCGTCAGCCGCGGCACGGCGGTCGAGGGCGCGGCATTCGAGATCATCCACGTCCCCGGCACCGGCCACTGCCTCGAATGCGGCAAGGACACGGAACTTACGGCGGTCTACGATGCCTGTACCCATTGCGGCGCAGTGCCGGTGAGCATCACCGGCGGCACCGAGATGCGCGTCAAGGAACTGGAAGTCGACTAGGAGAAACGACGAGATGTGCACCACCTGCGGCTGCGGCGACGGCGAAACCCGGATCGAAGGCGAAGACCTCCACGCGCACGAGCACGTCCATGCCGACGGCACGCGCCACGTCCACTCGCACGACCATCAGCACCACGACCACGGCCACAGCCACGACGGCCATGACCACGGCCACCGCTGGAAGCCCGCCCACAGCCACGCGGCCGGCGTCGCGCCGGGACGCATGGTCCAGATCGAGCAGGACATCCTCGCCAAGAATGACGCCTACGCGCGCGAGAACCGCGAGCAACTCGCCGAGCGCGGCATCTTCGCGCTTAACCTCGTCTCCAGCCCCGGCTCGGGCAAGACGACGCTGCTGTGCAAGACCATCGAAGCCTTGCGCGGCAAGACGCCGGTCGCCGTCGTCGAAGGCGACCAGCAGACCAGCCAGGACGCCGAGCGCATCCGCGCCACCGGCGCGCCGGCGATCCAGATCAACACCGGCAAAGGCTGCCATCTCGACGCCCACATGGTCGGCCATGCGCTGGGGAAACTGGAACTTCCCGACGACTCGCTGCTGATGATCGAGAACGTCGGCAACCTCGTCTGCCCGGCCGCGTTCGATCTCGGCGAGGCGCACAAGGTGGTCATCCTTTCGGTCACCGAAGGCGAGGACAAGCCGATCAAGTATCCGGACATGTTCCGCGCCGCGAAGCTGATGCTGCTCAACAAGTGTGACCTGCTGCCGCACCTGACCTTCGACGTCGAGCGCGCGATCGAATTCGCGCGCCGCGTCAATCCCGGCATCGAAGTCATCCGCACCTCGGCCACCAGCGGCGAGGGCATGGACGACTGGCTGGCGTGGATCGAGGCGGGCGCCGCCAAGGCGCGCGCCCATCGCGTCGAAACCGTCGCCGCCCTCAAGCGGCGCGTGGCCGAACTCGAGGCGAGGCTCACGGCGCCGCGTTGATGTCTCCGGCCCGCAGCGTCCGCGTCACCGGCGTCGTCCAGGGCGTCGGATTCCGTCCCTTCGTCTGGCGCCTGGCGCAGGACATCGGCCTGCGCGGCTGGGTGCGCAACGACTCGGCTGGCGTCGACATCCACCTCGAAGGCGCGGACGACGGCTTCGAAACCTTCATCGAGCGCCTGCGCAGCGAAGCGCCGCCGCTGTCGCGGATCGACGACATCGAAGCCCATCCCGCCGCTTTCGGCGATTGTCCCGGCTTCGCGGTGCTGGACAGCGAAGGCGGGCGGGTCGAGACGGCCATCGGCCCGGATGCCGCGATCTGCCCGGACTGCCTGGCCGAGATGTTCGATCCGGCCGGCCGCCGCTGGCGACATGCCTTCATCACCTGCACCCATTGCGGGCCGCGCTACACGGTGACGCGGGCGCTGCCCTACGACCGGCCGCAGACCAGCCTCGCCGCATTTCCGCTCTGCCCTGCCTGCGAACGCGAATACCGCGATCCGGCCGATCGGCGCTTCCATGCCGAGACGACCTGCTGTCCCGACTGCGGCCCGCAGCTTCGATGCGTCGACGCGGCCGGCGCCGCGTTGCCCGGTGATCCGGTCGCCGCCGCCCTCGTGCAAGTGCGGCGCGGCGGCATCGTCGCCGTCAAGGGCCTCGGCGGCTTTCATCTCTGCTGCGACGCCAGGAATGCCGAGGCCGTCGCCCGCCTGCGCGCGCTCAAGCAGCGCGAGGAGAAGCCCTTCGCCGTGATGCTGGCCAATGTCGCGAGCATCGCCGCGCATGCCGAGCTCGCGGACGCCGAGTGCGCAGAACTGGAATCGCGCGCGCGCCCGATCGTGCTGCTGCGCAAGCTTGCCGGCACCGACGAAGCCTTCCCCGGCGTCGCGCCGGGCATCGCCTGGCTCGGCGCCATGCTGCCCTACACGCCGCTGCACTGGCTGCTGTTCCACGAGGCGGCGGGGCGGCCCGTTGTCAACGGGTGGATCCAGCGCGAGCAGCCGCTGGCGCTCGTCATGACCAGCGCGAACCCCGGCGGCGAACCCATCGTGCGCGACGACGCGGAAGCGCTCGAACGCCTGGCGCAGATCGCCGACGCCTGGCTGCTCCACGATCGCGACGTCGTGTCGCGCTGCGACGACAGCGTCGTGCGCCTGGCCGGCGGCGCGACGCAGGCGATCCGCCGCAGCCGCGGCTTCGTGCCGCGCGCGATCCGCCTTCCGGCGGCGGGGCCGTCGGTACTCGCCTTCGGGGCGCACCTCAAGAGCACGATCTGCGTCACGCGCGGCGACGAGGCCTTCCTCTCGCAGCATGTCGGTGACCTCGACAACGTCACCACCAGCGGCATGCTCGACGAGACGGTCGAGCGCATGCTGCGACTGCTCGACGTCGAACCGCAGGCGGTCGCCCACGACCTCCACCCCGATTACCGCGCGACGCACGCCGCACTCGCCTTCGCGCATTCGCGCGGACTGCCGGCCTTCGCGGTCCAGCATCATCACGCCCATGTCGCCGCGGTCGCTGCAGAGCATCGGCGCGACCAGCCGTTGCTTGGCCTCGCGCTCGACGGCGTCGGCCTCGGCACCGACGGCACGGCCTGGGGCGGCGAACTGCTGCGCGTCGAAGGTGCGCGCTTCGAGCGCCTCGGCCGGTTGCGCCCGTTGCACCTGCCCGGCGGTGATCGCGCGGCGCGCGAGCCCTGGCGCATGGCGGCTTCGCTGCTGCACGCGCTCGGACGCGGCGACGAGATCGAACGCCGCTTCCCGGGGCCGGCCGCGGGCGCGGTGCGCGAGATGCTCGAACGCGGCATCCAGTCGCCACCGGCCTCCAGTTGCGGCCGCTGGTTCGACGCGGTTGCCGGCCTCCTCGGCGTCAAGCCGGTGGCGGCTTTCGAGGGCCAGGCGGCGATGCTGCTCGAGGGGCTCGCCGACTCCGCCCCCGAGGTGCCTGCCGACGCCGACGGCTATGCCATCGACGTCGACAACATGTTGGACTTGCTGCCCGGCATCCCGCGGCTGCTCGCCGAGCCCGACGCCGCGACGGCAGCCGCGCGCTTCCATGCCACGCTGGCCGCCGGCCTCGCCGACTGGGTGCGCCGCGCGAGCGACGCGACCGGCTTGCGCGCCGTGGCGCTTGGCGGCGGCTGTTTCATGAACCGCATTTTGAGCCGCCGGCTCGAGCAGGCACTCGCCGGAAGCGGCATCGAAGTGCTGCAAGCCGGCGCCGTGCCGCCGAACGACGGCGGGGTGAGTCTGGGGCAGGCATGGGTGGCCATGCAGGCGATGAGGAGCAATTGAAATGTGTCTTGCCATCCCGGCCCGCGTGGCCGAAATCAAGGAGGGCGACCAGGCGGTCGTCGATCTCGGCGGCGTGCGCAAGGAAATCTCGCTCGCGCTGGTCGAGGACGTTGCCGTCGGCGACTACGTGATCGTGCATGTCGGCTACGCGCTGAACAAGCTCGATCCGGAGGAAGCGGCGCGCACGCTGGCGCTGTTCGCCGAAATGGGAGCGGCGGCGGCGGGCTGATGAAATACGTCGACGAGTTCCGCGACGGAAGGCTCGCCGGGGGGCTGGCCGAGGCCATCGCCCGCGAGGCCGACGCCTCGCGCAGCTACAGCTTCATGGAGTTCTGCGGCGGCCACACGCACGCGATCTCGCGCTACGGCGTCGCCGACCTGCTGCCGGCCAGCGTGCGCATGGTGCACGGCCCCGGCTGCCCGGTCTGCGTGCTGCCCATCGGGCGCGTCGACCTGGCGATCGAACTCGCGCTCGATCGCGACGTGATCCTGTGCACGTACGGCGACACCTTGCGCGTGCCGGCCTCTAACGGCCTGTCGCTCATGAAGGCCAAGGCCGGTGTCGGCGATCGGCGCGGCGATATCCGCATGGTCTACTCGACCACCGACGCGCTGCGCATCGCGCAGGAGAACCCCGGCCGCGAAGTCGTGTTCCTCGCCATCGGCTTCGAGACCACGACGCCGCCCACCGCAGTGGCGATCCGCCAGGCGCAGGCGCTCGGCCTCGACAACTTCAGCGTGCTCTGCTGCCACGTGCTGACGCCCTCGGCGATCAGCAACATCCTCGAGTCGCCCGAAGTGCGCCAATGGGGCACCGTGCCGCTCGACGGCTTTATCGGCCCGGCGCACGTGTCGACGGTGATCGGCAGCCGGCCCTACGAGTTCTTCGCCGAGGAGTATCGCAAGCCCGTGGTCATCGCCGGCTTCGAGCCGCTCGACGTCATGCAGGCGATCCTGATGCTGGTGCGCCAGGTGAACGAGGGCAGGGCGGAAGTCGAGAACGAGTTCTCGCGCGCCGTCAGCCGCGACGGCAACCTCAAGGCGCAGGACATGGTCGCCGACGTCTTCGAGTTGCGGCGCGAGTTCGAGTGGCGCGGCCTCGGCATCGTCCCCTATTCGGCGTTGCGCATCCGCCGCGAATACGCACGCTTCGACGCCGAAGCCCGCTTCGCGCTGGCCTATCGCAGCGTCGCCGACCACAAGGCCTGCGAGTGCGGCGCCATCCTGCGCGGCGTCAAGCGTCCGCAGGACTGCAAGCTGTTCGGCACCGTTTGTACGCCCGAAAACCCGATCGGATCTTGCATGGTGAGTTCCGAGGGCGCCTGCGCCGCCCACTACACTTATGGTAGGTTTCGGGACTCAGGGGGAGGTACGCCATGAGCATGAAGAACGTCTGCTTCGTTTCTAGCGACACGGACCGGCGGCGCCTCGAGCGCCTGCTCGAAATCCAGCGCAGCGTCAGCCAGGAGCGCGACCTCGAGCGCCTGCCCGGCCTGGTGATGCGCGAAGTCACCGAACTCCTCGGCGCCGATCGCAGCACGCTGTTCCTGATCGACGGCGACACCATGGAACTGCGCGCTTGCTTCGCCGAAGGCGTCGCCACCAACAAGGCCATCGTCGTGCCGCTGCGCATGGGCATCATCGGCACCGCGATCCTGCAGCACAGGCTGCTCAACCTGGTCGACGCCTACCAGCATCCGTACTTCAATCCCGAGGTCGACGCGCATTCCGGTTATCGCACCGAGAGCCTGCTGGCGGCGCCGGTCGTCGCTGCCGACGGCACCATGCTTGGCGGCGTCGAGCTGCTCAACAAGGGCAGCGGCCGCTTCCTGCCTGAGGACGAGGCCGCGATCGAGGCATGCGCCGCGCGCTTCGCCGCCACGGGTGCGATCGATGCCGAGATGGCGCACCGCGAGGTCGCCGCCCTGCGCGAGGCGACCGGCTGCCACCGCGGCTCGGTGTTCCGCCTCGATGCCGAGGCCGGCCGGCTGGTCGCCGTGCATGCGGACGGCGCCGGCGACACCCTGATCGAGCTCAATCTCAAGCTCGGCATCGCCGGCAGCGTCGCGCTCGCCGGGGAGCCGCTGCTGATTCGCGACGCGCAGTCCGATCCGCGTTTCGATTCGTCCTTCGATCGCCGCACCGGCTACCACACGCGCAACATCCTCTGCGTGCCGCTGCAGGACGGCAACGGCGAGGCGCTCGGCGTCATCCAGGTGATCAACTGCCTGCGCGGCGATTTCAGCGACGAAGACCTCGCGCTGCTGACGAGCGTCGCCGGCATCGTGGCGATCGCCGTCGAGAACGCCCAGGGCTTCCGCGACGCCGACCGGCAGTTCCACAGCCTGCTCGAGGCGCTGGCGGCCTCCATCGACGCGCGCGACACGCTCACGGCCGGCCACTCGAAGCGGGTGGCGCAGATTTCCGTCGGCATCGGCCGCGAGCTCGGCTACATCGAATCCGACCTCGACGTCATGAGCGTCGCCGCGCTGCTGCACGACTACGGCAAGATCGGCATCGATGACTCCGTGCTGAAGAAGGACGGCAAGCTCGAGCCGGACGAATACACGCACATGAAGATGCACGCCGCACTGACCTACAACATCCTCGACAACATCAAGTTCTCGCGCAAGTACCGCAGCGTGCCGATGATCGCCTCGTCGCACCACGAGACGCTCGACGGCACCGGCTATCCCTGGGGCCTCTCGGCGCTGCAGATTCCCTACATGGCGAAGATCCTCGCCGTCGCCGACGTCTTCGAGGCGCTGACCGCCAATCGCCACTACCGCCAGGGCATGGGCGAGGCGAAGGCGATGGCGATCATCGAGCCCGGCATCGGCCGCAAGTTCGACGGCCGCGTCGTCGACGCGCTGCGGCAATACCTCGATCGCGGCGGCCGAACTGAGCTCGGACTGCCGGCGCTGGAGACCGCATGACCCGTTCCTCGTACGTCCGCCCGCTCGACATCAAGCACGGCCGCGTCGACATGACGCACGGCTCGGGCGGCCGCGCCATGGCGCAACTGATCGAGGAGCTGTTCGCGCGCCACCTCGACAACGAATTCCTGCGCCGCGGCGACGACGGCGCCAGCCTGCCGCTGCCGGCCGGCGGCAGGCTCGTCATGGCGTGCGACGGCCACGTCGTCTCGCCGCTGTTCTTTCCCGGCGGCGACATCGGCTGCCTGTCGGTGCACGGCACCATCAACGACGTCGCCGTCATGGGCGCCAAGCCGCTCTGGCTGGCGGCGAGCTTCATCCTCGAGGAAGGCTTCCCGCTCGCCGACCTCGCTCGCATCGTCGAGTCGATGGCGAAGGCGGCGCGCGAGGCCGGCGTCGCGGTCGTCACCGGCGACACCAAGGTCGTCGAGCAGGGCAAGGCCGACGGCGTGTTCATCACCACCACCGGCGTCGGCGTGGTGCCGGTCGGCATCGAGCTTTCCGGCAACCGCGCGCGTCCCGGCGACGCCATCCTGCTGTCCGGCACGCTCGGCGACCATGGCATGGCGATCATGGCGCAGCGCGAGAACCTCGGCTTCTCGTCGGGCATCGTCTCCGACACGGCGGCGCTGCACGGCCTGATCGAAGCCATGCTCGCCACCGGCGCCGACATCCGAGTGCTGCGCGACCCGACGCGCGGCGGGCTGGCGACCACGCTCAACGAGATCGCGCGCCAGTCGCAGGCCGGCATGCTGATCGAAGAGGCGGCCATGGCGGTGAATCCGCAGGTCGCGGCGGCCTGCGAGTTCCTCGGCCTCGATCCGCTCTACGTCGCCAACGAAGGCAAGCTCGTCGCGATCGTCGCCGCGTCCGACGCCGACAAGGTGCTCGCCGCGATGCAGGCGCATCCGCTCGGCAGCCGCGCGGCGCGCATCGGCGAGGTGCTGGAAGACCCGAACCACTTTGTCCAGATGCGCACCGGCTTCGGCGGCAAGCGCATCGTCGACTGGCTGACCGGAGAGCAATTGCCGCGAATCTGCTGAACAAAACAACCATAAACACCGTCCTAGAACCAGACGAAGAACCAACCCCCCAAGAGAACATGAAAGACAGTTTTGCCGAGACGCACCGCCAGGTGAGCGCCATCGTGGCCGACATGGCGCCAGCGCACGACATGGGACGTATCGACCATGCGTTCGAGCTGGTCTCGCTCGCCTACGCCGGCCAGCTCGAGGGCTACCACGAGCTGCAGACGCTCTATCACAACGACGAGCACACGCTGGAAGTCGTCCTCTGCGCCGCGCGCCTGGCGCACGGCCTGCACCTGTCCGGGCGGCCGCTCGGCGACGACGGCATCGACATGGTCGTGCTCGGCGGCCTGTTCCACGACATCGGCTACCTCAAGCGCATCGGCGAGGAGGAGGGTACGGGCGCGCAGTTCACCGCCACCCACGTGGTCCGCGGCACCGAATTCGCGCGCCGCCACCTGGCGGACGAACCGGCGGCCTTCCTCGACGGCCTGGTGAACGTGATCCTGGTCACCGACCACCGCCTGCCGGTCAGCCGCATCGTCTTCAACGACGAGATCGAGGAGCTGGCGGGCCTGACGACCGGCACCGCCGACCTCATCAGCCAGATGGGCAACCGGCTCTATCTGGAGCGCCTGCTGCTGCTGTTCTTCGAGTTCCGCGAGGCGGGCATGGGCGGCTTCGTCGACTTCGACGACCTGCTGGAGAAGACCGCCGCCTTCTACAAGATGACGCGCGAGCGCCTCGACGGTGAGCTGAAAGGGCTCTCGCCCTACCTGGCCCGGCACTTCGAGCAGGCCGAGGGCGCCGCGGTGAACCGCTACCAGGAATCGATCGACAAGAACCTCGCCTACCTCGAGCGCATCCTGCGCGAGGCGCACGGCCACCGCCTCGACATGCTCAAGCGGGCCGGCCTCGTCGAGCGCGCGCTGGCGCAACTGAACGCATGAGGATCCTGTTCCTCACGCACAGCTACAACAGCCTGGCGCAGCGCCTGCACGGCGAGCTGGTGGCACGCGGCCACGACGTCTCGATCGAGTTCGACATCGCCGACAGCGTCACGGAAGAAGCCGTGGCGCTGTTCCGGCCGGACCTGATCGTCGCGCCCTACCTGCGGCGGGCGATCCCGGAATCCGTGTGGCGCCGCCACGTCTGCCTGGTCGTGCATCCGGGCGTGGTCGGCGACCGCGGCCCGTCGGCGCTCGACTGGGCGATCCAGGACGGCGAAGCCGAGTGGGGCGTCACCGTGCTCCAGGCCGAGGCCGAGATGGATGCCGGCCCGGTATGGGCGAGTGCGGGCTTCCCGATGCGCCGCGCCAAGAAGTCGAGCCTGTATCGCAACGAAGTCACCGACGCCGCCTGTCGCGCCGTGATCGAAGCGGTCGAGCGCTTCCGGAACGGCGGCGCGCCGACGCCGCTGGCGCAGGCCGGCGGGCGCGGCCGGCTGCGCCCGCTGATGAAGCAGCCCGACCGCGCCATCGACTGGATGCGCGACGACACGGCGACCGTGCTGCGCAAGATCGACGCCGCCGACGGCTTTCCCGGCGTCGCCGACACGCTGTTCGGCCAGCCCTGCCACCTCCATGACGCCTGGCCCGAGGCGACGCTGCGCGGCGCGCCCGGAGAGGTGATCGCGCGGCGCGAGACGGCGCTGCTGCGCGCGACGGTCGACGGCGCCGTCTGGATCGGACACGTCAAGCGCGCGGGCGGCATCAAGCTGCCGGCCGCGCTCGCCTTCGCCACCGAGGCGCAAGCCGTTGCCGACGCGCCACTAGACGGTTGGACGCCCGCGGGCCACGAGACCTGGCAGGACATCCGCTACGAGGAAGCCGGCGGCGTCGGCTTCCTGCACTTCGACTTCTACAACGGCGCCATGGGCACGCGCCAGTGCGAGCGCCTGCGCGACGCCTTCGCCTTCGCCGCGGGCCGGCCGACGCGCGCCGTCGTCCTCATGGGCGGGCGTGACTTCTGGTCGAACGGCATCCACCTGAACCTGATCGAGCACGCCGCAAGCCCGGCCGACGAATCCTGGGCGAACATCAACGCCATCGACGACCTCGCCGAGGCGATCCTGCGTTGCGATTCCAAGCTCACCATCGCGGCGGTCGGCGGCAACGTCGGCGCCGGCGGCTGCTTCCTGGCGCGCGCCGCCGACCAGGTCTGGGTGCGCGACGGCGTGGTGATGAACCCGCACTATAAGAACATGGGCAACCTCTACGGCTCCGAGTTCTGGAGCTACCTGCTGCCGCCGCGCGTCGGCGCGGAAGGCGCGCAAGCGATCATGCAGCACCGCCTGCCGATGACGGCGGGCGAGGCGGTGGAGCGCGGCTTCTACGACCTCAAGCTTGCCGGCGACCCGGCCGCCTTCCGCGTCGACGTCGCGCGCCGCGCCGCCGAACTCGCCGCGGCGCCGGACTTCGCGGTCAGGCTGGCGGAGAAGGCGGCGAAGCGGAATGCCGACGAAGCCGCGAAACCGCTCGCCGACTACCGCCGCGAGGAACTGGCGCAGATGCGGCGCAACTTCTACGGCTTCGATCCCAGCTATCATGTCGCGCGCTGGCACTTCGTGCGCAAGTCGCTCAACTCATGGACGCCGCGTCATCTCGCGCGCCATCGCGACCTCGGCTGGACGGTGCCCGCCTGAGAGGCCGCCATGGAACGCATCACCATCTCGCTCGACGAAGACCTGGCCCGCGAATTCGATCGCCTGATCGAGAAGCGCGGCTACCGCAACCGCTCCGAAGCGATGCGCGATCTCCTGCGCCATCATCTCGAAGCCGCGCGGCAGGCGAGCGACGACGCGCCGCATTGCGTCGCCAATCTCTCCTACGTCTACAACCACCACGAGCGCGAACTGGCCGAGCGTTTGACCGAGCTTCAGCACGGCCACCACGACCTGACCGTGGCGACCATGCACGCGCACCTCGACCACGATAATTGCCTCGAGAGCGTGATTCTCAAGGGACCGACTGCCGCCGTGCGCAGCTTCTCCGATGCGTTGGTTGCCGAGCGCGGCGTGCGGCACGGCAATCTGAATCTGGTTTCGGTCGAGGTCGACAAGGGCAGCCATACGCATGGCTACGCGCCCAAGGGCCGGGCGCATTCGCACCTGCATTTGAAGCCGAAGAACTGATTAACGGCGTGGTGTGCTGACGGCGGTTGGGCGCGAGGACAGGGGGCCTCGCCCCTCCTCATAGGTGTTCAAATCGTCGGGTCGAGGCCCCCTATCCTCGCGGTGCGGGCGGTGGCGGAGTGCAGGCGGAAATCGGGCTGACCACAGTCTGAATTCACGGGCGTTCCGGACCCGATCTTGCACTGAAGCTCAGCCGACGCTGTACCTGATCGCCCGGTGCTCGATCACGCGGTTCAGCTTCGAGCGGCCGTCGTGCTTGAAGCTCAAGAACTGCACTCCGCAACGAAACTTGCGGTGGCCCGAAGAGAGCACCGTGTAGACCATGCGTGCCTTGACCTCGATGACACGCCGCGAATGCCCGGGATGCTCGGCGGGGGCAGAGAGCAGGATGGAGACGGGGTGCTCGCTGAAGATATTGTGCTCGGTCAGTACCGAGCATCCGCCCTCCGAAACTTCGTGGGTCGTTCCGTGGAAGGTGGGCCGACCTTCGTGGCTGTCGAAAACGATGGCAACGGGCCAGCGAAACGGATAACGCTTTTCTTGCCGGTCATCTGCGGTCTTTTTGTGAGGCAGCATGCGGTTTCTCGGCCGCCACGGCTTCACGGGGACGGCGTTTGTAGTTGGGCCGGCATTGTAGCTTGCCCGCCCCCTCGCAAGAATTGCATGAGGTCAAGGCGAACCGCTCGAGTGTTGGCATGAGCCATCGTGCCAGCGTTCTTCACAAGCACCTTACCGGCCGTCTGGCGGAACCAGGGGCAACCAAGCTGTCAAGCCGCCCCGCGACGAAACGTCGCGCTACGTCGGGGAGCGATCGGCGACGGCGGTAGCCGGCGCCCGCGCGAGCCAGTTGCCGGTAAGGAAACTCGCTGCGAGTGCGGCGATGACGGCAAGTCCTATTTGGAGTTCCTTGCCTTCGTACCAGTCGGAGACATCCACGCGCAGCCAGCGGGCGAGGCCGAAGGCGGCGACTGTGAAGCTGATGGCGGCGACCATCAGGCCCATGACGCGGGAGGCGACTTGGGCGCGGCGGTCCGAGCGGCGCAGCAGGCTGGCGATCCAGAGGCCGTTGGCGCCGTCTGCCAGCAGCATGCCGAGGGTGAAGGCGAGGCCGAGCGTCAGGGCGTGGCCGACGCCGCCGTGCTGCGTGGCGGTGACGGCGAACAGCGCGGCCTGGCTCATGGTGTCGAACGAGAGGGCGAACATGGCGCCGACCGCGGCGATCGCCAGCGGGTGCGAGGTGCATTGCAGGCGGCGCAGCACGCCGGCCTTGAGGCCGATCGGCGCGACCATGGCGCCGGGCGTCGCGGCCAGCACGGCGCGCAGGTTGAGCGCGCCGATCAGCGTCAGGAAGACGATGGAGGTGAGGCTGCCGAAGTCTTCCAGCCAGACCGGCACCTGCCAGCGTGTGGAGGCGAGGCCGACGCCGAGCGCCACCAGCATGACGACGGCGCCGTGGCCGAGCGAGAACAGCGAGCCGCACCAGCGCGCGCGCTGCGGGGCGCGGCATTGATTGAAGCGGGTGAGGCCGTCGATCGTCGCCAGATGGTCGGCGTCGAGCCCGTGCTTGGCGCCGAGCACGAAGGCGAGTGAGAGGAGGGCGGTCCAGTCGGCGGCGGGCGTCATGCGGAAGGGATTCTTGCGGTCGTATGAGGATTCAAGAATTCGTCACACAATACCCGAGGCAGGGCCAAAAGAAAAGCCTCGCCGGCTGCCGCCGAGGCCATAATTCCGCCGGTCATGAACAGCCAGTCCAACTTCGCCGGTCGCGTCGACATCGCCTTGCGCTGGAAGGAAGGGCGGGTCGCGGAGGTTTCGGTGCGCGCGCTGCGGCCGACCGCCGCCGACGCGATGCGCGGGCGCACGGCCGACGAGGCGCAACGCCTGCTGCCGATGTTGTATTCGATCTGCGGCGTCGCGCAGGGCGCCGCCGCGCGGCTCGCGCTCGCCGCCGCGCGCGGCGAGACGGTGCCGTCGCAAGTCGATGCCGCGGTGCTCGCCGAGGGGCGGCGCGAGCACCTCTGGCGGCTGCTGCTCGACTGGCCGGCGCTGCTGGGCCTGCCGCGCGAAGAGGCGCTGCTCGCCGAGGCGTTGCGCCGGCTCAAGGACGGAAGCTACGAAAGCTGGCGCGAGGGCGCGTTGCGCGCGCCGCTGGCGCGCGTCGACGCCGCGCTGGAGGAATTCGCGGGCGAAGCCTTGCCGGCCCGCCTGCTGCCGGTGCTCGACGCCGAGCAGACGCTGGCGCCATGGCCGCGGCTCGATGCCGGCTTCGCCGCGATGCCCAAGTGGCAGGGCCGGCCGGCCGAGACCGGCGCGTTGGCGCGGCAGGGAGGGAGCGAGACTTCGTGGCCGGCGCGCGTGCGTGCGCGCATCGACGAAGTCTTCGCGGCGTCGGCGCTGGGCAGCAGCAGCGCCGCGGCGGTCGCGCCGGGCGTCGGCCGCGCCGTGGTCGAGACGGCGCGCGGCATGCTGATGCACGAGGTGACGCTCGACGGCGGACGTGTCGCCGCCTACGCGATCGTCGCGCCGACGGAATGGAACTTCCATCCCGATGGCGGGCTTGCCGCCATGCTCGCCGGCCTTGCGCCCGCGTCGGTGGCCGACTTGCGCGCGACGGCAGAGCGCGCCGTGCTGGCGCTCGATCCCTGCGTGCGCTGCGAGATCGCGGTGGTTTGACGCCGGCTTATGCCGCCAGCAAGCAATTCGATCTTGTAAGGAATCCGTAAGCCTAGACTTGCCGCTCCTTTTTGATGGATGCGGCCATGGCCCGACTGGATTGCCCCTGCGAAAGCTGCGTTCCCGAGAACCTGCGCCTGACCGAGGAGTTCCAGTGCGGCGCAGACGCCGCCGCGCGCGTCGCCGATCTCTCGGCCAAGGGCATGCTGCACAACTCGTGCTCCTGCGACCGCGTCTATCTGGTCTGCTATCGCGGCGTGCGCAGCAGCAGCGGCGAGATCCTGCCGCGTTACGAAGGCCAGCTGCTCAACGCACCCTGAAGCCTAGGGCGTGATCGGCGCCTCGCGGCGCCGCAGCTTCGCCGCATAGGCGAGCGTCGCCAGCGCCGTGAACGCCACGGCCGGCAGGGCCAGCCAGTTGAGGGCTTCCCAGCCCTGGCGCGAAATCAGCAGGCCGGACGACAGCGAGGTGATGCCCTGCACGGCGAAGACGACGAAGTCGTTGCTGCCCTGCGCCTTCGCTTTTTCCTCGGGATGGTAGGTCTGCGTCAGCAGCGTGGTGCCGCCGATGTAGAGGAAGTTCCAGCCGACGCCGAGCAGCAGCAGCGCCCACCAGAAGTGCATCAGCGAGACGCCGGCGAGCGCGACGGCGATGCAGCCCGCCATCAGCACGGTGCCGGCGCCGATGACGCGCAGCACGCCGAAGCGCTTGATCAGGTCGCCGGTGAAGAACGAGGGCGCGAACATGCCGATCACGTGCCACTCGAGCACGAAGGCGGTGTCGGCGAACGGATGGCTGCAGATGTCCATCGCCAGCGGCGTCGCCGTCATCAGCAGGTTCATGACGCCGTAGCCGGTCGCGGCCGCCAGCACGGCCAGCATGAAGGCCGGCTGGCGCGCGATCTCGCGCAACGGCCGGCCGGCCGCGCTGCGCTGCTCGGCGGAAAGCGGCGGGATGTCGAGGCGGCTGACGATCGCCATGGCGACGATGGCGACCGCGGCGAGCGAGAGATAGGTGCCCGTGTAGAGCGGGTCCATGAGTTCGCGCGTCAGCTTGCCGAGCTCGGGGCCGAAGAAGCCGCCGAGGATGCCGCCGGCCAGCGTCAGCGAAATCGCGCGGCTCTTCCACGAAAGCTCGGCGGCATCGGCCGCGGCGAAGCGGTACTGCTGCCCCACGGCCGTGTAGCAGCCGCTGAACGCGGCGCCGAGCGAGAGCAGCTCGAAGCTGCGCGTGGCGACGCCGAGCGCGCAGATCAGCGCGCCGATGCAGCCGAGCAGCGCGCCGAGCATGAACCCGGCGCGGCGGCCGTAGCGGTGCATGAACCACGCCGCCGGCAGCGTCGTCGCCGCGCCGCCGAGCACGTAGGCGGTCAGCGGCAGCGTGGCCAAGCCGGGCCAGGGCGCGATGGCGCGGCCGGCGAGGCCGGTGACGGCGATCATGCTGACGCCGTTGGTCAGCAGCAGGCCCTGGCAGACGGCCAGCAGGGCAACGTTGCGGTGTTGGGCGTTCATTCGGAGCGCAGGGCCTCCAATGGATCGAGCCGCGCCGCGCGCCGCGCCGGCAGCACGCCCGCGAGCAGGCCGATGGCGACGGCCGAGACTTCCGCCGCGACGGCGAAGGTCCACGGCGTGTGCACGGGCAGCGCGGGCAGGACGATCTTGATGATGCCGGCCACCGAGAGGCCCAGCGCCAGCCCGGCGGCGCCGCCGAGCGCCGCCAGCAGCGCGGCTTCGCCGAGGAACAGCAGCAGCACGTGGCGGCGCGTGGCGCCGATCGCGCGCAGCAGGCCGATCTCGGCGGTGCGCTCGGAGACGGCGATGGTGAGGATCGTCAGGATGCCGACGCCGCCGACCAGCAGCGAGATGGCGCCGATGGCGCCGACGGCAAAGGTGATCGCATTGAGCACGGTGTCGAAGACCTCGAGCATCTTCTGCTGCGGCGTGATGGTGAAGTCCTCGCGGCCGTGGCGTCCGACCAGCACGCGGCGGATGCCTTCCTCCACCTCGGCGAGCGGGGCGGTCGGCTCGTAGGTGACGTTGATTTCCATCAGGCTGTCGCGGTTGAACATGTCCATCGCGCGGGCGACGGGGATGAACACCGTGTCGTCGAGGTCGAAGCCGAGCACCTGGCCCTTGGGTTCCATGACGCCGATGACGCGGTAGCGCTCGCCGCCGATGCGGATGCGCGTGCCGAGCGGATTCTCGCCGGCGAACAGTTCCTGCGCCACCTTGGCGCCGAGCACGACGAAGGCACGCGCGCTGTGCGGATCGTCCGGCGGCAGGAACTGGCCGGCGCGCACCGTCGAGCGGAACACCTGCGTGAATTCATGGCCGACGCCGTAGAGCGTGACGCGCCGCGAGCGCGTGACATGCTCGACGTCGGCATTGCCGACGATGGTCGGGTTCGTCGCCTGGATGTGCGGCGCGCGCCGCAGCGCGACGGCGTCGTCGATCGACAGCGGGCGCGAGGTGTTGATGGCACCGAGCGAGCCGCCGTGCGTCTGCGTGCGGCCCGGCGTGACACTGATCAGGTTGGTGCCGAACTGGGTGAATTCGTCGATGACGAACTTGTGCAGACCTTCGCCGATGCTCGTCAGCAGGATCACCGCGGCGATGCCGACGGCGATGCCGAGCGAGGTCAGGGCGGTGCGCAGCCGGTGCGCGCGCACGGAAGTCAGGGCGAAGTGGATGAAGTCGGCGAGTCTCATCGTCTGGACAACGCCTGCACCGGATCGAGCTTCGCCGCGCGCCGCGCAGGCGCAACGGAGAACAGGATCGAGGTCGCCACGGCGGTCAGCGGCGCGGCGACCAGCGCCCACCACGGCGGGCTGAACGGGATGGTCGGATAGAGCTGCAGCAGCGCGAGCTGGCCGAGCTTGCCGACGGCGAGCCCGACGCCGGCGCCGCCGAGCGCCAGCATCACCGCCTCGGTGAAGAAGATCAGGCGCACCTGCGCGCCGGTGGCGCCGATCGCCTTCAGGAGCCCGATCTCGGCGCGGCGCTGGGTGACCGAGATCAGCATCACGTTCATGATCAGGATGCCGGCAACGCCGAGGCTGATCGCGGCGATGCCGCCCACCGCTAGCGTCAGCGCGCGCAGGATGCGGTCGAAGGTCGCCAGCACGGCGTCCTGCGTGATGATGGTGACGTCGCGCTCGCCTTCGTGGCGCTGGCGCAGGATTTCGACCATGTCTTCTTTGGCGGCCTGCACCTGCTCGCGGCTCTTGGCTTCGACGAGGATGCGGAACAGCGCGTCGGTGTTGAACAGCGCCATGGCGCTGGCGATCGGCACGATCACCAGCTCGTCGGTGTTGAAGCCCATCGACTGCCCCTGGTTGGCGAGCACGCCGATGACGCGGAAGCGGCGGTCGCCGATGCGCAGCCATTCGCCCAGCGCCGGACGCGTGCCGAAGAGTTCCGACGCCACCTTGGCGCCGACGACGCAGACCGGCTCGGCGTGGTTCGGATCGCCGGGCGGCAGGAAGTGGCCCTGCGCCACTTCCATGCGGCGCACTTCGAGCATATCGGCCGTGGAGCCGAGCACCGGCACCTCGCGGTTCAGCGCCCCGGCGCGCGCGTCGCCGGTGCCGACGATCAGCGGCGCGATGCGCTTGACGGCGTGGCTGCGCGTCAGCGCCAGGGCGTCGTCGATGGTGATCGGGCGCGGCGTCTTGCCGACGATGAAGCCGGGCGCGCTGCCGGCGGTTTCGGAGCGGCCGGGCAGCACGATCAGCAGGTGCGTGCCGAGCGCGCCGAACTGGTCGAGCACGTAGCGCCGCGCGCCTTCGCCGAGCGAGCTGACGATGACGACGGCGGCGACGCCGATGCCCATGGCGAGCAGGATCAGCGCCGTGCGCGAGCGGCTGCCGCTGATCACCTGCCAGGCGAAGGCGAGCAGGTCGCGACCGCGCATTTCAGTCTTTGTCGTCGGCGACGATGGCGCCGTCGACGATGCGAATGCGGCGCTTGGCGCGGTTGCCGAGCTCGACGTCGTGGGTGACGACGACCAGCGTGCCGCCGGCGGCTTGCAGGGCCTCGAGCAGCGCCATGACTTCCTGGCCGGTGTGGCGGTCGAGGTTGCCGGTCGGCTCGTCGGCGAGGATCACCGAGGGCTGCATCGACATCGCGCGCGCGATGGCGACGCGCTGGCACTGGCCGCCGGAGAGCTGGTCGGGGCGGTGGTGGGCGCGGCTGTCGAGGCCGTATTCGGCGAGCAGGCGTTCGAGGCGCGGCTTGCGTTGCGCGGGGTCGATGCCGGCGAGCACCATCGGCAGTTCGATGTTCTGCGCCGCCGACAGTCTCGGCACGAGATGGAAGAACTGGAACACGAAGCCGATCTTCTCGCGGCGCACGCGCGCCAGTTCGTCGTCGGGCAGCGCGGTGACGTCGCGGCCGTCGAGCGTGTACGAGCCCGCATTCGGCCGGTCGAGCAGGCCGAGGACGTTCAGCAGCGAGGACTTGCCGGAGCCGGACGGCCCCATGATCGACAGGTATTCGCCGGCCGCGATGTCGAGGTCGACGTGGCGCAGGGCATGGACTTCCTCGCCGCCGACCGTGAAGACGCGATCGATGCCGCGCAGGGCGATCATTTTCCGGTCGTGCTGTCGACGGCGGCGTGCGCGCCGGCCTTGACGCCTTCGCGGTCGAGCGAGGTGACGACGCGCTCGCCGCGCGCCACGCCGGCCTTGATCTCGGTGTATTCCCAGTTGGTCAGGCCGATCTCGACCTTGCGCTCGACGAGCTTGCCGTCGTCGCCGAGCACCAGCACGCGGTTGCCGGGCATCAGCGCCGGCGTCGGGATGCGCAGCACGCCGTCGCGGCTGTCGACGACGACCTCGATGTCGGCGCTGTAGCCGATCAGCAGATGACGCGCCTCCGCCGGCGCATCGAACTCGACCTCGACCTCGACGGTGCGCGCCTGTTTCTCGAGCGCCAGCACGTAAGGCGCGATGCGCCGCACGCGGCCGTCGAAGTGCTTGCCGCGATAGGCGTCGAGGCTGATGCGGCCGGCCATGCCGACCTTCAGTTGCGCGGCATCGACCTCGTCGATCGGCGCCGTGACGTAGATGCAGCTGTCGTCGATGAGGTCGACCGCGGGCAGCGTCGGGATGCCGGGCGGCGAGGGCGTCAGGTATTCGCCGACCTCGCCGTTGATCTCGGCGACGATGCCGTCGAAGGGCGCGCGCAGGACCGTGCGCGCCGTGTCGGCCTTCGACGCGACGATGCGCGCCTCGCTCTCGCGCACTTGCGTGCGCGCCGAAGCGCAGGCGGCGGCGCGCGAGGCGGCGTCGGCCTCGGTGCGCACGACGCTCTGCTCGGAGACGAAATTCTTTTCGCGCAGCTCTCGTGCGCGGCGCGCCTCGCTCTTCGCCGCGTCGGCGAGCTGGCAGACCTCGACCACGCGCGCCTGCGCCGAGCCGAGCTGCTCGCGCGAGATGCGCTCGCGCGCGGCGAGGTCGTCGTTCCAGAGTTCCAGCAGCAGTTCGCCGGCCTTGACGCGCTGGCCTTCCTTGACCGGCAGGCGCTCGATGCGGCCGCCGGCGTTCGGCGCCACCTTGGCGCGCCGGCAGGCGGCGACCGAGCCGGCGCGCGTGTTGGCGACGGTGGTCTCGACGCGGCCATGCTCGGCGGCGGCGACGAGGACGGCGACCGGCTTCGGCCGCGTCGTCGCATAGAGGGCGATGGCGACAGCGGCGACGATGGCGCCGGCGACGAGGAGCTTTGCGGTCCTGCTAGCCATGGGAGAAAGACACCAGCGCATCGAGCAGCGCATCGGGTTGTTCGGACATCATGGCGTGGCCGGCCGGATGCAGCGTGACCACCTTGGCCTGCGGCAGCATCCCGGCCAGCGTCTTGGTGTTGCGGGACGGCGTCATCAGGTCGCGGCTGCCGGCGACGATCAGCACCGGGCACTGCACGCCGGCCGCGGCGGTGGCGCCGGCCAGGTAGCGATGGCAGGCGCCCAGGTCGTTGGCCATGGTGCCGGGCTGCTGGCGCTCCATCAGGCGGCGGTTGATGCCGTAGATCCACATGCCCGGCACGGCGCTGGCGCCGAGCAGGCCGCGCTGCGAGTGCGACCAGCCGTTCACCATGGCCATCGCCGCCGGCTCGTCGTTGGCGGCGGCATCGAGCAGCGCGTCGGAGACCGCCATCGGCACCGAGGCGCCGATCAGCACCAGGCGCGAGACGCGGTCGGCATGGCGGCCTGCGGCGTCGAGCGCCGCCAGCGATCCCATGCTGTGGCCGACCAGCATCGCCTGGCGCACGCCTGCGGCGTCGAGCAGGGCGACGATCCAGTCGGCGATCGCCTCGACGGAGGCCAGGGCATGGCCGGCGCTGCGGCCGTGGCCGGGCAGGTCGGGCGCGAGCGCGGCGTGCCCGTGATGCGCGAACCAGCGGCTCTGCAGGCCCCAGCACGAGTGGTCCTGCTGGGCCCCGTGGATGAACACGACGGCCGGCAGCGCCGGATCGAGCGTCTTGCCGCCGGTGTAGACGTAAGTGGAATGACCCGAGACGTGTAGTTCCATTTCTGCTGGGCGGGGGAGGTCGCCGCCTATTCTAGTCGACCTCGTCGACCCGCCCGGCCGGCTTGCGGAAGGCATACGCAAACAGGATTCAAATAGCGTTTCAGCATATTCCGTTATCTCACTCGCTGCGCTATTATCGCCAAGGTAATAGGCGCCCAGATCGCGCGCCGCGACGACCGCGATGCGGTCGTTCTCCAGCCCCCCAGATACCGTGGCAAGGCAGCTTCGCCGGACGGACTCGATGCCGTCCGGGCATGCAGACATGGGAGGGGCAACCTTGAGCAGTCGCATCGCGCTTGCACACAACACCACCAGGAGACTCGCGGCCGGCCGCGATGCCGCCGTCGGCCCCCACCCGGAGGTCGCGGACATCCTCGTTGCCTACCTCGAGCAGATCGGGGTCGAGTACGTGTTCGGCATTCCCGGCGGCGCCATCGAGCCGCTCTTCAACGCGCTCGCACGCAGCGCCCGCCGCGGCGGCCCGCGCCACATCCTGGCGCGCCACGAGGCCGGCGCCGCCTTCATGGCCGACGGCTATGCGCGCGAGACCGGCCGGCTCGGCGTGTGCTGCGCGACCTCGGGCCCGGGCGCCACCAACCTGATAACCGGCGTTGCCTGCGCCGAAGACAACGGCATCCCCATGCTGGTCATCACCGGCCAGCCGCCGTTGCCGTCGTTCGGCCGCAGCCCGCTGCAGGAGTCGGCCTGCACCGGCATCAACACGCTGAGCATGTTGCGGCATTGCACGCGCTACAACTCGCTGGTCTCGCACCCGAAGCAGTTCGAGGCGAAGCTGATCGCGGCGTTGCAGCGCGCGACGCGCGCGCCGCGCGGACCGGCGCATCTCTCGGTGCCGGTCGACGTGTTTCGCAGCCTCAGCCCGCAGGCTGCGCCGGCCTACGACCTGCGCAGCCTGTTGGCGCCGGCGGCGATGCTCGACGACGCGGCCGTCGGCACGCTGTGGGACATGTTGGCGGCGGCGAACAAAGTCGTGCTGCTGGTCGGCGGCTGGTGCGCCGAGGCGATCGGCGTCATCCTCGCGTTCGCCGCCGCCAAGCAGGCGGCGATCGTGACCACGCCCGACGGCAAGGGCCTGGTCAGCCCCCAGCATCCGCTGTTCCGCGGCGTGTTCGGTTTCGGCGGCCACGCATCGGCGGAAGCCGCCTTGCGCGACCCCGAAGTGGACCTCGTGCTGGCCGTCGGCGCCAGCATGGGCGAGTGGAACAGCGGCGGCTGGAGCGAGGCGCTGCTCAACGAGCGGCTGGTGCACATCGACGAGTCCGAAGAGCACCTGTCGCGCACGCCGATGGCGCGCCTGCATGTGCGCGGCCATATCCTCTCGATCTTCGGCCGGCTGCTCGAACGCGTGCGCGACGGGCGCGAGCGCGCGGCCGTGCGCAGTGCGGGCGCGAGGCCCGGCGACGCGTTCTCGGTGCCTGTCGTGGAGGCCGACTGCGACGGACGCATCGCGCCGCAACGCCTGATGCAGGAACTCGGGCGCCTGTTCCCGCCCGCCACGCGGTATCTCGCCGATACCGGCAACAGCACCTCGTGGGCGGTGCATTACCTGAATCCGCTCGACCGCCGCGTCGGCGAACGGCGCAAGGGCGGCGGCGCGAGCCGGCTCGCCGCCGGCGCGCGCGATTGCCGCGGCGGCTGGCTGCGCGTGACGATGAGTTTCGCCCCGATGGGCTGGGCGATCGGCGGCGCCGTCGGCACGGCGGCGGCAAACCCCGCGGTGCCGGTCGTGTGCATCACCGGCGACGGCAGCATGCTGATGAACGGTCAGGAGCTTTCGGTCGCGGTTGCCGAGGGATTGACCGTGATCTTCGTCGTGCTCAACGACGGCGCGCTCGGCATGGTCAGGCACGGCCAGCGGCTGGCCGGCGCCGAAGCGATCGGCTGCGAATTGCCGCCCACCGACTTCTCCGCCCTGGCGCTCGCGCTCGGCGCGCCGGCCTTCACGATACGCACGCCGGCAGATCTCGCGGCGCTCGACGTCGCGACGATCTGCGCGCGCAAGGGACCGACCCTGCTCGACATCCATGTGGATGCCGAACAGGTGCCGCCGATGAACGTACGCACGAAGGTGCTGACGGAGGGGAAATGAGCGACGACTTGATCCGAACCCGAATCTGGCGCGAGGAAGCTGAGCCCGGCAATCCTTTCGCGGCCCGGGCGGCCTACTGCCACGGCTACGATGTGTATGGCGAAATGCTCGGCCAGGCGCGCTGGGTCGACATGCTGTATCTGCTGTTTCGCGGCGAGGCTCCCTCCGCGGAACAAGCCGGCCTCCTCGAGACGCTGGCGGTGGCCCTCGCCAATCCGGGTCCGCGCGACCCCGCGGTGCATGCTGCGATGTGCGGCGGCGTCGGGGGTTCGCCTTCCGCGTCCTGCCTGATGGCGGCGCTTGCCGTCGGTGCCGGCGGCCTGTCGGGCGGACGCGAAGTCTTCCGGGCGATGGAGGCGTGGGGCCGCTGCGGCACCGATCTCGCGGCCTGGCGGCGGTTCTTGCGGGACCCGGCGCCGGCCAAGGCGTCGATCTGGCCGCAGGCCGCGCATCCGCCCGGCTTCGATCCGAACGGCACGAGCGTCGCGCAACCGATCGTGCAGACACTGGATGCGCTCGCGGTCCGCGCGGGGCCGCGGCTAAAGTGGCTCCAGGCCAACAGGAGCGCGCTCGAGGCCGTCGCCGGCTTCCCGCTCGCCATGTCCGGAGTTGCCGCCGCCGCGCTGGCAGACCTCGGCTTCGGCGCCGAGGAGGGCGAAATGCTTCACCTGCTGCTTCGTCTGCCCGGCGCCGCCGCACATGCGCTGGAACAGCGCCATCACGGCTACAAGAAGTTCCCCTTCTTCTCCATTGAACTCGACGGCGTCACTCGGGAGGGGGCATGAAAGGTCCGAAAATGCTGCAGGAAAACGCCGGATGCTGGAAGAGCCGGATGGGCGCCTTCTATCCGGGCGATCGCACGATCTTCCGTGGGTGCAATCTGCATACGGACCTGAAGGACGCCGACTGGATGGATCTCTACGTCTTCGGGATCACCGGCCGCCGCTACGCGCCCGGGCAGTTGCGACTGATGAATGCGCTCTGGGTGTATACGAGCTATCCGGATCCGCGCTTGTGGAACAACCGCGTCGCCGCACTTGCCGGCAGCGCGCGCAGCACCGGCAACCTCGGGGTGTCGGCCGCCCTTGCCGTATCGGAAGCGCATATCTACGGACGCGGCAACGAGGTCCAGGCGATCAACTTCTATCTGTCCGCGCAGCGCCGGCTCGCGGCCGGCGAGACGCTGGCCGAGTGCATCGGTGACGAGATGGCTGCGCACGACCGCATTGCAGGTTACGGCCGGCCTCTGATCAACGCGGACGAGCGCATCGCGCCGACCATGGCGCTCGCCGCAAGCCTGGGCCTGGACGACGGGCCGCACGTGCGCCTCGCTTACGCCGTGGAGAGCTTTCTCCTGGACAGCGGGCGCAACCTGAGGATGAACTACGGCGGTCTCGTGTCGGCCTACGGCGCCGACCTTGGCTTTTCGCCGACGGAGTTCTACCTGTTCATGTTCCCGTCGTTTCTTGCCGGCATGCAACCGTGCTTCATCGAAGCGCTGGAGCGTCCGGAAGGCAGCCTGTTTCCGCTATCATGTGACCGCGTCATGTATGAGGGTATTCCGCGACGCCCTTGGCAACGGCGGTCCTGACCACAGTGCCGGCCAGGGACAGCCGGGTGCCGCATAAGAAAAACAACCGAATCCCCAACAGTCATCAGGGAGAGGGTCGATGCCGACAACGCGCGCCAAGTTGCTCCATGCATTGATTGCTGCGAGTTGCGCCGGCAGCGCCGCAGGCCAGACCGGCGAGGAAGAGGATCTCGCATTGGCCTATGGCGACAGGTCGTTCGTCACCATCGCCACGGGGACGCGGGTGCCGGTCGCGCGCGCACCGGCGACGGCCTCGGTGATCACCGCCGAAGACATCAAGACCCTGGGCGCCGTCGACCTCGACGAGGTGCTGGAGACGGTGCCCGGCCTGCATGTGGCGCGAAGCACGCAGACGCAGATGCCGGTCTATGTCATCCGCGGCGTGCATCGCGATGCCAATCCGCAGGTCCTGATGCTGGTGAATGGCATCCCGGTAACGACGAGCTTCGGCGGCAACCGGGGGAACGTCTGGGGCGGGTTGCCGCTCGAGAACGTCGCCCGCATCGAGGTCATCCGCGGACCCGGCTCCGCGCTGTATGGCGCCGATGCCTTCAGCGGCGTCATCAACATCACGACGAAGACTGCTGCCGCCATCGACGGCACCAAGTTCGGCATCCGGGCCGGTTCGTTCGGCAGCAGCGACGCCTGGACGCTGCATGGCGGGACGCTCGGCGCCGTCGACGTGGCGGCCTACCTTCGCCTCGGCACTACCGACGGCGCCAAGAAGACGATCGCCAGGGACGCTGCAGCCGCGGCGGTATCCCATGCGCCGGGGCCGCTCAACAACGGCCGCGATTCCATCGATGGTTCGCTCGATCTGTCGTACGACAAATGGCGCTGGCGAATCGGTTACAAGGAACGCGACAACGTCGGCTCGGGCAGCGGCGTCGCCCACGCCCTCGACCCGACGGGCCACAGTTACAGCGAGCGCCTGACTTCGGACGTCACCTACCGCGACCAGGACTTCGCGCGAAACTGGGACGTGGGCTTCGAGGCCAGCTATATGCATTACAAGGAATTTTCCGATCTCGTGCTCTATCCTCCGGGCTCGCTGGACCCAAATAGCGCGGTGTTCACGGCCGGCATGATCGGCAATCCCTACAAGTGGGAGCGGCATGGCCGCTTCAACGCCTCGGCGCTCTATAGCGGCTTCGAGCGGCACGCGCTGCGCTTCGGCGCCGGCGTTACCAAGAACGATCTCTACAAGACGCGGGAGACCAAGAACTTCAATCCCGACTTCAGCCGCATCGGCACAGGCTCGCTCGCCGACGTCGTCGACGTTTCCGACACCGCGCCCTTCCTGCGGCCGCACAAGCGCATCGTGCGTTATTGGTTCGTCCAGGACGAGTGGCGCTTCGCCCACGACTGGAGCCTCACGGCGGGCGTGCGTCGCGATCACTACTCCGACGTCGGGCAGACGACCAATCCGCGCCTCGCGCTGGCCTGGGAGGCCGCCTACAACCTGACCGCCAAGCTGCTCTACGGCACCGCCTTCCGCGCGCCGGCCTTCAACGAGTTGTACAACATCAACAATCCCGTCCTGATCGGCACCCCGACCCTGACGCCTGAAAAGATCAGGACGACGGAAGGCGGGCTGGCGTGGCAGGCGGCGCCGTCCTTGCACCTGGGTTTCACCGTCTTCCGCTACCGGATGCGCGACATCATCCAGGTCGTCGGCACGACCTACCAGAACACGGGCCAGCAGACGGGGAAGGGCATGGAGTTCGAGGCATCGTGGGATGTCAGCCGCGCATGGCGGCTGTCGGGCAACGTCAGCCATCAGCGATCGGTCGACGTCGCCGGCAGGCAGGACGCCGGAGTGGCCCCGAACGGCCACGCCTATTTGCGCGCGGACTGGCGCATGGCTGCCGGATGGGTGGCCAACGCGCAACTCAATGCCGTCGGCGAAAGGCGGCGCGCGCCGGGGGACGCCCGTAGCCCGCTGCGCCGCTACAGTACCGTCGATGTGACGCTGCGGACCGATCGCGGCGGCAAGGGTTGGGACTTTGCCGCCTCGGCGCGGAATCTGTTCGATGCAAACGCGCGCGAGCCGAGTCCGGTCGGCACGCTACCGGTCGATTTCCCGTTGCCCGGGCGCTCGTTCCGCATCGAGGCGACGTACTCGTTATGAGCACCGCGCTGATTGCTCGACTGACATGCCGGCATTTGGCGCTCCCGGGATGGCGCATCGCGGTCGGCATCCTGGCCGCCTTGGCGGTGGTCGCCGCGGCGGCGGCGCTGCAACCCGGACGCGGCATTGCCGTCATCTATCCCGACATCGGCGAACCGTACCGCAGCGTGTTCGCCAGCATCATCGAGGGCATCGAGGCGCAGGCAAAGTCGCGCGTGCCGAGCTTCGCCGTCGGAGCCAGTCCCAACGCGCAGGAGATCGCCGGCGAGCTCAAGCGGCAGGATATCCGCGTCGTCATCGCGCTCGGGCGCAACGGCCTCCGGGTGAGTTCGGGCCTCGACCGCGATATCGGCATCGTGGCCGGCGGCGTGCTGTCGATTCCCGAGGCCGACGCGCGCCAAATGTCGGTGCTGAGCCTGGCGCCGGACCCGGCGCTGCTGTTCGCGCGCCTGCAGGGCTTCGTTCCTGCGGTGCGGCGCGTATTCGTCGTCTACGACCCGAACCAGAACGCATGGCTGATGCGCCTGGCGAAGGAGGCGGCCGCCGCGCGCGGGCTCGAACTCGTCGCCTACGAGGCGCAGGACCTCAAGAGCGCGCTGCGCATCTACCAGGAGATATTCGCCGGCGCCGATCCGCGCCGCGACGCGCTCTGGCTGCCGCAGGATTCGAGCACCGTCGACGAGTCCTCGGTGCTGCCGCTGGTGCTCCACGAGACCTGGAGCCACAACATGGTGTTCTTCTCGAGCAGCGTGTCGCACGTGCGTCGCGGCGCGCTGTTCTCGCTCTATCCCGACAACGTCGAGATCGGCCGTCAGCTGGCGAGCTCGGCGCTCGGCTACATCTCCAGCAACGGCGAGGTGGCGCGCGGAGTGTCGCCGCTGCGCGCGGTGCTGGTGGCCTTCAACGCGCGCACGGCGCGGCACCTGGGCATCCCGGCGGCGGGCAGGCAGTTCGATCTCGTGTTCCCGGAACCATGAGTCGAGGCGCCTGAAATGATCTTCGACACGCGCTACTTCCACGGCACGGCGTTCAGGCAGCAACTGAACGTGGCCGTGACGGTGAGCGTGATCTTCTTCGCCATGGCGTCGTCGCTGCTGACGTCGTGGCAGGGCAGCCTGCAGGTCCGGCAGACGCTGGTCGAACAGGGCGAGCGCATCGCCGAGAACCTCGCTGCGCAGAGCACGCTGGCCCTGGTCTATGCCTCCGCCGACAATGCCAACGCGGCCGTCAAGACGGCGCTCTCGTTCCCCGACGTCACCCGCGTCGAGATCCGGCACGCCAGCGGACGCGTGCTCCTGGTGCGCGGCAAGGAAGGCAGTGCGGACGGCGAGGGTCCCGCCGTCGAGGCTCCGCTGCATGCGCAGCTCGAGGAGGAAACCGACGATTCGTGGCGCTTCGTCGCGCCGGTGACGAGCCGCCGCGACGATTCGCCCTTCGAGGTGGTCGAGCGGCAGGAGGAGGTGCTCGGCTTCGTGCGCGTGGTGCAAAGCAAGGCGACGCTGTCGCGCATGCTGCTGCGGATCTTCGCGGTGAACCTGTCGATTTCGCTGGTCTTCGCGGCCGCGTTCCTGTTCGTCCTGCGCAAGCTGGCCGGCCGGCTGACGCAGCCGATCACCGAGCTGTCCGAGGCGATGGCGCGTGCCGAGCACGGCGAGGCCAACGTGCGCGCGACGGTTTCGGGCCCGAAGGACATCCGCGACATGGCCAAGGCGTTCAACAGCATGATCGCGGCGCTGGAAGAGCGCGAGCAGGCGCTGCGCGAGAGCCGCGCGAGCTATCGCGAGGTCGCCGACAGCGTCAAGGAGGTGATCTTTCAGACCGACGCCGACGGCGCCTGGGCGCTGCTGAACCCGGCGTGGCGCGAAGTGACGGGCGTGGAAGTGGAGGCGGCGCTCGGAAAGCCGATGGCCGACTTCGTGCTGCCGGAGGACCGGTTCGCGGTTGCCGGCTGGCAGGCCCAGCTGCGCGACGGGAACCTGCGCGACTGCCGCTTCGAGGTGCGCTTCGTGCGCGCCGACGGCAGCACCGGATGGCTGGAGGTGACGCAGCATGTCCGCTACGACGAGGAAGGCCGCTTCGCCGGCACCTCGGGCATTCTCGACGACGTCACCGAGCGCCGGCTGGCGGCGGAAAAACTGGCCTTCCTCAACCTCGAGCTCGAGAACCGCGTGCGCGTGCGCACGGCGCAGCTCGAGGCCTCGAACCAGGAGCTCGAGGCCTTCTCATATTCGGTCTCGCACGACCTGCGCGCGCCGCTGCGCGCCATCGAGGGCTTCTCGCGCATGATCGAGGAGGACTACGCCGCGAAGCTGGACGACACCGGCCGCGGCTACTTCGCGCGCGTGCGCGCCGCCTCGATGCGCATGTCGCAGCTGATCGACGACCTGCTCGAACTGGCGCGCATCAGCCGCGCGCAGCTCGACCGGCGGCCGGCCGACCTCAGCGCCATGGCGCGCGAGATCGCGCAGGAACTTGCCGAGGCCGATCCGTCGCGCAAGGTCGAATTCTCCATCGCCGACGGCCTCGTCGCGCAGGCGGACCCGGTGCTCGTGCGCGTGGTCCTCGACAACCTGCTCAACAACGCCTGGAAGTACTCGAGCCAGCGCGACCCGGCCCGCATCAGCTTCGGCAGCGAGACGCGGACCGACGCCGAGAGCGGGTTCGAGGAAACGGTCTATTGCGTGGGCGACAACGGCGCCGGCTTCGACATGGCCTATGCCGACAAGCTGTTCCGGCCGTTCTCGCGGCTGCATGCGTCCACCGAGTTTGCCGGCACGGGCGTTGGCCTGGCGACGGTGCAGCGCGTGATCCACCGGCACGGCGGGCGCATCTGGGCCGATGCCAGGACCGGCGGCGGCGCCAGCTTCTACTTCACGCTGCCGCCGACGAACTCCGCGCTTCGCTAGGCCTTTTGCGCCGCGGCGAGCCCGCGGTCGAGGTCGGCGATCAGGTCGTCCGCGTCCTCGAGGCCGATCGACAGCCGCACCGTGCCCGGATGGATGCCCGCGGCGGCGAGCGCCTCTTCGGACATGCGGAAGTGCGTGGTCGAGGCCGGATGGATCACCAGCGACTTGGCGTCGCCGACGTTGGCAAGGTGCGAGAACACCCGCAGCGACTCGATGAATCGGCGGCCGGCGGCCTTCGGTCCGCTCGGCCCGCCCTTCAGCGTGAAGCTGAAGACGGCGCCGCAACCGCGCGGCAGCAGGCGCGCGGCCAGCGCGTGGTCGGGGTGGTCTTCGAGTTCCGGATAGGCGACGGCGGCGACGGCCTCGTGGCGCGCGAGATGGGCGACGACCTTGCGCGTGTTCTCGACGTGGCGCTGCATGCGCAGCGGCAGGGTTTCCATGCCCTGCAGGATATGGAAGGCCGTGAGCGGGCTCATGCAGGCGCCGAAATCGCGCAGGCCCTCGCGGCGCGCGCGCAGCAGGAAGGCGGCGACGGTGGATTCCTCGGTGAAGTCCATGCCGTGGAAGCCGGCATAGGGCTCGGTCAGCGTCGGGTACTTGCCCGACTTGTCCCAGTCGAAGGCCCCGGAGTCGACCAGCAGGCCGCCGATGGCGACGCCGTGGCCGCCGAGGAACTTGGTCGCGGAATGGAAGACGAGGTCGGCGCCGTGGTCGAAAGGCCGCATCAGGTACGGCGTGGTGAAGGTCGAGTCGACCAGCAGCGGCAGGCCGTGGTCGTGCGCCAGGCCGGCGACGGCCGGCACGTCGAGCACGTCGAGGCCGGGGTTGCCGAGCGTTTCGCCGAACAGCAGGCGGGTCTCGGGGCGGATCGCGGCGCGCCAGGCGTCGAGGTCGCGCGGGTCGACGAACGTCGTCCGGATGCCGAAGCGCGGCAGCGTGTATTCGAGCAGGTTGTGCGAGCCGCCGTAGAGCGAGCGGCTGGCGACGATGTGGTTGCCGGCGCCCAGCAGCGTGGTGATGGCCAGGTGCAGCGCGGCCTGCCCGGAGGCGAGCGCGATGCCGCCGACGCCGCCCTCGAGCGCGGCGATGCGCTCCTCGAGCACGGCGTTGGTGGGGTTCGAGATGCGCGAATAGACGTGGCCGGCGCGCTCCATGTTGAACAGGGCGGCGGCGTGGTCGGCGTCCTTGAAGACGAAGGACGTCGTCAGGTAGATCGGTTGGGCGCGCGCGCCGTGCTGGGCGTCGGGCGTCTGGCCGGCATGCAGGCTCAGGGTGTCGAACTTGTAGGTCATCGGCGTCAGGCCGGCTCGTCGGGCTGCATCATGCGCTCGAGCAGGGCGATGCGGTCCTTGAGCAGCAGCTTGCGCTTCTTGAGCCGGCGCAGCAGGAGTTCGTCCTCGGAGGGGGCGGCCGCGAGCTGGGCGATGGCTTCGTCGAGGTCGCGATGCTCGCCGCGAAGCGTCTGCAACTGGGCGTCGAGGGCACTTGCGTCGTTGCTGGATTCCATGGCCGCCTATGTTAGGCGGCTTCGCCGTGGATTGGCAACGCCCCTCTTGAAATTCCGGGTCTTCGCCGCAAGCTTCCGGATGTGCGCCTTCCAGGAGCCATCATGCAAGTCGTGTTCAACCATCCGCTGATGTACGTCATCGATTACCCCGGCCAGGATGCCGTGGAAATGCTGGACAAGCGCGCCGGCCGGGTCGGCCTGATGCGCGGCGCGGTGGCCGAGCGCTTCCGCCACGACTTCGGCATCTTCCTCGCCGAGGAGCGCAACGAGGAGCAGCTCGAGGAGTTCATCGAGTCCTACAGCGCGGTCATGGACCAGCCGGTCTCGCGGCACTGAGGCTAGTCCTATGCCCAGGCCCGGGCCGCGGCGCGGGCAAGCCGGTTAGAATCGGCGCATGCCCCAGACCATAGGCCGTTTCGAGATTCGCCGCGAGCTCGGGCGCGGAGCGCAGAGCGTCGTCTACCTTGCATGGGACCCGCAGCTGCAGCGCGAGGTCGCCATCAAGACCCTGCACTTCGGCGAGGCCGATCCGGCACAGAACGCGGCGCTGGTTTCCGAGGCGCTGCTCGTCAGCAAGCTGCGCCATCCGAACGTCGTGCCGATCTTCGACGCCGGCGAGGCGGACGGCGACGCGTATCTCGTCTTCGAGTACGTCGAGGGCCGCAGCCTCGCCGAGATCCTCAAGAGCGACGGGCGCATGACGCCCGGCCGCGCCGCCGACATCATGCGCCAGGTGGCCGACGCGCTCGCCGAGGCGCACCGGCTCGGCATCATCCATCGCGACCTCAAGCCCTCGAACATCCTTCTCGACGGACGCGGCACGCCGCGCGTGATGGATTTCGGCATCGCGGTGCGCATCGCCGACAACGCCGCCGCGCAGCAGAAGGGGCTCTCGGGCACGCCGTACTACATGGCGCCCGAGTACGTGACGCAGCAGGCGGTGAGCGTCAAGAACGACATCTATGCCGCCGGCCTGATCCTGCTCGAGCTGCTGACCGGCCGCCGGGTCATTCAGGGCGCGGGCATCGAGGAGATCCTCTACAAGGTCGCCTGCGAGCAGATCGAGATTCCGCAAGACGAAGGCATCGACGATCGCCTTGCCGACATCGTGCTCAAGTGCTGCGCGCTCGATCCGGCGCAGCGCTATCCGTCGGCGGAGCAACTGAAGCAGATCCTCGACGGCTACCTCGGCGCCGGCGCCGAAGCGCAAGTTCCGGCGAGCAGCGCCGAGCACAAGCAGGCGACGCTCGAATTCCTGCTGCGGCGCATGCGCCACAAGAGCGACTTCCCGGCGCTGTCCGATTCCGTCTCCGCGATCAACAAGCTGACCGTGTCCGAGAAGGAGAGCATCAACAAGCTCTCCAACACCATCCTCAAGGACTACGCGCTGACCAACAAGATCCTGCGCCTGGTCAACTCGGCCTTCTATCGCCAGGCCGGCGGCGGCAACATCAGCACCGTCTCGCGCGCGGTGATCGTGCTCGGTTTCGACGCCGTGCGCAACATTGCCATCACCGTGCTGCTGTTCGAGCACCTGCAGGACAAGGGCAACGCGCGCGAGCTGAAGGAGGCGTTCCTGCGCTCCAACCTCGCCGGCCTGCTGGCGCGCGACGTCGGCAAGAACTTGATGCCGCGCGAGATCGAGGAAGCCTTCATCTGCTCGCTGTTCCACGGCCTCGGCCAGTTGCTGGCGCAGTACTACTTCCCCGAGGAGGTCGACGCGATCCGCAAGCTGATGCAGAGCAAGCAGCTCTCGCAGCGCACGGCGTCGGCGCAGGTGCTCGGCATCTCGTTCGAGGACATGGGCATCGGCATCGCCCGCACCTGGGGCTTCCCCGCCAGCATCGTCGCCAGCATGGAGCAGCTGCCGGAAGGCCAGGTGCGCAAGCCGGCCACCCACGAGGACATGCTGCGCCTCGTCGCCGGGTTCTCGAACGAGCTTTGCGAAATGATTTCCTCGACCACGCCCGAGGACCGCAAGAAGGCGATGCACGGTCTCAGCGACCGCTTTTCCTGCCTGCAGGTTTCCGAGCAGCAGATGCAGGCGAACATCGAGGGTTCGTTCGGCGAACTCAAGGAACTGGCCTCGATCCTGCGCGTGAACCTCAAGCAGAGCCCGTTCGCGCGCCAGGTGGTCGCCTTCGCCGGCACCAAGGCCGAGGAGGTGGTTGCCGAAGCGGATGCCGATCTCGACACGCTCGCCGACACGGTGCTGGCCAGCACGCCGGTGTATGCCGAGGACCAGCACGCCGAGCTGTCGGAACAGGGCGTGCCCGAGGACGCGCAGGCGGTGCTCTCCGCCGGCATCCAGGACATCAGCAACTCGCTGGTCGAGGATTTCGCGCTCAACGACATCCTGCGCATCATCCTCGAGACCATGTATCGCGCCATGGGTTTCGAGCGCGTGCTGCTGTGCCTCAAGGACGTGAAGAGCGGCATGATGGTGGGCCGCTTCGGCTTCGGCCCCGACGCGACCGAGTTGGCGAAATCCTTCCGCTTCCCGCTCGGCTATGAGCCCGATGTCTTCCATCTGGCGACGCACAAGGCCGTCGACATCATCATCACCGACATCGACGATCCCAAGATCGCCGAACGCGTGCCGCGTTGGTATCGCGACCGCATCACGGCGAAGACCTTCGTGCTGTTCCCGCTGACGCTGAAGAACATCCCCGTGGCGCTGATCTACGCCGACAAGGACAAGGCCGGCTCGATCGTGATTCCCGACAAGGAACTGTCGCTGCTGAAGACGCTGCGCAACCAGGCGCTGCTGGCGATCAAGCAGACGGCCTAAGCTGCCTGCGCCCTCAGGCGCGCCAGCGGACGCTGGTCGATCGGCAGGTTGGCGGCCATGGCCACGACGCCGAGGACGATGGAAATCCCCCACACCAGGTCGTAGGCGCCCGTGCGGTCGAACAGCACGCCGCCCATCCAGGCGCCGAGGAAGCTGCCGATCTGGTGGCTGAAGAAGACGAAGCCGCCCAGCATCGACAGGTAATGGACGCCGAACACCTGGGCGACGATCCCGTTGGTCAGCGGCACGGTCGCCAGCCAGAGCGTGCCGATCGCCGCCGCGAAGACGTAGGCCGACGTCGCCGTCAGCGGCAGGGCGAGGAAGACGACGATGATCACGCTGCGGGCGACGTAGATGAACGCCAGCAGGTGCTTCTTGCTGTGGTGCTGGCCGAGCCAGCCGGCGCCGTAGGTGCCGATGATGTTGAAGAAGCCGATCAGCGCCAGGCAGACGACGCCGACGTTGGCCGGCTGGCCGTGGTCCGCGAGGTAGGCGGGCAGGTGCACGCCGATGAACACGACCTGGAAGCCGCAGACGAAGTAGCCGAAGGTCAGCAGCCAGAAGCCCTTGTGCGCCGCGGCCTCGCGGATCGCCTCGCGCACGGGCTGATGCTTGGCCGCGGACTCGCGCCCGGGCTCGGCGAGCACGGCCGAGAGCGGCGCCATCATCGCGGCGACGGCGGCCAGCACCAGCAGCGCGGTGAGCCATCCGCTGCCCGAGATCAGGGCCTGCGTCGCCGGCAGCATCGCGAACTGGCCGAAGGAGCCGGCGGCGCCGGCGATGCCCAGCGCCATGCTGCGCTTCTCCGGCGGGTAGATGCGGCCGAGCACGCCGTAGACGATGCTGAAGGTGGTGCCCGAGAGGCCGAGGCCGATCAGCACGCCCGACGACAGGGCGAGTTCGGATCCCGTCGTCGCGTAAGCCATCCAGACCAGGCCCGCGATATAGAACAGGCTGCCGGTGAACAGCACGCGTCCGGCGCCGAAGCGGTCGGCGACCAGGCCGGCGAAGGGCGTCGCGATGCCCCAGACGAGGTTTTGCAGCGCCAGCGCGAAGGCGAAGGTCTCCCTGCCCCAGCCGTGGTCGAGCGACATGGGCTGCAGAAATAGCCCGAACCCGTGCCGCACGCCCATGGACAAAGTCATGATGAGGCCGCCGCACAGCAGGACGACGGCGGGCGTACGCCAGTTTCGGGTTGCAGTCATGGTCGCGAGGAGCAGGTCGGGGCGGCCATCATACAATGGACGTTTTCGAGGACAACGAATGAACAAGGCCTTCGTCAAGGAAAGCGACGCCGACGACGAGGACGATGCACCCGATGCGCCGTCCCTGCCGCCGGGGACGCGCAACTACATGACGACCCGCGGTCATGCCTTGATGCGCCAGGAGTTCGAGCGGCTGCTCAAGGTCGAGCGCCCCGAACTGGTTCAGGTGGTGTCGTGGGCCGCCGGCAACGGCGACCGTTCCGAGAACGGCGACTACATCTACGGCAAGAAGCGCCTGCGCGAGATCGATCGCCGGCTGCGCTACCTGACCAAGCGCCTGGAGAGCGCCGTCGTCGTCGACCCGGCGGCGCAGGAGAACGCCGGGCAGGTGTTCTTCGGCGCCACGGTGACGCTCCATTACGTCGATGACGGCACCGAGGCCACTTACCAGATCGTCGGCATCGACGAGGCCGACGCCGGCCAGGGGCGCATCAGCTGGATCTCGCCGCTGGCGCGCGCCCTGATGAAGGCGCGCGAGGGCGATACGGTGCGTTTCCAGAGCCCGGTAGGCGTCCGCGAGATCGAGGTCGTCGAGGTCGCCTACCGCTGAATCGGCGGCCGGCGTGGTGCCGCCGTTTATGCTTTTGCGCTATGCCTTTGGCAAGTAATTGCCCAGAATGGTCCGGCTGCATCCGCAGCCAACCAATCGAAAGGGCAAGCCATGAAAAGCAACGTGACCAACCTGCGGCCGGTTCCGTCGTTCCCGAGCGCCGTTTTGCCGGATTTTGCCGGGCTGCGCGTCGAGCGCTACTACCGCGAGCGTGTCCGGGAAACCTGGAACGGCGGACACATCATGCGTGGCCGCGTTCCCGGGGCCGGGGCGCTGCACCTGTCGAGCAACGACTACCTGTCGTTGGCCCGGCATCCCGACATCCTCGACGCGATGGCGGGGAGCATCCGGCGCGACGGCAACGGGTTGCTGATGTCCGGCGTCTTCCTGCACGGCGATGATTGCCCGCAGCTCGTGCTGGAACGGCGGCTCGCGCAATTCATGCAGGCGGAGTCGGGCGTGCTCTGCCAGTCGGGCTACGCGGCCAACATCGGGCTGATCCAGACCATCGCCGAGGAAGGCACGCCGGTCTATGCCGACATGATGGCGCACATGTCGCTCTGGGACGGCGTCCGCATTGCCGGCGCCCGGGCGGTTCCGTTTCACCACAACGATCCCGAGCATCTCGAGCGCCAGATCTTGCGGCATGGTCCCGGCGTCGTCGTGGTGGACGCCATCTACAGCACCAGCGGCAACGTGTGCCCGCTCGCCGAGATTGCCGACATCTGCGACGCGCAGGGCTGCATCTTCGTCGTCGACGAGTCCCATTCGCTGGGCACCCACGGGCCGAACGGCGCTGGCCTCGTCGTCGAACTCGGCTTGGCGGGGCGCGTCCACTTCAGGACCGCGAGCCTGGCGAAGGCGTTCGCGGGCCGCGCCGGCTTCGTCGCCTGCTCCGAGCGCTTCAACGAGTATTTCAAGTCGGGGTCGAATCCGGCGATCTTCAGTTCGACGCTGTTGCCGCATGAGGTGGCGGGCTTGTCGGTGACGCTCCAGGTCGTCGGCCGCGAGGCGTGGCGGCGGGAGCGGCTGCACGCCAACGCGGCGCGGCTGCGCACGGCGCTCGAGAACCTCGGCTACAACCTGAACGGCAGTGCTGCCCAGATCATCTCGCTCGAGCCGGGTCCCGAGCCTCGGACGATCGTGTTGCGCGACGCGCTCGAAGCGCGCGGCATCTTCGGTTCCGTGTTCTGCGCCCCAGCGACGCCGAAAAGCCGCTCGCTGGTGCGCTTCTCGGTGAACGCGGGCCTGAGCGAAGCGGAACTCGAGCGCGTGGAGGCCGTCTGTCGCGACATTCGTGACGAGGTGGATCTCGCCAACTGGCCGTCTTCGCGCCGCCTGCGGCGTGGCGCGGCGGCGGATGCGCAGCGGACGCTCGCGGCTTAGTCGACGCGCAAGGGGCCTCAGGCGGGTCGCCGAGGCCCCTTGCGCTGCTCGTCGTCCATCTGGTCGAGGTAGTCGGCGTAGGCGAGGACGTAGTCGAGCTTGAAGGCCGGCGGGTCCTTGACGATTGCGTAGAGATACCAGTCCCTGCCCTTGAATTCGACGGCGGGATGCAGGCAGGCCTGCCAATCGTCGTCATGGTCGGGCGAGTAGTTACCGCCGGTCCGCCAGAAGTAGGGCAGGGACTTGCCCCCTCGCAAGGCCTCGAGCAGCGCCTGCGGCGCCTCCTGGTCATGCGCAATTTCATACTGCGACTGCAACATGGTTTCGGTCTGGACGAGAAGCAGGTGAGCCGCACCGCACTTGTCCAGCATCAGCAGGCCTTCCGGCATGCAGCAAAGGTAGTGCTCGACGATGCCGAGTTCGCCGCGGATTTCCCAAAAGCGGCGCGCGAACTCCGGGTCGCGAAGGAACAGGTGCGAGCCGACGGCGAGCGCATCGCTGAGCATCTGTTCGAGATCCGCGAAATAGGCGCGCTGCAGTTCGCCGATGGCACGGCGTAGCACCGGCATGACCTCGCTGTCCTGCTTGCGGATGAAGCGGTCGATGATGCCTTCGTTGAATGCGCGAACGGCGACCTGCTCGTCGGCCTTGCCGGTCAGCAGGATCTTCCTGGTCGCCGGATTCCTGATCTGGCGGCAGAATTCGAGGCCGTCGATCTCGGGCATGTCGTAGTCGACCACGACGACGGATACCTGCTCGAACCGCTGTTCGTTGTGCACCTCGCGATGGATCAGGTCAAGGTTCAGGTCGATGACGTGGCGCGCCTCGCTGGTCTCGCCGCGGTGGCGGTAGGGAGAGAAGAAGGCGTCGACCGCGGGAGGCGTGGCGGTGCCCGCATTCAGCGCCACCAGGGCGGCGAACGGCGAGTCGAAGAGGCGGAAGGCCAGCTGCGGATCCAGCCGCAGGCTGAGGTTCTTCAGGAAGCTGGCGCTGTCGTCGACGAAGGCGACCGTGGTCGGAAAGAGGAACGGCGGAATGGCGTTAGGCTTCATGGCGCGGGAAAGCTCATGACGAACTCCGTGGGCTGCCCCGGACCCGACGAACACTCGATGCTGCCGCCGAAGGTGTGCATGACGTCGCGGCAGAAGGCGAGACCGATGCCGGTGCCGAGGACGCCGTCGCTGCCGGCCGAGGTGTAGAAGCGCGTGAAGACATGCGGCAGGTCGACGGCGGAGATGCCGCCCGCGGTATCGCGGACGACGAGGCGGTTGCTCCGGGGAGCGGCGATGGTCGCGATCTCGATGCTGCCCGTCTTGGAGCGGGCGATCTGCCGCAAGGCGTTCTTGATCAGGTTGAAGAGCATGTGCACGGTCAGCAACTCGACGCCCTGGAACACGAAGTCGTCACGGCGCGGCCATGCGACGAGCGGTCGCTCCGTCTCCGAAAACGGGTAGCGTGCGAGGGCGGTCTCGACGCAGTGCGCGATGGAGCACGGCAGGCGCTGCGGCGACACGTCTTCGCCATGCCGGACATTGACGAGCAGCATGTCGATGATCGCGTTGGCATGCCTCGCCTCGGCGGCGATGCGGTCGAGCACGCCGGACATGGCGTCGAGATGAGCGCCGCGCAGGGCCGTCACTGGCAGTCCGTGCTGGCGGGCGAGTTCATAAGCATCGAGCAGGACAGGCAAGTAGTCGCGGACGCCTTCCGCGCCGGCCCTGATGCCGAGCAGGGGCGTGCGCAGTTCGTGGGCGATGCTTCCGGCGGTGGCGAGCATCGCGCGCTCCTGCTCGGTGCGCACCCGCTCATTGGCATAGTTGGCCGCCATGCCCAGAACCAGGGCAAAGCCGAACACGGCGAGATAGGCGAGGTCTCCTCCGCCGCTCGCGGGCGTGTCCGTCGTGGCCGTGTAGGCGAGCCATCCCAGCCCGCAGCCGACGACGAACTGCACCAGGAGCGTCAGCCAGTCGAGCATCAGGACCATGGCGAAGAGCGCCACCAGCGCCGAAGCGATCCAGACGCCGCTTCCTTCGTTCTTCAACAGCATGAAGCTGAAGAAGAAGGGCAATGCGTAGAGGAGCGCGAAGTACCAGACGTGGGGAAGGTAGCGGCGCAGGCGCGCCGGCCAATGGCGACTGAGCACCAGCGGTACGCAGAGCAGGCTGCCGATCAGGCGCAGCGGCAGATTCTCGTAGGGTTGCGGAAAGACGTCGTGCCAGATCCAGTAGTAGAGCGGGAAGCCGACGATGCCGATGGCGCCGAGCGCGACGCGTCGCCGATCGAAGTACTCGACGTTGCGCACCGCGGGCGCGATCAGCCGCTTGATCGATGGCTTCACTGCCTGAGCCCGGTCGTTGTGATGGGGGTCGTCATGCGCGCACTTTCCATCCTGCATGCTAATTCAAGTCCGGATGGGCCGTAAGCGTCGCCGCGAAGCGGCAATCGGAATGGAAGTCACCTGTCGGAACTGACAGCTAGTCCGGCCGTGAGCGACTACCTATAGTGCGGCAAAAGTCGCTATCGAGACGCTCATGACCAAGCCGCCCGCCCCACCGCAGAGCCCTGCGGATTACGGCCCCGGCCCGGCCGCCGACAAGGACGGTCGCGGCGCGTCGGACTCCGTCTCGGGGCCGAACCTCTACCGCGGGCCGAATGCATCGCGGCAAAGCACGCGGTGGATATGGCAGCCCCTAGTGTGCCATGGACTCGATGCCGCAGCATGTGCCGACGTCTGGTGCGAGCACGAGCCGGAGGAAGTCCGGCTTCGGCTCGCGGCCCTGTTGGGACTCGATTGGGCGCTTGCCCGGCCCTGGCTCCTGTTGCTGATCGCCTGCCACGATCTGGGCAAGGCCTGTCCTGGATTCCGATCGGCAGATGACTGGCACGGTTCTACCGCGGCGCCGTCTCTCGACCCGGCTTTCGTCGGTCAAGTCGTGCTGCGCGATCTGCTTCAGGGACGTGGATGGTCGCCGCAGGTGGCAAGCGAAGTCGTGGATGCCGTTGTTTGCCATAGCGGGCAGCGGGCGGTCAGGGATACGCTGGAAGCCATCAAGGCGGACGAATGCGGCATCGGCGGCGAAGCCTGGGAACTGGCACGGCGCGCTTTGTTCGAGATCTGCCTTGCGGTGTTCCGCCCGCCGGTGCCGCCGCCCCTGCAGGAAACCACAAGGCACAATCTCCCGCTGCTTTCGGAAGTGGCCAGGAGGGCGGAGGGATTGTCCCGGGATGAAGCCTGGTTTCCGCTTTCGGGTGACGTCGACCTTCACTATTTCGACGGGTGGTTCAAGCGCAGCCTGCGTCGTGCGTCCGCCCTCATCAACCGTTGACCATCGGCGAGAATGCCGACATCATTGCGCAATGACGAGCGCATCGTTGCGCCGCTAACATCCTCGAGCAGACAAGTATGCGTCGTTCTCAGACTGATGCGCCGGCACTCCACCTCTCGTACGTGAGGGCCACGGATGGCGGGTTCTTCGAGGGCTTGCACGCTGGCGCCATGCGCCTCGGGTTCGATTCCTGCGGCTACACGATCGGCATTCCTGGCGCCAACGGCGACATTCGCTTCGTCATGATCAACAGCTTTCCAAAGTCATGGCAGGAACGCTACCGGCGCGGCGGCCTGCATGTCGCCGATCCGACGTTGCTGCACGGCATGAGGGACTCGCGCCCGCTCATTTGGTCGAGCGCAAGCCTCGACGCTCCTGCCGAATGGCGCGAGGCCGCCAACGCGGCTGGATTCAACCACGGCTGGACCAAGGCCACGCACGATGCCAGCGGGCGCTTCGGCGTCCTGACCCTGGCGCGGAATCGCGGCCCGATCGCCGCGCAGGAACTGCAGGACAACCTCCCGACGATGCTCTGGCTGGCGCAGTTGTCCCATTCTGTGCTTTTTCGAGTGCTGTATTCGCGGCATCGCCATCGTGCGCGCGCCTCGCTGACCGCGCGCGAGTTGCTGATCCTGCGCCTCGTTGCCGACGGCCGCAGTTCGCTCGAGATCGCCAACGCGGTCGGCATCACGGAGAGGACCGTCGGCTTCCATCTCGGCAACGCCGTGAACAAGCTGGATGCCACCAACAAGACGCATGCGGTCGTTACGGCGATTCGCATGGGACTCCTCGATTGATGCGCCATGCTGATCGACTCTGACGGCGATTCGCTCGACTTCACCGGTTGGCCGCGTCCGGCGCTTCGGACGGGAGACGATTCCGTGCGGTTCGCGGAGGGCGTCACGCTGGCCGACCTGAGCGTGTCGCCCAGCAAGGATGGCCACCTGATGATCTACTGCCGGGATTCCATAGTCGCGGTCCTCAGCGCCATGGGCGGGGGCCCGGAACGCTTCCACTTCGCCGATGGCGTCCTGCTGAGCGCGGAAGAGTTGCTGGCGCTTCTCTAGCGCATATCCCAAAAGGCATTGGACATAAGTACATAAGCATTTACACGTATTTATGGCACCTCTGATCCTGCAGTAACCTCTCCGGGCACGATGACATCCGGCTCGGCAATCCGGATCGTCCCGGAGTCCCCACGAAGAGCGCGGCCCCGGAAACACCAAGGAGAGTTTCATGCTCAGCCCTGTCCGCGCCAGCGCGAACCCGAAGACCATCCGAATTCTTCTCGTCGATGACCATCCCGCGGTTCGCTTCGCCTATCGCGCGCTCCTCGAGGAAGACGGAAATGCGTCTGTCGTTGCTGAGGGGGAGTCCGGCGAAGACGTCTGCATGCTGTATTTCCGGCATAGTCCGGATCTTGCGATCATCGACCTGAACCTTCCCGGCATCGGCGGCCTCGAGGCCATCCGGCGCATCGTCGCCAAGGATCCGCTGGCCCGGATCCTCGTCTTTTCGGCTTACGAGAGCGAGATCCAGATCTGCCGCGCGCTCGAAGCCGGCGCCATGGGCTACATCACCAAGCGATGCGGCGTATCGCAAATGAAGATGGCGGTAAGCAGCGTTGCCGCTGGCAACGCGTATATCGACCCCGCCTACGTCAACAGCATCGCGTCGAAGCGCCTCTTCGGTGGCAAGGAAAATCCCCTGCAAATCCTGTCGCCCCGCGAATTCCAGATCTTCGAGAGCCTTGCCAAGGGAGAGCGCCTCGGCGACATCGGCGCAAGGCTGTTCATCAGCCCCAAGACCGTCAGCGTTCACCAGTCGAACCTGATGCGCAAGCTCGGCCTGAGCAACGTCGCGCAGCTGGTCCGGCTGGCCATCGACTGCCAGATCATCGACTCGTCCGACTAGCGAGTCCTGCTGTCAGCCGGACACGGCCATAGCCGAGCCCGGGAATCGACCCACCCAGACATCTTGTTGTCGACCGGCCTCCCGCCGTCGCGTGCTTAAGCACGCGGCGAGACGAGGCTTCCGCGTTTGGAGCCTGCGTCAACTCCCAAGCAATCAATCGTTAGCAAGCGACTCCTTCGATCGCTTCACGACGCATAAGGATGTGCGTAGCCGGGAATGGGCGACGCGCCAATTCTTGCCGGCGCCGCGTCGGCATTAAATACGCGGGACGACAACGCGAACGTGCAAGGAGAGGGATGATGGAATCAATCACGAAAGCAACCCCCGGCACCGGCCAGCGGACAGCGGACAATCGTTGCTGTGCCGCATCCGGGTTCATTGAGATGATGGACCTCGCGGCCGAATTGGTCGGGCGCGGCCTGCCGGTCGGCATGGCGCGCATCGTGCCGAATGGCCTCGACGCAGGGGCCGGTGCCGAACTCGAGCGCATCGCCAGGAAGACGACCGAATGCTTCGCCTGGGGCTGCTGCGGCGGCGTCTGCGGCGTGCTGTTCCGCGCCAACCTGCTCTACGAGCTGATGCCGGTGTGGCGTCGCTTCCTGGCCCGCTATCCCGGCCTCCATGTGGGCGTCGCCTTGAGCGGGGAAGTGCGTGATGCTGAAGAGCTCTGGACGGCCACGCGCGTCGCACTGGCCCAGGCGCACGCGCAGAGCCGGCAGATGCTGGTGCTCGAACCGGTGCAGGCGGCCGAGCGCGCGCGTGGCTTCAGCATGCTGCGTCAGAGCGGCTATGCGCCGACCTCGACCGTCCATTCGCCGGAGGAATGGGGGGATCTCAGCCTCCTGGGGCGCGGGCTCTTGCCGGTGTTCGCCCAGGCGGACGCCGCTGCCGTGTAGGAGGAGGCCATGTCCATCCACGCCTCGAATGCCCCAGCAAGGGCTGTCGAACCGAGCTACATCGATGAGCCGACACTCGTCTGGAGCATCCAGCGCAGCGAAATGCGCAAGCCCTGCTTCCATACCGAGCTTGCGCATTCATGCACGCGCAGTTGCGAACTCGGCGCAGCCTGTCGGCGCCCGATCGCCGAGTGGCTCCGCTATCGGTAGGCCCGCCATGGACTTTGCCGGAACCGTTCAGGAGTCGATTTGCGCCTGGCTCGAAATGTCGCCCTGCCGGGAGGAGGCGGTGTCCGGCGACCATGCCGTTCCTTTCCGCCAGATCATCGATGCCCTGCCGCAATGCATCTTCTGGAAGGACGATCGAGGCCGGTTCCTCGGCTGCAATCGTGCCGGTGCGCATGCGGTCGGCCTCGCGCGTTCCGACGACATTGCGGGAAGAACGGACGCCGATTTTCACCGGGACATGGAAGTCGCGAACTACCTGCGGCTCGAAGACGAGCGCGTGATGCTCAGCGGCATCCCGATCTACCGCCACCTTTCGCAGGGTCAGGGTGCCGAGCAGTCGGCGCCATGGTTCGAGACCAGCAAGATCCCGCTGCGCGACGAGCGCGGTGCAATCGTCGGCCTGCTGATCTGCTACGACGACGTCACCGAGCGCGTGCGCTTCGAAGAACTGCTGCGCCAGGCCAACGAACGGCTCGAGGTCGCCGCCAACTTCACGCACAACTGGTCGATGTGGCTCGATACCGACGGACGCCTGCGCTGGGTCAGTCCCGCCGTCGCTCCGATGTGCGGCTACGGGCCCGACGAGTGCCACGCGATGCCCGACTATCCGTTGCCGCTGATTCATTCCGATGACCGCGAGCGTCTCGCCGATCTGCTGCTGCGCGGCTCGGCCGCAGACGTGGAGGCCGAGTTCCGCTTCACGCGCAAGGACGGGCAGGTGCGGTGGGGAAGCGTCGCCTGCCGCGCCGTGATCGGTGCCGGCGGCGAGCGCAGGGGCGTGCGCGCCAGCGTCGTGGACATCACGGCGCAGAAGGAGGCCGAGGCCCGCCTGGTCGAGCTCAATGCCTCGCTGGAGGCCCGGATCCTCGAGGCCACCGTGGAGGCGGCGGCGCAGGAGCGTCTGCTGCTGCAGCAGTCGCGCTTTGCCGGGCTCGGCGAAATGATCGGCTGCATCGTCCATCAATGGCGGCAGCCGCTCACCGCGCTCGGGCTGCTGCTGCAAAACCTACAGCTCGATGCGCGCGACGGCGCCGTCGCCGCGGACGTGCTGGACGAGAGGCTGCAGCGCGCTTTCGGCGTGGTCGAGCGCATGTCGTCCACGATCGACGACTTCCGGCATTTCTTCAAGCCGGCATCGCGAAGCTCGGCGTTCGATGCCTGCGATTGCGTGGATGAAGTGCTGCGCCTGATGGCCCCGAGCCTGGAGGTCGCGCACGTGGCCGTGGTCGTCAAGGCGGATCGGCCATGCATGGCCGCCGGCCGCCAGAGCGAACTGGCGCAGGTGCTCATGAACCTGATCGGCAACGCGCGCGATGCGCTGGTGCTCTGCGGCGATACGGTGCAGCGGACGATCTGGATCGAGGTGGCGCCGGCCGACGACGAGATCGTGATCATCGAACGCAACAACGGCGGCCCCATCGACGAGGGCCACATCGACCGCATCTTCGACGCCTACTACACGACCAAGGCGGAAGGCACCGGCCTCGGCCTGCACATGAGCAAGCTCATCGTTGAGCGCCATTTCGGCGGCTGGATTTCCTGCATCAATACCGCGGACGGCGTCGAATTCGCCGTCGGGCTGCCGGCGGCGCTGACGAGCGGCGCGTGCGAGGATGCCGCCTCGCGGCCCGCGCCCAACGGCAACAAAGGGGGCTAGCGGTGGACGACGTCACAAGACAGGCCTGGAACGAGGGTGCCTACCGTCAGCTTCACCAGATCCGGGCGCTGGTCATCGCAGTTACGGCGAGCATTGCCGTCGCCGTCGCGCTCGCCACCCTCCTGACCTTCGGAGAGCCGCTCGAATTCGGTGCGGCGATCGGTCTCTCGCCGGCTCAGACGGCAGCGTTGGTGAACGCCCTCGCGGTCGTCGTCGTCAGCGTCGCTGCCTTCATCCTCCTGCGCACGGTGAAGACGGGGCACTGGCGCGGCGTCGAGACGACGTTTCTTTCCGGCCTCGCCTACGTCTCGCTGCTGCAACTGGAGCGCGACATGCTCGAGCAGAAGTGCAGCCAGACCGCCGAGGCGCTCGAGGAGGCGAAGCGTCTCGACGCTTCCTTCGCCGAGCAGCACCGCGGCATCATCGGCTTCACCGAATCGTCGGCAAGCCAGATCGTCGAGCGGATCATCAAGCTCGACGAGCAGAGCGGCAAGCTGGTTTCGATGCTGACCGGCACCGGAGACGCCGGCGGCGGCGCGCTCGCGGAGAACCGGACGGCGCTGGACGAGATCCGCGCCTTCGTCGAGCAGCTCCCGGACCGGATCCGCCTCGAGCGCGACCAGTTCCGGCAGATCATCGACGACGTCGGCCAGCTCGGCAACCTCGTCAACGTCATCAAGGACATCAGTGCGCAGACCAACCTGCTGGCGCTGAATGCCGCGATCGAGGCGGCGCGAGCCGGCGATCAGGGCAGGGGCTTCGCCGTCGTCGCCGACGAAGTGCGCAAGCTGGCCACCAGCTCGAACGAAGCGGCCGGCCTGGTCTGGTCGGGCATCGAGCGTGCGCAGGCGAGCGTCTCCAAGGCGTTTAGCGCCGAGGTGCAGCGCGAAACGTCGCGCCAGCTCGAGAACGCGATCCGACTCGTCCAGCAGGTCGATGCCATGCAGTCGAAGCAGAACCAGATGCGCCAGGCGCTGGTGACGCAGATCGCGGAGGCCTCGGCGATCAACGCCGACCTCGCCGAGCAGATCAATGCGCTGGTGGCGAGCGTCCAGTACCAGGACGTCGTGCGCCAGATGATCGAGCGGGTCGACGAGGCCGCGGCGCGCAAGACGGCGGTGCTCGACGACATCGCCCGCAAGCTCCAGGTCGAAGAGGCGACGATCGAGGTCGCCGGCAACGAGATACGAACCATCCTGAGCGACTTCGTCGCGCGCGAAGGCGACCACGGGCGGCGCGACGAGCAGGGCCGGTTGCTGATCGCCGCCGGTGCCGGAACCCGGGACATCGAACTGTTTTGATCACGGAGGAACCACGCCATGGACGTAGCCATCGAGCAGGTCAATCGCAGCGCCACCGTCAGGCTGGGCGGACGATTCGACTACAAAAGCAATCTCGCCTTCCGCAACAACACGCGGCCGCTGTTGTCCGAGCCGGACGTGGACACGATCGTCATCGATTTCGCCGACGTCCCGTTCGTCGATAGCGCCGCGCTGGGCTTGCTGCTGCTCCTGCGGGCGCAAGCGGAGGACGCGCGCAAGAACGTCGTGCTGAGGCATTGCGGGCCGGATCTGCAGCGCATCCTCAACGTCGCCCGCTTCCACCTGATCTTCCACATCGAGCAGTAGACGTCGCCGGCTGCGGCGAGGTGGGTCGATGATCAAGCGAATCCCGATCGGCGAGCTCAGGACGGGCATGTACGTCCATGACCTCAATTGCAGCTGGCGCGCGGCGCACCTGCATCGGCTGCGCCGCAAGATCACCGGCGACGGCCAAGTGCAGACGATTCGCGACCTCGGCGTGCGCGAGGTGTACATCGACACGGCGCTCGGCGACGACCTTGCCGGCGCGCCGACCGAAGACGAGGTCAGGCGACAGCTCGAAACGGAGATCGGCTTCATCGCCGCGCGCGGCGAAGCGCCCACGCACCATCGCCTCGCCAGCGCCGAGGAGCTGGCGGGCGCCCTGGAGGTGCACGACAGCGCCAGCGGCCTGGTGCGCGACCTCATGACGGACGTGCGCCTCGGGCGGCAGCTCGAGTTCGAGTCGATTTCGGAGACGCTGCGCAAGGTGACCGACGGCGTCATGGACAACTTCGGCACCCTGCTGCAGCTCGGCCAACTCAAGAACGCCGACGATTACACGTTCCAGCACTGTGTCGGCGTCTGCGCGCTGCTGACGGCGTTCGGCAAGGGGCTGGAGCTCAGCCGCTCGATGCTGTTCGACCTCGGCGTCGGCGCGCTGCTGCACGACATCGGCAAGATGAAGGTGCCGCCGGAGATCCTCAACAAGCCTGGCGCGCTGACCAAGGCCGAGTTCGACGAGATGAAGCAGCACGTCGCCTACGGCCGCGAGCTGGTCCGCGATGCGCCGTGGGTCAGCCCGACGGCGCTCAACGTGCTCGAGCATCACCATGAACGCTATGACGGCACCGGCTATCCGCACGGCCTCAAGGGCGCTGACATCTCGCACGTGGGCCAGATGACGGCCATCATCGACGTCTACGACGCGCTCACGGCCGAGCGCGTTTATCACAAGGCGATGTCGCCGGCCGAGGCGCTGCGCAAGCTCCACGAGTGGAGCCGCTTCCATTTCAACGAAGAGCTGGTGACGCACTTCATCCGCAACCTCGGCATCTACCCGGTGCGTACGGTCGTGCGCATGGAGAGCGGCATGGTCGGGATCGTCGTGGACCAGAATCCGGACGAGCTGCTGCGTCCCGTCGTGCTCGTGGTGTGCGACACCGATGCCCACCGCGTCAGCTCGCCGTACCGGCTCGACCTCCGGTCGGCTGCCGCGTGCGACCGCATCGTCGCGCACGAGCCGGCCGAGAAATACCGGCTCGACGTCGATCGCTGCCTGGCTGCGGCCTAGGCGGTCGTCGTCGTTTCGCCGCCGGCGACCACGACCAGCGTCACGTCGTCCAGCGCGTTGCGCTCTCCCAGGTGGGCTTCGACCGACGCCTTCACGGCGGCGAAGCGGTCGGCCGGCGCGGACTCGCGCAGCACCTTGAGGATGCGCTCGCCGCCGTAGAAGGTTCCTTGCTCATCCTCTGCATCCTCCAGCCCGTCGGAGTACATGACCAGCTGGGCCGGGGACGACCACTGCACGATCTCCGTTTCGGCCACCAGGGTGCGGTCGAGCACGCCGAGCGGAAAATTGCGGGACTCGAAGCGGTGCTGCACTTCGCCGTCGGCGGAGACCAGCAGGAGCGGGGGCATGCCGCCGTTCCATACCTCCACGATGCGGTTGCGCGAGTCGAAAGCGGCGAGCATCACCGAGACATAGCGTTCCGTCGGCGATTGCTCGCGCACGGCCCAATTCAGCTCCTCGACGATCAGCGATACCGGCAGGTTCTTCGCCACCATTCGATAGAAGATGTGGTTCACCGGCAGCAGGTTGAGCGCGGCGGGCAGGCCGTGGCCGGTGGAATCGGCGACCATCACGTACAGGCGGTTGCTGCGCGTCCTTGCCACGGCCACGAGGTCGCCGCCTATCGTTTCCGCGGGGCGAAGCCAGTACTGGACCTGGCTGTCGCGCAGGTTGTCGGGACGCATCATCTTGGCCATCAGCTCGGCAACGAGGGTGCGCTCCTCCTCGGCGGCCTCGTGGTAGGCGGCCAAGCGGGCACGTCCCGCCGTCAACTCGCGCGCGGCGAGAAGGCGCACGACGCAACGGTGCATGGCGTCGAGAAGCCGCTCGAGCCGCACCGGCTTCAGCACGTAGCCGTCCACCCCCACGTCGATGGCTTTCTGGAAGTACTCGGTGTCCTCGAAGGCCGTGATCACGATGACCGCAACCTCCGCGTGCGTGCCGCGGATGGCGGCCGTCATCGTCAGCCCGTCCATCAACGGCATCTGGATGTCGGTGAGAACGATGTCCGGGCGGTCGGTCTCGAATGCCTTGAGGCCTTCCTCGCCGTTGGCGGCAGTCGTCAGGCGGGCGACGCGGCGCTCGAGGAAGTGCGCCACCTCGTCGCGAATGCCGTCGTCGTCCTCGACGTAAAGGACGCTGAGCTTCTGCAGTTCTTCTGCCGCCAAGTTGTTTCCCATCGGGACTCCCGACGTACCGGATCGTCCCTAGCCTAGGGGCTTCGGCGCGGACGCGGAATAAGTCCCGGCGCATTCGCAACTGCGCGAGGATTTAGGCAAGCCGAGCGGCGCGTATTCACGCGATAAGGGAAACCCCTTACGCAGTGTCCCCTATTCCAAGCGGGTGTTCAACGAGCCTATTCTGCGAGCACGACATCGATTCGCACACATAGGGAGACCAGCATGCAGGCTGCACCGATTGCCTCAAGGAGCGCCCCGGGCGGAGATGGCGTCACTTTCCCGTCGCGCCAGGACGCAGCGGCCGTTTGCTCCGAGTGCGGCGCCGTTCATGCGGACGGGCGCTGGGAGTGGCGCGATCGGCCGCAATTCGCTCGCGAGGTGGTTTGCCCCGCTTGCCGCTGCACGGCGGGGCAGCTCGCGATCGGCATCGTGCACATCAGCGGCGGGTTCGAGGAGGCGCATCGCGACCACCTGACGTGCATCATCCGCCACTACGGCGCAAAGGCCGCTGCAGTGCATCCGCAAAAGCGGATCGTCGCCATCGTCACCGACGTCACCGGCATTCGCGTCATGGCGACCGACGCATGCCTGACGCGAGACATCGAGGCGGTGCTTCGCCGCGTCTACAACGGCCGGCTCGAATTCCTCCACCACGAAGCGCCGGCACCCGCATTTGCCTGATCAGTGCAGGAGCAGCCGGAAGCCGGGTCCTGCGCGCAGCGTTTCCTCGGTCTCGACGATGAACAGGCCGCGCACCAGGAGCCGGATCTTGGCGAGCATCACAGCAGACAGCGAGGCGCTGTTCTCGAGCTGAAGCTCTTCGCTGCCTTTGAGGGCGGCGGCCAGCGGACCGTAGTCGAAGCCCGACGCGCCGTCACGTCCGACCAGATCGTCGATGTCGGTAGCGGCTGTGCAGCGGTATTTCATGGCTAGCCCCCCGAAGGTGCAGTCGGCTCAGGCGGCGTCTATCCGGACCAGCCCGCGGCGGATGCCGGCGGCTTCGGCAGCCTGGCGCGCGCAGCGAAATTCGCCATAGACGTTCATGGCTTCATGGCGCGTGATGCGCGCGTCCAGCATGTTCAATCCGTACAGGCGGATCAAGGTGGCATCGAATTCGTTGACGATTTCGAGCATCTCGTACTTGCCGATTGCGTTCATGTTCATGGCTTCATGTGACTCTGAGTGTTCCCGTCCGGCTACTCGCACGAGGCATGCCAGCTTCGCCAAGCGGTTGATACGGCTGGCGTCCGGAACGATCGAAGCGTGGGGTTGAACAACGCGGCGGCAAAATTTGCGGCGCAAAAAGGCAACAGGCGACAATTCGCCCGGGTCTAGCCGTCACCCCCCAAGCGGGACAACTGGCGCCGGTCGCGCTTGGTCGGGCGTCCCTTCCGGTCCGGCTGCGGTGCCGGCGCCAGCTTGCGCAACTCTGCCTGCCGGGCGCGCCGTTCAATGCTTGAGGACGTTTCCTGATAAAGCAGCTGGGCTTCGGAGGCGGGCCGGCGTTGCTCGTCGAAGCCGGCCACGGCGACTTCCCATTCCTGATCCGCGGCCTGGATCCTGACCTGATCGCCGAGCTTGAGGTCGCGCGCCGGTTTGGCGGCAACCCCGTCTATTTTCACCTTGCCGCCCTTGACGGCCTCGGCGGCGAGGCTGCGGGTCTTGTAGAAGCGGGCGGCCCAAAGCCACTTGTCGATTCGCACGACGCTCGTTTCCGACGGCCAGCGTTCGCGAAGCTAGTGCAGGGTCGTGCGGCTGATGTGCTTCAGGACGATTTCCGGCTTCAGCCCGTCCGTCAGCCGGGCGAGGGCGGCGACGTGGCTTTCGTCCGTCAGCGGGCAGCCGCCCTGCAACCACTCTTCGAGGAACGCCTTCATCCCGGCCAGTCGCGCGAACGTCTCGGGCTCCAGCCAGGCGTCGTCGTTGCCCTGGTCGAGCAACGACGCGATGGCCTCCATCAATTCGAGCAACTTTTCGCGTTCCAGGTCCATCGACGTCTTCCGGTAATCCGACGGCCCAGTATGCGGCCTGCGCGGCCGCCCAGCAACTAGGCCATGCTCGACAAGGCGTCGAGCAGTTCGCTGTCGACCGCCGCTGAGCCTGATTTCTGTGCAGGTTTGGCGATGTTGCCGAATGCGTCCATTCGGCTCAGTCTTTCACGCGCCTCCTGCACGAACGGCGTCGAAGCCAGGAAGGCCATGAACGCCTCCATGTCTTCGATGACTGCGGTTCGTTTTTGTTTTGCACCCATCGTGACCTCCCGAACACTAATCACGGACCGGAGGCTACTACGGCGTCATGTTTGCGGCAAGGCGTCACCAGAGGGCGGGGCGCGCATCGGCATCGGCTTCTCGCGCTTTCCCCGCACAGGAAAGACAAAATGGCCTAGCCTTGCGGCTAGATCCTACGGGGCTTCTGGCTAGTTCTTTGGAGTCGGAAGGATTGGATTCTCGCTATTGAATTCCATCCATCCATTCCAGTAGCCTTTCTGGCGGCATAGGATGCGAAAACAGGTAGCCTTGGCAGACAGAGCAGCCAGCTTCACGCAGCATTTGAGCTTGTCTTTCGGTCTCGACCCCTTCGGCAACGACGTCCAGCCCAAGTGCGTTCGCTAGGGCAATGACCGTCTTAACGACCGCTGTATCTTTCGGGTGTCGATCCGTGTTCCAGACGAACGATCGATCGACCTTGACCAAGTCTATCGGCAAGCTGCTAAGCATGGCTAGACTAGAGTAGCCGGTGCCAAAGTCATCGACCGCAATGGCCACACCCAAGTCGCGCAGTCCGTTCAAGGTGCTGATGGCAACATCGAGATTGGACATGAAGGCAGACTCGGTCACCTCGACTTGTAATGCCGTGCCAGGCAACTGATACTTGGTCAGTAGTTCGGCGACGCGCGGAGTTAGATGGCCTTTGGTCAATTGGCGCGTGGATACATTGACGGCAACTGCAATCTGCAAGCCTTGCGCGCGCCAGTCGGCGGCCTGTCGGCACGCCGCATCGAGGACCCAGTCGCCGAGCGGCAAGATCAGTCCGGATTCCTCGGCAAGTGGAACGAAGTCGGCGGGCATGATCATGCCACGCTGCGAATGCGGCCAGCGCAGGAGCGCCTCCACACCCACCACGCGACCATCGGTTAGACAAACCTTCGGCTGGTAGTAAAGGGCTAGCGTATTGCGCGCTATGGCTTGACGCAGTTCCGCTTCGAGCGAAAGCCGTCGGTTGATGTCGTCGAGCATGCCCGACTGGAAGAAATGGTAGGTTCCCTTCCCGGCGGCTTTGGCTGAATACATCGCGGCGTCAGCCCGCCTCATGAGATCGATGGCATCCGAACCATCGTCGGGAAAGAACGATATACCCAGTGAAGCACTCAGTTGGATATTGTGCTCACGCAGACTCATCGGCAAAGAAATATCCTCGATCAAGTCTCCGGCGAGGGTCGCGCAGTGTTCCGGTTCCTTGAGGTCTTCCATGAGGATGACAAACTCGTCGCCGCCGAGGCGGGCGACGGTGTCCGTGCCGCGTCGGATGCGATTCCTGATACGAACTGCGATTTCGGTCAGCAGCAGATCGCCGATGTCGTGACCGAGACTGTCGTTGACCGACTTGAACCCGTCCAGGTCCATAAATATCACCGCAAGCCGGCCGGATTCGCGGCGTCCGCGCTCGATCGCATGCTCCAGGCGATCATGAAACAATGCTCGATTGGGTAGTCCGGTGAGTGCGTCGTGAAACGCCAAGTGACGAATGCGCTCATCGGCTTGACGTTGCTCGGTGACATCGTGGAACACTCCGACGTAACGCAACGGCGTGCTTTCGTTCGCAGGTATCCGGTTGATGCGGAGCCACTCCAGATACACGGCGCCGTTCTTGCGACGATTCCAGATTTCACCTTCCCATTGCCCCGCCGCGGATAACTTGGCCCATAGATCCTGATAGAACGACGCGTCGTGATGATCCGATTTGAGCAGGTTGCTCCGGCGGCCTACTGCATCGGTAGCTTCATAGCCCGTGATCTGGGAAAACGCCGGGTTGACCGAGAGGATCGTGCCATTGGCGTCCGTCACAACGACCCCCTCGCTTGTACTCAGCATGACGTTCGCTGCAAGGCGCAGTTGGGCCTCAGCCTGCTTGCGTTCAGTGATGTCCCGCCAGACGCAATAAATGATCTGACGGGAGGACAACTGAACCGAGGAAAGGGTGACCTCGGCGACGAAGTCGCTACCATCCGCCTTGGTGTGGATCCACTCGAAGCGGTGCAATCCGTTTTGTTGCGCGATTGACATCATGCGCTCAGCTTTGGCGAATGAGTCTTCTCCGTCGGATTGTCGTGGTGGAGAAAGTCGAGACGGATGCACATTCATCAACGCCTCTCGGCTCGAAAAGCCTAGTGTCGTTACTGCAGCAGTGTTGCATTCGACAAAACGGTTACCCTCGATGATCCAGCTCGGGTCAGGCGAGGCTTCAAACAACTGCCGGAACCAACTGTTTTCTACGCCGACTGCTAACGCAGCATCGACAGTCCCTCGGGGCTCGTGGGCTGGGGCTTCGACCGGAGTGTGGTCACGGCTATGGGATTCCATAGGTCCGACATTACCGGCATGTCAGCAATTAGGCAAATGAGCGCATAAGGGCAATAGATGTGTTAATCGGCTTCGCGGATTTGCGGTCCGAACGGCGTTTTCGGCGTCAGCCGCCGAGGGGGCTAACGTAGCCCGGGAACCCGAACTGCGATGACAGTTCGTGGCGATGTCCGATTGCGTAACGCACGAGTTCGAAGTCGTTGCGCAAGTTCATCTTCCTGAGAAGGCGCACTTTGTGTGTGCTCACGGTCTTCTTGCTCAGCGAAAGTTCCGCGGCGATCTGCGTCCCGGTCTTGCCCTGGACGAACATTTCGCGGTGGACGCATCACGCGGCAGGGCGGTTTCCGGTGGTGTGCCGACCAGAAGTTGGTAATCGTCGCCACTCGGCACATTACTGAGTTCTACCGAACTGCCTGACGGCGTCCGCATGAAGATGCTTTCGCTCGCGGTCACATCGGCATTCATGCCGAGAATTGCCGCGATGCCAGCAATCAGGTGCCTCATGGGCTTTGGCGTTTCGCCGTTCGATCGTTAAGTGTCGGGTCGCGTCGCCTGCAATGGAAGAACGGCTCCTCGACATGTGTCCGTCCGTTAGATGACGGGGATGCAAGCCTCGGCTGATTATCCGGTGGCCGATGGCGACGATCTACATGCGAAGGTAGGGATCGCGAATACCGTACTTCCGCACGGTGCCAAAAAACGGAAAGGCCCTGCAACCGAATCAGTTGCAGGGCCTTGTTTTTCTGGCTCCCCGACCTGGGCTCGAACCAGGGACCTACGGATTAACAGTCCGGCGCTCTACCGACTGAGCTATCGGGGAATTGAAGCGGCGCGAATTATAACCACGCCGCTGCAGTGCGGCAAGCGTTTTACTTGATTACGGCGGCGATTGCCTTGGCGACGTAGTCGATGTTCTTGGTGTTCAGCGCGGCGACGCAGATGCGGCCGGTGCCGACGGCGTAGATGCCGTACTCGGCGCGCATCTTCTCCACCTGGGCGGCGGTGAGGCCGGTGTAGGAGAACATGCCGCGCTGGACGTTGATGAAGTCGAAGTTCGGCGCGCCGGCGGCCTTGAGCTTCTCGACGAGGCTGGTGCGCATGGCGCGGATGCGGTCGCGCATGCCGGCGAGTTCGTCTTCCCACTGCTGGCGCAGTTCGGGGCTGGAGAGGACGGCCGCGACGACGGCGCCGCCGTGGGTCGGCGGGTTCGAGTAGTTGGTGCGGATCACGCGCTTGACTTGCGAGAGCACGCGCGCCGATTCGTCCTTGTCGGCGGTGACGATGGTCAGGGCGCCGACGCGCTCGCCGTAGAGCGAGAACGACTTCGAGAACGAGCTGGAGACGAAGAACTGCAGGTCCGAGGCGGCGAACAGGTCTAGCGCGACGGCGTCCTGCTTGATGCCGTCGGCGAAGCCCTGGTAGGCCATGTCGATGAAGGCGACGAGGTTCTTCTCCTTGACCGCGGCGACGACTTCCTTCCACTGGTCAACGCTGATGTCGGCGCCGGTCGGGTTGTGGCAGCAGGCGTGCAGCACGACGATCGACTTGGCGGGCATGGCGGCCAGCGCGGCCTTCATGCCGGCGAAGTCCACGCCGCGCGTGGCGGCGTCGTAGTAGGCGTAGTCCTTGACGTCGAAGCCGGCGGACTCAAACAGGGCGCGGTGGTTCTCCCAGCTCGGGTTGCTGATGTAAACGGTGGCGTCGGGCAACAGGCGCTTCAGGTAGTCGGCGCCGACCTTGAGGGCGCCGGTGCCGCCGAGGCACTGGGCGGTGATGGCGCGGCCGGCGGCCAGCAGCTCGGAATCCTTGCCGAACAGCAGGTTCTGCACGGCGCCGTTGTAGGCGGGCGTGCCTTCGATCGGCTGGTAGCCGCGCGGCGGCTGGGTCTCGAGGCGGGCCTTCTCGGCAGCCTTGACGGCGGCCAGCAGCGGGATCTTGCCGTCGTCGCCGAAGTAGACGCCGACGCCGAGGTTCACCTTGGCGGGGTTCTTTTCGGCGTTGAAGGCTTCGTTGAGGCCGAGGATCGGGTCGCGCGGCGCCATTTCGACGGCGGCGAAGAGGGATGCGGTCATTGTGGCAACTCCAGCAGGTTCTTGTGTGCGGGCGGGGTTCGCCTTGCGGCGAAAAGCGCGCAATAATAACCGAACCGCCGGCACGTCCTAAGTGCCGGTTTTTTATCGGTCAATCGACCTTACTTCTGATGGGCGAAATCCTCGAGTTTCCGGCTTCTGCCGTCGCTACCTTCGACGGCAGCCCGTACCGGCTGCACCAGCCGTTCCTGCCGGCCGGCGACCAGCCGGAGGCGATCCGCCTGCTCGTCGAAGGCTTGCAGGACGGGCTCTCGTACCAGACGCTGCTGGGCGTGACGGGCTCGGGCAAGACTTACACGATGGCCAACGTCATCGCGCGCATGGGCCGGCCAGCGCTGGTGCTGGCGCCGAACAAGACGCTGGCGGCGCAGCTGTACTCCGAGTTCCGCGAGTTCTTCCCCGAGAACGCGGTCGAGTACTTCGTCTCGTACTACGACTACTACCAGCCCGAGGCCTACGTGCCTTCGCGCGACCTGTTCATCGAGAAGGATTCGTCGATCAACGAGCACATCGAGCAGATGCGCCTGTCGGCGACCAAGAGCCTGCTGGAGCGCCGCGACGTGGTGATCGTCTGCACGGTGTCGGCGATCTACGGTATCGGCGATCCGGTCGACTACCACAGCATGATCCTGCACCTGCGTCAGGGCGAGAAGCTCGACCAGCGCGCGATCATCCGCCGCCTGACGGAAATGCAGTACGAGCGCAACGACATGGACTTCCATCGCGGCACGTACCGCGTGCGCGGCGACGTGATCGACGTCTTCCCGGCCGAGAACGCCGAGAGCGCGATCCGCATCGGCCTGTTCGACGACGAGATCGAATCGCTGACGCTGTTCGATCCGCTGACGGGGCATACCAAGCAGAAGCTCGGCCGCTTCACGGTGTTCCCGTCGAGCCACTACGTGACGCCGCGCGCGACGGTGCTGCAGGCGGTAGAGAAGATCAAGAAGGAACTGCGCGAGCGCATCGAGTTCTACCAGAAGGAGCAGAAGCTGGTCGAATGCCAGCGCATCGAGCAGCGCACGCGCTTCGACCTCGAGATGCTCGACCAGCTCGGCTTCTGCAAGGGCATCGAGAACTACTCGCGCCACCTGTCGGGACGCAAGGCCGGCGAGCCGCCGCCGACGCTGATCGACTACCTGCCGCCGGATTCGCTGATGTTCATCGACGAGTCGCACGTGGCGATTCCGCAGGTCGGCGGCATGTACAAGGGCGACCGCTCGCGCAAGGAGAACCTCGTCAACTACGGCTTCCGCCTGCCGTCGGCGCTCGACAATCGGCCGCTGAAGTTCGACGAATTCGAGCGCCTGATGCCGCAGACCGTCTTCGTTTCGGCGACGCCGGCCAACTACGAGCAGGAGCACCAGGGCCAAGTCGTCGAGCAGGTGGTGCGGCCGACGGGGCTCGTCGACCCCGAGGTGATCGTGCGGCCGGCGGTAACGCAGGTGGACGACCTCTACGCCGAGATCCGCCGCCGCACCGCGAAGGACGAGCGCGTGCTGGTGACGACGCTGACCAAGCGCCTGTCGGAGCAATTGACCGAGTACCTGCGCGAAAACGGCGTGAGCGTGCGCTACCTGCACTCGGACATCGACACCGTCGAGCGCGTCGAGATCATCCGCGACCTGCGGCTCGGCGAGTTCGACGTGCTGGTCGGCATCAACCTGCTGCGCGAGGGCCTCGACATTCCGGAGGTCTCGCTGGTGGCGATCCTCGATGCCGACAAGGAAGGTTTCCTGCGCTCCGAGCGTTCTCTGATCCAGACCATGGGCCGCGCCGCGCGGCACCTGAACGGCACGGCGATCCTCTATGCCGACAAGATCACCGATTCGATGAAGCGGGCGATGGCCGAGACCGCGCGCCGCCGCACCAAGCAGCTCGCCTACAACACGGAGCACGGCATCGTGCCGGTGGGCGTCAAGAAGCGCATCAAGGACATCATCGACGGTGTCTACGATGGCGATACGGCGGCGCGCGAACTCAAGGCGGCGCAGGAGTCGGCGAAGTACGAATCGATGAGCGAGAAGGCGCTCGCCAAGGAGATCAAGCGCCTCGAGAAAGCCATGCAGGAGCACGCCCGCAACCTCGACTTCGAGAAGGCGGCGGCCGCCCGCGACGAGCTGTTCCGAGTGAAGAAGCTCGCCTTCGGCGCCGATCTCCACGACCACGACGCCGAAGCGCCGCGGGTCAAGCCGTAGGCGTCACGCCCGCGCCGATCGCGGCCTGCACGCCGTCCCAGAACCTCAGGCGCGCCTCCACCGCGGCGCGCGCGGCGGCCTCGGCCTCGCGCTGTTTCCCGGCGTCGCCGCCGATCAGCTCATTGACCATCTTCAGCGACAGCGGGGCGTGGAAATCCTCGTCGAGATGGATGTGGCGCTCGAGGTAATAGTGGAAGACCGGCGCCTGCGCCTTGTCGATGTTCATCTTCGCCAGCAGGGCGCGGAACATCGCCGGGATGATGTGCTCGCGGCCGAAGGCGAAGGCGGCGGCGACGACGTGCGGCTTGCCGGTGGCGATGAATTCGAACGTCGAGTCGACGAAACTGCGTGCGGCGGCCGGCGCGGTGCCGAGCGCCAGCGCGGCTTCGACGCCCTTGGCGGCGGCGGTGTCGGAGAAGCGGATGGCGCCGGCGGGATCGGCGCCGACTTCGCGCATGGCATCGCAGTAGAGCTCGAAATGGCTGGCGTAGGTCGGGTTGCCGTCGGCGTCGGGCAGGCCCTCGTCGGATTCCTCGCCGAGCACGATCTGGTTGATGAAAAAGCGCACCGAGGGGCTGCCCAGCGGCGTCCACGGCACGGCGGCCGGCGCGATGCGCAACTGCAGGTACTTCAGCAGGGACATGAAATCCCACACCGAGTAGACGTGGTGCGCCATGAAGACGTGCAGATCGGCCAGCGTCTGCACGCGGGCGTAGAGGGGATGGCTGTTGAGACGGTCATTGAGACCGGCGATGACGGCGGCGTCGAGCGTGTTTTTCATGGTTTCCTGCGGATGAGAAGGTGTGAGAGAGCTTGCGGCGACAGGGATGCTGGCGCGACGAGGGGCGCAATGATGCCAAAAACACTTCTCGTTGTGCGGTTTATCCGACAGTCGGCCGCCTTCTTTGAATCTAATCGCCGATCCGGATGCGTTCGCCCTGCCGGGAGCGGGGTCAGGCGTGGTATTGTCGCGGGATTGCAGACTTGTACTTAAGTACGGAATGAAACGCTTGGATGATTTCCGGCTCCTTTTCGGCAAACAGGAGCTGGTGCCGCTGATGATCGGCGGCATGGGGGTGGACATCTCGACGGCCGAACTGGCGCTCGAGGCAGCCCGCCTGGGCGGCGTCGGCCATATCTCCGACGCGATGATCAAGACGGTGGCGGATCGCCGTTTCGACACCAAGTACGTCAAGGACAAGCTCAAGCAGTACAAGTACAACGTCGACAACGCCGACAAGTCGGCCGTGCAGTTCGACCTCGGCCAACTGGCCGAAGCGACCATGATGCACGTCGGCAAGACCATGGAAGCCAAGCGCGGCGACGGCCTGATCTTCATCAACACGATGGAGAAGCTGACCATGAACGCGCCGAAGGAAACGCTGCGCGTGCGCCTGACGGCCGCGCTCGACGCCGGCATCGACGGCATCACGCTCGCCGCCGGCCTGCATCTCGGCTCCTTCGCGCTGATCGAGGATCACCCGCGCTTCCGCGACGCCAAGCTCGGCATCATCGTTTCCTCGCTGCGCGCGCTGCAACTGTTCCTGCGCAAGTCGGCGCGCACGAATCGCCTGCCGGACTTCGTCGTCATCGAGGGCCCGCTTGCCGGCGGCCACCTGGGCTTCGGCATGGACTGGGCCGAATACGACCTGGCGACGATCTTCGCCGACATCCGTGCCTGGCTCGAAGCCGAACACATCGACATCCCGCTGATTCCCGCGGGCGGCATCTTCACCGGCAGCGATGCGACGCGATTCATGGAGATGGGCGCCGCCGCCGTGCAAGTGGCGACGCGCTTCACCGTCGCGCGCGAGTGCGGCCTGCCCGAGAAGGTGCAGCAGGAATACTTCAAGGCGAGCGAGAACGACATCGAGGTCAACACCATCTCGCCGACCGGCTATCCGATGCGCATGCTGAAGAACAGCCCGGCGATCGGCTCCGGCATCCGCCCGAACTGCGAGGCCTACGGCTACCTGCTGGATGCCAACGGGCACTGCGCCTACGTCGATTCGTACTACCGCGAAGTCGCGCTGCATCCCGGCGCGCGCAAGGTCTTCGTGCGCGACAAGACCTGCTTGTGCACGCACATGCGCAACTTCGACTGCTGGACCTGCGGCGCCTACACCTACAAGCTCAAGGACACGACCGTGCGTCGCGCCGACGGCAGCTACCAGATCCTGTCGGCCGAACACATCTTCCGCGACTACCAGTTCAGCACCGACAACAAGCTCGCCTTGCCGGCGGCGGACTGAGCGCCGCGAACGGACGAAAAAAAACCGCAGCCAAGGCTGCGGTTTTCATTTGCGGCGAAAGCCTGATTACATCGGCTTGATCGCGGCGGCTTGCTTGCCCTTGGGGCCCATCTTCACTTCGAAGGTGACCTTCTGGCCTTCCTGCAGGGACTTGAAGCCCTGGGCTTGGATTTCGGAGAAGTGCGCGAAGAGATCTTCACCGCCTTCGTCCGGGGTAATGAAGCCAAAGCCCTTCGCATCGTTGAACCACTTGACGGTACCAGTTGCCATATCTACTTTCCTTGAAAAAACAAAAAAATCGGGCTTGCGCCCATCATGCAACCGAAATCAAGAAAGCTGGATGGCAGCGGAGAAACGGCGCCGAGTGGCGGGTGACTACAGAACAGCACACGCTACTTGAATCGAATGCACGGCCACCTTACGGCAAGAGTCAGACGATGGCAAGCACTTTCTGCGCATTGCGTGCAGATTTTTTTTGCGCCGATGCAACGGCGCGAAAAGCCTGTTGTTGCTGGGGAAAATGACGCTCAGCGCTTTTTGTCCTGGCGCAATTTGCCGAACAGCTCGCGCACCGCCGCCACGCGATCCTTGAGCGAGGGCGTTTCCTTTTTCCATGTCAGCTTGTCGGGTCCGGCGAGCTTGAAGCTGCGATCGGACTGGATCAGCAGGATGATGCCTGCCGGATCGATGGGTGGATTCGGCACGAACTGTAGCTGGATCGCGCTCGCGCCGGCGTCGAGCTTGGCGACGCCGAGCGGCTTGCCGGCGATGCGCAGCCGATGCGTCTCGAGCAGCGCCTGCGCCTGTGCCGGCAGTTCGCCGAAGCGGTCGATGAGTTCCTCCTGCAGCATGCGCAGGTCGTCCTCGCCGTCGCAGTTGGCGAGCCGCTTGTAGAGCGTCAGGCGCTCGTGCACGTCGGGACAGTAGGCGTCGGGCAGCAGCGCCGGTACGTGCAGGTCGATCTCCGAGGTGATCGACAGCGGCTGCGTCAGGTCGGGAATCGCCTTGCCCGCGCGCAGCGCCTGGACCGCGGCATTGAGCATGCTGGCGTAGAGCGCGAAGCCGATCTCCTGCATCTCGCCGCTCTGGCTTTCGCCGAGCACTTCGCCCGCGCCGCGGATCTCGAGGTCGTGCATGGCGAGGAAGAAGCCCGAGCCGAGTTCCTCCATCGCCTGGATCGCTTCGAGGCGGCGCTGTGCCTGCGGCGTCGGCTTGGCGTCCTCGTGCGTCAGCAGGTAGGCGTAGGCCTGGTGGTGCGAGCGGCCGACGCGGCCGCGCAACTGGTGCAGTTGCGCCAGGCCGAACTTGTCGGCGCGCGCGATCAGGATGGTGTTGGCGTGCGGGTTGTCGATGCCGGTCTCGATGATGGTCGAGCACAGCAGCACGTTGTGCTTCTGCTGCGTGAATTCGCGCATCACGCGCTCGAGTTCGCGCTCGGGCAGCTGGCCGTGGCCGACGACGATGCGCGCCTCGGGCAGCAGCTTCTCGAGCCGCTCGCGCATGTTCTCGATGGTCTCGACTTCGTTGTGCAGGAAATACACCTGGCCGCCGCGCTTGAATTCGCGCAGGCAGGCCTCGCGCACCGTGCCCGGCGACCAGCGCGTGACGAAGGTCTTGATGGCGAGGCGCTTCTGCGGCGCCGTGGCGATGACCGAGAAATCGCGCAGGCCTTCCAGCGAGAGGCCCAGCGTGCGCGGGATCGGCGTCGCGGTGAGCGTCAGCACGTCGACCTCGGCGCGCAGCGCCTTCAGCGCCTCCTTCTGGCGCACGCCGAAGCGGTGCTCCTCGTCGATGACGACGAGGCCCAGGCGCGAGAACTCGACATCCTTCTGCAGCAGGCGATGGGTGCCGATGAGGATGTCGATCTTGCCTTCGGCGAGGCCCTTGATTGCCTCGGCCTGTTCCTTGGCGCTGCGGAAGCGCGAGAGCTCGGCGACCCTGACCGGCCAGTCGGCAAAGCGGTCGGCGAAGGTCTGGTAGTGCTGCTCGGCGAGCAGCGTCGTCGGGCACAGCACGGCGACCTGCTTGCCGTCGGCGACAGCGACGAAGGCGGCGCGCAGCGCGACCTCGGTCTTGCCGAAGCCGACGTCGCCGCAGACCAGTCGGTCCATCGGCTTGCCCGAGATCATGTCCTGCACCACGGCGGCGATTGCCGCCTGCTGGTCGGGCGTCTCCTCGAAGCCGAAGCCGTCGGCGAAGGCCTCGAGGTCGTGCTGCTTGAAGTTGAACTGGTGACCCTGGCGCGCGGCGCGCTGGGCGTAGAGATGCAGCAGCTCGGCGGCGGTGTCGCGCACCTGCTCGGCGGCCTTGCGCTTGGCCTTCTCCCACTGGCCGGAGCCGAGGCGGTGCAGCTCGACGGCCTCGGGGTCGGCGCCGCTGTAACGCGCGATCACGTGCAACTGGGCGACCGGCACGTAGAGCGTCGCACCCTCCGCGTATTCGAGGTGCAGAAATTCCCCGGCGCCTTCGCCGACGTCCAGGTGCACGAGGCCGCGGTAGCGGCCGATGCCGTGCGATTCGTGCACCACCGGATCGCCGACGCGCAATTCGGACAGGTCGCGCAGCCAGCCGTCGAGGTTGGCGCGGCGAGCGTCGCCGCGGCGATGGCGCGGGCGTGCCGTGGCCGCGTAGAGCTCGTTCTCGGTGATCAGCGCCAGCCTGGCGTCGGCCAGCACGAAGCCGCCGGACAGCGGCGCGACGCCGAGCATGAACGGCTCGTCGCTGGCGACGAAGCTCGCCAGGTCGGCACAGGCGGCGGGCCTGAGGCCGTACTCGGCCAGGTATTCGGCGATGGTCTCGCGCCGTCCCGGCGATTCGGCCAGCAGCAGCGTGCGACCGCCGAAGCCGGCGAGGAAAGCCTCCAGCGCCGCCAGCGGCGCATCGGCCTTGCGGTCGACGGCGACCGGCGGCAGCGGCGTCGCCGGGCCGGCCTCGCCGCCGCTCTTGAGCACCAGGCGCGGATGGCGGTTGGCCGCGACGAAGAACTGTTCGTCGCTCAGGTACAACTCGGACGGCGGCATCACCGGGCGCGAGCGGTCGCCCTTGATCATGTCGTAGCGGCCGTCGAGGTCGCGCCAGAACTCGGCAATCGCCGCCGGCACGTCGTGGTGCAGCAGCAGCGTCGCGTGCGGCGGCAGGTAGTCGAACAGCGTCGCCGTCTCGTCGAAGAACAGCGGCAGGTAGTACTCGATGCCGGCCGGCAATGCGCCCGTCGACACGTCCTTGTAGAGCGCGATGCGCGAGGCGTCGCCCTCGAAGGTTTCGCGGAAGCGCTGGCGGAACTTGACGCGGCCCGGCTCGCCGATCGGGAACTCGCGCGCCGGCAGCAGCCGGATCTCGGGCACCGGGTAGAGCGTGCGCTGGTTGTCTACGTCGAAGGTGCGGATGGTCTCGACTTCGTCGTCGAACAATTCGATGCGGTACGGCAGGGCGGTGCCCATCGGGTAGAGGTCGACGATGCCGCCGCGAATGCTGTATTCACCGGCCGTGACGACCTGCGTCACCGGCTGGTAGCCGCCGATGGCGAACTGCTCGCGTAGCTTGTCGAGGTTCAGGCGATCGCCCTTCTTGAGGAAGAAGGTGTGGCCGGAGAGGAAGGTCGGCGGCGCCATGCGCTGCAGCGCGGTGCCGGCTGCAGCGATCAGCACGTCGCATTCGCCGCGCACGACGGCGTGCAGGGTTGCCAGGCGCTCCGAGATCAGGTCCTGGTGCGGCGAGAAGCTGTCGTAGGGCAGGGTTTCCCAGTCCGGCAGCAAGTGCACGCGCAGCGCCGGCGCGAACCAGGCGATCTCCTCCTGCAGGCGCTGGGCGTCGAGCGGGCTCGCCGCGACGACGACGAGCAGGCGCCCGCCGCTCCCGAGTTCGGCGACCGCGAGCGCGTCGGCGGAACCGAAAAGGGACGGAAGATCGAGGCGGCCGCCGGGCTTGAGGCCCGCGGCGTCAGGCAGCGACGGAAGGAGGGACACCGGGAATACGCGTGGCGGAAAGGCGCGCGATTATACGCCGCGCCCCTTGCGCGCTCTGCGTGCGGTCGCAGACGCGGCGCGGCACCGCCAGTAGAATCCGGCGCATGTTCACCCTCTATGGCATCAACGGTCCGGTTCCCGGCGTCTGGTCGGAGGACGAGCGCCGCCTGCGCGGACTCGGACGCGCGCAGGGCGTGCGTCCGATCGGCGGCCAGTCCGCCCTGGCTGGCGTGCAGCCGGTCGTTCCGCGACCGCAGCGCGAGGCCGTGCAGGCCTACGAGGAAGTGCAGCAGGGCGACCTCGAACGCGGGCCGCTCTATCACGCGTCGCAGCTGATGCGCGGCGGGGTGGTCACCGTATTCGAAGACAGCCCGGTCGGCGACGCATGGCGCGTGCTGCGCGACGAGAACATCCGCCAGGCCCCGGTGCTGAACGCCGCCGGGACGATGGTCGGCATCGTCACCGAGCGCGACTTGCTGACGGCGGTCGACCTCGACGGCGACCGCGTGATCGAGGTGCTGACCCGCAGCGTGCGCGACGTCATGACCTCACCCGTGGTCGGGGCCACGCCCGAGACGGACATCCGGCGCATCGCGGCAGTGATGCTCGACAACGGCGTCGACGCCGTGCCGATCATCGGCGCCGATGGCCGCCTGGTGGGGATCGTTTCGCGCAGCGACATCCTGCGCGCGGCGGTCACCGATCCGCCGCTCAGCCTCTGGCGTTAGCGGCCGGCCTGCTTGCCGGCGAAGCAGTCGTCCATGGCCTGTGTCATGGTGCCGCTGGTGCCGACGAGATCGCAGTTTCCGCGCGGGTTCGACAGGAAGACCTTGCGGCCGTCCTCGACGGCGGCGACTAGTTCGCCGCTCGGCAGGCGCGTCGGCGGCGGCTCGACGTCGGCGGCGCCGCTGCCGCCGCGCGGTCCGCGTAGCGCGGCGGATGGCGACGTCAGCGTGCCGTGATAGGTCTGCCGGCGCGCCGGCGACGACGGCCATTCCGGCCCCTTCTCGGGACGCGGCGGCAACGCGTAGGGCTGGACCTCGATGCTGCGTTCCTGGTCGGCGTTCGGCGTGCGGCTCAGCGGCTGCCAGTCGACGCCCGTCATGGCGGAAAGCGCGACGATGAGGCCGATGATGGCGGCGCCGGCGAGCAGCACGAGCGCCGCATAGAAGGTGGGTTTGTGCCAGGCGTTCTGGCGGGGGCTTTCGGTGGTCATGGCACCGCGGGTTCGGGGGAGCGGACCGAAGTCTACATCTTTATCCCATTTTTATTTCACGCCTACTAGGATGCGCGGCATGAAGACGACATCTTCCGGCCGCTACCTGCTCGCGGTGCTCGCGTGTCTCGCGATGACGGCGGCCGCGACGCCGCTGCTCGGCGTCGTCGATCTGGCCAACATCGTCATGCTGTTCCTGCTGACGGTGGTGCTGGTCGCCGTGACGCTCGGCGGCGGGCCGGCGGTCGCCGCTGCCTTCGCCAGCGTGGCGCTGTTCGACTTCTTCTTCGTGCCGCCGCGCTTCTCGATGGCCGTGCATGACGCACAGTACCTGATCACGTTTGCCGTCATGCTGACCGTCGCGCTGGTCATCGGCCGCCTGGCCGGCACGCTGCGCGAGGAGCGCGACGCCGCCAGCCGGCGCGAGGCGCGTACGGCCGCGCTTTACGAGATGGCGAAGAAGCTCGCAGCGGCGCTGGCGCCCGAGCAGGTGGCGGAGACCGTGCGCGACTTCGTTTCCGGCCACCTGGACGCGGCCGCGACCCTTTACCTGCCGGGCGACGACGGCACGCTCGCGGCGGTGCCGACGGGCGATGCAACGCCGATTCCGCACGTTGCCGCGGTCTACGAGAAAGGCGAGGTGCTCGTCATGGCCGGCGAGGAGAGCGCCTACGCGCCGGCGCTCGCGCTGCCGCTGAAGTCGCCGCTGCGTACCCGCGGCGTGCTGCTGGTGACGGCGCCCGGTGCGACGTCCCTGTTCGCGGCCGAGCGCCGCCAGCAGTTCGAGGCCGTCGCCTCGCTCGCCGCCATCGCCGTGGAACGTCTGCACTTCAGCGCCGTCGCGCATCAGGCGATGCTCGACATGGAATCGGAGCGCCTGCGCAGCGCGCTGCTGTCGGCGGTCTCGCACGACCTGCGCACGCCCTTGACGGTGCTGGTCGGCCTCGCCGATTCGCTGTGCTTGGCGCGGCCGCCGCTGCCTCAGCAGCAGGCTGAAACGGCAGCCGCGGTGCGCGAGGAGGCGCTGCGGCTTTCGGAACTCGTGCACAACCTGCTCGACATGGCGCGCCTCCAGGTCGGCCGGCCACGGCTCAAAAAGGAGTGGCAGCCGCTTGAGGAGGTCGTCGGCAGCAGCCTCAACCACATGAAGAAGATCTTGGCGGGACGCGAGGTACGCGTGCGCCTCGCCGACGACCTGCCTCTGCTCGAGCTCGACGCCGTGATGATCGAACGCGTGCTCTGCAACCTGCTCGACAACGCGGCGAAATACGCGCCGGACGGCGCCATCGCAATCGAGGCCGAGCTTCGCGGCAGCCGCGTCGAGGTGGCGATTTCCGACGCCGGCCCCGGTCTCGCGCCGGGCACCGAGGACGAGGTGTTCGGCCTCTTCGAGCGTGGTCGCCATGAAGGCACGGGTACCGGCGTCGGGCTGGGTCTCGCGATCTGCCGCATCATCGTCGAGGCGCACGGCGGCCGCATCCGCGCCGAGAACCGGCCGGCGGGCGGCGCGCGCTTCGTTTTCGAGCTGCCGGTCGGCAATCCGCCGGCCGTCGAGGAGGATGTCAATGGCTGACGCTTGCGGACCGATCCTCGTCGTCGAAGACGAACCGCAGATCCGGCGCTTCGTCGCCGCGTCGCTGGCCGACGATGGCTTCGCCGTCGTCGAGGCGGCAACGGCGGCCGCCTGCGTCGAGCGCATGGGCGAGTGCAAGCCGGCGCTGATCCTCCTCGACCTCGGCCTGCCCGATCGCGACGGCATCGATCTGATCCGCGAACTGCGCGTCTGGTCGCAGGTGCCGGTGCTCGTGCTTTCGGCGCGCGCGGCCGAGAACGAGAAGATCGCGGCGCTCGACGCGGGTGCCGACGACTACCTGACCAAGCCCTTCGGCGTCGGCGAGCTGCGCGCCCGCGTGCGTGCGATGCTGCGGCGACGGCTGGCGCCGGCCGACGAGCCGGTCATCCGCTTCGGCGACGTGCGCGTCGACCGCCTGCACCGCAGCGTCGAGCGCGGTGGCGCAATCGTCCATCTGACGCCGCTCGAATACCGGCTGCTCTGCGCGCTGATCGCCGGCGCCGGCCGCGTGCTCACGCACCGCCAACTGCTGAAGGAGATATGGGGGCCGGGGCATGCCGAGCAGAGCCACTACCTGCGCGTGTACGTCGGCCACCTGCGCCAGAAGCTCGAAACCGACCCGGCGCGCCCGCGCCATTTGCTGACGGAGACCGGCGTCGGCTACCGCTTCCAACCCGAGGACGACTCATGAGCCACGAAACCCAGCAGGACAGCATCGCCGTCCTTTCCCTCGCGGCCCTCGGCATCGTCTACGGCGACATCGGCACCAGCCCCCTTTATGCGATCAAGGAGGTGTTCGGCAACGCCCACCATCCGGTGCCGATCACGCCGGACAACGTGCTCGGCGTTCTTTCGCTGGTGTTCTGGTCGCTGATCGTCGTCGTCTCGCTCAAGTACGTGATGCTGATCCTGCGCGCCGACAACAAGGGCGAGGGCGGCATCATGGCGCTGATGGCGCGTGTGCTGTCCGGCGACGGCATCGGCGGGCGCACGCGGCGCGGCGTGGTGCTGCTGGGGCTGTTTGGCGCGGCGCTGTTCTACGGCGACGGCCTGATCACGCCGGCGATTTCGGTTCTGTCGGCGGTCGAAGGCCTCGAGGTGGCGACGCCGCTGTTCGCCCCTTACGTCGTTCCCGTCACGCTCGGCATCCTCTTTGGCCTGTTTTCGATCCAGCGCCACGGCACGGCCAAGGTCGGCGTCAGCTTCGGGCCGGTCACGGCCGTCTGGTTCGTCGCGCTGGCCGTGCTCGGGGCCGTGCATATCGCCGGCAATCCGGCGGTGCTGAAGGCGCTTTGGCCCGGCCACGCCTTCGCCTTCCTCGCCGCCGACCCGACGCTCGGCTTCCTGGCGATGGGCAGCGTGTTTCTCGCCGTCACCGGCGCCGAGGCGCTGTATGCCGACATGGGACACTTCGGCCGCACGCCGATCCGCCTCGCCTGGTTCGGGCTCGTGCTGCCGGCGCTGCTGATCAACTATTTCGGCCAGGGTGCGCTGCTGCTGGCCGATCCCGCGACCATCCGCAATCCCTTCTACCTAATGGCGCCGGACTGGTTCCTGCTGCCGCTAGTCGGACTCGCCGCGGCGGCGACCGTCATCGCGTCGCAGGCCGTGATCTCCGGCGTGTATTCGATCACCCATCAGGTGATCCAACTCGGCTACGCGCCGCGCATGGAGTTGGAACACACCTCGACCAGCCAGATCGGCCAGATATACATGCCCGGCGTGAACTGGCTGATGTTCCTCGGCGTCGCCGCGCTGGTGCTGGCGTTCAAGTCGTCGACGAACCTCGCCGCGGCGTACGGCATCGCCGTCACCGGCACGATGATCATCACCACGCTGTTCGCCTATCTCGTCGCGCGCCATCAGTGGCAATGGCGGCGGCGCCTGGCGATGCCGCTGTTCGGCGCGCTGCTGGCACTCGACCTCGTCTTCTTCGCCGCCAACTCGACCAAGATCGTCGACGGCGGCTGGTTCCCGCTGGTCTTCGGCGGCTTCGTCTACCTGCTGCTGGCGACCTGGAAGTCCGGACGCGAACTGCTCCACGACAAGCTCGATACCCGCGCCATCGGCCTGGCGGACTTCACCGGCGCCATCGAGACGCCGGACATGGTCACGGTGTCGGGCACGGCAATCTTCATGACGCCCTATCCCGATCACGTGCCGCACGCGCTGCTGCACAACCTCAAGCACAACAAGGTGCTGCACGAGCGCGTGGTGCTGACGCGCGTCACCGTCGAGCCGGTGCCGCGCGTCCCGGATTCGCAGCGCGTCGTCGTCGAGCGCCTGAGCCACCGCTTCTACCGCGTGCGGATCTTCTTCGGCTTCTTCGAGCAGCCCGACGTGCCGGCGGCGCTCGAGTGGTGCGCCGAACAGGGGCTCGACATCGACCCGATGGCGACTTCCTATTTCCTCGGCCGCGAGACGGTGGTGCCGACGGTGGGCGCCGCAATGCCCTACTGGCGCGAGAAGCTGTTCGCCGCGCTCTGCCGCAACGCGCGCACCGCCGCCGACTTCTTCCGCCTGCCGCCGAACCAGGTGGTGGAACTGGGCACGCGCGTCGCGCTCTGACTACCAGCCCGGCCCTGCGCCGGGATGGAAGGTGAGCGGCACGGCTTCGGGCTGTTTCGCGGCGCGCGCGACGATCTCTTCGGGGCTCGGCCGCGGCTCGCCGAGGGTTGCGGCGAGCGCGTCGCGCAGACCTTCGCACCAGGCGGCCGTCAGCGCGGCGAGGCCGGCGTGGAAGGGCAGGGCGGCGCGGGTGGCGACGCGGGCAGCGAAGTCGGGCAGCCAGCGCAACAGGTGTTCGTCGAGCATGGCGGCGAGCGCGCGGCGGGCGACGTCGTCATCGGCACGGCGCAGCGCGTGCGCGAGGTAGAGCAGTTGCAGCACGAGGTGGTCGTCGGGCCGTGTGCGCCAGTCGGCGCCGGCGAGGCCGGCCTGGGCATAGAGTTCGCGCAGCGCGAACATCGGCGCCTGGCAGACGAGGCGTTCGTCGTCGAGCCAGACCGATTCGCAGGGCGATGCGCCATAGGCGCCGGTCAAATAGATCGCGGCGTACTCGGCGGCGAGCTGGTCCAGCGTCGCGGCATCGGGGGCATCGGGCAGCTCCGCGACGGCGGCGGCCATGAAGCGCCAGGCGTCTTCCGCGGGCGCATTCCCCGGCAGCAGGCCGAGGTTCGCCGGGAAGCCGACGTGCTTGAGCGCGTCGATCATGCCGGCGTCGAGTTCGCGGTCGTGCAGCGCGGCGAGGCTCTCGGCGTCGTCGGCGAGCGCGTCGGCGAAGTCGCTCCAGTCCTCGGCGGTCATTCGTGCTTGCCCTTGCTGTGCGGGACGAAGGCGATCGAGGGCTTCGTCAGTTCGGGATCGGCCATGTTCTTCACGCGCTTGACCGGCTTCTCCCCGGGGCCGAGCGCCTTGGTGGCGTGCGTGCCGGCCCAGAGTTCCTCGATCGGGCCGATGTCGAGCACTCGCATCATGCAGGCCATGACGCAGTAGGGCTTGCGGCCGGCGTCGATCTCATCGACGCACATGTTGCACTTCTTGATCACTTGCTCCTTCGGGTCCCACTGCGGCGCGCCGTAGGGGCAGGCGGCCTCGCAGCGGCGGCAGCCGATGCACAGCGTCGAATCGATGTCGACGATGCCGTCCTTCTCGCGCTTCCAGATCGCGCCGCTCGGGCAGGTCGGCAAACACGCCGGGTCGGCGCAGTGGTTGCACGACATGTTGACCTTGTAGGCGTACACGTCGGGAAAGCGCCCGCCCTCGACGTACATCACGCGGCGGAAGCGCGGCCCGGCCGGCAGGTCGTTCTTGTCTTTGCAGGCGATCTCGCAGGCGCGGCAGCCGATGCAGTCGACGTTGTGGTGGATGAAGCCGAGTTGCTTGGCCGGACGCACTGGAGTCGCCGCTTGGGCGACCTTGCGCTCAAGCGCTTTGCGGACTTCTTGCTTGTCGAGCTTCTTCGTCATGTCAGGCGCCTGTCCGCGTGACGTGGCCTTTGCGCGCCAAGGATGGCGGGTATCCGATTCCCTCCGTGTCCCCCGGACCGCGCCGCGCGCGGTCCTCCTCCTTTACCTGCGGGAATCGGATACCCGCCCTCCTTGCGGATACGGCGGTGGTTCCGAGCACAAAAGAGGCACGGCGCAACCGCTCGGGACGGTGGGGGGGCCTGCTGCGCGTAGGTAAAGGAGGAGGAGCGTGCGCAGCACGGTCCGGGGGACACGAAGCGCAGCAGGCCCCCCCACCGTCCCGAGCGTTCACTAGCCTAACCACGGGAAAGGGTTGCGCCATTTCAATAATCCCGCCGGAAGACCGACGACCGCGCCGTCGCCTCCACATCCCAGCCCGGACGATGATCCAGCCTTGTCTTCGCCACGTTGCACAGGATCGTGTTGTAGGCAAACGCGCCCGCCGGCGAGGGCTCGTCCTTGGTCAGGAAGTCGGGATTCCCTGCGCGGTCCGTGCCCGCGCCGTCGCGGTCCATCCATGCGCCCTCGAACAGCACGACGACGCCCGGCATGCAGCGCTCGGTGACGTAGGCCGGCACGACGACGCGGCCGCGTTCGTTCCACACCTCGACGATGTCCCCGGTCTTGATGCCGAGCCGCGCGGCGTCACGTGCCGCGAGCGTCAGTTCCTGCTGGTAGGTCTCGCGCAGCCAGGGAATGTTGTGGAAGATCGAATGCGTGCGCCAGCGCGGATGCGGCGTGATCATGTGGAACGGGTACCGCGCCACTGCGCGATGGCCGAGCCACTCGAAGGGCTCGATCCACTTCGGGATCGCCGGGATCGGGTGGCCGTACTGCGTCTTCGTCCAGTCCTTTACCTGCGCCAGCGTAGTCGAGAAGATCTCGATCTTGCCGGAAGGCGTGGCGAACTTTTCGCCGTTCTCGATCTGGCGGCGGAAGGCGACGTGCGGTTGTGCGAGCTTGAACTTGTAGACGCCGCGGCGCTTGAACTCCTCCCAGCCCATGGTGACGCCCTGCTTGTCCTGCACCTTCTTCCACCACGCGGCGAGGTAGGACTCGTCGGCGGCGTCGGGCTTGTCGAAGTAGCTGCGCTCGGCGCGCGGGTTGTAGCGCTTGCCGAAATCCTTCAGCGACGGGTCGAGCTTTTCGAGGCGGTAGGCAAGCTCGGTGAAGATCTGGAAGTCGGTCTTCGATTCGCCGAGCGGTTCGATGACCTTCGGCCGGTGGATGTAGTAGTGGCCCTTGTACCAGGGCAGGGCGACGTCGTGGCGCTCGAAGTGCGTGGCGACCGGCAGCAGCACGTCGGCCCAGAGGCCCGAGGGCGTGATGGTCGAGTCGGCGCAGACGACGAGTTCGAGCTTCCTGATTGCTTCGATGCCCTTGTTGATGTTGGTGAGCTGGTTGAACCAGTCGGAGCCGTGCCACCAGATCGCCTTGATGTTCGGGATCGTGCCGTCGGGGATCGCCTCGCCGGCGGCGCGCGGCCACAGGCCGATGTCCTCGCGCTTCACGTTCGGGTAGTTCAGTACGCAGTGCGCCCAGCGATCGGACTTGATCGAGGCGTACCAGATGTTGGCGTTCTCGTCGTACGGGTAGGCGATCGACTCCGGATGCCAGGCCTTGCCGACGCCCTCGGCGCTGCCGCCGAGGATGCCGATGTTGCCCGTCATCGCCTGCAGCGTGGCGGCCATGCGGTTGTATTGCTCGCCGTGGGCGACGCGGCCCGGCGCCCAGCTCGCCTTGAGCGCGGCGGGCTTGGTGGTCGCGTACATCGTAGCGAGCTTGCGGATGTCGGCGGCGGACACGCCGCAGATCGCCGCTGCCCACTCGGGTGTCTTCGGCGTGCCGTCTGACTTGCCGAAGATGTAGTCGCGGAAGCTCTCCTGGCCCTTGGCCCACGCCGGCATGGTGCGTTCGTCCATGCCCTGGCAGAACTTGTCGATGAAGGCTTGGTCCTGCAGTCCGCTGGCGAAGATGTGGTGCGCCATGCCGGCGAGCATCGCGGCGTCGGTGTTGGGGCGGATGGGGATCCACCAGGCGTCCCAGGCGGCGGCCGAATCCGTGTATTGCGGATCGACGACGACGAACTTGCAGCCGTTCTGCTTGGCGAGCCGCATGTACCAGAAGGTGTTGCCGCCGTGGAAGGTGTAGGCCGGATTCCAGCCCCACATGATGATCAGCTTCGAGTGCGCGAAGGCGTCGTCTTCGTTGCCGTCGTCGAGGGTGCCGAAGGTGACGCGCGACGAGAACGTCGTGCCCTGGTAGCTCGGCACCGACCACGAACTGGTGCGGCTGCCGAACATGCCGAGAAAGCGCGCCAGCAGGCCCTCGATCTGGTCCGACTTGTGCAGCACGCCCCACGAGGTGCCGGCGTAGGCCTGGTCGAGGATCGCCGTTGGGCCGTATTTCGTCTTCAGCTCGACCATCTTCTTCGCGATGTGGTCGAGCGCCTCGTCCCAGCTCACGCGCTTGAACTTGCCTTCGCCGCGTTCGCCGACGCGCAGCATCGGATGCAGCAGGCGCTCGGGCGAGTAGATGCGCGAGCGATAGGAGCGGCCACGCAGGCAGGCGCGCAGTTGCGGCTCTTCGGCCGTGTCCTTGCCGAAGGCGCCGTTCTCCTGGTATCGCCCGTCGTCGGTCGACAGGCGCACGATGACGTCGCCCTTCTTGTGCGCGACCAGCATGTGGCGTGAGCCGCAGTTGTGGTCGCAACTGGTGACGATGGTCTGCAGGTCGTCGTCGCGCGGATAGGGTTCGAAGGCGAAGGCCTCGGCTTCCTTGCCGCCGGCCGCGAGTTCGACCAGGCCGCCGGCGCCCGCCACGGCCGCGCCGGCGCCGGCCACCTTGAGGAAGCTGCGGCGCTGCGGATTCAGCAGGGACTTGAGTTTGCTCACGGCTTGAAGCTCCGGGCGACGGGGCCAAGGCGGAAGCGCGCTTCGGATTCGGTCGGGCGGTCCCTGGCCCAGTCGGGAATGGTGCCGCTCATCTCCGGCCACTCGTGGCGCGGAGAGGGGTAAGCGATGCGATACCAGGCGCGGCCGCCGTGGCAGCCGTGGCACGATTCGGCGTCCGCACGTCCGGCGGCCTCGATGGCGTCGGCCTTGAGGTAGGTCACGCGATGGCGCACGGTGCGGATGCGGTCGTGGCAGGCGTCGATGCAGCTGTCGCCGAACGACTTCCCGACCTTCTCCCACGGACCGGGCAGGCCCATGTGCTCCCAAGGCATGCGGCCGTGGCACTTGAGGCAGGTCGCCGCCGGATCGACCTGCTTGCGCAGCGCGAACGCGGCGTCGGCCTGGGGCGGCGCCGTCGCCGACGAACCCTGCGCCTCCTCGCGCATGTCCTGCCCCTGGTGGCAGGTGGTGCAGCGCAGGTCCATCAGGCGCCGCGCCAGCGGCGTGACGAGATGGCGGCGATGGAAGGTCTCCTGCGGGCCCTCGTAGGTCGGAACGTTCTGGTAGGCGGCGCGCAACGCGGCGGAGGGAAGGCCGCTGGGCGAGCGTTCGCGCACGCGGTCCTCGAGCACTTCGCGATGGCAGGCGAGGCAGTCGGCGTCGCTTGCGTCGTCGATCGCCGGCTTGAAATGCAGCGGACTGTAGCTGGCGCGCAGGTAGTCGGCGCGGGCGGGAGCCCGGTCGGGGCGCGTCGCGAGGGCGGTGGCGGCGACCATCAGGACGAGGATGCCGCCGACCACCCAATTCTGGCGTTCGATCATGCGGCGACTATACCTGCGCCCGCCGCCTATTTGAACTCGTAGGCGCCGATGTCGAAGCCGGCGCCGGTCGGTCGGGTGGCGCCGAGGTAATCGCGGTTGTAGATGCCGATCAGGCTGAGTCCGGCGTCGATCGCCGGGCTGCCCGGGCGCAGCTTGAAGTTGGACGCCGCCGGTGGCGTGACGGCGCCCAGGAAGAGCGGGTCGGCGCTGACGCCGTTGGGATCGAATCCGGTTCTGGCGCGCCATGAAGCGAGGTCGTTGTGCGGCGTGCCGGACCACAGCCGGATGCCGTCCGCGCGCCAGATCAGGTTGTGGTCGCTGGTGTTGCCGCCGATGGTCGTGCCGTTCGGCGGCGTGATCAGCAGGTCGAAGGTCGTGGTGCCGTGCGCGATGATGTTGTTCAGGATCTGGTTGTTCATGAGCGTCGCGGTTTCGCGCGGCATGCCGCCGACGTCGATGCCGGCGCGGCCGCCGGTGCCGACGACCGTGTTGTTGAGCACGCGCACGCCCGACGAGGCGGCGACGTAGATACCGCGCCGCGTGTTGTTGGCGACGATGTTGTTGTGCATCAGGACGTTGGTGCTGACCTCGAAGAACACGCCGGCTTCCTTGGGGCCGTTCGAGTGCACGAAGTTGAAGCGCACGGTGATCGGCTGGCCGCCGTTGGCATGGTCGAACCAGATGCCTGGCCCGCCGTTGCCGGCGATTACGTTGAACTCGACGTTGCCCCAGGTGCGCACGGCGCCCTTGACGCCGCCGGCGTGCCAGAGCGGATTGAAGTTGCGGTTGTTGTTGGCGTTGATGACGTTGCCGGCGATGCGGAAGTTGCTGGTGCCCGGCATGTTGATGCCGGTGGCGCCGTTGTTGCTGATGTTGCTGCGCAGGACTTGCGAGTTGACCTGTAGGTAGCCGGTGCTGACGCCGGCGAAGTCGGCGAACTGGACGTCGCAGTTCTGCATCACCGAATACGAGCTGAGTTCGACGGCGGCGCCCTGCTGGACGAAGGCCGAGGTGTTGCTGTGGCGGAACTTGAGGCCGTCGAGCACGATGTACGGCTTGCCCATGAAGAACAGCCGCCGCCGCACGCTCGCCTCGATCACGTGGTCGTTTGGGTTCGAGCCGTCGGCAAGCCAGACGTAGAGCGTCTGCGTCGCGGCATCGTGGTAGAAGCTGCCCGGCGTCATGTCGACCAGGCCGCTGCCGACCGGATTGTTGTATTCCCACTGGCCGTAGAAGCGGCTCGACATGCCGGTCTGCTGCAGGGGCTTGGGCCCTGCGGCCGGATTGGCGTCGTTGAAGTCGACGAAGACCTGCTGGCTGTTCACCGCCCAGCCGGTCTTCTTCCAGATGGCGCCTTCGTGGGGAAGCCAGTCCGTGACGATGTCGGAGCCCTTGATGATCACTTGCTCGCCGTTGTAGTTCCGCACCGTGACCGGCTTGCCGGGCGCGCCGCCGCCGCGGTAGACGTCGACCTGCTCGCGGTAGACGCCCGTGCGGACGAAGACCGTGTCGCCGGCAACGGCGACGTTCATGGCTTTCTGGATGGTCCTGAACGGCGTGTCGGGCCAGAGGCCGCTCGAGTAGTCGGAACCTTGCGGGCCGACGTAGTAGGTCGCCGCCTGCGCGGCAGCGGCGGCGAGAGCGAGCAGGGCGGTCAGCAGTGCCTTCATCACTTGAGTTCCAGCGCGCCGATGTCGAAGCCGGCGAACATCGGCCGCAGGGTGCCGAGGTAGTCGCGGTTGTAGACGGTCAGCAGGTTGAGCCCGGTGTCGACCGCCGGGCTGCCCGGCCGCAGCTTGTAGTTGGTGGCGGAGGGCGGGTTGGTGACGGGGAAGAACATCGGGTCGCCGCTGACGCTGTTGGTGTCGTGCCCGGTCGCTTCGCGCCAGGCCGCCAGGTCGCCGTAGCTGTTGCCCGACCACAGGCGGATGGCGGCGCCGGAGCGCCAGATGAGGTTGTGGTTACTGGTGTTGCCGGCAATCGTGGTGCCGTTCGGCGGCGTGATCAGCAGGTCGTGCAGCGTCGAGCCGTGGCTGATGATGTTGTTGAGTATCTGGTTGTTCGTCAGCGACGCGCCCGCGCGCGGCATGCCGCCGACTTCGATGCCGGCGTGGCCGGCGGTGCCGGCGATGGTGTTGTTGAGCACGCGGACGTCGCTCGAAGCGGCGACATACACGCCGCGCCGGGTGTTGTTCGAGATCACGTTGTTGTGGATCAGGACGTTCTTCGCCACTTCCATGAAGATGCCCGAGTCCTTGGGGCCGTTGTCATGGACGTAGTTGAAGCGGATCACGATCGGCTGGCCGCTGTCGGTGTAGTCGAACCAGATGCCGGAGCCCTTGTTGTAGGCGACGACGTTGAACTCGATGTTGCCCCAGGCGTCGGTGACGCCCTTGATGCCGCCGGCGTGCCAGAGCGGATTGAAGTTGCGAGTGTTGTTGGCGTTGATGGTGTTGCCGGCGATGCGGAACTTGCTTGCGGCGACGGCGTTGATGCCGGTGCTGCCGTTGTTGCTGATGTTGCTGAGCAGCACCTGGCCGTTCGTCTGCAGGTAGCCGAGGCTGACGCCGGCGAAGTCGGTGAACTGGATGTCGCAACGCGTGACGGTGGAGTTCGAACTGAGCTCGACCGCCGCGCCCTGCTGCGCGAAGGCCGAGAGGTTGCTGTGGCGGAAGTGCAGGCCGTCGAGCGTGATCCACGGCCGGCCCATGAAGAAGATGCGCCGTCGCACGCTGGCCTCGACGACGTGATCGTTTGGATTCGAGCCGTCGGCGAGCCAGACGTAGAGCACGGCTTCGGCCGGATCGTAGTAGAAGCTGCCGGGCATCATGTCCGCGAGGCCGTTCCCGACCGGACTGTTGTACTCCCACGTCGCCGTGTAATAGGGACTCGGCATGCCGATCTGCTGCAGCGGCTTCGGCCCGGCGGTCGGCCGGGCGTCGTCGAAGTCCACGAACACCTGCTGGCTGTTGATGCGCCAGTTGGTGCGCTTCCAGATGTTGCCGGCGTGGTGCGTCCAGCCGGTGACGACGTCCGAACCCTTGATGACGACGAACTCGCCGGCGTAGTTCTTCACCGTCAGCGGCTTGCCGGCCTCGCCGCCGCCGCGCACCAACTCGACCTGCTCGCGATAAGTGCCGCCGCGGATGTGCACCGTGTCGCCCGGACCGGCGGTGTTCATCGCCTTCTGGATGGTCTTGAACGGCGAAGCCGGCCAGAGGCCGCTCGAGAAGTCGGAACCGTCGGGGGCGACGTAGTAGTTGGCTGCGTGCGCAGACGACAGGAACGCCAAGCAGGCGAACACAACGGCGGCCAGGCGCGCGCTCATTCGTACGAACTCCTCGCGAGAATTTCGCGGTCAGCCTAGCGAGGGTTTCCCATGGTGTCTGTGCGGTAGTGGTGCGACCCATCCTGAGGTGGGCGGGCTCGGGCCGCCGGGGTGCTCTGCTGTGCTTCGTGTCCCCCGGACCGTGCTTCGCACGCTCCTCCTCCTTTACCTACGCACAGCAGAGCACCCCACCGTCCCGAGCGGTTGCGCTCTGCCTCTTTGGAGGTGAAGAACCACCGGCGTATCTGCAAGGAGGGCGGGTGTCCGCCTCCCGTAGGTAAAGGGGGAGGGGCGGGCATCGCCCGACCCGGAGGACACGGAGGGAGGCGGATACCCGTCCTCCTTGGCGCGCAGGCTTAAGCCGCGTGCAGAACAACCGGAACCCGCCGCGAACCGAAGGCCTGGCCAAAATGACCATACCGCCCCGGCAACCCAGCCCCGCAGCGCTTGCAGCGGCCGACATCGTCGAGGTCGTAGCGCAGGATGTCGTACCAGTCGCGCTCGATGATCTTGTGTCCGCAATGCGGGCAGGCGGTGGCATCGCCTTCGAGGTTGTGGATGTTGCCGGTGTAGACGTAATGCAGCCCGGCATCGAGCGCGATGCGGCGCGCGCGCGTCAGCGTCTCCGCCGGCGTCGCCGGGATGTCGGTCATCTTCCAGTCCGGATGGAAGGCGGAGAAGTGCAGCGGTACGTCGGGGCCGAGTTCCTTCGCCACCCAGGCCGACAACTCGCGCAATTCCTTGTCGGAATCGTTGCGGCCAGGAATCAGCAGCGTCGTCAGTTCGACCCAGCAATCGGTCTCGTGATGCACGAGCGAGATCAGGTCGAGCACCGGCTGCAGATGGGCGCCGCAGAGCTTGAAATAGAACTCGTCGGTGAAGGCCTTGAGGTCGATGTTGGCGGCGTCCATCTTGGCGTAGAACTCGCGCGCCGGCTCGGGATACATGTAGCCGGCCGTGACGGCGACGGTCTTGATGCCGGCCGCGTGGCAGGCGTCGGCCGTGTCCATGGCGTACTCGGCGAAGATCACCGGGTCGTTGTAGGTGAAGGCGACGCTGTCGGCGCCGTAGCGCTTGGCGGCGCGCGCGATGCCTTGCGGCGTGGCGTCGTCCTGCAGGCGGTCCATTTCGCGCGACTTGGAGATGTCCCAGTTCTGGCAGAACTTGCAGGCGAGGTTGCAGCCGGCGGTGCCGAACGAGAGCACCGACGAGCCGGGGAAAAAGTGGTTGAGCGGCTTCTTCTCGATCGGATCGATGCAGAAGCCGGAACTGCGGCCGTAGGTGGTGAGGATCATCTCGCCGCCCTTGTTGGCGCGCACGAAGCAGGCGCCGCGCTGGCCGTCGTGCAGCTTGCAGTCGCGCGGGCACAGGTCGCACTGGATGCGGCCGGGTTCGTCGGGCAGTGCGTGCCACCAGCGGGCGGGGACGCCGCTCAGTTCGTCTGCTCTTTCCATTTTTGGACCTCGTAGCGCCGGAGGACCATGTCGCGTGCCCAGAAGTCTGCGGGCAATCCGGCCTTCTGCTTCAGATGGGCGAGGAATAGATTCGGTTCCGTCAGGGTTTCCCAAACTTGCGGAAGGAAAGTGCCTCGATGGCCGGCGTATTCGAGGATGACACCGTCGACGCCGGGACGCAGTTGCCGGATCGCGTCGGCTTCGGTGGCGAACTCCATCGCGACGGCGGGTGCCAGCAGCGACGCCTCGACGCGCGTCGTGTCGAATTCCGGCGGCGACAGCGGCGCGAAGCGCGGATCGCGGAAGGCGGCGGCACGGGCGTTCTCGCGCACGTCCTCGTCGAGCGGGCGCCAGGCTTCGAGCGAGCCGATGCAGCCGCGCAGCTCGCCGCGCTGCGTCAGGGTGACGAAGGTGGCGCCGGGTTCGGCCAGCCGCGGATGCGGCGGTTCGGGCGCCGGCGGGATGGAGAACCGGGCGCCGATCGCGTTGCGTGCGCGCACCAGCAGCGCACGCCCGAGGGCGTCTTCGTCATCCATGATCGGCGAAGGCGAAGGCCGCGTAACCGACGACGCGCGACTTGTCGCCGGCCGTGTCGCCCGAGTTGCGCAGGTCGAGCAACGTCGGCTGCAGGCCGCGGCGGCGCGCGACTTCGACGAGGCCATTGACCGGCGTCGCGCCGCAGGCCTGCTCGTGGCTGCCGAGCGCATGCAGGGCTAGGATGCTGTCGACGGTACGGCGGTCGATGCGCTGGGCGTCGGCGTAGAGGTGGTAGTGGGAAAGGTCGGAGCTGACGACGATCAGCGTTTCGTCGCCGCCCCAGAGCAGTTCCATGACTTCGGCGACCTCGCCGCCCGAGGCGTCGCCGACGGCGAAGGGCACGAGAGAGAAGTCGTCGAGCGCCGCCTGCAGGAAGGGCAGCTGGACTTCGAGCGAATGCTCGAGCGCGTGGGGGCCGTCCGCGGCCTTGACCTGCGGCAGTTGCATCGCTTCGGCGATCGCGGCGCGGTCGAGCGGCACGATGCCGAGCGGCGTGGCGAAGGCTGCGACGCTCGGCACGGCGAGGCCGCGCACCGGCACGCGGTGCGTCGGCCCGAACAGCACGACGCGGCGGATGCTGGCGCGCACCGGCGCCAGGAGTGCATAGGCGCTCGCGGCGACGGGTCCCGAATAGACGTAGCCCGCGTGCGGAACGATCAGCGCCTTCGGCGCGCCGGCCAGCGGCTTGGCGGCGCCGAGCATGCGGGCGACGTCATCGGCGAGTTCGCGCGGGTCGCCGGGATAGAACATGCCCGCGACGGCGGGCGGTCGGGTGGCGGTCATGGCATTTCCCTCCTTGCGCAGGGACAGGGCGCGGTGGCGCCGGTTCAGGTGATCGCGGCGATGCCGAGCCCGAGGCCGACGCCGATGGCGACGAGGCCCGGCAGCGCCTGCCGCGCCAGGGCGGCGCCGCCGATGAAGACGACGAGCCCCATCTTGAAGGCGAGGTTGGAGACGACGGCGAGGCTGATCGAAACGACGGCTTCGAATTCGCTGAGCTTCTCAAGGTTGTAAAGCCGCAGCGAGGACAGCGTGATGGCGTCCACGTCGGTCAGGCCAGAGGCCAGCGCCATCAGGTAGAGGCCGCTGCTGCCCGCGACGTCCTGCAGCCATGCCGAGAGCAGCAGGACCACAGCGTAGATCGCGCCGAACGTCAGCGCGGTCTTGAGTTCGGTCGGGTTGGTGACCTCGGGCGTCGGCAGTTCGCCCTGCTGCGTAATCAGGCGCCAGCCGATGGCTGTCACCACGAGGCCTGCGAGCAGGCCGGCGCCGAGGACGATCGAAAGCGTCAGCGTCAGCGCGGGCGCGACGACCGCCGACACGACCGCGAGGCGCACCGCGACGACGAGGTTGGCGATCAGGATCACCAGCGTCGCCGTGCGGGCGAGTTCCGCGTGGTCGCGCGCATGTCGTGCAAAGACGACGGTGGTCGCCGTCGACGACGCCATGCCGCCGAAGAGGCCGATCAGCGCCGCGCCATGCTGGGCGCCGACCAGGCGCAGCGCGGCGTAGCCGGCCAGCGACATGCCTGAGATCAGCACCACCATCAGCCAGACCTGGTGGGGATTCAGCGCGCCGTAGGGTCCGTAGTCCGTGTCGGGCAGTATCGGCAGCACGACCAAGGACAGCACGGCGAACTGCAGCACGGAGATCAGGTCCTTGTGCGTCAGCCGGGCGCTGATGCCGTGCAACTGCGTCTTGAAGTAGAGCAGCACGGTGGTGGTGATCGCGGCCATCACCGCCAGCGAGGCGTAGCCGAACCAGACGGCGGCACCGAGGCCGTAGCAGATCATCAGCGCGACGATCGAGGTGGTGCCGGGATCGCCGTCGTCCTGCGGATCGTTGAGGTTCGCCGCGACCATCATCGCCGCGATGCCGAGCATGCCGACGGCGATGATCCAGCCGTTGTCCGTGTGTTCGGCGATCAGGGCGGACAGGCAGCCGAGCAGGCCGACGAGCGCGAAAGTGCGCAGGCCTGCCTTCGGGTCGGTGTGGCGCTCGCGCTCGATGCCGATCAGCAGGCCGATGCCGAGGCTGATGGCGAGGGCCTGGACGTGCTCGACGGATGCGGGAAGAAAGATGGTCATGGCCCGATTCTAGAACCCATTTCGCCGAGCCGCGCGCCGCGGGCCAGCCGGCGTTTGGCTCTAAAATGCCGTCATGACCTATTACGCATTGGTGCCCGCCGCGGGCGGCGGCGCACGCATGGGGGCGGAAGTACCCAAGCAGTACCTGCCGCTGCTCGGACGTCCCCTGATCTGGCATACGCTGGCCGCGCTCTGCGCGGTGCCGGCGCTGGCGCGCGTCTTCGTCGTGCTTTCGCCCGACGATGCGCAGTGGGACCGTTTCGACTGGTCGGCCTTCGACGGCCGCGTTGAAATCCTGCGCTGCGGCGGCGCGACGCGCGCCGACTCGGTGGCCAACGGCCTGCGCGCCGTGCGCGGACGCGTCGGCGGCGACGACTGGATGCTGGTGCACGACGCGGCGCGCGCCTGCCTGACGCGCGCCCACGTCGAGGCGTTGGTGCGCGAGGTCGGCGACGATGCCGTCGGCGGCATCCTCGCCGTGCCGGTCGCCGACACGCTGAAGCGCGCCGAGGGCGCTGCCGTCGCCGACGCCCGCATCGAGTCGACCGTGCCGCGCGAGCGGCTCTGGCAGGCGCAGACGCCGCAGATGTTCCGCCATGCGCTGCTGCTCGATGCGCTCGAGCGCGCGCCCGCCGTCACCGACGAGGCGAGCGCGATCGAGGCGCTGGGCCTGCATCCGCGGCTCGTCGCCGCCGACGCGACGAACCTGAAAGTCACTTATCCGCTCGACCTCCATCTGGCCGAGATCATCCTCACGGACCGGGAGCAGAAGAAATGAAGACGCCATTCCGCATTGGCCAGGGCTACGACGTGCATGCGCTCGTCGCCGGGCGCAAGCTGATCCTCGGCGGCGTCGACATTCCGCACGCGACGGGGCTGCTCGGCCACTCCGACGCCGACGCGCTGCTGCATGCGATCACCGACGCCATCCTCGGCGCCGCCGGGCTGGGCGACATCGGCCGCATGTTTCCCGACTCGGACGAGCGCTGGCGCGGCGCCGACAGCCGCGTGCTTCTGCGCGGCGCGATGGACGCCGTCAAGGCGGCCGGCTGGACGGTCGGCAACGTCGATGCGACGGTGATCGCGCAGGCGCCGCGGATCGCGCCGCACGTCGAGTGCATGCGCGCCAACATCGCCGCCGATCTCGGCGTCGACGCGGGCTGCGTGAACGTGAAGGGCAAGACGACCGAGCGGCTCGGCTTCGCCGGTCGCGGCGAGGGCATCGCCGCCGAGGCCGTCGCGCTGCTGGTTCCGCATGGAGCCTGAGCGGGGGACGCACCGCGTCTTCTTCGCGCTCTGGCCGCCGGCCGAGGCGGCGGCGCGCCTCCACGGCGCCGCCCTGACGGCGCACAAGGACTGCGGTGGCCGCGTCATGCGGCGCGAGAACCTGCACGTTACGCTCGCATTCCTCGGCAACGTCTCGCCGGCTCGCCTCGCGCAGGCCGAGGCGGTAGCGGATGGCATCGCCGCGCCGGCCTTCGACGTCGGGCTCGACCGCCTCGGCTGGTGGAAGCACAACCGCATCCTCTGGGCCGGCAGCGCCGCGCCGCCACCCGCGTTGGCGCAGTTGGCCGATCTGCTTGGCGCCGGCCTGCGCACCGCCGGCTTCGCGCTCGACGAACGGCCGTTCGCCCTCCACGCCACGCTGCTGCGCAACGCGCGCTGTGCGGCGCCCGTGCCGCGGCTCGATCCGCCCGTCGGCTGGCGGGCCGGCGAGTTCGTGCTCGCCGAGTCGGTCGCAGGCCCGGATGGCTCGCGATATGCCGTGCGCCGCCGTTGGCCGCTACAATCCCGGGCCTCGGGGGGAGAATCGGCGTGATCAAGAACCTGTTTCGCCTGCGCAAGACCTCGCCGCGCCTGGAACAACTGCGCGGCCTTTCGCTGTTCGGCGAGCTGTCGCCGTCGGAGCGATCGATCGTCGACGGCCTGCTGCACGAGCGCGATTACCTGAAGGACGAGGTGATCTTCGACGAGGGCGAAGACGGCCAGGCGATCTACATCGTGCTCGACGGCGAGGTCGTGATCTGCCGCCAGGGCGATCCGGTGCGCGGGCGCCTGGCGACGCTGGGCCCCGGCACCTTCTTCGGCGACGTGGCGCTGCTCGACAACACGCCGCGCACGGCGCAGGCGCGGGCGACGACGAATTGCCGTCTCGCCGTGTTCTTCCGCGCCGATTTCCAGGATCTGATGCGCACCCACGGCCTCATCGCCTCCAAGATCTCGCTCCAGCTCGCGCGCGGCATGGGCGCGCGCCTGCGCGAAGCGGCCCGCACCGCCCCGGCGACGCACCAGCACCTGTGATGGCGCGGACCAATGGCTCCGGACCGATCGTCTGGGCGGCGATCATCGGCGTCACCTGCCTGCTGCTGGCGGTTTTCCAGCGCATGCTGTGGCTGGTGGTGCCGTTCCTGCTGGCGTTGATCGTCTACTACGTGCTCTACCCGGCGATGCAGCAACTCATCTACCGCGGCTTGTCGCGCAATGCTGCGGCGGCGGCGACGATCGTCGGCTTCCTCGTCGGGCTGGTGGCGGTGCTGGCCTTCGCCGTGCCCTGGGCGGCGACGTACATGGTCGACCTCGAAGCGACGGTCGTCGCCTACCTCGAAGGCGGACTGCGGCTGATGCAGCAGTCGCTGGTCGCGCTCGAGCGCCGCTGGTCGATGCTCGCCGAGGCGCGGGTCGCCGAGACGGCGGTGCAGAACCTGCGCGGCGCGGCGGGCGGCATCGCCGGGCACATCGAGCCGGTGGCGATGGGCATCGCGGCGTGGACGCCGTCGCTGCTGCTGGCGCCGTTCCTCGCCTACTTCTTCCTCAAGGACGGCGGGCGCTTCAAGCGCTTCCTCGCGCGTGCCGTGCCCAATGCCTTCTTCGAACGCACGCTCTATCTGCTGCACGAGGTGGACCAGACGCTGCGCTCCTACTTCATCGGCCTGATGAAGCTGACGGTGCTCGATACGGTCACGCTCGCGGCCGGGCTCTGGCTGCTCGGCTTTCCGGGCGCCCTGGCGCTCGGCGCCATCTGCGCGGTGCTGGCGTGGATTCCCTATGTCGGCTCGATCGCCGGCGGCCTGCTCGTGGTGCTGGTCGCGGCGACGGATTTTCCGGATGCGCCGCAGATGGCCTATTGGGCCGTCGGCCTGTTCGTCCTTGCGCGCCTGCTCGACGACTTCGTCTACATGCCGCTGACGGTCGGCAAGAGCCTGCACATGCATCCGCTGGTGACGGTGGTGATGATCTTCGTCGGCGGCGCCGTGGCCGGCATCTCCGGGCTGATGCTGGTGCTGCCGGTGCTCGGCGTCGTCATGGTCTGCGGCGAGACCATCGGCAGGATCGTCACCGATCCGCGCCTGGTCGCGCGCTTTCGCCACGCCACGGCGCTGCGCCGCAAGCAGGCGAGCGCAGACCTGGCCGCCTAGCGGAAACGGCGTCGGCGCTCGCCCGCGCACGGCGGCATCCTTACCGGACCTCCTGACTCCGCTACGGGGAGCAGCCTTGAGCTTCGCCCGGATGGATCAACTCGAACCGCGTGCTGCTGCCATCCTTCTCGATCAGTGAGAAGGACGTCTCGCTCTCGCCGACGATCTCGTTGATGTCGATCGGCATGCCAATTCCCTTGTCGGCGCGCCAGAGCATGTGGTTGCCCTGCACAGCCCAGTAGCCTTGATAGGCACCGGTATTCCCGGTCCCCATGGTGTTGTCGGACATCCGGTAACGGCCTCCGGCGTCGAGGTCGATGCGGTACACCTTCTTGGGGCGGATCGATGACCACGTGCCGACGTAGCGGCAGGGGATCTGCGTTCGCGGCTCACGGCCGAGCGACGATACCGGCTTGAGGATGCCGGTCTTGGCATCGAGGCAAGCCGTCGGGACCATGTCGCAGCCCTCGTCGGCCCTCTCCAACGCCTTGAAGAAGGCGATGTTGGCGACGAGCGGGAGCGCGATGACGATGGCCACGCCGTACAAGATCAGTCGCAGGATCCAGCGGAAGCCGCGCGATCCGACTTGGGCGCTGGCCGAGGCGCCCGTCCTTGCCGACACGAAGTCGACCAACGCCCGCTGCAACGGCGGCAACGCGCGCCTCGCGACGAGGTAAAGGGCCAGCGGTCCCAGCAGCGCGAGAGCGATCCATCGATACTTCGACGCAAAATCCTCCACAGTTTCCCGCCATGAGGGAGCCGGCGCTGCGATCGCAGCGGGCGCAACTTCCGGCCGTTCCTCGTAGAGCACCGGAGGCATCAAGACCACGTCGTCGGTCGGAGCCTCGAAGCCTCCGCAGCCGAGCCGGCGCGTCTGGAAGATCATCTCGCTTGCAGCGCCGTAGCGCGCGTCGACGAACACTGCGGTTCCGTCCGCCAAGACCGCCATGCTGCCGTCGGTGGACGTGATGCCGATGCCGGGATCGGGGTGTCGCGTGACCTGTCCCGTCGCCGGATTGAACACTCGCCAAGGCGTCTTTTGCCAGGAGAACGCGCATCCGTCCGGCAGGCGTACCGCGCCGGTGCCCATCTCGTTCGGGCCTTGCTGGAAGACGTAGTCCCATTGGCGGCGCTCCCGATCCCACAGCATCGCAGGCGGGCTGCCGCGGGAGTTTCGCTCCTGATACTTCGTGGCGGCTGCCGTGGCATCGAGCCATGCCTGCGCCTGCGCATCGAAGACTTGCGCATAGGGCCGTCCGGGCCGGATCGGAGCGCCGAAGGGCACCGACTCCTTGCTCCATTCGACTTGGGTCTTGACCCAGCGCTTCAGGGCTTCATCGAAGATGAATGCATCCTTGCCGCCAAGCACAAGGGCACGGCCGTCGTCCAAGGTATCCAAGACGGTACCCCGGACCGACTGTGAATTGGACGAGCCATCATCTTCGCTGATCTGGAAGTTCTCGCAGAGTTGCCAGTCTGTCTCCGACGGGTGCCAGGTTTCGCAGACGAGCCTGTCACGATAGGCGCCGACATGCACCACACGCCCCGACGGCAGTTCGACGGCCTGGCTGGGCTGCCCGGTCCGAATCGGCAGTTCGCCGGCCATGGTCCAGTCGCCGCTGGCGGGGTCCCAGATGAAACTCGCGTTTCCCGCCTTCGTGCCGCCTTCGGCCTGTCCGATCGCCATCAGCTTTCCGTTCGAAAGGGGCAGCAGCGTGGGCCTGGCGACCCAACGGGGAGGAGCCTCCATCCGCGTCGGCAGGCGCCAGCTTCCTTTCGGTTCGTCATAGATGGCAAAGTGCGGCGCCTGGCTGGACAGCGCCGCGACGCGGCCCGAAGGCAACTGCACCGGCCTGGCGTCACGGTTCTGCACGGAGGGCGTCGCCAGCCACGATGTGGCGCCTGGCCGCAGACGCCCGACAAGCGTCGCCAGGGTGCCGTCGGCCAGTTCAACCAGCGCTCGGGCTGCGTCGCCGTCCAGTGGCGGCAAGTCGGCCCATTTCCCCGATTTGCCATTCCACATCAACGCCTGCGCTGGCTGGCTGCCGAAGCGTGGGTTGGGTGGCTGGTACTCGGTCAATACGACGTTCCCGTTGCGCAAAACCAATGTAAGCGGGTAACGCGCCCACCAGCGTTGCGGCAGCGCCTCCAGGGTTCGCACGGCGCCGGACCGCGTGTCCCATAACTCCACGCTGTTGGTCGCATGCGCTTGCCAGTGCGCCGGTTCCTCCCTGCAGCCGTCGTCATCCGCGTCGGGAGATGCGGGGCGGGTCGAGCGCGGACAGCGGTACTCAGGAACGAACTCCGTCAAGTTTCCGCCGGCGAACAGCACCTGGCCGTCCGGCAAGATGGCGATGCCGGCACGCGATCGCGGAGCCACGCGCACCGGCTTCGTTTCAACGCGTCCGCTCGCGACGTCCCAGCTCCAGGCTCGATAGGCGCCGGGGAGTTCCGCCTCGTCGTCCGCGGCTTCGCGTGAGGCAACGAACAGCACCGTGCCGTCGCGCCGCAGGCCCATGTGCACGCGCTCGTTGGCGGCGAAGCGAATCTCCGTGAGGCTTCGCCATGCATTGCTGCCTGGGTCCCAGACCTCCGGATGGCTTTCGGCCCGTCGGTCGGGTGCGTCGGCGTGCGCCACCAGGCCTCCCGCTACGACGACGGCCCCGCGGGGAAGCGCGAGCGCCGCATGCGCTGCGCGCGGTTGGGCCATGCGGCCGACCGGCGTGAAGCGCTGCGTCTCCGGATCGAAGACTTCGGCCCAATCCACGAGCGTTCCGTCGCTTCGGCCGCCCGCGATCAGGATCCGCCCGCCCGTCGTCACCGTCACCGTATGGCCTGCGCGCGGTCGATAGTAGGAGGCCGGTTTGCTCTTCTCGTTCGCCACCCAGTGGTAGATCGCCCCGTGGGTGAAAACCTGCGCGCGGCCGTTCTTGAGTGGCACCACCGCAGCGGTCGGCGGCTGGTGCGATAGCGAGTCGCCGGGCAAACGCAGGCCGGCTGCTACCCATCTGAAAGCAGCCTCGTCCCAGCGCATCGCTTCGCGTACCGGTTCTTCGCCCAGCGTCGTGCCGCCGGCGATCAGCACGGCGCCGTCCGTCATCCGCGCCGCGGCATGCTCTTTGACGGGCTTTAGCAGCGGCGGGGCGATGTCCCACTCGTCACGCAGAGGATTCCAGATTTCCACCGAGGCGATGGGCACGCCATGCGCGCCGACGCCGCCGGCGACCATCACCCTGCCGTCATCGAGAAGGGTGGCGCTGTGATCGAAACGCGCCTGGATCATCGGTGCCACGGTCGTCCATGTCGCTGTCACCGGATTCCAGCGTTCTGCCGCTTCGATGGGGTTTCCGTCCCGATCGATGCCTCCTGCGACAAGCACCGATCCGTCATCGAGGGCAACGGCGGCATGCTTCGCGCGCGCGACGCGCAGCGCCGGCAATGCCTCGACACGCCCTGCCTGATACAGCTCGACGCTGTCGAGGACCGGTTCGGCATCGGCGCCGGCAAGCAGCGGATCGGACTCGCCGCCGGCGATCAGCACGCTGCCGTCGGGACGCAGGCTGGCTGTGTGGAATATCCGGGCGGTCGATAGTTTGGGCGCCGATTCCCAAGCCTCGGTGGTGCCGTTCCATAACGAAAGACGCGTATGGGGTGCGTAGGGACGCTTTTCGTCATCGCGCATCCGCGGTTCGTCGCATAGCCCGCCGGCTGCGAGGATCCGGCCGTCCGGCAGCGCAGTCAGCGTGTGCAGGTAGCGCCGATGGCGGCATTCCGGCGGCGGGTCGACTTTCTTCCAGCCACGCCGCGCCGGATTCCACATGTAGTCGCCGCGGCCGCTGAGGGCGTTCCGCAACCGAGCGTCGAAGTCGCGCAGCAGCCACGTCCTGCGGCGGCCGTCGGAGCGCATGCCGCGGTCGTCATGCCCGTGCGCCAGCACTTTCCCGTTCGGCAGCGCAGCCACGACGTAGCCGCGCTGCTCGTGGGGGAACGCTCCCGCGGGTTGCAGCTTTCCGCCATGGACTGAGGCAGGGTCCTCGGCACTCGAGTCGTCGGCGAGCGCCGAGGCGGTGCATGAAAACAACATGACAGCCGTCAAAGCGGCCACTGGCGATATGCGAGCAGGGAACCTGAACATGACGGCAAGATACACGATGGCCGGCCTCGTGTGCCGGATCATCGCCGCCCCGATGTCCTTGACGCCCGGGCGCCTCGCCGCTGGGACTAGCTGCCGGTTTCGCCGCGGTTGCGCATGAAGTCGGCGAGGTCCGTCAGGGCCTTGTCGAGCTTGGCGCGGATGTCGGCGTCGTCGATGCACTCGGCCATCGCCTCGCGCATGCACAGCATCCACTGGTCGCGCTCGTTTGCCCCGATGGGGAAGGGCATGTGGCGGCCGCGCAGGCGCGGGTGGCCGAATTTCTCGACGTAGAGCTGCGGACCGCCGAGCCATCCGGTGAGATAGAGGTAGAGCTTGTCGGTCGAGCCCGAGAGGTCGGCCGGGTGCAGCTTGCGGATGCCGTAGGCCTCGGGCAGCGTGTCCATGAGTTCGTAGAAGCGCTTCACGAGGCGACGGACCGTCGGTTCGCCGCCGATGCGTTCGTAGGGCGTGGGTGCGGGTGTCGTCATTTCGGTTCGGATATCAGGGTGATGCGTGCCAGCAGGCCGCCGCCCTCGCGCGGCAGCAATTCGAGGCGGCCGCCGTCGGCGCGCGCGATGCGATCGACGATGGCGAGCCCGAGGCCCGCGCCGGTGGCGCCGCTGCGTGCTTCGTCGAGGCGCGTGAAGGGCAGCTTGAGCCGCTCGGCTTCCGCCGCCGGGATGCCGGGGCCGCGATCGCCGACTTCGATGCGGGTCTCGGCGCCGTCGCGGCGTAGCGCGACGTCGATCGGCTGTGCGGCGCCCGCGTGCCGCAGGGCGTTCTCGATCAGGTTGGCGACGGCGCGGCGCAGCGCCTTCGGACGCACCGGAACGGTCGCGGGAGCGGCGTCGAGCGTCATGTTGGCGCCGCGGTGACGGTAGCCGCGGACGAGTTCGTCGAGCAGGGCAGCGAGGTCGGTCGGCTGCCGCGCCTCGCCGCCGTCGGGTCGCGCGAAGTCTAGGAACTGGCCGATGGTGCGGTCCATTTCCTCGATGTCGGCGATCGAGTCGGCACGCTGGACGTCGTCCATGTTGCTCAACTCGACGCCCATGCGCAGGCGCGTCAGGGGGGTGCGCAGGTCGTGCGAGACGCCGGCGAGCAGCAGGGCGCGATCCTCGTCGAGGCGCGCGAGGTCGGCGCCCATCTGGTTGAAGGCGAGCGCGAGCGTCTCGACCTCGGCCGGCCCTTCGACCGGCACCGGCTCGGGGCGGGCGCCGCGGCCGATTTCCTTGGCGGCGGCGGCCAGCTTGCGCAGCGGCTTCTCGAGCCGCGCGACGAGCAGCCAGGCGCCGGCCAGCGAGAGCAGCAGCGCTGCGGCGGCCCAGCCGATCCACTCGAGCGGAAAAAAGCGCTCGAGGCGTTCGCGCGGTAGCGCGAGCCAGTATTCGTCGTCGTCGCCGGGCTCGAGGCGGAAGCTGACGAACAGCGCGCGCTCGTCGTCGCGCTGGATGGCGAAGCGCGTTTCGTCGCCGAGCCGCTCGCGCACGAGTTCCTTCACGCGCATCAGGAAGGGGCGGTCGGGCAGCGGCAGGATGACGTCGTCGGCTTCGGCGGGATAGACGTGGATGCCCTCGCGCTCGGAGAGTTCGCTCAGCAGATGGATGCGCGCTTCCGGCCGCGCGGTGACGAGGGCGGTGCGCGTGAGGTTGGCGACGCTGACGATGGTCTGCGCGAGCTGGCGCGAGCGCGGTTCGCGCTCGAAGTGGGTGAAGATGGCGAACCAGGCCAGCACCGACAGCAGCATGACGCCGGCGATCAGCAGGAAGCTGCGCCAGAGCAGGGTGCGCGGGACGATGCTCACCTGTCGACGCCTGTCAATACAGGCCGCCTCGGCGGCCTCTCGCTAATCGCCCCCTTCCGCGGGAAGGGGGACGGGGGAAAGGGGACCATCATGATTTTGGTTTGTCCCCATCGGGGACAAACACGTAGCCGAAGCCCCAGACGGTTTGTATGTGGCGCGGCTTCGACGGGTCGTCTTCGACCAGCTTGCGCAGCCGCGAGACCTGGACGTCGATCGAGCGGTCGAAGACGTCGTACTCGCGGCCGCGTGCGAGTTCCATCAGCTTGTCGCGGCTCATCGGCTGGCGCGGGTGGGCCGTCAGCACCTTGAGCAGCGCGAATTCGCCGGTGGTCAGCGGCGTCGTCTTGCCGGCGCGCGTCAATTCGCGCGTGGCGAGGTCGATCACGACGCTGCCGAAGCGCACGCTCTCCTCGGTTGCCGCCGGCGCGCCGGGCGGCGGCTGCTGGCCGCGGCGGCGCAACACCGCATGGATGCGGGCGACCAGTTCGCGCGGGTTGAAGGGCTTGGGCAGGTAGTCGTCGGCGCCGAGCTCGAGGCCGACGATGCGGTCGATCTCGTCGCCCTTGGCCGTCAGCATGATGATCGCGATTTCGTTCTTCTCGCCGCGCAGGCGGCGGCAGATGGAGAGGCCGTCCTCGCCGGGCATCATGAGGTCGAGCACCAGCAGGTCGTAGTGCTCGCGCAGCAGCGCCTTGTCCATGGCCTCGGCGCCGTCGGCGGCCTTGGCGGCGAAACCCTGCTCGACGAGATAGCGTTCGAGCAGCTGGCGCAGGCGCAGGTCGTCGTCGACGACGAGAATCTTGTGCTTGGTATCCGTCATGGAACGAATGCTAGCGGGGAACGGCGGGCGGCGGGTCCGGTGCTTACAAAGGATTACAAACCCCGGCGCGGACGCGGCCTAGAATCGGCCGCGTGAAACCCCTTCGATCCTCCGTCGCCCTGGTCCTCTTCGCCGCGTTCGCGGCGCTGCCGGCTTACGCGCAGCATGGGCGCCGCGGCATGCAGCCGGACGCTGCGGGGCGCGAGCCGATGATGCCGCAGCGTTATCAGGAGCGGCAGGGAATGCAGCCGGCCACGCCGGAGCAGGGACGCATGAGCGTCGAGGAGCGCCGCCAGCTGCGGCGCGATATCCACGAGGCTGGACGCGAACTCTATCGCCCGCACGGGCGCCGGTTCAGAGCAGACGGAAGAGATCCGGCGGAGTCTCGATGATCCAGTCGGCCTGCCAGCGCTCGATCGGCAGGTCGTCGCCCAGATAGCCCCACGCGGCGGCCACGGTGCCGGCGCCGGCCGCCTTGCCGGCCTGGACGTCGCGCAGGTCGTCGCCGACATACAGCGTGCTCCCGGGCGCGACGCCGATGCGTTCGCAGGCGAGCAGCAGCGGATCGGGTGCCGGCTTGGGACGCGGCGCCGTGTCGCCGCCGATCAGGCAACGGCAGCGGGCGGACAGGCCGAGCGCCGCGATCACCGCGGTCGCGAAACGCTCCGACTTGTTGGTGACCACGCCCCAGGCGATGCCGCGCTGTTCGAGGCCGTCGAGCAGGTGGGCGACGCCGTCGAACAGCACCGTGTCGACGCAGATCGCGCCCGAATAGTGATCGAGGAAGCGCTGGCGCAGCGCTTCATAGCCGGCATCCTCTGGCACGAGGCCGAAGCCGCAGCCGATCAGCGCACGGGCGCCGCCGGAGACATGGGGCCGGACCTGCGCCAGCGGGAGCGCCGCGCGGCCTTCTTCGACCAGCAGGCGGTTCAGCGCGCCGCCGAGGTCGCGTGCGGTGTCGGCGAGCGTGCCGTCGAGGTCGAAGAGGACGGCACGGACGGCGTCAGCCGTCACGCCGGCATCTCATCAGGTAATTGACGTCGGTGTCGCGGCCGAGCGAGTAGGTGCGCGTCAGCGGGTTGTAGCTCATGCCGACGATTTCCTCGACGGCGAGCCCGGCTTCGCGGGCGAAGCGTGCCAATTCGGCTGGCTTGAGGAAGCGCTCGTAGTCGTGTGTTCCCTTCGGCAGCATGTTGAGGATGTACTCGGCACCGACGACCGCCAGCAGGTAAGCCTTCGGATTGCGGTTGATGGTCGAGAAGAACACGTTGCCGCCCGGCTTGACGAGCGTCGCGCAGGCGCGCACGGTGCTCGCGGGATCGGGCACGTGCTCGAGCATTTCGAGGCAGGTGACGACGTCAAAGCTGTCCGGCTGCTCGGCGGCGAGTTGCTCGGCCGAGATCTGGCGGTAGTCGATCTGGTGGCCGCTCTCGAACATGTGCAGCTTGGCGACGCCGAGCGGCTTTTCCGAGAGGTCGATGCCGGTGACGCTGGCGCCGAGCGCGGCCATGCCTTCGCTGAGGATGCCGCCGCCGCAGCCCACGTCGAGCACGCGCTTGCCGGCGAGTTTCGCATGACGGTCGATCCAGCCGAGGCGCAACGGGTTGATGTCGTGCAGCGGCTTGAATTCCGAGTTCGGATCCCACCAGCGATGGGCGAGTTCACCGAACTTGGCGAGCTCCTGAGGATCGGCGTTGACGGACATGTTGCGACTCCGGTATTGCGATATGCGGGGCGGGCGAGAGGCTAACACGACGCGTGTCGCCACAAAAGAAAAAGCCCCGCGGACGGGGCTTTTTCGGAGAGCGGGAAGCGATTACTGGCGGGTGCCGATCACTTCGATCTCGACGCGGCGGTCACGCTGCAGGCACTCGATGACCTTCTTGCTCTTCGGGCCCTTGCACTCGCCGGCCTTGGTGATCGGCTGCTTCTTGCCCTTGCCTTCCGTGTAAACACGGTTCGGCTCCATGCCCTTGCTGACGAGGTAGGCCTTGACGGCTTCCGCGCGCTTCTCGGACAGCTTCTGGTTGTACTTGTCGGTACCGAAGCGGTCGGCGTGGCCGACAGCAATGATGACCTCGAGCTTGATGCCCTTGACCTTGGCGACCAGGTCGTCGAGCTTGGCCTTGCCTTCGGGGCGCAGCGTCGCCTTGTTGAAGTCGAACAGCGCGTCGGCGGCCAGCGTCACCTTCTCGGCGGCGGGCTTGGGCGTCGCGGCCTTCGGCGTCTCGGCAGCGGCCGGGGCGGCCTTCTTGGCGAGTTCCGGATCGCATTCGGCGACGGCCATGGCCGGCGTCCAGTAGCCGGTGCGCCAGCAGAGGCCGGCGCCGCTCTTGACGACGTTGGCGCGGCCATCGACCACGTAGCCGACGTCACCCTTCATGTCGATGCCGGCGGTCTGGGCGGTGGCGGCGACGCTGACGCCCAGAAGCATTGCAACCAGCAGGGATTTTTGTGCGGAAGGTTTTGTCATGATTTCCCTCGTTGGATTAATTGATGGTTTGGCGACCGGTCGCTACGCTTGTCTAAGCCGTACGGACCCGAATGTTGCCCGACGAACGCAGGCGAGTATGCCACAGCCCCGCGATATCACGCAATCTGGATGGGGGGAAGCTGACCGGAGCGCCGTTGCTGATTCGCAACTGGCCGTCGGTCCAGACGTGGGTCACATGCTCTCGACCGGCCGTGTAAACCAGATGCGAGGCGGGGTCGAAACAGGGTTGGAGCGTCCAGTCGTCGAGGCTCACGGCGCACAGGTCCGCCTGCTTGCCGGCCTTCAGCGAGCCGATGCGCTCGTCCAGCCCCAGCGCGGCCGCGCCGTCGAGCGTCGCCATGCGCAGCGCGGCATGGGCGTCGACGACCGTCGGGTCGCCGCTGGCGGCCTTGGCCAACAGGGCGGCGTGGCGGATTTCATGGAACAGGTCGAGGCGGTTGTTGCTGGCCGCGCCGTCGGTGCCTAGGCCAACGCTTAGGCCGGCCGCGAGCATTTCGGCAACCGGAGGGATGCCGCTGGCCAGCTTCATGTTCGAGGTCGGGCAGTGGGCGACGTGGCAGCCGTGCTCGGCGAGCAGGGCGATCTCCTCGGCGTTCAGATGGACGGCGTGGACCGCGATCAGGCGCGGATCGAGCAGGCCCAGGCGTTGCAGGCGTGCCAACGGACGCACGCCGTGCTGCTTGATGCTTTCCTCGACTTCGTGCTGCGTTTCGTGCAGGTGGACGTGAATCGGCACGTCCAACTGCGCGGCCAGCGTGGCGACGCGCTCGAAGGTCTTGTCGGCGACGGTGTAGGGCGCATGCGGCGCCAGGCAGAACGAGATCAGCGACTCGTCGCGCAGGGCGTCGCGCGCCGCGAGGCCCTTGGCCAGGTAGTCCTCGGCGTCGGCCGCGTAGCCGGTCGGGAACTCGATGACGGTGATGCCGAGGGCCGCCCGCATGCCAAGTTCGAGCGCCGCCGAGGCGGCCGCCTCAGGATAAAAATACATGTCGTTGAAGCAGGTCACGCCGCCGCGCAGCATCTCTGCGCAGGCCAGCAGCGTGCCGTCGCGCACGAACTCCGCGGACACGTGCTTCGCCTCGGCCGGCCAGATCTTCTCCTGCAGCCAGCGCATCAGCGGCATGTCGTCGGCGTAGCCGCGCATCAGGGCCATTGCGGCGTGGGTGTGGAGGTTGACCAGGCCGGGCATCAGCACGTGCGTCGGCAGGTCGATGCGCTCGCGCGGCGCGAACGACGCTTCGGCTTCGGCGAGGGGAAGCAGCGCGGCGATGCGTCCGCCGTCCACGACAAGCGCATGGCCTTCGAGGGCGGTGCTGGCCGGCTCCATCGGAATCACCCAGCGTGGCACGATCAAAAGGTCGGTCGGGCGTGGGGGCGGGCTGGCGGCGGCGTTCGTCATGGCCGGCATTAGAACAGAATCGTCGAATGGAAACAACGCGTTAGGCGGGACACCGGAAGCCGTGGACGAAGCCGGTCTCAGACGGTCGGCATGCTAAAATCGCCCCTTTACCAGCAATCCCACTGCACCTGTTCGGGACGACATGACGACGACTTTTGCCAAAGAAACCTTGCCCGTCAGCCTCGAAGAGGAGATGCGCCACTCTTATCTCGATTACGCCATGAGCGTGATCGTCGGCCGTGCGCTGCCGGATGCGCGCGACGGCCTCAAGCCCGTGCATCGCCGCGTGCTGTTCGCGATGCACGAGCTGAACAACGACTGGAACCGGGCCTACAAGAAGTCGGCGCGCATCGTCGGCGACGTCATCGGTAAGTACCATCCCCACGGCGACACCGCGGTGTACGACACCATCGTGCGCATGGCGCAGGATTTCTCCCTGCGCTACATGCTCGTCGACGGCCAGGGCAACTTCGGCTCGATTGACGGCGACAACGCGGCGGCCATGCGTTACACGGAAGTCCGCATGGCGCGCATCGGCCACGAACTGCTGGCAGACATCGACAAGGAAACGGTAGATTTCGGGCCGAACTACGACGGTTCGGAGCAGGAACCGCTGATCCTGCCGGCGAAGATCCCGAACCTGCTGATCAACGGCTCGTCCGGCATCGCGGTCGGCATGGCGACCAACATCCCGCCGCACAACCTCAACGAGGTCATCGACGCGTGCATGGCCGTGCTCGACAACCCCGCGATCTCGATCGAGGACCTGATCAAGATCGTGCCGGCGCCTGACTTCCCGACCGCCGGCCTGATCTACGGCGTCTCCGGCGTGCGCGACGGCTACCTCACCGGCCGCGGCCGCGTCATCATGCGCGCTCGCACCCATTTCGAAGACCTGGAAAAGGGCGGCAAGCAGGCCATCGTCGTCGACGAGCTGCCCTACCAAGTCAACAAGAAGACGCTGCAGGAAAAGATCGCCGAACTCGTCCACGAGAAGAAGATCGAGGGCATCGCCCACATCCAGGACGAGTCGGACAAGTCGGGCATGCGCCTGGTCATCGAGCTCAAGCGCGGCGAAGTGCCCGAGGTGGTGCTGAACAATCTCTACAAACACACCCAACTGCAGGACACCTTCGGCATGAACATGGTGGCCCTGGTCGACGGCCGCCCGCAACTGCTGAACCTCAAGCAGCTGCTGGAGTGCTTCCTTTCGCACCGCCGCGAGGTCATCACGCGGCGCACCGTGTTCGAACTGCGCAAGGCGCGCGAACGCGGCCACATCCTCGAGGGCCTGGCCGTCGCGCTGTCGAACGTCGACGAGATCATCGCCCTGATCAAGGCGGCGCCGACGCCGGCCGACGCCAAGCGCGAACTCATGGCGCGCTCGTGGAAGTCCCCGCTGGTCGAAGAGATGCTGCGTCGCGCGGCGGCCGAGGCCTCGCGTCCGGAAGGGCTGGCGCCGGAGTTCGGCCTTTCCAGCCGCGGCTACTTCCTCTCCGACGCCCAGGCGCAGGCCATTCTCGAATTGCGCCTGCAGCGCCTGACCGGCCTCGAGCAGGACAAGATCGTCGCCGAGTACAAGGAAGTCATGGAGCAGATCGCCGACCTGCTCGACATCCTGGCGCGCCCGGACCGCATCACTCAGATCATCGGCGACGAGCTGACGGCCATCAAGACGCAGTTCGGCGACAAGCGCCGCTCCGAGATCGTGCTGCAGACCGCGGACATCAACCTGGAAGACCTGATCGCGCGCGAAGACATGGTGGTGACCATGTCGCACGGCGGCTACGTCAAGCGCCAGCCGATGGACGACTACCGCACCCAGAAGCGCGGCGGCCGCGGCAAGAAGGCCGCCGACATCAAGGAAGACGATTTCGTCGACCGCCTGTTCATCGCCAACACCCACGACTACATCCTCTGTTTCTCGAGCCGCGGCCGGGTGTACTGGATGAAGGTCTATGAAGTGCCGGAAGGCACGCGCACCTCGCGCGGCAAGCCGATCGTCAACCTCTTCCCGCTGGAAGAGGGCGAGAAGATCACGGCCGTGCTGCCGGTGAAGGAATTCGACGAGAACCATTTCGTTTTCATGGCCACGGCCATGGGCACGGTCAAGAAGACGCCGCTGTCCGATTTCTCCAACCCGCGCAAGGCCGGCATCATCGCCGTCGGACTAGACGAGGGCGACTACCTGATCGGCGTCGCCATCACTGACGGCGCCTTCGACGTCATGTTGTTCTCCGACGCCGGCAAGGCGGTGCGCTTCGCCGAGGGCGACGTGCGCGCCATGGGCCGCGCGGCGCGCGGCGTGCGGGGCATGATGCTCGAGGACGGCCAGCACGTGATCTGCATGCTGGTCGCCGAAGACGAGCAGCTGAACGTGCTCGCCGCCACCGAAAACGGCTTCGGCAAGCGCACGCCGATCGCCGAGTACACCAAGCACGGCCGCGGCACCAAGGGCATGATCGCCATCAGCACCTCGGAGCGCAACGGCCCCGTGGTCGGCGCCGTGCTGGTGAAGCCGGAAGACGAAGTGATGCTCATCTCGACCGGCGGCGTCATGATCCGCACCCGGGTCGAGCAGGTGCGCGAGACCAGCCGCTCGGCGCAGGGCGTCACCCTGATCAACCTCGACGACGGCACCAAGCTCGCCGGCATCGAGAAGGTCATCGAGACCGAAGACGACGATTCAAGCAGCGAGTAACTTCACCAACAATCTAAGGGAGTGAGAAGCATGGCACGTGTTTTCAACTTTAGCGCCGGTCCCGCCGCGCTGCCCGAAGAAGTTCTCAAGCAAGCCGCCGACGAGATGGTGGATTGGCACGGTTGCGGCCAGTCGGTCATGGAAATGAGCCACCGCGGCAAGGAATTCATCGCCATCGCCGAAGCCGCCGAGGCCGACCTGCGCGAGCTGATGGGCATTCCCGCCAACTACAAGGTGCTGTTCCTGCAGGGCGGTGCCTCGCTGCAGTTCGAGATGATCCCGATCAACCTGCTGCGCGGCAAGCCGTCGGCGGACTACATCCACACCGGCGAGTGGGCCAAAAAGGCGATCAAGGCCGCCAAGACCTTCTGCAACGTCAACGTCGCCGCCAGCGCCGAAGACAAGAACTTCACCTACGCGCCGCCGCAAGCGTCGTGGAAGCTCAACAAGGACGCCGCCTACGTCCACTACACCGCCAACGAGACCATCGGCGGCGTCGAGTTCAACTGGATTCCCGAGACCGGCGACGTGCCGCTGGTTTGCGACATGTCGTCGAACATCCTTTCGCGCGTCATCGACGTCTCGAAGTTCGGTCTCATCTACGGCGGCGCGCAGAAGAACATCGGCCCGGCCGGCCTGACCATCGTCATCGTGCGCGACGACCTCGTCGGCAAGGCGCAGCCGACGCCGCCGGCCATGCTCGACTACAAGACCCACGTCGACGCCGACTCCATGTACAACACGCCGCCCACCTACGCGATCTACATCGCCGGCCTGGTCTTCCAGTGGCTGAAGAAGAACGGTGGCGTCGCGGCGATGGAGCAGAAGAACGTCGAGAAGGCGAACCTGCTCTACAACTATCTCGAGACCACCGACTTCTACCGCAACCCGGTCGCCAAGTCGGACCGCTCGCGCATGAATGTGCCGTTCACGCTCAAGGACGCCGCGCTCGACGAGGAATTCCTCAAGGGCGCCAAGGCGCGCGGCATGGTCCAGCTCAAGGGTCACCGCTCGGTCGGCGGCATGCGCGCGTCGATCTACAACGCCATGCCGCTCGCGGGCGTGCAGGCACTCGTCGAGTACATGAAAGAATTCGCCGCGAGCAAGGGATGAAATCATGACCGACTCTGCCAGGCAGTTTCAGGTTCTGATCCTCAACAACGTTTCGCAGAACGGCCTCAAGCGCCTGCCGGCGGAGCGTTTCGTCTGCGCCAAGGAAGTCGCCAATCCCGACGCCGTGCTGCTGCGCTCGGCCGACATGCACAGCATGGACATCCCCAAGTCCGTGCTGGCCATCGGCCGCGCCGGCTCGGGCACCAACAACATCCCCGTCAAGGAGATGAGCAAGCGCGGCGTGCCGGTGTTCAACGCCCCTGGCGCCAACGCCAACGCCGTCAAGGAACTGGTGCTGGCGGGCATGCTGATGGCGGCGCGCAACATCGGCGGCGCAATGAAGTTCGTCGGCGGGCTCGACCCGAAAGATCCGGAGATGGAGAAGAAGGTCGAGGGCGGCAAGAAGACCTACGCCGGCTATGAGCTTTCGGGCCACACGCTGGGCGTCGTCGGCCTCGGCAAGATCGGCTGCCTGGTCGCCGACGCGGCGATCAAGCTCGGCATGAACGTTATCGGCTACGACCCCGAGATCACCGTGGACGCCGCCTGGAGCCTGCCGTCGCAGGTGAAGAAGGCGAACTCGCTCGGCGAGGTGCTGAAGAACGTCAATTTCCTGACGCTCCACGTGCCGCTCGTGGACTCGACGCGCAAGATGATCAATGCCGAGACGCTCGAACTGATGAAGCACGGCGCCGTGGTGATGAACTTCGCCCGTGAGGGCGTCGTGGACGAGGCCGCGGTGCTGGCGGCGCTCGAGGCGAAGAAGATCTCGACCTACGTCTGCGACTTCCCGAGCGCCCACGTCAACAGCCATCCGCACGTGATCGCGTTGCCGCACCTGGGCGCCTCCACGCGGGAAGCCGAAGAGAACTGCGCCATCATGGTCGCCGACCAGGTGCGCGACTACCTGCTCGACGGCAACGTGGTCAACGCGGTCAACTTCCCCAGCGTCGTCATGCCGCGCGAGTCGGGCTTCCGCATCGCCATCGCCAACGCCAACGTGCCGAACATGGTCGGCCAGATCTCGACGGCGATGGCCGAGGCCAAGCTCAACATCCACAACATGATGAACAAGTCGAAGGGCGACGTGGCCTACACGCTGGTGGACGTCGACAGCAAGGTGCCGAAGAAGGTGATCGACGCCATTGCCAGGATCGAGGGCGTCCTCGCCGTGCGCTATTTGCCTGCGGAGAATTGATGGCCGACGAGCAACAGGAACTCGGCACGCTGCGCGACGGCATCGACCACATCGACGCCGAAGTGCTGCGCCTGCTCTCGGAGCGGGCGCGGCTCGCGCAGCGCGTCGGCGAGATCAAGCACGGCAACATCTACCGTCCCGAGCGCGAGGCGCAGGTGCTGCGGCGCATCGCCGAGGCCAACCCCGGTCCGCTGCCGACGGCGGCGGTGCGCACCATCTTCCGCGAGGTGATGTCGGCCTGTCTGGCGCTCGAGCAGCCGCTCAAGATCGCCTACTTCGGCCCGGCGGGCACCTTCACCGAAAGCGCGGCGCAGAAGCATTTCGGCTCGGCGCCTGCCTTCACGCCGTTCCTGGCCATCGACGACGTGTTCCGCGCCGTCGAGTCGGGCAATGCCCACTACGGCGTGGTACCGGTCGAGAACTCGACCGAAGGCGCCGTCGGCCGCACGCTCGACCTGCTGGTCACCTCGCCGCTGATGATCTGCGGCGAAGTCATGCTGCGCATCCACCAGAACCTGCTGTCGAAGGCCGAGTCGCTGGCGGGCGTGAAGAAGCTTTACTCGCACGCGCAGTCGCTGGCGCAGTGCCACGAGTGGCTGAACCGCAACTTGCCGAACGTGGCGCGCGTGCCGGTGGCGAGCAACGCCGAGGCGGCGCGCCTCGCGGCCGCCGATCCGGAGGCCTGCGCCATCGCCGGCGAAGCCGCGGCGCGGCTCTACGAACTCGACATGCTGGCCGCCAGCATCGAGGACGACCCGAACAACACCACGCGCTTCCTCGTCGTCGCCGACCACGACGCCGGCCCGTCCGGCATCGACAAGACGTCCTTCGTCTGCTCGGCGCAGAACAAGCCGGGCGCCGTGCACGACCTGCTGACGCCGCTCGCCGACCATGGCGTGTCGATGAGCAAGTTCGAGTCGCGTCCCGCGCGCGGCCTCAAGGGCAGCCAGTGGGAGTACGTGTTCTTCATCGACGTCGAGGGCCACCGCCACAGCGCCACCGTGGCCGCCGCGCTCGGCGACCTGCGCAGCCGTGTCGGCTTCCTCAAGGAACTCGGCTCGTACCCGCGCGCCTCCATCTGAGTTTTTCATGACCATCGCCGACCAGGCGCCGGGCTACATCCGCGCCATTTCTTCCTACGTCCCCGGCAAGCCGATCACCGAGCTTGCCCGCGAGATGGGCCTCGCCGTCGACAGCATCGTCAAGCTGGCCTCGAACGAGAACCCGCTCGGCATGAGTCCGAAGGCGCGCGCCGCCGTCGAGAAGGCCGTCGCCGGCATCGAGCGCTATCCCGACAATTTCGACCTGACCAAGGCGCTCGCCGACCGGCTCGGCGTCGAAGCCGGGCAGATCGTGCTCGGCAACGGATCGAACGACGTGCTCGACCTCGCCGCGCGCGTGTTCCTGGCGCCGGGCCGCTCGTCTGTGTTCGCGCAGCATGCGTTCGCCGTCTATCCGCTGGCGACCATGAGCGCCGGTGCCGAGTGCATCGTCGTGCCGGCGAAGCACTACGGGCACGACCTACCTGCGATGCGCGCCGCCATCCGGCCCGATACGCGCGTCGTCTGGATCGCCAACCCGAACAATCCGACCGGCACCTTCCTGCCGCATGCCGATGTGCGGGCCTTCCTCGAAAGCGTGCCGGCCGACGTCGCCGTCGTGCTCGACGAGGCCTACAACGAATACCTGCAGCCGGCCGACCGTGCCGACACCATCGCCTGGGTGCGGGAGTTCCCGAACCTGATCGTCACGCGCACCTTCTCGAAGGTTTACGGCCTCGCCGGCCTGCGCGTCGGCTATGCGGTCGCGGCGCCCGAAGTCGCAGACCTGATGAACCGCGTGCGCCAGCCGTTCAACGTCAACAACCTCGCGCTCGCAGGCGCCATCGCGGCGCTCGACGACCACGTATTCCTCGCCGACAGCTACGATCTGAATCGCCGCGGCATGGATCAGATCGTCGCCGGCTTGAAGCGCCTCGGCCTCGAGCACATCCCGTCGCACGGCAACTTCGTCACCTTCGCCGTCGCCGACGGCGCGGCCGTCAACCAGAAGCTGCTGAAGCAGGGCGTCATCGTGCGCCCGATCGGCGGCTACGGCCTGCCGAACCATTTGCGCGTCACCATCGGCCTCGAACGCGAGAACCTGCGCTTCCTCGAGGCGCTGGAGACGTCGCTCTGATGGCGGGCAGCGTCGCCAGCAAAGTCGTCGTTTGCGGCGTCGGCCTGATCGGCGGCTCGTTCGCGCTCGCCTGCAAGCGCGCCCTCGGCAAGCGCAAGGACGTGCGCTTCGTCGGCATGGGTCGTACGCGCGCGCCGCTCGAACAGGCGCTGAAGCTCGGCGTGATCGACGAGATCGCCACCGACTGGGCGACGGCATTGCGCGGCGCCGACCTCGTGCTGCTCGGCATGCCGGTCGGCCAGATGCCGGCGGTGATGCGCGCGCTGGCGCCGCATCTCGAACCGCAGACCCTCGTCACCGACGGCGGCAGCACCAAGAGCGACGTCGTCGCCGCCGCGCGCGCGGCCCTTGGCGACAAGATTGCGCAGTTCGTTCCGGGCCACCCGATCGCCGGCGCCGAAAAGAGCGGCGTCGCCGCCGCGACCCCCGATCTCTACGTCGGCAAGCGCGTCGTGCTGACGCCGCTGCCGGAGAACGCGCCCGCCGCTGTGCGTGCGGTCCGCGCCGTGTGGGAACTCTGCGGCGCCAAGGTCTCCGAACTGGCGCCCGCCGAGCACGACGCCGTCTTCGCCGCCGTCAGCCACCTGCCGCACCTGCTGGCCTACACGCTGGTGCATGAGTTCGCGGCGCGCGCCAATGCCGACCAATTGTTCGGGTTCGCGGCCGGCGGCTTCCGCGACTTCACGCGCATCGCCAGCAGCCATCCGGAAATGTGGCGCGACATCTGCCTCGCCAACCGCAAGGCGCTGCTCAAGGAACTCGACGCCTACGTCGCCGAGCTGCTGCGCACGCGCGTGCTGCTAGCGAGCGCCGATGCGCCGGGGCTCGAGCGCATGTTCGCCACGGCGCGCGCGCGCCGCGACGCCTGGCTCGACTCGCTGCTGCCGCCCGGCGAGTAGCCGTGGCATGCGCCTGTGGACACTGCATCCCAAGTATCTGGACACGCGCGGCCTCGTCGCCCTCTGGCGCGAAGCGCTGCTGGCGCAGGCCGTGCTGGCCGGCAAGACGCGCGGCTACACGCGGCATCCGCAGTTGATCCGCTTCCGCGAAACGTCGGCGCCGCTCGAGGCGATCGCTGCCTACCTGAACGTCGTGGAGGCCGAGGCGGTGCGGCGCGGCTACGCCTTCGACGCCACCAAGATCATGGCCCGCGGCGAGGCAGGGCAGATCGCCGCGACACGCGGCCAGCTCGACTACGAGTGGCTGCACCTGAAGCGCAAGCTCGAACGACGCGCGCCGGATTGGCTCGCCGGCCTGCCCGCGAGCCGGCGTCCCGCCGCGCATCCGCTGTTCCGCATCGTCGCCGGGCCGGTCGCCGCATGGGAAGTCCAGCAGGCGCCTGACCGATGAGCACCCAAGACATGGACCATCTCGACCTTCCCGCGCTCCACGGCGCCGCCGGCACCATCCGCCTGCCGGGCTCCAAGAGCATCTCCAACCGCATGCTGCTGCTGGCCGCGCTCGCCGAAGGCACGACCGAGATTCGCGACCTGCTCGATTCCGACGATACGCGCGTGATGCTGGCGGCGCTGAAGGCGCTGGGCGTCGGCCTCGAATCCTGCGGCGTCAACGCCTGGCGCGTGACCGGCGCCGGCGGCGTGTTTGCCGTCAAGAACGCTGACTTGTTCATGGGCAACGCCGGCACCGCGATCCGGCCGCTGACCGCGGCGCTCGCGCTGTCGGGCGGCAGCTACAAGCTCTCGGGCGTGCCGCGCATGCACGAGCGGCCGATCGGCGATCTCGTCGACGGCCTGCGCCAGATCGGCGCCGACGTGCGCTACCTGGGCAACGACGGCTATCCGCCGCTGGCGATCGCGCCGGCCGACATCAGCCTCAGCCTCGACGCCCCGATCCGTGTGCGTGGCGACGTCTCGTCGCAGTTCCTGACCGCGCTGCTGATGGCGTTGCCGCTCGCCGGCCGCGACGCCGTGGTGGAGGTCGTCACCGAACTGATCTCCAAGCCTTACATCGAGATCACGCTGAACCTGATGGCGCGTTTCGGCATCCAGGTCGAGCGCGAGGGCTGGCAGCGCTTCCGCATCGCCGCCGGCCAGCGCTATCGCAGCCCCGGTCTGCTGCACGTCGAGGGCGATGCCTCGGCGGCTTCGTACTTCCTCGCCGCCGGCGCCATCGGCGGCGGCCCGGTGCGCGTCGAGGGCGTCGGCCGTGCCAGCATCCAGGGCGACGTGCGCTTCGCCGAAGCCCTCGAGCAACTCGGCGCGCGCATCGAATGGGGCGACAACCACATCGTCGCCCGTGCCCCCGAGAGCGGGAAGCTGCGCGCCTTCGACCTCGACCTCAACCACATCCCCGACGCGGCGATGACCCTGGCCGTCGCCGCGCTGTTCGCCGCCGGCCCGTGCACTCTGCGCAACATCGCCTCCTGGCGCGTCAAGGAGACCGACCGCATCGCGGCGATGGCGACCGAACTGCGCAAGCTCGGCGCCACGGTGGAGGAGGGCGCCGATCACCTGCGCGTGACGCCGCCGGCCGCCCTGACGCCGAACGCGGCCATCGACACCTACGACGACCATCGCATGGCGATGTGCTTCTCGCTCGCCAGCCTCGGCGGCGTGCCGGTGCGCATCAACGAGCCGAAGTGCGTCGCCAAGACCTTCCCGGAGTACTTCATGGCATTCGAACAAGTGACCGCCCCCGTGATCGCCATCGACGGCCCCTCGGCCTCGGGCAAGGGCACGGTCGCGCAGCGCGTCGCGCAGACGCTCGGCTTCCATTTCCTCGACAGCGGCGCGCTCTATCGCCTGACCGCGCTGGCGGCGATGCGCGCCGGCGTCGCACTCGACGACGAGGCCGCCGTCGCCGCCGTGGCCGCGGCGCTGCCGGCAGAGTTCGAGGGTGACCGCATCATCCTTGCCGGCGACGAGGTTACCGAGGCGATTCGCGCCGAGGAAGTCGGCGTCGGCGCATCGAAAGTCGCCGCGCTGCCGGCCGTGCGCACGGCGCTGCTGGAGCGCCAGCGCGCCTACCGGCGCCTGCCGGGCCTGGTGGCCGACGGCCGCGACATGGGCTCGGTCGTGTTCCCCGAAGCCCCGGTCAAGGTGTTCCTCACCGCGAGCGCCGAGGCGCGCGCCGAAAGGCGCTATAAACAGTTGATCGGCAAGGGGATGGCTGCTAACATGCACACCCTTTTGCAAGACCTGAGAGAGCGTGATGCACGCGACGCAGCAAGAAGCGTCGCACCTCTCAAGCAGTACGCCGATGCCGAGTTGGTGGATACCACGCCGATGGGCATCGACGAAGCGGTCGCCGCCGTGATGGACATCGTCCGTCGGAGGTTGCCCGCGAAGGCGTCGTGACGGCCGCCCGGCCGTGACGGCAATGTTCAACTGACCCGCCGCAAGGCGGTTATGGAAACGTCTATGTCTGCTACCGCTATCGCCGAAAACCCCACCGAATCGTTCGCCGCCCTCTTCGAGGAAAGCCTGACCCGTCAGGAAATGCGCGCCGGTGAGGTCATCACGGCCGAAGTCGTCCGCATCGACCAGAACTACGTGGTCGTCAATGCGGGCCTGAAGTCCGAAAGTTTCATCCCCGCCGAAGAATTCAAGAACGACCGCGGCGAAGTCGAAGTCCAGCCCGGTGAGTTCGTGCTCGTCGCCATCGAGATGCTCGAAGACGGCTACGGCGAAACGCGCCTCTCGCGCGACAAGGCCAAGCGCATCGCCGCCTGGAACGACCTCGACAAGGCGCTGACCGACGGCGAGCTCGTCAAGGGCATGATCACCGGCAAGGTCAAGGGCGGCCTGACCGTCATGGTCAACGGCATCCGCGCCTTCCTCCCGGGTTCGCTGGTCGATACCCGTCCGGTCAAGGACACCACGCCGTTCGAAGGCAAGGAATTCGAATTCAAGGTCATCAAGCTCGACCGCAAGCGCAACAACGTCGTGCTGTCGCGCCGCGCCGTGCTCGAAGCCAACATGGGCGAAGAGCGCCAGAAGCTGCTCGAGAACCTGCAGGAAGGCACCGTGGTCAAGGGCATCGTCAAGAACATCACCGACTACGGCGCGTTCGTGGACCTCGGCGGCATCGACGGCCTGCTGCACATCACCGACCTGGCCTGGCGCCGCGTGCGTCACCCGTCGGAAGTGCTCAACGTCGGCGACGAAGTCACCGCCAAGGTGCTCAAGTTCGACCAGGAAAAGAACCGCGTCTCGCTGGGCATGAAGCAGCTCGGCGAAGACCCGTGGGTGGGCATCGGCCGTCGTTACCCGTCGGGCACCCGCCTGTTCGGCAAGGTCACCAACCTGACCGACTACGGCGCGTTCGTCGAAATCGAGCAAGGCATCGAAGGCCTGGTGCACGTCTCCGAGATGGACTGGACCAACAAGAACATCCACCCGACCAAGGTCGTGCAGCTCGGCGACGAAGTCGAAGTCATGATCCTCGAGATCGACGAAGAGCGTCGCCGCATCTCGCTCGGCATGAAGCAGTGCCAGGCGAACCCGTGGGACGACTTCGCCATGAACCACAAGAAGGGCGACAAGGTCCGCGGCGCCATCAAGTCGATCACCGACTTCGGCATCTTCATCGGCCTGCCCGGCGGCATCGACGGCCTGGTGCACCTGTCCGACCTGTCGTGGTCGGCCACCGGCGACGAAGCCAAGCAGAACTACAAGAAGGGCGACGAAATCGAAGCCGTGGTTCTGTCGATCGACGTCGAGAAGGAGCGCATCTCGCTGGGCATCAAGCAGCTGGAAGGCGATCCCTTCACCAACTACATCGCCACGCACGACAAGAACAGCGTCGTCAACGGCACGGTGAAGAGCGTCGACGCCAAGGGCGCCGTGATCGATCTCGGCGGCGAGATGGAGGGCTACCTGCGTGCCTCCGAAGCCGCGCGCGATCGCGTCGAGGACCTGCGCACCCTGATGAAGGAAGGTGATGCGGTCGAGGCGATGATCATCAACGTGGATCGTAAGACCCGTTCGATCAACCTCTCGATCAAGGCCAAGGACAACGCCGAGCAGAGCGAAGCCATGCAGAAGCTGGCTTCCGACGGCCAGTCCGCCAGCAGCGGCACGACCAACCTCGGTGCCCTGCTCAAGGCCAAGCTGAACCAGCAGTAAGCGCGACTCGACGCTCATGACCAAGTCGGAGCTGATAGCGCAGCTTGCTGCGCGCTTTCCGCAGCTGGTGGCGAAGGATGCCGATTTCGCGGTGAAGATGATCCTCGACGAGATGTCCGCGGCCCTGTGCCGCGGGGATCGAATCGAGATCCGCGGCTTCGGCAGCTTCGCCCTCAACTACCGGCCGCCCCGCGTCGGGCGCAATCCCAAGTCGGGCGAGAAGGTGCAGGTGCCGGCCAAGTACGTGCCGCACTTCAAGGCCGGCAAGGAGTTGCGCGAGCGGGTCGATCAGCCGAACCGCTGAAAGCGAGTGAAGCAGCTGTCGAAAAGGCGGCGTCCGGTGGATGCCGCCTTTTTTTAGCCTGTCGGTAATGCAATGAAGATATTCGTCTGGCTGCTGCGCGTGTCGTTGTTCGTGGCCCTGTTCGGCCTCGCGATCAAGAACGATCGCACGGTCGAGCTGCGCTTCTATTTCGACCACGCCTGGCAGGCCCCGCTGTCGCTGGTGATCCTCGGCGCCTTCGTCGCCGGCGCCGCCGTCGGCCTCACCGCCACCCTGAGCACGCTGGCGCGCCAGTGGCGCGAACTCGGTCGCATGCGCTCGCGCCTCAAGCGCGAAGAAACGGACGCTGCGCCATGACGCTCGAACTGTGGTGGCTGCTGGCGCTGCCGGCCTTCTTCGCCTTCGGCTGGATCGCCGCGCGCATCGACATCAAGCAGCTGATCAAGGAATCGCGCGCCCTGCCGCGCTCCTATTTCAAGGGCCTCAACTTCCTGCTCAACGAGCAGCCGGACAAGGCGATCGAAGCCTTCCTGGAAGCGGCCCGCATCGATCCCGAGACCATCGAACTCCACTTCGCCCTCGGCAGCCTGTTCCGGCGCCGCGGCGAGACCGACCGCGCGATCCGCGTGCACCAGAACCTGATCGACCGCGATGGCTCGCAGGGCGAGCTCACCGACGAGCAGCGCCTGCATGCGCTGTCCGAGCTCGGACAGGACTACCTCAAGGCCGGCCTGCTCGACCGCGCCGAGGAGATATTCCTCAAGCTGCGCGGCACCGCGCGCGACGAGGAGGCGCTCAAATCCCTGCTCGAGATCTACCAGCAGGAAAAGGAATGGGGCAAGGCGATCAGCATCGCCGAGTCCATGCCCAACCACACCGACCACCTGTGGCAGAAGTCGATCGCCGAGTTCTATTGCGAGCTCGCGTCCGACGAACTGCTGCACGGACGCCCCGAACAGGCGCGCGCCCGCATCGACGAGGCGCTGGCCGCCAACCGCAAGTGCGTGCGCGCCACGATCCTGCTCGGCGACCTCGAGATGAGTTCGGGCCGCCATGAGCAGGCGATAGAGGCCTGGAAGCGCATCGAACAGCAGACGCCGGTCTACCTCGCGCTGGTCGCCGAGAAGATGCTCGATGCCCACCGTCAGGCGGGACGCGAGGCGCAGGGCCTGCAGCTGCTGCGCGGCTACCTCGAGCGCCATCCCTCGCTCGACCTCCTCGACGCCGTGTTCCAGGCCGAGATTCGCACGGGTGGTGCCGAGGGGGCCTACAAGCTGGTGCGCGACGAGCTGCGACGCAATCCGACGCTGCTCGGCCTCGACAAGCTGCTCGAGGCGCAGATCCTCGTCGCGCCCGTCGAGCGCCGCGCCGACCTCGAGCTGGTGCGCAACCTGGTCCACAACCACACCCGTCGCGTCGCGCGCTACCGATGCGACAACTGCGGCTTCAAGGCGCGGCAGTTCCACTGGCGCTGCCCGGCCTGCGGCGGCTGGGAAACCTATCCGCCGAAGCGCACCGAGGAATTCGACCTCGCTCCCTGACGGTAAACTTCTTCACTTTCACTCGCGAAACACAGAATGAAAATAACAGTCATCGGTACCGGTTACGTCGGCCTCGTCAGCGGCACCTGCCTCGCCGACGTCGGCAACGACGTGCTCTGTCTCGACGTCGATGCGGAGAAGATCCGCATCCTCGAATCGGGCGGCATCCCGATCTACGAACCCGGCCTCGAAGCCATGGTGGCGAAGAACCGCGCCGCCGGCCGACTGCGCTTCACCACCTCGGTCGAAGAGGCCGCCGCCCACGGCACGATCCAGTTCATCGCCGTCGGCACGCCGCCCGACGAGGACGGCTCCGCCGACCTGCAATACGTGCTCGCCGCCGCGCGCAACATCGGCCGCCTGATGGACGGCTACAAGGTCGTCGTCGACAAGTCGACAGTGCCCGTCGGCACGGCCGACCGCGTCCGCTCCGCCATCGCCGACGAGCTCGCCAAGCGCGGCGTCGACATTCCCTACGCCGTGGTCTCGAACCCCGAGTTCCTCAAGGAAGGCGCCGCCGTCGAAGACTTCATGAAGCCCGACCGCATCGTCGTCGGCATCGACGGCGACGGCCGCGCCACCGACCTGATGCGCCAGCTTTATGCGCCGTTCCAGCGCAACCACGAGCGCCTGATCGTCATGGACGTGCGCAGCGCCGAGCTGACCAAGTACGCCGCCAACGCCATGCTGGCGACGCGCATCTCGTTCATGAACGAGCTCGCCAACCTCGCCGAGAAGCTCGGCGCAGACATCGAGCACGTGCGCCACGGCATCGGCGCCGATCCGCGCATCGGCTACCACTTCCTCTATCCCGGTTGCGGCTACGGCGGCTCCTGCTTCCCCAAGGACGTGCAGGCGCTGTCGCGCACGGCCGCGGACGCCGGCCAGCCGCTCAAGGTGCTCGCCGCCGTCGAGGAAGCCAACGAGGTGCAGAAGAGCGTGCTGACCGCCAAGATCGTCAAGCGCTTCGGCGAGGACCTCTCCGGCAAGACCTTCGCGCTCTGGGGGCTCGCCTTCAAGCCGAACACCGACGACATGCGCGAGGCGCCCAGTCGCGTGCTGATCGCCGACTTGCTCGTCCGCGGCGCGCGCGTCATCGCCTACGACCCGGTGGCGAAGCACGAGGCGCAGCGCATCTACGCCGGCGAGCCGCGCGTCGCCTACGCCGACACGCCGATGGCGGCGCTCGACGGCGCCGATGCGCTGGCGATCGTCACCGAGTGGAAGGAATTCCGCAGCCCCGATTTCGAGGCGATCCGCACCAAGCTGAAAACCCCCGCGGTGTTCGACGGCCGCAACCTCTACGACCCCGCGCAGCCGCGCGCCGCCGGGCTCGAGTACTACCCGATCGGGCGGCGCTGATGCAGGTTCCGGATACTTCCGCAGCGCGCGTGCTCGTCGTCGGCGACGTCATGCTCGACCGCTACTGGTTCGGCGACGTCCAGCGCATTTCGCCCGAGGCGCCGGTGCCGGTGGTCAAGGTCGACCACAGCGAGGAACGGCCCGGCGGCGCGGCCAACGTGGCGCGCAACATCGCCGCGCTCGAGGGCAAGGCGTCGCTGCTGTCCGTAGTCGGCGCCGACGAGGCCGGCCGCATCCTGGCGAACATCCTCGCCGACTCCGGCATAGACGCCAGCCTGCACGAAGACGCCAAGCTGTCCACCACGGTCAAGCTGCGCGTCATCGGCCGCCAGCAGCAATTGCTGCGCATCGATTTCGAGAACACGCCGGACCACGAGGTGCTGCGCGCCAAGCTCGCCGAGTTCGAGAAGCGCGTCGCCGACTGCGACGTCGTCATCCTCTCCGACTACGGCAAGGGCGGCCTCGCCCACATCGGCGACATGATCAAGCTGGCGCGCGCCGCCGGCAAGCCGGTGCTGGTCGATCCCAAGGGCGAGGACTACGCGCGCTACGCCGGCGCGACGCTGATCACGCCGAACCGCGCCGAGCTGCGCCAGGTCGTCGGCCGCTGGGCCAGCGACGCCGAGCTCGAAGCCAAGGCGCAGAAGCTGCGCTGCGAACTCGGTTTCGAGGCGCTGCTGGTCACGCGCTCGGAAGAGGGCATGACGCTGTTCACCGAAACCGGCACGGCACACGAACCGGCGCTGGCACGCGAGGTGTTCGACGTCAGCGGTGCCGGCGACACGGTGATCGCGACGCTCGCCGTGATGCTCGCATCCGGACTCGATCTCGCGGCCGCGATGAAGATCGCCAACCGCGCCGCCGGCGTCGTCGTCGGCAAGCTGGGCACGGCGACGTGCTCGCTCGAAGAACTCAAGGCAGCCTGAGGAAAGAACCCATGGCCTACACCATCGTCACCGGCGCCTGCGGCTTCATCGGCGCCAACATCGTCAAGGCGCTCAACGAGCGCGGCGTCACCGACGTCATCGCCGTCGACAATCTCAAGAAGGCCGACAAGTTCAAGAACCTCGTCGATTGCGAGATCGCCGACTACCTCGACAAGAACGAGTTCCTGCAGCTCGTCGAGCAGGGCTACTTCGACAACGCGATCGAGGCGATCTTCCACGAGGGCGCGTGCTCTGACACCATGGAGACCGACGGCCACTACATGATGGCGAACAACTATCGCTATTCGCTGTCGCTGCTCGACTACTGCCTCGACCACGAGATCGCCTTCCTCTACGCCTCCAGCGCCTCGGTGTATGGCGGCGGCAGCATCTTCAAGGAAGAGCGTTCGCACGAAGCGCCGCTCAACGTCTACGGCTACTCGAAGTTCCTCTTCGACCAGGTGGTCCGCCGCCGCCTGCCGGAGGCCAGTTCGCAGATCGTCGGCTTCCGCTACTTCAACGTCTACGGCCCGCGCGAGCAGCACAAGGGCCGCATGGCCTCGGTGGCCTTCCACCACTTCAACCAGTACCGTGCCGAAGGCAAGGTGAAGCTGTTCGAGGGCTGCGACGGCTACGCCAACGGCGCCCAGAGCCGCGACTTCGTTTTCATCGACGACGTCGTCAAGGTCAACCTGCACTTCCTCGACAACCCGGACAGCTCAGGCATCTTCAACCTCGGCACCGGCCGCGCCCAGCCCTTCAACGATATCGCCACCTCGACCGTCAACGCCTGCCGCGCCCTCGAAGGCAAGCCGGCGCTGTCGCTCAACGAGATGGTCGAGCAGGGCCTGCTCGAATACGTCGCTTTCCCCGAAGCGCTCAAGGGCAAGTACCAGAGCTTCACCCAGGCCGATATCTCGTCCCTGCGCCGCGCCGGCTACAAGGACGAGTTCAACACCGTCGAGCAGGGCGTCACCAAGTACGTCCGGCATCTCGCCGCGAGGTAGACGGTGAAGTTGCCGTCGTCCCTCTCATTGCGGGTCGACGAGGCCAAGGTCGCGGGCTACCTGTTGAGTCATGCCAACAGCCAGGGTAAGGCCGCCTTCTTCCTGGGCTTCGGATTCCGGCCCGAGGCATGGCAAACGATGGTGGATGCGCTCAGGGAACAGGCAAGAAATAACGATGTGGCTTCGGCGATTGATTCGCCGCACGGCACCCGCTACAGTGTCGACGGCGAGTTGCAGACTCCGAGCGGCCGGCGACCGAACGTCAGGACGGTCTGGATTGTCGAATCGGGATCGAACGAATTGCGACTGATCACTGCCCACCCGGTATAGGAAACGCCATGATTGCAGAACACGCTTCCGTAGTGTTGACGCAAGACATTCCCTCCGCAGGGCTGGAGGCCGGTGACGTCGGTGTCGTCGTCCACGTCTATCGCGGAGGTGAAGCCTTCGAGGTCGAGTTCATGACGCTCGACGGCGGGACGTTGAGCGTGGAGACCCTATCCGCCGGCCAAGTCCGCGAGGCGCGGCGGGCCGATGTTCCCCATGTGCGGGAACGAGCGGCGGCGTAGGGATTGAATACTGTGCGCGACAACGTCGAGTCCGCTCGACTCCGACAGCGCTTCATAGCGCGTGGCTTGGCATCGGCCGCCAAGGCACGGATGAGCGGCGGCTACGTCAGTCCAGGCCGCGACAGGCCGGGCCGCCGCCTCATGCGCTCCCGCCCCTGCGGGGTTCCCGCGCCGTCGACGCGCCGGCCGGCCGGTCGCGCAAACTCGCTTCGCTCGAACAGCGCGACCGGACGTCCCCGTCCGTCGCGCCGCCGCCGCGGCGGTCGCAAAATCGGCGGCAACCCGGCCTGTCACGGCCGTCATGCTTGCTTGAGTAGCTGCGTTAGCAGCAAGTCAGATGACGGCTCGCGACCCTAAGCCGTCATTGAGCCCCGACAGCTACAGCCAAACCGATCAGGCCGATTCCTACCGCTATTCCAGCGCCCGGCTTTAGGAACGGGAAATAGAACACAGCAACTAGCGGCACGAATAGCTTGTGAAGAAGAGCCATCGGACTGGTGCCCTCGGCCGCCTTCAGCATCTTGTGAAATTCATCGTGGTTCTTGCTATCTAGGGATCCGTCCGGATCCGGTAACAGCAAGCGACCGAGTGCGAAGACTAAGGACAACAGTCCTACGAACGCTGCTCCGAAAGCCATTTCGTATCCTATTCGAGTGCTTGTTTCTGCCGTCAGCTGCGATCATGAGCCAATCTCGCCAAGATGCAAGCTGAATAGCCGCCATTGCGGCCGCTTCTGGCGGCAACCCGCCCGACGACAAGCGCCGAGTGGTGTTAGCCCACCCTCGTGTATATCCGCTCGAATCGCGCCTGCTCGGCAATGCCGAAGTCCCCGGGCGCGTATTGCAGTAGCCAATCTCCCGCGTTGCCGTGCAACACGTCGCCGCCCGCCGAGCGGGCTGCCGTGAATGCCTCGGGGATTTGCTTGGCGAGGACCGGTATCGGCTTGGCCTGGTAGCGGCCTTCGTCGCCCATGCAGGCGGGCGGCACGGGCGCGTACTTGAGTTCGAAGCGTTGGCGCGACACGCTCCAACGGCTGCCGGTGGAACCAGTGATCAGGGCGTCGCCGGCTGCATAGCGATTCGGGCCCTCCAGGCTCATTAGTTCGCCGGCCTGACGGGCGAAGGTCACGGCGACGATTTCTGTCTTGACGTAGCTTGCGGCGGCGGAGTCAGTCGCGAGATCGATGTTCTTGAGTTCGAGCATGGTGTGTCCGCCTTCAGGAGTCCATAGCCTCGAAGATGACGCGCGAGCTGCCGGAAACGTCGGACGACCGGCCGAATTCATGTTTCATTGTTTGCCCCGATGACGCGCTCCGGCGCGAAGAGGCGCTATCGTAGCTGTCTCGACAGGGAATTGGTGCAAGCAGGCCCAGGGCTCGGTCTCTGCCGATTTTGCGACCGCCGCGGCGGCGGCCGTGTCCTGGACCTGCGCGGACGGGCGATGACGGCCGCAATGCGCGGGTTTTCAACCGGCCTCCAGTATCATCTCCCCCGTGACTACCGCCAAACCTCGCCAGCCCGCCGAGTGGCTGCTCCTGATCGGCATCCTGCTGTTTCTCTCCGCCATGCCGATGGAGACGTTCTGCATTCCGGGTTCGTGCTCGGAGTGGCGCGGGTACGCCTTGCTGTTGATGGGCTACCTCGATCTCTATGCGCATCCACGCGCCGGTTACGTGTGGCTGGCGAATCCGGCGCTGCTGATGGCTTGGTGGACCATGAGCAAGGGCAGGAAGAACGTCGCGATGGGCCTTGCCTTTGCGGCGCTGGTCTTGAGCGCTTCGTTCCTAGGCGTGCCGGACGTGCTGGTCGACGAGCAGCGGCCGCCGCAGTCGGTGGTCGGCTACGGGCTCGGATATTGGCTTTGGCTGGCGAGTTGCGCGGTGACTTTTCTCGGCGCCTTGCTGATGCGGGGGAAGACCTCATGAACTACCGCACACTCGAAGACTACGTCGGCAACACGCCGCTGGTGCTGCTCAAGCGCATTCCGGGCGCCGAGGCGGCGCGGCGCGGCAACGTCATTCTCGCCAAGCTGGAGGGCAACAACCCGGCGGGGTCGGTCAAGGATCGTCCGGCGCTGTCGATGATCCTGCGCGCCGAAGCGCGCGGCGACATCAAGCCGGGCGACACGCTGATCGAGGCGACGTCCGGCAACACCGGCATTGCGCTGGCGATGGCGGCGGCCATGCGCGGCTACCGCATGATCCTGATCATGCCGGAGAACCAGAGCGTCGAGCGGCGGCAGACGATGCGTGCCTTCGGCGCCGAGCTGATCCTGACGCCGAAGTCTGGCGGCATGGAAGCGGCGCGTGACCTCGCCGAGAGCATGATGCGGGACGGCAAGGGCATCATGCTCGACCAGTTCGCCAACCCGGACAATCCGCTCGCGCATTACGAAGGCACCGGCCCCGAGATCTGGCGCGAGACCGAAGGGCGCATCACGCACTTCGTTTCCAGCATGGGCACGACGGGCACCATCATGGGCTGCTCGCGCTTCCTCAAGGAGCGGAACCCGCGCATCGAGATCGTCGGCTGCCAGCCGCAGGAGGGCTCGCAGATCCCCGGCATCCGCAAGTGGCCCGAAGCCTACCTGCCGAAGATCTTCGACAAGTCGGCGGTCGATCGCATCGAAAGCGTCGGCCAGGCCGAGGCCGAAGACATGGCCCGGCGCATGGCGCGCGAGGAGGGCATCTTCGCCGGCATCTCCTCGGGCGGCGCGCTGGCCGTGGCCGTGCGTCTGGCACAGACGCTGAACGATGCAGTCATCGTCACCATCGTCTGCGACCGCGGCGACCGCTACCTGACGACCGGTGTTTTCCCGGCATAGAACCTGTCTCACGAAATCACGCGTGCGCGTTGCCGCCAAAATGCGATGGATGCAAGGCGGAGGGCGAAGCCAATGGTCGCTCCATTGGCGAGTCCGACAACGCCGCAGACGCGCATTTTGGCAGCAACCCGAAGGGACGACGGCTTGGCGGGCGCATCGCTGCGTTGCGGCGACTTGCAAGGCAGCGAGCATTGCTGCGTCGCCGCGCCTTGCGCTGCACCCGCCAGGCCGCCGTCGCGCGCGTGTGATTTCGTGAGACAGGTTCTTTGGGCCGTCGGCCCGGTCCTGTTCCTGCTGCTCGGGCTGGCCGCTTTTCCCGGCCACGCGGCGCAGCTCGCGCTCTCGCTGGGTTCGATCCGCCACCCGGCCTTCGAGGCCGACGGCGTCGTCGTCGAGGTCGATACCTGGGCGCGCGACGAGGCCGACATCCGCATCGGCCGGCTGCGCGTCGGCGCGAGCGAATACCGCGAACTGAAGCTGCACTGCTCGGGCTTCGCCTTCGACGGCGGCAAGCTCGACTGCCCGCAAGGCACGCTGCGCCGCGACGATGCGCGCGGCAAGGACCGTCCGGCGCTGCCGTTCTCTTTCCGGTGGGACGCCGCCGAGCGGCGCGTCGAGTTCGCACTGAAGGAAGCCGACGTCGTCACGCTGTCGCCGCTCGTCAAGCGCCTGCGCGGCTGGCAGCCGCAGGGCACGGTCGATTTCCGCATCGCCGTCGATGCCAAGCGGGCGCGGCTGAACCTCGCGCTGAAGGGCGTCGGCTTCGCCGACAAGAGCGGGGAAATCGCGGGCAAGGACATCGACCTCACGCTCGACGTCGAGGCGACGCGGCGCGCCTCGGGCTGGGCGTGGCACGCGGCGCTCGACTGGCCGCGCGGCGAACTGCGGCGCGCACCGTGGACGCGCGCGGCCGGCGTGCGGCTGACGGGCGAGGGGACGTTCGACGCCGCCGAATTCGCGGTCGCCAACGCGCGCGTCGAAGTCGATGGCGTCGGCGCGCTCAACGCGGCGCTGCGCTGGGATCGCGAGCAGGAGCGGACGAGCGCCTGGGGCTTCGTCACCGAGCCGCTCGACCTGGCGACGGCGATGCGCGAATGGGGGCAGCCGTGGCTGGCGCGCTTCGGCGTCAAGGAAGTGCGCGCCTCGGGACGGGCGCTGTTCTCGGCCGAGTCCAAGCAAGGCCGGCTGCAGCGCTTCTACGCCGGCCTCGAGGACGCGACCGTCGAGGATGCGACCGGTGCGCTCGAGCTGCGCGGCGTCGCGGCGCGCATTCCCTGGGAGGCGGACGCGGAAACCGAGGCGGAGGTCGGCGTCGACGGCGGACGCCTCGGCGACGTGCCGATCGGCGCCTTCAAGCTTCCGCTGCGGCTGGCGGGTGAGGACGTGCGCATCGACGGCCTGCGGGCGCCGATGCTCGACGGCCGGCTCGAGATCGAGAACCTGCACCTGCGGCGCGGCACCGATGGCTGGCACGGCGAGTTCTCGGGCGGCGTCGATGGCGTGTCGATGAACAAGCTGTCGCGCGCGCTCGGCCTGCCGGCGATGGCGGGGACGGTGACGACGAGGATTCCGCGCGTCACCTACGGGGGCGGCACGCTGGCGCTCGACGGCGCGCTCGCGATCGAAGTCTTCGACGGCGGCATCCTGGTGCACAAGCTGCGCCTCGTGGACGCCTTCGAAGCGAACCGGCGCCTGGTCGCCGACGTCACGGCGCGCAACCTCGACCTCGGCCTGCTGACGCGCACCTTCTCCTTCGGCGCCGTCGAAGGACGCTTCGACGCCGACCTGCGCGACCTCGAGATGCAGGGCTGGACGCCGCTGCGCTTCGACGCGCGCATCGCCAGCAGCCTCGGCGAGTATCCGAAGCGCATGAGCTTCGGCGCCCTCGAGGACATCGCCGCGCTCGGCGAAACCGGCGATGCCGGCAAGAAGACCGTTGAGCGGCTGCCGCGGCGCGACGGCAGCACGCTCGGCTACGCGCGCATCGGCGTCTCGGCGTCGCTGCGGCAGGGCGTGGTCACGCTCGACGGCATCGCCAGCGACGGTGACGGCTTCGTCATCATGGAGCCCGCCGGCATTCCGGCCGTCAGGATCATCGGCTACAATCGCCGCATCGACTGGGAAGCACTGGTGGCGCGCGTTCGCGAGGTGATCGCCGGCCGGCCCGGCATGCTGATCGAATGATGAAAATCCTGTCCGTGCTGACCGTACTCGCGCTGCTCTCCGGCTGCGTAAACGTGCACGTGCATTTCCCGGCGGCGCAGGACGCCCCGTCCTCCAGGCCCGCCGATGCCGGCGGCAACGAAAAGAAATGACCCCCGTCCTCGTCTTCGACATCGAAACCATCCCCGACGTCGCCGGGCTGCGCGCGCTGCACGAGCTGCCGGCTGAACTGCCGGACGCCGAGGTCGCCGAGCTCGCCTTTCAGCGCCAGCGCGCGCGCAACGGTTCCGACTTCCTGCCGCTGCACCTGCAGCGCGTGGCCGTGATCTCCTGCGTCATGCGCAGCGACGACGGCCTCAAGGTGTGGTCGCTGGCCGAGCCGAAGCTCGCCGAGGGCGAGATCATCCAGCGCTTCTACTCGGGCATCGAGAAGTACACGCCGCAGATCGTGTCGTGGAACGGCGGCGGCTTCGACCTGCCGGTGCTCCACTACCGCGGCCTGATCCACGGCGCGACCGCGCCACGCTACTGGGACATGGGCGAGGGCGACTACAACGACAGCCGCGACTTCAAGTGGAACAACTACATCGGCCGCTACCACACGCGCCATCTCGACCTGATGGACCTGCTGGCGATGTACCAGCCGCGTGCCTGCGCGCCACTCGACGACCTGGCGAAGCTGATGGGCCTGCCGGGCAAGCTCGGCATGGACGGCAGCGCCGTGTGGGGCGCGTACCTCGCCGGCAAGATCGACGACATCCGCGATTACTGCGAGACCGACGTCGTGAACACCTATCTCGTCTACCTGCGCTTCCAGCAGATGCGCGGCCACCTGACGCGCGACGAGCACGCAGCGGAGGTCGCCTTCGTGCGCGAGCAGATCGCCGCGCTGAAGCAGCCGCATTGGGAAGCCTTCCTCGCCGCCTGGAATCCGGCTTGAACATCCTGGCGATCGAGACCTCGACGCGCATGCTGTCGGTCGCGCTGTGGCGCGACGGCGAGGTCATCGCGCGCGGCGCCGATTCGGTGACCGGCGGTTCGTCGCTGGTGCTGCCCTGGGCGGACGAACTCCTCGCCGAGGCGGGCATCGCGATGTCGCAACTCGACGGCATCGCCTTCGGCGCCGGGCCGGGCAGTTTCACGGGCTTGCGGCTTGCCTGCGGCGTGGCACAGGGACTCGCGTTCGGACTCGACCTGCCGGTCGCCGGCGTGGGAACCCTCGAAGCGCTGGCGCTCGCCAGCGGCGCGGCGCGGGTCTTCGCCTGCATGGATGCACGCATGAACGAGGTCTACTTCGCCGCCTACGAAGTCGCCGGTCGCCGCGTGACCGAGATCACGCCGCCGCGCGTAGCGCCGCCGGTCGAGGTGCGCCTGCCGGACGGCGACTGGGTCGGCTGCGGCGACGGTTTTGCGTCGTATGCGGCGGCGCTGCCGCAGCCGGCGCGCGTGCGGGCAGACGTGTTCCCGACTGCCGCGGCAGTCGCCGAGCTTGCCGCGCCGAGGTTCGCGGCCGGCGCGGGCGTCGACGCGGCGCATGCGATGCCGCTCTACGTGCGCGACAAGGTCGCGCTGACGACGGCCGAGCGCCTGGCGCGCGGGGGCCTGCGATGATGAACGCGGTGCTCAAGCCGCGGCTCGAGTGGGCGCCGATGCAAGCGGACGACCTCGATGCCGTGCTGGCGGTCGAGAACGTCATCTATCCGTTTCCCTGGACGGCCGGCAATTTCCGCGATTCGCTCGCCTCGGGCTACGACTGCTGGATCGTCAGCGAGCGCGGCATCATGGTCGGCTACGCCGTGGTGATGACGGTCGTCGACGAAGCTCACCTGCTCAATCTCAGCGTCGCCGCCGAGCGCCAGCGCCAGGGCATCGGCGGCGAGATGCTCGAAACGCTCTGCGACATGGCGGCCCGGCGCGGCCTGATGCGCATGCTGCTCGAAGTGCGGCCGTCGAACGCTGCGGCCGTGGTGCTCTACGTCGGCCACGGCTTCACCGAGATCGGCCGCCGGCGCGCCTACTATCCGGCCGCCGAGGGGCGCGAGGACGCGATCGTCATGGGGCGCATGCTGTGAGCCGCGAACGCATGCTGAAGGAACTCGGCCTCGGGCCGACATGGAAGCTGCGCAACGCGCCGGTCGAGGAGACGCCCGCAGGCGAGGCGCCCGCCGTGGCGACGCCCGAGGCCGGCCCCGCTCCCGTGCCGAGCGAACCGGCGCTGCACGCTGCGGCGCTCGGCACCGGCGACGAGCGTCGCGCCGCGATCGCCGCGATGGGCTGGGACGAACTGCGTGAGGCGACCAACGCCTGCCGCGCCTGCCCGCTCTGCCAGCAGCGCAAGCAGGCGGTGCTCGGCGTCGGCGACGTGAATGCCGACTGGCTGTTCGTCGGCGAGGGGCCGGGTGCGGAGGAAGACGAGCGCGGCGAGCCCTTCGTCGGCCAGGCCGGCAAGCTGCTCGACGCGATGCTGGCGGCGATCGACCTCAAGCGCGGCGCCAACGTCTATATCGCCAACACCGTGAAGTGCCGGCCGCCCGGCAACCGCACGCCGGAGCCCGATGAGACCGCCGCCTGCTGGCCGTTCCTGGCACGCCAGATCGAACTCATCAAGCCGAAGCTGATCGTCGCGCTCGGCCGACCGGCGGCGCAGACGCTGCTGCAGACGGAAGTGAAGATCGGCGCCGCGCGCGGACAGGTGTTCGAGCACGGCGGCATCCCGGTTATCGTCACCTACCATCCGGCCTACCTGCTGCGCAATCTTCCCGACAAGGCCAAGGCCTGGGAAGACCTCTGCTTCATGCGCGCGACGATGCGCGGGCTCTAGCCCGCGACGTCTCCATCGAGGTAATACCAGCGTCCGCCTTCGCGGACGAAGCGGCTGACTTCATGCATGCGATGCGCGCGGCCGCCGACTTTGTAGCGGGCGACGAACTCTACGACTGCGTGGTCGGCGTCGGGCTGCTCGTGGCGCTTCACGTCGAGGCCGAGCCACTTCGGCTTCGGCTCGGCGGCCAGATCGAGTGTTGCGGGCCGCGTCTGCGGCGCCCAGGTGGCAAGCAGATAAGCCTCGTTGCCGAGCACGTAGGCGGCATAGCGCGAACGCATCAGGCGCTCGGCGTCGGGCGCCACTTCGCCGCCATGGAAGCGGCCGCAGCACTGCGCGTAGTCGGCCGGCAGGCCGCAGGGGCAGGGCAGCGGCGCCAACTTATTCGGGCTTGAGCTCGCCGCCGAGCGCGAGCACGAGGTCGGCGAGCATGCGCGACAGTTCGCCGCTCATCAGCGCGAAGTCGACGTCGAACTGCTCGTCGGCCGTCTCGGCGTCGTGCTCGGCCTGCTCGAGCAGGATGTCGAGGAAGGCGAGGCGCTTGACCTGCAGCTTGTCGGTGAGGACGAAGGAAATGCGGTCGTTCCAGGTCAGCGCGAGCTTGGTGGCGATCTTGCCGGAGGCGATGTGGGCGCGGATTTCCTCGCCTTCCAGGGCGTGGCGCACGTAGCGGATCGCGGACTGGCCCTCGGCCGCCGAGCGCAGCTCCAGGTCCTGGTCGACGGTGAAGCCGGCCGGCGCGTCGTTCTCGGCCAGCCAGCCGGTCATGGCGGAGACCGGCGACACCTGAGTCTGCAAGGGGCGCAGGGCGATGCCCGACAGTGACTTGTTGAGCGTCTCCATCACTTCCTCGGCGCGGGCGTCGGAGCCGGCGTCGACCACCAGCCAGCCGCCGGCCGGGTCGATCCAGCACCAGGTCGTGCGGCGGCGCGTGAAGGCGCGCGGCAGCAGTTCTTCCGTCACGCGGTCGCGCAAGTCGCGCAGTTCCTTGCGGCCGACCTTGCGGCCCTGTTCGGCCTCGATCTTCGCCGCGCGGTCCTGCGCCTCCTGGCGCACCACAGTCGCCGGCAGCAGCTTCTGCTCGACGCCCAGCGCCACCAGCCAGTGGCCGCCGATGGCATGCACGAACTCGCCTTCGTCATGGGCATAGACCCAGCCGCGGCTGATCATGTCGAGGCCGCCACAGCGGGCCAGAGGCAGGGCGGCGAGCGCCTTCTCGAGCGTGGCGGCATCGAGGTCCCAGTCCTTGGGCAGGCGGTAAAGGCGGAGGTTACGGAACCACATGAGGGAAGCCCTGAATTCGCAAAGGGCGAAAGGATAACCGGTGCCGCGTCGGGTCAAGTGGTTTTTAAGACTTTAGTCAGGTGTCGATGCGATAATCCGCGCCGTGCCGAACCCAAAGAAGACCGCCTCCCCGAACGGCAGGCGGCGCTTGCCTCCCACATTCGCCCTCGCCACCTGCGGATTGCTGCTTGCAACGCAGGCGTTCGCGCTCGGCCTCGGCAGCGTTTCGGGCCAGGCGGTCATCGGCCAGCCGCTGCGCGTCGAGATCCCGCTGCTCGGTGCGGACGGCGGCGTGCCGGCGGCCGAGTGCTTCCGCGTCGGCGCACCGCAAATCGTGATGGATCCGGCCTATGTGCCGAAGGGCGCTCGCGTCGAGGTGGCCGGCGAACGCGCACGGCCGCGGCTTATCGTGACGGCGCCGATGGTGCGCGAACCTGTCGTCGAGTTCGCCGTGACCGCCGGCTGCGGCGTCGACCTGACCAAGGAGTACCTGCTGCTCAGTTCCCTGCCGGCGAAGGCCGAGGCGCCGGTCGCGGCGCCTGCCGTGGCGCCGGCACCTGTCGCCGCGCCGCAGGCCGCCAAGCCTGCTACCGCTGCGTCGGCACGGCCGGCCGGCGCACTGCGCGTCGACGCCGAAACCAGTTTCGAGGCGCTGGCCCAGCGCAACTATCCGCTGCAGCCGAAGGCCCGCGAGAAATACGTACGCATGATGCGCGCGGCGAATCCCGGCATCGGCGACGTCATCGCCGCCGGTTCCGACCTGATGATCCCCGCCGGTGTGCCGGTGCGCCGCGAGGGGCCTTACCGGCCGGAGGCAGCGGCGGCGAAGCCGGCCCCTGCGTCACCGCCGCCGGTCGCGCTTCCGGCCGCAGCCAAGCCGGCGAAGAGCGCAGGCAAGGACGTGCTGAAGCTCGGCGTCGCGCCCGAACGCACGAACGCCGAACTGCTCGAGGAAGCGGAGCGGCTGACGGGAATCCTGCTGGAACAGGCGCGCATGGAAGACGAGATGGCGTCCAATCTGACCCGCATCGAGGCCGCCTTCAACGTGCTCAAGCAGCATTACGAGGCGACCGAGGCGCGCCTGACGCGCATCGAGGCCGAACGCGCCGCCGAGAAGGCGGCAGCGAAGTCGCAAACGGGGTTGGTCGAACTGATGCTGGCGGTGCTGGCCGGCGGTGCGCTAGGCGGCGCGGGCCTGCATCTCTACAACCGCCGGCGGCCGGCCGCCAAGGCGGCCAACGACCGCTTCGACGTCAAGACCGTGGCTGCCTACCTCGGCCCGGAGCCGGCGCCGAAGGTGGCGGTGCCGAAGCCGAAGCCCGAGAGGGCTTCGCTCAGCTTCACTGGAGATAAGTGATCTCCATCTCGGAATCGAGGCCGATCACGCGGTCGAGCAGGTCCTCGGTGAGTTCCTGATCGTCGTCGCTCCAGACGGCGTCCGCTTCGGCGGAGCCGGTGGCGAGCGGGGCGATGTCGAAGTCGACGAACTTGTCGCCGACCTTGAGCACGTACATGTTCGGCGTGTGCTCGACGATTTCCCAGTCGTCGGGGATCTCGAGTTCCGCGTGCAGGTGGATCGTAAGCTTCTTCATCTTTGCTCTCCGGGTTCAGCGTTGGCGTAAGTGTAGTCTTCCCGCTGCGCCGCGTCGTGGCTGAAAAAACAAAGGGCCGGAACCTTGCGGTTCCGGCCCTTGCCTGTATCTGGCGCGCCCGGAGAGATTCGAACTCCCTACCCCTTGGTTCGTAGCCAAGTACTCTATCCAGATGAGCTACGGGCGCCTTGAGAGCCGCGCATTATACACGTCGGCAACGAGTTGAAAAGTGGTGGCGCGCATTTTGTGCGCGCAAAGTGGTGGCGCGCGTCAGTGCTTGAGGTCGTCGAGTTCGGCGACGGAGTCGAACTCGCGCTGGTTGGCTTCGTGGCGCTTCTTGACCATCAGCATGGTGCCGGCGACGAACAGGCCGAACAGGGCGATCACCCAGTAGATCGAAAGGTCGGCCTTGATCAGCGCCGAGTAGACGCCGGTCATGATCAGGATCGACAGGTTCTCGTTGAAGTTCTGCACGGCGATCGAGTGGCCGGCGCCCATCAGGATGTGGCCGCGATGCTGGAGCAGGGCGTTCATCGGCACGACGAAGAAGCCGGACAGGATGCCGACGACGACCAGCAGCGGCAGCGCCAGCCACATGTCGCGGACCAGCACCATGCCGATGACGCCGAGGCCCATGGCGATGCCGAGCGGAATCACCCGGACCGCCTTGCGCATCGAGATCATCTTCGCCGCCAGGATCGCACCGATGGCGACGCCGACGGCGACCACGCCCTGCAGCATGCTGGCCTTCGACAAGTCGAGGTGCAGCGCCGCCTTGGCCCATTCGATGACGATGAACTGCAGCGTTGCGCCGGCGCCCCAGAACAGCGTCGTCACCGCGAGCGATATCTGGCCGAGCTTGTCGCGCCAGAGCAGCTTCAGGCAGTGGTTGAACTCGTGCACCAGGTAGATCGGATTGCGCTTCAGCGGCTTGTGGTCGACGCCGGTGTCGGGCACGTAGAGGTTGAAGGCCGCAGCGATCACGTAGAGCAGGCCGACGATGGTGAGGTTCATCTCGGCGACGGTATCGATGCCGACCTCGATCAGCGGAAAGTCGAACGAGAGCAGCGCCTGCGCCACGTCGGGACGGATCATGGCGCCGCCGAGCACGACGCCGAGGATGATCGCCATGACGGTGAGGCCCTCGATCCAGCCGTTGGCGACGACCAGCAGGCGATGCGGCAGGTATTCGGTGAGGATGCCGTACTTGGCCGGCGAGTAAGCCGCCGCGCCGAGTCCCACCACGGCGTAGGCGGCCAGCGGGTGGACGCCGCAGAACATCAGGCCGCAGCCCGCGACCTTGATGCCGTTGCTGATGAACATCACGCGGCCCTTGGGCATCGAGTCGGCGAAGGCGCCGACGAAGGCGGCGAGCGCGACGTAGGAGACGGTGAAGAACGTCTTGAGCAGCGGCTCGTACGCAGTCGGCGCGTGCATGTCGCGCAGGATGGCGATGGCCGCGATCAACAGCGCGTTGTCGGCGAGCGCAGAAAAGAACTGCGCCGCCATGATGATGTAGAAGCCGAAGCTCATGGGCGCTCGGGTTATACCACGAAAGGCAACGCACCCTTCGGGGGCATGGGCCTCGAATGCCCTGCGCCGTGGGCCTTCCACGCGTATCAGGGCTTCTTATATAGTGGATTTTGTGATTTAATTCGACACAACGAACAGGTTTCTCGGGAGGAAGGCGTCATGGCCGATCGCAGACTTCAGGTGTTCCACGCCGTCGCTAAGCAATTGTCGTTTACGAAGGCGGCCGAAGTGCTGTTCATGACGCAACCCGCCGTCACCTTCCAGATCAAGCAGCTCGAAGAGCACTTCAACACGCGGCTTTTCGATCGCGGCCACGGGCGCATCGCGCTGACGCCGGCCGGCGAGATGGTGCTGCAATACGCCGAGAAGATCCTCAACCTGTCGTCCGAAATGGACGTGCGCATGGGCGAGATGACCGGCGAGATCGGCGGCTCGCTGCTGGTGGGCGGCAGCACCACGATCGCCGAATTCATGCTGCCGCGCATCCTCGGCGAGTTCAAGTCGCAGCATCCGCACGTGCGTCCGCGCCTGGTCGTCGCCAACTCGGAGACCATCGAGACGCGCGTCGCCGAGCATACGCTCGACATCGGCTTCATCGAGTCGCCGTCGCACCAGCCGAACCTGCAGACCGAGATCTGCTGCGACGACGAGCTGATGGTGATCTGCAGCCCGAAGTTTCCGCTGGCGAAGCTCAAGGAGATCACGCCGCAGCAACTGGCGGATCACTCCTTCGTCTCGCGCGAGCCCGGCTCCGGCACGCGCGAATTCACCGACAGCTACCTGCGCAAGGCCGGCGTGCAGCCCGAAGATCTCCATCTCGTCATGGAAATGGGCAGCCCGGTGGCGCTGAACGGCGTCGTCGAGACCGGCCTCGGTTTCGCCATCGCTTCGCGCGCCTCGGTCGCCAAGGCGCAACGGCTCGGCGACCTCGTCGCCATTCCGCTCAAGCCGCGCCTCATCCGCACGCTGTCGATGGTCTATCCCAAAGAGAAGTTCCGCTCCAAGCTGGTGACGACCTTCGTCGAGTTCGCCTCGACGCGCCTGCGCCAGATGGCGCAAGCCAAGTAGCCGCCGCCGCTCCGGTAGAATCGGGCGATGCCGCGCCCGCTTTTCCGCCCGACCTTCGCCCGCATCGACCTCGCCGCCCTGCGGCATAACCACGCGCTGGCGCGACGCCATGCCGGCGCCGCGCGCATCTGGTGCGTGGTCAAGGCGAACGGCTACGGCCACGGGCTGACCCGCGTCGTCGCCGCGCTCGCGGATTTCGCCGACGGCTTCGCGCTGGTCGAGCTCGAAGCCGCGATCGAACTGCGTAAGGCCGGCCTGCGCCAGCCCATCCTGATGCTCGAAGGCTGCTACGCGGCCGACGAATTGCCGCTGTACGCCGAGCACGGGTTGACGCTCACGCTGCATCGCCTCGAGCAAATCGAATGGCTCAGGGATTCGGGGCTGCGCACCCGGCTCCCCGTCTACCTCAAGCTCAATACCGGCATGAACCGCCTCGGCCTCAATGCGGCCGAACTGCCGCGCGCGCTCGACATGCTGCGCGGGCTCGACTGCGTCGGCGACATCGCCTTGATGACGCACTTCGCCGACGCCGACGAGGAGCGCGGTATCGGCGAGCAGATGGGCCGCCTGAACGCCATGCGCGGCGCACTGTCGTATCCGCTATGCCTCGCCAATTCCGCCGCGCTGCTGCGCTATCCCGAATCGGTCGCCGACGAGGTGCGCCCCGGGATCATGCTCTACGGCAGTTCGCCCTTCCCCCAGCTGCGCAGCGCGGCTGCGCTCGGCCTGCTGCCGGTGATGACGCTCGAGAGCGAAGTCATCGCCGTGCGGCAGTTGTCGCCCGGTGACCGTGTCGGCTATGGCGGCAGCTTCGTCGCAGACCGGCCGCTGCGCATCGGCATCGTCGCCTGCGGCTACGGCGACGGCTATCCCCGCCACGCGCCGACCGGCACCCCGGTGCTTGTCGCAGGGCAGCGCACGCGCACGCTCGGCCGCGTCTCGATGGACAAACTCTGCGTCGACCTCGACGGCATCGAGGCCGGCGTCGGCACGCCCGTGGTCCTGTGGGGACGCGGGCTTTGCGCCGACGAAGTGGCGGCCAGCGCCGGCACCGTCAGCTATGAACTGTTCTGCGCGCTCGCCGGCCGCGTGCCCGTCGTCGAGGAAAATCGTGGCCAAGCCTAAGAGCATCTACAGCTGCACCGAGTGCGGCGCCACGAGTCCGAAGTGGCAGGGCCAATGCCCTGGTTGCGCGCAGTGGAACACGCTGGTCGAGAGCATCGCCGAGCCCGCCGCCGCGGCGAACAACCGCTACGCCGGCTCGTTCGCGGCGCTTGCCGGCGGCGCGCCCGTGCTGCAGGAACTGTCGAGCATCGATCCGCGCGAAGAGCCGCGCCAGCCGACGGGCATCGAGGAATTCGACCGCGTGCTCGGCGGCGGCCTCGTCTCCGGCGGCGTGGTGCTGATCGGCGGCGACCCCGGCATCGGCAAGAGCACGCTGCTGCTGCAGGCGCTCGCGCGGCTCGCCGAAGCGCGACGGAACGTGCTCTACGTCTCGGGCGAGGAGTCAGGCGAGCAGGTCGCGCTGCGTGCGCGCCGCCTGCAACTGCCGACCGCCGGGCTGCGCCTGCTGGCGGAAATCAACCTCGAGAAGATCCTGGCGACGCTGGCGAAGGAGCGCCCGGCGGTCGCGGTCATCGACTCGATCCAGACGCTGTGGTCCGACGCGCTGCAATCGGCGCCCGGCTCGGTGGCGCAGGTGCGCGAATGCTCGGCGCAGCTGACGCGCTTCGCCAAGCAGTCGGGCACCTGCGTGATCCTCGTCGGCCACGTCACCAAGGACGGCGCGCTCGCCGGCCCGCGCGTGCTCGAGCATATCGTCGACACCGTGCTGTATTTCGAGGGCGACACGCATTCGAGCTTCCGCCTCGTGCGCGCCTTCAAGAACCGCTTCGGCGCGGTCAATGAACTCGGCGTCTTCGCCATGACCGACAAGGGGCTGCGCGGCGTTTCGAATCCGTCGGCGCTGTTCCTCTCGCAGCACGAGCAGGAAGTGTCCGGTTCCTGCGTGATGGTGACGCAGGAGGGCACGCGACCGCTGCTGGTCGAGATCCAGGCGCTCGTCGATGCTGCCCACACACCCAATCCGCGGCGCCTGACCGTCGGGCTGGAAAGCACGCGGCTGGCGATGCTGCTCGCCGTGCTGCATCGCCACGCCGGCATCTCCTGCGTCGACCAGGACGTGTTCGTGAACGCCGTCGGCGGCGTGCGCATCCAGGAGCCGGCGGCCGACCTCGCCGTGCTGCTGGCGATCGTCTCGTCGCTGCGCAGCCGACCGCTGCCGGCGAAGATGGTGGCGTTCGGCGAGGTCGGCCTCGCCGGCGAGATTCGCCCGGCGCCGCGTGGCCAGGAGCGCCTGAAGGAAGCCGCCAAGCTCGGCTTCACGCACGCGATGGTGCCCAAGGCCAACGCGCCGAAGCAGGTGATCAATGGGCTCGAGGTGATCGCGCTCGAGCGCGTAGAGCAGGCGGTGGAGACGCTGAGGCAGCTGTGAACGCCGTCCGCCTGATGTGGCGCATGCTGCTGAGGGACCTGCGCGCGGGAGAGCTGACGGTGCTCGGCATGGCGCTGCTGCTGGCCGTCGCCGCGATGACCGGCGTCGGCTTCCTCGCCGACCGCGTCGAGCGCGCGCTGACGCTCGAATCCCACCAGCTGCTCGGCGGCGACCTGCTGCTGATCGCCGACCACCCCTGGGACGACGGCTACCGCCGCGAGGCCGCCGCGCGCGGCCTGCAGCTCGCCGAGAGCGCGACCTTCCCGAGCATGGTGGCGAATGCCGCAGGCGGCGCGCAGCTCGCCGAAATCAAGGCCGTGACCGAGGGCTATCCGCTGCGCGGCAGCCTGCGCGTCGCGCCCGGCCTCAACGTGCCGGATGCGGTGACGCGCGAAGTGCCCGCGCGGGGCAGCGTCTGGCTCGACGAGCGCCTCAGCGCGGCGCTCGACGCCAAGGCCGGCGACGCGCTGAAAGTCGGCGCATCGTCACTGCGCGCCGATGCCGTGCTGACGCTCGATCCCGATCGCGGCATCAACCTGTTCTCGCTGGCGCCGCGGCTGATGATGAACCTGGCCGATCTGCCGGCGACCGGGCTGGTGCAGCCGGGCAGCCGCATCCGCTACCGACTGCATCTCGCCGGCGAGACGCCAGCGGTCGAGGATTACCGCCGCTGGGCCGAGGCGCGCCTCGGGCGCGGCGAGCGCCTCGAGAGCATGGAGAACGCCCGTCCCGAAGTGCGCAACATGATCGAGCGCGCGCAGAGCTACCTGCGGCTCGCGGCGCTGCTGGCCGTGATCCTGGCTGCGGTGGCGATGGCGCTCGCGGCCGACCGCTACGTGCGACGGCATCTCGACGCCTGTGCGGTGCTGCGCTGCCTCGGCGCGCGCGAGGCGCAGATCCTCGCGATCCATGGCGGCGAGTTCCTGCTCTTCGGCCTGCTGGCGACGGTGCTAGGCTGCGCTGCCGGCTTCGCCGTGCAGCTCGGACTCGAGGCGCTGCTGGCGGGGCTGTTCACCGTCACGCTGCCCGCGCCCGGCATGCTGCCGTGGCTCCAGGGGCTCGCCGTCGGCAACCTGCTGGTCGCCGGATTCATCCTGCCGCCGCTGCTGCGCCTGAAGCGCGTGTCCACGGTGCGCGTGCTGCGCCGCGAGTGGACCGCGGCCGAGCCGGTATCGGTCACGGCCTACGGCGTCGGCGCCGCGTTGCTGGCGGCGCTGATGTTCTGGGTCGCACACAGCTTGGTGCTCGGCGCCGTCGTCCTGGTCGGCTTCGCGCTCGCGGTGCTGCTGTATGCCGGATTCGCACGCCTCGCGCTCGGCATCGGCCGCGGCTTGCGCGCCGGCGGCGGCTGGCGCTACGGGCTGGCGAGCCTGCGGCGGCGCATGCGGGCGAGCGTGGTTCAGGCCGTCGCCCTCGGCCTCGGCCTCACGGCGCTGCTGCTGCTGACCATCGGCAGCGGCGACCTGCTCGATAGCTGGAAGTCGCGCATGCCGGCCGATGCGCCGAACCGTTTCCTCATCAACATCCAGCCCGACCAGCGCGAGGCCGTCGCCGGGTTCCTGCGCGAGCAGGGCGTGAAGCCGCTGCTCGAGCCGATGGTGCGCGCCCGGCTCGTCGCCATCAACGGCCAGCCGGTCGTTCCCGGGCGTTACGAGGACGAGCGTGCCCAGCGGCTCGTGGAGCGCGAATTCAATCTCTCTTGGAGCGCGGCGCTGCCGCGGGGCAATGCGGTCGTGGCGGGCCGCTGGCACGGTGCGGCGCGCGACGGCGGCTTTTCCGTCGAACAAGGGCTGGCGCAGACGCTCGGGCTCAAGCTCGGCGACGACCTCGTCTATGACATCGCCGGCGAGCGCGTCGCGGGGCGCGTCACCAGCCTGCGTCGCCTGGACTGGGACTCGATGCGCGTGAACTTCTTCGTCATCGCGCCGCCGGGGCTGCTCGAGCGCTATCCGGCCAGCTACATCACCAGCTTCCACCTGCCGCCGCGGCATGCGGGGCTCGTCAATGCGCTGGTGCAGCGCTTCCCGAACGTCACGGTGATCGACGTCGAGGCGCTGGTGCGCCAGTTGAATGCGACCTTCGACCAGATCGCGCGTGCGGTGCAGGCGGTGTTCGGTTTCGCGCTGGCGGCCGGCATTGTCGTTCTCATTGCCGCGCTGCAGTCGGGACAGGACGAGCGTGCGGCCGACCTGGGGCTGATGCGGGCGCTCGGCGCCCGCCATGCCCAGGTGCGGGCCACCGTGATCGCCGAGTTCGCGGTGCTCGGCGGCATTGCCGGATTGCTGGGCGGGCTCGGCGCGGCCGGCATCTCGTGGGCGCTGGCCGTTCTCGTCTTCCACCTGGATTTCGTGCCGTCGCCGCTGTTGCCGCTGCTCGGCGCGGCGCTCGGCATTGCCGGCGCGGTCGCCGTCGGCCTGGCCGGGGCGGGTGGCGCGCTGCGGGCGCCGCCGCTGCGGGTGCTGCGCGCCTAGGCGGTGCCGAGGCTGAAGCTGAACTCGGCGCCCTTGTCGGGCTCGGCGCGGGCCTCGACTTCGCCGCCATGGCGTTCGACCAGGCGCTTGACGATCGCGAGGCCGACGCCGGTGCCCGGGAATTCGCGCTCGGTGTGCAGGCGCTGGAACATGCCGAACAGCTTGTCGGCATAGCGCATGTCGAAGCCGGCGCCGTTGTCGCGGATGAAATAGACCGTGCGGCCGTTTTCCAGCCGCGCGCCGATCTCGATTTCCGGCTGCTCCTTCTTCGACGAGTACTTGAAGGCGTTGCCGATCAGGTTCTGCATGATCTGCTCGAGCATCGTCGGGTCGCCGAAGGCCGGAGGCAGTTCGCCGAGCTTCACCGTCGTGCCGGGATAGTCCTGCTGCTGTGCTGCGACGACGTCGCGCGCGAGGGCGGTCAGGTCCACCGCACTCTTCTCCAGTGGCCGCCGGCCGGCGCGCGAATAGGCGAGGATGTTCTCGATCAGGTCGCTCATGCGGTCGGTGTTGCGGATCACGCGGTCGAGCATGTCCTGCCCCTGTTCCGACAGATGACCGCGCTCCTCATCGAGCAGGATGCGCGAGAAGCCGGTGATGGCGCGCAGCGGTGCCTGCAGGTCATGCGATACCGAGTACGAGAAGGACTCGAGTTCCTTGTTGATGCGCTCCAGTTCCGCCGTGCGCTCGGTGACGCGCTGCTCGAGGCGCGAGTTGAGCGCGCGGATCTCGGCGTTGTGGCTGTCGAGGTGGGCCTGAAGCTGGTTCAGGGTGACGACGAGGCGGTCGAGCTCGTCGGACTCGCGGGCGCGCCGATCCAGCGTCAGCGGGACCCAGGGCGCCGTCGGCGAGCGCTGCGCGAGCGTGTCGGCGATCCTGGCGAGGTGGCGCGCGACGAGGCGGTCGAACAGCAGCAGCATGAAGAAGGCGACGAGGACCGTCTTGACGCCATTGGCGGCGACGATGAACACTGCGCGCTCGATGAAGCGCTGGCGCGCGGCGGCGAGGTCGGCGTGGATGGTGAGTTCGCCGATCGTCACGTCCTTGCCGCGGTAGGCGCGCACCAGCGGCCAGCTGCGCGTGATGCCGCCGCCGCCGGACGGGTTGCCGCGGGCGGCGAATATCTCGTCGTCGACCAGGACTCGTGCATACGCGAAGTCGGGCAGGCGCACGATGCCGTCGAGCACCGTCTCGAGATGCTGTCGATCGGCGACCCAGACCGTGTCGACGATGCTGTCCAGATAGCCCTGCTCGACGAGCTGGAAGCGCTCCTCGACGATGCCGACGTCGCGCCGATACTCGATGGACAGCTGGACCACGGTGATCACGAGCGCCAGGGCGCCGCTGAAGACGATGGTCCACAGCATCAGGCGCCGCGCCAGCGGCCCGCGACGCAGCCGGGAAGATTCAGTTTGCATCGGTGCGGCGGCCGTTCGGCACCAGGGGCGTCAGGGTCGCATCGAAAATGCGCCGGTAGGTGCCGTCGCGCTTCATTTCCGCGAGTGCCGCGGCGACGGCGGGAACCAGCGCCTCGTGCTTGCGGTGCACGTAGCAGTACATTTCCTGGCGCGCCAGCGGGGGTTCCATGATGGCGATCGAAAGGCCAAGTTCGCGCGCGCGCCAGAGGCCTTGCCAACGCTCGTAGAGGACCACGTCGGCACGGTCCTGGCGCAGCAGGCTGAACAACTGCTCGGCGTCGCGCACCTTGGTCGTCTCGGCGCGGCCGCCGAGGTTGTTCTCGAAGATCTTCCAGCCGATCAGGTAGCCGGCGTGATACTTCTCGAGCGACTTCCAGTCCGGCGTGGCGAAGCGGTGCTTGATCGAGAGCGCGACGAAATCGTTGTCGAACAGCTTCTCGGGGATGCGCACCAGGTTCGGGTATTGCGCCTCGAGGCCCTTGATGCGCGGCGCGCCGCCATCGTCGATGCCCCGGTTCGCGTTCATCAGCGCACGTTCGGAAGACTCGTGCACCAGCATTTCGGCGCGGGCGCCGGCACGGCGGAAGGCCTCGTCCAGCAGCAGGTCGAGGAATCCGTCGCGCCTGCCGGTGGTGAAGGGCGGTCCGACGCCGGTGGAAATCACCAGCGTTTCGGCCGCCATGGCCGTCGCGGCGCCGGCCATGAGCAGGGCGAGGGCGATGCGGCGGGCGGCGGCGATCAGGCGGAGGCTGGTCATGGCGGGACTTCGAGCTGGGCGAGTTCCGACGGCGTGTTGAGGTTGATGAAAGCGTTGCTGGCGGCGAAGGGGACGGCGCAGACGCCGATACCCTCTAGCCAAGTATGGATTCTACGTCCGCCGCCCGCGAGATAGCGTTCGAGTTCGCCGGCGACCTCGCGGCGGCAGAGCATGAAGGTCGGCTGCAGCCGGCCGTCGGCGAAGGCGGCGGCCGCGGGGGCGGAGCTTTCCGCCAGTCCGGCCAGCAGCCGCCCGATCAGGTCGTCCGGGAGCCGCGGCGCGTCGCAGGGCGCGGTGGCCAGCAACGGCGTCCGGCAGGCCGCCAGGCCCGCCTGCAGCCCGGCCAGCGGTCCGGCGAAACCGGCGAGCGTGTCGGCGATCACGGCATGGCCGAATGCGGCATACGCGTCGTGGTTGCGATTGGCGTTGATGAGCAGGGTGCCGACCTGCGGCGCAAGGCGCTCGATCACGTGGGCGACCAGCGGGCGGCCGGCGAGCAGCTGCAGTCCCTTGTCGCGGCCGTCCATGCGCCGCGCCAGCCCGCCGGCGAGGATCAGTCCGGTGACGTCGGCGCGTGTTTCTTCAGCCACCGATGTAGGACATCTCGATCTTCTTGCCCGCGGCGGTCGCGGCGGTGCGGATTTCGGAATAGCGGTCGTCGCGGTCGTGCCAGATCGACGCGATCGCGGCGGCGATCGCGTCGTCGCTGCTGCCGTCGCGCAGCAGCGCGCGCAGGTCGTGTCCCTGCTGGGCGAAGAGGCAGGTGTACAGCTTGCCTTCGGTCGACAGGCGCGCGCGCGTGCAGCCCGAGCAGAAGGCCTGGGTCACCGAGGAGATGACGCCGATCTCGCCGGCGCCGTCGATATAGCGCCAGCGCTCGGCGACCTCGCCGGCGTAGGCTGCGTCGACCGCCTCGAGCGGGAACGCAGCGCCGATGCGCTGCACGACTTCGGCCGAGGGCAGCACCTCGTCCATGCGCCAGCCGTTGGAACTGCCGACGTCCATGTACTCGATGAAGCGCAGGATGTGGCCGCTGCCGCGGAAGCGGCGCGCCATGTCGATGATCTGGCCGTCGTTGGTGCCGCGCTTGACGACCATGTTCACCTTGACGGGAGAAAGCCCCGCGGCCGCGGCGGACTCGATGCCCTCCAGGACGCGCGACACGGGAAAGTCGACGTCGTTCATGCGCCGGAATACCTCGTCGTCGAGGGCGTCGAGGCTGACGGTGACACGGTGCAGGCCCGCATCGCGCAGGCTGCGCGCGCGCTGCGCGAGCAGGGAGCCGTTGGTGGTCAGCGTCAGCTCCAGGTCGGAAATCGCGGCCAGTTGTTCGATCAGGCGCTCGACGTCGCGACGCAGCAGCGGCTCGCCCCCGGTCAGGCGGATCTTGCGCACGCCCTGGGCGGCGAACAGGCGCGCGAGCCGGATGATCTCCTCGAAGCTCAGCAAATCCGCGCGCGGCAGGAACGGGTAGTCGCGCCCGAACACCGTCTTCGGCATGCAGTAGACGCAGCGGAAATTGCAGCGATCGGTGATCGAAATGCGCAGGTCGCGGACGGGACGACCGCGCTTGTCGGCCGTGGCGGCGGGGGCGGGCGCGTTCATGCTTTCGAGTATATATGCCCGCGGCGCGCGCTTCGATTGCGCTGCATCAAGCGCGTTATCGAAAGGATTTCAACCGGAACTAAAGGGAGAATTGGCCCCATCTTTCCCTTACGGAGCGGCGGCCGGGCGGCGCAGGATATGCCTGCAACTTGATCAGGAGGTGCCCGCCCGTGATTATCCAATCCGTCGAACTCGTCGCCCTGCCCGGCGCGCCCGTCTACCAGGAGAAGATCTACCGCGCCCACATGGACAGCGGCGAGGACGTCGATCTCTTCCAGCAGCACTGGGACGTCTTCCTGCCGCCCGAGTCGCTCGTCGGCCTGACCCTCGAGGAGGCGTGGAAGAAGCGCACCGAGAAAATGCTCGCCGCCGCCAGCGGCCACCATTGAGCGCAGAAGCGCAAAGAAAAAGGCCCGCGCGAGGCGGGCCTTCGATGGCGAACCAGAAGCGCGCGCTTATTTCTTCTTGGCGGCCTTCTTGCCTGCGACGGCGGCCTTGAAGCCCGAGCCGGCCGAGAACTTCGGCACGGTCGTCGCCGGGATCTTCAGGGCGGCGCCGGTCTTCGGGTTCTTGCCGGTGCGTGCGGCGCGCTTGGCGGACTTGAAGGTGCCGAAGCCGACGAGCGTCACGGTGTCGCCCTTCGCGACGACCTTGACGATCGTGCCGATCATGCCGGCCAGCGCCTTCTCGGCCGCGGCCTTGGTCAGACCGGCTTCCTTGGCGGCGACTTCGACGAGTTCGGATTTGTTCATGTGAAACCTCCCTAAGGTTCGTTTGTATCCGGTGGGCTTAGCGATTGCAAAAGCTCGCCCATTCTACGTCAGGAAATTTTTGGTGGACATCAGGCGCTGGGTCAGATTCAACGCGGGCGGCGAGGAAGCGTTCGGCATTCTCGAGGACGGGACGATCGCCGAGCACGCCGGCGACATGTTCTCCGCGCCGGTGCCCACCGGGCGGCGCTTCGCGCTGGCTGACGCGCGGTTGGTGACGCCGTGCCGGCCGACCAAGATGATCGGCCTCTGGAACAACTTTCACGAGCGCGCCCGCGTCGAAGGCCTCACGCGGCCCGCGCATCCGCTTTACTTCCTGAAGGCCAACAGTTGCTTCGCCGCCGATGGCGGGCGCATCCCGCGACCGGCGGGCTACGCCGGGCAGGTGGTGTTCGAGGGCGAACTCGGTATCGTCATCGGCAAACGATGCTGCGGCGAGGTTCCCGCCGACGCGATCTTCGGCTACACCTGCGTCAACGACGTCACGGCGCGCGACATCCTGCGCGCCGATGCTTCGTTTCCGCAATGGACGCGCGCCAAGAGCTTCGACGGCTTCGGCGTCTTCGGGCCGTGCATCGCGACGGGATTGCGCCCCGATGCGCTGCGCGTGAAGGTACGGCTCGCAGGCGAGCAGAAACAGGACTATCCGGTCAGCGACATGTTCTTCGGACCGGAGGAAATCGTGCGCCGCATCGCCGCCGACATGACGCTCGAACCGGGCGACGTGATCGCCTGCGGCACCTCGGTCGGGGTCTGCGCCATGCAGGACGGCGACACGGTCGAAGTCGAGATCGAGGGCGTCGGGCGCCTCGCCAGCCGCTTCGGCTGAAATTTGCCAACCCGGCTACAATAGCGGCCATGAATACGCAATCGCCCCCCCCTTCGGACTCCGCTCCGCCGCCCGCACAACCCCAATTCGATCCGCGCCGCCGTCTGCGCGAGTTGCTCTCCATTCCGGAGCGTGACCGCACCGATGCGCAGTGGGACGAGATCGTCGAGCTCGAGATCCAGCTCGCACCGGGCAACCGCATTGCCCCGGGTCCCGGCGGCGGCGGTGGTGGTGGAGTCGGTGGTGGTGGCGGCGGTGGCGGTGGTGGCCACGGTCGCCAGCCGCAAGGCCAGAAGAAGCAGCACTTCAAGGGCGGCCAAGGCGGTCGCCAGAAGCGCGGCGGTGGCGGTGGTGGAGGCGGCGGCGGTGGTGGTGGTGGCAACAAGCCGCAGCCGTAGCCGCGCGTCCCTCAGCCTCAGGCGGCGATCGCCGCCAGTTCCGCCGATCTAGACCTTTCCGCAAGCCAGTTCAAGCCCAGCCTCGGCAGCGCCGCATGCAGGCGCTCCGGGCTTGCCGTCGCCAGCAGCGACAAGCGCGCGTTGCCATGCCCCGCGTCGCCGGACAGCCGCACGACCTGCCGCGCTACCGCTTCGGCAACATCCACCAGTTCCGCCCTGCCGGCGACGATGCGCTCGAGCGCCGGCGCCAGGAACGCGTAGTGCGTGCAGCCGAGCACGATGCGATCCGCGCCCGCCGCCAGCAACGGCGCGATGCGAGTTTCCATTTCCGCGACGAAGGCTGCGCCGTCGACGTTCAGCGTCTCGATGCGCGTCGCCCAGCCCGGGCAGGGCTCGATGTGTACGGCGACGTTGCCCGCATGCTCGCGCACCAGGCGCGCGAGGCGCTCGCTGCGCGAGGTCGATTCCGTCGCCAGCACGGCGATGCGCCGCGTCACGCTCGATTGCGCGGCTGGCTTGACGCCGGGCTCGACGCCGACGACGGGGATGCCATCGAGTTCGGCGCGCAGCGCCTGCACCGCCGCCGCCGTCGCCGTGTTGCAGGCGACGACGACCATGCCGCAGCCGCGGTCGACGAGATGGCGGCCGATCTTCAGCACTCGGCCGCGGATGAAGCCGTCGTCCTTGTTGCCGTAGGGAACGTGCGCCGTGTCGGCCAGGTAGGCGAGATCGGCGCGCGGCAGCGCGCGCGCGATTGCCGCCAGGACCGACAGGCCGCCGAGGCCCGAGTCGAAGACGCCGATCATCGGGACACCCAGCGAATCTCGTTTGCCGTGGCCGGGCCGACGACCACCCGATCCAGGCTCTCCGGCGTTTCGGCACGGTCCGGCGCCAGCGGCGTGCGGCCGGCCATCACTTCCGCATGCTCCTGCGGGAGGAGCGGTTGCCGGCCGGGCTCGGCATAGCCCTCGGGAAAGCGCGGCTGGTTCGTTGCCGGGTCGTACTTGTCCGTGGCGCCGAGCGTGTGGAGCAGTTCGTGGGCGATGACGACGTTGTTTCGAGTCGCCATCTCGTCGCTCGCGAACAGGTTGGCGACGCCGATGAGGCCGCGTTCCAGCCCGACCGAGTGAGGCAGGGTCTTGTGCGCCGTCGGATCGAAGTAGGCGGCGAACATGCGCACGTCCGGCTTGGCGCCGCCCGGCAGGTCGTCATTGCGGCTGGCCCACCAGCGCATTTTCAGACTCCAGACGATGGCATCGAAGGTGCCCGGATCGCGCGGCTGCGCCGGCGGCAGGCCGGCAAGCGCGGGGCCGATGACGACTTCCACCGGCCGCAGGTTGCCGACGCCGTAGCGCTTCGCTTCCGTGGCGATGAAGCGTTCGATCGCCTTGAAATCTTCGCGCGTCAGAGTCCGCAGGTAGGCGTCGGTCGCGGTGCTGCCGTCGCCGTTGGCCGGATAGACGGCGACGAGCACCGTCCCCTTCCACGAGACCGCGCGGGCGCGGGCGAGCCAGGCCTCTTCGGCGACCGTGGCGAGTATCAGCAGCAGGATGCCGATACGCAGTGCCCGCGCCAAGCCGGCTCCCTAGTGGTGGCCGCCGATGGCGGACACCGGGATCTTGCCGATCTTCGTCATCCATTCGTGCGGGCCGGTCTGGTGCACCGAGGTGCCGCTCGAATCGACGGCGACCGTGACCGGCATGTCCTTGACGTCGAACTCGTAGATCGCCTCCATGCCGAGGTCGGCGAAGCCGACGACCTTTGCCGCCTTGATCGCTTTCGAGACCAGGTAGGCGGCGCCGCCGACGGCCATGAGATAAGCCGACTTGTGCTTCCTGATCGCCTCGATCGCCGTCGGGCCGCGCTCGGCCTTGCCGACCATCGAGATCAGTCCGGTCTGGGCGAGCATCATCTCGGTGAACTTGTCCATGCGCGTTGCGGTCGTGGGGCCGGCCGGGCCGACGACCTCGTCGCGCACCGGATCGACCGGGCCGACGTAGTAGATGACGCGGTTGGTGAAATCGACCGGCAGCTTCTCGCCCTTCGCCAGCATGTCCTGGATGCGCTTGTGCGCGGCGTCGCGGCCGGTCAGCATCTTGCCGTTGAGCAGCAGCACCTGGCCCGGCTTCCACGACGCGACTTCCTGCGGCGTCAGCGTGTCGAGATTGACGCGCGTGGCGACGTTGGTGTCGGCCTGCCAGGTCACCTTCGGCCAGTCGGCGAGGTTGGGCGGCTCCAGCTTCGCCGGGCCGCTGCCGTCGAGGTGGAAATGCACATGGCGCGTGGCGGCGCAGTTCGGGATCATCGCCACCGGTAGCGAGGCGGCGTGCGTGGGGTAGTCGAGGATCTTGACGTCGAGCACGGTGGTAAGGCCGCCGAGGCCCTGCGCGCCGATGCCGAGCGCATTGACCTTCTCGTAAAGCTCGAGGCGCAGCTCCTCGACGCGGCTCTTCGGGCCGCGCGCGATGAGTTCGTGGATGTCCACCGGCGCCATCAGCGATTCCTTCGCCAGCAGCATCGCCTTCTCCGGCGTGCCGCCGATGCCGATGCCGAGGATGCCCGGCGGGCACCAGCCGGCGCCCATGGTCGGCACCGTCTTGATCACCCAGTCGACGATCGAGTCGGACGGGTTCAGCGCGTAGAACTTCGATTTGTTCTCCGAGCCGCCGCCCTTGGCCGCGCAGATGACCTCGACGTGGTGGCCGGGGACGATTTCGTAGTGCACGACGGCCGGGGTGTTGTCCTTGCTGTTCTTGCGCGCGCCCGCGGGATCGAGCAGCACCGAGGCGCGCAGCTTGTTGTCGGGGTTGTTGTAGGCGCGGCGCACGCCTTCGTTCACCATCTCCTGCACCGAGAGCTTGGCGTCCCACTTCACGTCCATGCCGACCTTGAGGAACACCACCGCGATGCCGGTGTCCTGGCAGATCGGGCGCTTGCCTTCCGCGCACATGCGCGAGTTGGTCAGGATCTGTGCGATGGCGTCCTTGGCCGCCGGGCTCTGCTCGCGCTCCCAGGCCTTGCCCAGCGCCTGGATGTAGTCGAGCGGGTGGTAGTAGCTGATGTACTGGAAGGCGTCGGCGATCGAGGCGACGAAGTCTTCCTGGCGGATCGTGGTCATGTGTTGCGGCTCCGGGGAGTGAATCAGTGTTTGGTATGAGCGCTGAGGCTCAGCGTCTGCATCATGACCTTGTCGGTCCAGGCGATGGCCAGCGCCGAGACCAGGAAGGACGCATGGATGGCGATCTGGGTAACGATCACGCGGTCCTCGACCTGGCCGGCGTTGATGAAAGTGCGCAGCAGATGTATCGACGAGATGCTGATCAGGGCGACGGCCAGCTTGACCTTGAGCACGCCGGCATTGACGTGCGACAGCCATTCGGGCTGGTCAGGATTGCCTTCGAGGTCGAGCTTGGAGACGAAGGTCTCGTAGCCGCCGATGATGACCATGATCAGCAGGTTCGCGATCATGACCACGTCGATCAGGCCGAGGACGATCAGCATCACTTCGGCTTCGTTCAGGCTGCCGGCCTTGGTGATCAGGATGCCCAGTTCGTGCATGAACTGGTAGACGTATACGCCTTGGGCGGCGATCAGGCCGATATACAGCGGCGCCTGCAGCCAGCGGCTCCAGAAGATGAACGATTCGAGGGCGGCGACGGTCTTTTTCATGGGCGACGAAGTGGCAAAATCGGAAGCGCGCGATTCTATCATTCGCCTTTATCCCTGCCGCAGTCCCGCATATGGCTGCGGCGGAGTCGTGTAAGAGCTGCGTAAGATACGTGCGCTCTAATTCAGCGATAAAATCCACTGTTCCCGCAGGGATGGCCAGGGCCTGCAAGAGCCCGTGCCTTGCATCCGAATCACGTATCCACGCTAGAGGAGAGTTGTAGATGTCATCCGCGATCGAATCCGTTCTCCAGGAAAACCGCGTCTTCAATCCGTCGGAAGAAACGGTGAAGAAGGCCACCATCTCGGGCATGGCCGCCTACGAGGCGCTGTGCAAGGAAGCCGAGCAAGACTACACGGGCTATTGGGGGCGCCTGGCCAAGGAGCATGTCGTCTGGAAGCAGCCCTTCACCAAGGTGCTGGACGAATCCGAGGCCCCGTTCTACAAGTGGTTCTCCGACGGCAAGCTGAACGTCTCCTACAACTGCCTCGACAAGAACATCGAAGCCGGTCTCGGCGACAAGGTCGCCATCATCTTCGAGGCCGACGACGGCAAGGTCACCAAAGTCACCTACAAGGAACTGCTGGCGAAGGTCGCCCAGTTCGCGAACGCGCTCAAGGCGCAGGGCATCAAGAAGGGCGACCGCGTCCTCATCTACCTGCCGATGTCCGTCGAAGGCGTCGTCGCCATGCAGGCCTGCGCCCGCATCGGCGCGATCCACTCGGTCGTGTTCGGCGGCTTCTCCGCCAAGTCGGTGCAGGAGCGTATCCAGGATGCCGGCGCCGTCGCCGTCATCACGGCCGACGAGCAGGCGCGCGGCGGCAAGCACATCCCGCTGAAGCCGGCAGTCGACGAAGGCATCGCCATGGGCGGCTGCGAGTCGATCAAGTCCGTCATCGTCTACAAGCGCACCGGCGGCGCCTGCAACATGGTCGCCGGCCGCGACGTGTGGTGGCATGAAGTCACCGCCAGCCAGAGCACGACCTGCGAGCCCGAGTGGGTCGAGGCCGAGCATCCGCTGTTCCTGCTCTACACCTCCGGCTCGACCGGCAAGCCGAAGGGCGTCCAGCATTCGTCGGGCGGCTACCTGCTGCACGCCGCGCTGACCATGAAGTGGACCTTCGACATCAAGCCGGACGACGTCTTCTGGTGCACGGCCGACATCGGCTGGGTTACGGGTCACACCTACATCACCTACGGCCCGCTCGCCTGCGGCGCCACCGAGATCGTGTTCGAAGGCGTGCCGACCTATCCGGACGCCGGCCGCTTCTGGAAGACCATCCAGGACCACAAGGTCTCGATCTTCTACACCGCGCCGACGGCCATCCGCTCGCTGATCAAGGCCTCCGAAGGCACGCCGACGACGCACCCGAAGAACTACGACCTGTCGAGCCTGCGCATCCTCGGTTCGGTCGGCGAGCCGATCAACCCCGAAGCCTGGATGTGGTACTACAACAACGTCGGCGGCGCGCGCTGCCCGATCGTCGACACCTTCTGGCAGACGGAGACCGGCGGCCACATGATCACGCCGCTGCCGGGCGCCACGCCGCTGGTGCCGGGTTCCTGCACGCTGCCCTTCCCGGGCATCCAGGCCGCGATCGTGGACGAGACCGGCAATGACGTCGAGTGGGGCAAGGGCGGCTTCCTGGTGGTCAAGAAGCCGTGGCCGTCGATGATCCGTACGATCTACGGCGATCCCGAGCGCTTCAAGAAGTCCTACTTCCCCGTCGATTTCGGCGGCAAGCTCTACCTCGCCGGCGACGGCGCGGTGCGCGACGCCAAGACCGGCTACTTCACCATCATGGGCCGCATCGACGACGTGCTGAACGTCTCCGGCCACCGCATGGGCACAATGGAAATCGAATCGGCGCTGGTGTCGAACCCGATCGTCGCCGAAGCCGCCGTCGTCGGCCGTCCGGACGACCTGACCGGCGAAGCCGTCTGCGCCTTCGTCGTGCTCAAGCAGGCGCGCCCGAACGGCGAGGAAGCCAAGAAGATCGCCAACGACCTGCGCAACTGGGTCGGCAAGGAGATCGGCCCGATCGCCAAGCCCAAGGACATCCGTTTCGGCGAGAACCTGCCGAAGACGCGTTCGGGCAAGATCATGCGCCGCCTGCTGCGTTCGCTGGCGAAGGGCGAGGAGATCACGCAGGACGTCTCCACGCTCGAGAATCCCGCCATTCTCGAGCAGCTCAAGCAGGGCATCTGAGCCTCGGCTCGTGCCGGAAAAAGGGCGCCTCGCGGCGCCCTTTTTTTCGCTCGTACCCTAGAATCGGCATCTGGGAGAGGAGGGGGCCATGAACCGTTCACGCTTGACAGCGCAGCGCCTTGCCGCCCTTTTCCTGCTCGGCTGCGCACTGTTCAACTACCCGCTGCTCGCCTTGTTCAACCGCAGCGGCGAAGTGCTCGGCATCCCGCTGCTCTATGCCTTCCTGTTCGGCGGCTGGATACTTCTGATCGCGCTGATGGCCTGGACCATCGAGCGCGGCGGCGAGGACTAGGCAGATGCTCCAGGGCTGGGTCGTCGTCGCCGTCTCGCTGGCCTATCTCGGCATCCTCTTCGCCATCGCCTATTTCGCCGACCGGCGCGCGGATGCCGGCCGCTCGGTCATCGCCAACCCGACGGTCTACGCGCTCTCGCTCGCGGTCTATTGCACGACGTGGACCTTCTACGGCAGCGTCGGCCGCGCCGCCGCGACCGGCATCGGCTTCCTGCCGATCTACCTCGGGCCGACGCTGATGCTGGCGCTCGGCTGGTTCGTGCTGCAGAAGATGGTGCGCGTCGCCAAGGTCAATCGCATCACCTCGATCGCCGACTTCGTCGCCTCGCGCTACGGCAAGAGCCAGCTGCTCGGCGGCCTCGTCACCGTCATCGCCGTCGTCGGCGTCGTGCCCTACATCGCGCTGCAGCTGAAGGCCGTTTCCAACAGCTTCACGATCATCGTCAACGCCCCGCAGATCGTCATGCCGGCGATGGAGGGTGCCGTGCCGCTGCTGCAGGACAGCGCGCTCTACGTCGCCATCCTGCTCGCCGCCTTCACCATCCTGTTCGGCACCCGCCACCTCGACGCCACCGAGCGCCACGAAGGCATGGTGGCGGCGATCGCGTTCGAGTCGGTCGTCAAGCTGATCGCCTTCCTCGCCGTCGGCATCTTCGTCACCTTCGGCATCCACGACGGCTTCGGCGACATCTTCGATCGCGCGCAGGAGGTACAGCGCCTGGCGGCGCTCACCGTCACGCCGGACACCGCCTCGAGCTACGGCAGCTGGGCTGCGCTGACCTTCCTCTCGATGCTCTCGGTGCTGCTGCTGCCGCGCCAGTTCCAGATCGCCGTGGTCGAGAACGTCAACGAGCAGCACGTGCGCCGCGCCGTCTGGCTGTTCCCGCTCTACCTGTTCCTGATCAACATCTTCGTGCTGCCGATCGCGCTCGGCGGCCTGCTGCACTTCGAGGGCGGCGTCGACGCCGACACCTTCGTGCTGACGCTGCCGATGGCGCACGGCCAGGAGGCGCTGGCGCTGCTGGTATTCATCGGCGGCCTCTCGGCCGCGACCGGGATGGTCATCGTCGAGACCATCGCGCTGTCGACCATGGTCTGCAACGACCTGGTCATGCCGGCTCTCCTGCGCTGGTCGGCGCAGCGGCTGCACGCGCGCCACGATCTCTCCGGCCTGCTGCTGGAGATCCGGCGCTGGGCGATCGCCGTGATCCTGATGCTCGGCTATCTCTATTTCCGCATCGCCGGCGAGGCCTACGCGCTGGTCAGCATCGGCCTGATTTCCTTCGCCGCCGTGGCCCAGTTCGCGCCGGCGGTGATCGGCGGGCTCTACTGGAAAGGCGGCACCCGCGACGGCGCGCTGGCCGGGCTGCTGGCCGGCTTTGCCGTGTGGGCCTACACACTGCTGCTGCCCTCGTTCGCCAAGTCGGGCTGGCTACCGGTCGACTTCATGACGCACGGTCCGTTCGGCATCGAGTTGCTGCGGCCGCAGCAGCTATTCGGCCTCACCGGCCTCAACGAGATCAGCCACTGCCTGATCTGGAGCCTGCTCGTCAACCTCGGCGGCTATCTTGGCGTCTCGCTGCTGCGCGCGCCGGACGTGCGCGAGCTGCGCCAGGCGAATTCGTTCGTCGACGCACTCCAGGATCGCAGCGGCCTCGCCGGCTGGCGCGGCGGCGCGCACGCCGCGGACCTGCTGCCGCTGGCGGGGCGCTTCCTCGGCCACGAGCGCGCGCGCGACGCTTTCGTGCGCTACGCACGCAGCCGCGGCTTCGATTCGATCGAGCAGTTGCCGGCCGACGCCGACCTGGTCCATTTCGCCGAAGGCCTGCTCGCCGGCGGCATCGGCTCGGCCTCGGCACGCGTCATCGTCGCCTCCGTGGTGCAGGAGGAGGCGCTCGGCCTCGACGAGGTGATGAACATCCTCGACGAGGCCTCGCAGATCCGCTCCTACAGCCGCGAGCTGGAAGAGAAGTCGCGCCAGCTCGAGCGCGCGACCGCCGAGCTGCGCGCCGCCAACGAGCGCCTGCGCGAACTCGACCGCATGAAGGACGACTTCATCTCCACCGTCACGCATGAACTGCGCACGCCGCTGACCTCGATCCGCGCCTTCTCCGAGATGCTGCACAGCGATCCGCGCATGGAACTGGTGGAGCGCGAGCGCTTCCTCGGCATCATCGTCGGCGAGACCGAGCGCCTGTCGCGCCTGATCAACCAGATCCTCGACCTCGCCAAGCTCGAATCGGGCCGCGCCGACTGGAGCGCCGGCGTCGAGGTCGATCTCTGCGACGTCGTGCGCGAATCGGCCGAGACCCTGGGCCAACTGTTCCGCGAGCGGCAGGTCGCGCTGGAAATCATGCCGACGCCGGGGCCGTGCCGCGTCATGGCCGACCGCGACCGCCTCGTGCAGGTGATGCTCAACCTGCTGTCGAACGCCGAGAAGTTCGTCGCGCCGCAGACCGGCCGCGTCGCCGTGAGCATCACGGCGCGCCGCGGCGAGGTCGAGGTCGAGGTCGCCGACAACGGGCCGGGCATCCGGCCGCAGGAGCAGGAATCGATATTCGAGAAGTTCCACCAGGGGGGGCAGGACATGCTGACCGACAAGCCCAAGGGCACCGGCCTCGGGCTGCCGATCAGCCGCCGCATCGTCGAGCATTTCGGCGGCCGTCTCTGGGTAGAGAGCAAACCCGGCCATGGCGCGCGCTTCAGGTTCACGTTGCCGCGCCTGGCAGGAGATAATTAGATGCAGCGAGGAGACCATGCAAAAAAAGATATTGATCGTCGACGACGAACCGAACATCGTCATTTCACTTGAATACCTGATGAAGAAGGAAGGATTCGCGGTCGCCATCGCCAACGACGGCGATGCCGCGCTGACGATGGCGGCGAGCTTCCGGCCCGATCTGGTGCTGCTCGACGTCATGATGCCGAAGAAGTCCGGCTACGAGGTCTGCCAGCAGATGCGCGCCGACGCCGCGCTGGCCGACATCAAGATCCTCATGCTGACGGCGAAGGGCAGGGAATCCGAGGTCGCCAAGGGCGTCGCGCTCGGCGCCGACGCCTACGTCACCAAGCCGTTCTCGACCAAGGATCTGGTCGCGCGGGTGAAGTCGCTGCTGGGGATTGCATGACCGCACGCATGCGCTTCGTGCTGGCCGTGCTCGTGCTCGGCCTGCTGATGACGGGGCCGTTCCTCGCCACGGTGGCCATCCTCGCCGCCGACCTGCAGCCGGCGGAACGGGAGGCGGCGATGGACATTCTGGCGCCGCGGCTGCCCATCGGCGCCATGATGACCATCGTCGGCTTCGTGCTCGGCCTGCAGGTGCTGCGCCTGCTCTTCAAGCAATACGTGCAGGGGCTGCTGCGCATGGCGGAACACCTGCGCCTGATGCTCGGCGCCAACCGCAACTTCCGCGTCGCCGTCGAAGGGCCGCCGGAGGTGCGCGAGCTGGCGCGCGCCGCCAACGACCTGGCGCAGCAGCGCGACGAGCTGCTGACCGACGTCGAGGCGCAGATCGCGCGCGCCAAGGCCACGGTGGAGGAGGAGAAGAACCGCCTTGCCGCGCTGATGTCGGAACTCACCCTCGGCGTCGTCGTCTGCAACCTCGACGGCCGCATCCTGCTCTACAACAGCCGCGCGCGCCTGCAGTTCAAGGCGCTCGCCGAAGGCCCGACGTCCATGAGCGGCGGCGCGCTGATCGGGCTGGGCCGCTCGATCTTCTCGATCCTCGAGCGCGGGCAGATCACGCATGCGCTCGACAGCATCCAGCGCCGCATCGCCAAGGGCACCGCCGAGCCCTCGGCCAACTTCATCACCACCACGCGCACGGGCCAGTTGCTCCGCGCTCAAATGGCTCCGGTGCTCGGCAGCGTTGCGGATAGCGAGACCGCAGCCGTCACCGGCTACGTGCTGACGATCGAGAACATCACCAAGAGCTTCGAGCGCGAGACGCAGCGCGACCAGGTGCTGCACTCGCTGACCGACGGCAGCCGCTCCGCGCTCGGCAACATCCGCGCCGCCGCGGAGACGCTGCTCGACAGCCCCGAGATGGAAACGGACATGCGCGAGCGCTTCGTGCGCATCGTCGGCGACGAGGCCACCGGCATGAGCCAGCGCCTCGAGCAGACCATGAGCGCCTTCGCCGATTCGTTGAAGACGCGCTGGCCGCTCGAGGACATGCTCGGCGTTGACCTGCTGACGGCGGCGCAGCGGCGCATCGAGACGCAACTGTCGCTGATGACCAAGACCGAGGAGATCGACGACAGCCTCTGGATCCGCGCCGACAGCTTCGCGCTGATCCAGGCCATGACGTTCCTCGCCGCGCGGCTCTCCGAGCATTACGAGATCCGCGAGCTGCGCGTGCGCCTCAGCGCCGAAGGCAAGATGGCCTTCGCCGACCTCATCTGGTCGGGTCCGCCGGTGTCGTCGGAGACGCTCTACACCTGGGAACTCGAGCCGATGAACATCGGCGCCGAGAGCAGTCCGCTGACGCTGCGCGACGTCATGGAGCGCCACGGCGGCGAGATCTGGTACCAGCGCGACAAGGCCGCGCACCGCGCCTTCTTCCGCATCGTGCTGCCGGTGGCGGTGCCGCCCGAAACGACGGCCGAGGCGCCGCTGCCGCAGGCGCAGCGCGGCGGCAGCCGCCCCGAGTACTACGACTTCAACCTGTTCGAATTCAGCGACACCTCGATCGACCTCGACCGCAAGCTGTCCTCGCTCGCCTACTCGGTGTTCGATACGGAAACCACCGGGCTCGAACCCTCGGCCGGCGACGAGATCATCCAGATCGGCGCCGTGCGAGCGATCAACGGCCGCCTGCTGCGACAGGAGATCTTCGACCAGCTCATCGATCCGCGCATTCCGCTCAAGCCCGAAGGCATCCCCATCCACGGCATCACCGAGGACATGGTGCGCGGCCAGCCGACGATCGACGCCGTGCTGCCGGCTTTCCACGAGTTCTGCAGCGACACGGTGCTGGTCGCGCACAACGCCGCCTTCGACATGCGCTTCCTCCAGCTCAAGGAGGACAGCACCGGCATCCGCTTCACCCAGCCGGTGCTCGACACGCTGCTGCTGTCGGCGGTGATCCATCCAAACCAGGAATCGCACCGCCTCGAGAGCATCGCCGAGCGCCTCGGCATCAACGTCATCGGCCGCCACACGGCGCTGGGCGACGCCTTCGTCACCGGCGAGGTGTTCCTCAAGATGGTGCCGCTGCTCGCCGACATGGGCATCGTCACCTTGCGCCAGGCGCTCGAGGCGGCCGAGAAGACCTACCTGGCGCGGGTCAAGTACTGATGACCGATTCGGCCGGCGACATCGTCCTCGGACCGCTCGGCGCGCGGCTGTCGGATCTCGTCGCCCGCGTGGACGCGGCCGCAGGCGTCGACGCGCTGGTGGCGCTGGCGTCCGAGCTGCACGCGGTCGGCGTCGAGCTCGCGGCCGGCGACGCCGGCGCCGCCATGACGACGCGCGTGGTCACGTCGCTCAACGACCGCCTGAGCCGGCAGGTGATCGCCGCCGTCGCGCGCCGCCACCGCCTGCCGGCGGCATCCTGGTGCTGGCTCGCGTTCGGCTCGGAGGGGCGCGGCGAACAGACCTTCGCCACCGACCAGGACAACGGCCTCGTCTTCAGTGCCGCGGGTGCCGGCGAGGCGCAGGCATTGCGGCCGCTGTTCGAGCCGTTCTGCCGCGAGGTCAACGAGGCGCTCGCGGCCTGCGGCTTCGCGCTCTGCCCGGGGCAGATCATGGCCGGCAATCCGTCCTGGTGCCTGTCGCTCGACGAGTGGCGCGAGCGCTTCAGCAGCTGGATACGCACGCCCGAGCCCGAAGCGCTGCTGAACGCCACCATTTTCTTCGACTTCCGCCCGCTCTGCGGCGATGCCGCGCTGGCGGAAAGGATGCGCGCCCACCTGCTCGGCCTGACGGCATCCAACGACGCCTTCATCCGCATGATGGCCAACAACGCGCTGGTCGTCGCGCCGCCGCTCGGCCTGCTCGGCGAGATCGTCGCCGCCGGGGACGAGGAGGGCGGCGTCGACCTCAAGAAGCAGGGCGCGCGGCTGTTCGTCGACGCGGCGCGCATCTTCGCGCTCGCCGGCGGCGTGGCGGAGGTCGGCACGGTGCCGCGCCTGCGTGCCGTCGGGCAGTCGGGCCGCCTCTCGCACGGCGAGGCGGCGGCCGCCGAGCAGGCCTTCGGCGAGTTGCAGCGCATGCGCCTCGGCATCCAGGTCGAGGCGCTGCAGGCCGGCGCCGTCGCCGGCAATCGCGCCCATCCCACGCGCCTCAATGCGTTCGAGCATCGCGTCCTCAAGGAATGCTTCCGCCAGGCGCGGCGCCTCCAGCAGCAAGTCAAGACCGTCTTCAATCTCGAAGCCTGAGACAGGTTCCAAACCATGATCCACAAGAGCAACGTCCGTCTCACCCTGCACAGCCAACTGGCCGCACTGATCCGCAAGAAGCCTGTCGTCGCGACGCCGGACGCGACGGTGCACGACGCCGTCCAGGCGATGGCCGAGGCCCGCGTCGGGTCGATCGTCGTCGTCGAGCCGGAAAGCGGCCGGCCGATCGGCATCTTCACCGTGCGCGACCTGCTGTACCGCGTCGCCGCCGTTTCCTGCGACCTCGACCGCATGCTGATGTCGGTGATGAGCGACGGCGACCTGGTGGTGCTCAACTGGCGCTCGACCGTCTATCAGGCCTCGCTGGTGATGGCGCGCCACGGCATCCACCACGCCATCGTCGTCGACGCTTCGGGCCGTCTCGCCGGCGTCGTCTCGCAGGACGACATCTACGAACTGCAGAGCGGCGGCGGCAAGGCCATTTCCGGCGCCATCCGCAACGCGCGCGACATGGACGGCCTCGTCGCCGCGGCGGAGGACATCCGCCACCTGGCCGAGCGCATGCTGGCCGAAGGCGCCGCCGCCGAGCCGCTGACGCAGTTGATCTCCTCGCTCAACGACCACCTGACGACGCGCATCCTCGAACTGACGCGGCTCGACTTCGATCTGCCGAAGACAAACTGGTGCTGGCTGTCGTTCGGCTCCGAGGGCCGCTTCGAGCAGACGCTGTCGACCGACCAGGACAACGGCCTGATGTTCGCCGCACGCAAGGAAGAAGCGCCGGCCATGCGCGAACGCTTCCTGCCCTTCGCGCGTGCCGTCAACGAGCGCCTCGCCGCCTGCGGCTTCCCGCTCTGCAAGGGCAACGTGATGGCGAGCAACCCGGAGCTGTGCCTGTCGGCCGAAGAGTGGCAGAACAAGTTCTCGGGCCTGCTGCGCGCCGGCAATCCGCAGGCGCTGCTCGACGCCACGATCTATTTCGATTTCCGCGCCATCTTCGGCGAGGAATCGCTGGCCGAGGACCTCCGGGCCTGGATGCTGGCGACGGTGCCCAGCAGCCCGCTGTTCCTGCGCTTCATGGCGGAGAACGCGGTGAAGGTGCCGCCGCCGCTCGGCATGCTGCGCGATTTCAACTTCGACAAGAACGAGACCTTCCCGCACACGCTCGACCTCAAGGCCGGCGGCTCGCGCCTGTTCGTCGACGTGGCGCGCATCCTCTCGCTCGCCAACGGCATCGCCGAGACCGGCACGGCGGAGCGCCTGCGCGCGCTCGCCGAGCGCGGCAAGCTTGGGCGCGACGACATCGACGCGGTGGTCGATGGCTTCTTCTTCGTGCAGCAGCTGCGGCTGCGCGAGCAGCAGGCGGGTACGCCGGCGGGGCTGGCGAACCGCGTCGATCCGGACCAGTTGAACGAACTCGACCGCTACATCCTTAAGGAAGCCTTCAAGCAGGCGAAGAAGCTGCAGAGCCGCCTCCAGCTCGAGTACCGGCTGTAACCCGGATGGCGAGCTTCGTCACGCGCCCGTTCAACAGCCGCCTGAAGCGGCTGTATGCCTGGTACACGGTCGGCTTCGCGCTGTTCGTGCTCGGCATCGCCGTCGGCGAGGGCTTCGGGCTGTCGCCGCGCACGATCGGCTATCTGTTCCTGTTCGCCACCATCGCCGTCTATGCCAGCATCGGCATCCTCAGCCGCACGGCCGACGTCAACGAGTACTACGTCGCCGGGCGGCGCGTGCCGGCCTTCTTCAACGGCATGGCGACGGCCGGCGACTGGCTGTCGGCGGCGTCGTTCATCGGCATGGCCGGCACGCTTTACTTCGGCGGCTTCCAGGGGCTGGCGTTCGTGATGGGCTGGACCGGCGGCTACGTGCTGGTGGCGCTGCTGCTGGCGCCCTACCTGCGCAAGTTCGGCCAGTTCACGATCCCCGACTTCCTCGGCGCGCGCTACGGCGGCAACGTCGCGCGCGGGGTGGGCGTGGTCGCCGTGATCCTGGCCTCGTTCACCTACGTCGTGGCGCAGATCTACGGCGTCGGCCTGATCACCAGCCGCTTCATCGGCATCGAGTTCGAGATCGGCGTCTTCGTCGGCCTTGCCGGCATCCTCGTCTGCTCGTTCCTCGGCGGCATGCGCGCCGTCACCTGGACTCAGGTCGCGCAGTACATCATCCTGATCGTCGCCTACCTCGTGCCGGTGGTCCTCCTGTCGCAGCAGGTCACCGGCGTTCCGGTGCCGCAGCTCACCTACGGCAGCGTGCTGGAACGCCTGGCGCCGGTCGAGAAGCGCCTGATCGCATCGCCGAAGGAGCAGGAGGTGCGCGCGATCTACGTGCGCCAGGCCGAGGTGCTGGAGAGAAAGCTGCGCAGCCTGCCGGCCTCGCTCGCGGAGGAGCGCAAGGTCCTCGGCAAGCGCATCGAGCACCTGCGCACCAGCAACGCCCCGGTGCGCGAGTTCCACCAGGCGCAGCGCGCGCTGCGCGAACTGCCGCGCAACGAGGCCGGGGCGCGCGCCAAGTGGGAGGCAGAGCGCCGCCATCTGATCGAGAAGGCGACGCCGCCGCAGCCGCACGCCGAGGCCTTCCCGGGCGACCCGGAGCAGAGCGACATCGCGCGCCGCAACTTCATCGCCCTGATGGTCTGCCTGATGGTCGGCACCGCGGCGCTGCCGCACGTGCTGATGCGCTATTACACGACGCCCTCGGTGCGCGAGGCGCGCGAGTCGGTGTTCTGGTCGCTGGTATTCATCTTCCTGCTCTACGTGACCGCGCCGGCCTACGCCGTGTTCGCCAAGTGGATCGTCTACAACGACCTCGTCGGCAGCAGCGTCGCGCACCTGCCGGCGTGGATCAGCTCGTGGGGCAAGATGGGCATGGTGCGCGTCGAGGACGTGAACGGCGACGGCATCCTGCAGCTCGCCGAGCTGACACTGAACTCCGACGTCATCGTGCTGGCGACGCCGGAGATCGCCGGCATGCCCTACGTCGTCTCGGGCCTCGTCGCCGCGGGCGGCCTCGCCGCGGCGCTGTCGACCGCCGACGGCCTGCTGCTCACCATCGCCAACGCGCTGTCGCACGACATCTACTACAAGATGATCGCGCCCGACGCCTCGGCGCAGCGCCGCCTGGTGATGACCAAGGGCCTGCTGCTGATCGTCGCCATGCTCGCCGCGTGGGTCTCGTCGCTGAAGCCGGACAGCATCCTGTTCATGGTCGGACTCGCCTTCTCGATCGCCGCGTCGGCCTTCTTCCCGGCGCTGGTGCTGGGCATCTTCTGGAAGCGCGCCAACGCGCGCGGCGCCATCACCGGCATGATCGGCGGCCTCGCGCTGACGCTCTACTACGCCGCGATCACCCACCCGTTCTTCGGCGGCAGCGTCGCCAACGCCTGGTTCGGCATCCAGCCGATCGCCAGCGGCATCTTCGGCATTCCGCTCGGCTTCGCGCTGATCTTCGTCGTCAGCCTGCTGGGCTCGCCGCCTTCGCTTTCGGTGCAGGAACTGGTCGAGAACGTGCGCTACCCGAATCTCGACCGCAAGGAGAAGTGATGGAATCCATGATCGCCCTCGTCGCGGGCCTGGTCGTCGGCGGCGGCCTCGTCGCCTTCGCCTTCTCGGGTCGCGTGCGCGACGCCCGCGCCGCTTTCGACGCGCAGCAGCGCGAGCTGGCCGAACTGCGCGCGCGCGCCGCCGCGCAGCAGGCCGACCTCGAGCGCGAGCGCGCCGTCGGCGCCGAGAAGCTGGTTGCGCTCGACGCCGCGCGCGCCTCGTTCGCCGACGCCTTCAAGGCGATGTCGGCCGATGCGCTCCAGCAGAACAACCAGTCCTTCCTCGAGCTCGCCAAGGCGACGCTGGAAAAGCACCAGGAGACCGCCAAGGGCGAGCTCGAAAAACGCCAGCAGGCGATCGGCGAACTCGTCGCGCCGGTGAAGACGACGCTCGAGAAGTTCGAGCAGCAGATCGCCGGCATCGAGAAGCAGCGCGAGAACGCCTACGCCACGCTGACCGAGCAGGTGCGCCAGCTCCACGAGTCGCAGGGGCAACTGAAGTCCGAGACCGCCAACCTCGTCAAGGCGCTGCGCGCGCCGCACACGCGCGGGCGCTGGGGCGAGCTGCAGTTGAAGCGCGTCGTCGAGATGGCCGGCATGCTCGACCACTGCGACTTCCACGAGCAGGAGAGCACCGACACGGAAGAGGGCCGCCTGCGCCCCGACCTCGTCGTGCGCCTGCCCGGCGGCAAGAACATCGTCATCGACGCCAAGGCGCCGCTGGCCGCCTACCTAGACGCGCTCGAGGCGCCCGACGACGAGACTCGCCGGCGCAAGATCGCCGACCACGCGCGCCACGTGCGCGACCATCTGATGAAGCTCGGCCGCAAGTCCTACTGGGAGCAATTCCAGCCGTCGCCCGACTTCGTGGTGCTGTTCCTGCCCGGCGAGACCTTCTACAGCGCGGCGCTGGAGGCCGATCCGGGACTGATCGAGTTCGGCGTCGAGCAGCGCGTGATCCTCGCCACGCCGACGACGCTGATCGCGCTGCTGCGCGCGGTCTCCTACGGCTGGAAGCAGGAGGCGCTGACCGAGAACGCGCAGCAGATCAGCGCGCTCGGCAAGGAGCTCTATGAGCGTCTCGCCGGCGTGGCCGAGCATTGGCACGACATGGGCCGCCATCTCGGCAACACCATCGGCGCCTACAACAAGGCGGTCGGGTCGCTCGAGACGCGAGTGCTCGTCAGCGCGCGAAAGTTCCGCGAGCTGCGCGCAACCTCCGACGACAAGGAGATCCGCGACCTCGTGCCCGTCGATTCCGCGACGCGCGCGCTTCAGGCGCAGGAGATGCAGGCGCTGCCGCGCGAGTAGCCCGGCAGCGTTGCAGGCGCGCGCGGCCGCAGGGCCGCTTCTTCATCGTCAGGCCGTGTTCGAGCCGCCGAGGATGGCGAGGTCGACCTGGCGCACGAGGCCGGCGCCGCCGGTCTCGCCCAGCCAGACGCTGCTGGCGCGCTGTTGGCCGACGGCTTCACCGCCGTCCTTGATGGTGAACTCGGTGGCCGCGCTTTGCGTCGCCAGTGCGCCGATGCCGGCCTCCGCGAAGGTCTTCACCGTGCTCTCGCCGTCCTGGCCGACGTTCCAGAGCTTCAGGTCGGCGAACGCCGCGTCGCCTTCGTCGATCCAGCCGTTGCCGTCGCTGTCGAGCTTCGCCAGGTCGGCGAAGCCGTCGCCGCTCTTGGCGCCGAACAACTCGCTGCCGTCGTCTGCCTTGCCGTTGTGGTTGCGGTCGATGAACAGCACGGAAGTGTTGCCGGTAGGCATCTTCATGCGCTCGACGTCGCCGTCGGCGTCGATGTCGAATTCGATCGCATTGGCGCCGAACTTGTTTTCCGGCGCGCCGAAGTCGAGCATCAGCGGGTCGCGGAAGGTGCCGACGCCGAGGCTCGTCGATTCCTCGTGCCGCTCCATGTGGTAGCCGACGTTGAAGTCGCGCGTGCTGCCGTCGGCGAGGCAAACATTGCCGCTGGCGGCAAAAGTGCAACTCTCGCTCTCGCTGGTGTGGACGAGTTCCATCACCGTGAAACCGCGGCCTTTCAGCGGCAGGCCTTCGGGCGCCTCGCCGTCCGCCGCGGTGCCGGCGGCCATGTGCGGCAGGCCGAACAGCATTTCCATGATCGCCTCGAACGGCCCGCGATCGTGGTTGCCGCCGCCTTGCGGCGCGGTTGCAGCGCCGGTTTCGATGGTCAGCAATTGCGCCGGCGGCGACTGCATCTGCTGGTCGAGCAGCTTCTGGAAGGCGCTGTCGGAACGCGGCATCTCCGCGAGCTTGAGTTGCCGCAGCGTGCTGCTTTCGGCGTCGTGCTTACTGCTTAGCTTCATGTCTGTCTTGGCGATCAGCATGGCAATTCCTTCCCTTTTCGTGGTTTGGGAGTTCATGCTGAGCAAGTAACAGACCATCCCGATGACGCAGGCGCGGCATCTACGCAATAATCGGCCATCCAGCTCATTTCCCGAGAAGGCCCGCATGTACATCCCCAAGCACTTCCAGGAACCCGACGTCGGCATCCTGCACGAGCTGATGCGAGCGCGGCCCCTGGCCACGCTGATTACGCTGCTGCCGGGCGGGCTCAATGCCGACCATGTTCCGCTGCATCTTTCCGTGGCCGACTCGTCGTTGGGCACCTTGCGCGGCCATGTCGCGCGGTCGAATCCGCTCTGGAAGGGGCACGCACCGGATGTCGAGGTGCTTGCGGTGTTCCAGGGCGCCGACGCATATGTCACGCCGTCGTGGTATCCGACGAAGCGCGAGACCGGCAAGGCCGTGCCGACCTGGAACTATGCCGTCGCGCATGCTTATGGCGCCCTGCGCGTGATCGACGACACGGCGTGGCTGCGGGCGCATCTGGAGGCGCTGACGGGCGAACACGAAGCGGCCTTCGCCGAGCCGTGGCGGCTGGCGGATGCGCCGCGCGAGTACATCGACACGATGATCGGCGCGGTGGTCGGCATCGAGATCGTCATCACCCGCCTGTCCGGCAAATGGAAGCTCAGCCAGAACCAGCCGGCGCAGAACCGCGCCGGCGTGATCGACGGCCTGCACGCCGACGGGAAGCCGGATGCGCTGGAAATGGCGGCGCTGGTCGAACGCGCAGGCCGCTGATGGTGCGGCCTTTGTTAAAGTCGGCTGCTAGACATATAGAGACCCGCCATGCCCGTCACGCTTGAAGGAAAACTCGTCGTCGCGCTGTCGTCGCGCGCGCTCTTCGATCTCGAGGAGGAGAACCGCGTCTTCGAGGGCGGCAGCGACGCCGACTACATGGCGCTGCAACTCGAGCGACTCGACGTGCCGGCGAAGCTGGGCGTGGCCTTCCCGCTGGTGAAGAAGCTGCTCGCGTTCAACGCCGACGGCGAGCATCGCGTCGAGGTGGTGATCCTGTCGCGCAACGATCCGGTGTCCGGGCTGCGGGTGTTCCGCTCGGCGACGGCGGCGGGATTGTCGCTGGAGCGCGGGGTGTTTACGCGCGGGATGCCGCCGTATCACTACCTCGGGCCGCTCGGGGCGCACCTTTTCCTCTCGGCCTTCGAGGCGGACGTCTGTGGGGCGCTCGCAGCCGGGGTGCCGGCGGCGCGCGTGTATCCGCAGTCCTTCGTCGATGCGGACCGGCATCCGACGGAGGTGCGCATCGCCTTCGACGGCGACGCGGTGCTGTTCTCGGACGAGGCGGAACGCGTGTTCAAGTCGCAGGGGCTGACGGCCTTCCAGGCGCACGAGGTCTCGCACGCCGGCCGGCCGCTGCCGGACGGCCCGTTCAAGCCGCTGCTGGTCGCCCTGCATCGCCTGCAGGCGGCGAGCCGGGCGCTGCCGATGCGCATCCGCACGGCATTGGTGACGGCGCGTAGCGCACCGGCGCACGAACGCGCGGTGCGCACGCTGATGGAATGGAACATCGCGGTGGACGAGGCGATGTTCCTCGGCGGTCTGGAGAAGGGGCCGTTCCTCAAGGAGTTCCAGCCGGACTTCTTCTTCGACGACCAGCCGGCGCACTGCGAGTCCGGGGCCAAGGCGGGACCGACGGGCCACGTCGTCAGCGGCATCGCCAACGCATGAAGCAGGGCTTCGTCGAGGCGGGCGGTCATCGCCTCGAATACGTGCTGTACGCCGCGCACCAGACGGCGCGGCCGACGCTGGTGTTCCTGCATGAGGGGCTGGGCTCGATATCGTTGTGGCGCGATTTTCCGCAGCGCGTGGCGCAGGCGACGGGTTGCCGCACGCTGGTCTATTCCCGCTACGGCTACGGCAACTCGGACGTGCTGGCGGCGCCGCGCGCGCCGGACTATATGCACGTCGAGGCGCTGGAGTCGTTGCCGGCGGTGCTCGCGGCGCTGGGCATCGAGCGGCCGCTGCTGATCGGGCATTCCGACGGCGGCTCGATCGCATTGATCCATGCTGGCGACGGGCGCTGGCCGTGCGCAGGCGTCGCCGTGCTGGCGCCGCACCTGTTCGTCGAGGAGGTGTCGGTGCGCGGCATCGAGGAAACGGTGCGCGTGTTCGAGACGACGGATCTGCCGCAGAAGCTCGCGCGCCATCATCGCGATGCGCGGCGCACCTTCTACGGCTGGGCCGACATCTGGCTGAGCGCGGACTTCCGCGCCTGGAACATCGAGGATTCGGTGCGCGCCCTGCGTTGTCCGGTGCTGGCGATCCAGGGCGAGGACGACGAATACGCGACGATGGCGCAGATCGACCGCATTGCGGCGCTCGCGGAGGGTGCGGAGGTCGAGTTGCTGAAACTGGCGGATTGCCGGCATTCGCCGCAGCGCGATCAGGCGGATGCGGTGGCCGCCGCGCTGGCGGCGTTCGTGGAGCGCCTCTAGGCGCGGGCGCGCAGGAAGCGCGCGTAGTGGCTGTCCTCGCTCATGATGTGCTCCATGAGCCAGATGGTGATCAGCAGGTTGAGCTTGAGCGGCGTGGTGCGCGTCTTGTGCGCGCGAATTTCGTCCAGCAGGCGGGCGACGTCGGACTCGAGCTCGCGATGCCGCTTGGCGTGCGCTTCCAGGTCGGGATAGCCGCGCTCGGCGATGAACTTCTCTTCGCTGGCGAAGTGCTGCCGCGTGTAGTCGAGCAGTTGTTCGAGCGCCTGCTCGGCGGCGTCGAGGCCCTGCTCGTCGAGCATGTGGTTGGCGGCGGCGGCGCGGAAGTGCTCGATGAGTTCGATCCAGCGCGCGTGCTGGGCGTCCATTTCGGGGACGCCGATGCTGTATTTGGGGTCGATGGGCTTCGAGGCTGGCATATCAGATCTCTCTTATGAGCCTCATACTAAAGTAACTTCCGTCGATCACAAAGCGGCGGCCGGATCCTGGCGGTAGAAGCTTCGGAGCTGTTCATAGACGGCCGGATACTGGTCGCGCAGCACGCGCGGCGTCTCGAAGAACGCTTCCGACATGACGGCGAAGAATTCGGCCGGGTGCTCGGCGCCGTAGGGATCGAGGGCGGTGTCTTCGCCGCGCATGTCGGCGGCGTCCACCTTGCGGCAAAAGTCCTCGTAGGCGGGTTCGAAGGCGGCGATCCATGCGTCGCGCGACATGCCGGCGTGCAGCGAGGGCAGGCCGTCGACCTCGCCGTTGGTCATGTCGAGCTTGTGCGCGAATTCGTGGATGACGACGTTGATGCCGTGCGTGTCGTCGCGCTCGTCGAACCAGGACAGCAGCACCGGGCCGCCTTCCCAGGCTTCGCCGAGCACCGGGTCGTCGTATTCGTGCATGACGCCGTCTTCGTCCATCGTCCGGCGCGGAATGACGAAGTCGCCGGGATAGACGGTGATGCCGACCCAGCCGCGATACCAGTCCAGCCCGAGGTGCAGCACCAGCAGGCAGGCCTGCAGGGCGATCGAGAGCTGCATGTCGGCGGTCAGCGCGAGGCCCTGCGCGCCGTGCCACTCCTTGGCGGCGACGAACTCGACGGCCAGTTCGCGCAGGCGTGCGCGCTCGTCCGGCGCGAGATGGCCGAGGAAGGGCAGGGGGGCCTCGACGCGCTGCCACTGCGCGTCGTCGATGCGGATTTCCTGCGCGGCGCGCTTGCGGCGCCAGCGCTCGAACAGGCGGCCGATCATGGCTGGCGCCGCGTGTTGAGCCAGATGCCGCCGAAGATCAGCACGATGCCGGCGAAGTGGTAGCCGGCCGGCCGCTCGTCGAGGAAGAGGAAGGAGAGCACGATGCCGAACGCCGGCATCAGGTGCAGGAACAGGCCGGCCTTGGCGGGACCGACCTCGGCGACGCCGCGGTTCCAGAACACGTAGCCGAGGAAGGCCGGAAAGATGCCGGTGTAGGCGATGCCGGCGAGGGCTGCCGGGGTCGGCACGATCAGGCGGCCCGACGCCATCTCCCACAGGTAGGCAGGCGCGAGGCCTACGAGGCCTATCACTGAGATCGCGGTGAGGAAGGACATCGGATGCGTTTGCGGCCGGTGCGGCAGCATCAGCGTGTAGACGGCCCAGGCGACGACCGAGACCAGGATCCAGATGTCGCCGACGTTGAGCGCGAGCCCGGCCAGCACGGCGAAGTCGCCGCGCGCGATGATCGCGGCGACGCCGGCGAAGGAAATGGCGATGCCAAGCGCCTCGACCGGCCGCAGCCGCTTCTTGAGGAAGGCCCAGCCGAGGAAGACGATGACGATCGGAATGAAGGAGTTCAGCAGCAGGCCGTTGATGACCGTCGTGTATTGCAGGCCGACGTAGCAGAGCGCGTTGTAGCAGGCGGTGCTGAGGAGGCCGAAGGGAACCATCCAGCGCCCGGCGGCGACGAGCTTCGGCCAGTCGCGGCGCAGGTGCGGCCAGGCGAAGGGCAGGATGAAGGCGAGCGCGATCACCCAGCGCCAGAACGACAGCGCCACGGGCGGCACGGCGTCGCGGAAGGCGCGGCCGACGATCCAGTTGCCGGCCCAGAACAGGTTGGCGGAGGCCAGCAGCAGGTAGGGCGAGAGCAGGATGCGCACCGGGGTCCTCAAAGCAAAACGGGGGCCGCAGCCCCCGTCGCATGTTCGTCGCGGCCGCTTAGTCGACCTTGGCCTTGGCGCGCAGCTCCATGATGTGCTGCTCGACCATCTTCTGCTGCAGGCGCTGGGTGATCTGCGGCTTCACTTCGTCGAGGCTCGGCGCCTTCAGCTCGCGCGTGTCCTCGAGCATGATGACGTGCCAGCCGAAGTCGCTCTTCACCGGGGCTTCGGTGTACTTGCCCTTCTCGAGCTGCGTCAGCGCCAGCGAGAACGGCTTGACGTAGCTGCCCGGGGTGGCCCAGCCGAGTTCGCCGCCGCGATCCTTGGAACCGGGATCCTTCGACTGCTTGGCGAGTTCCTCGAACTTCTCGCCCTTCTTCAGGCGCTCGATGATCGCCTTGGCTTCGTCTTCCTTCTCGACGAGGATGTGGCGGGCCTTGAATTCCTTGTCGCCGAGCGCGCCGCGGATGCCGTCGTATTCCTTCTTGAGGGCGTCTTCCGTGACCGCGTGGCTGCGGACGTAGTCGTTCAGGTAGGCGCCGATCAGCACGCCCTGGCGCGCGAGGTCCATCTGGGCCTGCACTTCCGGCTTCTTGTCGATGCCCGTGCGGGTCGCTTCCTGGACCAGGATCTCGCGGCGCACGAGTTCTTCGCGCACGGCCTTGCGCAGGTCCTCCGAGTCCGGCTGGCCCTGGGCGACCTGCGCCGCCACGAGCGCGTCGGCGCGGTTGGCCGGAATGCTCTTGCCGTTGACGGTCGCGATCTTGTCGGACTTCTTGGCGTCCTTGGCCGCGACGGCCGGGGCAGCCGCGAAGGCGATGACCAGGGCGGCGAGGGAAGCGTTGAGGGCGGAACGATTCATTTCTTGTCCTTGGTGTCGGTATTTTCGGTTTCTTCGGGGGTCTTGGCGTCGATGCTGACGGCATGGATTTCGTGCTGCATCAGCGAGCCGAGGGCATCATACACCATACGATGCCGCGCCATCAGGGGCTTTCCGGCGAACTGCGCCGACACGATCGTCATGGTGAAATGGCCGCCGCCGGCGTGCGCTCCGGCGTGTCCGGCATGCTTCGCGCTGTCGTCGCGGATGTCGAGGCGAACGGGGGCGAGCGCGGCGAGGCGCTCGAGCATCGCCGCCACCACGGCGTTCATTTCGGGAAGACTTGCTTGAACGGCTTGACGCTGACGCCGGCATACACGCCCGCGGCGACGTAGGGGTCGGCGTCGGCCCAGGCTTGTGCGGCGTCGAGCGAGTCGAACTCGGCGACGATGACGCTGCCCGAGAAGCCGGCGGGCCCGGGATCGGGCGAGTCGATGGCGGGGCAGGGGCCGGCGAGCACCATGCGGCCTTCGGCCTGCAGCGCTTCGAGGCGCGCGAGGTGGGCGGGGCGCGCGGCGAGGCGCTTCTCGAGGCTGCCGGGGCGGTCCTCGCCGACAATGGCGTAGAGCATCAGGTTTTCTCCTCTTCGACGTAGCGAGCAAGCCATAAGCCCTGGGCGATGACGAACGCGAACATCAGTCCCATGCCGCCGAAGAGCTTGAAGTTGACCCAGACGTCGGTCGGGTAGTTGAAGGCGATGAACAGGTTGGCACAGCCCATGAAGGCAAAGAAGCCGACCCACGCGAGGTTGAGGCGCCCCCACATCGGTTCCGGCAACTGCACCTGTTCGCCGAGCATCTTGCGGATCAGGTTGCGCCCGAACAGCGTCGCCGACGCCAGCAGCACGCCGGCGAACAGCCAGTAGAGAACCGTCGGCTTCCACTTGATGAAGGTCTCGTCGCGGAACACCAGGGTCATGCCGCCGAACAGCACCACCAGCGCGAGGCTCGTCCACAACATGCCATCGACCTTGCCGTGGCGGAACCAGACCCAGGCGATCTGTCCCGCCGTGGCGAGGATCACGACGACGGTGGCGACGAGGATCGGCGACTGCGCCGGCGGAAAGGCGGCGGCCATGCCGAGCGCGCCGAAGACGCCGTCGAGCAGCGCGGCCGCGGCATCCTTGCGGCCTTCGTAGTACTTGAAGGCGCCGAAGAACAGGATGACCGGGAAGAGGTCGAAGAGGAATTTCATGCGCCCGATTATACGGGCGCGTGCCGGCGGCCGCGGCGCTACGGCGACCCCGACGGCATCAGGCCTATTTGCGTTCCAGGTCGAGCGCGGCCGAGTTGATGCAGTAGCGCAGGCCCGTCGGCTGCGGGCCGTCGGGGAAGACGTGGCCGAGATGCGCGCCGCAGTTGCGGCAGACCACCTCGGTGCGCCGCATGCCATGGCTGGTGTCGACGTTCTCGGCGACGGCGTCGTTCTCTGCCGGCGAGGTGAAGCTGGGCCAGCCGCAGCCGGCGTCGAACTTGTCCTGCGAATCGAACAGTGCCGCGCCGCAGCAAACGCAGCGGTAGATGCCCTCGTCGTCGCAGTCCCAGTACTTGCCGGTGAAGGCGCGCTCGGTGCCTTTCTCGCGCGTGACGTGGTACTGGGCGTCGGTCAATTCGGCGCGCCACTCGGCATCTGTTTTATCGACTCTGCGCATGGGACGGGCTCCGTATAATCGCGGCACTGTTTCGGAGCCATTTTCCCATGCGCAAGTTCCTCGCCGGTTTCTTCCTGTCCGTATTCTCGCTGCTCGCGCTCGCCGCGGACGACCCGCCGCTGGTCGCCGGACTCAAGGCGCTCGATGCGCCGATCAAGGTCATCGCACGCGAAACGGCGAAGGGCCGGCAGGCCGATTTCGACGCGCTGGGCAGGGCGATCGCCGAGGCCGACGTGGCCTGGAAGGCGGCCATGGCCGATGCGCTCGACGTCGAGAGCTACGGCATCCCTGCCCCCCAGCACGACGAGGTGCGGCGCACCGTGCGGCTCATGGACATGCTGGTCGGCTACGCCGGGGACGCCTGGAAGCGCGGCGACCACGGCCTGGTGCTGCGCGCGGCCGAGCGCCTGCCCGAACCCTACGCCAAACTCGCGGCGGCGCTGGGCTTGCGCTGATGCGCATCGCCGTCCTCGGCGCCGGCCTGCTGGGCGTCTCGTCCGCCTGGCACCTGGCGGAGGACGGCCATGAAGTGACGGTCGTCGACCGCGAACCGGGCGCGGCCCTCCAGACCAGCTTCGCCAACGGCGGCCAGATCTCGACCAGCCACGCCGAGCCGTGGGCGAACCCGCGCGTGCCGCTGCAGGTGCTCAAGTGGCTCGGCCGTGAGGATTCGCCGCTGCTGTGGCGCCTGCGTGCCGATCCCGCGCAGTGGGCCTGGGGCCTGCGTTTCCTCGTCGAGTGCGCACCGGCGCGCACGCGCGCCAACATCGTGGCGATCCTGCGCCTCGCGCTCTACAGTCGCGAGCGCCTGCGCGCGCTGCGTGCGCAGCTCGGACTCGAATACGATCAGTTGACGCGCGGCATCCTCCACTTCTACACGGACGCGGACGAATACGAACACGCGCTGCCGCAAGCGGCGCTGATGCGCGAGTTCGGCTGCGAGCGCGTGCCGAAGAGCGGGGCCGAATGCCTCGAGATCGAGCCGGCGCTGCGCGACTCGACGGTGCCCATCGTCGGCGGCACCTACACGGCCGGCGACGAATCCGGCGACGCGCACAAGTTTACGCTGGAACTCGCGCGCCGCTGCGCCGAGCGCGGCGTGGCGTTTCGTTACGACGCAGCCATCGAGGCCTTGCGCGAAGAGGGTGGAAGGGTGGCCGGCGTGCTGCTGGCCGACGGCAGCGTGCTGACGGCCGACGCCTACGTCGTCGCGCTCGGCAGCCATTCGCCGCTGCTGACGCGGCCGCTGGGCATCGACCTCCCTGTGTATCCGGCCAAGGGCTACTCGGTGACGATCCCGCTCGAAGCGGGCGAGGGGCCGGCGGTGAGCCTGACCGACGACGGCCACAAGATCGTTTTCTCGCGCCTCGGCCAGCGCCTGCGCGTCGCCGGCACGGCGGAGTTCGCCGGCTACGACCGCTCGATCAACGCCACGCGCTGCGCATCCATTGTGCGCCGCGTCGCCGCCATCTTCCCGCACACGGCGGGACGCGGAGGAATCGAGTATTGGGCGGGACTGCGCCCGGCGACGCCGGGCAACGTGCCGCTGGTCGGCCGCACGCGGCTGGAGAACCTTTTCGTCAACACGGGGCATGGCACGCTGGGCTGGACCATGGCCTGCGGCTCGGGGAAACTGCTCGCCGACCTCGTCGCGGGCCGTGCGCCGGACATCGACCCGGCGCCTTACCGGGTCGGCTGATCCTTAGTGCAGGTGGCGGGGGGCCGACTCCGCCTGCTCTTCCGGCAACTCCGCGTGCACCGGCTCGCCTTCGGCGTTCGGATAGAGCGGGGCGCCGCAATCGTCGCAGTATTCGAGCGGGAAGCGGTCGTCGAGGCTGACGACGTCCTTGAGGCCGGCCTCGTGCAGGACGAGTTCGACCTGGGCCGGGGCGTCGGACGATTCGTCCTCGTTCTCCAGCAGCGGCCAGACCACGCCGTGGACGACGTCCGGGCTCTGCTTGAGCGTGAAGCCGATGCGGTATTCCTCGATCTGGCGGTCGTAGAACGGCGCCACGACGGCGCGCAGTTCGGTGGCGGCGACGTTCAGCGTCGTCTGCAGGAAGGCGACGGCGGCGCGCAGCGAGTATGGGCGCGAGGCGCGGTCGGCTTCGCGGGCGGCCGCGTGGTAGGGCTGCGGCAGCAGCATCTCGATGGCGCAGGCGGGCAGCAGGGGACGCACGGCGTCCCCGCCCTGGATGCGCCACTGCTTGATGGCTTCGGCGCGCGAGCCGTCTTCTTCCTGCCAGCGGAACACCGGGCTGCCGCACGGCGCCGCGACGGCGCCGATCAGGTAGCGCGTGTCGGAGAGGAAGTTGACCGTCTCGGCCATCTGGCCGGCGTCGAGCTTGATGTCGCGGTCGTGCAGCGCGGCCTTGGCGAGCTTGGCCGTCAGCGCGGCGGTTTCGCTGTAGCTCTGCGGCAACTGGTCGGGGCTATAGAAGAAGTTGGCAAGCGAGAGGCGCACGTCCTTGGCGAGAACGTGGGCTTGCAGCTGCACGCGGGCGGCCTGCAGCGCCTCCGCCGCGATGGCGCCGGAGGGAATCGTGAAACGCGACCAGGCGAGCACCGGCGCGGCGATCAGCAGCACGTCCTGCGGCTTGACGCCGCCTTCGGCGCCTTCGGTGCGGCGGCTTTCGCAGCACGACTCGATCATGTCCGCCAGTTCGTCGTAGGCGCGGCCGCCGACGCCGTAGAGGTGGTCGAGCGCGCCGGTGAGCGCGGTTTCGTCGCCGTCGGCCAGCAGGCGGTCGACGAGCGATCCCAGGCGCGCTTCCCAGAAGCTGTCCTCGATGCGGCTGCTCGACTGGGAAATGCTCATCGCCAGGCGGATCAACTGGTCGGTGTCGGGAGTCTGCTTGGTGCGGCGGGTGAAGCGCGGGCGTTTCATGGCAAATGCATCCATGTGCGAAGGTATCGCTAAAGTTTTAGCGAACCGAAAATGTTACCAGCTATCCCATGGAGGCGGTAAGGAAAGAAGCTGGTAAACTCCGCGCCGCTTCGTTACCGACGATACCGACATGTTTTCCAAGCTGATGCCCCAAGAGGGCAAGTTTTTCGACCTTTTCAACAGCCATGCGGAACTGGTCGTACAGGGAGCCCATCAGCTGGCGATCCTCGTCGCCGACCTGGCCGAGGGCGCAGACACCGTCGCCGGACATGCCCAGTCCATCGACGAGATCGAGAAAAAGGCCGACCGGATCACGCACGACACCGTCGCGCTGCTGCATACGACCTTCAATACTCCGCTCGATCGCGACGAAATCCATCAGTTGATCTCGAAACTCGACGACATTCTCGACCTGATCCAGGACGTCGCCGAGTCGATGCACCTCTACGACGTGCGCCGGCTGACGGAGGAATCCCGGCAACTGGCCGACATCAGCGTCTCGTGCTGCGAGCGCGTGCGCTCCGCCGTGTCCCTGCTGTCCAATATGGACAACGCCGGCGCCATCATCAAGGTCTGCCAGGAGATCGACCAGCTCGAGTCCGACGCCGACCGCGTCATGCGCACCGGCATCATCAAGCTGTTCCGCGAAGAGGCCGACGTGCGCGAACTGATCAAGCAGAAAGGCATCTACGAACTGCTCGAGACCGTCACCGACCGCTGCGAGGACGTGGCGAACATCATCGAAGGCATCGTGCTCGAGAATTCCTGACGGCACCGCCAAATGCAGGGTCTCGAAATCAGTCTCAGCGTGATCGTGGTGCTGGTGCTCCTGGCACTGGCCTTCGACTTCATGAACGGCTTCCACGACGCGGCGAACTCCATCGCCACGATCGTCTCGACCGGCGTGCTCAAGCCGCAGCACGCCGTCGCCTGGGCCGCCTTCTTCAACGTCATCGCCGTGTTCGTGTTTCACCTCAAGGTGGCGACGACGATCGGCAAGGGAACGATCGATCCGGCCATCGTCGACCACTACGTCGTCTTCGGTGCGCTGGTCGGCGCCATCGTCTGGAACATCATCACCTGGTACTACGGCATCCCGTCGAGTTCCTCGCATGCGCTGATCGGCGGCCTCGTCGGCGCGGCGGTGGCGAAGTCGGGCCCCGACTCGCTGATCCTCGCCGGCGTCGGCAAGACCGTGCTGTTCATCTTCGTCGCGCCGGTGCTCGGCTTCGTGCTCGGGGGGCTGCTCATGATCCTGGTCGCCTGGATATGCAACCGCACGACGCCGCGCAAGGTGGACAAGAGCTTCCGTCGCCTGCAGTTGGTCTCGGCGTCGCTCTATAGCCTCGGCCACGGCGGTAACGATGCGCAGAAGACCATCGGCATCATCTGGATGCTGCTGCTCGCCGCCGGAATCTCGAAGACCGGCGAATCGGTCCCGACCTGGGTGATCGTTTCCTGCTACACGGCGATGGGCCTGGGCACCATGTTCGGCGGCTGGCGCATCGTCAAGACCATGGGCCAGCGCATCACCAAGCTCAGGCCGGTCGGCGGCTTCTGCGCCGAGACCGGCGGTGCGGTGACGCTGTTCATGGCCACGATGCTGGGCATCCCGGTGTCGACGACGCACACCATCACCGGCGCCATCGTCGGCGTCGGTTCGACGCACGGCGCCCGCAACGTGCGCTGGGGCGTCGCCGGCAGCATCGTCTGGGCCTGGGTGCTGACGATCCCGGCCAGCGCGCTGATGGCTGCGATCGCCTGGTATATCGGCCGCCTGATCCTCTGACGGGCTCCGGCCCGGATGGACAATCCCTGCACCTCCTGCGGCGCCTGCTGCGCCACTTTCCGCGTCACCTTCTATTGCGGTGAACTCGACGACGAGCCGGGCGGCCGCGTGCCGGCCGGCCTCGCCGAACGCGTGACCACGGTGATGGCCTGCATGCGCGGCACCGCGCGCCAGCCGCCGCGCTGCGTGGCGCTGCGCGGCGAGATCGGCAAAGGCGTATCCTGCGCGATCTACGAATCGCGGCCGAGCCCGTGCAGCGAGTTCTCGCCGCTGTCGGCCGTCGGCCGCGGTGACGATGCCTGCAACGACGCGCGCCGCCGCCACAACCTGCCGCCCCTGCAACCATGAGCTTTCCCGACTTCTTCGACCGTGCGCCCGTGATCGCCATGTGCGATCCGCTCGCCGACTTCCTCGGTGCCGCTGAGGGCGGCGTCATCGAATACCGCTTCGCCGACGCCGTCCGCCTCGCCGGCCATTCCTGCCCGACCGTGGCCTCGGCCTTCCTGATGGTGCGCGCCGCGCTGAAGGCGCTCTACGGCGAGGAGTTGCCGCGCCGCGGCGAGATCCGCGTCGACATGGCCGAGGCGCGCGACGCCGGTGTCGCGGGCGTCATGGCTGCCGTGGCAACGCTGGTCACCGGCGCTGCCGACGAGGGCGGCTTCAAGGGGCTGGCCGGGCAGTTCACGCGGCGCGGGCGCCTGTTCTTTGCTGCCGGAGGTCCCGGCACGCTGCACCTGACGCGCCTCGACACCGGCGCCGCGGTCACGGCCTCCGTGCAACTGGAGTCGATTCCCGGCGATCCGCGCATGGGCGAACTCATGCCGGCGTGCCTCGCCGGCCAAGCCACTCCCGAGGAGCGTGGCCTGTTCGGCGAACTTTGGCAGGATCGCGTGCGCCGCATACTGGAGCGCGCCGACGATCCCGAAGTGATCCGGATTTCGTAGCGCTTGCTTTTCTGACGGGTACTGTATAAAAATACAGTACCCGCAGGAGGCAAGCCATGGCAGACGATCTCACCCCGCGCCAGCGGGAAATCCTCGATTTCATCCGCAACACGCTCGAAGTGTTCGGCGCGCCGCCGACGCGCGCCGAGATTGCCGGCGCTTTCGGCTTCGCCTCGCACAATGCCGCCGAAGACCATCTGAAGGCGCTGGCGAAGAAGGGCGCCGTGGTGCTCGATCCGCGTTCCGCGCGCGGCATCCGCCTGGTCGAGCAGCTCGGCCTGCCGCTGATCGGCTCGGTCGCCGCCGGCAGCCCGATCCTCGCCGTCGAGAACCAGCTCGGCCGCATCCAGTTCGATCCGAATCTCTTCAGCCCGCGCGCCGACTACCTGCTCAAGGTGCGCGGCAACAGCATGACCGGCGCCGGCATCCTCGACGGCGACCTGCTCGCCGTGCACAAGACCGCCGAGGCTAGGTCCGGCCAGATCGTCGTCGCCCGCATCGAGGACGAGGTGACGGTCAAGCGCCTGAGCCAGAAGGGCGCGCGCATCGAACTCGTCGCCGAGAATCCCGATTACGCGCCGATCGTCGTCGATGGGCCGCTGGCCATCGAAGGGCTCGCCGTCGGCCTGATCCGCAATGGGAGCGCACTCTGATGGGCGCGCTGGCCGAAGTCCTGGCGCGGCCCGACGTCTGGCGCGGCGACCGCTGCGCAGTGGCGCCGCTGCCTTCGGTGCCGAGCGGTTTCGGCGCACTCGATGCCGAGCTGCCGGGCGGCGGCTGGCCGCGCGGCGCGCTGACCGAACTGCTGCTCGACGGCGCGGGGCTGGGCGAACTCGGCCTGCTGATGCCGGCGTTGCGCGCGCTCCGCGCCGAGGGCGGCTGGTCGCTGGTCGTCGGCGCGCCTTATCCGCTGCATGCGCCGGCCTGGGCGGCGGCCGGCATCGACCTCTCGCGCCTGCTGGTGGTTTCGCCGGCACTGGCGCGCGACGCCCTCTGGGCGGCCGAACAGGCGCTGGCCAGCGGTGCGCCCGGCGCCGTGCTGTGCTGGACGGACAAGGCCGACGCGCGCGCCATGCGACGCCTGCAGGTCGCCGCCGCGGCCGGCGGGGCCGCGGCCTTCCTGTTTCGTCCGCAGGTCGCCGCGTCCGAGGCTTCAGTGGCGCCGCTGCGCCTGGAACTTTCCGCCGCGCCGGCCGGTCGGCTTGCCGTATCCATCCTCAAGCGGCGCGGCCCGCCGCGTGCCGCCCCTCTCGAACTCGACCTGCCGCGACCCGTTTCGCGGCGCGCAGACCATGAATCTCCTGTGGCTGGCTCTGTGCCTGCCCCGACTGCCCCTCGAAGCGCATTCCGGCCTGCGTGGGCCTAGCGCCGTCGTCGCTGCCTCCCGCCTCGTCGTCTGCGACGACCTTGCCCTCGAAGCCGGCCTTGCCTCCGGCATGGGTCTCGCCGCCGCACGCGCCATCGCGCCGACCCTGAGCGTCGCGGCGCGCGATCCCGTGCGCGAAGCCGAAGCACTCGAAGCGCTCGCCTGCGCCTGCGGACGTTTCACGCCGCGCCTTGCACTGGTGCCACCCGCCGCGCTGCTGCTCGAGATCGGCGGCTGCCTGCGGCTGTTCGGCGGTCTCGACAATCTTCTCGCCGCGGCACGGACGGACATAGAGATGCAAGGCTTTCGCGTGCAGGCGGCGGTCGCGCCGACGCCGCAAGGCGCGCTCTGGCTGGCGCAGGCGACGGGCGGTGATGACGTGCCGCGCTGCCTCGACATGCCCGGCCTCGGCGCCGTGCTCGACGCGTTGCCGCTGATGTCGCTCGACCTGCCGCCGGCGACGCAGGAATTGCTCGCCGGCTTTGGCGTGCGCCGCCTCGGCGAGGCGCGCCGCCTGCCGCAGGCTGCACTGGCGAAGCGCATCGGCGCCGCCGCGGTGCTGGCGCTGGCACGTGCCTATGGCGAAGCGCCCGATCCGCGGCGCGATTTCGTGTTTCCCGAACGCTTCGCGCAGGGCATCGAGTTGCCGGCGCCCGTCGACAACGCCGCCTCGCTGCTGTTCGCCGCGCGCCGCCTGACCACCGCGCTCGCCGGCTGGTTGGCGGCGCACCAGGCCGGCATCCAGTCCTGCCGCCTGCGCCTCGAGCACCGCGATGCGCCGCCGACCGACGTCGAGTTGCGCTTCGCCGCCATCACGCGCGACGGCGCGCGCCTCGAACGCGTGCTGCGCGAACGCCTCGAACGCATGGCCTTGGTCGCGCCGGTCGAAAACCTGCGGCTCGAGGTCGACGCCGTCGAGGCGCTGCCCGGCGCCAGCGCGGCGCTGTTCGACACAGCGGGCGGCGGCATGGCCGGCATGGCCGCGCTCGTCGAGCGCCTGCGCGCACGGCTCGGCGAGGCGCCTGTGCATGGCATCGCCTGCGTTGCCGACCATCGCCCCGAGTGCGCGACGCAGGCCGTGGGAGAGGGCCGGGAAGCCGATGCCGAAGCCGCCGGCCCGCGCCCCTTCTGGTTGCTGCCGCGGCCCGAGCCCCTGCCCGAGCGCGACGGCCGGCCCTGGCGCAACGGTCCGCTGCGCCTGCTCGCCGGCCCCGAGCGCATCGAGTCCGGCTGGTGGGACGCCGGCGAAGCCGCGGGCGATGCGCGCCGCGACTACTTCGTCGCGCTCACCGCCGACGCGCGCTGGGCCTGGGTGTTCCGAGAACTGCGTCCGCCCGGAGGATGGTTCCTGCATGGCTGGTTCGCCTGAGCTTCCCGGCTACGCCGAGCTCCACTGCGTTTCCAACTTCAGCTTCCTGCGCGGCGCCTCGCATGCCGAGGAACTCGTCGGACGCGCGGCGGAACTTGGCTACCGCGCGCTGGCGATCACCGACGAATGCTCGCTGGCCGGCGTGGTGCGCGCGCACCAGGCGGCGAAGGAGGCCGGGGTCAAGCTGATCCTCGGCAGCGAATTCACGCTCGTCGACGGCATGCGCATCGTGCTGCTGGCGCAGAGCCGCGCCGGCTACGGCAACCTCTCGGCGCTGATAACGCTGGGGCGGCGGCGGGCGGAGAAGGGCGCCTATGTGCTCTCGCGCAAGGACCTCGAGGGCTGGGACGGCGCGGGCGTGCCCGACTGCCTGGCGCTCTGGATCGCGCCGGCCGATGCTTGCGAGGCCGATGCGCGCTGGCTCGCCGGGCACTTTCCGCAACGCGGCTGGATCGCTTACGGGCGTTTCCTCGGCGCCAATGATGCCGCCCATCTCGCCCGACTGCAGGCACTGTCCGTTGAACGCGGCGTGCCGCTGGCCGCGGCCGGCGACGTGCACATGCACGATCGTTCGCGCCGTCCGCTGCAGGACGTGCTGACGGCGCTGCGCTTGCGGACCTCGGTCGATCGCGCCGGCGAGGCGCTGTTCCCCAACGGCGAGCGCCACCTGCGCTCGCGCCTCGCGCTCTCGCGGCTCTATCCGCCGGAACTGCTGGCGCAAACCTGCGCGATCGCCGACCGCTGCGCGTTCTCGCTCGACGAGCTGCGCTACGAATATCCGGAGGAGATCGTGCCGCACGGCCGCACGCCGGCCAAGTACCTGCGCGAGGAGGTCGGGCGCGGGCTCGCTGCGCGCTATCCGCAGGGCGTGCCGGAGAAGGTGCGCGCCCAGGTCGAGCACGAGCTGGCGCTGATCGCCGAGCTGAAGTACGAACCGTATTTCCTGACCGTCTACGACATCGTCGCCTTCGCGCGGCGCGAGAAGATCCTCTGCCAGGGGCGCGGCTCGGCGGCCAACTCGGCGGTCTGCTACGCGCTGGGCATCACGGCCGTCGATCCGGCGCGCGTCGACATGCTGTTCGAGCGCTTCATCTCGAAGGAGCGCAACGAGCCGCCGGACATCGACGTCGATTTCGAGCACCAGCGCCGCGAGGAAGTGGTTCAGTACATCTACCGCAAGTACGGACGCGAACGCGCGGCGCTGACGGCGACGGTGATCGGCTACCGCAGCCGTTCGGCGCTGCGCGACGCCGGGCGCGCGCTGGGCATCGACATCGACCGCATCGACGCCCTCACGGCCAACCTCGCCTGGTGGGACAGCCCCGAGCAATGGCCGGAGCGCTTCGCCGAAGTCGGCCTCGACGCCGCCAGCCCGCGCGTCGTCAAATGGCTGGCGCTGGCGCAGCTGCTGCGCGGCTTCCCGCGCCACCTGTCGCAGCACGTCGGCGGCTTCGTCATCTCGCGCTCGCGCCTCGATCGCCTGGTGCCGATCGAGAACGCGGCGATGGACGAGCGTACGGTGATCCAGTGGGACAAGGACGACATCGACGCGCTCGGCCTGATGAAGGTCGACGTGCTGGCGCTCGGCATGCTGACGGCCATCCGCGGCGCGTTCGACTGCATTGCGCGGCGCACCGGCCGGCCGATGGACCTGGCCGACATCCCCGCCGAGGACGCGGCGACCTACGACATGATCTGCCGGGCCGACACCATCGGCGTGTTCCAGATCGAGTCGCGCGCGCAGATGGCGATGCTGCCGCGGCTGAAGCCGCGCCGCTACTACGACCTCGTGATCCAGGTCGCGATCGTTCGGCCGGGGCCGATCCAGGGCAACATGGTTCATCCCTACCTGCGGCGCCGCCAGGGCCTCGAGCCCGAGAGCTATCCGTCGGAAGCCGTGAAGGGCGTGCTCGGGCGCACGCTCGGCGTGCCGATCTTCCAGGAACAGGCGATGCAACTCGCCATCGTCGCCGCCGGCTTCACGCCCGGCGAGGCCGACCAGTTGCGGCGCGCGATGGCGGCGTGGAAGCGCAAGGGCGGCCTCGGGCCGTTCCGCGACAAGCTGCTCTCCGGCATGGCGCAGCGCGGCTACGAACGGGAGTTCGCCGAGGCGCTGTTCCGCCAGATCGAGGGCTTCGGCGAATACGGCTTCCCCGAATCGCATGCGGCGAGCTTCGCGCTGCTCTCGTACGACTCGGCCTGGCTCAAGCGCCACGAGCCGGCCGCCTTCCTCGTCGGCCTGCTCAACGCCCAGCCGATGGGTTTCTATCCGGCCTCGCAACTGGTGCAGGACGCGCGACGCCACGGCGTCGAGGTGCTGCCGCCCGACGTCATGGCGAGCGGCTGGGAAACGGCGATGGCCGGCGATGCCGTGCGCCTCGGCCTGCATCGCGTCAAGGGCCTCGGCGAGGCGGCGGGACGGCGCATCGAGTCGGCGCGCTGCGAGCGCCCGTTCGCCGACGTCGTCGACCTCGCCCGCCGCGCGGAACTCGCGCGCGACGATCTCGACGCCCTGGCGGCGGCGAACGCGCTCGCGCGCCTCGCCGGCCATCGCCGCCACGCCGCCTGGGCCGCGGCCGCCGTGCCGGTGCAACGCGACCTGCTGTTCGACGCCCCGGCCGCGGAGGAAGCGCCGGCGCTGCCGAGCCCGTCGGAGGGCGAGGACCTCGTCGCCGACTATGCGCACATCGGCCTCACGCTCGGGCGCCATCCGCTGCTGCTGCTGCGCCGCCATCTCGATCGCTGGCGCTACGACACGGCGGGGCGGCTGCGCGAGTACGAGCACAACCGCCCGGCGCGCGCCGCCGGCATCGTCACCTGCCGCCAGCGGCCGGGCACGGCGAGCGGCGTGATCTTCGTCACCCTGGAAGACGAGACCGGGCTGACCAACGTCATCGTCCACGGCACGCTGGCCGAACGGCAGCGCCGCGAATTGCTCGGCGCGCGCCTGCTCGGCGTCATGGGCGTGCTGCAGCGCGAAGGCGAGGTCGTGCACCTGCTGGCCAAGCGCCTGTTCGACCACACCGACCTGCTCGGACGCCTGCCGACGGCGAGCCGCGACTTCTGCTGAAATGCGATAATCGCGGCCACAATCGGAGCCCCGCCCATGCTGATGAACGCCCACGATTCCTCCCTTCTCGTCATCGACGTCCAGGAACGCCTGCTGCCGCACATCCACGACTGGCAGCGCGTGCTCGAGAACGTCGAATGGCTGGTCAGGGTGGCGCAGAAGATCGGCGTGCCGGTGATGGCGACCGAGCAGTACCCGAAGGGTATCGGCCACACGCACGCCGAACTCGCGGCGCTGCTGCCGAAGGGAAGCGTCGGCGAGAAGATGCACTTCTCCTGCGTCGCCGGCCGCTGCCTGACTTCGCTCGCCGGACACGAGCGCCGGCAGATGGTGGTCTGCGGCATCGAGTCCCACGTCTGCGTGCTGCAGACCGTGCTCGACCTCAAGCAGCACGGCAAGGAAGTCTATGTCGTCGAGGACTCCGTCGGCTCGCGCAATCCGGCGGACAAGGCGCTGGCGCTCCAGCGCATGCGCGACCACGGCATCGACGTCGTCTCGCGCGAGATGGTGGCCTTCGAGTGGCTCCATGAAGCGGGCACGCCGCTGTTCAAGGAAGTCAATCAGCAGTTCCTCAAGTAGCCGCCGGTTCCCGGACTCGTGAACCGACGGCGCCCACGAATCCTCCCGCTGAGCGGCATCGCGGCGCTGGCGCTGCTGCCGGCCGCCGCGTTTTGTGCCGAGTTTCCGCTCGGCGAGGCCGTGCTCGACGTTCGCGGCGCGCTGACGCTCGGCACTGCGGTGCGCACCGAAGCGCGCGACGCGGCGCTGCTGTGGAACAACAACAGTTCGCTGATCGGCGTCGCCGGCACCGCGCCGGGCGGGCGCAACCAGGATGACGGCAACCTGAACTTCGACAAGGGCGACGCCGTGTCGACGGTGCTCAAGGGCTACGTCGACGTCCGCGCGCGCCATCGCGACCTTGCGGTGTTCACGCGCATCAAGGTCTGGCACGACTTCATCCTCGCCGACGCAGGCATGCCGTGGGGACATGCGCCCAACGGCTATGCCGCGGGACAGCCGCTCAGCGAGGCCGGCTCTCCGGGTCGTGCGCGCTTCTCGGGCGCCGCGATCGAGGACGCCTATGCCGACGGCCGCTTCGACGTTCGCGGCGCGCCGCTGCAGATCAAGCTGGGCCGCCAGACGCTGCCGTGGGGCGGCGGCTTCTTGATCGGCGGCGGCGTTGCCGATATCAATCCCACCGACGCGCCGGCCATGCGGCGGCCGGGCGCGCTGGCGGAGGAAACGAGGGTGGCGTTCCCGGCGCTGCATGCGCGGGTTGATGCGTCGCCGGCCCTGGCGTTCGAGGCCTTCAGCCAGTTTGGTTTCGAGCCGAGCGTCCATGTGCCTTGCGGTACGTTCTATTCGACCGCCGACTTCGTGGCGCCGGGCTGCGACCGCATCTGGGTCGCGCAGGCTGGCAACGACCGCAGCGCCGCCGGTTCGATTACTCGCGCGTCGGCTCCAGACGTTGCCCGCTCTGGCCAGTTCGGTGCTTTAGTCAGCTATCGCGTCGAGTCGCTGGCGACGATCTTCGGCGCCACGGCCTCGCAGTACCACAGCCGCATGCCTTTCGGCAGCATGGTGAAGGGCGCCGTCGTGGGGCCTTTCGTTTCGGACGCACGTTTCCTGTTCGAGTATCCCGAGCGTATCCGGATGGTCGCGCTCGATTTCGCGACGCGGTTGCCCGGCGCGACCATCCGCGGCGAACTGACCCACAGGCCGAACCAGCCGATCCAACTCAACGGCCTCGACATGTTGGCTGCCTTCGCCTCGAATTCGGCTGGGCTGCTGCGCGCCGACGCCAACGCGACGTCCGTCGGCGCGACTTACCATGGCTACGACAGAAAACCGGTGACGCAATTGCAACTGGCCGCGAGCACACGGCGCCCGGGCATCTTCGGCGCTGAGGCCGCGATGCTCAGCGGCGAAATCGGCATCAAGCATGTCGGTCGCCTGCCTGACGCCGCCGTGCGCCGCTACGGTCGTTCCGATGTCTTCGGCTCCGGGCCGGTGACGGGCTCCGCTTGCACGGGATCGAGCATCACCTGCACCAGCCGCGGGTTCGTCACGACCCGCTCCTGGGGCTACCGCCTGCGCGCCGAGTTGTCGTACCCCGGCGCGATCGACGGCGTCGAACTCAAGCCCGGCATCCTCTATGGGCACGATGTGCGCGGCTGGTCGCCCGACGGCGTGTTCAGCGAAGGGCGCAAGGTGGCGACGCTTTCGCTGCGCGGGGAGATCGGGTCGCGCTATTTCGCCGAGTTCGCATGGCTGCAGGTCTGGGGCGGCGTCTACGACAACGCCAGGGATCGCGATGCCGCGACGCTGGTCGTCGGCCTGAGGTTCTGACGCGATGCGGCACGACGACATGAACCAGTTGCGCGACCGTCTGAACGCCTCGGTCGTCAAGGTCACGTCGCTGGTCATGGGCGTCGTTTCGGTCGGGGCGATCCTCGCCTTCGTGCTGCTGACGCCGACGCCGGGCGTGGCGCCGGAAGCGCGCTTCGCGCGCCTCGGACTGGCCGCGGTAGTGGCGCTGATTTCGCTGTTCGCCTATGTCATGGCGCGGCGCGGGTACGTCCGGCGCGCGGCCGCAACCTTCGGCGTCGCCCTGTTCGCCGTGCTCATGGTTATGCCGGTGTTCCTGCAGCTCGGCGTGAATTCCGCCGGCATTCCGCTGCTCGCGGTGGTCGTGATGCTGATGGGCTTCATGATCCGGCCGGTCGCGGCGCTGGCGACCGCGGGCGTGGGCATTGCCGCCGTGCTCGGGCTGCTGTGGGCGCAGGCCGCCGGCGTGATCGCGGGGCCGACGCCGGCGACGGCGCCGTCGCCGGTGGTGCTCGCCGGCGCCTACGTCATCCTGTTCTTCACCATCGGCATGCTGACCATGCGTTTCTCCGGGCTCTTCGGCAGCACCATCGAGCGGCTCGAGGAATCGCGGCGCGAACTCGAGGCGACGCTGGCGGCGCAGCGGGCGGGCGAACTGGCGCTCTACGAGGCGAAGGAGGCGGCGGAAGCGGCCAATGCCGCCAAGAGTCGGTTCCTGGCGACGATGTCGCACGAGATACGCACGCCGCTGAACGGCGTGCTCGGCATGGCGCAATTGCTGATGGATCGCGAGGTCAACGACGGCGACCGCATCGACTATGCGCGCACGATCCATCGTTCGGGCGAGAACCTGCTCGCGATCCTCAACGACATCCTGGACTTCTCCAAGGTCGAAGCCGGCAAGGTGGAGCTCGACTCGGCGCCGTTCGATCCTGCCGACGTCGTGGCGGGCGTCAGCACGTTGTTCGGGGAAGCCGCGGAGCGCAAGGGCCTCGCACTCGCGGCGCGCTGGCACGGGCCGGCCGGCCGGCGTTATCGCGGCGATGCCCGTCGCCTGACGCAGATGCTGACGAACCTGGTGAACAACGCCGTCAAGTTCACCGGCAGCGGGCAGGTGCGCGTCGAGGCGCGCGAAGCGACGCACGACGAGACGGCGGCGACGCTCGAGTTCTCTGTCTCCGACACCGGCAGCGGCGTGCCCGCAGACAAGCTGCACCTGTTGTTCAGCCCCTTCTCGCAAGCCGACAGTTCGACGACGCGGCAATACGGCGGCACGGGGCTCGGGCTGTCGATCGTGCGCAGCCTGGCACGCCTGATGGGCGGCGACGCCGACGTCGAGACCGAGGCCGGCAAGGGGTCGCGCTTCTGGTTCCGCGTTCGCGTCGGGCTGCCTGCGGCTGAGCAAAATCCAGACGACGCGGGACGCTCGGCCATCGCCGCCGCGCGCGGCAGCCTGTCGGGACGGGTGCTGGTCGTCGACGACGATGCGACCAACCGCAAGGTCATCGCGACGCTGCTGGCGAAGCTCGGCATGGCGGTCATCCTGTCCGAGGACGGCGCGCAGGGCGTCGCCGCGATCGCGGAAGGCGCGGCGCCGGACATCGTGCTGATGGACGTCCGCATGCCGGTGCTCGACGGCTACGAGGCGACGCAGCGCATCCGCGCCTGGGAGGCCGAGCATCGCCGTCCGCGCGTGCCGATCGTCGCCCTGACGGCGGACGCTTTCGAAGAGCATCGCCAGCGCTGCCAGGCCGCGGGCATGGACGACTTCCTGACCAAGCCGCTGAACGCAGAAGGGCTGCTGGCCGTGCTGCGCAAGTGGCTGGCCGCGCCGGAAAGCAGCCCGCAGGCCCCGTCGGCAAAGGCTGTTTGACGCTCGCATCGAAGCCGCCGAATCACGCGCGGCGCGACAAACCTTTTCGCTATAATGCGGCTTTCCAGCACCCGTAGTCTCATGGTCAAATTCGTATTCGTCACGGGCGGCGTCGTGTCCAGTCTGGGCAAAGGCATCGCCGCCGCATCGCTGGGCGCCATCCTCGAGTCGCGCGGCATCAAGGTCACCCACCTCAAGCTCGATCCCTACATCAACGTCGATCCCGGCACCATGTCGCCGTTTCAGCACGGCGAAGTGTTCGTGACGGAAGACGGCGCCGAGACCGACCTCGACCTGGGCCATTACGAGCGCTTCACCAGCGCCAAGATGGGCAAGCGCAACAACTTCACCACCGGCCAGATCTACGAGTCGGTGATCAAGAAGGAGCGCCGCGGCGAGTATCTCGGCAAGACCGTGCAGGTCATCCCGCACATCACCGACGAGATCAAGATCTACGTCAAACGCGGCGCCGAAGGTGCCGACGTCGCCATCGTCGAAGTCGGCGGCACGGTCGGCGACATCGAGTCGCTGCCGTTCCTCGAGGCGATTCGCCAGATGGGCTTCGAGGAAGGCAAGCAGAACGCCTGCTACATCCACCTCACGCTGCTGCCCTACATCCCGACGGCCGGCGAGCTCAAGACCAAGCCGACGCAGCACTCGGTGAAGGAACTGCGCGAGATCGGCATCCAGCCCGACATCCTGCTGTGCCGCGCCGACCGCGACATTCCCGAGGAAGAGCGCCGCAAGATCGCGCTGTTCACCAACGTCCAGCCCGAGGCGGTGATAGCGGCGCTCGACGCCAACAGCATCTACAAGATCCCCGGCATGCTGCACGACCAGATGCTCGACGAGATCGTCTGCCACAAGCTCGGCATCCTTGCCAAGGCGGCGAACCTGTCGGTGTGGAAGGGGCTCATCGACGCGCTCGAGCATCCGCAGCACACGGTCGACGTCGCCTTCGTCGGCAAGTACGTCGACCTCACCGAGTCGTACAAGTCGCTGACCGAGGCGCTGGTGCACGCCGGCATTCACACGCGCAGCAAGGTCAACGTCCATTACCTCGACTCCGAGGAAATCGAGAAGGACGGCACCGCCAGCCTCGCCGGCATGGACGCGATCCTGGTGCCCGGCGGCTTCGGCAAACGCGGCACCGAGGGCAAGATCGCCGCGATCCGCTATGCGCGCGAGAACAAGGTGCCGTACCTCGGCATCTGCCTCGGCATGCAGCTGGCGACGATCGAGTTCGCGCGCCACGTCGCAGGTCTGGACAAGGCCAACAGCACGGAGTTCGACGCCGACACGCCGCATCCGGTAGTGGCGCTGATCACCGAGTGGATGGACCGCGAGGGCAAGGTCGAGCGCCGCGATGCGCAGTCGAACATGGGCGGCACCATGCGCCTGGGCGCGCAGCGCTGCCCGATCAAGCCCGACACGCTGGCGGCAAAGGTCTATGGCAAGGAAGTGAACGAGCGCCACCGCCACCGCTATGAGGTGAACAACGTCTACGTGCCGAAGCTCGAGGCCGCCGGCCTCGTTATCTCGGCGCGCACGCCAACCGAGGACCTGCCCGAGATGATGGAACTGCCGACGGCGATGCACCCCTGGTTCTTCGGCGTCCAGTTCCACCCGGAATTCACCAGCAACCCGCGCGCCGGGCATCCGCTGTTCATCGCCTACGTTCAGGCGGCGCTGGCGCGCAAGCAGGGCGGCAAATGAAGCTCTGCGGCTTTGAAGCCGGCCTCGAGCGGCCGCTGTTCCTGATCGCCGGGCCGTGCGTGATCGAGTCGCGCCAGCTCGCGCTCGACACCGCGGGCCAGCTCAAGGAGATCTGCGCCGCGCTGGGCATGCACTTCATCTACAAGTCGTCCTACGACAAGGCCAACCGCAGCTCGTCGAAGTCCTTCCGCGGGCTCGGCATGGAGCAGGGGCTCGACATTCTCGCCGACGTGAAGAAGCAGATCGGCGTGCCGGTGCTGACCGACGTGCATACCGAGGCCGAGGTGGCGGCCGTCGCGGCCGTCGTCGACGTGCTGCAGACGCCGGCCTTCCTGGCGCGCCAGACGGATTTCATCCAGGCCTGCGCCGCGTCCGGCAAGCCGGTGAACATCAAGAAGGGCCAGTTCATGGCGCCGGGCGACATGAAGAACGTCATCGCCAAGGCGCGCGAAGCCAACGGCGGCGCCGACAACCTGATGGTCTGCGAGCGCGGCGCCTCGTTCGGCTACAACAACCTCGTCTCCGACATGCGCTCGCTGGCGATCATGCGCGAGACCGGCTGTCCGGTCGTGTTCGACGCCACGCACTCGGTGCAACTGCCCGGCGGGCAGGGCGACAAGAGCGGCGGCCAGCGCGAGTTCGTGCCGGTGCTGGCGCGCGCGGCGGTCGCCGTCGGCATCGCCGGCCTGTTCATGGAGACGCACCCCGATCCCGACCAGGCGCTGTCCGACGGCCCGAACGCATGGCCGCTGCCCGAGCTGCTGAACCTGCTAGAGGATATCAAGGAGCTCGACGCGCTCGTCAAGCAGCGAGGCATGGCGAGCCGGTAATGATCGCCCATCTCGTGCTCTTCACGCTGAAGCCGGGGATCGCGATGGACGACCCGCGCGTGATGCACGCGATCTCCGCCATGCACGCGCTGCCGAAGCATATTCCCGCGATCCGCGGCTGGGAACACGGCCGCAACACGACCGCAGACACCCTTGCCGCCGATTACGCGCTGCACGCGCTGTTCGACGACGAAGCCGCTCTCCACGGCTACTTCGAGCATCCGGCGCACCTGCCCGTGCTCGAGGCCTGGGATGCGGTGGCGACCCTTGCTTTCGCGGACTTCGAGCGGTGAGCAAGCCGGCCTACCTCGTCGTGAACACCATCAGCGACAAGCCCGAGGCAATGGCCGAATACCGCCGTCTCGCCGGCCCGGTCGTCGAGCAGTTCGGTGGCCGCTACATCGTGCGCGGCGGCGACTTCGAGGTGCTCGAAGGCGGTTGGCGGCCGCAGCGCATGGTGATCGTCGAGTTCCCGAGCATGGCCGTCGCGAAAGCGTTCTACGACTCGCCCGAATATCAGGTCGCCCGCAAGGCGCGCGACGGCGTGTCCGATTTCCAGATGCTGCTGGTCGAAGGTTATTGATTCACCTATTCACAAGGAAGCCAACATGAGTGCCATCGTTGATGTCGTCGCCCGCGAGATTCTGGATTCCCGCGGCAACCCCACCGTCGAAGCCGACGTCCTGCTCGAATCGGGCGTCATGGGCCGCGCGGCAGTGCCGTCCGGCGCGTCCACCGGCTCGCGCGAGGCGATCGAGCTGCGCGACGGCGACAAGGGCCGCTACCTCGGCAAGGGCGTGCTGCAGGCGGTCGAGAACGTCAACACCGAAATCTCCGAGGCCATCATCGGCCTCGACGCCGAGGAGCAGTCCTTCATCGACAAGGCGATGATCGACCTCGACGGCACCGACAACAAGTCGCGCCTCGGCGCCAACGCCATCCTCGCCGTCTCGATGGCCGTCGCCAAGGCCGCCGCGGAAGAGGCCGGCCTGCCGCTCTACCGCTACTTCGGCGGCAGCGGCCCGATGCAGATGCCGGTGCCGATGATGAACGTCATCAACGGCGGCGCGCACGCCAACAACAACCTCGACATCCAGGAATTCATGATCCTGCCGGTCGGCGCCAAGAGCTTCCGCGAAGCGCTGCGCTGCGGCGCCGAGGTGTTCCACCACCTGAAGAAGCTGGTCGACAAGAAGGGCTACCCGACCACCGTCGGCGATGAAGGCGGCTTCGCGCCCAACGTCGCCGGCAACGACGAGGCCATCGAGCTGATCCTCAAGGCCATCGAGACGGCCGGCTACACGCCCGGCCAGGACGTCATGCTGGGCCTCGACTGCGCCAGCTCGGAGTTCTACAAGGACGGCAAGTACGTATTGGCGTCCGAGAAGCTCGAACTGACCTCGCAAGGCTTCACCGACTACCTCGCCACGCTGGCCGGCAAGTATCCGATCGTCAGCATCGAGGACGGCATGGCGGAAGGCGACTGGGACGGCTGGAAGCTGCTGACCGACAAGCTCGGCAAGAACGTGCAGATCGTCGGCGACGACCTCTTCGTCACCAATCCGAAGATCCTGCGCGAAGGCATCCAGAAGGGCATCGCCAACTCCATCCTGATCAAGATCAACCAGATCGGCACGCTCACCGAAACCTTTGCTGCCGTCGAGATGGCCAAGCGCGCCGGCTACACCAACGTGATCTCGCACCGCTCGGGCGAGACCGAGGACTCGACCATCGCCGACATCGCCGTCGGCCTCAACGCCGGCCAGATCAAGACCGGCTCGCTCTCGCGCTCGGACCGCATCTCGAAGTACAACCAGCTGCTGCGCATCGAGGAAGACCTCGGCGATTCCGTCAGCTACCCGGGCATCGAGACCTTCTACAACCTGCGCAAGTAAGTCCGTTTCCCAGCGATGCGCTGGCCCACCCTGGTGCTCGTCGCCCTCATCGTCCTGCTGCAGTATCCGCTGTGGCTGGGCAAGGGCGGCTGGCTCCGGGTCTGGGACATGGAGCGCCAGCTCAAGGGGCAGCGCGAGGTCAATGCCAAGCTGGAGCAGCGCAACGCCGGCCTCGACGCCGAAGTGCGCGACCTCAAGACCGGCTACGGCGCCATCGAGGAGCGCGCGCGCTTCGAGCTGGGGCTGATCAAGGACGGCGAGGTCTTCGTCCAGGTGCCGCAGAAGGCACCCTGAGCCTATTTCAGTAGGTCCCGCACCCCGCGTTGGGCCAAGGGCGGGATGAGCGCGAGGCGTCGTGGCGCAGCGAATGGTTGTTCCATTCGCAAGCCGCGCAACGAAGCGATCGCCCGCCCTTGGTCCAACCCGGAGGGCCGTCCTGCTTTGGGCGCGCTGCTTCGTTGTCGGTCGCTTGCATGGAGGGACCATGCTGCGCTTCCTCCGCCTCGCATCGCATCCCAAAGCAGGGCGGCGCGGGGCGCGCGACCTACTGAAATAGGCTCTGCGTTCAGCGGATTTCCTGCAGACGCGCGGCGTAGCGGCGCGCGTTCTCCACGTAGTGCGCGGCGGACGCCAGCAGCCGCGCCACTTCCTCGTCCGTGAGTTCGCGGACCACCTTTCCCGGCGAGCCCATCACCAGCGAGCGGTCGGGAATCACCTTGCCCTCGGGGATCAGCGTGTTGGCGCCGATCAGGCAGTTCCTGCCGATGACGGCGCGATTGAGGATCACGCTCTTGATGCCGATCAGCGAGCCGTCGCCGACCGTGCAGCCGTGCAGCATGACGAGATGACCGACGGTGACGTCGCGGCCCAGCGTCAGCGGCACGCCGGCATCGGTGTGCAGCACCGAGCCGTCCTGGATGTTGGTGTTCTCGCCGATCGTGATCGGGTCGTTGTCGCCGCGCAGCACGGCGTTCCACCAGACGCTCGCGTTCTCTGCGAGGCGCACGTCGCCGATGACGGTTGCGTTCGGCGCCACCCAACTGCCGAGCGCGAGCTGCGGTCGCTTGTCGTCGATGGCGAAGACAGGCATGGCGGAATTCAGGCCGGCTGCGGCACGGCGTCGCCGAGCGCGTCGCCGGCAGCATGCGCGGCGATGGCGTCGTCGATGAACTGGCGCAGGAAGCTCTCGCTCTGGTTGCTGTGGAAGCGCGCCGTCGCGGTGCCGCGCACGTAGGCGATCACGGTCGGAAAGCCGCGCACCTGGTGGCGGCCGGCGATGCGCATGTTCTCGTCGGCATCGACCTTGGCCAGCAGGAAGGCGCCGCCGTAGTCGCGCGCCAGCTGCTCGAGGCGCGGCGTCAGCACGCGGCAGGGTGCGCACCATTCGGCGCCGATGTCGACGAGCACGGGCGCCTCGTGCGAGCGCTCGACCACCCGCTGCTCGAAGTCGGCTTCCTCGACGTCGTAAACCAGGCCCATGGCGATTCCTCTTCGATACGGAAAGGGCGAAATGATAGCGGATGCCGCGCGGCGAGCCGCGCGCTACAATCGCGGCTAAGGGTTCCCTTAGGTCCTGCGGGAGAGTGAAATGGAGTATCGCGACAGCGTCGAAAAAAGTGCCGAATACCTGCGTTTGGCCCTGCCCCTGATGTCGCGCCAGGCCGCCGCCCTGCACCCGGTCAGCTATGCCGTCTGGTACGAGTACGTGGCGGGAACGAATTCCGCGCTGCGCACGATCGTCGACGAGCACACCCGCGACGGCAGCCCGCTCGACGAGAAGGCGACCTTCGAGATATTCCGCAAGCACGTCGCCGGCCTCGACCACGAACTCGCGCAGCGCGTCAGCGACCGCTTCCAGAAGGTGCTCGCCGACATGTCGCAATCGGCCCGGCAGGCCGGCGACCATGCCGACCAGTTCGGCAACGCGCTGGCGAAGCTCTCCGAGGAAGCGGATTCGCGAGAGCTCGGCGCCGACGTCATCCTCGGCCTCAGCCGCAACATGCAGGCCTCGATCTCGGCGCTCAAGGGGCGCCTCGACGAAAGCCGCCGCGAGATCGAGCAACTGCGCCAGGAAGTCACGCGAGCGCGGGAAGATGCGCTGGCCGACAGCCTCACCGGGCTCGTCAACCGCCGCGGTTTCGACCTGGCGCTGGATGCAAGGCTGTCGGGTGATGATCCCGAGGAAACCCGTCCCAGCCTGCTGATCGTCGACATCGACCACTTCAAGCGCGTGAACGACAACTACGGCCATGTCTTCGGCGACAAGGTGATCCGCGCGGTGGCCCAGATACTCAAGGACAACGTCAAGGGCAAGGACACGGCCGCGCGCTACGGCGGCGAGGAGTTCTGCATCCTGCTGCCGGAAACGACGCTGGACGGCGCGCGCTACGTCGCCGAAAAAATTCGCTCCACGGTCGAGAAGTGCCGCATCAAGCGTTCGGACAGCAAGGAGGTGGTCGCGAACGTCACCGTGTCCGTCGGTGCCGCGTGGCTCCGCGGCGGCGAATCGGCGAGCGAATTCGTCGCCCGCGCCGATGCCGCGCTCTACCGGTCGAAGGCCGCCGGACGCAACCGGGTCACGCTGGCGGCATGACTTTGCCGGCGCGCCGAGGCGCGATTGCCGGCTGCGTAACGTGGTAACTTACCGGCCCGCTCGGGTGGGTCTTCTTCCCGCTCAGCACGAAGCCCACGCGCAGGCAGGCGACTCTCCCCAATGGCACTCAAATCCACCGTCTTCAAGGCCAACGTCAACGTCTCCGACCTTGATCGGCATTACTACGCGGCCCACAGCCTGACGCTGGCGCGCCATCCGTCGGAAACCGACCAGCGCATGATGGTGCGCCTGCTCGCCTTCGCGCTGTTCGCCGACGAGCGCCTCGAATTCGGCAAGGGCCTGTCGACCACCGACGAGCCGGCACTGTGGCTGAAGGACTACACCGGCGAGGTCAAGCTGTGGATCGAGGTCGGGCTGCCCGACGAGCGCGTGCTGCGCCGCGCGGCGGGCAAGGCCGACGAAGTGGTGCTGCTCGCCTACGGCGGGCGCACGGTCGATCTCTGGTGGCAGAAGGAAGGCGCCGCGCTGTCGCGCCTCGGCAACCTGCGCGTGCTGGCGGTATCGCCGGAGGCATCGGCCGAGCTCGAAGCGCTCGTCGAACGCGGCATGGACCTGCAATGCACGATCCAGGACGGGCAGGTATGGCTGACGGACGGAGCGCAGACCGTCCACATCGAACCACGGCGCCTCGAACCAAGCGCCAACTGAAGAACAGGGAGCACGCAATGCCCTTCAAATCCCGACTGATCCAAGCCATCCGCGACGAAGAGGCCAAGCTGCGGACCGAGCAGACGATTCATATCACCGGTCCCGGCTTCGTGCTGGTCGCGTTCGTCGCCATTGCCGGATGGTTCGCCGTGCGCGTCCTCCACGCGCCGGAGCTGTTCGGCGGAGCTTTCGACGTGATCGGCTATGGATTTCTCGGGCTCGTCATTGCGGGCTCGATAGGGCGGGGATACACGCTCGAGAAATGGCTGGCGCGCTGGGTGCAACTGCGTACCGAGCACCAGGAGCGCGTCGCCAGGATCGAAGCGGTGATGGCGAGGCTGGAAAAGGAAGGGCTCGAAGAAGCGGAGCTCGCCGTCGCGCCGGCACCCGGCGAGCCGCAACCGCCGGCGCCGCCCGGCGACGATCCGTGGCTGCGCGCACTGGCCACGCCGAAAAAGGATGCCGCCGCAGAGAAAGAGTCGTAGCGCGAGCGGCGCTCAGGAACGCGTGCGGGCCAGGAAGCGGTCGAGCTGGTTGGCGAAGGCCTGTCGCTCCGACTGCCCGAAAGCCGCTGGGCCGCCGGTCTCGACGCCGCTCGAGCGCAGCGTGTCCATGAAGTTGCGCATGTCGAGCAACTGGCGGATGTTTTCCCTGCTGTAGAACTCGCCGCGCGGATTGAGCGCGTGTGCCTCCTTGTCGATCACCGCGGCGGCCAGGGGAATGTCGGCGGTGATCACCAGGTCGCCGGCCGCGACGCCGGCGACGATGCGGTTGTCGGCGACGTCAAAACCCTTTTCGACCTGCAGCGTGCGGATGAACGGGGAGGGCGGCACGCGCAGGCACTGGTTCGCGACCAGGAGCAGCGGCACGCGCACCCGGTCGGCGACGCGATAGAGGATTTCCTTGATGACGCCCGGGCAGGCGTCGGCATCGACCCAGATCTGCATGCGGATTCAAACTATCCCGCCGAGCCTCTTTCGACGGCCCGGCAGGAATGGACCAAGCGTTGCGGGACTGCGCTCCTCAGGCGGAAGAGCGGCCCCAGAGTTCGATCGGCATGCCGACGGTGCGTCCCAGCGCTTCCTTCACCTTGACCGCGGTAACGGGGGTGCTGAACTTCACGACATGCGCGAAACGCTGACCAGCCAGACGGTAGAACCAGGTGCGGCGACGTACGATCATTTTCGTCTCCCTTGCGACATCGAGGCGGGCTGCCTGACTGTCGACTTGCATACGGCGTGCCATGCTTTCGGGCCCGCCAAGCTGTGAAGTCTGGCCCGCCCGCATGGCAAGTGAAGCGACGAAATGCGGCTGTTTTTGCCGCTATACCGGCAAGACCACCGCTCCGCTTTTCGGCACCGCCGTCTGCGGCGACAATAACAGCTTTCCGCTGCGGACCCCGAACATGAACGAAACACCGACGGCGCTGGCCGAAGACACGCTGGCTGCGCTGGCCGACCGCGACACGCAGCGCACCGCCGCACGCATGGCGCAGGACGCCTTTTCCGAAGCCTTCCGGCTGACGTTCGCGAACGACGATGCGATGCGGCAGGAGAAACTCGCCGCGCTCGCCGGCCGCCTGCGCAACTGGTCGGCCGCGGGCGGCGAGGATGCGCGCCGCGCGATGCGGCTGGCACTGCTGATCTACGGCATCGACCAGTGGGGCGTCGCCTACAGCCAGGCCTTCGGCCTGGCGGCGATCCCGGCGGTGACCGAACTCGTCGGCGGCCTGCGCACGGCGCTGTCGCCGCAGGAGGAAGCGCGCTTCGCGCTGCGCTTCTCGGCCATCGACGCGCGCGAGACCGATGCCATCGACTTCAAGGCGGACCTGCGTCGCGGCATCCATCTCGCGCTGTGGCACGCGATGATCGCCAGCGAGGACCGCGACGAGGCGCTGCGCATCGCAGACAAGCTCGGCGGCCTGATGCTGGCGCTATTGAAGCTGATGCCGGAGCATGGCTGGCGGCTGCTCGCCGATGCGCTCGCGCACATCCAGATCCGCTGCCTCGCCGACGGGCTGGCGGCCAGCGGCCTCGCGCAGGAAACGACGCAGGGCCTGCTCGGCGCCCTGAACCAGGCGCTGGCAAAAGACACGCGCGAGCGCGTCTTCGCAACGTCGACGCAAGCCGTCATCGCCTGGCAGCAGGCGCGACGGCCGCATTAGCCTGGAGCCTATTTCAGCAGGTCGCGCATCCCGCGTTGGGTCAAGGGCGGGATGAGCGCGAGGCGTCGTGGCGCAGCGAATGGTTGTTCCATTCGCAAGCCGCGCAACGAAGCGATCGCCCGCCCTTGGCCCAACCCGGAGGGCCGCCCTGCTTTGGGCGCGCTGCGTCGTTGTCGGTCGCTTGCATGGAGGACCATGCCGCGCTCCCTCCGCCTTGCATCGCATCCCAAAGCAGGACGGCGCGGGGCGCGTGACCTACTGAAATAGGCTCTTAGTCGTAGCGCTTCTTCGGCTTCGCGGTCTTGTCGAACGCCGGCTTGCCGGCGAACTTTTTGCCGTCCTTGGCGAACGGCGGCTTGCCTTCGGACTTGTAGGGTGCCTTGCCTTCCGACTTGTACGGCGGCTTGCCCTCCGCCTTGTAGGGCGGCTTGCCTTCGGACTTGTAAGGCGCCTTGCCTTCAGACTTGTAGGGCGGCTTCGGCGGACGGGTGCCGTCGAAGGACTTCTTCTCGCCTTGCCACTTCGGCTTGTCGGAGGACGGCGGCGGACGCCGGTCGTCGCCCTCGGGGCGCCACTTCGGCTTCGGCTTGAACTCGCGCTTCTCGTCGAACTCGCCGGCCGCCAGCAGGCGGATGTTCAACTGCGCCTGGCGGATGCGCGTGCGCTTGAGCAGGGCGATGATGTCGTCCGGCAGGCTCGGCAGCTCGACGGTGCTGTAGTCGTCGAAGAGGTGGATCTGGCCGATGTACTTGCCCTCGATGCCGCCCTCGTTGGCGATGGCGCCGACGATGTCCTTCGGCGTCACGCCCTGGTTGCGGCCGACCTCGATGCGATAGCGCTGCAGCGAGCCTTCGCTGAAGGCGCGGCGGCGGGCGAGGATCTCGTCGCGGTTCTCGCGCGGCGGCTTCTCGAAGCTGCGCGGCGCGGCCGGTTCGCCGCGATTCTCGCCGGCGGCCGGATAGGTCGTCTCGTGCTGGCGCGGGCGCGGCGTCTCGCGCGGCGCCTCATAGGCGCGCTGCGGCGGCTCGTCCTGCCAGCCGGCGCCTTCGGGGCGCAGCGGCCGGTCGCGCTGGGCCATGTAGGCCAGCACCGCGGCGATCTCGTGCATGGAGAGGTCCTGCTCTTCCTCGAGCTGGCCGACCACGTCCATGAAGAAGTCGAGCTTCTCGGCTTCCAGCGCGTCGAGCACCTGCTGCTTGAACTGGGCGACGCGGCGGTCGGCGACGGCGGCGCGCGTCGGCAGGCTGATCGGCTCGATCTTCTGGCGCGTCGAATGCTCGATGGCACGCAGCATGCGCACCTCGCGCGGGGCGACGAACAGGATCGCCTTGCCGGCGCGGCCGGCGCGGCCGGTGCGGCCGATGCGGTGCACGTAGGCCTCGGTGTCGTAGGGCACGTCGTAGTTGATGACGTGGCCGATGCGCGGCACGTCGATGCCGCGCGCGGCGACGTCGGTGGCGACGACGATGTCGAGCATGCCGTTCTTCAGGCGCTCGATCACCTGCTCGCGCAGGCCCTGGGTCATGTCGCCGTTGAGCGCCGCGGCGGCATAGCCGCGCGCTTCGAGCTTGTCGGCGAGCTCGACGGTCTGGGTCTTGGTGCGCACGAAGATCAGCGCGGCATCGAAGTCCTCTTCGACCTCGAGGATGCGCGTCAGGGCGTCGAGCTTGTCGGCGCCGCGCACCTGCCAGTAGAACTGCTTGATGGCGGCGACGGTGGAGGTGGCCGAGCGGATCTTCACTTCCTGCGCGTCGCGCAAGTGGCGATGGGCGACGCGGCGGATCGGCTCCGGCATGGTGGCCGAGAACAGAGCCGTCTGGCGCGTCGCCGGCGTGTGCTCGAGGATCCAGTCGACATCGTCGATGAAGCCCATGCGCAGCATTTCGTCGGCTTCGTCGAGCACCAGCGACTTGAGGTTGTCGAGCACCAGGCTCTTGCGCTCGAGGTGGTCCATGACGCGGCCCGGCGTGCCGACGATGACGTGCGCGCCGCGCGAGAGCTGGCGCAATTGCACGACCATGCTCTGGCCGCCATACAGCGGCAGCACGTGGAAGCCCGGCATGTGGTGGGCGTATTTCTGGAACGCCTCGGCGACCTGGATCGCCAGTTCGCGCGTCGGCGTCAGCACCAGCGCCTGCGGCGTCTTGTTGGCGAGGTCGATGCGCGCCAGCAGCGGCAGCGCGAAGGCGGCGGTCTTGCCGGTGCCGGTCTGGGCCTCGCCGAGGATGTCGCGGCCGCCGAGCAGGGGCGGAATGCAGGCGGCCTGGATCGGCGAGGGCGTCTCGTAGCCGACGTCGGCGAGCGCAGAAAGCAGGAAAGCGGGCAACTGGAGGCCCGCGAAGGTATCGACGGATTGAGTCATGGGAAGGCTCCTGCGATAGGCAGGTAATGAAGGCGGGCGATTGCCGCAAGGCAGCATTATCGCAGACATGGCGGGGCGGAGCCAGAGTAAGCGGGGGATTGCTGCCGGCGGTGGGGCGCGAGGACAGGGGGCCTCGCCCCTCCTCCTAGGTGTTCAAGTCGTCAGGTCGAGGCCCCCTATCCTCGCGGTGCCGGCGCTTGTGAGGGATTGTGCGACCGGTGAATGCTCGTGATCCATATCGCCAACATCGTCGCTGCGGGGTGCGGGAGTGGCGCATGATATTTTTGTGTCATGCTGCCGGTTGCACATGTACGTCGACGACACCGCTTCAAATCGTTTGGCGCGCGTTCGACTTGTTGTCAACCGTGGCACCTCGCTAGTGGGATGGAAGATGCGTAAGTACATGAGATGGATACTGACGGTCAGCACTTCGGCGTTCCTATCAGGATGCGGTAACTTCATCGAAAGTGTAGATATCGGAACGTGGGCCGAGGCGGGAGAAGATCATCCTCCGCACTTTCGGCCTCGCAATGACGTCGCAATTTCAATATCGACTCCAGGATCAGGTCCTTCGATTCGTGCTGGCGATCTCGTTCAATTGCGGCTCCAGACAAACGGTACCGACTTCGAACGGCAATCCACGAAGGCGTTTCCTACGCAAACTCTTTGGCTCTGGACCGGTGATGTAGAAGAGGGTCAATACCAGTGGGGAGGACTTGGCGACAAGTACCTGCGTGCGAAACTCATCGGCATGCGCATCGGTACGCGCTTCAATATTTCGCCCACCTATAAATACTCTGCGTCGGACGCTGTTTCCGTTCCTCGCAATGGATTCTATGTCGATTACCGGAATAGCCTTCATGGCGAATTCGGAGAACATGTGGTCTCCAAGAGTTCCGGAAGCGACCTTTATATCGAATCAGACGCTGAAATTCTGAACGCATGCAAAGGGAGGCTTTATCGCCGTACAACCTCGATCAGACAGTGGGGGATATTGCTCGGCCCAGAGATGCCATCCGAATCACGAGAGGGTGAGGTTTATTGGAGCGCGCTCAGGGGTGAATGCACAACAACGGCGAAAGAAGTCTGGCTGCTGACGGGACCGAATACAGGGAGCGGCAGGGTGGGAGGGCGCCTGTATAACGGCTACGACACTTTCAAGAGGAAGCACCCAAAATGGATGTATCCGGAGGACTATTGGCGCCCGACAGAGGAGCCATTTCCATCTGTTCCCCAAGTAGTTCGGCTATTGCGCAACCTTTGTTGCCGCGGCGGTGGTCTGCCATCAGCAAGGAGCGCTAGTGAAGATAAGCTTGCTCGCGCAGTATCGGCAATGGATGAGGGCATTCCATCAGCAAGGAGCGCCAGTGAAGATAAGCTCGCTGGTGCAGCATGGGCAATGGATGAGGGCATTTCGCGCGAAGAAGATTGCCGTCGAGGTTCGAAGGACTTCATCGCTGGTTGTAAGCGTGTCGCTGGCCGGCGCTGATTCGCCGACGAGGGAGCGACGGGGCTGGGTACTGACGCCCAGTCGTGGCTGAACATGCAGACCAACTACGATCTCTGGCAGGCGGAACAGTCGATGAAGCGGGGAAGCTAAGGGCCAAGGGGGCCTGGGGCGAGTATTTCCGTTCCAACAGTTCTCCCCGTGCGATAGCATCGCGGCTAATCAGTCATCGCTCGATGAGCGCCGCCCAAAATGAATGACAAAGCATTGCCTGTCGAAGCATCGTCTCGCGAGGAAGCCACATCTGAAGTCGTGACTTCCGTGCTCACTGACGACGCGCCTACTTCGCCTGTTCGAGGCACCGACGCGATCAAAGAGGCTGTGTCGATTAATGGCTTCCACCCGCTTCCTCAGCGTGGTGGCGTGGTGACGAACGAATTGGTGGACAAGCTTCGCGACGAATCCTGGTCGTGACTGTAATGTCGTCGTCGAACTCGTCTCGCAAATCTGGTTCTCCGCAGTTGATCGCCGGCTATCCCTACGCGCCGCGTGCGCTGCTGCCGCGCGACGCCGCCCTGTCGATGGCCGAGCGCTTCCATATCCTGCTGATGGACGGCGGCATGGCGAAGGTGCAGGCTGAGGTAGCGGCGGAGCCGGCGTTGCTGGCGGAGCTGTTGCCGATCGTCGCCAATCCCGAAGCGAGCATCAATGTCCGCCTCGGCGCCAGCGTGGTTTTCGAGCGCCATGCCGGGGAGCCGGCGTTGCGGGCGCTGGTGCCGCGGCTGGCGGAACTCGTCGGCCATGCCGATGCGCGGGTGCGTGCCGATGCTTGCTTCTACCTCGGCCTCGCCGGGGAGGCGCAGGCGAAGCAGTGGCTGGAGCCCCGCCTGCAGGATGAGAGCGCGGACGTACGCGAAATCGCCGCCGATGCCATCGAGATGCTTGGCGGCTGAGCAAGAAAAACACACAACACACAACCGAGGAGACCTCCATGGGACAAGACAGCAAGGAACTCAACCGGCGCTTCGGCATCGCCAATGCCCTGCGCTTCGAGGAACTGCCCGGCGGGCTGGTCGTCGCGCAGGTCAAGACGGCGATGGCCGAGGCGACGATCGCGCTGCAGGGCGCGCATGTGATGAGCTACCAGCCGAAAGGCCATGAGCCGCTGATCTGGCTCAGCAAGTTCGCCAGCTTCGTGCCCGGCAAGTCGATCCGCGGCGGCGTGCCGGTGTGCTGGCCGTGGTTCGGGCCGCACGAGAGCAATCCCAAGTTCCCGGGCCACGGCTTCGCGCGCACGACGCCGTGGCGGCTGGTCGAGACCAAGGCGCTGCCCGATGCGCGCATCCGGCTCGAGTTCGAGATCGTCGAGACCGAGACGGTGCGCGCGCAGTGGCCGCACCAGTCCAAGGTGCGCAACATCGTCACCGTCGGCCAGGAGCTCGAAGTCGAACTGGCGACGACCAACACCGGCAGCGTGTCCTTCAAGCTCACGCAGGCGCTGCACACCTACTTCCAGGTTGGCGACATCCGCAAGGCGACGGTCGCGGGCCTCGACGGCTGCGACTATCTCGACAAGGTCGACGGCGGCGCGCGCAAGCGCCAGGAAGGCCCGGTCGTGTTCACGCAGGAGACCGACCGCATCTACCTCGGCACGCGCGGCTGCTGCGGCATCCTCGATCCCGTGCTCGACCGCACGATACTGATCACCAGCACCGGCAGCCGCTCGACCATCGTCTGGAATCCGTGGACGGCGAAGGCCGAGAAGATGGGCGACTTCGGCCCCGACGGCCACCTGAACATGGTCTGCGTCGAAACCGCGAACGCGGATGCCGACGCCATCGTGCTGCGCGCCGGCGAGACGCACCGGATGACGGCGCAGTACCGCATCGTCGCCGCGCCGCGCGGCTGAGGTCCATGAGCGAGCCCGCCGGCATTCCCAGCGTCGCCGTCGTCGGCGGCGGCCCGGCGGGGTTGATGGCGGCCGAGGTGCTTAGCGCCGGCGGCGTGCGCGTCGATGTGTACGACGCCATGCCCTCGGTCGGCCGCAAGTTCCTGATGGCGGGCAAGGGCGGGCTGAATCTCACGCACGGCGAGCCGGCCGAGCGCTTCGTGTCCCGCTACGGCGCCCGTGCCGCCGAGGTCGCGTGCTGGCTCGCCGGCTTCGACGCCGAGGCGCTGCGGGAATGGGCGCGCGGCCTCGGCGTCGACACCTTTGTCGGCAGTTCGGGGCGCGTGTTCCCGGTCGACATGAAGGCAGCGCCGCTCTTGCGCGCATGGCTGCACCGGCTGCGCGCGGCCGGCGTGAAGTTCCATGTGCGGCATCGCTGGCTCGGCGGCGACGCCGGCGCGCTGCGCTTCGCGACACCGGCCGGCGAGACGACGGTCACGGCAGATGCAGCGATCCTGGCGCTCGGCGGCGGCAGCTGGGCGAAGCTCGGTTCGGACGGCGCCTGGGTGCCGGTGCTGGCTGCGCAAGGCGTCGACGTAGCGCCGCTCAAGCCGGCGAACTGCGGCTTCGACGTTAGCTGGAGCGATCATTTTCGCGAACGCTTCGCCGGCGAGCCGGTCAAGTCCGTGGTCGCCTCTTGCGTCGATGCCGAGGGCAGGACGCACCAGCGGCAGGGCGACTTCGTCGTCACGGCGACGGGCGTCGAAGGCGGCCTCGTCTATGCGCTGTCGGCGCCGCTGCGCGACACCCTCGAGGCGCAGGGCGGCGCGACGCTGATGCTCGACCTCGCGCCGGACAAGTCGCTCGAACGCCTGACGGCAGAGATCGCCCATCCGCGCGGCGCACGCTCGATGGCAAGCCACCTGCAGAGCCGCGTCGGGCTCAAGGGCGTCAAGGCCGGACTGCTGCGCGAGTGCGCGGCACGCGCCGATTACGACGATCCCGCGCGCCTCGCCGCGGCGATCAAGGCGTTGCCGCTGCGGCTGGTCGCGCCGCGCCCGCTCGACGAGGCGATCAGCAGCGCCGGCGGCGTGCGCTTCGCGGCGCTCGACGAGCGCCTGATGCTGCGTGTGCTCCCCGGCACCTTCTGCGCCGGGGAGATGCTCGACTGGGAGGCGCCGACAGGCGGCTACCTGATGACGGCGTGCTTCGCCGGCGGGCGCCATGCGGCGGCCGGCGCCCTCGACTGGCTGAATCTCCGCCGCTGAGTGCTGCCGCGCACCGACGCCGGCGTCATCGCCGCGTCATGCTTGCGGCATCCGATGCGCGCAGGAGGATCGACATGCGGCGATTCCGGCTTCTCGTCATCGCGGCGCTTGCCTGCGTCGCGCCGTTCGCCTCCGCCGCCTGGACGATCTCCGACCTCGGTACCTTCGGCGGCAGCACCAGCATGGCGACCGCCATCAACGACCTCGGCCAGGTCGTCGGCACGGCGCAGTCGGCGCCGACGATCGTCGATCCCCTGACCGGCGAGCAGTACGCTTTCTCGCACGCCTTCATCAGCGCGCCCAACGGCGGCGCGCTGACCGACCTCGGCCAGCTCGGCGAGACCGGCAGCATCGCGCTCGGCGTGAATGACGCCGGACGCGTCGTCGGCACCTCGCCGCTGTTCGGCGATACGCCGGCCGGCTTCGTCACCGGTGCGAACGGCGCCGGGCTGATGCCGCTCGGCGGTTCCGAGGCGACTGCCGGCTTCAAGGTGCCGACCGACATCAACAACGTGGGACAGGTCGTAGGTGGCGATGGCGCATCGTCGTATCCCTTCATGACGGGGCCGAACGCGAGCGGCTTCGTCGCCATCGGCGCCGGCGAGCCGGTCGCCTTGCCCTGGGGCGAACCGGTCGCCATCAACGACCGCGGCCAGGTGGCGATGAGCGCCGGCTACCTCTGGACGGCGGCGAGCGGCGCCCAGTCGCTAGGTGCCGACGTCTTCGAGGCGACGGGGATCAACGAGGCCGGGCAGGTGATCGGGCGCAGCCTGTCTGGCGGCGGCTTCATCTCCGGGCCCGATGGCGGCGCACTTCAGTTCCTCGCCACGCTCGGCGGTTCATTCACCATGCCGGCGGGCGTGAACGATCTGGGGCAGGTCGTCGGGATCTCGGAAACCGCCGACGGTGCGCAGCATGCGTTCGTCACGGCGCCCCAGGGTGGCGCGCTGGCGGACCTGGAGCTGCTGGCCGAGATCGCGGCGGCGGGATGGAGCGGCCTGCTGGCGGTCGCCATCAACGATCTGGGGCAGATCGCCGGCAGCGGCCTGATCGGCGGCCAGCATCATGCGTTCCTGTTGTCGCCGACGCCGCCGATTCCGGAGCCGGGCGCAACGGCGCTGCTGCTGGCGGGACTCGCGGGGCTTGCCGCGTGGAGGCGGCGTCAGCCGGGGGGAAGCGGCAGCGCGAAGTAGAAAGTTGCGCCGCGATCGCGTTCCGATTCGGCCCAGACGCGGCCGCCGTGGCGCTCGACGAGGCGCTTGACGATGGCCAGGCCGACGCCGGTGCCGGGAAACTGCGCCTCGCTGTGCATGCGCTGGAACATGCCGAACAGCTTGTCTGCGTAGCGCATGTCGAAGCCGGCGCCGTTGTCGCGCACACTGAAGACGTGCTCGCCCTCGGCCGTGGCGCACTCGATCTCGATGCGGGCGTCCTCGCGCCGCGACGAGAACTTGCCGGCGTTCTCGATCAGGTTCAGCAGCACCTGCCGCAGCATCGTCGCGTCGCCGCGCACCGTCGGCAGCGGGCCGCAATGGAAGTCGGTGTTGGGGTAGTTGTCGCGCAGCTGCTCGATGATGGTATGCGCCAGCGGCCCCATGTCGACGTTGGTCGACTTCATGTCGGCGCGGCCCGAGCGCGAATACTCGAGGATGTCGTCGATCAGCTCGCCCATGCGGCTCGCGTTGTGCGCGACGCGCTCGAGCATGTGCAGGCTTTCCTTGTTCAGCTTCTCGTGCTCGGCCTCGAGCACGAGTTGGGAAAAGCCGTTGATGGCGCGTAGCGGCGCGCGCAGGTCGTGCGAGATCGAGTACGAGAAGGCCTCGAGCTCGCGGTTGGCGCGTTCGAGGTCCTCGGTGCGCTGGCGCACGCGCGACTCGAGCGTGCGGTTCAGTTCGAGGATCTGGCGCTCCTGCACCTTGCGCTCGGTGATGACGTCGAAGACGGCGACGAAGTGGTCCGCCTTCGGGCTATAGACGGAGATCGAGAACCACATGCTCAGCGACGAGAGGTATAGCTCGAAGCGCTCCGGCTTGCCGCTGCGGGCGACGCGCCCGTAAGTCTCGAACAGGTCGGGGTCGGCCTCGCGCACGCCGGGAATGACCTCGGTGATGCGCTTGCCGACCACGTCGTGCAGCCCGGTCAGCGTGCCGAAAGCCTCGTTGACGCCCAGGTAGATGAAGTCGATCGGCTTGTCGTCCTCGAACAGCATTTGGCAGTAGGCGAAGCCGTTGAGCATGTTCTCGAACAGCGAGCGGTAGGTGGCCTCGCTCTCGCGCAGCCGCGCTTCGTCCTGGCGGCGTTCGGTGACGTCGGCGTTGATGCCCACCATGCGTAGCGGGCGTCCCTCGGCGTCGCGCACCACTTCCGCCTGGCTGCGCACGACGCGAACCTCGCCCGACGGACGGTGTATCCGGTATTCGCACTGGTAGGGTGTGCTGCCGGCGATCGCGCGTTGCTTGGCCTCGATGACCTGCTGACGATCCTCGGGATCGACCAGCGCGATGAAGGCGTCGAATCCCGGCGCCGTGCCTTGCGGGTCGAGGCCGAAAATGCGGAAGGTCTCGGCCGACCAGACGTTCTCGTCGGTCACGATGTCCCATCCCCAACTGCCGACGTGTGCGATGCGCTGGGATTCCTCGAGGCGGATCTCGTTGTGGCGCAGTTCCGCCTGCTGGGCGAGCATGTGGTCGGTCAGGCGGTTGAAGCTGGCGATCAGGTGGCGCACTTCCTCGTCGCCGGTTTCCGGCAGTCGCTCCAGCGCGCTGCGGCCGCTCGACATGTCGTCGATGCGGGCGGCGGTGGCTGCGATCGGCTGCATCAGCCGCCGGGCGATGAGCCCGACGACGAGGACGGCGATCAGGCTTGCCAGCGTCGCTGTCCCATAGAGCGCGTTGCGCAGCCCGATCGCCGGCTCGAAGGCGGCCGTGGTCGGCAGCGCGAGCTCGACGACCCAGCCGGTCGTCGGCATGCGCTTGGCCGAATAGAGCTTCTCGATGCCCTGCGAACTGCGCGCCACCACCGAGCCCTCGAAGCCGGCCAGCAGGGCGTCGTAGATTTCGCTGGTGCCCGGCGCCGGCGTCGGCGTCATCACGCGCTTCGGATCGCTGGTGCTGATGAAGGTCTGGTTCTCGGTCGAGATGACGAAGAACTCGTAGTTCCCAAGGATCTCGCGTCGGGTCATCAGGCCCAGGAAATTCGGCGCCGTGAGGTCGACGATGCCGGTCATGACGCCGCGGAATTCGCCGCCGGCATCGAGCAGCGGCGTGCTCATGGTCATCACCGGGCGCTTGAGCGCGCGGCCCATGATCGGCTTGTCGATGAACGGCTTGCGGCTGGACTGCGCCTGCCTGAAGTAGTCGCGGTCGCCGAACCACGTGCCGCGCCGGCCGGGGACGATCGGGAAGTCGGCGACCGTCCGCCCGTCGGTGCCGATGATCGCGGTGCCGCCGGTGAATTGCTGCTGGAAGACGAAGCGGCTTTCGAGGAAGTCCTGCAGATAGGCCGCATCGTTCAGGCGCGAAACGTCCAGTCGCGCCGCGATGCCCTGCAGGCCGTCGAGGCGCTCGCGGACCTTCTGGTCGAGTTCCCCGGCGATGTACTGGGTGAGGGCGAACTGCTTGTCCATCGTCGCCGTCTTGATCTGGGCTTCGAGGCGCGTCGCCGTGAAGATCGCCAGCCCCCAGACGAAGCCGAGCGTGACGGCGATGATGGCCATCATCAGCTTGAACTGGAGCGAGCGCAGCGGCGCGTGGAGGCGGATGGTCATCGGGGTTCGGAACAGGAGCGATGGCCGATTCTAGCGAGAGCCACGGAGCCGGACCAGCCAAAGCGGTGGATGAGCGCGGCGAAGGATGCGTTGAGGCTTGCGTGGACGCTCAGTTTCTGGCCGGTCGCCGGGTGGCGAAAGCTCATTCCGACGCAGGCCAGCAGCAGCCGGTCGCAGCCGAAGTGCTGGGCGAAGAAGCGGTTGTGGCGGCCCTTGCCGTAGGTGGCGTCGCCGACGATCGGATGCGCGATGTGCTTCAGGTGCCGCCGCAACTGGTGGCGGCGGCCGGTGACGGGGCGCAGCTCGACGAGCGCATAGCGCGCAGCCGGATAGCGGTCGACGGCGAACGGCAGCTCGACGGTGGCGAGGCGGCGATAGTGCGTGACGGCGGGCTGCGGCTCGGCATTCTCGATCGGCCGGCCATAGTCGTCGTGCCTGCGCGCGAGCGCATGGTCGATCGCGCCGGCCTCCGGCGGCCAGCCGCGCACCACGGCGAGGTAGTTCTTGGCCACTTCCTCGTTCTCGAACTGCCGCGAGAGTTCTCGCGTCACCTCGGCGTCGAAGGCGAACAGCAGCACTCCGGAGGTGCCGCGGTCGAGCCGGTGCACGGGCTGCACGCGGCGGCCGATCTGGTCGCGCAGCAGTTGCACGGCGAAGCGCGTCTCGTGGCGGTCGATGTCGCTGCGATGGACGAGCAGGCCCGCGGGCTTGTCGATGGCGATCAGGTGCTCGTCGCGGTAAAGGATAGTCAGCACGGCGGCGATGCTACAGCGGATATCATGGCGCCTGCCATGACGACCCATACCTTCCCGCTGCGCGGCGAATTCATCGAACTGCACGCGCTGCTCAAGCTGCTGGCGATCGCCTCCTCGGGCGGCGCGGCCAAGGCGATGGTGGCCGAAGGCATGGTGCGCGTCGACGGCGAGGTCGAGACGCGCAAGGCGCGCAAGCTGCGCGCCGGGCAGGTGGTGATGGTCGGCGACGAGGAAATCCGCGTCGTCGCCTCCTAGCCTGCGATAATGGCGCCCCTTTTCTGAGCCGGCCGCACGCAATGTCCATCCAGTGGTTCCCCGGTCACATGACCTCGGCGCGCAAGAAGGCCGCCGAGACGATGGCGACGACCGACGTCGTCATCGAGGTGCTCGACGCGCGCCTGCCGGAGGCCAGCAGCAATCCGATGATCCGCGACCTGCGCCTGCATCGCCAGCGGCCCTGCCTCAAGGTGCTCAACAAGGCGGACCTCGCCGACCCCAAGGTGACGCAGGCCTGGCTCGATTTCTACGACCGCCAGCCGGGCGTGAAGGCGGTGGCGATCTCCTGCAAGAAGCCGGGCGACGCCGCGCGCCTGCCGGGCTTGTGCCAGAAGCTGGCGCCGCACCGTAACGACAACGTCAAGCCGCTGCGCATGATGATCATGGGCATCCCGAACGTCGGCAAGTCGACGCTGATGAACGCGCTGGTCAAGCGCCGCATCGCCGCCGTCGGCGACGAGCCGGCCGTCACCAAGAGCCAGCAGCGCTACGACATCGGCCCGCGCCAGACGCTGGTCGACACGCCGGGCATGATGTGGCCGAAGATCGCGTACGACAGCGACGGCTTCATGCTTGCCGCCAGCCACGCGATCGGCACCAACGCCGTGATCGACGAGGAGGTCGCGGTGTTCCTCGCAGGCCTGCTGCGCGAGCGCTATCCGCAGGGGCTGGCCGCGCGCTATGGCATCAAGCCCGAGGAGCTGGATGCCGTCGGCGTCATCGAGGGCGTGGCAAGGAAGCGCGGCTGCATCCGCCGCAACAGCGGCGGCGAGCTCGACTTCGAGAAGGCGTCGATCGTGCTGCTGACCGACTACCGCAGCGGCGCGCTCGGCCGCATCAGCCTCGAATCGCCGGAGAGCCGCGCCGAGATGCTGGCCCAGGCGGCGGCGCAGGCGGCCGCGCCAGAACCCGAGCCCGAAGACGAGCCGAACGACTAGACGCGCAGCAGCGCGATCTTCAGCGGCGGCTGGCCGTCGCTGCTCGGGAAATCCTCTTCAGGCAGTATCCACTCGACGTCGCGGATCTCGCGTCCGGCCTTGCGCGCGCTGCGCTGGAGCTGGTCGAGCCAGGGCTCGCGCGCGACGGCGGCGACGTTGTTGCAGCAGATCAGCGTGCCGCCTTCTGCCGTGCACAGCAGCGCCGGCTTGAACAGCGCCGGGTAGTCGTTGACCAGGTCGACGACGCCGAACAGGCTCTTGGCGTAGCGCGGCGGGTCGAGGAAGACGATGTCGAACTTGCGCGGCTCCAGCTTCGGGAACGCCGGCATGCGCTTGCCGCGCACCATCGCCGGCTGGCCGATGCCGGCGTACTGGCGCATGGCGGCGAACGCGTCGCTCTTCACGAAGCGCGGGCGGTGCGTCAACTCGTTGAGCTGCGCGTTCTCCTTGCCGACGTCGAGGCTCGACTCGGCGAAGTCGACGTTCACAACGTACTGGGCGCCGGCCTTGGCCGCGGCGACGCCGACGCCGCAGGTGTAGGCGAACAGGTTGAGCAGCGACTTGCCCGCCGCCTCCTGCATGACGCGGCGGCGCCCGGCGCGGAGATCGAGGAATAGCCACGGGTCCTGGCCGGCATGGCGAGCCTGGATGCGGTAGCGCACGCCGAGTTCGCGCACGATGCGCGGCTTGGTCGCCAGCGCCAGGCCTTCGGCGTCGAGTTCGTTGGCGACGCGCGAGTTGGCCTGGCTGCGGTCGTTGTAGACGAGGTCGAGGCCGGGTAGGGCGCTCGCGTAGAAGTCGCGCAGCGCGGCGAGATTATCGGGCGCCAGCGGCTGATGGAAGCTCTGCACCAGCAGCAGGTCGCCGTAGCGGTCGACCGTCAGGCCGGGCGCGCCTTCGACGCTGCCGTGGAACAGCCGCCAGCAGTCGGTGTCTTCGGCGGCGAGCCGGTCCATCAAGGGAATGCGCGCTTGCCAGGCGGCGTCGAGGAGGCGGAGCAGCGGGGTATCGGACATGGGGCATTCTAGCGGTGGCGCCGTAGAATCACCCCATGGAATCCAGAATCGCCGAACTCGAAGTCAAACTGAGCTTTGCCGAAGACCAGCTCGACGGCCTCAATCGCACCGTCTACCGCCAGCAGCAGCAGATCGATCGCCTGCTGCGCGAGGTGCGCGAACTGCGCGAGCAGGCGCAGGCGGCTACGCCCGGCGAGCAGCGCAGCCTAAGGGAAGAGATTCCACCCCATTACTGAGCCGGCACGATCGGGATGCTGCGGTTCTTGCGCGGCTTGCCGATCACGTGCATCTCGCAGCGCTTGCAGTCGAAGCGCAAGGTCAGCTTCTCCTTGCCGTTCATCAGCGTCATCGGGTCGGGGCGGATGCCCTTCACCTGCTTCGGGCACAGGTTGAAGCTGTAGCGCAGGCAGTGGCGCGTGATCATCAGCGAGGCGGCGCCGGTTTCGTTGCCGCACTCGTAGGCGTCATCGATGACCGAGACGCCGTGGCGGGCGTAGAACTCGCGCGCCTTGGCGTTGAAGACGTTGCCGAGGTAGGTTAGCTCGCCCAGCGGGAAGGGGACCGGCGGCTCGACCGGCGCGGCGCGCGGCGGGCGCACGTAGGCCGCGAGGCGCGCCGCTTCGAGGCGCTCGATGGCCTCGCGGCGCAGGCCGTTGATGACGGACGCCGGCAGGAACCACGGCTGGCTTAGTTCGACGATGACTTCGTTGGCGGCGAACATCGTGTTGCCGAGCTTGGCGAGCGCCTCGCGCAGGGCTGCCTCGGCGCGCTCGGGCGTCTTTGCCGGCTGCTTCTCGTGGGCCACTTCGGCGGCAGCGACGTGGCCGTCCGCGTCCGTCACCGTGAGATTGAACCCGTCCGGGGTTTCAGACAAACGCAGGCGCACGCCGATGCGGCGCTCGGCGGACGGCTTTTCGAGCAGGCGCTCGAAGGCCTGGTCGCGGTTGCGATAGAGCGGGGTGCCGGGCTTGAGGTCCGCCGGCAGGTCGCCGAGCACGAAGGCGCGCCTGCCCTCGACGCGATTCACGCGCACGCCGGCGAGTTCCTGCGCGTCGTCGAACCAGGACAGGCCATCGCCGTTGTTGAGCGTCTCGCGGCTGTCGGTCTCGAGCCAGTTCGGGCCGATGGTGGTGATCTTGCCGATCGGCGCGCCGGCGAACTTCGGCGTGTCGAAGGCGGCGATGTCGGCCTGGCGATCGTTGACGAAGTAGTCGGTGGCGCCGCGGTTGAAGGTCTTGTCGGGCTGCGGCGCGAAGGTGTAGGTGCAGCGGCCGGCTGAGGCTGGCCGCCAATCGGGCCGGCCTTCCATGATCTCGTCGAGCTGCTGGCGATACCAGGCGGTGACGTTCTTGACGTAGGAGAGGTCCTTGAGCCGGCCCTCGATCTTGAACGAGCGGATGCCGGCCTCGGCCAGCACCTGCAGGTTGGCGGTCTGGTCGTTGTCCTTGAGCGACAGCAGGTGCCGGTCCTGCGCCAGCACGCGACCGTCCTCGTCCGCCAGCGTGTAGGGGAGCCGGCAGGCCTGGGAGCATTCGCCGCGGTTGGCGCTGCGGCCCGTGTGGGCGTGGCTGATGTAGCACTGGCCGCTGTAGCTGACGCACAGCGCGCCGTGGATGAAGAATTCGAGCGTCGCCTTTGTGTGCGCCGCAATATGGCGAATCTCGGCCAGCGTCAGTTCGCGCGCCAGCACAACCTGGGAGAAGCCGACCTGCTCAAGGAAGCGCACCTTCTCCAGCGTCCGGTTGTCGGTCTGGGTGCTGGCGTGGAGCTGGATCGGCGGCAGGTCGAGTTCCAGCAGGCCCATGTCCTGGACGATCAGGGCGTCGGCACCGGCGTTCCAGGTTTCCCAGGCGATGCGTCGGGCATCCTCCAGTTCCTCGTCGCGCAGGATGGTGTTCAGGGCGACCAGCACCCGCGCGCCGTAGCGATGGGCGAAATCCGCCAGCGCCGTGATGTCCGCGACCGAGTTGCCGGCCGAGGCCCGGGCGCCGAACGCCGGCCCGCCGATATAGACGGCGTCGGCGCCGTGGCGGATGGCTTCGAGCCCCGATTCGCGGTTCCTGGCGGGGGCCAGCAGTTCGAGTCGGTCAAAAGTCATACTGTTCCGGTTGGGGAATTTCTTTTGAAACCTGCGTCAACCTTGCGGAAACTCGCGCGTTTTTCCTCCTCAAGGCGGACGACCGCCGCACTGGGACGGAGACAAAAATGGGCAGTTCCTGCCAAGAATCCTACGACGAATTCCTCGCCTTGCTTAAGCGCGCAGGAATCGAGATCACCAACGAAGCCGAGCTGCGCGAGCGCCTGGCCGAGTCGCACCGCTGGAAATTCGCCTTCAAGACCCTCGCCGCCAACGGCCGCCAGCTGGGCATCTGCTTCGGCGATTCGACCGCCGGCCACGACGAAGCCCAGATCGCCAAGGCCTTCGAAACCTTCGAGTTCCCCGAAAGCGCCCGCGCCGTCTTCGAAGCCAGCCTCAAGGCCACCGAACACTAAGTAAAGAAGAAGGGCCGGTCCGACAGCTTGGCCCCCAACCCCGAAAAAGCCCGCTCATGCGGGCTTTTTTCTTTTTGCGTCAGCGGATTAGCGGCTGATCGGCTTGTAGCGGATGCGCTTCGGCTTCGCGCCTTCCTCGCCGAGGCGTTTCCTCTTGTCTTCCTCGTATTCCTGGTAGTTGCCGGCGAAGAAGTTCCAGTGCGACTCGCCTTCGCAGGCCAGGATGTGGGTGGCGATGCGGTCGAGGAACCAGCGGTCGTGCGAGATCACCAGCACGCAGCCGGCGAACTCGAGCAGGGCGTCTTCCAGCGCGCGCAGCGTTTCGACGTCCAGGTCGTTCGACGGCTCGTCGAGCAGCAGCACGTTGCCGCCCTGGATCAGCGTCGTCGCAAGATGCAGGCGGCCGCGTTCGCCGCCGGAGAGGTTGCCGACCATCTTGCCCTGGTCGGAGCCCTTGAAGTTGAAGCGGCCGATGTAGGCGCGGCTCGGCATCTCGAACTTGCCAACCGTCAGGATGTCGGCGCCGCCCGAGACCGCCTCGAACACCGTCTTGTCGTTGGCCAGGCCTTCGCGTGACTGGTCGACCGAGGCGATCTTCGCCGTCGGGCCGACGACGATCTCGCCGGAATCGGGCTTCTCGGCGCCCTGGATCATGCGAAACAGCGTCGACTTGCCGGCGCCGTTGGGGCCGATGATGCCGACGATGGCGCCGGGCGGGATCTTGAACGAGAGGTCGTCGATCAGCAGGCGGTCGCCGAAGGCCTTGGAGACGTTCTTGAACTCGATGACCTCGTTGCCGAGGCGCTCGCCCGGCGGAATGAAGATTTCCTGGGTTTCGTTGCGCTTCTGGTATTCGACGCTGGAGAGTTCCTCGAAGCGGGCCAGGCGCGCCTTGCTCTTGGCCTGGCGCGCCTTCGGGTTCTGGCGCACCCATTCGAGCTCCTGCTTCATCGCCTTCATGTGGGCGTCGATCTGCTTCTGCTCGGTCTCCAGGCGCGCTTCCTTCTGCTCCAGCCAGGACGAGTAGTTGCCCTTCCACGGGATGCCGTGGCCGCGGTCGAGTTCGAGAATCCACTCGGCGGCGTTGTCGAGGAAGTAGCGGTCGTGGGTGACGGCGACGACGGTGCCGGGGAAGCGGACCAGGAACTGCTCGAGCCATTCGACGGATTCGGCGTCGAGGTGGTTGGTCGGTTCGTCGAGCAGCAGCATGTCGGGCTTCGACAGCAGCAGCTTGCACAGCGCGACGCGGCGCTTCTCGCCGCCCGAGAGGTTCTTGATCACGGCGTCCCAGGGCGGCAGGCGCAGGGCGTCGGCGGCGATTTCCATCTGCGTCTCGACGTCGCTGCCGGCGGCGGCGATGACCGCCTCGTACTTGGCCTGCTCCTCGGCCAGCTTGTCGAAGTCGGCGTTCTCGTCGGCGTAGGCGGCGTAGATCTCGTCGAGCTTCTGCTTGGCTTCCATCAGCTCGCCGAGGCCGGACTCGACCTCGTCCTTGACGGTCTTTTCGGCGTCGAGCTGCGGCTCCTGCGCCAGGTAGCCGATCTTCATGTTCGGCTGCCACTGGACCTCGCCGTCGTACTCCTTGTCGGCGCCGGCCATGATGCGCAGCACCGTCGACTTGCCCGAGCCGTTAAGGCCGAGCAGGCCGATCTTGGCCCCGGGGAAGAAGGACAGCGAGATGTCCTTGATGATCTGGCGCTTCGGGGGAACGACCTTGTTCACCCGCAGCATCGACATTACGTATTGGGCCATGTTCGGTTGCTTGCCTTGCGGAAAAGGCCGCAAGCTTACCCGAGACCGGGCTTGGCCGCATGGGCTGGCGGGACATGTGTTTCAGGTAATCTAGCGGCATGGGAGTCTTCGCCAACCTGCGCATGCGGCTGTCGTCGGAATCCGCCGACGAGACGACGCGTCGCGCCGTCTCGCATGCGATCCAGGTCGCCGATCCGCGCATGGCGCTGGTCGGCCGTCACGAGCGCAAGCTGACGCCGGTCGTCGGCAAGGCGCTCGATTACTGCCGCGGCCTGGTCGAGACCATCCCCGGGCCGGTCGAGATCAACGCCCAGACCTTCGGCAGCGATCCGCTCGTGCATGCCATCTTCGCCACGCCGGCCGACATCGGCCGCATGCTGGGCGCCAGCGCCGAACTGGCGCGTTTCTGCACCAGCCCCGAGGCCGAGGGCGCGGAGGCGATCTACGCCCTGATCGGCATGCGCCGGCGCGAGAAACTGGTGATCAGCCCGGCGCTCAAGGGCGACCTGATCCAGGTCGATGTGCCGCGCCGGCTGCTTTACTTCGCCGACCACACGCTGCACGAGCCGAGCCCGGACCTCGATTTGACGCGTGCGCGCTTGCGCGACGCCGCCTTCGACAGCCTCGTGCGCAGCTTCGCCGCTAGGCTCCTCGCGCAGCGTGCGGAACGCGAAGACTTGCATAGCGAATGGGAGCAGGAACGCGCGCTGTGCCACCACGGCAGCGAGTCCGAGATCGCGGTCCACGAACAGCGCCGCCTCGAACTCGAGCAGCGGCTGCGCGAATCGGTCGCCGCCATGGAGCCCGCCCACGTGCTCGACTCCCTGGTCGGCTGGCTCGAGGCGCCGCAATCCAGCCTGCGCCTCGACGAGGTCAAGGTGACCATCGATCCGCTCGGCACCGTCATCCGCGACGGCGCCGAAGCCGAGAACGCCCACACGCTGCGCCTGCCGATACTCGTCGGCCGCGACCGCCGGCGCTGGATCGTACTCATGACGCGCATTCCGCGCGAGGAAGCGCGCAACGCTCGCCACGAGGCGGAAGCGTACAAGCGCACCTTGACGATTTAGGTTCGCCTAAGAAGCAAGACATTCCCGTCTTGATGTTGGTGGGCTCGTGCCGCCGGGGTGCTCTGCTGCGCTTCGTGTCCCCCGGATCGGGCTGCGCCCGCTCCTCCTCCTTTACCTACGCGCAACAGAGCACCCCACCGTCCCGAGCGGTTGCCGCCGTGCCTCTTTTGCGGTTCAAAGGCGCTGGCGTATCCGGCCGAGGATGGCGGGTGTCCGATTCCCGCAGGTAAAGGAGGAGGACCGGGTGCAACCCGGTCCGGGGGACACGGAGGGAATCGGACACCCGCCGTCCTCGGCGCGCGCCGACCTCAGCCGACCTCAACCGTCGCAATCACCGCACCCTCGGCGAGTTCGGCACCTTCCTGCACGAACACCTCGACCACAGTCCCAGCCTGCGGGCTTGGAATATCGAGCGAGACCTTGCCCGTCTCCAGCGTGATCAGGCTGTCGTCGAAGCGCACCACATCGCCCGGCTTGACGAGCACGTCGAGCACGAACACCTGGCCGTTGGCGCAGTTGCCGCAGGTCTCCCAGCACTCGGGATACTTGGGCATGCGCACCTCGACGATGCGACCCATGACGCTGTGAGCGCCCTCAGACGCGGATGGTTTCGTCGAGGGTGATGTCGACCATCAGGTCGTTGGAAATCTGCTCGAGATCGCCGGTCAGCGCGCGGGCATCGAGGTCCGGACCGGCCAGCAGCTCGGCCTCGGCGTGGAACAGCACGGCGGCCGACATCGGCGCGCTCGAGGTCCGGGTTTCCAGCTCCTCGACGTTGACGGCATGGCGCGCCAGTACCTGCGACACCTCGCGCACGATGCCGATGCGGTCGTGGCCGATCAGCGACAGCTTGAGGCGGCGGCCCTTCGGCTGCGCCGCCTCGCCCGAGGCCTCGGCCGTCACCTTGAGGCCGGCGAGGCCCGCGAGCGCCTTCTTGAGGTCATCGACGCCGGCCGCCGGGACGGCGACCTTGACGATGCCGGCGAACTTGCCCGCCAGGCGCGACATCGAGGATTCGAGCCAGTTGCCGCGGTGGGCGCTGATGGCGGCGGCGAGTTCGCCGACGAGGCCGGGGCGGTCGTCGCCGATGACGGTCAGAATCAGGAAGGCGTCGTTCATGGGAGCGGATTCCGTGGGAAAGGGCGCATTCTCGCCGAATCGGCCGCCGCCGCGCGCTGCACCGCAAAAATATCGGCTCAAGCCTCTGTATTCCTTCAGCTTGTTCGATACAATCCGCCCTATCCCATTGGGGATATCGCCGGCCGGATTCGGCCAAGCCGCCACAAGCGCGCGGGCATCCCGGCGAACCCCGTGTCTGCAGTCACCAATCCCATAGATTTCATGCGTGCGACAGCCTTGCGGCTTCGCACCAAGGAGCTTGTCGTGAAGAAAATCCGTAGCCTGCTCGTCGCCAACCGCAGCGAGATCGCCATCCGCGTGATGCGCGCCGCCAGCGAGATGGGCATCCGCACCGTCGGCATCTACGCCAACGAAGACCGTTTCGCGCTGCACCGCTTCAAGGCCGACGAGAGCTACCTCGTCGGCGAGGGCAAGAAGCCGATCGCCGCCTACCTCGACATCGAGGACATCCTGCGCGTGGCGAAAGAGGCGAAGGTCGACGCGATCCATCCGGGCTACGGCTTCCTGTCCGAGAACCCCGAGTTCGCCGAGGCTTGCGCGCGCGAAGGCATCGTCTTCATCGGCCCGACGCCTGAGGTCATGCGCACGCTCGGCAACAAGGTCTCGGCGCGGCAGGCGGCGATGGGGGCCGGCGTACCCGTGGTGCCGGCGACCGGCGCCTTGCCCGACGATCCCGCCGAGATCCGCCGCATGGCGAAGGAAGTCGGCTATCCGCTGATGCTCAAGGCGAGCTGGGGCGGCGGTGGCCGCGGCATGCGCGCCATCGAATCCGAAGCGCAGCTCGACGAGCAGGTCGCGGCCGGCAAGCGCGAGGCGCTGGCGGCCTTCGGCAACGGCGAGGTCTATCTCGAGAAGCTGGTGCGCCGCGCGCGCCACGTCGAAGTGCAGGTGCTCGGCGACACGCACGGCAACCTGATCCATCTGTTCGAGCGCGACTGCTCGGTGCAGCGTCGCAACCAGAAGGTGGTCGAGCGCGCTCCGGCGCCGTATCTCGACGACATGCGCCGCGGCGCGCTGTGCGAATCGGCGCTCAAGCTGTGCCGCAAGGTCGGCTACACGCACGCCGGCACGGTCGAGTTCCTGATGGACGCGGACAGCGGCGAGTTCTATTTCATCGAGGTCAATCCGCGCGTCCAGGTCGAGCACACGGTGACCGAGGAAGTGACCGGCGTCGACGTCGTCAAGGCGCAGATCAACGTCAGCCAGGGCGCGAAGATCGGCGATCCCGACTACGGCATCCCGGCGCAGAAGGACGTGCGCCTTCACGGCCACGCGCTGCAGTGCCGCGTCACGACGGAAGATCCGGAAAAGAACTTCACGCCCGACTACGGTCGCATCACCGCCTATCGCAGCGCCGCCGGCTTCGGCGTGCGCCTTGACGGCGGCACGGCCTACAGCGGCGCCATCATCACGCCGTTCTTCGATTCGCTGCTGGTCAAGGTCACCGCCTGGGGCCACGACCCGGCCGAGGCCATCGGCCGCATGGACCGCGCGCTGCGCGAGTTCCGCATCCGCGGCATCTCGACCAACCTGCAGTTCCTCGAGAACGTCATCCGCCATCCGCAGTTCCAGAAGGGCGAGTGCATCACGCGCTTCATCGACGACACGCCGGAGCTGTTCCACTTCCCGGTGCGTCGCGACCGCGCCACGCGCCTGCTGCGCTTCATCGGCGAAGTCGCCGTCAACGGCAACCCGGAGATGAAGGGCCGCAAGAAGCCCGAGCACGCGCTGGCGCCGGCGATGAAGCCCAAGCGCGGCATGGGCCACGGCCCGATCCCCGAGGGCACGCGCGACCGCCTCAAGGCGCTCGGACCCGCCGGCTTCTCGAAGTGGTTGCGCGACAACCCGCAGGTGATGCTGACCGACACCAGCATGCGCGACGCCCACCAGTCGCTGTTCGCCACGCGCATGCGCAGCCGCGACATGATCGACATCGCGCCGTATTACGCGCGCATGCTGCCGAACCTGCTGTCGATGGAATGCTGGGGCGGCGCCACCTTCGACGTCGCCATGCGCTTCCTCAAGGAAGACCCGTGGCAGCGCCTCGCCGACCTGCGCGAGCGCGTGCCGAACGTGCCGTTCCAGATGTTGCTGCGCTCGGCGAACGCCGTCGGCTACGCCAACTATCCGGACAACGTCGTCAAGTTCTTCGTGCGCCAGGCGGCCGAAGCCGGCATGGACATCTTCCGCGTCTTCGACTCGCTGAACTGGGTCGACAACATGCGCGTGGCGATGGATGCGGTGATCGAGTCCGGCGGCGTCTGCGAAGGCGCCATCTGCTACACCGGCGACATCTTCGACACCAACCGGCCGAAGTTCGACCTCAAGTACTACGTGACGATGGCCAAGCAGCTCGAGAAGGCCGGCGCGCACATCCTCGGCATCAAGGACATGGCCGGCGTCTGCCGTCCGCGCGCGATCCGCACGCTGGTCAAGGCGCTGCGAGACGAGACCGGTCTGCCGATCCACTTCCATACGCACGACACCTCGGGCATCGCTGCCGCCTCGGTGCTGGCGGCGGCGGAGGCGGGCATCGACGCCGTCGACGGCGCGCTCGACTCGCTCTCGGGCCTGACCTCGCAGCCGAACCTGACCTCGATCGCCGACGCGCTCGCCGGCACCGAGCGCGCGCCGAACGTCGACACCGGCGCCATGCGCGAACTCTCCGACTACTGGGAGGGCGTGCGCCGCTTCTACGCGCCCTTCGAGGCCGACATCCGCGCCGGCACTTCCGACGTCTATCACCACGAGATGCCCGGCGGCCAATACACCAACCTGCGCGAGCAGGCGCGCGGCATGGGCCTCGAGCACCGCTGGCCGGAGATCTCGCGTGCCTATGCTGACGTCAACCGCCTGTTCGGCGACATCGTCAAGGTGACGCCGACCTCGAAGGTCGTCGGCGACATGGCGATCTTCATGGTCGCCAACGATCTCACGCCCGAGGAAGTCGAGGACCCGGCGCGCGAGATTGCCTTCCCCGAGTCCGTCGTCTCGCTGTTCAAGGGCGAGCTCGGCCGTCCGCCCGAGGGCTTCCCCAAGGCGCTGTCGAACAAGATCCTGCAGGGCAAGGCTCCGCTCGCCGACCGGCCGGGCAAGGACCTGCCGCCCGTCGACCTGGATGCCGAGCGCGCCAAGGCAGAGAAGGCCGTCGGCCGCCACCTCAACGACAACGACCTCGCCTCCTACCTGATGTATCCGAAAGTGTTCGCCGAGTTCGCCGCCCACCAGAGCCACTACGGCCACGTCGACCTGCTGCCGACGCCGGTGTTCTTCAACGGCCTCAACCCCGGCGAGGAAATCTCGGTCGACATCGATCCGGGCAAGAGCCTGGTCATCCGCCTGCAGGGCACGGCCGACATCGTTGACGACGAGGGCGAAGGCAAGAAGCTGTTCTTCGAACTCAACGGCCAGCCGCGCCACCTGCGCGTCGCCAAGGCCGGCGCCGCCGGCGGGCTGCGCTCGCGGCCGAAGGCAGAGGAGGGCAACGCCGACCACGTCGGCGCGCCGATGCCGGGAAGCGTCGTTACCGTGTCGGTCAAGGCCGGGCAGAAGGTGCGCCGCGGCGACCCGCTGGTGTCGATCGAGGCGATGAAAATGGAAACCGTCGTGCGTTCCGACCGCGACGGCACGGTCGCCGAGGTCCATGCCGCGCCCGGCATGGCGGTCAGCCCGAAGGACCTGCTGATCCGCTTCGGCTAGTTCGCCAGCAGCGCGTCGGCGCTCATGCCGACGCGCACGTTGCCCCAGAGCTGGCCGCGGATGCGGATCGGCATGGCGATGTCGCAGAGGATCTCGCCCGTGTCGCGCAGGTAGGTGCGCAGCAGCAGCGGCTGCTCGTTCTTCGCCGCGCGCAGCTCGCCGGGATTCTCGAACTTGCGGCAGGTGCGGTTGCCGACGAGGTCGGCGGCGTCATCGCCGGTCAGCGGCTTCGAGAACTTCAGGTTGTGCGCCGACAGGTAGCCGTCGCTGTTCACGCCGACGGCATAGGCGCAGCCGGGAATCGCACCCAGGCATTCCTCGAGCAGCTTCTGGCAACGTCGCGTGTATTCGTCGCCCCAGGCGACGCGGTACTTCTGCGGCTTGGTCTTGCCGACCGGCTGGTAGTTGCGGTCATCGACCCTGATGCCCTCGGCCGCCATCTTGTCGAGCGCGGCCTGCAACTGGTCACGGAAGATGCGCGTGCGGTCCACGACATGGTCGAAGGCGCCGCGGCCGATCTTGAAGCGCGAGATCAACTCCTGCACGGCTTCCGTCGACTCGGACAGTCCCGCGGTGCGCTTCTCGGAATCCTCCATGTGCTGGGCGACGTCGCCGGAAAGGTCGTGGATCAGGTTCACGTTGTCGTGCACCTGGCCGTTGGTCGACGACAGTTCCTCCATCGCCGCGGCGATGTGCAGCAGCTGTTCGCCGGTGCGCTCGAAGTCGCCGACCATGGCCTGGAACTGGACCGCGGAGCGGCCGACGACCGCGCGCGTGTGCTGCACGTCGGCGTTGATCTCGTCGTTCTCGGCGCGCGTGCTGCCGACCTGGGTCAGCATGGCGGCGATATTGCCGGTGATCTCGGCGGTCGCGGTGTTGACGCGCTCGGCGAGCTTGCGCACTTCGTCGGCGACGACGGCGAAGCCGCGGCCGGCCTCGCCGGCGCGCGCCGCCTCGATGGCGGCGTTGAGCGCCAGCAGGTTGGTCTGGTCGGCCACCTCGCGGATCAGCACGGCGAACTGGTTGACGGCCTCGGAGCGGCGCGAGAGGTCGTCGACGGTATGGTTGAAGCGCAGCACCTTCTCGCCGACGCCGTTGATGCGCGCCGCGATCTCCTGCATCTCGCGCAGCGAGACGCGCGCGTTCTCGAGGTTGACGCTGGTCGAATCCGAAATCACCTGCGTGCTGCGCGAGACCTCGTCGATGGCGCGCGTCGCCTCGGTGCTGGCGGTGAACACGTGCTCGGTGATCTCGCCCTGGCGGCGCGCGCTGGCGACGGTGTCGTCGAGGCGCGTCTTGACGCGCACGGCGTCGCGCGCGATCGACACGCTGGCCTTGCGCACCTCGCCGATGATCTGGCGCATCTTGTCGGCGAAGCGGTTGTAGCTCGCCGCCATGTCGCGGAATTCGTCGTGGGTCAGCAGCGGCAGGTCGCGCGAGAAATCGCCTTCGCCGGCGGCGATCTCGTCGAAGGTTCGGGTGACGATGCGCACCGGGCGCACGATCAGGTGGCGCAGGAACAGGATCTGGCCGACGTTCCAGATCAGCGCGAAGGCCGTCAGCACCAGCATGGCGACGAAGCCGCCTTCGAGCGAGGCGTCGATGCGCTGCGCGATCTCGGGCGCCACGCGCCCCTCGGCCAGCGCCGCGGCGATGCCGCGCTTCTGGTCCTGGTAGATGCCCAGGTAGGCGAGGTCGATGACGAACAGCAGCAGGAAGCTGCACAGCTTCTTGGTCAGGCTGTTCCAGAATAGCTTCTCGACCGATTCATAGAGCGTGCTCATGTTCTCCTCCGGATGTTCCGGGTCTGCGCCCGGTCTTCAGATGTCGCGGAGCCCCGCCGGGCGGGGCTCCGCAGCCCGCGTCAGCGCTTGGGCGCCGACTTGTGCGCGGCGTTGATGAAGCCGTCGAAGCGGTCCTCGGCGACGCCGAACCAGGTGATCTGTTCGTCGCGGAACTTCAGCCAATGGTCGTAGACCTTCTTGAACTTCGGGTTCTTGGCGGCGGTTTCCTCATAGAGCTCGAACGCGGCCTTGTAGCAGGCGACCAGCACCTCGTTGGGGAAGGGCAGCAGCTTGGTGCCGCTGCCGATCAGGCGCTTCAACGCCGGCGGGTTCTTGACGTCGTACTTGGCTTGCGTGTCTGTGTGGGCGTAGGCGCAGGCGTCCTCGAGGATCGCCTGGTACTCCTTCGGCAGCTTGTTCCACTCGGCGATGTTGACGTAGGCCGAGAGCTGCGTGCTGCCTTCCCACCAGGCCGGGTAGTAGTAGTGCTTGGCGACCTTGTTGAAGCCGAGCTTCTCGTCGTCGTAGGGGCCGATCCATTCGGCGGCGTCGATCGTGCCCTTCTCCAGCGCCGGGTAGATGTCGCCGGCCGGAATCTGCTGCGGCACCACGCCGAGCTTGGAGAGCACCTGGCCGGCGAAGCCGCCGACGCGGAACTTGAGGCCCTTGAGATCCTCGACGGTCTTGATCTCCTTGCGGTACCAGCCGCCCATCTGCGCGCCGGTGTTGCCGCAGGGCAGGTTGACGACGTTGTAGTCCTTGAAGAACTCGCGCATCAGCTGCAGGCCGCCGCCCTCGTACATCCAGGCGTTCTGCTGGCGGCTGTTGAGGCCGAAGGGCATCGAGGTATCGAAGGCGAAGGTGGCGTCCTTGCCGACGAAATAGAACGAGGCCGTGTGGCCCATCTGCACGTTGCCGTCCTTGACGGCGTCGAGCACGCCGGGGCCGGGAACGATCTCGCCGGCGGCGAAGACCTGGATCTGGAACTTGCCGTTGGTGGCCGCGGCGACGCGCTTGGCCATCGTTTCGGCGGCGCCGTAGATGGTGTCGAGGCTCTTCGGGAAGCTCGACGCCAGGCGCCACTTGATCTCCGGCGTCTGCGCGCGCACCGCGGGGGCGGCGCCGGCGGCCAGGATGCCGGCGATGCCGGCCTGTTGCAGGAATTTGCGACGTTCCATCTTTGTTTCTCCTCTCTCCATGACTCCCTCGCGGGATTGAATGGCGCGGCGAAGCCGCGCCGGTTGTTGACTACTTCGCGTCCTTGAACAGCTTGTCCAGGGATTTGTCCTCGGCAGCCTGCGGATCGGCCGGGGCGCCGGGCGGGCCGCCGAAATCGAGCTTCTCGCCGCCCGAGTCGGGCACCACGATCTCGACCTTGTCGATGTCGACGACCGCCTGCTTGTCGATCCCCGAGGTGACGAGCTCGGGGAAGACGATCACGATCGCGACCATGATCATCTGGATCACGACGAAGGGCACCGCGCCCCAGTAGATCTCCGTGGTCTTGACCTTCGGCGGCGCCACCGAGCGCAGGTAGAACAGCGCGAAGCCGAACGGCGGGTGCATGAACGAGGTCTGCATGTTGACCGCCAGCAGCACGCCGAACCAGACTAGGTCGATGCCGAGCTTGTCGGCGACGGGGCCGAGCAGCGGCACGACGATGAACGACAGCTCGAAGAAATCGAGGAAGAAGGCGAGCACGAAGATCAGCACGTTGACGATGATCAGGAAGCCGATCTGGCCGCCCGGCAGGTCGGACAGCAGGTGCTCGACCCAGACGTGGCCGTTCACGCCGTAGAAGGTCAGCGAGAACACGCGCGCGCCGACGAGGATGAAGACGACGAAGGTGGTCAGCTTGGCCGTCGAATCCATCGCCTGACGCATCAGCCTGAGGCTCAGGCGCTTGCGGCCGGTCGCCATCAGCAGCGCGCCGAGCGCGCCCATGGCGCCGCCCTCGGTCGGCGTCGCGACGCCGAGGAAGATGGTGCCGAGCACGAGGAAGATCAGCCCCAGCGGCGGGATCAGCACGAAGGTCACGCGCTCGGCCATGCGCGAGAGCAGGTTCAGGCGCAGCAGCTTGTTGATCACCGCCAGCACGAAGGCAACGCCGACGCCGACCGACATGGCGACGACGATGGTCTCGTCCGTCGGCGCGTCGGCCTTGTAGAGCTTGGCGAAGGCGATCGCCGCCGCCGTCGACAGCACGGTCAGGATGCCGAGCGAGCGCAGGCCGGCCGAGCCGTCGTCCTCCTTGATGGTGCGCGCGGCGGCGGGCAGCGCCGGCGCCCATTGCGGCTTGACCAGCGTCACCAGCAGCACGTAGCCGATGTAGAGGCCGGTCAGCACGAAGCCGGGGATGAAGGCGCCCTTGTACATGTCGCCGACCGACTTGCCGAGCTGGTCGGCCATGATGATCAGCACCAGCGACGGCGGGATGATTTGCGCCAGCGTGCCCGAGGCGGCGATGACGCCCGAGGCCAGGCGCCGGTCGTAGCCGTAGCGCATCATGATCGGCAGCGAGATCAGGCCCATCGAGATCACCGAGGCGGCGACGACGCCGGTGGTCGCCGCGAGCATGGCGCCGACGAAGATCACCGCGTAGGCCAGCCCGCCGCGGATCGGGCCGAACAGCTGGCCGATGGTCTCGAGCAGATCCTCGGCCATGCCGGAGCGTTCGAGGATCAGGCCCATGAAGGTGAAGAACGGGATCGCCAGCAGCGTCTCGTTGTTCATGACGCCGAACACGCGCTCGGGCAGCGTGCCGAAGAGTTCCGGCGGCAGCAGGCCGAGCTGGATGCCGATCAGGCCGAAGACGATGCCGTTGGCGGCCAGCGAGAAGGCGACCGGATAGCCGAGCAGCAGGAAGATCACCAGCGAGGCGAAGATGATCGGCGCCATGTTGGCGGCAAGGAAGGCGGTCATCGCGCGTCTCCCTTCTTCGGCTCGTCCTCGATCATGCGATGCGCGCCGGCGACCATGTCGACGGTCTCGGCGGAAACCATGTGCGCCTTGATCGCCTCGGCCAGTTCCTCCTCGGCGGTCTTGTCCTGCGGCTTCTCGCCGGGATCGGGCCCCAGGCCCTTGAGGAAGGTGATGCGCTTGAGCAGTTCCGAGACGCCCTGGATCGTCAGCAGCACGAAGCCCAGCGGTATCAGCAGCTTCGCCGGCCAGACGACGAGGCCGCCGGCGTTCGACGACACCTCGCCGGAATTGAACGAACTGAGGAAGAAGGGCCAGGAGAACCACAGCAGCAGGGCGCACATCGGCAGCAGGAAGAACAGCGTGCCGAAGATGTCGATCTTGACCTGGGTGCGGCGCGAGAAGCGGCCGTAGATCACGTCGATGCGCACGTGTTCCTGGCGCAGCAGCGTGTAGCCCGAGCAGAGCAGGAACACGGCGCCGAACATGTACCACTGCATTTCCAGAAACGCGTTCGAACTGATGTCGAACGCCTTGCGCACGATGGCGTTGATGGCGCTGACCAGCACCGCGAACAGCACCAGCCACGGCACGACCGTGCCGAGCTTTTCAGTCAGCCCATCGATGCCGCGGGCCAAGCCGACTAAACCTTTCATGACTTCTCCTCCATTGTTCGCCCTTCGTTGGCGAGGGCGCTCGTGTTCGTCGCGCCGGTTCGTGCGCGACCTCCAGTGATCGTGGGCGTTCAGCAGGACATGACGTCTTCCTCCCGGCTGCACTCCTCGAGCAGGTAGGCGACCGAGCGGTATTCCCGGCCGGTCTCGGCGCTGAGGCCGATCTCGCAGGTGCGGTTCGTGGAGACGCCGTGCCCGCATTCGTCCGGCAGGGCGAGGCGGCGCAGCGCGTGGGCGTTGAGTTCGGGTACGACGAAGCCGCGGTCGCCGCCGAAGCCGCAGCAGCCGACGCCTTGCGGCTCGACGACGGTTTCGGCGCAGGCGGCGACGAGCGCGCGCAGCGGCGCGTCGGTGCCGTGGCGGCGCACGGCGCAGTTGATGTGCAGCGCCACCGGCCCCGGCTTACGCTTCAGGCGCAGGCGCGGCAGCAGCGCGTCGTGGGCGAATTCGTGGAAGTCGAGCACCGCGATGCGGCCGGCGAGGCGCTGCTTCATGCGCAGCGCGCAGGGGCTGGCGTCCATCACTACCGGGTGGCGGCCGCCGTCGCTGGCTTCGATCAGCGCCGCTTCGAGGCGGGCCGCGGTGGCGTCGGCTTCCGCCGCCATGCCCTTGCTGGCGAGCATCTGGCCGCAGCAGAGATTGTCGTAGCCGGCCGGCAGGATGGTCGCGTAGCCGGCGCGCGCCAGCAGGGTCGCGACGACGTCGCCGAGTTGCGGCTCGCCGGCTTTGCTAGGGCCGAAGATGCGGCCGCCGCAGGTCGGGAAATAGACGACCGGATCGCCGGCGCCGCCACGCAGCGCCGGGCCGCGGCCGGCGCGCGGCATGCCGCGCTTCCAGGCGCCGCCGGACAGCTTCGCCAGCAGGCCGTCGCCGGTCACGGCGGCGAGTGCATGGCCGGCGCTCAGACCGAGGCGCGAGACGGCGGCGAGGGCGCCGAAGCGTTCGCCGCTGATGGCGCCGATGCGGCGCGCGAGCTCGCCGTGGCGGTGGCCGCGCAGGCGGCGCGTCAGTTCGCCGGTGTCGATGCCGACCGGGCAGGCCGTCGAGCACAGGCCGCAGCCGGCGCAGGTGTCGAGGCCGAAATAGGGATAGTCGTCGCCAACCTGGCCGGCATCCTCGCCGGCGGCGGCGCGGCGCGACAGCTCGCGCCAGCCGACGATGCGCTGGCGCGGGGAGAGCGTCAGGCCGTGCGACGGGCATTGCGGCTCGCAGAAGCCGCATTCGATGCAGCGGTCGACGATGTCCTCGGCGGCCGGCAGAGGCTTCAGGTGGCGCAGATGCGCCTCGGGATCGTCGTTGAGGATGACGCCGGGGTTGAGGATGTTCTCGGGATCGAACAGCGTCTTGATGCGCCGCATCAGCGCGGTCGCCTCGCGGCCCCATTCGAGTTCGACGAAGGGCGCCATGTTGCGGCCGGTGCCGTGCTCGGCCTTCAGCGAGCCGTCGTACTTGCCGACGACGAGCGCACAGACGTCGTCCATCAGGCGGCGATAACGCTCGACCTCGGCGGCGTCGCCGAAGTCCTGGGTGAACACGAAGTGCAAGTTGCCCTCGAGCGCGTGGCCGAAGATGATCGCCTCGGCATAGCCGTGGCGCGTCAGCAGCGCCTGCAGGTCGAGCGTCGCGGCGGCCAGCGATTCGAGCGGAAAGGCGACGTCCTCGATGATCACCGTGGTGCCGGCGCGGCGCATGGCGCCGACCGAGGGGAAGGTGCCCTTGCGCACGTTCCAGTACATCGCGCAGGTGGCGGCGTCGGTCGAGAATGCCGGCGCTTCGAGCGTGGCGACGCCGTCGAAGGCGCCGAGCGCGGCATCGATGCGCGCCTGCAGGACGGTGGCGTCGGCGGCGCGCACTTCGACCAGCAGCGCGGCGGCCTCCGCGCCGAGCGTGCGGATCAGCGGCGGCAACCCCGGCTTGTCCTGCACCGAGCGCAGCGCGGCGCGGTCGAGCAGTTCGACGGCGGCGACCGGGCGCGGCTTGAGGCGGATCACCGCCTCGCAGGCGGCGGCAATGTCGGGGAAGAACACCAGCGCGCTGGCCTTGCAGGGATCGTCGGCGACCGTGAGGTAAGTGATGCGCGAGATGAAGCCGAGCGTGCCCTCGGAGCCGATCATCAGGTGGGCGAGGATGTCGATCGGGTCGGTGTAGTCGATCAGCGCGTTGAGGCTGTAGCCGGTGGTGTTCTTGATGCGGTACTTGCGACGGATGCGCTCGGACAGCGCCGCGTCGGCGCGCGCCGCGCGGCCGAGCGCGGCCAGCGCGTCGAGCAGATCGACGTGGCCGGCGCGGAAGGCGGCGATGCTCTGCACGTCCTCGGTGTCGAGCACGCTGCCGTCGGCGAGCACCACGCGCAGGCCGAGCAGCGTTCGGTAGCTGTTCTGCGCCGTGCCGCAGCACATGCCGCTGGCGTTGTTGGCGGCGATGCCGCCGATCTTGCAGGCGTCTATCGAGGCCGGGTCGGGGCCGATCTTGCGGCCCAGCGGCGCCAGGCGCCGATTGACCTCGCCGCCGATCATGCCGGGGCCGAGGCGCACGGCGGTGCCGTCGGCGGCGATCTCGCAGCTGGCGAAGCCGTCGCCGATCAGCGCCAGCACGCCGTCGGTGATCGCCTGGCCCGAGAGGCTGGTGCCGGCGGCGCGCACGGTGACGGGCCGGCCGGCGGTGCGCGCGGCGTCGAGCACGTGGCGGAAGTCGTCCTCGTCCTCGACGACGGCGACGACCTCCGGCACCAGCCGGTAGAAGCTCGCGTCCGTGCCCCAGGCGAGGCGGCGCAGCGGGTCGGTGACGACGCGCGCGGCCGGCAGGCGACGGCGCAGGTCGGCGATGAGGGCGTTGCTCACCGGCGGCCGCTCCCGCGCTCGGCGAGTAGGTCGCGCAGGCGCTTCGGCGCCGGCTTCAGCGGCGTGCGGCTCTTGGTCCAGGCGCCCTGGTTCGACGGCGTCAGCGCGCCGAAGCGGCTCATCAGCCAGGAGCCGAGGCGGTAGATCGCCGGGTGCGCGTACATGAGCGTCCACGCGCGCCAGACGGCGGAGAGCAGCGGCTTGCGCGCCTGCCCGGCGCCGCGCAGGCGGCTCGCCTTGTCGCTCTGCCCCTCGCTGCGCAGGCGGATCAGGATGTCGGTGATGGGAATCTTCACCGGGCAGACTTCGACGCAGGCGCCGCAGAGCGTCGATGCGGTGGCCAGCGCGTGCGTGTCGCCGAGGCCCAGCAGGTGCGGCGACAGGATCGCGCCGATCGGGCCGGGGTAGGTGGTGCCGTAGGCGTGGCCGCCGATGCGCGCGTAGACGGGGCAGTGGTTCATGCAGGCGCCGCAGCGGATGCATTGCAGGGTCTGCCGCAGCTGCACGTCGGCGTAGGCCTGCGTGCGGCCGTTGTCGAGCAGGATCAGGTGCACTTCGTCGGGACCGTCGAGCTCGTCCGGCTTGCGCGGGCCGCTGATGAAGTTCTGGTAGGTCTCGACCGCTTGGCCGGTGGCCGAGCGCGGCAGCAGCGTGTTCAGCACGGCGACGTGCTCGAGCTTCGCCACCACCTTCTCGATGCCGGTGATGGCGACATGCACCTTGGGCACGGTGGTGCACATGCGGCCGTTGCCTTCGTTCTCGACCAGGAACAGCGTGCCGGTCTCGGCGACGGCGAAGTTGACGCCCGAGAGCCCGATGTCCGCGGCGGCGAACTTCTTGCGCAGCACTTCGCGGCCTATGCGGATCAGCTCGTCGACGTTCTCCGTGTAGGCGACGCCGGGCACTTTCTCGGCGAAGAGTTCGGCGATCTGCTGCTTGGTCTTGTGGATCGCGGGCATGATGATGTGCGACGGCGCCTCGCCGGCGAGCTGGACGATGTACTCGCCCATGTCGGTCTCGAGCGCCTCGATGCCGGCGGCTTCGAGCGCGTGGTTGAGGCCGATCTCCTCGCTGACCATCGACTTGCCCTTGACCATGAGCTGCGCGTCGTTGCGGCGCGCGATGTCGAGCACGATGGCGTTGGCGTCGGCGGGCGTCTCGGCCCAGTGCACGTGGATGCCGTTGGCGGTGAGTTTCGCTTCGAGGCGTTCGAGAAGTTGCGGCAGGTTCGCCAGCGCGTGGCGGCGGATCGCAGCGCCGAGATCGCGCAGCTCCGCCAGTTCGCCGGCGTCCGGAAACTGTGCGCGGCGCTTGGCCTGGAGGAAGTCCATGGCGCCGCGGAAGCTCTTGCGCAAATCGACGTCGTCGACGGCGGCGCGGCTGCGCGCGGCGAAGCCGGCGGCCGGGTGGAAGTTGATCGGCTGGCTCACGATGCGGCCTCCGCGTGACGAAGCAGCACGACCAGCTCGCGCGGGCCATGGGCGCCGTAGGCCAGCGTCTGCTGGATGTCGGCGGTCTTGGAGGGGCCGGAGATCACCAGCGCATTGGTCGGCATGCCGTCGGCCCAGCGTTCGGCGCGCATGGCGGCGACGAGGTCGGCGTGGATCGCGGCGGCGTCGAGCAGCACGAAATGCACCGGCGGCACCAGCGACATCAGGCGCGGCTCGTGCGCGTCGGGCCACAGGATCAGGCTGCCGGTGGCGGCGACGGCGCTCTTCGCGGCCGTGAAGCCGGCGTCGATGCCGTCGAAGAATTCGGGCTTCCAGCCGGCGGCGGGGTGGTCGTAGGGAACCAGGTGCGGCGCTTGCGACGCGCAGGCCGCAAGCCGGCCGCCGTGCATCGTGTGCGGCGCGAACAGCAGGTTGCGCAGGCCCTTCGCGGCAGCGATGCCGAGCAGCTGCTCCGGCCAGTTGCGCTCGTCGCAGTCGTGGACTTCGGCGTGCGCGGCTTCGATGTTGGCGCGGAAGCGCGCGATGCGCCTGGCGGCCGGTTCGTCGTCGACGCGCCAGCCGGAGAGGTCGGGCAACGGCGCGGTGACGCCGGCGGGCGCAAGCCGCAGGCGGGCGAGGATGGCGTCGCGGGCGTTGCCTCCGGCCGGCCTTTCGGCCTTAACGCGCACTTCGTGCGCATTAGCCTTCGCCGAAACTTCGCTGTCGCTCGTTTTCATCTGGCGCTCCCGCCCGTACGGCGCCACAGGAAGCTGGCGATATGCTCGCCCGGCAGGCTCGGTTCGCTGCGCCCGGCATCGCGGTCAAGACGTTCGGCGCGGCCGAGGATGTTGAACAGGCATCCGCAGTCGGCGCTGACGACGCGCTGCGCGCCGCTCGCCTTGAGGCTGGCGACCTTGTCGCCGGCGATCGCCGCGGAGATGTCGGCGTGGCGTACGGCGAAGGTGCCGCCGAAGCCGCAGCACTCCTCGGCGCGCTCCTGCTGTGCGACCGAGACGGCGGCGAGGCCGCCGAGCAGCGTGGCGCTGGTCTCATGCACACCCATCTCGCGGCGCGCGTGGCAGGAGGTGTGCAGCGCGATCGTGCAGGGCTCGCCGGCATCGGCGCGCGCGAAGCCGACCACATGGACGAGGAACTCGGTGAGCTCGAAGACACGCTCGGCGAGCTCGACGGCCTTGGGTTCCAGCACCGGGTCGCCGGCGAACAGCTTCGGGTAGTGGTGGCGCATCATCGCCGCGCAGGAGCCCGAGGGCACCACGACCGGCCAGGGCTGCGTGAAGAGTTCGATCTGGCGGCGCGCGACGGCGCGCGCTTCGTCGAGGTAGCCGCTGGTGTAGGCCGGCTGGCCGCAGCAGGTCTGCTCTTCGGGAAAGTGGATGGCGATGCCTTCGCGCTCGATCAGGCGGATGGCGTCGAGGCCGGCCTCGGGGGCGAACTGGTCGACCAGGCAGGTGGCGAAGAAATACGCGTCGGCAGGCTTCGCCGGATAGCGCCGCGTCGATTGGGCGTCGGACCCCATGCTCCACTCTCCTCGTAGTTATATTTGACGAGAGGTAAAGTGGTATTACCAATCGCGGAGCGGACTATAGGGCCATAAAACGGACTTTGTCAACGGTTCTCGTGTTGACGAGGTCGACACTGGTCAATATCATCGAAGTGGTCATACCAAAAGAAGAAAACCCATGCCGCAACGCCGTCCTGCCGCACGCATCGCCGACACCGTCGCCACCGAGCTCGAATCACGCATCCTCGAAGGCTCGCTGAAGCCCGGCGACCGCCTGCCCGCCGAGCGCGATCTCGCCGTCGAACTGGGCGTCTCGCGCCCGTCGCTGCGCGAGGCGATCCAGAAGCTGGTTTCCAAGGGCTTGCTGACGACACGCCACGGCGGCGGCACCACCGTCACCGATCGTCTCGAGGCGCCTTTCGTCGACCCGTGGCAGGACATGCTCGACGGCCACCCGACGCTGCAGAGCGACCTGCTCGAATTCCGCCACATGCTCGAGGCGCAGGCCGCGGCCCTCGCCGCGGAGCGGGCCACCGACGCCGACATCGAGCGTCTCGATGCCGCCGTCGCGGCGCTCGACGAGGTGTATGCGAGCAACGACCTCGCGGCCTGCATCGACACCGACGTCGCTTTCCACCAGGCGATCGCCGAGGCCGCCCACAATGTCCTGATCGGCCACCTGACGGCGAGCCTGCTGCGCGTGATCCACGGCCACATCTCGCGCAACCTCGAACACCTGCATGCGCGCCCGCCGCGCTGGGAAAAGCTCCAGTCGCAGCACCACGCGATCTGGCATGCGATCCGCGAACACAAGCCCGAAGCGGCGGCGCGCGCCGCGCGCGATCACATCGAGTTCGTGCGCCAGAGCATGGCGGATAACGAGAGGGAACAGGAGCGCCGCGACAGCGCCCGCCGGCGGCTGGGCGAAACCGCCTGACCTGGCCGCCGCGTAGCCGCGGCGGCTTTCCTACCTCTTGCGGCGGCGCTTGCCGGTTTCCGGCGGCAGGCTCGGGTCCTGGCCGTGGAAGAAATGCACGACGGCCGTCAGGTCGGCGTCGTTGAGCCCGCGATAGGCGTCGTCCATCATGAACGGGAACTTGCGCGTGCCCTTGCGGAAGGCCAGCGTCTGCGCCAGCAGGTAGTTGAGGTTCTGCGCCGCCATCAGCGGCGCGTCCTTGTCGGCGGCGCGGCCGTTCTCGAAGTGGCAGTCGGCGCAGCGGTTTTGATAGACCGTCTCGCCGGCCGCGAACAGCGCCGCGTCGGCCTGGCCCTTGGGGCGCGCCACCGGTTGGGCGGAGTAGTGGGCGGACAGTGCCGCGATCTGGTCGCCGCTCAGTTTCCTGTGCTGGTCGACGGCGGTCGATCGCGAGCCGTCGGCGAAGGCCCGCAGCGAATCGGCGAGATACACCGGCTTCTGGGCGTCGAGGTGCGGAACGTCTGCTTTCGTCGCCACGCCGTTCATGCCGTGGCATTCGGCGCAGCCCTTGAGCAGCTTCTCCGGCACTTCCTGCGCCGCCGCCGGCAGCGCCAGCAGCAGCATGCTCAATGCGAGCGTCGTCCTCATTGGTGGCTCTCCACCGGCGGGCAGGCGCAGAACAGGTTGCGGTCGCCGTAGACGTCGTCGATGCGATTCACCGACGGCCAGAACTTGTTCTCCGCCACCCAGGGCAGTGGGAAGCAGGCTTCCTGGCGCGAATAGGGGCGGTTCCAGTCGGCCTCGGCGAGGTCGGCCTGGGTGTGCGGCGCGCGCTTCACCGGGTTGTCCTCGGCCGGCCACGCGCCTTGCTCGACCTTGCGGATCTCCTCGCGGATCGCGATCATCGCGGCGCAGAAGCGGTCGAGCTCGGCCTTCGATTCGGATTCGGTGGGCTCGACCATCAGCGTGCCCGCGACCGGGAAGCTCACCGTCGGCGCATGGAAGCCGTAGTCCATCAGGCGCTTGGCGATGTCGATCTCGGCGACGCCCGTGGCCGCCTTGATCGCGCGCACGTCGAGGATGCACTCGTGGGCGACGCGGCCCTGCGTGCCGACGTAGAGCACCGGGTAGTGCTCCTTGAGGCGCGCGGCGACGTAGTTGGCGTTGAGGATCGCGACCTTGGTCGCCAGCGTGAGGCCTTCACCGCCGAGCATGGCGATGTACATCCAGGAAATCGGCAGGATCGCCGCGGAGCCGTAGGGCGCGGCGGAGACGGCGCCCTGGCCGGCGTTGGGGCCGGGGATCGCCTGCACGGCGTGGTTCGGCGCATAGGGCGCGAGGTGCGCCTTGAGGCCGATCGGGCCCATGCCCGGTCCGCCGCCGCCGTGCGGAATGGCGAAGGTCTTGTGCAGGTTCATGTGCGAGACGTCGGCGCCGATCGCGGCAGGCGAGGTGAGGCCGACCTGCGCATTGAGGTTGGCGCCGTCCATGTAGACCTGGCCGCCGGCCGCATGCACGGCGGCGCAGATGTCCTTCACCGCTTCCTCGAAGACGCCGTGCGTCGACGGGTAGGTGAGCATCAGGCAGGAGAGGTTGGCCGCGTGCTCGGCGACCTTCGTCTTCAGGTCCGGCACGTCGACGTTGCCGCTGTCGTCGCAGTCGACGACGACGACGGTGAGGCCGCACATGTGCGCCGTCGCCGGGTTGGTGCCGTGCGCCGACTTCGGGATCAGGCAGACGTTGCGGTGGCCCTGGCCCTGCGCCGCCTGGTAGCGGCGGATGGTGACGAGGCCCGCGTACTCGCCCTGTGCGCCGGAGTTCGGCTGCATGCAGATGGCGTCGAAGCCGGTGACGGCCTTCAGGTACTCGGTCAGCGAGGCGATCATCTCGAGGCAGCCGGCCGCCTGCTCGCTCGGCGCGAACGGATGCATGTCGGCGAACTCGGGCCAGGTGATCGGGATCATCTCGCTGGTCGCGTTGAGCTTCATGGTGCAGGACCCGAGCGAGATCATCGCGTGGTCCATCGCCAGGTCGCGGTTCTGCAGCTTCTTGAGATACCGCAGCATCTCGTGCTCGCTGTGGTGGCTGTTGAACACCGGGTGCGCAAGGATCGCGTCCTCGCGCAGCAGGCCGGCGAGCGGGCTGTTCGCGGCGGCCTTGGCGTCGAGCGCGGCGATGTCGGCGTCCTTGCCCGTGATGGCCTTGAGGATGGCGGCGACGTCGGCGCGCGTCGTCGTCTCGTCGAGCGAGATGCCGTGCACGGTTTCCGAAACGACGCGCAGGTTGCAGCCGGGCACGTCGGCCTTGGTCTCGACGTGGAGCGTGTCGAAGAAGCGCTGGGTCAGCACCTTCACGCCGGCGGCCTTGAGGCCTTCGGCGAGGATGCAGGCCAGGCGGTGGATGCGGCCGGCGATGGTGCGCAGGCCTTGCGGGCCGTGATAGACGGCGTACATGCCGGCCATGTTGGCCAGCAGCACCTGCGAGGTGCAGATGTTCGAGTTCGCCTTCTCGCGGCGGATGTGCTGCTCGCGCGTCTGCAGCGCCATGCGCAGGGCGCGCTTGCCGCGGGTGTCGACCGAAACTCCGATGATGCGGCCCGGCACCGAGCGCTTGTGCTCGTCCTTGCAGGCGAAGAAGGCGGCGTGAGGACCGCCGAAGCCCATCGGCACGCCGAAGCGCTGCGACGAACCGAGTGCCACGTCCGCGCCCATGGCGCCCGGCGACTTCAGCAGCACCAGCGCCATCAGGTCCGACGCGACGGCGGTGACCGCGCCCTTGGCCTTCAGCGCCGCGATGGTTGCCGTCAGGTCGACGCACTCGCCGTCCTGCGCCGGGTACTGGAGCAGGGCGCCGAAGACGTCCTTGCCCGCGGCCTCGGCGGCCGGCGCGATCACCAGCTCATAGCCGAACAGCGCGGCGCGCGTCTTGACGACGTCGATGGTCTGCGGGAAGCAGCCGGCGTCGACGAAGAAGGCGTTCGACTTCGACTTGCTGATGCGCCGCGCCATGGTCATGGCTTCGGCTGCGGCCGTGGCCTCGTCGAGCAGCGAGGCGTTCGCCAGTTCCATGCCGGTGAGGTCGATCACCATCTGCTGGTAGTTCAGCAGCGCTTCGAGCCGGCCCTGCGCGATCTCCGCCTGGTAGGGCGTGTAGGCCGTGTACCAGCCGGGGTTCTCCAGGACATTGCGCAGGATCACCTTGGGCAGCAGCGTGCCGTAGTAGCCCATGCCGATCAGCGACTTCTTCAGCAAGTTCTTCCCGGCGATGGCTTTCAGCTTCGCCAGCGCCTCGTGCTCGCGCTGCGGGCCGGGCAGGGGCAGCGGCTTGTCGAGGCGGATCGCGGCGGGCACGGTCTGGGCGATCAGCTCGTCGAGGCTGGCGGCGCCGACGGCGGCGAGCATCGCCGCCATTTCGTAGCCGTCGTGGCCGATGTGGCGCGCGAGGAATTCGTCGTGCTGTTCGAGTGCGGAGAGGGGCAGGGCGGTCATGGATCGTCTTTCGGGATCAGCCTTCGGCGGCAACCTTGTGGCTACGGCTAACGTTCGCTGCGCGAACATAAGCCTTCGCCGAAAGTTGGATTACTGTGGTCTCGGTATATCAGCTCTCTTGCGCCAACTTTTCGTAAGCCGCGGCGTCGAGCAGCTTGTCGAGGTCGGCGGCGTTGGCGGGCTTGAGCTTGAACAGCCAGGCGGCGTAGGCGTCGGCGTTGACGCTCTCGGGCGCGTCGACGGCGGCCTGGTTGGCCTCGATCACTTCGCCGGCGATCGGCGCGTAGATGTCGGAGGCGGCCTTGACCGACTCGACGACCGCGCATTCCTCGCCGGCCTTGACCGTGCGGCCGGCATCCGGCAGTTCGAGGAAGACGATGTCGCCCAGCGCTTCCTGCGCGTGGTCGGTGATGCCGATGGTCACGGTGCCGTCGGCTTCGAGCCTGGCCCACTCGTGGGAGGCGGTGTACTTGAGGTTCGCGGGATTGGTCATTTTCGTTACTCCTGGATCAAGGATTTGCCGTGACGGGCGAAAGAGGGTTTGACGACGCGGGCCTTGAGGCGCTTGTCGCGGACTTCGACTTCGACGGTGTCGCCGATGGCGACGCCGACGGGGATGCGGGCCAGCGCGATCGACTTGTCGAGCGTCGGCGCGAACGAGCCGCTGGTGGTTTCGCCGTCGCCCTTCGCGGTGACGACCTTCTGGTGGGAGCGCAGCACGCCGCGATCGAGCAGCAGCAGGCCGGCGAACTGGCGCGTCGGCTTGAGCGCTTCGAGCGCCTTGCGGCCGACGAAGTCGCGGCCGGCGTCCTTCATGTCCACCGTCCAGGCGAGGCCGGATTCGAGCGGATTCTGCGACTCGTCCATGTCCTGGCCGTAGAGGTTCATGCCGGCTTCGAGGCGCAGCGTGTCGCGCGCACCGAGCCCGATGGGGGCGATGCCGGCGGCCTTGAGCTTGTCCCAGACTTCGATGGCGTCGGCGGCCGGCAGCGTGATCTCGAAGCCGTCCTCGCCGGTGTAGCCGGTGCGGGCGACCAGCCAGCCGTCCCACTCCGCGGCCTGGAAGGGCTGGACCATCACGGTCTGCGCGCGCGCGACCGGGAAGGCGGTCCAGAAGCGCTCGCGCGCCTGCGGCCCCTGCACGGCGATCATCGCCAGCTCGGGGCGGTCGACGACCGTCACCGCGAAGCCGGCGGCCTGCGCGCGCATCCAGGCGAGGTCCTTGTCGGCCGTGCCGGCATTGACGACGACGCGGTAGCGCTCGGGCGTGAAGAAATAGACGATCAGGTCGTCGATGACGCCGCCGTCTTCCTTGAGCATGCAGGAGTAGAGGGCCTTGCCCGGCAGCGTCAGCTTGGCGACGTCGTTGGCGATCAGGCGCCGCAGATAGGCCTGCGCATCCTTGCCGGCGACATCGACGGCGCGCATGTGCGAGACGTCGAACATGCCGGCGTCGCGGCGCACGACGTGGTGCTCCTCGATCTGCGAGCCGTAGTTGATCGGCATCTCCCAGCCGGCGAAGTCGACGATCTTCGCGCCGGCTGCGACATGGGCTTCGTAAAGCGGCGTACGTTTGGCCATTGAACCCCCTCAGACATCATGGACTTGCGCCCGGATGCTCACGCGAATTCGCGTAAACGAAAAATGGGCACACCCGTCATAGGCGTGCCCATCTGTCCATGTGACCTGAGAGATTACCGGCCATGCGGCTGCCGGCTGCCCCGTCGGTGGATGGCCGACTGCGCCATCGCTCTCCAGATTTGTCCTGCGTCGTCGGCCCTTTTGCCTGAGCGGTTCCCGGGCGGTTGCGCCTTCGGCGGTGAATTGAATCACTCTCTCCCGACGATCGGGGCGGATTATGCCCGGAAGAATCGGTGGCGTCGACCTCTTGTGTCGCGCGGCGCACTAACGCAGTTTTTCGGCGTAGCGGTCGCGGATGACGCGGGCGATGAAGCTGCTGAGACCGCGGCCGGCGCGGGCGAGGCGCTGCATCTCCACGATGTTGTCGGCGCCCGCGCTCGCGTTCGTGTAGAGATAGACGTGCCCCTCATGGAACTCGACCGCGATCGAGCCGCGGCCGATCTCGTAGGCGACGACGCCCGAGTTGCCGTTGAGGTTTTTGTAGCGATCCATCGCGCTACAAGGCAAGGGAGATGCCGTTCAGGGAATGCGTCGGTGCGACGTTGGAGTTCAAGGGTACGGCCTCGGTAATGATCTGACAGCCCAACATTGCGCAAGGAGTGGCGTGCGTATAGCGCCTGATAAACTCACCCGATGAAGTCTAGTCGTTCGGAATACGTCACCCTGCGCGGACGCCGCCTGCATTGCCGCGAGTGGGGCGAGGCCGAAGCGCCCAAGCTGTTCATGCTGCATGGCTGGGGCGACGCATCGGCGAGCTTCCAGTTCGTGGTCGATGCGCTGGTGCGCGAGTGGCATGTGGTGGCGCCTGACTGGCGCGGCTTCGGGCGCTCGCAGGGCAACGGCGACGCCTACTGGTTTCCCGATTACATCGCCGATCTCGACGGATTGCTCCAGCATTGCTCGCCGGCCGAGCCTACGCGCATCGTCGGCCATAGCCTGGGCGGCAATGCGGCGATGCTCTACGCGGGCATCAGGCCCGAGCGCGTGGCGGGCATCGTCAATCTCGAGGGCTTCGGGCTGGCGCCGGTCGATCCGGCGCAGGCGCCGGAGCGCTTCGCCAAGTGGCTCGGTCAGGTTCGCGAGAACGGGGCGGGCTTCCGCACCTACCCGGATGCGGGGGCTTTCGCGGCACGCTTGCGCCACGACAATCCCCGGCTGACGCCGGAACGAGCGGCCTTCCTCGCCGCGCATCTGACCGAGCCGGTCGAGGGCGGCGTGCGCATGGCGGCCGACCCTTGCCATCGCTGGGTAAATCCGGTGCTCTACCGGATCGAGGAGGCGCAGGCGTGCTGGCGGCGTGTGAGGGCGCCCACCTTGTGGCTGCGCGGCGACGATTCCGCGTACGTGCGCGAATACATTCGCGACGAGGCCGACTATAGTGCGCGGCTTGCCTGCGTCGCCGGCGCGCGTTCGCTTGAACTCGCCGGCTGCGGGCACAATCTGCATCACGACAGGCCGGAGGAAGTGGCCCGTCTCACGGAGGAGTTTTTCGCTTGAGTTTTCCAGTCAATCTGAATGCCGACCTGCATTGCCACTCGACCGTCTCCGACGGCCTGCTGGCGCCGGGCGAGTTGGCGCGGCGCGCCAAGGCCAATGGCGTCGAACTCTGGGCGCTGACCGACCACGACGAGATCGGCGGCCTGCCGGAGGCGCGCGCGGTGGCGGCGGAGGTCGGCTTGCCGTTCGTCAATGGCGTCGAGGTTTCGGTGTCTTGGGGCGAGGACCAGACGGTGCATATCGTCGGCCTCGGCTTCGACGACGCCTACGCGCCGCTGGTCGAGGGGCTGGCGACGGTGCGCGGCGGGCGCGATTCGCGCGCCCAGCGCATGGCGGCGGAGCTCGACAAGGTCGGCATCCACGGCGCCTACGAGGGCGCGCTCAAGTACGTCGGCAATCCGGCGCTGATCTCGCGCTCGCATTTCGCGCGCTACATCGTCGAGCTGGGCCACGCGAAGGAAGTGAAGTCGGTGTTCGACTGGTGGCTCGCCAAGGGCAAGCCGGGCTACGTCTCCCATCCGTGGGCGACCATGGAGCAGGCGCTCGGCTGGATCCGGGGCGCGGGCGGCATCGCCGTCGTGGCGCATCCGGGGCGCTACCGCCTCTCCAAGGCCGAGCTCCACGAGATGTTCGGCGTCTTCAAGGATCTCGGCGGGCGCGGCATTGAGGTGATCTCGGGCTCCCACGCGGAGGAGCAGACGCTCGAATGCGCGCGGGCGGCGCGGGAGTTCGGTTTCCTCGCCTCGCGCGCATCGGACTTCCATGGTCCCGGCGAAAGCTGGATCGACCTCGGCAAGCTGCCGCCGCTGCCCGAAGACCTGACGCCGGTGTGGAGCGAGCTGTCATGAGCCAGTTCTTCACCGTCCATCCCGTGCAGCCGCAGCCGCGGCTGGTCAAGCAGGCGGCCGAGATCGTGCGCGGCGGCGGCTTGGTCGCGCTGCCGACCGACTCGGCCTACGCGTTGGCCGGGCACCTCGGCGACGCCGCGCTGCTCGATCGCATCCGCCGCATCCGCGGCGTCGACGAGCGCCACCATTTCACGCTGTTGTGCCGCGACCTCTCGGAGATCGCCACCTACGCCCGCGTCGACAACGTCATTTTCCGGCTGCTCAAGGCGACGACGCCCGGCAGCTACACCTTCATCCTGGAAGGCACGCGCGAGCTGCCGCGCCGCGTGCTGCACCCGAAGCGCAAGACCATCGGCCTGCGCGTGCCGGACCACCCGCTGGTGCTGGCGCTGCTGGAGGAACTGAACGAGCCGATGCTGAGTTCGACGCTGATTCCGGCCGGCGAGGAGGCGCCGCTGTCCGACCCCGAGGAAATTCGCGAGCGGCTGGCGAAGCAGGTCGACCTGGTCATCGACGCCGGCCCCTGCGGCGCTGAGGCGACGACGGTGATCAACCTTTCCGGCGGTTCGCCGGAACTGGTGCGCGCCGGGCGCGGTTCGCTGGCGCCGTTCGGGCTCGAATAGCCCCTCTGTTAGAATCCGCGGCTCCCGTTTCGGCTCCCCGTCTGCATGGACTTCGACATCCAGAAGCTCGCGATCTACGCGCTTCCGGTCATTTTCGCGATCACGCTGCACGAGGCGGCGCACGGCTATGTCGCGCGCCACTTCGGCGACGACACGGCGTGGAAGCTCGGTCGCGTCAGCCTCAATCCGGTGCGGCACATCGACCCGATCGGGACGATCCTCGTTCCGGTGCTGATCCTGATCGCCACGCAGGCCAGTTTCCTGTTCGGCTGGGCGAAGCCGGTGCCGGTGGAGTTCGGCAACCTGCGCCGGCCCAAGCAGGACATGCTCTGGGTGGCGGCGGCGGGCCCGGCGGCGAACCTCTTCATGGCCTTCTGCTGGGCCTTCGTGCTGAAGCTCACGGTGCTGATGCCCGAGCATCCCTACAGCGAGGCGCTGGCCGAGATGAGCCGCGCCGGCCTTCTGGTCAACACCGGCCTGATGCTGCTCAACCTGCTGCCGATACCGCCGCTGGACGGCGGCCGCATCGCCGTGAGCCTGCTGCCGCACGCGGCGGCGTGGAAGTTCGCGCAGATCGAGCGCTACGGCCTGTTCATCCTGCTCGGCATGCTGTTCCTCGGCGTGCTCGACCAGATCATGTTTCCCCTGATGGGGCTCTTCCTGCTGCTGATTAAGGCGCTGTTCGGTATCTGATATGTACGCGGAAAAAGTTCTCTCCGGCATGCGCCCGACCGGGCGGCTGCACCTCGGCCACTACCACGGCGTGCTCGCCAACTGGATCAAGCTCCAGCACGAGTACCCGTGCCTGTTCTTCGTCGCCGACTGGCATGCGCTGACCACCGCCTACGACGAGCCGGGCACGATCACACAGAACACCTGGGACATGGTGGTCGACTGGCTGGCGGCCGGCGTCGATCCCTCGCAGGCGACGCTGTTCATCCAGTCGCGCGTGCCCGAGCATGCCGAGCTGCATCTCCTGATGTCGATGATGACGCCGCTGGGCTGGCTGGAGCGCGTGCCGACCTACAAGGACCAGCAGGAGAAGCTGACGCACAAGGACCTCACCACCTACGGCTTCCTCGGCTATCCGCTGCTGCAGGCGGCCGACATCCTGATCTACCGCGCCGACAAGGTGCCGGTCGGCGAGGACCAGGTGCCGCACATCGAATTCACGCGCGAGATCGCGCGCCGCTTCAACCACCTCTATGGCCGCGAGCCGGGCTTCGAGGAAAAGGCGAAGGAGTCGGTCAAGAAGCTCGGCTCCAAGCGCGCCAAGCTCTACGAGGAACTGCGCACGCGCTTCCAGGAGAAGGGCGAGGAGGACGCGCTGGAGCAGGCCAAGGCGCTGCTCAACGAGACCCAGAATCTCTCTCTCGGCGACAAGGAGCGGCTGTTCGGCTACCTCGAGGGCGGCGGCAAGATGATCCTCGTCGAGCCCGGCGCGCTGCTGACGGCGGCCTCGCGCATGCCGGGCCTCGACGGCCAGAAGATGTCCAAGTCCTACGGCAACACCATCGCGCTGCGCGAGGACGAGGAGTCGATCAAGAAGAAGATCCGCACCATGCAGACCGACCCGGCGCGCGTGCGCCGCACCGATCCGGGCGATCCGGAGAAGTGCCCGGTCTGGCAATTCCACCTGATCTACTCGAACGACGAGGTCAAGGGCTGGGTGCAGCAGGGCTGCCGCACGGCCGGTATCGGCTGCATCGAATGCAAGCAGCCGGTCATCGAGGGCGTGCTGGCCGAGCAGGCGCCGATGCGCGAGCGCGCCCGCATGTACGAGGAAGATCCGGCGCTGGTGAAGAACATCATCGCCGACGGCTGCGAGAAGGCGCGCAAGCTGGCGCAGGAAACCATGCGCGACGTGCGCGAGGCGATCGGCCTCGACTATTCCTGACCTGACGATGCTGAACGCCGCGACCGAAGAGGAACTGCTGAAGGCGATCCACGAGATCTTCGTGGACCGCATTCCGTTCAATCGCGTGCTCGGCATCGACGTCGTCTCGCTCAACCACGACTGCCCGGAGGTGCGTTTCGAGATGCGGCCCGAACTCGTGGGAAACTTCAACCGCGGCATGCTGCACGGCGGCGTGATCTCGTCGGTGCACGACCTCACCGGCGGGCTGGTCGCCTATCTCGCCCTGCAGCAGAAGCTCAAGGACCGGCCGATCGAGGAGCGCATGGAGCGCTTCGCGCGCATCGGCACCATCGACCTGCGCGTCGATTACCTGCGGCCCGGGCTGGGCAAGTGGTTCACCTGCAAGGGGAAGCCCCTGCGCACCGGCAACAAGGTCGCGGTGGCGAGCATGGAATTGCGCAACGATGCCGGCGAGTTGATCTCGGTCGCCACCGGCGCATACACGGTGTCCTGATGAATACCGAAGCGACGATCGAAACCCCGGAAGCCGCGCCGCTGCCGCACGAGCCCCACATCTCCAAGCTCTACGGCGAGCCGATGACGGCGATGCCGCGCGACCTCTACATCCCGCCGGATGCGCTCGAGGTGTTCCTCGACGCCTTCGAGGGGCCGCTCGACCTGCTGCTCTACCTGATCCGCAAGGCCAACCTCAACATCCTCGACATCCCGATGGCGCCGCTGACGGCGCAGTACCTGAAGTACGTCGACGAGATGCGCAAGCGCAACCTCGAGCTGGCCGCCGACTACCTGCTGATGGCGGCGATGCTGGTCGAGATCAAGTCGCGCCTGCTGCTGCCGCGGCCGCCGAAGGCCGAGACCGGCGAGCCGGAGGACCCGCGCGCCGAACTGGTGCGCCGCCTGCTCGAATACGAGCGCATGAAGGCCGCCGCGGCGCAGATCGACGCCTTGCCGCAGGCGCGCCGCGACTTCGAATGGGTGAACGTGTGGGTCACCGACGAGGTCGCCGAGCGCATGCCCGAGGTGAACCTGCACGACCTGCAGGTCGCGTGGCTGACGCTGATGAAGCAGGCGCGCATGACACAGCACCACCGCGTGAAGAAGGAAGAGCTGTCGGTGCGCGAGCACATGACGCTGGTGCTGCGCAAGCTCGCCGGCCGCGGCTACGTCGTCTTCGAGGACCTGTTCGACGTCGCCGCCGGCGCCCCGAGCCTGGTCGTCAATTTTCTCGCCGTGCTCGAACTGGCGCGCGAGAGCCTGATCGAAATCACCCAGAACGAGGCCTTGGCGCCCATCTACGTCAAACTGCCGGAACACGCCGATGACACTCACGCTCTACAAGCCTGACGACTACAAGATCGTGCTCGAGACCGCGCTGCTCGCGGCCGGCGATCCCATGCCGCTGCCTGAGCTCAAGAAGCTGTTCGACGAGGAATTCGACGACGACACCTGGCGCACGCTGCTCGACGACCTGCGCCGCGACTGGGCCAACCGCGGCGTCGAACTGGTGCAGCTCGCCACCGGCTGGCGCTTCCAGACGCGCCCCGAATACCAGGCCTTCCTGGACCGGCTGAAGAACGAGCGGCCGCCGAAGTATTCGCGCGCCGTGATGGAGACGCTGGCGATCATCGCCTACCGCCAGCCGGTGACGCGCGGCGACATCGAGGACATCCGCGGCGTCGCCGTGTCGCCCAACATCCTCAAGACGTTGGAGACGCGTGGCTGGATCGATACCGTCGGCCACCGCGACGCGCCCGGCCGCCCGGCGCTCTACGCCACGACGCGGAAGTTCCTCGACGACCTCGCGCTGCGCAGCCTGTCCGAACTGCCGCCGCTGACCGAAATCGAAAAGGTGATGGACCTCGCCGAGGCGCCCGCCACCCAGCAGGAGCTCGCCGCGGACGCACCGCCCGAAGCGGCCGGGCCCGCAACCGAAACACCGGCGCAAGCCGCCGACCAGACCGATACCCAAGAGGTGATGGACCTTGCCGACACCCCCGCGCCCCAAGAAGACCTCCTCACCGCAGCCGAGCCCGAAGCGGACCAGCAGCGGCAAGCGTAGCCCGCTGCGCCCGCCGGCCGCCAAGGCGGCGCCGCCGGGCGGTCGCGGACGCATCCGCACGCCCGCCGAGCCTGTCGTCGAGGAGACCGTCAAGCTGCAGAAGGCGCTCGCCGACGCCGGCTTCGGGTCGCGCCGTGAGCTCGAGCAGTGGATCGCCGACGGGCGCGTGTTCGTCAACAGCGAGCCGGCGCACCTCGGCCAGCGCATCGGCGCCGGCGACCGCGTGCGCGTCAATGGCCGCCTGGTGAACATCAAGTTCTCGGCGCGCCTGCCGCGCGTGCTGATCTATCACAAGCCGGAAGGCGAGATCGTCTCGCGCGACGACCCGGAAAAGCGTGCCAGCGTGTTCGAGAAGCTGCCGCGCGTCCATGGCGGGCGCTGGATCGCCATCGGCCGCCTCGACTTCAATTCCTGCGGCCTGCTGCTGTTCACCACCAGCGGCGAGCTCGCCAACCGCCTGATGCACCCGCGCTACGGCCTGGAGCGCGAGTACGCCGTGCGCACCCTGGGCGAACTAAGCGAGGAGGCCGCCGAGCGGCTGACGACCGGCATCGAGCTCGGCGACGGCACGGCGCGCTTCCTGCGCCTGCTGGCGGCGGGCGGCGAGGGCGCCAACCGCTGGTACAACGTCACCCTGACGGAAGGCCGCAACCGCGAGGTGCGCCGCATGTTCGAGGCCGTCGGCGTCACCGTCAGCCGGCTGATGCGGGTCCGCTACGGCCCGGTCGCGCTGCCTTCGAACCTGAAGCGCGGCCAGGTGCGCGAGCTCGAGCCGGAGGTGGTCTCGAAGCTGCTTGCGGTGCTGGCGGCGCAGCCGGCAACCGGGGAGCCGGAGCCCCCTGCCGAGGGCTAAAAAGCCAGAAAAATCCGCAGCCTGATTGCATCCGCCCCGGCCGCGCTGATATACTCCGCGCGTTTTGTTGTTGGGCACCGTTCTCGGGGTAGAGAGAAAGAATGGGCTTTCGAGCCCATTTTTTATTTGTGTTTTCGGAAATGCAACTGGCTGAACTGATCGAACAGGCTGTTACCGGACTTGGTTACGAACTCGTCGATATCGAGACGAGTCCCCGCGGCCGCCTGCTCCGCGTCTTCATCGACCGCCCGGCGGGCGACGGCAAGGACGCTGGGATCACCGTCGACGACTGCGCCACCGTCAGCAACCACCTGACGCGGCTGTTCACCGTCGAGAACATCGATTACGACCGGCTGGAAATTTCCTCCCCTGGGCTCGACCGTCCGCTGAAGAAGGCGTCCGACTTTGTGCGTTTCGCCGGCCAGGAGGCGCAGTTCAAGCTGCGCGTGCCGGTCGGCAATCAGCGCAACTTCACCGGCACCATCCTCGGCGAGGGAGACGGCCGCGTGCGCTTCGATGTCGGCGGCACGGAGATGGAGTTCGCGCTCGACAACATCGATAAGGCGCGATTGGTGCCCAAGTTCTGAATATATGAATCTGTCGGAGGGACTCGAATGAGCCGCGAGATGTTGCTGTTGGTAGACGCCCTGGCGCGCGAGAAGAACGTGGCCAAGGATACGGTGTTTGCCGCCCTTGAGCTGGCCCTGGCCTCCGCGACGAAGAAGCGCATCAACGACGAGGCCGACGTGCGCGTCGAGGTGAATCGCGAGACGGGCGACTTCGAAGCCTTCCGCCGCTGGCTGGTCGTCGAGGACGACCTGGTCGAGAACCCCGAACAGCAGATCGGCCTGACCGACGCCCGCGAGCAGCTGCCCGACGTGCAGCTCGACGACTTCCTCGAGGAAGGCCTCGAGCCGGTCGATTTCGGCCGCATCGGCGCCCAGGCCGCCAAGCAGGTCATCCTGCAGAAGATCCGCGACGCCGAGCGCGAGCAGATCCTCTCCGACTTCCTCGAGCGCAAGGAGCACCTGGTCACCGGCCAGGTCAAGCGCATGGAGAAGGGCGACGCCATCATCGAGGCCGGCCGCATCGAAGCCCGCCTGCCGCGCGACCAGATGATCCCGAAGGAAAACCTGCGCCCCGGCGACCGCGTGCGCGCCTGGCTGAAGAAGATCGACCGCCAGGCCCGCGGCCCGCAGCTGATCCTCTCGCGCACCGCCCCCGAATTCATCATGAAGCTGTTCGAGCTCGAAGTGCCCGAGATCGAGGATGGCCTCATCGAGATCAAGGCTGCCGCGCGCGATGCCGGCATCCGCGCCAAGATCGCCGTCAAGTCGAACGATCCGCGCGTCGATCCGCAAGGCACCTGCATCGGCATGCGCGGCTCGCGCGTTACCGCCGTCACCAACGAGCTGGCCGGCGAACGCGTGGACATCGTGCTGTGGTCGGCCGACCCGGCGCAATTCGTCATCGGCGCGCTGGCGCCGGCGGAGGTCACGTCGATCGTGGTCGACGAGGAAAAGCACTGCATGGACGTGGTCGTGAGCGAGGACAACCTCGCGATCGCCATCGGCCGCGGCGGCCAGAACGTGCGCCTCGCCACGGAACTGACCGGCTGGACCATCAACCTGATGACGGTCGAGGAATCGCAGCAGAAGCAGGAAGTCGAAACCGCGGCGATCCGCGCGCTGTTCATGGCGAAGCTCGACGTCGACGAGGAAGTCGCCGACATCCTGATCCAGGAAGGCTTCTCGACGCTCGAGGAAATCGCCTACGTGCCGCTGCAGGAAATGCTCGAGATCGATGCCTTCGACGAAGCGACGGTCAATGAGCTGCGCGACCGCGCCCGCAACGTGCTGCTGACCGAGGCCATCGTCGACGAGGAACAGCTCGACAAGGTGGCCGAGGACATGCTGAACCTCGAGGGCATGGACAAGTCGCTCGCCGCCAAGCTGGCGCGCAACGGCGTGTGCACCCGCGACGACCTGGCCGACCTGGCCGTCGATGAACTCGTCGAAATGACCGGCATCGAAGAAGGACGCGCGAAGGCGCTGATCACCACCGCGCGCGCGCACTGGTTTGCGGACGAGCAACAATAGGGCAACGGCAATGGCAACGATGAACGTTTCACAATTCGCCGCCGAGCTTAAAATGCCGGCGACGGCCTTGCTCGAGCAACTCGCCAAGGCCGGCGTCAGCAAGCAGGCGACGAACGACACCCTCAGCGAGCAGGACAAGACCCGTCTGCTCGACTACCTGCGCAAGTCGCACGGCGAGACGGCCCCGAAGGCCAAGATCACGCTGACGCGCAAGCAGACCACCGAGATCAAGGCTGCCGACTCCACCGGCAAGGCGCGCACGATCCAGGTCGAGGTGCGCAAGAAGCGCGTCTTCGTCAAGCGCGATCCGGCGGAAGTTGCCGCTGAAGCCGCCGCCGAGGCTGCTGCCGAAGCCGCCGCGGAAGCCGCTGCCGCCGAAGCTGCTGCTGCCGAGGCCGCTGCCGAAGCTGCCAGACTGATGCCCCCGCCCGCACCGGAGCCCGTCCCCGAGCCGGTCGTCGAGGTTGCGCCGCCGGCTCCCGAGCCCGCGCCGGAACCGGTCGCCGCCGAGCCCGCCGCTCCGGCAGCTCCCGCCGCGCCGCCCGCCCGGGTGGTGCAGGCAGTGCCGCGCTTTACCATCGACGAGCGCGAACGCGCGCTGCGCGAGGCGGATGCCAAGCGCCGCTCCCAGCTCGCCGACATCCAGGCCAAGGAACTCAAGGAAAAGCAGGAACGCGCTGCGCGCGCCCGCGCCGACGCTGAAGCCCGTCTGCTCCAGCAGCAGGCCGCCGCGGAAGCTGCGCAGAAGGCTGCCGAGGCGAAGCCCGAGGGCGTCGCCGGCACCCTGCACAAGCCGGCTGCCAAGCCCGGCGAGGAAAAGAAGCCGGCCAAGAAGGACGCCAAGCCCGGCGCCTGGAAGGACGATGCCTCGAAGCGCCGCACCATCAAGACGCGCGGCGACACCGGCGGTGCCGGCGGCTGGCGCGGCGGTCCGAAGGGCCGCCATGGCCGCCACCACGATGAATCGTCGGCGCCGCAGCAGCCCGTCGAGGCCGTCGTCCGCGAGGTGCACGTTCCCGAGACGATCAGCGTCGCCGACCTGGCGCACAAGATGTCCGTCAAGGCGACCGAAGTCATCAAGATGCTCATGAAGATGGGCACCATGGTCACCATCAACCAGCAGCTCGACCAGGAAACGGCGATGATCATCGTCGAGGAGATGGGCCACAAGGCGTTTGCGGCCAAGCTCGACGATCCCGATGCCTTCCTCGACGAGCACGTCGAACACAAGGATGCCGAGCTGTCGGCGCGTGCGCCGGTGGTCACCGTCATGGGTCACGTCGACCACGGCAAGACCTCGCTGCTCGACTACATCCGCACCGCCAAGGTGGCGGCGGGCGAAGCCGGCGGCATCACGCAGCACATCGGCGCGTACCACGTCGAAACGCCGCGCGGCGTCGTCACCTTCCTCGACACCCCAGGCCACGAGGCCTTCACGGCGATGCGTGCGCGCGGCGCCAAGGCGACCGACATCGTCATCCTGGTGGTCGCGGCCGACGACGGCGTGATGCCGCAGACGAAGGAAGCCATCCACCACGCCAAGGCTGCCGGCGTGCCGCTGGTGGTGGCGGTGAACAAGATCGACAAGCAGGGCGCGAACCCCGAGCGCGTGCGCCAGGAGCTCGTCGCCGAAGGCGTCGTGCCGGAGGAGTACGGCGGCGATTCGCCCTTCGTGCACGTCTCGGCGAAGACCGGCCAGGGCATCGACGACCTGCTCGAGAACGTGCTGCTGCAGGCCGAAGTGCTCGAACTCAAGGCGCCGAAGGACGTTCCGGCCAAGGGCCTGATCATCGAAGCGCGCCTCGACAAGGGCCGCGGCCCGGTGGCGACGATGCTGGTCCAGTCCGGCACGCTGAAGCGCGGCGACATGCTGCTCGCCGGCCAGGTGTACGGCAAGGTGCGCGCCATGCTCGACGAGAACGGCAAGCCGATCGACGAAGCGGGTCCGTCGATTCCGGTCGAGATCCAGGGCCTCTCCGACGTGCCGGGTGCCGGCGACGAGGCGATGGCGATCGCCGACGAGCGCAAGGCGCGCGAGATCGCGCTGTTCCGCCAGGGCAAGTTCCGCGACGTGCGCCTCGCCAAGCAGCAGGCAGCGAAGCTCGAGAACATGTTCGAGCAGATGGGCGAGGGCGAGGTCAAGTCGCTGCCCATGATCATCAAGGCTGACGTCCAGGGTTCGCAGGAAGCGCTGGTGCATGCGCTGACCAAGCTGTCGACCGCCGAAGTCAAGGTGCAGGTCGTGCATGCGGCCGTCGGCGGCATCAGCGAATCCGACGTCAACCTGGCGGAAGCCTCGAAGGCCGTCATCATCGGCTTCAACACGCGTGCCGACGCCGGCGCGCGCAAGCTGGCCGAGAGCTTCGGCATCGACATCCGCTACTACAACATCATCTACGACGCCGTGGATGAGGTGAAGGCGGCGATGACCGGCATGCTGGCGCCCGAGAAGAAGGAATACGTCATCGGCCAGGTCGAGATCCGCCAGGTGTTCAAGATCTCCAAGGTCGGCACGGTCGCGGGCTGCATGGTGTTGTCCGGCGTCGTGCGCCGCAACTCCAGCGTGCGCGTGCTGCGCGACAACGTGGTCATCCATACCGGCGAGCTCGAGTCGCTCAAGCGCTTCAAGGACGACGTGCGCGAAGTCAAGGAAGGCTTCGAGTGCGGTCTCAACCTGAAGCACTTCAACGACATCCAGGAAGGCGACCTGCTCGAGGTGTTCGAGATCCAGGAAGTCGCGCGCACGCTGTAAGCGGGGCAGGCGGTGGTCACGAAGAGCTTTTCGCGTTCGGAGCGCGTCAACGAGCAGATCCAGCGCGAGCTGGCCGAGCTGATCCGCGGGCTCAAGGACCCGCGGCTCTCGACGCACATGAAGCTGGTGACGCTGACGGGCGTCGAGGTGACGCCCGACTACGCGCACGCCAAGGTGTTCTACACCTCGCTCTCGGGCGAGGAGCACCGGCAGGCGGTCGACCACGGACTCAAGGCGGCGGCAAGCTTTCTGCGCCGCGAGCTCGGCCGCCGCATCCGCATCCACCAGATCCCGGAACTGCATTTCCACTACGACACCTCGGTCGAGCGCGGCACGCATCTGTCGCAGCTGATCGACGAGGCCGTCAAGTCCGACCAGCGCGAAGACAAAGAGTGAGCAAGCCGCGCAGCGCACCGCGCCGTCGGGTCGACGGCGTGCTGCTGCTCGACAAGGCGTCGGGCATGACCTCCAACGACGCGCTGCAGAAGGCGCGCCGCCTGTACAACGCCGCCAAGGCCGGCCACACCGGCACCCTCGATCCCCTCGCCACGGGCCTGCTGCCGCTGTGCTTCGGCGAGGCGACCAAATTCGCCGGCGAACTGCTCGACGCCGACAAGACCTATGTCGCCGGCGTCCAGCTCGGCGCGACGACCGATACGGCCGACGCCGAGGGCAGGGTGCTCGAGACGCGGCCGGTTGAGGTCTCCGAGCCGCAACTGCGCGAGGCGCTCGCGCGCTTCGTCGGCGCGATCGACCAGGTGCCGCCGATGCATTCCGCGCTCAAGCGCGACGGCAAGCCGCTCTACGAATATGCCCGCGCCGGCATCGAGGTCGAGCGCGCAGCACGCCGCATCACGATCCACGAAATCACGCTGCTCGGCTTCGCCGGCACGCGCTTCGACATCGAGGTCTCGTGCAGCAAGGGTACCTACATCCGCACGTTGGCCGCCGATATCGGCGAGGCGCTCGGATGCGGCGCGCACCTGGCGTCGCTGCGACGCACGCGCATCGGCGATCTGCGGCTCGAGGGGGCCGTGACGCTGGCCGAGCTGGAGGGGCAGCCCCTGGAGCAGCGCGACGCGCGCCTGGCGCCCGCTGACGCCCTTCTGGCGGACCTTCCGCGCGTCGATCTCGACGCCAGCGACACCGGCCGTGTGCGCCACGGGCAGGGCATCCGCTCGACCGCGGCGGCGGGCAGCCGCCTGCGGCTCTATGCCGCCGGCGGGGCATTCGTCGGCCTCGGCGAAGTCTCCGCCGACGGCTGGCTCAACCCGCGCCGGCTGGTCGCCGAATCGGCTGAAATAACAGTTGCATCGAATTGAAACTATGAACCCTGCGCATGTATAATCCTGCGCTTCCCGGAAGACCGAACACACAGTAAGGAAACACCAATGGCAATTTCCACCGCCGACAAAGCGAAGATCGTCACCGACTACCAGCGCGCCCAGGGCGACACCGGTTCCCCCGAAGTGCAGGTGGCCCTGCTGACGGCCCGCATCAACGACCTGACCGGCCACTTCAAGGCCCACGTCAAGGATCACCACTCGCGTCGCGGCCTCCTGATGATGGTCAGCCAGCGCCGCAAGATGCTCGATTACCTCAAGCGCAAGAACGCGGACAGCTATCGTGCGCTGATCGAGCGCCTGGGCCTGCGCAAGTAACTTCGCGGGTTCGTCGATCACATGCTGGCTGCCCGAAAGCACGGGCACCATTGAATGCGCCGGCGCGGCCTTGAAGGCCGTGCCGGCTTTTTTCGTTTTTGAAAGGATTATTTCGTGCTGACACCGATCAAGAAGACCTTCACCTACGGGGCCCATACGGTCACGCTCGAGACGGGTGAAATCGCCCGTCAATCCGGCGGCGCCGTCATGGTGAACATGGACGACACCGTCATCCTCGCGACCGTCGTCGCGAAGACCGAAGCCAAGCCGGGCCAGGACTTTTTCCCGCTGACCGTCGACTACGTCGAGAAGGTCTATGCCGCCGGCCGTATCCCCGGCGGCTTCTTCAAGCGCGAAGGCCGTCCTTCCGAGAAGGAAACGCTGACCTCGCGCCTGATCGACCGCCCGATCCGCCCGCTGTTCCCCGAAGGCTTCTATAACGAAGTCCAGGTCATCATCCACGTGCTGTCGAGCAACCCGGAAGTCGATCCTGACATCCCGGCGATGATCGGCGCCTCCGCCGCGCTGGCGATCTCCGGCATCCCCTTCGACGGCCCGATCGGCGCCGCGCGCGTTGGCTACATCGACGGCCAGTACGTCATGTGCCCGACGATGAGCCAGCTGCCCGCCAGCCAGCTGAACCTCGTCGTCGCCGGCACGGCTGCCGCCGTGCTGATGGTCGAATCCGAAGCCAAGGAACTCTCCGAGGAAATCATGCTCGGCGCCGTGGTGTTCGGCCATGACCAGATGCAGGCCGCCATCAAGGCCATCAACGAACTCGTCGAAGTCGCCGGCAAGCCGGAGTGGGACTGGAAGGCGCCGGCCAAGAACGAAGCGCTGATCGCCAAGGTCGCCGAACTCGCCGAAGCCGAACTGCGCGATGCCTACCGCATCACCAGCAAGCAGGCCCGCACGCAGAAGTGCCGCGACGTGACCGCCAGGACCGTCGCCGCGCTTTGCGACGGCAGCGAAGGCGCGCCCAGCGCGACCGACGTCGGCAACCAGATCTTCGAACTCGAAGCCAAGATCGTGCGCAGCCAGATCCTCAACGGCGAGCCGCGCATCGACGGTCGCGACACGCGCACCGTGCGCCCGATCACCATCCGCCACGGCGTGCTGCCGCGCACCCACGGCTCGGCGCTGTTCACGCGCGGCGAGACGCAGGCGCTGGTCGTCGCCACGCTCGGCACCGGCCGCGACGAGCAGATCATCGACGCGCTGCAGGGCGAGTACCGCGAGCGCTTCATGCTCCACTACAACATGCCTCCCTTCGCCACCGGCGAAACCGGCCGTGTCGGTTCGCCGAAGCGCCGCGAGATCGGTCACGGCCGCCTCGCCAAGCGTGCGCTGCTGGCTGCGCTGCCGTCGCCCGAAGAGTTCGGCTACTCGATGCGCGTCGTCTCCGAGATCACTGAGTCCAACGGCTCCTCGTCGATGGCTTCCGTCTGCGGCGGCTCGCTCGCGCTGATGGACGCCGGCGTGCCGCTCAAGGCGCACGTCGCCGGCATCGCCATGGGCCTGATCAAGGACGGCAACCGCTTCGCCGTGCTGACCGACATCCTCGGTGACGAAGATCACCTCGGCGACATGGACTTCAAGGTCGCGGGCACCGACGGCGGCGTCACCGCGCTGCAGATGGACATCAAGATCCAGGGCATCACCAAGGAAATCATGCAGGTCGCGCTGGCCCAGGCCAAGGAAGCCCGCATCCACATCCTCGGCATCATGCGCGAGTCGATGACCGGCGCCCGCCAGGAAGTCTCGACCTACGCGCCGCGCATGATCACCATGAAGATCAACCCGGAGAAGATCCGCGACGTCATCGGCAAGGGCGGTGCAGTCATCCGCGCGCTGACCGAGGAGACCGGCTGCGTCATCGACATCGAGGACGACGGCACGATCACCATCGCGTCGGTGAACTCCGATGCCGCGCAAGTCGCCAAGAAGCGCATCGAGGACATCACCGCCGAGGTCGAAGTCGGCCGCGTCTACGAGGGCACGGTGCTGCGTCTGCTGGACTTCGGCGCGATCGTCCAGATCCTGCCGGGCAAGGACGGCCTGCTGCACATCTCGCAGATCGCCAACGAGCGCGTCAACGCCGTTTCCGATCACCTCAAGGAAGGTCAGGTCGTCAAGGTCAAGGTCATCGAGACCGACGACAAGGGCCGCGTGCGCCTGTCGATGAAGGCCGCGGCTGCCGATGCAGCTGCTCCGGCCGCCGCCGAGTAAGCGGGAATTGGAAGGCTCGCCCGCGCAAGCGGGCGGTGCCGAAACTAAAAAAGGACGCCGCGGCGTCCTTTTTTAGTTTGGCTTCAAGTCAGGCCATTTGCTTTTAGTTCCGGCATAACCTGGCTGCGCCAGGTTAGCCTGCACTAAGAAACAGATGGCGATTACTTCGCCATCTGCTTTTCTTTCCTCTCCTCCAGCTCCTTGCAATCGATGCACAGCGTCGCGGTCGGACGGGCCTCGAGGCGCTTGAGGCCGATCTCGACGCCGCAGCTGCTGCAGTAGCCGTATTCGCCGCTGTCGATCAGGGCGAGCGACTCGTCGATCTTCTTGATCAGCTTGCGCTCGCGGTCGCGGTTGCGCAGTTCCAGCGCGATGTCCGATTCCTGGCTGGCACGGTCGTTTGGGTCGGCGAAAACCGTCGCCTCGTCCTGCATCGTGTGCACCGTGCGCTCGATGTCGCCGAGCAGTTCCTGCTTCAGCGCCTCCATGATTTTGCGGAAGTGCGCAAGCTGTTTGCTGTTCATATATTCCTCGCCCTTCTTGGGGACGTAGGGCGGGAATTGCTTGTGCAGAATGTCGTCGGCCATGCTGGAGAGCCTGTCGATGAAAAGCCGCTTTTATAAACGAAACGACATGTTGCCGCAAGTCGTGATTTTGTGACGCCGCGAGCGAGCGAACAATGCAGATGGTAATTGACCGCCCATGATCCGATGAGTACAATTCGCCGCTCTCGGGGTGTAGCGCAGCCCGGTAGCGCGCTTGCTTTGGGAGCAAGATGTCGGGGGTTCGAATCCCTCCACCCCGACCAAGGCTTCCCCTCGACTGGTTTGCCCCGGAACCGCCCGTAGCTCAACCGGATAGAGCACCGGCCTTCTAAGCCGGGGGTTAGGGGTTCGATTCCCTTCGGGCGGACCAGAATGGTTTTAACGGCGGTGGCTGTAGCTCAGTTGGTAGAGTCCCGGATTGTGATTCCGGTTGTCGTGGGTTCGAGTCCCATCAGCCACCCCAAATCTCCTGCTTCTCCGCGATAGTCCTCGCTTATATCATCCTCCCGGGTTGGGGGGAATTGTGAGGGACACGTGCACTGCGTAGCTGGCGACGTAGCCGGGCGCTAGGTGCGCGTAGCGGAGCACCACCGTCATGTCCGTCCATCTGCCGAGTTGGCGCAGAACTTCCAGCGGCGTGCCGCCCATGACATGCCACCTCGCCCAGGTGTGCCGCAGGTCATGGAAGGTGAATCCAGGCTCGATGCCGGCGCGCTCGAGTGCGAGGGCCCAAGCCTTCGTCGTTGTGTGCAGAAGGCCAGCGCACGATCCCAGATGAGAGAGTTCGCTGTTACTCAGCGACTTTCCTATAAGTGGCATCGGGTGTCAGAAGTTCTTCCCGCGAGTGGAAATTTCGGTGCCACGGCGGTTATGACCAAAGGCAGGTCATGCCGCGTGGATTGCCGGGCGGCGCCAGGCTCTTTGGGATCGATGGCCTGTTGGTTGTTAGGTACGGCACGATTCATGCGTTTCGGCTTCTCTCAATTAGCCCGGCTACGCGACCCAGCCTAGTGGCACGACAACGTCCGGTAGGTCGCTGCTTCCGGTCTTTCGCCGCGTCCGCAACGCGAGGCCAACTGTATGGCCGCAGTGTTGCGGGACCATGGACAAGGTTCACGGATCCAACATTTGAAGGGCTTATATGGGAACCTATCCCGAGCGCATTCAGAAGGCACTCGACCGCGCGCGAGGGCATATTCAAAGGAACGAACCGCAAAACGCCATCCCAGATCTTGAGAAGGTCGTCGCCAAGCTACCAAAGTCCGCCGACGGTTGGTTTTTGCTGGGTGAAGTCAAGGGCATGCTGGGCGAGCACCGCGAAGCTGAAGGACACCTCCGCAAGGCGCTGTCCTTGATGCCCAAGAACGTCAATATTCAGTTCAGTCTCGCCCAGACTTTGACGAAGCGGGAGCGGTTCGCAGAAGCGATTCCCCTATATTCCAAGGCAATTCTGAGCACGCATACGCCTCCCGCGAGTGCCATTCACAATCTCGGGTCTTGCCACCTCCAGCTTGGGCAGTACGAGGATGCCGTCGGCGTCTTCACGGCTCTGCTCCGACACGTTGACACGGCTGATATTCGCGCGCTCCTCGGCATGGCCTACCAAGGCCTTAACGATTATGGGAGGGCGCTCGAAGAATATGAGAAGGCGGCGTCAAACGGGTTGTCGGGATACACGCTAAGTCTTAACCGCGGCGTCTGCGCGTTCATGGGCAATGACTTCGAGGCGGCTGAACGCTACGCCGAAGCCGCCTTGGAAGCGAGTCCCGGAGACGAAGTCGCGACCGAGAATCTCGCGTCGGCCCGGCTTGGCGCCGGCGACGTACGCGAAGCGATCGACACCTTCAAACGCTCCCAGTCCCACCGCGCATCGCTCGGTAGATTGCTCGCCATGAATTACAGCGCCGAACAAGCGTTGCAAGCGATTTTCGATGCGCACGTGGAGGTTGGAAAGGCCTATCCGCGACCGCTTCCTGCGCTGGACCGCGAGGAATGCGCCCCTTCGGAGAAGATCCGTCTTGGCTTCGTTAGTGGTGACCTGAGGAACCACCCGGTCGCTTACTTCTTGGAAGGCCTGCTGGATGCTCTGGACCGCGACGTCTTCGATATCTATGTATTCGCTACAGCGCCGGATCGAGATGAGATCACCGACCGCTTCATGGCGCAGGACGTGATCTGGAGAGACATCTCGGCGATGAGCGACGAGGCTGCTGCAATGGCCGTTCGTTCGGACAAGCTTGCGATCGCTTTCGACATCTCGGGGAATACGGCGACCGGCAAGCCGGGCATGTTTGCCATGAGAGTGGCGCCGGTTCAGGCGTCCTATCTTGGCTACGGCGCGACCAGCGGCTTGGCGGAAATGGATTACTTCGTCACCGACGACGTGCTTGATCCAGAGGGCCACCCCGGGGCTTTGTATACAGAGACACTCGTCCGAGTGGGAGACGTCTTCGCGACGTACACGCCACCGAGGGTCACCGCCGAAATCGGTCCGATGCCGATGGAGAAGCGAGGCTATCCGACCTTCGGCAGCTTTGCGCAACCATGCAAGATAGACGATTCCACGCTGGCACTCTGGGCTTCCGCGATGCAGGCGGTTCCCGGTTCGCACCTGGTCATCATGGCCAAGGGCCTTGATCGGGCAAGCGCGCAGGAGCGGATGCGAGGCAAGCTGGCCGCACGCGGCGTGGATGCGGCACGCATCCATTTCAAGGGTGCGGCATCGATGTCGGAGTATCTTGCCGCTCACAACGACATCGACCTCATCCTCGATACGGTTCCGTGGAACGGACACACGACGACGATGCATGCGCTTTGGATGGGTGTCCCGACGGTGTCCGTGCGTGGGCACCATCACGTGGCGAGATTCGGCGAGATGGTTCTTCGCGCCATGGGACTGACGGAATTTCTTGCGCCCGACGGGGCCGCGTTCGGAGCTACGGTTGCGGCAATGATCGCGAATCGAGCCGGGCTTGACGATTTGAGGCGGAATGGCCGCAACCGACTGCTTGCCTCTCCACTTTGCGATCACGGCGCTCTGGCGAGCCGGTTCAAGGCGATCTGCCTAAGTTGGGTAGGCAGTAACTGAGCTTGAAATCCCGCTGCCCCCTATGAGGACTCGTACTTACATCGTGTCAGCCATGGCGCGGTGTGTCATTACGGTGAATCGATGAAGAACCGCCACAAGAAGAATCCGCCTGCCATACCGAATTCCGCTGCTGCATCGGTTCCCGGTTCGTCGGCTACGTTGATGTCGTCTCCGGGAAACCCCCGTGCTGATCTCGCGACTGCAGCATTGCTGGCCCTGATGGTATTCGTTGTCTTTGCGCGTGGTCTAGGCGCCGGTTTTGTGATCGACGACATCGGCTTGATTGCCAACAATCCTTATCTGCGTAGCGGCATCTCCCTTTCCGACGTCTTCTCCAACGGTTTTTGGGTGTTCTCGGAAGCCCCGAATGCGATGGCGCCAATGTACCGGCCGCTCATAACGCTGTTCAACCTTGGCGGGTTCAAACTATGGGGCGGTAGCCCGCTCCCATTCCATGTGGCCGTCCTGCTCTTGCATGCCGCAAACGCAGTGCTGGTCTTTGCTTTCTTGCGCACAATGGTCCCGGCCAGGGCGGCGCTCTTCGCGGCGGCGGTGTTTGCGCTGAGTCCGGTTCGCGTCGAAACTGCCACGTGGATATCCGGTGTGCCTGATTCCTTCGTCCTGTTCTTTGGCCTTCTGGCAGTGTATGCGCATCGCGCTTCCATTGCGCCGGGCCGGTGGTGGCTCAGTGGTCTTGCTCTTCTGTCGTTTCAAGCGGCCCTCTGGAGCAAGGAAGTTGCGGTCGCGTTACCCCTGATCATTCTTGCTCACGATGCGTTCCTGACCCGTCATGGCACTCGTTGGCGCAGCTTCGCAGCGTTCGCGGCCCTCGCGCTCCTGCACCTCTCGATCCGAGCAATGGTTCTCGGCACCAAGGGCGATCTGGACAGGGTTACCGGAGCTTCCGTCGACCGCATTTTCGACTTCGTGGTCGGTTACGCAGGGTTACTCACGTTCCCCATCCACATCCCCTTCTTTCTGACGCCGCCGTCGATGCCTGTGGCCTCGCTGGTCGGTTTGCTTGGGCTCGTTGCCATCATCGCGCTTTACGCTCGCTTGTGGCTTACCACTCCTGATACAGAGCGCGGCCCGATTCGTTTTTCGATCACGTGGTTTCTGGTGTTCATGTGGCCGGCAGCTGCAGTCGCCATTGTTGGTAGTGGCTACTTCACCGCGCGCCTCCTATACCTGCCAGCCGTTGGTTTTGCGCTTGCGTTGGCGCTGGTATACAACGCTGCATCCCGGCGCTTCCGGGCGCTTCCGATCTTGGCGGCGCTCCTTGTCGCTGGGTACGCTTCACTGGCCGTCGTTGAGCAGGGTGAGTGGCTGGACAATGAACGCGCATATCTCAAGCTGACTCGCGACGATCCGGCTGCCCCCAATCCCCATGTAGCGTTGGGCAGTCACTACTTCGCGCGCGGTGCCTATCAGAAGGCGGAAACTGCCTACCAGAAGGCACTAGATCTTCACCCTACCAACAATGTCATCACTTCCTCTGCCTTGACCGGTCTTGGCACCATCAAGGGCATGCATGGCAGCCTCGCTGAAAGCCGTGATCTGCTCCGGCGGGCGATCGATTTAAATCCGAATAACGCTCTTGCGTGGGCCGGGTTGGGTAACGTCGCGTGGCTTCAAGAACAACATGGAGTCGCTATCGATTCGTATCGTCGCGCGCTCGCCATCCAACCGTCTTACGTAGAGGCGCGCACGAACCTGGATGCCGTACTGCGGTTGCAGGTGCGAAACGCCGCCTCGCGGTAATCTTTCGGTTCGTCTAGCGTTCCGAAATGCGGGAAAACAGGACGCCTTGCTCGGTTTCAAGATTGAGGCGCCAGTCAGGCCGGCTGCGCAGGTACGCGATCAGCGGGTATGGCTGGCTGGTCGACGCAATCGCATTCCGATGAGGCATTAGCACCCACTCGAAGCCTGATTGCTCGAACAGCCGCAGCCCTCGCGGCGTGGCCCACAGGATATGGGTGTAGTCCTCAAGGCGTGCGGGATTCATGAGATAGCGGCCATCGATAAATGGCAGCGACCGATCGAGATGCCACGCCACGTAGCCTCCCCAGCCGACAGTCGAGAATCCGCTCCCTGCGGTGCCGAGGCGCTTTGCTTCCGCAACCAGCGCGATTGGTGTCACGGAGGGTGATTCAACGCCTTGGGTGACCAGCGGCAGGCGCAGGGATGCCGTGTGGAGAAAACTCAAGCCGACGAGCATGGCGGCGCAGGAGATCCCGAGCTTCCGAGCGACTCCGCTGCCCGACGGCGGCCAGTGCTTGAGCAAGAATGGCACTCCGACGATTACGGCGAAGGGGATGTACCGGTAGGTCATCATCGCGGCCGCGAGGAGCAGGCCGGGAATCACGCACTGCTCAGGACGCTGGCGAACTTGCCTCGCGAGGGTCCATAGCAGCAGCGGCACGAGAACGTAGAACACGACCAGGTGTGGCGCTCTCTCGATGATGGAAACGTAGGCGAACGGACTGGCGTATTCGCTGATGCGTTCCTTCGCCGGCAGGAACTCGAGCCAAACGAGGTACTCGATGCCATTGATCCCGTTCGGTGTCGCCAACGGCGAGAGCAGGGCGCCAACGGCCATCAATCCGCTTTGAATGGCTGACCTCCGATCGCCCTGGCGGGTGTTCTTCCAGGCCGTCATCGACAAGTGGATGGCGGCGACGATGGCCCCGAGGAGAACGCCTTGATGGAGATTCGTCCATGCCGCCAGTATCAGCGGAACCCACCACTGAGGGATGCGGCGCCGGTCAGCGAGCTGGAGAACGACGATCAAAACAGCGAAAAGCAGCAACGAGAACATCTGCGGCCGGTCGGCGGCGAATCCCGAAAGAACGAGACCGACCGTGACGACGGCGATTGCCTGGGCAACCCGTGTGGCGGAAGTCCATGCAATCATCCATGCGGCCAGGGCCAGAACGGCGCCGAGCGTCAGGACGCGCAACACGATTACGCCGATGTGGCCCAAGGCGTCGAAGGCCAGAAAAAGGAGAACCTGGCCTCCCCACTGTCCTTGCAGGATGGTGCGCCCCCAATGGTTGATATCGGGATAGATCGAGAACGGGTCACTGCCGTCTGGAAGGGCATGATGGGACCATATCCAGCGGCCGCTGTTGATGTGCCACCAAGCGTCTACGTCGACAATGGGGCCGACGAACAGGAGGACCGATAGCGCAGCGACAGCGATGTAGCTCGCAGCGGGGTAGTTCCGATTGAAATAGTCCAACTCGTGGTCCTTTCACGCTCAAGATCGGGTTGCTGGATGACGCAAGCTGCATGCCTGGTGTGATGTCTTGGTCCGGTGCGGGTCACGTTCCAGGACCTTTCGACGATAATGTCGAGCCAAAACAGAAGACCACGCAGTTTCAATCGATGATCGCTCGATGTCCGACACCCAGATGCGATCCCGCCTGATCCTTGCCCCGATGGAGGGCCTGGCGGACGACATCTTGCGCGACGTGCTCACGCGGGCGGGCGGCTACGACTGGTGCGTCACCGAATTCATTCGCGTCAGCTCCACGGTGCTGCCGCATTCGGCCTTCACGCGCGTCAGCCCTGAACTGAGGAACGGTTCCCGCACGCGCGCCGGGACGCCGGTGCGGATTCAGTTCCTCGGCTCCGATCCGGCCCTGCTGGCGGCGAACGCGGCCCACGCGTCGCTGCTGAATCCCGCCGGCATCGATCTCAACTTCGGTTGTCCGACACCGCTGATCAACCGCAACCGGGGCGGTGCGGCACTGCTCGACGAGCCGGAGTTGCTGCACCGGATCGCTGCCGAAGTCAGGGCAGCGGTTCCGGCGGAGATTCCCGTCACCGCGAAGATGCGCCTCGGCATCGACGACACCGGCCGGGCCCTCGAATGCGCGTGTGCCCTCGAGGGCGGCGGCATTCAGGAACTCGTCGTTCATGCGCGCACCAAAGCCGACGGCTACCGTCCGCCCGCACGCTGGGATGCGGTCGCGCGCATCCGCGAAAGCCTGCGCATTCCGGTCATCGCCAACGGCGAAGTCTGGACGGTCGCGGACTACCACGCCAGCCGCGCGGCCACCGGATGCGACGACGTCATGCTCGGCCGCGGTGCCGTGGCCGACCCGCTGCTGGCACTGCGCATCCGGGGCAGCGCCGACGCCGATCCGGCCGGTCACTGGCCGCTGGTGGCGGAGATGATCGTCGACTTCTGGTCGCAGATCCAAAGGAAGGTCCTGCCGACGCAATCGCCGGGACGCCTCAAGCAGTGGCTCGGATACCTGCGGCGCAGCTACCCGCAGGCGGACCATCTGTTCGCCTCGGTACGCGCCCTGCGCACGGCGCCGGAGGTCTCGCTCGCGCTCCGTTCCGCGCCGCGCGCGATAATGCCGCTGCCTGTCTAGTTCGCTCTCACAAGGATCCCATGGCCATCGAACTCTCCCTCAACGAAGCACGCGTCATCGGCTGCCTCATCGAGAAGGAAATCACCACGCCCGAACAGTACCCGCTGTCGCTGAATGCGCTGACGAACGCCTGCAATCAGAAGAGCAATCGCGATCCGGTGCTCGACCTCGACGAGAACGCCGTGCGTCAGACCGTCGATCAACTGGTGCGGAAATTCCTCGTCAGCGAGCAGGGCGGTTTCGGCAGCCGCGTGGCGAAATTCCAGCATCGCTTCTGCAACACGGAATACGGCACGCTGAAGTTCTCGCCGGCCGAGCTGGCCATCGTCTGCGAACTGTTGCTGCGCGGACCGCAGACACCGGGTGAGTTGCGCAGCCGTGCCAGCCGCCTGTGCGCGTTGCGGGACGTCGGCGAAGTTGAAGCCGCGCTGGATGCGCTGGCGCGGCGTGAGGACGGCCCCTTCGTCGTCCGGCTGCCCAGGGAGCCGGGCAAGCGCGAGTCGCGCTATGCGCACTTGTTCAGCGGCGAAGTGGAGGGCGACGACGCTGCAGTCGATGCGGCTCCCGCGGCACAGAAGTCGTCGAGCCTGGCGCAACTCGAGGAACGCGTCGCCCGCCTCGAAGCGGAACTGGCCGAGCTGAAGGCGCAGATCAACCCGGACGGCGCATGGAAACCCTAGCGGTCATCGACTTCGAGACGACGGGGATGTCGCCGGACCACGGCGACCGCGCCACCGAGATCGCGGCCGTCATCGTGCGCGACGGCCGGATCGTCGATCGCTACCAGAGCCTGATGAATGCCGGCGTGCGCATTCCCACCTTCATCACCGAGCTGACGGGCATTACCGACGCCATGGTCCGCGCTGCGCCGCATGCTTCGGACGTCATGCGCGAGGTGGCGGACTTCGTCGGCGACTGCCCGCTGGTCGCGCACAACGCCGGCTTCGACCACAAGTTCTGGGACGCGGAACTCGAGCGCATCGGTCGCCGCCGCGAACAGGAATTCGCCTGCTCGATGCTGGTCGCGCGACGCGTGTTTCCGCAGGCGCGCAGCCACAAGCTGAGTGCGCTGGTCGAGCTGGCGCGGCTGCCCGTGACGGGCCGCTACCACCGCGCGCTGGCCGACGCCGAAATGACCGCCGGCCTGCTGCTCCACATGCAGGACGAGCTGCGCCGCCGCTACTCGCTGCGCGCCGTGTCGCACGAACTGCTGCGCAAGATCCAGAAGGTCTCCCGTCACAAGCTGGATGCGTGGGTGGAGGACCACCTCGGCGGATCGGCTGCCGCCTAGCTTCCTCCGCATCATGTCGTCGACGCCTGCCTTGTTCGAGATGACCAGCCCGTTCGACGCGGCGCACCGGGTGCTGATGCTCGAACCGCCCTGGGCCAGCGAGGGGGAATTGCGCGCGCGGCTGCTCGACGGGACCTACGCCCGGCCCTACGTCGTCGACGACGGCGAGCGGCGCCACCTCCACTTCGACCGGCGCCTGGTGCAAAGCGAGATGAGCCTCGCCGCGCCGAACGCGCTGGAACTGCGCTACACGCAGAAGATGATGTCCTTCCTGCTGTTCCAGCCGCGGCCGCGGCGGCTGCTGTTGATCGGCCTCGGCGGCGGCTCGCTCGTCAAGTTCTGCCATTACCGCCTGCCGGCTACTCACGTCACCGCGGTGGAAAACAACGCCGACGTGATCGCCCTGCGCGACGCCTTCCTGCTGCCGCCCGACGGCGCCAACCTCGCCGTGCGCGAGGGCGACGGCGCAGCGCATCTGGCGGTGGCCGAAAAGGGCATCGACGTGCTGCTGGTCGATGCCTTCGACCGCACGGGCGTCGCGCCCAGCCTCGCCAACCGCGAGTTCTTCGAGAGCGCCCACGCCAGGCTCGCGGGCAGCGGCGTGCTGGTGGTCAACCTCGCGGGAGACCCCGAGGCCTACGTCGGCCTCATCGACCTCGTGATGGAGGTGTTCGACCGACAGGTCATCGTCGTTCCGGTGCGCGAGGACGACAACCAGATCCTGATGGCCTTCAGGAATCCCGCCTTCGCGCCGAACTGGCGTCGCCTGCACGGTCAGGCGAAGGAACTGCGGTCGAAGTACGGACTCGACTTTCCCGGCTTCCTCGAGAAGATCGAGCGCGCGGCGAAGCTCGGCGCCGCGCGTCGCTAGGCGGCTTCTTCAGCGCGCAGTGCGCGCCAGTTCAGCGTCGACCAGTGCCTTCAGTTGCGCGTAGCCGAAGCTCGGCAGCGGCTTGCCGTTCACGAAGAATTCCGGCGTCTTGGTGACGTTCAGCGTTTTGGCGTCGTCGAGGTCCTGGGCGATGGTGCGGGCGATCTCCGGCGCCGTCATGTCGAACGCCATCTGCTCCATGTTCAGGCCGACTCGCTCCAGCGGCTTCCAGACCAGATCGACCTGCGGCGCGTGGTGCGGCGCCCATTCGGCCTGCGACGCCAGCAGCGCTTCCAGCGCCGGCCAGAACTTGCCCTGCTTGCGCGCCGCTTCGAGCACCGCCACCACCTTGTCGGAACCGCGGTGGAAGGGTGCGTAGCGCAGCACGAGGCGGATTCGGTCCGGGTTGGCCGCCATCATTTCCTTCACCATCGGGTAGAAAGCGCTGCAGGTTTCGCAGGCGGGGTCGAGGAACTCGACGATCACCACCGGCGCCGCGGCGTTGCCGAGCGTGGGCGAGTGCATGCGCATCAGCGCCGCGCGGTTGGCCTGCGCCGTCTCGGTGGCCTGCTTCTCCTGTTGCGCGGTGTAGAACAGCGAGGCGCCGACGAAGGCGACGGCGAGGAGCGCGAGCGCGGCGGAAAACACGGTCTTTCGATTCATCGGGAACTCCGGTGCGCCGCGACGAGCAGCGCGACTATTGAAGCGAAGGCGGCGATGGAGAGCCACGGGATCGTCACGAAACCGAACCACGCCACCACCGTCGTCGAACAGGGGATGCCCTGCGTGCAGGGCTGGATGCTTTCCGGGATCACGCCCGCCACCAGCAACTGGTGGAACACGGCGACACCCAGGCCGGGCAGTGCGAGCGGCAGGGCATAGCGGACCACCTTCGGATCGAACGGGAACAGCCCCATCGGCAGGATCAGCGCCAGCGGGAACATCAGCACGCGCTGGTACCAGCACAGCCGGCAGATCGGGAACTGCATCACCTCGCCGAAGAACAAGGCGCCGAGCGTGGAGCCGGCCGCCACCAGCCACGCGGCGAAAACCAGCAGCCACGCGCTCGATGCCGTCACGGAGTTCTCATGCTTCATCGAGGACTAGAATCGCGCTCATGAAAATCCACCAATTGCCCATCGGCGCCCGTTTTGAGCTCGAAGGCGACGAGTACGTCAAGACCGGGCCGCTGGTCGGCACGCGCAGCCAGGATGGCCGGCAGCGCCTGATTCCGCGGCACGTCGTGCTGAAGCCGCTCGACGCGGTCGTCGCTGCCCCGGCGACGAAGAGCGCAACGCTGGCGCGCGCCGATGTCCTGGCGGCGTTCGAGGCCTTCGCGGCGGAATGCGCGCTCATCGTCGGCGACGAAGGACAGGCCGCGTTGTCGGCAGCGCGCGAGCGCTTCCTGAAGGCGCTCGACTGAGCGCCTGCTGGGGCGGCAGCTCCATCGCCGCCAGCGCCTGCGGCTCCCGCGGGCCGTCGTCGAAGGTGACGCGCCGGCGCAGCCCGTTCGCGCGCAGGTCGATGCCGAAAAGATCCATGCCCAGCAGGTCGATGCCCGGTGCCGGCGCACGCACCGCCAGCAGCGCGGCTTCCTCTGCGCCGCCCAGGCTCGGCGCGGCCAGCAGCGCCTTGCCCTCGAGCCAGCCGGCCTGCGCGAAGCCGCCGACGACGAGCACGCGCTCGGGCTCGAAGCGATGGAAGGAGAAATCCCCGAGTTTCAGGAAGCGTTCGGCCGCGGGCTGGTAGCGCAGGTAGCGCGCGACCAGCAGCGCATCTGGCTCGACGCGGACGACGCGGCCGAGAAGCGACGCGCGCGCGATCTCGCCGTCTGCCAGCGTCTTCGAGATGAGGAAGCCGGCCTTCGGGTCGGCGGCCAGGTTGCGGGTGTGCTCGGCGAGTTGCGAGATCAGCAGCAGCGGGCGGTGGTGCTCGTCCGGCGCGAAGGCGACGGTGCTCGGGAAGGGATGGCCGGGCAGCGTCGACGACTGCGTGGCGAGCGCCGCCGTGTCCTGCGAGTGCAGGAGGTCGACCAGGATTTCGAGCCGCGAACGCATGCGCGGAGTTTACACGCGAGGGCGGAGCACGCGCTCCTAGCGGACGTCGGAAGGATGCCCGGGCGGCCCGCGCGTGCCTCCGAGCGCAGGGAAGCCGTCGCGCTCCGCCTCGTCGCCGGTCGTCAGGATTTCGAGGCGCTGCTTCATCGCCGCGACCTCGACCGACTGGCTGGCGATGATGTCCTCGGCGAGGCGGCGCGTCGCCGGGTCGTAGCCGTGGACGAGCAGCGCGCGCGCCATGGCGATCGCGCCTTCGTGGTGGGGAATCATCATGGAAAGGAAGTCGACGTCCGCGTCGCCGGTCGCGTCGACATCGTGCATGGCTTCCATCATCGCCGCCATGCCGGCCTCGAGCTCGAGGGCGAAGGGCTCGTCCATGGGATTCTCCTAGCCCGTCTGGCCGCGCCGGCCGGGACGCACGTAAACGAGGTTGATGCTCTTCTTGTTGCGCAGTTCGCCCGAGGGCAGTGCCAGCGCGCCGAGCGGAATGCGGGCGATGAAGCGCGGGCGGAAGGGATCGCTCACGTCGAACGCCGTGCAGCAGGTCTGGCCGGCGTTCGGCGTGCCGGGCAGTTCGTCCTGCTCGTGCGCGACGTAGAGCAGGTCGTTGGCCGGGTTGGTCCACAGGCCATGGGCTTCGCGGGCCTGCGAGAAGAAGCTGTCGACGACCTTGCGCGTGCCCGGCGGTGCATCGCGGTCGATGATGGCGATGCGGCTCGATGCGCGCCCCTCGGGGCCGTCGTCGTCGATGCGGGCGAGGCTTGCATAGACCGCGCGCCCCTTGCGGTTCTCGACGAACTCGATGTGGTTCGGGCGCGCCTTGTCGCCGAGCGCGACGGTGTCGAGGAGCGCGAAGGGCGCGGCCGTCGCACGCGCCGAGACGGCGTCGGCCAGCTTGTGCGAGAACCACACCTCGCGGCCGTCGGGCGCGGTCTTCAGGAACGGCGTGAAGCCGGGCTTGTCCTGCGCAGCGATGTCGATCGTGGTCAGCCGCTGCGGATGCGAGTAGCCCTGCGCGTCGGCGGCGACGCGGAAGACGTCGATCTTGGCGACCTTCTGGCTGGCGACGAAGGCGAGTTCGCCGCCGGCGTCGAACCAGACCTGGGCCGGGCCGTTGATGGTGTCGATCATGCCGATGATCGCGCCGGCGGCGACGCCTCGCGCCTGCCGCAGGGCGCGCTCGACGTCGAGGATCGCGATGCGGTCCTCGCCGCGCAGCGTCACCCAGAGCTCGCGGCCGTTGCGCGTGAAGGTCGGCTCGTGCGGCTCGCGACCGACCAGGATGCCGCTCGACAGGCGCTCCGGATTCGTCTGCGGGCCGGCGAGGGGATTCGGCCGGTTGCCGACCACGGCCCTGCGCACGGTGTCGATCAGATAGACGTTGCTCGAGCCGCGCCCGCTGGTGGCGAGCAGGCGGCCGTCCGGCGAAGGCACGGCGCCGTGCGCGTCGATGCAGCCGTGGTAGAGCGGCTTGTGGATCATCGCGCCATGCGCTGGCATGACGCCGCCGGTGACGAAGCGGAACGGCGGGCGCGCGTCCTCGTCGAAGCTGGTCAGGTTGATCGTGGTCTCGACCGCATTGCTGCGCGGGTCGATGACCGAGATGGTGTTCGAGTCCTCGTTGGTGATGAAGACGCGGTCACCGGGCTCGATGCTGGCGGCCGCGGCCTCCTGCGCCAGCGCCGGGTGCGGGTCGAGCGCGGCGCTGGCCGTCGCCGCTGCGGCGAATTTCAGAAAATCCCGTCTCGTCCCGTCCATGGCTGCCCTCCGCGTGTTGGGTGCGCAGGGACAGTCTAGGGCGCGCTGCCGGTGCCGGATATCCCGGCTTTTCGCGGGCGCGCCTACCTGGCCGCACGGCGTGCGGCCGGCGACCCGGTAGCGCGCCGCTGGCTTGCGGTAGCCTCAGCCGCCGGTGCCGACCGACGCGATTTCCTCGCTGAGCCGGCCGAGGGAGGACTGCAGCGTCACGCCGCCTTCCTCGACGAAATCCATCAGGTCCGCCATGCCCGAGCGGAACAGGTTCTCGACATGGCGTTCCTGGTCTTCCGTGAGCCCGAGGTGGACGAAGGACTTGGCCAGGTTCTGCTCGACGCGGAACATGATTTCGCTGCTGGTCAGGCGATGGCGCTGGTGCGCTTCGGCGAACTGGATCAGCGCCTGGCGCAGGCCGTCGAGCGTGCTCATGAGCTTCCGGCTGGTCTGCTCGCGTGATTCGGCAGTCGCCAGCGCCTGCAGGCGGCTGTCCGCGCCCTGGCTGATGATGGCGAGCGTGTCGCGCACGCGTCCGCACAGTTCCTCATCCTCGGTCGGCATGTTGGTGACCATCGCCGTGAGGTGGTCGAAGTTGTAGACCGAGCGGTTGCGGAACTCGAAGATGCGGTCCATGTTGCGCAGGTGGCTGAGGATCGCGCCCTCGAGCGGCTGGTTCGTGCCGTTGGTGCTGAGCACGTGGCTGCGCGTGCCGATGCGCGTCTCGACCGCGCCGGCGAGGCCGAAGTAGCCGAGCACGTCGAGAAAGCCCTGGGCGACCTCCTGCTCCGAGGTGCAGCCGACGAGCTTGCTCATGTACTGCAGCGCGACCCCGGAATCGCCCATGCTCGCCAGCGCGATGCCCGACATGTGCTCGGCGCTCGCCACCTGCTCGCGCAGCGTCTGGTGCTCCGTGCGCATGCGCTCGGCGACCTGCACCTTGCGCAGCAGCACCTCGGGCTCGAAGGGCTTGACGATGAAGTCCTCGCCGCCGGCATCGAAGCCCGCGAGGCGCGCATCGAGCGTATCCAGCGCCGAGACGAAGATGACCGGCAGGTCGCGCATCGCCTCGTCGTCCTTGATCTTGCGGCACAGGGCATAGCCGTCCATGCCGGGCAGGGCGACGTCGAGCAGCAATACGCCGGGCAGCGATTCGCCGAGCCGCTGGCGGCAGGTCTCCGCGCAGCCGAAGGTCTCGACCGGGTAGTGCGGGGCCAGCATCGAGGCGATCATGTCGCGCACGATTTCGTCGTCGTCGACCGCAAAGACCGTAAAGTCGTTGTTCATGGTGTCGTCTCCTGTTGTGAATTGGGGTGGTGCGCCTGCTGCTTGAGCAGGCCGGAAATGGTGCTGCGTGAGGACGACATGGCGTCCCGGAAGGCGGCGCGCGGCATCTTGATGGCCGTGCCTTGCTTCAGCGCAGATTCGTAGGCGGCGGCCGTCGCGGCGAGCGCCGCCAGGCCGAGCATGCCGGCCCGGCCCTTGAGCGCATGCAGCCGCGAGCAGGCGGCGCCGGTGTCGCCGGCGCGGACCAGCGCGTCGACCTCGTCGGCGGTCGCGATGCTCTCGTCGACGAAGGCGCCGAGCCAGTGGCGGTACTTCTCCTCGCTGCCGCCGCAGCGGTGTGTGGCGCCGGCGAAGTCGAAGCCTTCCAGCGCCGGCCAGGCGGCGGACGAATCTTCGCCAGCGGCCGCGGGCGCGAAGCCGGCGCGCTTGCCGGGCGGTATCCAGCGGCACAGCAGCTCGAACAGGCGCTGCGTCTTGAAGGGCTTCGCCAAGTGATCATTCATGCCGCTGGCGAGGATCTCGGCACGCTCGTGCACGAGCGTGTGCGCGGTCATGGCGACGATCGGCAGGTCCTTGAAGCGGGCCTGCGAGCGCAGCAGCCGCGTCGCCGTCAGGCCGTCCATCTCGGGCATCTGGATGTCCATCAGCACCAGGTCGTGGCGGCCGGGCGGCGCCGCCTCCAGCATCTCGACCGCGCGCCGGCCGTCGCTGGCGTGGTCGACGGCGATGCCGAGCGGCGTCAGCAGGTCGGTCACGATCTGCCGGTTGAGGTCCTGGTCTTCGGCGAGCAGCACGCGCGCGTGCGCGAAGCGCGGCGGCGTCGCGAACTCGAATTCCACCTGGCGTCCCGCGTCGGCGGTTTCCGCCACCGGCAGGCGCAACTCGAAGCCGAAGGTGCTGCCCCTGCCGGGCGTGCTGTCGACCTCGAGCGAACCGCCCATCATGTCGACCAGGTGCTTGCAGATCGCCAGGCCGAGGCCGGTGCCGCCGAAGCGGCGGGTGATCGAGCTGTCGGCCTGGGTGAAGGGCGAGAACAGCGAGAGCTGCGCCTCGGGAGCGATGCCGATGCCGGTGTCGGTGACGGCAAACCGCAGCAGCGCCGTGCGGGCGTCGGCCTCGAGCGCCTTCGCCCGCAGCACGATGCGGCCCGCGGCGGTGAACTTGATGGCATTGCCGAGCAGGTTCATCAGCACCTGGTTCAGGCGCAGGGCGTCGCCGACCAGGTACGCGGGAATGCCGTCCGAAATGTCGAGGCGCAGTTCCAGCCCCTTCTCGGCGGCACGGTGGGACATCAGGGCGGCGAGGCGATCGAGCAGCGCGCGCGGCGCGAACGGCGCGTCGACCATGTCCATGCGGCCGGCGGCGATCTTGGTGAGGTCGAGCAGGTCGTCGATGATCGCCAGCAGCGTTTCGCCGGCACCGGAAATCTTCTCGAGGTAGTCGCGCTGGCGTTCGTCGCGCGCATTCATGAGCGCCAGCGTCGAAAGGCCGATCACCGCGTTGAGCGGCGTGCGCATCTCGTGGCTGACGTTGGCGAGGAACGCGTCCTTGGCACGGTCGGCCGCGCGCGCATCCTCGAGCGCCGTCTCGAGGGCTTGCGTACGCTCGAGCACCAGTTCCTCGAGGTGGGCGCGGTGGCTGGCGAGCTCGTCCATCGCCGCATGGCGGGTGGAAATGTCGGCGAAGATCCAGATGCTGCCGTCCTGCGGCCGCGCCGGATCGAGCGCATGGCCGGTGATGGCGCCCCAGAACGGCGTCCCGTCCTTGTACCTGAACTTCACTTCCTCGCTGAAGGTCTCGCCGCGGGCAACGCTCGCCTGGGCGCGCACGCCGACTTCGAGGTAGCCCTCGTGGTCGGCGTAGAGCGTCTCCACCGGCATGCCGTCGAACTCGCCCGGCCCGTAGTGGAACAAGTCCTCGCAGCGCCGGTTGCACCAGACGATGCGTTCGTTGCGCACGAAGGCGATGCCGACCAGCGCGTTCTCGAGGATGGCCGCTTTTTCAGAAACGATATGGCGCAGCTTCTGCTCCGTCGCCTTGCGCTCGGAGATGTCGATCATCAGGCCGTGCAGGCGCCAGGGCTGGCCCCTCTTCTCGATCACCGTGACCAGGTTCTGCAGCCAGACGCTGCGGCCGTCGCGCGCGAGGAAGCGGAAGTCGAACTGGTAGGGCGCCAGCAGCTTGTTCTGCGTGCGGCAGTACTCGGGCACCCAGCGGCGATCCTCAGGATGCAGGTGCGCGTGCCAGAAGCTCGGCTGGCGCCAGGCCGAGACCGGGAAGCCGAAGGCCGTCTCGGCGCGGTCGCTGACGAAGAGGAAGCGGAAGTCGTGCGCGTCCGCCTCCCAGACGATCGCCTGCGTCGTGTCGATCAGGTTTTCATAGAAGCGGCCGAGGTCCGCCGTACGCGCCTCGGCGCGCTGGCTGATTTGCCAGATGCCGAGCAGCCCGAGCGGCACGAAGACCAGCCCCCAGGCGTGGTTGCTGCCGTGCTGGCCCGCCATGGTGCTGGCGCCGATGGCCGCGAAGACGACCGTCGCCGCGACCAGCGCCGCGAGCGCGAGGTCGAGATAGCGGTTGCGCAGGTCGTGTGCGAGCAGGTTCTTGATGGCGTTACCTTCGTTGTTCGCGGCGCGTCCTGGGTCCCGCTTCCCGTCGATGGGAAGCGAGTCTCACGGCTGGGGATCAGGGCGGGCACTCGGGCCTGTCCGCGCGGGAAGTCGCCGGTTCTTGCATTGAAGAAAGCAAGTGCCATACCCCATCGCGGCGGAATGCCGATTGCCGTGCGGCGCCATGCATCTCGAAGGATCCTGTCACTGCGGCGCCGTCCGCTTCAGCCTCGAAGCGCAGTCGCCGGTGCCGTTCATGCGCTGCCACTGCTCGATCTGCCGCAAGACTGCAGGCAGCGGCGGCTACGGCATCAACCTGGGCGGCGACTACCGCACGATGAAGGTCCGGGGGGCGAAGAACGTCGGCGTTTATCACGCGCTGCTGCGCGAGCCCGGGCGGCGCACGCGGCGTTCGCCGGCCGGGCGGCATTTCTGCCTCAAGTGCGGCAGCCCGCTATGGCTGTGGGATCCGCGCTGGCCGGAGCTGGTGCATCCGCATGCCTCGGCGATCGACACGCCGCTGCCGCCGCCGCCGGAGGTCGTCGACGCGGCGCTCGACTACGCGCCCACATGGGCAAAGCCGCCGCGCCAGCGCGGCCATCGGCGCTGCGGAACGTGGCCTGCGGAGTCTCTCGAGGAATGGCACCGGCGGCATGGCCTGCTCGGCGGCCGCGGCGGCAAGGGCGGGCGCGGTTGAGCGCCCCGGGGTCAGCTGCCGGACTTGGCTTCCGGCGGTTCGTTAAGCACCAGCCAGTAGAGGCCGAGCTGGCCGACCGCCTGGATGAACTTCTCGAAGTCGACCGGCTTGCGGATGTAGCTGTTGGCGCCGAGGGTATAGCCTTCCTCGATGTCGTGCCGCTCCTTCGACGTGGTCAGGATCACCACCGGCAATACGCGGGTGCGCGGATCGGCGCGCACGCGGCGCAGCACTTCGAGGCCGTCGATGCGCGGCAGCTTCAAGTCGAGCAGGACGACGGCGGGCAGAGTGCCCGCGGGCTTGGACTCGGTGCCGTGCAGGTAGTCGAGCGCCTCGACGCCGTCGCGGGCGACGACGACGGGGTTGCTGATGCGGTTCTTGCTGAAGGCGCGCAGCGTCAGCGCTTCGTCGTCGGGATTGTCTTCGACCAGCAGTATCGGTTTTTGAGTGCCCATTTTTCCCGCTCCCCGCGCCGTTTCCTGCGTCATATGCTACTGCGTTTGCGCTTGCGCGTGCCCGGATTCGGCAGTTCGTCGGCGCGAACGAGGAACAGCTTGTCCTCGCTGCTCGGCGTGTCGATCCAGGTCAGCGGGAGCTCGGGGAAGGCGGCATCGACGAGGTCGCGGTTGTGGCCGACTTCGACGGCCAGCAGGCCGCCGGGCTTGAGATGCATCTTCGCCTCGGCGAGGATGCGGCGCACGACGTCGAGCCCGTCGTCGCCGGCGCCCAGCGCCAGCGCCGGTTCCTGGCGATATTCGGCCGGCAGGTTCGCCATCGCCTCGGTCGTGACGTAGGGCGGGTTCGAGAGGATGAGGTCGTAGCGGCGGCCCTCGAGGCCGTCGAAGACGTCCGATTCGACCAGGCGCACGCGGTCCTCCAGTTGATAGTCGGCGACGTTGCGCCGCGCCACCTCGAGTGCCGGCGGCGAGATGTCCACGGCGTCGATGCGCGCATACGGGAAGGCATGCGCCATCAGGATCGCGAGGCAGCCCGAGCCGGTGCAGAGGTCGAGCGCATCCTCGACGTCGTCCGGATCGTCGATCCAGGGCGCGAAGCCCTCGGCCAGCAGTTCGGCGAAATAGGAGCGCGGCACGATCACGCGCTCGTCGACATAGAAGCGGAAATCGCCGAGCCAGGCTTCCTTGGTCAGGTAGGCGGCCGGCACGCGGCGCGCAATGCGCTGCTGCAGGATGTTGAGCACGGCCAGCCGCTCGGCGTGCGCGAGGCGCGCGTCGAGGAAGGGCTCGAGCCGGTCCGGCGGCAGGTGCAGCGCGTGCAGGATCAGGTAGGCGGCCTCGTCCCAGGCATTGTCGGTGCCGTGGCCGAAGAACAGGCGCGCCTCGCTGAAGCGGCTGACGCCCCAGCGCAGCCAGTCGCGCACGGTGTGGAGTTCGGCGAGCAGGGAGTCCATCAGGCCACCAGTCGGCGCAATGCGCCTTCGTAGATTGCGGTCAGCGGTTCGAGGTCGGCGACGGCGACGCATTCGTCGATCTTGTGGATCGTCGCGTTGAGCGGGCCGAACTCGACGACCTCCTTGGCGATGTCGGCGATGAAGCGGCCGTCCGAGGTGCCGCCGGAGGTGGACAGTTGCGGCGTCACGCCGGTGGTCTCGGCGATCGCTTCGACCAGCGTGTCGACCAGCCGGCCCTTCGGCGTCAGGAAGGGCTTGCCGCCGAGCGTCCATTCGATCGAATACTCGAGGCCGTGGCGGTCGAGCAGCGCGTGCACGCGGCTTTGCAGGCCTTCCATGGTGCTCGCGGTCGAGAAGCGGAAGTTGAACCAGACTTCCATTTCGCCCGGCACGACGTTGCCGGCGCCGGTGCCGGCGCGCACGTTGGAGATCTGGAAGCTCGTCGGCGGGAAGTATTCGTTGCCGTCGTCCCAGCGTGTCGCCGCCAGTTCGGCCAGCGCCGGCGCGGCCTGATGCACGGGGTTGCGCACGCGCTCGGGGTAGGCGACGTGGCCCTGGATGCCTTTGACCTTGAGGTGCGCCGACAGCGAGCCGCGGCGGCCGTTCTTGATCATGTCGCCGAAGCGCTCGAACGAGGTCGGTTCGCCGACGATGCAGCAATCGATGAGTTCGTTGCGCGCCTTCAGGGCTTCGACGACGCGCACCGTGCCGTCGATGGCGTCGCCTTCCTCGTCCGAGGTCAGCAGCAGGGCGATCGAGCCTTTCGGCTGCGGCGTGGCGGCGAGGAAGCGCTCGACGGCGACGACGAAGGCGGCGACCGAGGACTTCATGTCGGCGGCGCCGCGACCGAACAGATGGCCGTCGCGGATCGTCGGCACGAAAGGATCGGAGGCCCACTTGTCGATCGGCCCGGTCGGCACGACGTCGGTGTGCCCGGCGAAGCACAGCAGGGGAGCGGCGCTGCCGCGGCGTGCCCAGAGGTTGGAGACGCCGCCCATGTCGATGCGTTCGAGCGTGAAGCCGAGCGGCTTCAGGCGCTGCGCAACGAGGTCGAGGCAGCCGGCGTCGTCGGGCGTGACCGACTTGCGCGCGATCAGCGCCTGCGCGAGTTCCAGCGTCGCGGACATCAGGCGTCGAGCTTGATGGTGAAGGCGGAGAAGGTGCCCGTGGCGGCGGGGTTCGGCTGCTCGTCTTCCTTGGGCTTGTCCTCGGCCGTGCCGGCCTCCGGAGCCGCTTCGGTGTTGCTGATCAGCCAGTGCAGGTTGTTCGCCGAGTCGGCATTCGCCAGGGCTTCGTCGAGGGTGATGATCTTGTCGCGGTACAGCTTGTAGAGCGCCTGCTCGAAGGTCTGCGAGCCCGGCGACATGCTCTTTTCCATCGCTTCCTTGATGCCGTCCATGTCGCCCTTCTCGATCAGCTCCGCGATGTGGCGCGAGTTCAGCATCACCTCGACGGCCGGCGTGCGGCCGCCGTCCGGCTTCTTCACCAGGCGCTGGGAGATGGTGCACTTCATGGTCACCGCGAGGTCGGCGAGCAGGGCGGGGCGGTTCTCGAGCGGGTAGAAGCTGATGATGCGCGACAGCGCGTGGTAGCTGTTGTTGGCGTGCAGCGTGGCGAGGCACAAGTGGCCCGATTGCGCGTAGGCGATGGCTTGCGACATCGTCTCCTTGTCGCGGATCTCGCCGATGAAAATGCAGTCCGGCGCCTGGCGCAGGGCGTTCTTCAGCGCGGCCTGGAAGGTGCGCGTGTCGGAGCCGACCTCGCGCTGGTTCACGATCGACTTCTTGTTGCGGAAGATGAATTCGATCGGGTCTTCGAGCGTCAGGATGTGGCCGGTCTTGCGCTCGTTGCGGTAGTCGAGCATCGCCGTCAGCGTGGTCGACTTGCCCGAGCCGGTGGCGCCGACCATCAGGATCAGGCCGCGCTTTTCCATGATGACGTCGGCCAGCACGTCCGGCACGTTGAGCGTTTCCAGCTTCGGGATCTCGGCCGGGATGTAGCGCACGACGAGCGCCGGCGTGCCCTTCTGGCGGAACACCGAGAGGCGGAAGTTGCCGACGCCTTCGAGCGCGTAGCCGGTGTTGAGCTCGAGCGTCTCCTCGAACTCGTGGTACTGCGTGTCGGTGAGGATTTCGTGCAGCAGGCCGGTGATGGTCGCGGAGTCCATCACCTGCTGGTTCACCGGCACGGCGACGCCATTGATCTTGATGTTGATCGGCGAACCGACGGAGACGAAGATGTCCGAGGCCTTCTTCTCGGCCATCAGGTTGAACAGCCTGTCCATTGCGCCCATCGTCGTCTCCCGGTTCGCTAAGCCGCGTTAGTCGCGCAGCAGGTCGTTGATCGCCGTCTTGGCGCGCGTCTGCGCGTCGACCTTCTTGACGATGACGGCGCAGTAGAGGCTGTACTTGCCGTCGGCCGACGGCAGGTTGCCGCTGACGACCACCGAGCCGGCGGGAATGCGGCCGTAGGTGATTTCGCCGGTGGCGCGGTCGTAGATCTTGGTGCTCTGGCTGATGTAAACGCCCATCGAGATCACCGAGTTCTCCTCGACGATGACGCCTTCGACGACTTCCGAGCGCGCGCCGATGAAGCAGTTGTCCTCGATGATGGTCGGGTTGGCCTGCAGCGGCTCGAGCACGCCGCCGATGCCGACGCCGCCCGAGAGGTGCACGTTCTTGCCGATCTGCGCACAGGAGCCGACGGTGGCCCAGGTGTCGACCATCGTCGCTTCATCGACGTAGGCGCCGATGTTGACGTAGCTCGGCATCAGCACGACGTTCTTGGCGATGAAGGCGCCGCGGCGCGCGGTGGCCGGCGGCACGACGCGGAAGCCGCCCTTCTGGAAGGTGTGCGTGTCGTAGTTGGCGAACTTGGTCTGCACCTTGTCGAAGTAGCGCATCGGGCCGGCATCCATCAGCCGGTTGTCCTCGAGGCGGAACGACAGCAGCACGGCCTTCTTGATCCACTGGTGCGTGACCCACTGGCCGTCGATCTTCTCGGCCACGCGCAGCTTGCCGGCGTCCAGGTCGTTGAGGATCAGTTCGACGGCTTCGCCGATCTTGGCCGGCGCGGAGCCGGGCTTGAACTCGGCCCGCTGTTCCCAGGCTTCGTCGATGATGCTTTGCAGTGCGTGCATGTTGGGTCCCTGAATTATTGGCGTGAATTGCAGAAATCGGCGATCCGCTGCGCGGCTTCGAGGCATTCGTCGAGCCCCGCGACGAGCGCGATGCGGATGAAGTCCGCGCCCGGATTGACGCCGCCGGCCTCGCGGGCGAGATAGCTTCCCGGCAGCACGACGACATTATATTGACGATGCAGTTCGCGGGCGAACTCGGTGTCCGACATGCCGTAGCGCGCCACCGAGGCCCAGAGGTAGAAGCCGGCGTCCGGCATCTGCGTGTCGAGATGCGCGGCGACCAGCGGCGTGACGCGCTCGAACTTCTCGCGATAGAGGCGGCGGTTCTCGACCACGTGCGCCTCGTCGCCCCAGGCGACGGCGCTCGCGTGCTGCACGGCCGGGTTCATCGCGCAGCCGTGGTAAGTGCGGTAGAGCCAGAACTTCTTCAGGATCGCCGCGTCGCCGGCCACGAAGCCCGAGCGCATGCCCGGCACGTTCGAGCGCTTCGACAGGCTCGAGAACATGACCAGGTTCCGGTAATCGTCGCGGCCCAGCTTGCGCGCGGCCTCGAGGCCGCCGAGCGGGCGCTGCGCCTCATCGAAATAGATTTCCGAATAGCACTCGTCGCTGGCGATCACGAAGCCGTGCTCGTCCGACAGCTCGAACAGCGTGCGCCATTCGTCGAGCGTCATCACCTTGCCGGTCGGGTTTCCCGGCGAGCAGACGTAGGCCAGTTGCACGCGCTTCCAGGTCTCCGCCGGCACGGCGCGGAAATCCATCGCGAAGCCGTCCTGCGGCAACTGGTTGAAGAAGGCCGGCGCCACGCCCGCCAGGTAGGCCGCGCCTTCATAGATCTGATAGAACGGATTCGGCGACAGCACCAGCGCACTGGGCTTCGACGCATCGACGACGCACTGCGCGAAGGCGAACAGCGCCTCGCGCGACCCCGTCACCGGCAGCACCTGCGCCGCCGCATCCGGCGCCGGAATCCCGTAGCGCCGCGCGATCCAGTCCGAAATCGACTTCCTCAGCGCGTCGCTGCCGTTGGTCGCCGGATAAGCCGCCAGCCCGCCCAGCCCCGCGACCAGCGCATCCTTGATGAACTGCGGCGTGCCGTGCTGCGGCTCGCCGATCGACAACTTGATCTCCTTGAGCCCCGCCGGCGGCGTGCTGCCGGCGAACAACGCGCGCAGCTTCTCGAACGGGTAGGGCTGGAGCTTGGAAAGATTGGGGTTCACAACGACGCGCCGCAACGAAAGCGCGGATTATAGGGGAGGGCGAGGCTTAAACCCGCGGCTTCGATCCGGGCCGTCGCCGGCAGTTTGCCGCTCCTCATGGCTCCACAAATCGTCGCGTCAAACTGCCGGCGCCGACCCTTGGCGTAGTGGGTCCGGCACTTGAGGCGCGGCAGAGAATGGCGCAGAGTACGGTTTCCTTATCTCTCAGATATGCGGACATGCTTGCCAAGAGCACCCCCAAGAATCAGCCGCGCATCCAGCGCAGCAACACCGTACGCGCCAAACTGGCCAAGTCGGGACTTCAGGAACGGGACCTTGCCGACGCTATGCAATGGGCGCGGCAGACCTTGGCGACCAAGTCGAGTAAGAAGTGACGCGTTCTCCGCAAGCATTGGGCATTGCGGGCTACGTCAGACGTATGCCACCATCTCGGAACTAACTGCACCAACTGTTCACCCGTTATCGACTGGAACCTCATATATGACGCCCGATCAAATCGCTCTTGCACAACTGGAGGTCGACAAGCTACAAGCGTGGATTACTGGGCTTGCAATTTTTCTTGGCCCGCTTCTCGGCGTCATCTTTACGCTATGGTTCAAGAAGAGGAAAGAACAAGCGGATCAGCAACAGCGCCTTTTCCTTACCTTGATGGCGCATCGAAAATCGAATCCACCGACCTTCGATTTTGTAAACGCACTGAATCTAATCGATGTCGTCTTTGCTCAACACCGACGAGTAGTGTCGCTGTGGCATGAGTACTACGACATGCTTTGCCAAAACACGGTGAATTGGCATCTCGCTGAGGCAAAGTATCTGGACCTGTTGTTTGAAATGGCAAGAGCCCTTGGCTATAAGAGCTTGGCGCAAACGGAAATTTCAAAGTTCTATTCTCCCGTTGCTCATGGCAATCAGTCTCAAGAAACGCAGCAGGAGCTATTGCGCGTTTTGAAGGCTACAGCGTGCTTTGAAGTTGAGCCCAAAACAGAACAATAGGCTGCCTTACATTTCAGGAAACCGGGTCCATGCCCCTTCGTTGAGGGCTCAGGCATCGCCCACGAGCAGGCCAAGGGCCGGGACGCTGCCGATTTTGTGAGCGCCGCGGCGACGGCGTGGCGGACGGGGATGTCCGGGCTCGCTGTCCGAGCCGCAGGCGAGTTTGCGAGACCGGCCGGCCGGCGCGTCGGCGGCGCGGGAACCCCGCAGGGGCGCGAGCGCATGAGGCGGCGGCCCGGCCCTTGGCCTGCGGCGCCTCCACTCGGTGATGGTTCGGTTCTAAGAACTACCCGCGCGTATTCGACTGCGGCGCGAACTCGGCCAGTTCAACCCGCGGCGCCGGCTTCCAGCCCTTCTTGCGATGCTCGGCGACGACGTTGGTGAAAATCCCCCCGCGCACGTAGAAGCGCGCCGTCAGGCGCATGAAGCGCGGCTTGGTCGCCTTCACCAGGTCGTCGAGGATGCGGTTGGTCACGTCCTCGTGGAAGTGGCCTTCCTCGCGGAAGCCCCAGACGTAGAGCTTGAGGCTCTTCAACTCCACGCAGAGCTTGTCGGCGATGTAGTCGAGCGTCAGCACGGCGAAATCCGGCTGCCCGGTCTTGGGACACAGGCAGGTGAACTCCGGGATCTCCATATGGATCTGGTAGTCCCGATGGGGGGCCGGATTGGGGAAGGTTTCGAGCGTCTTGGCGGGCTTTGACGGCATGATGGCGGCGTTGCGGGCCGGGGCGGAAAAGCGAGGCGAGCGATTATAATGCCGCCCTTTGTGACGTGCCCTCCGGATTCCCTAAGTGCGCCTGACCAAACTCAAACTTTCCGGCTTCAAGTCCTTCGTCGATCCGACCACCGTGCTGTTCCCCGGCCAGCTGGCCGGCGTCGTCGGCCCTAACGGCTGCGGCAAGTCGAACGTGATCGACGCCGTGCGCTGGGTGCTCGGCGAGTCCAAGGCCTCCGAGCTGCGCGGCGAGTCGATCCAGGACGTCATCTTCAAGGGTTCCGGTACGCGTAAGGAAGTCAGCCGCGCCAGCGTCGAGCTGTTCTTCGACAACGCCCAGGGCCGCGCTGCCGGCCAGTGGAGCCAGTACGCCGAGATCACCGTCAAGCGCGTGCTCGACCGCGAGGGCAACTCGTCCTACTACATCAACAACCTGCACGTCCGCCGCCGCGACGTCATCGACCTCTTCCTCGGCACCGGCCTGGGCCCGCGCGCCTACGCCATCATCGGCCAGGGCATGATCTCGCGCATCGTCGAGGCCAAGCCGGAGGAACTGCGCTTCTTCCTCGAAGAGGCCGCCGGCGTCACCAAGTACAAGGAACGCCGCAAGGAAACCGAGCACCGGCTCGAGGACGCGCGCGAGAACATCGCCCGCGTCGACGACATCCGCAACGAGCTGGAAAGCCAGATCGGCCGCCTCGAAGCGCAGGCCGAAGTCGCGCGCCAGTACAAGGACCTGCATGCCCAGCTCGGCCGCAACCAGAACCTGCTGTGGCTGAAGAAGCGCAACGACGCGCGCCGGGATGCCGAGCGCTACGCCCGCGAGGTCGATAACGCCGTCAACCGCGTCGAGGCCGAGACCGCGCAGCTGCGCGAGGTCGAAGCCAAGGTCGAGCAGTCGCGCGAGGCGCACTTCGCCGCCTCCGACGCCCTGCACGCCGCGCAGGCCGAGATGTATTCGGCCAACGCCGAGGTCAAGCGCCTCGAATCCGAGATCAAGCACATCCTCGATTCGCGCCAGCGCCTCGAAACGCGGCTGGCCCAGCTCTCGGTCGAGGAGAGCCACTGGCGCGGCGAGACCCAGCGCGTCGAGGAAGAGGATTTCCGCTGGAAGTCGCTGCTGGAGAACTCGCGCATGCGCGCCGGCACCGCCGCCGCGCGCCACGAGGAAGCCGCGGCCCGCCTGCCCGAGGCCGAGAGTGCCGTGCAGGAGGCCGGGACCGCCGTCGGCGAGGCGCGCCGGCAACTCAACGAAGCCGAGCAGGGCACGCGGCTGGCCGAGGCCGACCGCGGCCATGCCATGCGCGCGCTCGAGAACCTTGCCCAGCGCCGCGGCCGCCTCGAGGAAGAACGCAAGGGGTACGAGCAGCCCGATCCGGTCCAGCTCGCCCAGGCCGAGGAAGCGCAGATGCGCGCCGAGGCCGAACTCGAAGCGCGCCAGGCGCGCCTCTCAGAACTCCAGACCCGCCAGCCCGAACTCGACGCCGCGCTGCGCACCGCGCGCGAAGCGCTGCAAGGCGCCCACCGCCGCGCCGCCGAAACGCGCGCGCGCCACGACGCCCTGCTGCAACTGCAGAAGCGCGTCCAGCAGAACGGCGAGATCGGCGACTGGCTGAAGCAGCAGGGCCTGGCCGACGCCAAGCCGCTCTGGCAGGTGATCCAGGTCGACGCCGGCTGGGAAACCGCCGTCGAGGCCGTGCTGCGGGAGCGCCTGTCGGCGCTGGCGGCGGATGCCGAAACGGCCGGTCGCGCGCTGGCTTCGCCGCCGCCCACCGTATTTACGCTGGCGCTGCCGGATGACGCCCAATCGCAGCCGGCCGCCGGCGACTCGCTGCGCGCCAAGGTACGCTGCGACGACGCCCGCTGGGCCGCGGTGCTCGACGAATGGCTCGCCGGCGTCAATGTCGCAGACGACCTCGCCGGCAACATCGCCGGCCGCGCGGGCGTCACGGTGTCGCGCGAAGGCCACCTGCTGTCCAAGCACGGCCTCACGCTCTACGTGCCCGATGCCCGCACCCACGGCGTCATCGAACGCCAGCGCGAGATCGAGGAACTCGAAGCCCTCGTCGACGCACGCGAACAGGAAGAAGCCTCCGCGCGCGAAGCGCAGGAGCAGGCCGAGCACGCGCTCGTCGAGGTCCAGTCGCAGCTCGCCGAGGCGCGCCGCGCCGCGGAGGAAGGCCAGCAGCGCCTGCACGCGACGCAGGTCGAGGCGCTCAAGCTCGCGCAGGCGCAGGCGCGCTACGAGGAGCGCACCGGCCAGATCACGCGCGACCTCGGCGAAATCGTCAAGGCCGAGGAAACCGAGCGCGCCGAATTCGAGCGCGCCGAGACCGAAGCCGCGCGCTGCCGCGAGACGCTGACGGCGGTGCGCGAGCGCCTCGACGCCGCGCTGGAACTCCAGCGCAGCCGCGACGCGAGCTTGCGCGAGGCGCGCGCGCTCGAGCACCAGCTCGCGCGCGAGGCGCAGGAAGCCGGCTTCTCCGAGCGCGAATGCCTGTCGAAGCTCGAGGACAACGCGCGCGCCGCCGAGACGGCGCGCGCCCAGCTCGCGCGCGTCGGCACCGAGACCGAGGCCGCCAAGACCGAACTCGCCGCGATCAGCGACGAGGTGCTGCAGGAACAGTTGCAATCCGCGCTCGGCTCGCGCCAGGGCCGCGAAGGCCTGCTGGCCGAGCGCCGCAACGCGCTCGAGACGGCGGCCGCCGAACTGCGCGGGCTCGACGAACAGCGCCTGAAGCTCGAGCAGGGCCTGCAGCCGGCGCGCGACAAGATCAACGACCTCAAGCTCAAGCAGCAGGCGGCGCAGCTCAACGAGGAGCAGTTCCGCGAGCGCCTGGCCGAGGCCGGCATCGAGACCGAGGAACACGAAGCGGCGCTGGCCGCCGACCTCGGCGCCGGCGTGCGCGAGAGCGCGCTGCAGGGCGAGATCACGCGCCTCAACACCGAGATCGAGGCCCTCGGCCCGGTCAACCTGGCGGCGCTCGAGGAACTCACCGTGGCGCGCGAGCGCAAGGGCTTCCTCGACGACCAGGCCGGCGACCTGACGACCGCGATCAACACGCTCGAAGACGCGATCCGCCGCATCGACCGCGAGACGCGCGAGCAGTTGCAGGAGACCTACGACACCGTCAATCGCCACTTCGGCTCGCTGTTCCCCGTGCTCTTCGGCGGCGGCGAGGCCAAGCTGCTGCTGACCGGCGAGGAAATCCTCGACGCCGGCATCCAGATCATGGCGCAGCCGCCGGGCAAGAAGAACTCGACCATCCACCTGCTGTCGGGCGGTGAGAAGGCCCTGACCGCGATCGCGCTGGTGTTCGCGATGTTCCAGCTGAACCCGGCGCCGTTCTGCATGCTCGACGAGGTCGACGCCCCGCTCGACGACACCAACACCGAGCGCTTCTGCGAGCTCGTCAAGAAGATGTCGCAGCAGACGCAGTTCATTTTCATCTCGCACAACAAGATCGCCATGGAAATGGCGCAGCAGCTGATCGGCGTCACCATGCAGGAACGCGGCGTTTCGCGCGTCGTCGAGGTGGATATCGAGGAGGCGTTGCGCATGACCGAGAAGGAAGCTGCCTAAATGAACGAGCTGCAGCTCGCGTTGATCGCCGCCGGCGGCGTCCTCGTCGCCGCGGTCTGGGCCTACAACTTGTGGCAGGAACGCCGGCACAAGCGGGTGGCCGAGGAAATCTTCAAGGGCGACCGGCCCGACGTGCTGCTGCAGGGGCAGGGCGGCGATGCCGCCGACGAGGCGCCCGCGCGCGTCGAGCCGGCCATGCCGCGCGGCGAAGAGCGCATCGAGCCGGGGTTCGCCTCGAGCGACGACGAGGATGCCGAGGTCGCCGTGCCGCCTCCTCCGGTCGAGCTTGCCGATCCGGTCGCCGACTGCACGCTGCAGATCGAGTTCGCTGAAGCCGTCGCGGCGCCGGCGCTGTGGGAGGCGCAGCGCGGCCTCGCCGAGCAGCTGACGAAGCCGTTGGCCTGGAACGGCCATGACGGCTTCGAGTGGCGCCGCCTGAGCGCCCATGATGCCGGCCACTACGGCGCGGCGGCCGTCTCGCTGCAACTCGCCGACCGCCAGGGCGCCGTCGGCGCGCTCGAACTCTCGGCCTTCCTCGACGGCGTGCGTGACATCGCGCAGCAGTTCGGCGGGCGCGTGGAACTGCCGCAGGCGCAGGCCATGCTCGACCATGCGACGGCGCTGGACGGCTTCTGCGCCAGCGTCGACGTCCAGCTCGGCGTCGGCGTGGTCGAGGCCGCCGGCGGCGACTTCACCGGCACCAAGCTGCGCGGCCTCGCCGAGGCTGCCGGCATGGTCCTGCAGGGCGACGGCCGCTTCCATACTGTCGACGACCGCGGCGAGGACGTGTTCACGCTCGCCAACATCGGCAGCGAGCTATTCGATGCCGACACCTTGCGCACGCTGACCACGCACGGCCTGAGCTTCACGCTCGACGTGCCGCGCGTCATCGACGGCCCGGCCGCCTTCGACCGCATGCTGGCGACGGCGAAGCAAATGGCGCAGACGCTCGGCGGCGTGCTCGTCGACGGCCAGCGCCATCCGCTGCACGACGCGACCATCGCCGGCATCCGCGCCAAGATCGCCGAGATCCAGAAGCAGATGGCCGCGAACCAGATCCCGGCCGGCAGCCCGAGAGCGTTGCGGCTGTTCAGCTGATGCCGGTATCCCCAGAGGTCGCGGCGCGAGCCGCCTTCCTCCGTGGCGAGATCGAGCGCCACAATCATGCCTACTACGTGCTCGACAAGCCGACGATTCCGGACGTCGAGTACGACCGACTGTTCCGCGAACTCCAGACGCTCGAGAGCGAGCATCCGGAACTCCTGACGCCGGACTCGCCGACGCAGCGCGTGGGCGGCAAGCCGCTGCCGGGCTTCGAGCCCGTGCGCCACGCCGTGCCGATGCTGTCGATCCGCACCGAGACCGATACCGAGCCGACGGGCGCGCGCGCCTTCGATGCGCGCGTGCGGCGCGAGCTTGGCCTTGGCGAAGGCGATGCGCCGGTCGAATACGCGGCCGAGCTCAAGTTCGACGGCCTCGCCATCAACCTGCGCTATGAGCAAGGCACGCTCGTCCGGGCGGCGACGCGCGGCGACGGCGAGACCGGCGAAGACGTGACGCAGAACATCCGCACCGTGCACAAGATTCCACTGCGCCTGAAGGGCGATGCGCCGCCCGTGCTCGAAGTGCGCGGCGAAGTGTTCATGAGCCGGCCGGACTTCGAGCGCTTCAACGAAGGTCAGCGCGCCAAGGGCCTGCCGACGCTGGTCAATCCGCGCAACGGCGCCGCCGGCAGCATCCGCCAGCTCGATCCTGCCGTGGCGGCGAAACGGCCGCTGTCGTTCTTCGCCTACGGGCTCGGCGAGACGCAGGGCTGGAGCGTTCCGCCGACGCATGCCGAAGTGCTCGACGCGCTGGCGGCCTTCGGCCTGCCGGTCTGCGAGCACCGGGCGGTGGCGCAGGGCGCCGAAGGACTGGTCGAGTTCCACGCGCGCATCCGCGAGGCGCGCGATGCGCTGCCCTTCGACATCGACGGCGTGGTCTACAAGGTCAATTCGCTGGCGCTGCAGCAGCGGCTCGGCTTCGTCTCGCGCGAGCCGCGCTGGGCGGTGGCGCACAAGTATCCGGCCGAGGAGGCGCTGACGACGGTGGAATCGATCGACGTCTACGTCGGCCGCACGGGGGCGATCACGCCGGTCGCAAGGCTGGTGCCGGTGTTCGTCGGCGGCGTCACGGTGACCAACGCGACGCTCCACAACGAAGGCGAGGCGCGCCGGAAGGACGTGCGCGTCGGTGACACGGTGATCGTGCGTCGCGCCGGCGACGTGATTCCGGAAGTCGTCGGCGTCGTGTTCGAGCGGCGGCCGACCAAGGACCTGTTCGGCGGCGAGCCGCTGCATGCGCCGTTCGAACTGCCGAAAGCCTGCCCGGTCTGCGGCTCGGCGGTCGAACATCCGGCCGACGAGGCGATCGCGCGCTGCACCGGCGGGCTGTTCTGCCCGGCGCAGCGCAAGCAGGCGCTGCTGCATTTCGCTTCGCGCCGCGCGCTGGACATCGAGGGCCTCGGCGGCAAGCTGGTCGACCAGCTCGTCGACGCCGGACTCGTGAAGACGCCGGCCGACATCTACGCGCTCGACCTGCCGACGCTCGCCAATCTGGAACGCATGGGCGAGAAGTCAGCCGCCAACCTGATAGAGGCTATCGACAAGAGCCGCAGCACGACGCTCGCCCGCTTCATCTACGCGCTCGGCATCCGCAATGTCGGCGAGGCGACGGCGAAGGACCTCGCGCGGCACTTCGGCCGCATCGAGGCGCTGATGGCGGCCGACGAAGCGGCGCTGCAGATGGTGCCGGACGTCGGTCCGGTGGTGGCGCAGTCGATTCGCCATTTCTTCGATGAGCCTCACAATCGTGATGTCATTGGAAAGTTGCGCACCGCTGGGGTACATTGGCCCGACGTCGCGCCGTCGGCCGTGGCCGATTCCCGCATCGCCGGCAAGACTTTCGTGCTCACCGGCACGCTGCCGACGCTGACGCGCGACGAGGCGAAGGACCTGATCGAGGCGCGCGGCGGCAAGGTCGCGGGCTCGGTCTCGAAAAAGACGGATTACGTGGTGGCGGGCGCCGAGGCGGGCTCGAAGCTCGACAAGGCGGAGGCGCTCGGCGTCGCCATCATCGACGAATCGCAATTGCAGGAGTTGTTGAAATGACGAAGGTTACGAAGGCGGTGTTCCCCGTCGCGGGTCTGGGCACGCGCTTCCTGCCCGCCACCAAGGCGAGCCCGAAGGAGATGATGCCGATCGTCGACAAGCCGCTGATCCAGTATGCGGTCGAGGAGGCGGTCGCCGCCGGCATCACCGACATGATCTTCGTCACCGGCCGTTCGAAGCGCGCCATCGAGGACCACTTCGACAAGGCCTACGAGCTGGAGAACGAGCTTGAGCGCAAGGGCAAGACGGAGATGCTCGAATTCGTGCGCGGCCTGCTGCCGAAGGACATCAACTGCATCTACATCCGCCAGCCCGAGGCACTCGGCCTCGGCCACGCGGTGCTGTGTGCGCAGCACGTGGTGGGCGACGAGCCCTTCGCCGTGCTGCTGGCGGACGACCTGCTCGACGCCTCGGTGCCGGTGATGAAGCAGATGGTCGATACCTACGACTACTACCACTGCTCGGTGCTCGGCGTGCAGGAAGTGCCGCGCGCGGAGACGCGCAGCTACGGCATCGTCGCCGCCAAGCCGCTGGCCGAGCGCATCGAGCAGGTGTCGGCGATGGTGGAGAAGCCGAAGCCCGAGGAGGCGCCGTCGACGCTGGCGGTCGTCGGCCGCTACGTGCTGACCGCGCGCATCTTCCACCATCTGCAGAACGTGAAGCCGGGCTCGGGCGGCGAGATCCAGCTCACCGACGGCATCGCCTCGCTGCTCTCGGAGCAGCAGGTGCTGGCCTATCGCTACGACGGCGTGCGCTACGACTGCGGCTCCAAGATCGGCTACCTGCAGGCGACCGTGGAACTCGGTCTGCGCCACGCCGAGGTCGGCCCGGCGTTCGCGGCCTATCTCGACGGGAGAAACAAATGACGCCGGCCGAAGCCCGCACGGTCCTCAACGAGGCCGACCTGATCACGTCCGCCGACGAGGTCGAGGCGGTGCTCGACCGCCTCGCGCTGCAGATCCGCGAGCGCCTGCAGAATGCGCATCCGCTGGTGCTGACGGTGATGGGCGGCGCGGTGGTTTTCGCCGGCCAGCTGCTGCCGCGGCTCGATTTCCCGCTCGAATGCGACTACCTGCACGCGACGCGCTACGGCGACGGCACCAGCGGCGGGCGGCTGAACTGGGTGGTGGAGCCGCGCATTCCGGTCGAAGGGCGCACGGTGCTGGTGCTCGACGACATCCTCGACGAGGGCATCACGCTGGCGGCGATCAAACAGCGGCTGCTCGAGCAGGGCGCCGCCGCCTGCTATCTGGCGGTGCTGTCGGAAAAGGATCTCAACAAGACCAAGCCGGTGAGCGCCGATTTCGTCGGCGTGCGGCTGCCGAACCGCTACGTCTTCGGCTGCGGCATGGACGTCAAGGGCGCCTGGCGCAACCTGCCGGCGATCTACGCCGTCAAGGGGATGTAACTACTCCGAATCGACCGCAAGCTGCCTGACCCAGCCGAGGGCATCGGTCAGGCACTGCGCGAGCGTCTCCAGCGTCAGCCGCGTGCCGATGCGCGAGAACAAGGCCAGCGTGCCGTCGAAATCGTCGCCGTCGTAGCGTTCGGCGACTTCCAGCAGCGCGCCAAGCTCGCCTTCGCGGCGGGCGAGTGCGCCGCGCACGTCCTGCGGCAGCCCGATCTGGTCGATGATGGTCTCGATCGGCATGCCGATGGCGCTCGGCATCAGCGAAATCAGGCCGGTGATGAACGCCTTGTCCGGCATGTCCTTGCGCGCCGGGAAGCAGCGCAGGGCGAGCAGTTCGAGGAAGCGGCCGCGCAGGGCGGCCCATTCCATGAGCGGATTGCCGGCGATGCCGCCGTCGCCCTCGCTGCGGCTGAATACCAGCAACTGGAGCCAGCGCTGGAGCTGCTTGCGGCCGAGTACGGTGATGGCATGGCGGATCGAGCCGACCTTGACCGCCAGCCCGGCGCCGACGGAGTTCGTCAGCCGCAGCAGGTTCATGGTCAGCGCCGGCTCGGCCTTGAAGGCGCGCTCGAGCTCCATCACTTCGGCGTCGCCGTTCAGCAGGTTGATGATGCGCATCAGGCCCTGCAGCGAGGCGTCCAGCTTGCGTCCCTCGACGATGACGGGATGTGCGAAGTAGTAGCCCTGGAAATAGTCGAAGCCGGCGTCGAGGCAAATGCGGTGCATGTCGTCGGACTCGACGCGACCGGCGATGAGGCGGCGGGATGGCGCCTGCAGCGCGGCGATCACGGCGGGCAGCGCCTCGGCGGCAAGCCGGTCGACGTCGATGCGCACGAACGACGCCAGCTCGACGAGCGCCTGGTGGCCGTCGATTTCCGGCGCCAGGCCGGCGACGGCAAATTCGTAGCCGAGTGCGCGCAGTTCGCGGCAGCGTTCGGTGGTTGCCGCCGGCACCGGGCCGGACAGTTCGAGGTCGAGCACGACCTGCTTCTTCGGCAGCAGGCGGACGGCGTCTTCGTCGAGGAATGCCGCATCGACATTTACGAAAGCGCGCTGGTCGCCGAGGGCGGCGGCCAGCCCGAGCTCCGCAAAGGCCTTGCAGGCGACGTCGGCCGTCGCCAGGTGGGCATCGACGACGTCGGCCGCGTTCTCGTGGCCGGCACGGAACAGCAGTTCGTAACCGAAGGTGGCCTGCTGGCGGTCGAGGATCGGCTGCCGGCCGATGAAGACTTCAGGAAACGGGCTCGCGGTTTCCATGAGGGCGTCGGGTGGGCTATGCCGCTTCTTCGCGTCCGGCGCGCTTGCGCTCGTGGGGATCGAGGTGGCGCTTGCGCAGGCGGATCGACTTCGGCGTGATCTCCACCAGTTCGTCGTCGTCGATGAATTCGACGGCCGATTCGAGCGTCAGCTTGATCGGCGTGGTGAGGCGCACGGCCTCGTCGGTGCCGGAGGCGCGGACGTTGGTGAGCTTCTTGCCCTTGATCGGGTTCACCACGAGGTCGTTGTCGCGGCTGTGGATGCCGATGATCATGCCCTCGTAGAGCTTGTCGCCGGGGCTGACGAACATGCGGCCGCGGTCTTCGAGGTTCCACAGCGCATAGGCGACGGCTTCGCCGTCCTCGGCGGAAATCAGCACGCCGTTGTGGCGGCCGGGCAGGTCGGGCTTGACCGGCTTGTAGTCGTCGAAGATGTGGCTCATCAGGCCGGTGCCGCGCGTCATGGTCATGAAGTCGGACTGGAAGCCGATCAGGCCGCGGGCGGGGATGTGGTATTCGAGGCGAGTGCGGCCCTTGCCGTCCGATTCCATGTTGGTCAGCTCGCCGCGGCGGCGGCCGAGTTCCTCCATGATGGTGCCCTGGTGACCGTCCTCGAGGTCGATGGTCAGGTTCTCGTAGGGCTCGCACTTCTCGCCGTCGATGTCCTTGTACACGACGCGCGGCTTGGCGCAGGCGATCTCGAAGCCCTCGCGGCGCATGTTCTCGAGCAGGATGGTGAGATGCAGTTCGCCGCGGCCGGAAACGCGGAAGACGTCGGAGTCTGCAGTGTCCTCGACGCGCAGCGCAACGTTGGTCAGCAGCTCCTTGGTCAGGCGGTCGCGGATTTGGCGGCTGGTGACGAACTTGCCTTCGGTGCCGGCCAGCGGCGAGGAGTTCACCATGAAGTCCATGGTCAGCGTCGGCTCGTCGACGGTCAGCATCGGCAGGCCGACGGGGTTGTCGCGATCGCAGATGGTGACGCCGATGCCGATGTCCTCGATGCCGGAAATGATGACGATGTCGCCGGCTTCGGCTTCTTCGACCGGCACGCGATCGAGGCCCTGGAAGCCCAGCACCTGGTTGATGCGGCCCGAGGCCACTTGCTGCTCGTGGTTCATCACGGCGACGAACTGGCCCGTCTTGATGCGGCCGTTGAGCACGCGGCCGACGCCGAGGCGGCCGGTGTAGCTCGAATAATCGAGCGCGGCGAGCTGCAGCTGCAGCGGAGCGTTGGCGTCGCCGGCGGGAGGCGGCACGTGCTTCAGCACGGTCTCGAACAATGGCACCATGTCGTCCGATTCGGCCTTGAGGTCCAGCTTGGCGAAGCCGTTGAGGCCGGAGGCATAGACGATGGGGAAGTCGAGCTGATCGTCGCTGGCGCCGAGCTTGTCGAAAAGGTCGAAGGTCTGGTCCACGACCCAGTCGGGACGGGCGCCGGGGCGGTCGATCTTGTTGATGACGACGATCGGCTTGAGGCCGAGTGCGAGCGCCTTCTTGGTCACGAAACGGGTCTGCGGCATCGGGCCTTCGACCGCGTCGACCAGCAGCAGCACGCCGTCCACCATGCCGAGGACGCGCTCGACCTCGCCGCCGAAGTCCGCGTGACCCGGGGTGTCCACGATGTTGATGTGGGTGCCGTTGTAGTCGATGGCGGTGTTCTTGGCGAGGATGGTGATGCCGCGCTCTTTTTCGAGGTCGTTGCTGTCCATCACCCGCTCGTCCACCTGCTGGTTCTCGCGGAAGGTGCCCGATTGGCGGAGCAGTTGATCGACGAGGGTGGTCTTGCCGTGGTCGACGTGGGCGATGATGGCGATGTTGCGAAGGGCGCGGGACATGGGGATTAACCGGGAAAAACGAATGAAGGTTCAGCGCTGGCCGGTGCCGCTGGAAGAGGCGTCGTGCCGTAGCCGAAAAGGGCGCGCATTCTAGCACGCCGGCGGGGCCGCTCCTGGCGCCATGCTAGAATCCGCGCCCTTTTCGACGGAGCCTCATCCATGCTCGCGATCATCGGCGGCAGCGGCCTGACCAAGCTTTCGACCCTGGACATTTCCCGTCGCGAGGTGATCCGCACGCCTTGGGGCGAACCGTCGGGCGCGGTGACTTTCGGCCGCATCGGCTGCCAGGAGGTCGTTTTCCTCGCGCGCCACGGCTACGGCCACACGATTCCGCCGCACCTGGTGAATTACCGCGCCAACATGTGGGCGCTTGCGCGCGAGGCGCGTGCCGAGGCGATCGTTTCGGTCGCCTCCGTCGGCGGCATTCGCGATGACCTCGGCCCCGGCGTGGTGACCATTCCGGACCAGATCATCGACTACACCTGGGGTCGCCACGTGACTTACCACGAGGGCGGCGACACGCCCGTGGTGCACGTCGATTTCACCGAGCCCTACGACGCCAAGCTGCGCCAGTGCCTGATCGAGGCGGCGGCCAAGGCGGGCGAGAGCATCGTCGACGGAGCGGTCTATGCCGCGACCCAGGGGCCGCGCCTCGAGACGGCGGCCGAGATCGTGCGCCTCGAGCGCGACGGCGCCGACATCGTCGGCATGACGGGCATGCCCGAGGCGTGCCTAGCGCGCGAACTCGGCGTGCCCTACGCGGCCGTGTGCGTCGTCGCCAACTGGGCGGCCGGACGCGGCGACAGCGAGCACGCGATCAGCTTCGACAAGATCGAAGAGACGCTGCAATCCTCGCTCGGCAAGGCGCGGCGCATCATCGAACACCTCTGCGACAAGCAGTAAACTTCGCCGCATGATCCGTGAAGTCCTGCGCATGGGCGATCCGCGCCTGCTGCGCGTCGCGCAGCCCGTTGCCGGATTCGGCAAGCGGGAATTGCTCGGCCTCGTCGCCGACATGCGCGAAACCATGGACCACCTCGACGGCGCCGGCCTGGCGGCGCCGCAGATCGGCGTCGACCTGCGCGTCGTGATCTTCGGCTTCGAGGTCAATCCGCGCTATCCGCAGGCCGATGCGGTGCCGTTCACGGTCCTTGTCAATCCGGTGCTGACGCCGCTCGGCGACGAGATGGAGGAAGGCTGGGAGGGCTGCCTGTCCGTCCCCGGCCTGCGCGGCTGGGTGCCGCGCTACAAGCGCCTGCGCTACCAGGGCTTCGATGAGGCGGGGCGGGCGATCGACCGCGAGGTGGAAGGCTTCCACGCCCGCGTCGTCCAGCATGAAGTCGATCACCTCGACGGGATTCTCTACCCGATGCGGGTGCGCGATTTCTCGCGCTTCGGCTACACCGAGGTGCTGTTTCCCGACGGCGGGGTGCCGGCGGACTAAAGCCGCCAGACCAGCGCTTCGTCGGCGCTGCGCAGCCGCGCGGACAGCACGCGCGAGATGTTGCGGAAGACCTTGAGGCCGATCTCGGGGCGCGAATTCAGGACCTGATCGTTGATGCGCACCAGCACGCAGGGGCCGAGCGCGGTGACGGTCGCGCTGCGCGTCTCGTTGTCGGCCAGCGCCATTTCGCCGAAGCTGTCGGCCGCCGTGAGGCGCGCGAGTTCGACCGGCTCCTTGCGGCCCTTCTTGGTGACCGCCGCTTCGCCGCTGATGATGATGTACATGTGGGTGCCGAGGTTGCCTTCCTTGACGATCGCCATGCCGGCCTCGAAGCTGCATTTCTCCGCATGGGCGAGGACCTCGCCGATCTCGGCGGGCGAGAGTCCCTGGAAAGCCTTGACGTGCTCCGCGAGGCGGAACAGCAGTTTCTGCACGTCGTGGAAGGTGAAGTCTTCGCGTACCCAGCTCATTGTTTTTGGTTCTCCCTGAGGCGCGCTGCGGCGCCTACGGCAACTGTAACACCTGCAACAAGTCCTGCTCGAGGCGCACCAGCGTCGCGGTTTGGCCAAGCTCGCGGCCGCTGACGAGGAAGGTGTCTTCGACGCGGTCGCCGAGAGTCGCGATCTTCGCCGTGTGCAGGGTGATGCCGTGCTCGCCGAGGACGCGTGCGATGGCGTACAGCAGGCCGGTGCGGTCGGCGGCGGTCACCGACATGATGAAGTGCTGGCCGCGCTCGTCGGGCCGGATCGTGACTTCCGGCGTGAACGGGAAGTGGCGCACCTGGCGCGAGAGGCGGCTCGGCGGCGGCGCGGCGAGCGGCGGTTGCTTCTTCAACTGCTCGACGAGCTCGTACTCGATCAGGGCGATCATGTCGCGGTAGGGCAGTTGCCCCGTGGGGTCGAGCAGCACGAAGCTGTCGAGCGCATGGCCGGCGCGCGTGGTGTGGATCTTGGCGTCGACTATGCTGTAGCCGAGGCGGGCGAAGAAGCCGCACAGGCGGGCGAACAGCAGCGCCTGGTCGGGGACGTAGATCATCACCTGGATGCCTTCGCCGATGGGATTCAGGCGCGCCTTGACGATGGGCTCCGGCGCATCGGCGCGGTAGTAGAGGTTGCGCGTGTGCCAGGTGATCTCGTCGGCGTCGTGGCGCATGAAATAGACGGTGTCGAGCTGCGCCCAGAAGACGTCCTCGACGTGCGGCATCAGGCCGTGGAGGCGCAACTGGCGGCGCGCTTCCTCGGGGCGTTCCTCGAGGCCGATCGCCTGCTCCGGGCGGTCGCCGCGCAGCACGCGCAGGGTGGCGCGGAAGAGATCCTCGAGCAGCTTGGCCTTCCAGGCGTTCCAGACCTTCGGGCTGGTGCCGCGGATGTCGCAGACCGTGATCAGGTAGAGCGCGGCGAGGCGGCGTTCGGTGCGCACGGTGCGCGCGAAGGCGAGCACGACCTCGGGATCGCCGAGGTCCTGCTTCTGCGCCACGGACGACATCGTCAGGTGGTGTTCGACGAGGAACGCGATCAGGTCGGTGTCCTCGGCGGCGATGCCGTGGTCGCGGCAGAAGCGGCGCGCGTCGGCGACGCCGAGCCGGGAATGGTCGCCGCCGCGGCCCTTGGCGATGTCGTGGAACAGCGCCGCGACGTAGAGCACCCAGTGGCGCTCGAAGCTGGCGATCAGGCGCGAGCAGAACGGATACTCGTGCGCGAACTCGGGCATGGTGAAGCGCCGCATGTTGCGCACGACCTGCAGGATGTGCTGGTCGACGGTGTAGACGTGGAACAGGTCGTGCTGCATCTGGCCGACGATCTTGCCGAAGGCCGGCAGGTAGTGGCCGAGGATGTCGTACTGGTTCATGCGCCGCAGCTCGTGCACGAGGCCGCGGCGCTGTTGGAACATGGAGAGGAAGAGCGCACGGTTCTCGGGATCGCGGCGGAAGGCGGCGTCGATGCGGCTGCGTGCGCGCCAAAGGGCGCGCAGGGTGCGCGCCGTCATGCCCTTGAGCTCGGGCAGCTGCTGCATGGCGAGGAAGGCGTGCAGGATGGCGCGCGGCTCGCGTTCGAACAGCTCGTCGTCGCGGATGTCGAGCAGCTCGCGCGCGATCTGGAAGCGCCCGTCGATGACGATCGGCGCTGCGGCCGGGTCGTGCGAGACGCGCGCCGCGAGGTTCTGCAGCACCAGCGTGTTGAGCTGAGTGACGAGCTTGGCGTTGCGGTAGTAGCGCTGCATCAGCACTTCGGACGCGCGCTTGGCGTGCGTGGCACTGATGCCGAAAGCCCCGGCAAGCGCTTCCTGGTGCTCGAACAGCAGGCGCTCCTCGCGCCGCCTGACCAGATGGTGCAGGCGGATGCGGACGTGGGCGAGGAAATCTTCGGCCTGGCGCAGGCGCCGCGCCTCCTCGGCGGTGACGAGCACCGTCTCGGCCAGCTCGCGCCAGGTGGTGCCGAGATGCGCGGCGCGCGCGATCCAGCGGATCACCTGCAGGTCGCGCAGGCCGCCGGGGCTTTCCTTGCAGTTAGGCTCGAGGCTGAAGGGCGTCTCGTTGTAGCGGGCGTAGCGTTCCTGCTGCTCCAGCTGCTTGGCCTTGAAGAAGCTCTCGGCCTCGAGATGGTGCTGGAAACGCTGCTCGAAGGTGGCGTACAGCGCGCGATCGCCGCAGAGGAATCGCGCCTCGAGCAGCGCCGTCTTCACGGTGATGTCGCGGTCGGCCTCCTCGAGGCAGCCGGAGATGTCGCGCACGCTGTGGCCGATGTCGAGGCCGATGTCCCACAGCAGGCCGACGAAGCGCTCGATGCACGGCTCGCCGCCCAGGTCCATGCCGACGGGGACGAGGACCAGGACGTCCACGTCGGAAGCCGGGAACAGCTCGCCGCGCCCGTAGCCCCCGACGGCGACCAGCGCGGTGCCCGAGGGCATGCAGACCTCGCGCCAGAGGGTGCGCAGGACGCCGTCGACGAGCTTCGAGCGTCCGCGCAGCAGGGCTGCGGCGTTGGGCTTGCGTTCGTAGGCGGCGCGGAGTTCGGCCTGCCCCGCCTGCAGGGTCTGCTTGCAGCGGGCGATCAGGGACGGGACGTCCGCCGGTGCAGCTGCGGCAGACATGGCGTCAGGGGAGGGTGGCGGGACGGGGCGGGCAGGCGGCCGAGAGCGTCAGCACTTCATGCCCCGTGGGCGTGACGACGATCGTGTGCTCCCATTGTGCCGACAGGCTGCGGTCGCGCGTGACGATGGTCCAGCCGTCCGGCAGCTCGGAGATGGCCGCCTTGCCGGCGTTGATCATCGGCTCGATGGTGAAGGTCATGCCGGGTTCCAGCACGATGCCGGTGCCGGGCTTGCCGTAATGCAGGACCTGGGGTTCCTCGTGGAACTTGCGGCCGATGCCGTGGCCGCAGAACTCGCGCACCACGGAGAAGCCGTTTTTCTCGGCATGGCGCTGGATGGCGGCGCCGATGTCGCCGAGGCGCGCGCCCGGCCGGACCTGGTCGATGCCGAGCCACAGGCATTCGAGCGTCACCTGGCACAGGCGCTTGGCCAGAATCGACGCCTGGCCGCCGACGACGAACATGCGGCTGGTGTCGCCGTGCCAGCCGTCCTTGATGGTGGTGATGTCGAGATTGACGATGTCGCCCTTCTTGAGCGGGCGCTCGTTCGGCACGCCGTGGCAGACCTGATGATTGACCGAGGCGCAGATCGACTTCGGATAGGGCGGGTAGCCGGGCGGTGCGTAGTTGAGCGGCGCCGGAATGCAGCCCTGCACCTTCTCCATGTGCTCTTGGCAGAGGTGGTCGAGTTCCGCGGTGGTGACGCCGGGCTTGACGAAGGCTTCTATGTAGTCGAGGACCTCGCCGGCAAGGCGGCCGGCGATGCGCATTTTCTCGATTTCCTCGTCGGTCTTGACTTCGATGCTCATGGGCGTTGCGGTCGGTAGGGGCCGGCCATTCTAACCGCCGCGGCGGCAATCCGCGCCTACGCTTGATGGCATGACGCCGAAGCGGGTATAATCCGCCGATTGCCTGCCGGAGGGTGGGCAAAATCCACACGCCTGGCGCCGAATGGGTGCCCTCGTTTCGAGGGACACGGCCGGGCGGCGGTTCAACCCATATCGGAGATCGATACTCATGAGCACCACCATGCGCGAAATGCTGGAGGCCGGCGTCCATTTCGGCCACCAGACCCGTTTCTGGAATCCCAAGATGGCCCCGTTCATTTTCGGCCATCGCAACAAGATTCACATCATCAACCTCGAGAAGACCCTCGGCAAGTACAACGAGGCGATGAACTTCGTCAAGAAGATGGCGGCCAAGAAGGGCACCATCCTCTTCGTCGGCACCAAGCGCCAGGCGCGCGAGATCCTGTCCGAGGAAGCCCAGCGTTGCGGCATGCCTTTCGTCGACGAGCGCTGGCTCGGCGGCATGCTGACCAACTTCAAGACCGTCAAGCTCTCGATCAAGCGCCTCAAGGAGCTCGAGCAGATGCAGCAGGACGGTAGCTTCGATCGCCTGACCAAGAAGGAAGCGCTGACGGTCAGCCGCGAGCTCGTCAAGCTGCAGAAGAGCATGGGCGGCATCAAGGACATGCCCGGCCTGCCCGACGCCATCTTCGTGATCGACGTCGGCTACCACAAGATCGCCATCACGGAAGCCAGCAAGCTGGGCATCCCGGTGATCGGCGTCGTCGACACCAATCACTCGCCTGAAGGCGTGAATTACGTGATCCCCGGCAACGACGACTCCTCGCGCGCGATCCGCCTGTACGCCCGCGGCGTGGCCGATGCGATCCTCGAGGGCAAGAGCCACTCGATCAACGAGGTCGTCCAGGCGATGGCCGGCGAAGACGAGTTCGTCGAAGTCCAAGACGCCGAGTAAGAACCTGAGGTAACGGCAGCGGCACGGCGGGACCGTGCCGTTGTCGCATTCGAGAGTCTGATTCTGGAGTAGAAGATGGCGGAAATCACCGCAAGCATGGTCAAGGAACTGCGCGAGAAGACCGACGCGCCGATGATGGAATGCAAGAAGGCGCTCACCGAAGCCGGTGGCGACATGGACAAGGCCGAGGAAATCCTGCGCGTCAAGCTCGGCAACAAGGCCACCAAGGCCGCCTCGCGCGTCGCCGCCGAAGGCGTCGTCGGGCTTTCGCTGTCCGCCGACGGCAAGCTCGGCGCCATGGTCGAAGTCAATTCCGAAACCGACTTCGTCGCCAAGAACGACGAATTCATCGCCCTGTCGAAGGGCTGCGCCGACCTCGTCGCCGCCAAGAACCCGGCCGACGTCGTCGCGCTGTCGGCGCTGCCGATGGGCGACGGCACGGTCGAATCGACCCGCGCCGCGCTGGTCGGCAAGATCGGCGAGAACATGTCGATCCGCCGCTTCGTGCGCATGGAAGCCGCGGGCAAGCTGACCTCCTACGTGCATGGCGGCTCCAAGATCGGCGTCCTGGTCGACGTCATCGGCGGCGACGACCAGCTGGCCAAGGATCTGGCGATGCACATCGCCGCCTCGAAGCCGAAGTCGCTCGACGCCACGGGCGTGCCGGCCGAACTGCTCGACACCGAGCGCCGCATCGCCATCGAGAAGGCGCGCGAAGCCGGCAAGCCGGAAGCGATGCTGGAGAAGATCGCCGAAGGCACCGTCCAGAAGTACCTGAAGGACGTCACGCTGCTGGGCCAGGTCTTCGTCAAGGCCGAGGACGGCAAGCAGACGATCGAGCAGCTGCTGAAGGCCAAGGGCGCGAAGATCAACGCCTTCAACCTTTACATCGTCGGCGAAGGCATCGAGAAGAAGGTGTCCGATTTCGCCGCCGAAGTGGCCGAACAAGCAGCGGCTGCTGCCGCCGCCAAGAAGTAAGCGTCATGCCGACCGCCGCGCCGCGCTACCGCCGCATCCTGCTGAAGCTCTCGGGCGAAGCCCTGATGGGCGACGACGCCTACGGCATCAACCGCGAGACGCTCTGGCGCATCGTCAACGAGGTCAAGACGGTCGTCGACCTCGGCGTCGAGGCGGGCGTGGTGATCGGTGGCGGCAACATCTTCCGCGGCATGGCCGGGGCGTCGACCGGAATGGATCGCGCCACGGCCGACTACATGGGCATGCTGGCGACGGTGATGAACGCCATGGCGCTCGCCGACGCGATGCGCCAGGCCAACCTCCAGGCGCGCGTGCAGTCGGCGCTCAACATCGAGCAGGTCGTCGAGCCCTACATCCGCGGCAAGGCGATCCGCTACCTCGAGGAGGGCAAGGTCGTCATCTTCGGCGGCGGCACCGGCAACCCGTTCTTCACCACCGATACGGCGGCCGCCCTGCGCGGCTCCGAGATCGGCGCCGAGATCGTGCTCAAGGCGACCAAGGTGGACGGCATCTACACCGCCGACCCGAAGAAGGATCCGGGGGCGACGCGCTTCGCCAAGATCAGCTTCGACGAGGCGATCGGCCGCGACCTCAAGGTGATGGATGCGACCGCCTTCGCGCTCTGCCGCGACCAGAAGCTGCCGATCAACGTCTTCTCGATCTTCAAGCCGGGCGCGCTGAAGAGCGTCGTCATGGGTGAGGACGAGGGCACCCTCGTGCATTGCTAGGAGTTTTCAAGTGATCGCAGAACTCAAGAAGACCACCGAACAGAAGATGCTGAAGAGCCTCGAGGCGCTCAAGCACGACCTCGCCAAGGTTCGCACCGGCCGCGCCCACACGGGCATCCTGGATCACGTGCAGGTCGACTACTACGGCTCGATGATGCCGATCAACCAGGTGGCGAACCTGACGCTGCTCGACGCGCGCACCATCGGCGTCCAGCCTTACGAGAAGAACATGGTCGGCAAGGTCGAGAAGGCGATTCGCGACTCTGACCTCGGCCTGAACCCGGCGACGCAGGGCGACGTCATCCGCGTGCCGATGCCGGCGCTGACGGAAGAGCGTCGCAAGGAACTGATCAAGGTCGTCAAGCACGAGGGCGAGAACGCCAAGATCGCCCTGCGCAACCTGCGCCGCGACGCCATCACGCACCTCAAGGACGCGCTGAAGAAGCACGAGATTCCCGAGGACGACGAGCGCCGCGCCCAGGACGACGTCCAGAAGCTGACCGATCGTTACGTCGGCGAAGTCGACCGCATGCTCGCCGAAAAGGAAAAGGACCTGATGGCGGTCTGAGGCCGCCGCCGGACTCCTTCCGCCGTGGCCCTGTTCACCAGTTCGACGCAAGCGATTCCCGAGGCGGGCGACGTGCCGCGCCACGTCGCCATCATCATGGACGGCAACGGCCGCTGGGCGCGCAAGCGCCTGATGCCGCGCGTCGCCGGCCACAAGCGCGGCGTCGAGACGCTGCGCTCGGTGGTCAAGGCCTGCATCGAACGCGGGATCGGCTACCTGACGGTCTTCGCCTTCAGTTCCGAGAACTGGCGCCGCCCGCAAGAGGAAGTCTCCTTCCTGATGAACCTGTTCGTCTCGGCGCTCAGCGACGAGGTCGAGCGCCTGCACGCCAACGGCGTGCGGCTCAAGGTCATCGGCGATCTCGAACGCTTCGAGCCGCGCCTGCGCAGCCTGATCGAGGCCAGCGAGGCGCGCACCGCCGCGAATACCCGTCTTACGCTGACCATCGCCGCCAACTACGGGGGACGCTGGGACATCCTCCAGGCCGTCAATCGCCTCAGCGCCGCGCACCCGGAGAAGGCCGGCAGCTATACCGAGGCGGACCTGACGCCCTTCCTTTCCATCGCCTACGCGCCGGAGCCCGATCTCTTCATTCGCACCGGCGGCGAGCAGCGCATCAGCAACTTCCTGCTCTGGCAGCTTGCCTATTGCGAGTGCTACTTCACCGAGACGCTGTGGCCGGAGTTCGATGCCGTCGCGCTCGACGCAGCGATCGCCTCCTATCGCAAGCGCGAGCGCCGCTTCGGCCGCACCAGCGAACAACTGGTCGCCGATCCCGTGCCGGCGGCGCCCCAGGCTTCGACCCAGGATCAGGATGCTTAAAGCACGCGTGGCGACCGCGCTGGTTCTGGTCGTCGCGCTTGCCGGAATCGTGTTCGCGCTGCCGCCCGTCGCCGCCGCGACGGCCTTCGGCGTGGTCGCCGCGCTTGCCGCCTGGGAGTGGGCCGGCCTGATGAAGATCGATGCGCCCGGCCGGGTGATGTACGCGGGCGTCATCGCGCTGTTCTGCTGGCAGACCTACCTTCTCGGCCAATCCGGCTTCCTGCTGTTCTGGATCGCGTCATCCGTCTTCTGGCTGTTGCCCGCGGCGTTGTGGCTGCGCTATCGGTGGCGCATGATCGGCAACGACTTCGTCGGCTACGCGGCTGGGCTGATTCTCCTCGTCGCCGCCTGGGCGGCGCTGGTGGACATCCACGCCCGCGGACCGTGGCTGCTGCTCGGCGTCATGGCCCTGGCCTGGGTCGCCGATATCGCCGCGTATTTCGTCGGACGCCGCTTCGGGCGGCGCAAGCTGGCGCCGAACATCAGTCCCGGCAAGACGTGGGAAGGCGTCGCCGGCGCCATGGCCGGCGCAGTCATCTACGGTCCCGCGGCGGCTGTCGCGACGGGGCTGATGGTCGAGCCTTCGGCCCTGCAACTGCTCGGCATCGCCCTGCTGTCGGCGCTGCTGACGGCGATTTCCGTGGCCGGCGATCTCTTCGAGTCGCTGCTCAAGCGCCAGGCCGGGCTCAAGGACAGCAGCGCGCTGCTGCCCGGCCATGGCGGCGTGCTCGATCGCATCGACAGCCTTCTCGCGCTGCTGCCCGTGGCTGCGCTGGTTCTTCACTGGAGCGGCAGGTGAAACGACAACGCATTACCGTCCTCGGCGCTACGGGGTCCATCGGCGTCAATACGCTCGACGTGATCGCGCGGCACCCGGACCGCTACGAGGTCTTCGCGCTCACCGGCCACTCGCGCATCGACGATCTGGCGAAGCAGTGTTCCGTCCATCGCCCTCGCTTCGCGGTCGTCGGCGATGCCGCCGGTGCGCAGCGCCTGTCCTCGCTGCTGCGGCAGGACGGCATCGCGACCGAGGTGCTCGCCGGACCCGAAGGGCTGGAGCAGGTGTCGGCGGCGCCGGAGGTCGATGCGGTGATGGCCGCGATCGTCGGCGCGGCGGGCCTGCGTCCGACGCTGGCGGCGGTGCGCGCCGGCAAGCGCGTGCTGCTCGCCAACAAGGAGTCGCTGGTGATGGCGGGTGAGGCCTTCATGGCCGAGGTGCGCAAGTCCGGCGCCACGCTGCTGCCGATCGACAGCGAGCACAACGCGGTGTTCCAGTCGCTGCCGGCGGAATTCCGCGGCGACTTCGAGAATTCGGGCGTCCGCAAGATACTTCTCACCGCATCCGGCGGACCGTTCCGCACCATGCCCATCGAGCGCCTGGCGAACGTCACGCCCGACGAGGCCTGCGCGCATCCGAACTGGGTGATGGGGCGAAAGATTTCGGTCGACTCGGCGACCATGATGAACAAGGGCCTCGAAGTCATCGAAGCCCACTGGCTGTTCAACGCCGCGCCGGAGCGCATCGAGGTCGTGGTGCATCCGCAAAGCGTGATTCATTCGCTGGTCGAGTACATCGACGGCTCGGTGCTGGCGCAGCTTGGCAACCCCGACATGCGCACGCCGATTGCCCATGCGCTCGCTTACCCCGATCGGATCGATTCCGGCGTTTCGTCGCTGGATCTCTTCAAGGTGGCGCAGATGACTTTCGAGCGCCCGGACATGGAGCGCTTTCCCTGCCTGCGGCTGGCCTATGAGGCGCTGCGCGCCGGCGGCAATGCGCCGGCCGTGCTGAATGCGGCCAACGAGATCGCCGTCGCGGCTTTCCTCGCGGGACGCCTGCCGTTCCTCGGCATCGCCGGCATCATTGCGGACACGCTGGCGGCCGTGCGTTGCGGTCCCGCCAGTGAACTCGCGGCTGTCCTCGCCGCCGACGCCGAGGCGCGTTCCGTCGCGGAGGCGGCGCTGACCCGGCGATGAGCGTCGGCGGTTTCCTCTGGTACGTCGGTGCCTTCGCCGTCGCGCTCGGTATCCTGATCGTCGTTCATGAACTGGGACACTTCACCGCGGCGCGCCTGTGTGGCGTCAAGGTGCTGCGCTTCTCCGTCGGCTTCGGCCGTCCGCTGCTGACGCGGCGCTGGGGTCGCGACGGCACGGAATGGGTGCTGGCGGCGTTCCCGCTCGGCGGCTATGTCAAGATGCTGGACGAGCGCGAAGGCGAGGTCGCGCCGGAGGAGCTTCATCGGGCGTTCAATCGCAAGAGCGTCGGCCGGCGTTCGCTGATCGTCGTCGCGGGGCCGCTTTCGAACCTGCTTCTGGCCGTGTTCCTTTATTGGGGCATCTATCTGCACGGAGCGGAAGAACCGCGCCCCGTGCTGGGCGCGCCTGTCGCGGGGAGCATTGCCGAAAAGGCAGGCATCGGCGAACGGCAGACCATCCGTGCGGTGGACGGCGAGCCGGTGACCACCTGGCAGGACGTGCGTTGGCGAGTTCTTCGTCTTGCCGTCGACCGTAAGCCGGTGAAGTTCGAGCTTGTCGCGGCCGACGGCGCGATCTCCTACCCGCTCCTGGACCTCGGTGCGATGGCCGAGAGCGCGCTCGAGGGCGACGTTCTGCGAGAACTCGGGCTGACGCTCTACCGGCCGCGGCTGCCGGCGGTGATCGGACGCGTCGCGGCGGGTTCTCCCGCCGAAGCTGCAGGCATTGCGGCAGGCGACGAAGTGCTTGCCATCGACGGCGTGCCGATCGCGACCTGGCGCGAGCTGGCGCTGGCGATACGGCAGGCGCCTGGGCGCGAACTCCGGCTCGACCTGCGGCGCGGCGAAGCGCGACGCACGGTGGCGGTCGTGCCGGCGCCAGCGACGGAAGGCGGCAAGACCATCGGGCGCATCGGCATTGCCACGCCCGACCAGCCCCAACTTCACGAGGAGATGTTCGTCACCGTGCGCCTCGGGCCGGTCGACGCCCTCTCGCGCGCAGCGGAGCAGACCTGGGATACGTCGATCTTCAGCCTGCGCATGATCGGCCGGATGATCGCCGGCGACGTTTCGTGGAAGAACGTTTCGGGACCGGTGACCATCGCAGACTATGCCGGTCAGTCGGCACGCATGGGAGTCGAGCATTACGTCAAGTTTCTGGCGCTGATCAGCATCAGTCTCGGCGTCCTGAATCTCCTGCCTATTCCCGTTTTGGACGGGGGGCATTTGATGTATTATCTGGCGGAAATAATCAAGGGCGGCCCGCTGTCGGAGCGCGTTATGGAAGTCGGCCAGCAGATCGGCCTGACACTCCTGATCCTGCTCATGGTCTTCGCCTTTTACAACGACATAAACCGTCTCGTTTCCGGCTGAGCAATGAGGAAAAATCTCCTGGCGGGTCTCGTCGGCGTGCTGATCGCCGCGGCTGCATCGGCCTTCGATCCGTTCGTCGTCAAGGACATTCGCGTCGAAGGCATTCAGCGTACCGAGGCGGGCACGGTATTCAGCTACCTGCCGGTGCGCGTCGGCGACAAGCTGACTGACGAAACGGCAGCACAGGCCGTCAAGGCACTGTTCGCCACGGGCTTCTTCAAGGACGTGCGCCTCGAGATCGAGGGCGAGGTTCTCGTCGTCGTCGTCGAGGAGCGGCCGGCCATCGCCGCCATCGACTTCTCGGGCATGAAGGCCTTCAAGAAGGAAGACCTGCTCAAGTCGCTGAAGGAAGTCGGTCTCGCCGAGTCGCGCATCTTCGACCGCGCGCTGCTGGAGCGCGCCGAACAGGAACTCAAGCGCCAGTACCTGGGGCAGGGACATTACGCCGCCGAGGTCAAGACGACGGTCACGCCGCTCGAGCGCAACCGGGTCGGCCTCAGTTTCGCGATCGATGAGGGCGAGAAGGCGCGCATCAAGCAGATCAACCTCGTCGGCGCCAAGGCGTTCGCCGAAAGCGAACTGCTCGACCTCTTCGTCCTGCGCACCCCGAACTGGCTGACTTGGTACACGAAGAACGACCAGTATTCGAAGCAGAAACTGTCCGGTGACCTCGAGTCACTGCGCTCCTTCTACCTCGATCGCGGCTACCTCGAGTTCAGCGTCGACTCGACGCAGGTCTCGATTTCTCCGGACCGGCAGGACATCTACATTTCGGTCAGCATCTCCGAAGGGGAGAAGTACTCGGTCTCGGCGGTGCGTCTGGCCGGCGAACTGCTGCTGCCCGAAGACGAGTTGAAGAAGCTCGTCAAGGTCAAGCCGGGCGAAACCTATTCGCGCGAACGCATGACCGAGACCACCAAGGCGATCAGCGATCGCCTCGGCAACGAAGGCTACGCGTTCGCCAACGTGAATGCTGCGCCCGAACTCGACAAGGACAAGCACCAGGTCGCCTTTACCGTGTTCATCGATCCGGGACGCCGCATCAGCGTGCGGCGCGTCAATGTCGTCGGCAATACCAGGACGCGCGACGAAGTGGTGCGCCGTGAAATGCGCCAGATCGAGGGCGGCTGGTATGAAGGCGACAAGATCAACAAATCGCGCACGCGAGTCGACCGTCTCGGCTATTTCGATGAGGTGACTGTCGAGACGCCCGCCGTTGCCGGCGTGACCGACCAGGTCGACGTCAACGTTCGCGTCAAGGAAAAGCCGACCGGCAACATCATGCTGGGTGCCGGATTCTCGTCGTCGGAAAAGCTGTCGCTGTCGGGCTCGGTACAACAAGACAACCTGTTCGGCAGCGGCAAGTCGGTCGGCGTGCAGGTCAATACGAGCAAGTACCAGAAGACCTACGCGTTCTCCTACACCGATCCGTACTACACGGTCGATGGCATCTCGCGCGGCTTCGATGTCTATCGACGGACCGTCACCACCAACGGCCTGTCGATCGGCCAGTTCGATTCGTCGTCGCTGGGCGGCGGCGTTCGCTACGGCATGCCGCTGACTGAAGACGACTATGTCAGCTTCGGCTTGTCGATCGACAGCACGAAGCTGACCCTGTTCACCAACAGTCCGCAAATCTGGCGCGATTACGTGACGACCTACGGCAACACGATGACGACGCTGCTGGCTTCCGGCGGCTGGGGGCGTAACACCATCGACAGCCAGATCTATCCGATGAAGGGCAGCACTTACGGCATTACCGGCGAGGTCGGCCTGCCGGGCGGCAACAATGCCATCAAGTACGCGCGCACGACGCTCAGCCACTACCGCTACGTGCCCATGGGCAAGGACAACGCCCTGAAGTTCGGCGGCGAGATCGGCGTCGCCGGTGCCTACGGCGGACGTACGCTGCTATTCACCAAGAACTTCTACGCGGGCGGCATCGGTTCCGTACGCGGCTTCGATCCGTCTTCGCTGGGTCCGGTCGATGCGGCGACCGGCGCGCGCCTGGGCGGCGCGAAGAAACTGACCGGAACCGCCGAGTACCTGTTCCGCATGCCTGGCCTCGGCCAGGACAGGTCGATTCGTCTCGGCGCCTTCCTCGACGCCGGCCAGGTCTGGGCGAACGGCGACAAATTCCGCCTCAGCGACTTGCGCTACAGTGCGGGCGTTTCCGCCAACTGGAGCTCGCCGTTCGGTCCGCTGAAGTTCAGCCTCGCCAGGCCGCTGAACGCCAAGTCGACCGACAAGAAACAGGCGCTTCAATTTACAATGGGTTCGGCGTTCTGATGTCCGGTTTGGGAGAAGTCATGTTTAAGAAGGCGTTCGTCGCAGTCGCATTCGTGGGTCTGACCGTTTCGGCGTTCTCGGCCGAGGCCGAGATGAAGATCGGCTTCGTCAACGGGCAGCGCCTGATCAACGAGTCGCCCCAGGCAATCAAGGCGAAGAAGAAGCTCGAGAAGGACTTCGAGAAGCGCGACCAGGAACTGCAGCGCATGGCCAAGCAGTTGCAGGGCATGCAGGAGAACCTCGAGAAGAACGCGCCGACGATGTCGGAGAACGATCGCCGCAACAAGGAGCGCGAGTTCAACGACCTGAATCGCGACTTCCAGCGCAAGCAGCGCGAGTTCCGCGAGGACCTCAACCTGCGCCAGAACGAGGAAATGGCCGCGATCTACGAGAACATCAACAAGGTGATCCGCAAGGTCGCCGAGACCGAAAAGTACGACCTGATCCTGCAGGAAGCCGTCTACTTCAGCCCGAAGATCGACATCACCGAAAAGGTTCTCAAGTCGCTCGGGGACGGCGCCAAGTAAGCGAGTGGCCGTTCGTCTCGACGAGATCGTCGCCCGCCTCGGCGGCCAGCTTGTCGGCGACGGCGGCATTCGCGTCAATGGGCTGGCGACGCTAGAAGCAGCCGGCCCGGACCAGATTTCCTTTCTCGCCAATCCGAAGTACCGCAGCCAGCTGGCGACGACGCGCGCCGCTGCGGTGATCGTCGATGCATCGGTTGCGGCCGCGTGCCCGGCGGCGGCGATCGTCACTGCGCAGCCCTATCGCTACTTCGCCCGATTGTCGCAATGGCTTGGCGCACCTGCGCGTCCGGCTGCGGGCATCCATGCGTCGGCGGTGGTCGAGGTTGAAGTCCCGGCGAGCGCCTCGATTGGGGCTAATGCCTCCGTCGCGAAGGGGGCGCGCATCGGCGAGAACGTCGTGGTCGAGGCCAATTGCAGCATCGGACCGGAAGCCGAGATCGACGACGATTCGTGGCTGCATCCGAACGTCTGCGTCTACCCCGGGTGCCGAATCGGCAAGCGTGCGATCGTCCATTCGGGCGCCGTCATCGGCGCCGACGGCTTCGGCTTCGCGCGCGAGGCCGGCGGTTCATGGATCAAGATCGCCCAGACGGGCAGGGTGCTGATCGGCGACGACGTCGAGATCGGCGCCAATACGACCATCGATCGCGGGGCGCTCGGCGACACGGTGATCGAGGATGGCGTCAAGCTCGACAACCAGATCCAGATCGCGCACAACGTCCGCATCGGGGCGCACACCGCGATGGCCGGCTGCGTCGGCGTCGCCGGCAGCGCGACCATCGGCCGCCGCTGCACCGTCGGCGGCGGCGCCATCGTCCTCGGCCATTTGCAGATCGCCGACGACGTGCATGTCTCGGCCGGCACGCTGGTGGCGAAATCCATTGCGGAGGCGGGCAGCTACACGGGAACCGTGCCGTTCATGGAACACTCGGCATGGCTGAAAAATTTCGCCCGCGTGCGGCACCTCGATGCCATGGCCGATAGAATACGCGCCCTCGAAACCAGGCTCGCCGCGCTCGAAGAAGGAAAGAATTCATGACCGCGATGGACATCCATCAGATCCTCGAACACCTGCCGCACCGCTACCCGTTCCTGCTCGTCGATCGCGTGCTCGACGTCGTGCCGGGCGAGCGCATCACGGCGCTCAAGAACGTCACCGTCAATGAGCCGTTCTTTCCCGGCCACTATCCGCACCATCCGGTGATGCCCGGCGTGCTGATTATCGAGGCGCTGGCGCAGACCGCGGCGATCCTCTCATTCAAGACGCTCGGCGGGAAGCCGGATGACAAGTCCGTGTATTACTTCGTCGGCATCGACGGCGCGCGCTTCAAGCGCCCGGTCAGCCCCGGCGACCAGCTCGTGATGGAAGTGTCGATCGTCGCCAACAAGCGCGGCCTGTGGAAGTTCGCCGCCGTGGCCAAGGTCGACGGCAACGTCGCCGCCGAGGCCGAGCTGATGTGCACGGTGCGCGCGATCGAATGAGCGGAACGCAGATCCATCCGACGGCCGTCGTCCACCCCGGCGCGAAGCTCGGCGCCGGCGTTTCGGTCGGTGCCTACACCATCGTCGGCGAGCACGTCGAGATCGGCGACAACACATGGATAGGGCCGCACGTCGTGCTCGGCGGCCACACGCGCATCGGCCGCGACAACCGCATCTTCCAGTTCAACTCGATCGGCGAGATCCCGCAGGACAAGAAATACGCCGGCGAACCGACCCGGCTCGAGATCGGCGACCGCAACACCATCCGCGAGTTCTGCACCTTCAACTGCGGCACCGCGCAGGACGCGGGCGTCACGCGTGTCGGCGACGACAACTGGATCATGGCCTACGTGCACATCGCGCACGACTGCCAGGTCGGCAACAAGACGATCTTCGCCAACAACGCGCAGCTCGCGGGCCATGTCCACGTCGGCGACTGGGCGATCCTCGGCGGCTTCACGGTGGTGCATCAGTTCGTTCGCATCGGCGCCCACGCCATGACGGCGATGGGCACGATCCTGCTGCAGGACGTGCCGCCCTACGTCACGGCGTCCGGCAACCCGGCCGAGCCGCACGGCATCAACAGCGAAGGCCTCAAGCGCCGCGGTTTCTCGTCGCCGTCGATCATGGCGATCAAGCGCGCCTACAAGGCCATCTACAAGTCGGGCTTCAAGCTCGATGAGGCCCTGGCCGCCGTTTCCGCCGAGCGCGAGGCGGTGCCGGAACTCGGCCTCCTCGCCGATTTCATCGCCCAGCCGGGCCGCGGCCTGATCCGCTAGCGCCATGCCGGTGCGCATTGCGATGGTGGCCGGCGAGGCCTCGGGCGACTTGCTCGCCGCCCACCTGATCGGCGCGTTGAAGCGCGAACTTCCCGACGCCCAGTTCTTCGGCATCGGCGGCCCCAAGATGCAGCGCGAAGGCTTCGATGCCTGGTGGCCGTCCGAGACGCTCGCGGTGCGCGGCTACGCCGAGGTGCTGCGCCACTATCGCGAGATCACCGGCATTCGCAGCCGGCTGATTTCCCGGCTCTGCGTCGAGAAGCCGGACGTGTTCATCGGCGTCGACGCGCCCGATTTCAACCTCAAGGTCGAGCGCAAACTCAAGGCGCGCGGCATCCCCGCGATCCATTACGTCAGCCCGTCGATCTGGGCCTGGCGCGGCGGCCGCATCAACGGCATCGGCCGCTCGGTCAGCCGCATGCTGGCGATGTTCCCGTTCGAGCCGGAAATCTACGAGCGCGCGTCGATTCCCGTCAGCTACGTCGGCCATCCGCTCGCCGACGTGCTGCCGGTCGAGTCGGTGCGCGATGCGGCGCGCGAGCGCCTCGACCTTCCCGGCGACCAGCGCATCTTCGCCCTGCTGCCCGGCAGCCGCCAGTCGGAACTCCAGTACATGGGGCGTTTGTTCATCGAGACCGCGAAGCTCCTGCACGAGCGGTTCCCCGACGCGCTGTTCCTCGTGCCGCTGATCTCGCGCGAGACGCGCCAGCAGTTCGAGATCGCGCTGTGGGATGCCGGCGCCCAGGAACTTCCGGTGCGCATGCTGTTCGGCCATGCCCAGGACGCGCTCGCCGCCTGCGACTGCGCGCTCGTCGCCAGCGGCACGGCCACGCTCGAGGCCGCGCTGCTGAAGACGCCGCATGCGATCGCCTATCGCATGTCTCCGTGGTCGTGGCGGCTGATGAAGCGCATGCGCTACCAGCCCTGGGTCGGATTGCCAAACATCATGGCGCGCCGCTTCCTCGTGCCCGAGTTCCTGCAGGATGAAGCCACGCCTGAGAATCTCGCCCAGGCGCTCGGCAACCTGGTGCTCGACACGCAGGTGCGCGGCCGGCTGGCGCAGGCATTCACCGACATTCATCGCACGCTGCGGCAGGACACGGCGGAAAAGGCCGCGGCGGCGATCCTCCCGTATGTGAGGGCAGCGGCATGATCTGCGGCGTCGACGAAGCCGGACGCGGGCCGCTGGCAGGGCCGGTCTGCGCCGCCGCGGTGATCCTCGACCCGGCGCGTCCGATCGACGGGCTCGACGACTCGAAGAAGCTCAACGAGGCGACGCGCGACCGGCTGGCGATCGAGATCCGCGAGAAGTCGCTTGCCTGCTCGGTGGCCTTCGCGACCGTCGAGGAAATCGACAGCATCAACATCCTGCAGGCGACGCTGCTGGCGATGCAGCGCGCCGTTGCCGGCCTGGCGCTGCGGCCGGTCGAGATTCTCGTCGACGGCAATCGCCTGCCGGCTTTCGATCTTCCGGCGCGCGCGATCGTCGGCGGCGACGCCACGGTGGCGGAAATCTCCGCCGCCTCGATCCTCGCCAAGACGGCGCGCGACGCCGAGATGCGCCGGCTCCATCTCGAAGCGCCGCACTATGGCCTCGATCGCCACAAGGGCTACGGCACGGCCGAGCATCTCGAAGCCCTGCGGCTGCATGGCGCGGCCGCTTTCCATCGCCGCAGCTTCGCCCCCGTGCGCGAGGCGCTCGCGCGTGTCGCCCTCGAAGGCCGCTGAGCCGCAGCGAGGCGCGCCGTGAAACCGATCACCTCGCGCGACAACCCGGGCTTCAAGTCGCTGCGCCTGCTGGCCAAGGACAGCCGCGAGCAGATGCGCCAGGGGCGTACCGTGCTCGAGGGCGTTCATCTGATCGCCGACCATCGCGCACGCGTCGGCATGCCCGAACTCCTGGCTGTGAGCGAGAGCGGTGCCGAGAACTCGGAAGTCCTCCAACTGCTGGAAGCCCATGCCGGCGTTGATGTGCTGCGCCTGCGCGACAGCCTGTTCGCCGAGATCAGCGGCGTCGCCACGCCTGTCGGCGTGCTCGCCGTCATCGCCGTTCCGCCCTGGACGACCGAGCCGCTTGCCGGCTCGGCCGTCATCCTCGAAGGCATCCAGGATGCCGGCAACGTCGGCACCATCCTGCGCACTGCCGCCGCTTCCGGCGTCGCGGACGTGGTGCTCGGTCCGGGGTGCGCCGGCGTGTGGACACCGCGCGTGCTGCGCGCCGCACAGGGCGCGCACTTCTCGCTGCGCCTGCGTGAGGCCGACGACCTCGCAGCGGTGGTGACGGGCTTCGGCGGCCTCAGCGTTGCCACCGTAGTGCGCGACGGCCGGCCGGTTTTCGACCTCGACCTGCGCGGTCCCGTCGCATGGATTTTCGGCAACGAAGGCGCGGGTGTTTCGCCAGCGCTTACCGCGGCAGCGAAGGAACGCGCGACCATCCCGATGGCTTCCGCCACCGAGTCGCTCAACGTCGCGGCGGCTGCGGCCGTGTGCCTGTTCGAGGCGGTGCGCCAGCGCAAAATCGCTTAGACTGCATGCCATCGAGGTAAGGGCAGGAGGCATGCAATGGAATGGTGGCACTGGGCCGTCGCCGGCATCGGCCTGATACTCGCGGAACTCGCGATTCCCGCCTTCGTGCTGGTGTGGTTCGGCCTCGGCGCTCTCGTGGTGGCGCTGATCGCCGCCACCGGTGCCAGCACCGGCATCACCGCCCAGTTGGCGCTCTGGCTCGTCTTCTCCCTGGCCCTGGTCGCGCTCTGGTTCAAGGTCTTCAAGCCCGGCATGCACAAGACGCGCATCGGCATGTCCGACGCCGACTTCATCGGCGAGGTCGGGCTGCTGGCGCGCGATGTCGCCCCGTTCGAGAAGGGCGAGGTGCGCTTCCAGAAACCGGTGCTCGGCAGCGAAGTCTGGCCCTGCATCGCCGACGACACCATCAAGGCCGGCGCGCGCGTCAAGGTGCTCTCGGTCGAGGGCAGTTTCCTGAAGGTCGGCAGCGTCTGAGGAGAAAACAATGGAAGCAGGCTTCATATTCGTCGTCGCACTCGTCGCCTTCGCCGTCATCACCCTGGCGAAAGGCGTGCGCATCGTGCCGCAGGGCGAGGAGTGGATCGTCGAGCGTCTCGGCAAGTACAGCAGCACCTTGCATCCCGGCCTCAACATCATCATTCCCTACCTCGACCGGGTCGCCTACAAGCTGATCACCAAGGACATCATCCTCGACGTCCAGGAACAGGAAGTCATCACGCGCGACAACGCCGTCATCCTGATCAACGCCATCGCCTTCATCAAGATCACCGACCCGATCAAGGCGGTCTACGGCGTGACGGATTTCTCCGAGGCGATCCGCAACATGATCATGACGACGCTGCGCTCGATCGCCGGCGACATGGACCTCGACCAGGCGCTTTCCAGCCGCGACAAGATCAAGGCACGCCTGCGCGAAAGCATTGCCGACGAGGCCATCGACTGGGGCCTGACCGTGAAGTCGGTCGAGATCCAGGACATCAAGCCGTCCGAGTCGATGCAGAAGGCGATGGAAGCGCAGGCCTCCGCCGAGCGCGAGCGCAAGGCGACGGTGACGAAGGCCGAAGGCACCAAGCAGTCGGCGATCCTGCAGGCCGAGGCGCGGCTCGAGGCCGCGCGCCGCGACGCCGAAGCGCAGGTGACGCTGGCCGAAGCCAGCGCCGAAGCCATCAAGCGCGTCGCGCAGGCGATCGGCACGCAGGACGCGCCGATGCGTTACATGCTCGGCGAGAAGTACATCATGGCCATGAGCCGCCTCGCCGACTCGCAGAACACCAAGACCTTCGTGATTCCCGCCGACCTGCAGGAGACGCTGCGCGGCGTCCTCGGCCGCGACAAGGCTTAGGCCGGGATCGCGCGGCGGCCGGCGGAAAGCCGCGCCGCAACGAACAGGCAGACGCTGACCGTCGCCGAGATCGTCGCCAGCGGCACCAGCGTGCCGTCGTGGCTGGCGCCGACCCAGATGCCGGCGAGCAGCGCTGCCGCCATGGTCACGAAGCCCAGCAGTCCGGCCGCCGCACCGGCCTGCGCCGGGAACGGCGCCACGGCCCCCGCCTGTGCGCAGGGGAAATTGATGCCGTGCGCGCTCATGGTCAGGAACAGGCACAGCACGACGACCGTCCAGTGCTGCGCGCCGGCCGCCACCAGGCCGGCGAACAGCAGGCCGGCGGCGAGCGCCACCGTCGTGCCGATGCCGAGCGTGCGCTCGAGGCCGATGCGCGCCAGCAGCCGGCGGCAGACCAGCGTGCCGGCGAGATATCCCGAGACGCCGAAGGCGAAGCAATAGCCGTAGAACTCCGTCGGCACGCCGAGCACCTTGATCAGCACGAACGACGAACCCGAGATGAAGACGAAAATCGAGGCGTAGGAGAGCGCGCCCGGCAGCGTATAGGCCCAGAACGCAGGCGAACGGGCGATGCCGCCGTAGACCTGGAGAAGATGGCGCGGACGCATGGCATCCGGATTGCGGCGCGCGTTGGTCTCGGCGAGCCAGCGCAGGCTTGCCAGCGCCAGCGCGATGCACAGCAGTGCATGCACGACGAAGGCCGCGCGCCAGCCGAACGCGACCTGCAGGTAGCCGCCGGCGATCGGCCCGAAGATGGGGGCGAGCGAGAGCAGGGTGCTCGCTTTGGCGATCACCTTCGCGCCCTCGGCCGGCGCATGGACGTCGCGCACGATCGCGCGCGCCACGACGGCCGCCGTGCAGCAGCCGATCGCCTGGACGAAGCGGGCGGCGATCAAGAGGTCCAGGCTGGTCGCCGCGGCGCAGGCGATGCTGGCGACGCCGTAGACGCCGAGGCCGCCGAGCACGACCGGGCGGCGGCCGTAACGATCGGACAGTGGGCCGCTGACGAGTTGCGCTGTGCCGAAGCCGATGACGAACAGCGACAATGTCTGCTGCACCGCCGCCGGCGAGACCGAGAAGTAGCCGGCCAGATGGGGCAGCGAGGCGAGGTAGAGATCGGTGGACAACGGCTGCAGCATCAGGCAGCCGGCCACCAGCCAGAGCAGGGTGTTCGGCGACATCAGCGCGTCTCGCGCATGATGCGACCCTTCTCTCTTTCCCAGTCCTTGTTCTTCTCCGCCTCGCGCTTGTCGTACTGCTTCTTGCCCTTCGCAAGGCCGATCTCGAGCTTGATGCGGCCCTTCTTGAAGTGGAGGTCGAGCGGCACCAGCGCATAGCCGGCGCGTTCCACCTTGCCGATCAGCTTGGCGATCTCCTTGCGGTGCAGCAGCAGCTTGCGCGTGCGCACCGGGTCGGTCTTGACGTGCGTCGAGGCGGTGGTCAGCGGGCTCATGTGCGCGCCGATCAGGAACACCTCGCCGCCCTTCAGGACGACGTAGGCTTCCTTGATCTGCGCGCGGCCGGCGCGGATCGCCTTGACCTCCCAGCCTTCGAGCGCGATCCCTGCTTCGATGCGCTCTTCGATGAAATAGTCGTGGAAGGCTTTCTTGTTCTCGGCGATGCTCATGGCCAGGCGGCACGGTAGAATCGCGGCATTCTAACGTAGCGCCGCAGCCGCCTCATGGCCGTCATCGAGAAGTCCGTCCTGATAGCGCGCACCGCCCAGCAGATGTTCGACCTCGTCGATCGGGTCGAGGACTATCCGAAGTTCCTGCCCTGGTGCGGCGGCACCGAATTGATCGAGCGCAGCGACAAGATCACGGCAGCCCGGTTGCACATCAACTACCGCGGCATCAAGGCGCATTTCGCCACCGAAAATCCCAAGGATCCGCCGCACTGGATGAACATCCAGCTGCGCGAAGGGCCTTTCCGGCGGCTCGAAGGCAACTGGCGCTTCACCAGCCTCGGCGACGTCGGCTGCAAGATCGAGTTCCGGCTCAGCTACGAGTTTTCCAGCAGCGTGCTCGAGAAGGTCCTCGGCCCGGTCTTCAACCACATCGCCAGCACCTTCATCGATTCGTTCGTCAAGCGCGCGCATGAGGTTTATGATTGACGCCTCCATGACGCGCGAAACGTCCCGATCCTGCAGCCATGCCGTAGCGCTGCCCGCACTGAACCTCAGCCGGGCGGTGCAGCGTGTCGTGGACGTCCTGCGGCGCTCGCCGGGCCTCTCGAAGGAGGAAATCGCCGAGCGTGCCTTCGTCGGCGCGGCGACGCTTTCCGGCGGCGGCTATCTGAAGGCCATGAAGGACGCCGGGCTGATCCACGTTTCCGGCTGGGCGCGCAACGCCTCCGGCGGCTTCACCACGCCGCTCTACAGCGCCGGCGCCAGCGCCGATTGCGAGCGGCCGCAGGTTACTGCGCAGAACCGTGCGGCGCCCGGCATGCAGCGCCTGCTCGAGGCCGTGCGCGACGCCGGGCTGCTCGACTACCGCGAGGCGGCCCGCATCGCCGGCCTTTCGCCGAACACCGTCAAGAACGCTGGCTATCTGGAACTGCTGGTCGAACAGGGCAAGCTGCATGTGGCTGCATGGCAGCGCGGCCGCAAGGGCCCGATGCGACCGTTGTACGCCTACGGTCCGGGCGAACCGGCGCCCAGGCCGGCGCCGCTCTCCGCTGCGGAAAAGTCGCGCTCGCACCGCTGGCGGCAGGCGGCGGCACAGGGCGTGTCGAACCTCGCCATGCAGATGCGCATGGCCGCCGGCAGCCGGTCGCGCGTTTCGGGCTAAAATCCGGCGCCTTCGCCGGACCGTTCCGGTCCGCACGCTCCGTCACCGCAAGACATGGCCGATCAAATCCAGATAGAAGTCGCCTACGCCAAGGCCGAACGACAGGAGATCGTCGAGCTGAAGCTGCCGGCCGGCAGCACGATCCAGCAGGCGGTTGAGGCTTCAGGACTGCTGCAGCGCTATCCCGAGATCGAACTGGCGAAAGCCAAGGTCGGCATCTACGGCAAGCTCGCGCGCCTCGACACGGCGCTGCGCGAACGCGACCGCGTGGAGGTCTACCGTCCGCTGATCGCCGACCCGAAGGAAGTGCGCAAGCAGCGCGCCGCCGAGGGCAAGGTCATGAAGAAGGGCGGCGGTACCGAGGAGTAGGCGGCTCGCCTACTTGCACCAGCTATCCACTGCGCGGCGCGCGCTGGCCAGCTCCGCTTCCCGCACCGCCCCGTCGAGCGCGACGCGCCCGCCGCTGGCATCCGTCGTGAAGCGCACCTGACCCGATTCGATCGCCTGCAGCTGGCCGCGCGCCTTCTCGCAATTGGCGCGCCTTTCTTCCCCGTCGGCCTTTTCCTTCTCGGCCTTGGCGACGCTTTCCTTCGCTTCCTTCTGCTTCTTGCGCGCCTCCATCTCGCGGTCGGCGGCTTCCTTGCGACGGTCGGCGGCGTCGGGGGAGGGCGCGGGCGGGGTGGCGACCTTGCGGCCCTGGACTTTCGCCGGCGGCGGCTCGTCCGAATACTGGATCTTGCCGTTGGCATCCTTCCACGAATACAGCTGTGCGGCGGCGGTCAGCGGCAGCAGCAGGCAGGCGAGCAGGAGAGGGCGCATCGTCGAGTCCGTGGTTTGCCCGGGTCGGGCGACCTGCGTATAATACGTTTTTGGCAAAGAGGATAAAACAATGAGACTCCTCCAGAAGGCGCTGACGTTCGACGACGTCCTCCTGGTTCCCGCCCACTCGGCGATCCTGCCCCGCGACGTTTCGCTCGCAACCCGACTCACCCGCAACATCACGCTGAACCTGCCGCTGGTCTCCGCGGCCATGGATACGGTGACCGAAGCCCGGCTGGCCATCGCCCTGGCCCAGGAAGGCGGCATCGGCATCATCCACAAGAATCTCGACCCGAAGTCGCAGGCGGCGCAAGTCGCCAAGGTCAAGCGCTTCGAGTCCGGCGTCCTCAAGGATCCGATCACCATCACGCCGGGCATGACGGTGCGCGAAGTGCTGAACCTGACGCGCACGCACAAGATATCCGGCCTGCCGGTGGTCGAGAACGGCCTCGTCGTCGGCATCGTCACCAACCGCGACCTGCGCTTCGAGACCCGCCTCGACCAGCCGGTGCGCGACATCATGACGCCGAAGGATCGCCTCGTCACCGTGCGCGAAGGCGCCAGCGTCGACGAAGCCAAGGCGCTGATGCACAAGAACCGCATCGAGCGCGTGCTGGTCGTCGGCGAAGGCTTCGAGCTGCGCGGCCTCATGACCGTCAAGGACATCCTCAAGTCGACCGAGCATCCGCTCGCCTGCAAGGACGGCTTCGGCCGCCTGCGCGTCGGCGCCGCCATCGGCGTCGGCGAAGGCACCGAGGAGCGCGCGACGCTGCTCGCCGAGGCCGGTGTCGACGTGCTCGTCGTCGACACCGCCCACGGCCACTCGGAAGGCGTGCTCAAGCGCGTCCAGTGGGTCAAGAAGAACTTCCCCAACGTCGACGTCATCGGCGGCAACATCGCCACCGCGGGCGCCGCGCGTGCGCTGGTCGACCACGGCGCCGACGGCGTCAAGGTCGGCATCGGCCCCGGCTCGATCTGCACCACCCGCATCGTCGCCGGCGTCGGCGTGCCGCAGATCAGCGCGGTCGAGAACGTCGCCAACGAACTGGCGAAGGACAACGTCCCGCTGATCGCCGACGGCGGCATCCGCTATTCGGGCGACATCTCCAAGGCGATCGCCGCCGGCGCGCATTCCGTCATGCTCGGCGGCCTGTTCGCCGGCACCGAGGAAGCCCCGGGCGAGACCGTGCTGTTCCAGGGCCGTTCGTACAAGTCGTACCGCGGCATGGGTTCGCTGGGCGCGATGCAGAAGGGCTCTTCGGACCGCTACTTCCAGGACAACGAGTCCAACGTCGAGAAGCTGGTGCCGGAAGGCATCGAAGGCCGCGTGCCCTACAAGGGCCTCGTCACCGCCGTCATCCACCAGTTGATGGGCGGTCTGCGCTCGTCGATGGGCTACGTCGGCTGCCGCACGATCGAGGAAATGCGCAGCAAGGCCGAGTTCGTCGAGATCACCTCGGCCGGCATCCGCGAATCGCACGTCCACGACGTCCAGATCACCAAGGAAGCGCCGAACTACCACGTCGACTGACAAGCCCCTGCTCCGGAAGGCGGCTTAGGCCGCCTTTCTCTTTTTCCGAGGCCCGCCCGCATGTCCCACCAGAAGATCCTCATCCTCGATTTCGGTTCCCAGTACACCCAGCTCATCGCCCGCCGCGTGCGCGAGCAGCAGGTCTATTGCGAACTGCATCCGAACGACGTCAGCGACGATTTCATCCGCGAGTTCGCGCCCGCCGGCGTCATCCTCTCGGGCGGCCCGAACTCGGTCTATGAAGACGAGACGCCGCGCGCGCCGCAGGCCGTGTTCGAACTCGGCGTTCCCGTGCTCGGCATCTGCTACGGCATGCAGACCATGGCGGCGCAACTCGGCGGCAAGGTCGAAGGTGCCAAGAAGCGCGAATTCGGCTACGCCGAAATCCGCGCCCGCAACCATTCGAAGCTGCTCGAAGGCCTCGAGGACAACATGAGCCCCGAGGGCCACGGCCTGCTCGACGTCTGGATGAGCCACGGCGACAAGGTCACCGAGATGCCCGCCGGCTTCAAGGTCATCGCCGGCAACGAATCGACGCCGATCGCAGGCATGGCCGACGAGGTGCGCCGCTTCTACGGCGTGCAGTTCCACCCCGAGGTCACGCACACGCTCAAGGGCCGCGAGATCATCGCCCGCTTCGTCGGCGAGATCTGCGCCTGCAAGGGCGACTGGAACATGCCCGACTACGTCGAGGAGGCCATCGCCAAGGTGCGTGCGCAGGTCGGCAAGGACGAGGTGATCCTCGGCCTGTCCGGCGGCGTCGATTCCTCGGTCGTCGCCGCGCTGCTGCACAAGGCCATCGGCGACCAGCTCACCTGCGTGTTCGTCGACAACGGCCTGCTGCGCCTCAACGAGGGCAAGCAGGTGATGGAGACCTTCGGCCGCAACCTCGGCGTCAAGGTCATCCACGTCGATGCCACAGACCAGTTCATGGGCCACCTCGCCGGCGTCTCCGACCCCGAGCAGAAGCGCCGCATCATCGGCCGCGAGTTCGTCGAGGTCTTCCAGGCCGAAGCCAAGAAGCTGCCGAACGCGCGCTGGCTGGCGCAAGGCACGATCTACCCCGACGTCATCGAGTCGGCCGGCGCCAAGACCAAGAAGGCGCACACCATCAAGAGCCACCACAACGTCGGCGGCCTGCCCGAGACGTTGAACCTCAAGCTCTGCGAGCCGCTGCGCGAACTCTTCAAGGACGAAGTGCGCGAGCTCGGCATCGCGCTCGGCCTGCCGCACGAGATGGTGTATCGCCATCCGTTCCCCGGCCCCGGCCTCGGCGTGCGCATCCTCGGCGAGGTGAAGAAAGACTACGCCGACCTGCTGCGCCGCGCCGACGCGATCTTCATCGACGAGCTGCGCGCGGCCGACTGGTACGACAAGACTTCGCAGGCCTTCGCCGTCTTCCTGCCGGTGAAGTCGGTCGGCGTCATGGGCGACGGCCGCACCTACGAATACGTCGTCGCGCTGCGTGCCGTCGAGACGCAGGACTTCATGACCGCGCGCTGGGCGCAGCTGCCCTACGACCTGCTCGGCAAGGTCTCGAACCGCATCATCAACGAAGTGCGCGGCATCAATCGCGTCGTCTTCGACATCTCCGGCAAGCCGCCGGCGACGATCGAATGGGAATAAGGCGTCCATCGACACCATGAAGCCCGCCAACGAAACAGAGAAGCAGGGCGACGATCGCCGCGCCCATCCGCGCAAGCGGGTCTCCACGCGCTCGGCCGTCTGGCTCGACGAAGGCCCGACCCACGGCGTCATCGGCAGCGTGTTCGACCTCGGCATGGGCGGATTCTCGACGCGCCTCATCGCCGATCCGCACGACGGCCTCGCGCCCGGAACCACGCTGTATTGCGTGCTGATCATCCGCGGCGCGACGCTCGACTGCCTGGCGACCATCCGGTCGAGTGTCGCGGTGGAGTCCGGCGAGACCCAGCTCGGCATGTCGATCGAGAGCATGTCGGAAGACAACGTTCGCCTGCTCACCGGCATGTTGCGCTTCCTCGACACCCACGAAGGAGACTGACATGGGCGTCCTCACCCACGTCGTCGCCGCCGAGGAAGACGAAGTCGAAGCCGTCGGCGAATCGCTGCATCCGGCCGACGAGTGGAGCGGCCTCGAAGTCCGCGACATCGACACCGAGAAGATCGCGACGCTGCACAGCCTGCTGACCGGCGACGCCTTCGACGACGCCATCGTCCACTACGAGCCGGTCTATGTCTCTGCCAGCGAAGGCGCGCTGGTGCTGCGCCTGGCCGACGAAGCCGCCGAGCGCCTTGCCGAGCTCGAAGAGGAAGCGATCGAGCAGGTCGCCGCCGAACTGGCCGCCACCGAAGCCTTCGAGAACGAGGATTGGGAAGAGGAAGCCATCGCGGCCATGCTCGCCGAGCTCGCCGACATCGCGCGCCTGGCCGAGTCGCAGGGCCAGGTGCTGTTCGTCTGGATGCACCCGCTGCGCACTTGAAGCGCTACCCCGGCCGGGGTAACCGGGATACCGCGGCCGGCGGATAGGCCTCGACGTCGATGACGGCTAGATTATGTGGGCACGGTCACCGAACGGAGGCGATTCTGGCAACCCGGCGCTGGTCGCAGCAGGTCATGCGCACGAGCAATTCGCTCGACCTCGAGGCGGGCGTCTTCTTGCACGAGGACCCGCGCGAGATAGCGCTCTCGCTGCGACGCTCGGCAGAGAAGAGCAAGCGGCGCAAGGCCGAGCCGTTCCGGTCGGCGATGTCGATGCTGAACTTCTACATCAACCGCGCCGGGAAGAAGTTGCCTCAGGAAAGCCGTCGTCGTCTCGAGGCGGCCAAGGACGAACTGCGCAAGCTCTACGGCCGTGCGCCGCAAGACAAGGCGCGCAAGTGATGGGCGCCGCTACGGGAAACCCGTAGGCACGGCCCTCATTCGATGCTTGCGCGAAAGTAGTATGCTTCGCCCGCTTTCCTCGCGGCCTTGGGCCTCAGGACAAGCACCCGCTACAAGGAGTCGACATGAACACCCGTTTTTCGATGCTCGCCGTTTCGCTCAGGCGCCTCGTCGCAATCGGCTTGATCGCCGCCGCCGGCATCGCCGGCGCCTGCGAGCAGCAGCCCGCCGACGGCGCCGCCAAGTCGTGGATCCTCTCGCTCAACCAGAAGGTCTCGGTCGCCACGCGCTGCAACGCCATGGTCGACACCATCAACCGCATGGTCGCCGCCGGCTCGGCGCTGCGCATCTCGATCCTCGGCTACGACAAGCCCGAGGGCAGCCGCTCGCTGTCGCTGGCCTACGTCGCCACCGTCACCGAGGAACTGCGCGCGCTGCTGCAGCAGAAGGTCAAGGGCGGCCAGTTCCGCATCCGCACCATGCTCGGCTCCGCGCCCGAAGGCACGACCGTCGCACCGGACGCGACCGGCGCCATCGAAATCCGCGTCCTCGCCCCGGCCGAGACCAGCGGCAGCTGACGCCGCGAGTCGCTACTCCGCCTCGGCCAGCCCGAGGCGCAGCCGCACCAGTTGCGGCACTCCCTCGACGTCCAGCTTCGCCAGCATGCGCGCCTTGTGGACCTCCACGGTGCGCACGCTGATGCCGAGTTCCTCGGCGATGGCGCGATTGTGCCGTCCCGCCACCACCAGTTCCATCACCTCGCGCTCGCGCGGCGTCAGCACGGCGAGCCGGCGCGCGATGCGCTCCTTCTGCTCGCGATCGCTGCGCGTCTCGGCCTGACGCGCGAAGGCTTCGCCGATCGCCGCCACCAGCCGCGCCTCGTCGATCGGCTTCTCCAGGAAGTCGATGGCCTCGGCGCGGAAGGCCTCGCGCGCCGAGGCGACGTCGCCGTGGCCGGTGACGATGATGGTGGGGATCGTGCAGCCTTGCTCGCGCAGCCGGCGCTGCAGCGAAAGCCCGTCCATGCCGGGCATGCGGATGTCGATGATCAGGCAGCCGCACCAGTCGGCCTGCCACGCGCCGAGAAAGCTCGCGGCGTCGGCATAGAAGGCGGTGCGGAAGCCGTGCAGGCCGAGCAGCAGGCCGAGGGCATCGCGGATCGACGGATCGTCGTCGATGATGAAGACGGTGTTATCCATGGGGGCGGGGATCGATGGGTAGAAGGAGTCTGAAGCTGCCGTGCGCGCCGACGTCGGCGAGCAGGGTGCCGCCATGCGCCTCGGCGATGGCGCGGCTGATGGCGAGGCCGAGCCCGAGGCCGCTCGACTTGGTCGACACGAAGGGCTCGAACAGGCGTTCGACGGCCCCGGCAATGCCGGCACCGCTGTCCTCGACGCGGATGCACAGGCGCGCGCCCGGATCGGGCACTGCCGTCAGCGTCACGCGGCGCGCGCCGGCGGGCTGCTCGGCGACGGCGTCGAAGGCGTTGCTCAGCAGGTTGCGCAGCACCACCTCGAGCTGCAGCCGGTCGGCGTGGAGTTCGACGTCAGGCAGCGGCATCACGACCAGGTCCACCTCCGCCGCCAGCGCCCTTTCGCGAAACGGAGCGAGCGCAGATTCCACCAGCGCCGCCAGCTGGAAGCACTCGAGATGCGTCGAGCCGGTGCGGAAGAAGTCGCGCAGCCGGCGCACCACGTCCGCGGCGCGGCGTCCCTCGGCGACCATGCGGCGGATTGCGTCGGGCAGGCGGCCGTCGGCGTCGCCCTGGGCCAGCAGGCGTTCGCAGGCGTTGCCGTAGGCGGAGAGCGCCGCCAGCGGCTGGTTGAGTTCGTGCGCCAGCGCCGCCGCCATCTCGCCGGCGGCGGCGAGGCGCAGCGACTGGCGCAGGTCGGCCGCCGCGCGGCGCTGCTCGTCGACGGTGACGCCGATGAAGAAGCCGACCACCGCCAGGATCAGCGCGCGCATCTGCAGCTCGAACAGCGAAATCTCGGGCGCCGCCTGCATCTGGCCGGCGACGATCATGCCGAGTTGCAGCATCGAGGCGCAGAACACCGCGCCCGCCAGGCCCTGGCGCGAGGCCGCCCACACCAGCGGCAGGAACAGGATGTAGAAGTAGCGGAAGTTCGCCGTGGCGCCGATGCCGAAGGCGATCCACAGCGCCAGGGCCGTCAGCGCGAGGTAGCCTGCGGTCTCCCAGTTCAGCGTCACTGCGGCGAAGGCCGCGCGCCGCTCGCGGTCGCGCAGCCACCACAGCAGCGGCAGGCCGACGAAGATGCCGACGCCGTCGCCGACCCAGAAGCGCAGCGCCGCATCGGGCGCACGCGGCCACGGCAACTGTCCGGCGAGCACGTGGGCGCCGACGAACAGCACGCTGATGGCCAGCGAACCGAGCACGACGATCGCTCCCCACACCAGCAGGCCGTCGCGGTCCGAGAACAATCCGCCGTCGGGGAAGCGATTCCTGAGCACGGCGGCAAGGCGCCAGTAGGCAGCCGCCAGCAGGCCGTCGAGCAGCAGCACCGTCAGCAGGCCGCCGGTCAACTCGCGCACCGCGAGGTCGGCGGCGAGCATCGCCGCGAGCAGGGTGAACCCGCCGCCGCGGCCGCCGTGCAGCAGGAACATCAGGCCCAGCGCCGGCGCCGGGTTCCACGGCGTGATGTTCAGGCGATGGAAGGGATCGATGTAGCTCGTCCAGTCGAGCAGCACGTAGGCGACGACGAACGCCGCCGCCCATGCCCATCCCCGCAGTGTCGTGTTTGCGCCCAAGTCTTCTCCTTCGGTACGCATTGTTGCCGACGCGGGATTTTTTTTCATCCACGAATGGCGTACGTGAAACGCGTAGCTTTGCTCCGGAATGGCTCAATGGCGCCTGCAGGCGCCGAACTCGCGCATCAGCAAGACGCTTACGTGCGCCCGCCAATTTCGGCGCGGGCCGCGATTCCCTAGGATGGTGCCGGCCATCGAACATACATAAGGGGAACACCATGATCCGATCCGCCTTCGTCGCCGCGCTCGCCGTTGCGCTCGCGGGATGCGCAACCACCTCCCAGGACGCCGGGCAGGGCGCACCTCAGCCGTTGCCAGACCGCGTGCCGCCGGTCGCCTCCGGCGTCGGCGCCGACGATCTCGCCGCCGTGCGCGACCGCAACAACGCCCTTTTCCAGCGTCTCGTGCTGTTCGAGTTCGACAGTGATGCGGTGAAGGTCGACTACGCGCCGATGCTGCAGGCCCACGGCAGCTTCCTCGGCGCCAAGCCGGCGGTGAAGATCATGATCCAGGGCAGCGCCGACGAGCGCGGCAGCCGCGAGTACAACCTCGCGCTCGGCCAGCGGCGCGCCGAGGCCGTCAAGCGCCGGCTCGAGATGACGGGCGCCAGGGGCGTGCAGATCGAGGCCGTCAGCTTCGGCGAGGAGCGCCCGCGCGCCCCCGGCCACGACGAAGCCGCCTGGCAGCAGAACCGCAACGCCGCCATCGCCTATCCCGGCGAATACTGAGGCCGCCGCATGCCCGTTCTCGTCCGCACCGCATCGCTGCTCGCCGTCGGCCTGCTGATCGGCGCCGTCGTTGTCGCCGCGGTGCTGCTCGCGGCCGGGGGAGGGAGCCTGCCGCAGCCGCGTCCCGGCAGCCTCGGCGAGCGGATGGTCGACCTGATGCGCTGGTCGGTGTTCGTCCTCATGGCGGCCGGCACGGGCATCGGCACGGCTGCTTTCCTGTTGCGCAACCGCGAGTTCGCCGCGGACGGTTCGCCGCGTCGTGTAGGCCCGTATCGCCTGCTGCAACTGGTGGGCGAGGGGGCGCTGAGCAACGTCTATCTGGCCGAACACCAGCTGATGCGGCGCAAGGTCGCGCTCAAGATGCTGAAGATCCACGCCGCCTCCGACGAATGGGTCGAGCGCTTCCGCCGCGAAGTGCAGCTCGCAGGCAACCTGCGCCACGCCAACTTCGCGCGGCTCTACGATTTCGGCAGTGTCCCCGGCGGCGGCTTCTACTACGCCATGGAATTCATCGACGGCGTCACCCTGGCGCAGCTGGTCGACCGCGACGGGCCGCTGTCGCCGACGCACGCCGCGCGCATCCTGCGCGACGTCTGCGCGGCGCTCGCCGAAATGCACGCGCTCGGCCTGCTCCACCGCGACATCAAGCCGCAGAACGTCATGCTCTGCACCGATGCCGGCACCGGCAGCGAGATCGTCAAGGTGCTCGACTTCGGGCTCGTCAAGCGCATGGACGGCAACGCCACGCGCGACCTCACCGCCGGCCTGCACATCCTCGGCACGCCGGCGTACCTCGCTCCCGAGCGCATCGTGGCGCCGGCCTCGACCGATCCACGTTCCGACCTCTACGCCGTCGGCGCGCTCGCCTTCTACCTGTTGACCGGCCACCGGCCTTTCGAGGCCGAGGGCGACCTCCATCTCACGCACCTGATCCTCGACACGCCGGCCCCCACGCCCGGCGTCGCCCATCCCGGCTACTCGACGCCGGCGCTCGACGCGCTGATCCTGCGCTGCCTCGCCAAGTCGCCGGAGGAGCGGCCGGCCTCGGCGCGTGCGCTGGCGGACGAGTTCGCGGCTCTCGCCGGCTGAGGCTTGCAGCATGAGGCTCTCGCTGCGCTTCGTCCTGCCGCTGGTCATCGTGCTCGCGGCCTTCGCCTACGGCGCCGGGCCGCTGTTCGACAACCTGACCCTGCGCTGGTTCGTGCGCGACCTCGACATTCGCGCCACGCTCGTCGCCAGCACCGTTCAGGAGCCGCTGCAGGAGCAGCTCGCCGCCGGCTCGAAGGCGAAGATCAGCAAGTTCTTCACCCGCATCACCCAGGACGAGCGCCTGTTCGCCGTCGGCTACTGTGCCTCGGCGTCGAGTCCTGCGCTGGCCACGCCGACGCTGCCGCGCGAGATTGCCTGCTCCGACCTCGTCCGCTGGGAGAGCGGGGTGGATCACATCCTCGACAGCGACAGCGGCCCCCTGCACGTCGCCGTGCGCCCGATGCCGACCGAGGCCGCGCCACAGGGCAAGCTGGTGTTGATCCACGACATGAGCTTCGTCGCGCGCCGCAGCGAGGAGACGCGGCGCTACGTCTTCTATGTCTTCGCAGGCCTCGCGACCGCCGTGTCGCTGATCACCGTCATCGTCGCCCAGCTCTCGTGGCGCGGCTGGGTCGCCGGCATGCGTTCGCTGCTGCGCGGCGAGGGCCTGCTGCGGCGGCCCGGCGAGACCCTGCCGGCGCCCGAGTTCAAGCCCATCGCGCGCGACCTCGAGCGCCTGCTGCAGGACCTCAACGTCGAATACCGCGCCCGCGGCGAAGGGCGCGCCCGCTGGGGGCCGGAATCCCTGCGGGCCATTCTGCACGGCGAACTGCGCGGCGACGACGTCATCGTCGTCTCCAACCGCGAGCCCTACATCCACCAGCGGCGCGGCACGCGGGTCGAAGTGCAGCGGCCGGCCAGCGGCCTCGTCACGGCGCTTGAGCCGGTGATGCGTGCCTGCTCGGGCACCTGGATCGCGCACGGCAGCGGCTCCGCCGACCGCGAGGTGGTCGACGCCCAGGACCGCGTCGCCGTGCCGCCCGACAAGCCCTCGTACCGCATTCGCCGCGTCTGGCTGACCAAGGAGGAGGAGGCCGGCTACTACTACGGCTTCGCCAACGAAGGCCTCTGGCCGCTCTGCCATATCGCCCACGTGCGGCCGGTGTTCCGCTCTGAGGATTGGGCGCACTACGTGCGCGTGAACCGCAAGTTCGCCGATGCCGTCGTCAGCGAAGCGAAGACCCGCGACCCCATCGTGCTGGTACAGGACTACCATTTCGCGCTGCTGCCGCGCATGATTCGCGAACGGCTGCCCAATGCCACCGTGATCACCTTCTGGCACATTCCCTGGCCCAACCCCGAGTCCTTCGCCATCTGCCCCTGGCGCGAGGAGATACTCGCCGGCCTGCTCGGCAGCAGCATCCTCGGCTTCCACACGCAGTTCCACTGCAACAACTTCGTCGACAGCGTCGATCGGCTGCTCGAAGCGCGCGTCGACCGCGAGTCGTTCACGGTCTCGTACGGCGGCAAGCTGACGGCCGTGCGCCGCTATCCGATCTCCATCGCGTGGCCCGAGAACGAGGAGGGCGCCAAGCCCGCCGGCGAGTGCCGCGAAGACGTGCTGCGCGCCAACGAGCTGCCGCTCGACGCCAGGATCGGCGTCGGCGTCGACCGTCTCGACTACACCAAGGGCATCCTCGAGCGCCTGCGCGCAGTCGAGCGCCTGCTCGAACTCCATCCCGAATGGATCGGGCGCTTCAGCTTCATCCAGGTCGCCGCGCCGACGCGCGCGGGCATCGAGGAATACCAGAACCACGAGGCGCAGGTGCGCGCACTGGCCACGCACATCAATGCGCGCTTCGGCCATTCCGGCGTCCTCCCGGTGGTGCTGCGCATCGCGCACCACGAGCCGCACGAGGTCGTGGAATACCTGCGCGCGGCCGATTTCTGCTTCGTCAGCAGCCTGCATGACGGCATGAACCTCGTCGCCAAGGAATTCGTCGCCGCCCGCGACGACGAGCACGGCGTGCTGGTGCTGAGCCAGTTCACCGGCGCGGCGCGCGAATTGCCCGAGGCGCTGATCGTGAATCCCTACGATGCGGACGATTGCGCCGCCGCGCTGCACCTTGCGCTGACCATGTCCGCCGAGGAGCAGCGCGACCGCATGCGCCTGATGCGCACCTTGGTCGCCGACTTCAACGTGTACCGGTGGGCCGGGCGAATGCTGCTCGACGCCGCCACCATGCGGCGGCGCGGCCGCCTGCTGGAAAAGCCGGCCGGCGTGGAGCCCGCCTGAGCATGGCGGACGTCGCCGACACCGGCCTGCCGGCGGCCAGCGCCGCCTGGGCCTACTTCCTCGACGTCGACGGCACGCTGATCGACATCGCCGAAACGCCGGCCGCCGCGGCGGTCGACGCCGCACTGCTCGGACTCCTCGGTCGCCTGCACCGCGCCAGCGGCGGCGCCGTCGCGCTGGTCAGCGGCCGCGCCCTGGCCGACCTCGACCGCCGGCTCGGCACCTGCCGCCTGCCGCTCGCCGGTCAGCACGGCCTCGAACGGCGCGACGCCGCCGGGCGGCTCTGGATACAGCCGGCGCCGCCCGAGGCCAAGTGCGCGATCCGCGCGGCGCTCGAACCTCTGCTCGCGGAGCATCCGGGCTTGCTGCTCGAAGACAAGGGGCTGACGCTGGCGCTGCATTACCGCCAGGCGCCGCAGCTTGCAGACGTGGTTCGCGACGTCATGGCGCGGCTGGTCGCCGAAGCCGGCGACGGCCTCGTGCTGCAGGAGGGCAAATGCGTCGTCGAGGTGAAGCCCGGCGGCGTCGACAAGGGCACGGCCATCGAGGACTACCTGCGCGAGCCGCCCTTCGCGGGCCGCCGGCCCGTATTCATCGGGGACGACCTCAACGACGAGCACGGGTTCGCCGTGGTCAACCGCGCGCATGGCCTGTCGATCAAGGTCGGTGGCGGCGAGAGCTGCGCACAGTATCGCCTCGCCGACGTCGGCGCCGTGCGCGCCTGGCTGGCCGACGCATTGGGAAAGGAGCCGTCATGAACAGTCTCGACCTCGCCCTGATCGGCAACTGCACCGTCGGCGCGCTCGTCGACGGCACGGCGCGCATCGTCTGGGGCTGCTTCCCGCGCTTCGACGGCTATCCCGTGTTCTCCGCGCTGCTCGACGAATCGGGCGAGACCGGCTTCTTCGCCGTCGAGATCGCCGACTTCGAACGCGCCGAGCAGCAGTACCTCGAAAACACCGCCGTGCTGGTGACGCGACTTCACGACCGCCACGGCGGCTGCGTCGAAGTCACCGACTTCGCGCCGCGCTTCGGCCAGTACGGCCGCATGTTCCGGCCGATGATGCTGATCCGGCGCCTCAAGCGCATCTCCGGCGGGCCGCGCCTGGCGCTGCACGTGCGGCCGGCATGCCCCGACAGCGTCGGCTGCCCGAGCGTCACCTGGGGCAGCAACCATATCCGCTACGTGATGCCCGGCATCACGTTGCGCCTCACCACCGACGCCTCGATCACGGCCGTGTTGCAGGAAGAGTGGTTCTTCCTCGAAGACAAGATCACGCTGGCGCTCGGCCCCGACGAGACCATGGACAAGGCCGCCGACGAGACCGGCCGCCACTTCCTCGAAGAGACGACGCAGTACTGGCGTGAGTGGGTGCGCTCGCTCGGCATCCCCTACGAGTGGCAGGAGGCCGTGATCCGCGCCGCGATCACGCTCAAGCTCAACGCCTTCGACGACACCGGCGCCATCGTCGCCGCGATGACGACCTCGATTCCCGAGGCGCCCGACAGCGGGCGCAACTGGGATTACCGCTATTGCTGGCTGCGCGACGGCTACTTCGTCGTCAACGCGCTCAACCGCCTCGGCGCCACGCGCACCATGGAGCGCTATCTCGCCTACATCGTCAACGTCGCCGCCAAGTCGGGCGGCAAGGGCCTGCAGCCGGTCTATGGCATCGACGGCCGCGAGGCGCTGGACGAATCCGAGCTGCCCGCGCTCAAGGGCTACCGCGACATGGGCCCGGTGCGCGTCGGCAATCTCGCCTATCGCCAGGTGCAGCACGACGTCTACGGCTCGGCGATCCTCGCGGCGACGCACATCTTCTTTGACCAGCGGCTCACGCGCCGCGGCGACGAGACGCTGTTCCGCCGCCTCGAGCCGCTCGGCGAGCGCGCCGCCGTCTGTTTCGATCAGCCCGACGCCGGGCTGTGGGAGCTGCGCGGTTCCACCGCCGTGCATACGTTCTCGTCGGTCATGTGCTGGGCCGCCTGCGACCGCCTGGCGCTGATCGCCGCGCGCCTGAACCTCGCCGAGCGCGCCGGCTACTGGCGCTCGCAGGCCGACCGCATCCACGCCGTGATCTGCCGCCGCGCCTGGCATAAGGAGCGCAACAGCTTCGTCTCGACCTTCGACGGCCGCGACCTCGACGCCAGCCTGCTGCTGCTGGCCGAACTCGGCTTCGTCGCCGCCGACTCGGCCGAGTTCGCCGGCACCGTCCAGGCCGTGGAGCAGGATCTGAAGCGCGGCGACTTCATCTTCCGCTACATCGGCGCCGACGACTTCGGCCATCCGGAAAACGCCTTCCTCGTCTGCAGCTTCTGGTTCGTGAACGCGCTCGCCTCGTTGGGCAGGCGCGAAGAGGCACGGGCGCTGTTCGAGAAGCTGCTCAAGAGCCGCAATCGCCACGGCCTGCTCGCCGAACACATCGACCCGGCCACCGGCGAGCAATGGGGCAACTTCGTCCAGACCTACAGCATGGTCGGGCTCATCAACTCCGCGATCCGGCTGTCGATACGCTGGGACCAGGCGTTCTGACTTCGGCAGTCAGTGCCGGCCGAACGGATCGCCGGCGGGCGACTCGGTGTGGACCACGCAAACCCACTCGCCGCTTCGCTTGGTCCAGATGCTCAGGTCGAAGGCTTTCAGGCTGAGGTTTTCGCCGTCCACCGTCAGGTCCTCGTTGACCTCGTAGGCCAGCGCGACGAGGTCGTCGCCCAGGCGGCGGATGCGCACGTTCTCCAGGGCGAAGTCCTTCAACTCGTAGGTCGCCGCGTCGAGCATCCTTGCCAGCGCGCGCCGGTCGATTTCGCCGACGCCTTGCGCGCCGACCACGATGCAGGGATCGTCGCTCAGGCTGGCCGCAACCTGGGCGTCCTTCTGCTTGATCGCATTCCAATAGCGGTTCTCGAGCGCCAGCAGTTCCTGCTTCAGGGCATCTTGCTGTTCCATGGGCGGCTCCGTCGGTTCGTGCCTGAACGAAGCCGGCAATCGCAATGCCCGCATGCCTGGCGCCATGAGAGCGCAAGCGGACATTGCGCAGCGGCGCTTCGGTATACCTTCGTTGCGCGGGATCGCTCGATCGGCGCCTCCCGAATCGCTCATGGACGAGAAGGAGAGAGGCGATGTCGCTGTATCTGTCGACGTTCAGCTACGTGCCCGAGACCTGGGCGAGGTTGATCCGCAATCCCGAAGACCGGCGCAAGGCCGCGCAGTCGTATATCGAGTCCGTCGGCGGAAAGCTCCACGGCTTCTGGTATGCCTTCGGCCGGCACGACGGCTACGTGCTGTGGGAGGCTCCCGACAACGTGTCCATGGCCGCGGTCGCACTGGCGATCGGCGCCGGCGGCGCGGTCAGTTCGTTCGAAACCACCGTTCTCCTGACGGTCGACGAAACGCTGTCGGCCCTGCGCAAGGCGGGGCAGGTCGAGTATCGGGCGCCGGGCGCTTGACGACGAGACCATCGCCCGCGCGCTCGATGCAGAGGCGCGCGGCCAGACCCGGTCAGGACACGGGCGACTCGGCGTCGGCCGCGGTTCGCATCCTCGGCGTCGGCGCGGCGTAGGGAAAGCCGCTGGCTTCGAGCGCCGGGCGGTCCCAGCGGCCGCAATCGGCGGCGGCGACGTAGGTGTCCTGCAGGAAGGCGAGCAGCAGGGCGTCGGGGTCGGGGGCCCGCCGCACCGCGTCGTAGGGCAGCAGGAATTCGCGCAGCGTTTCGTCGTAGCGTGCCGGCGCCGGCACGGATGCGGCGGAGAAGCCGGGCGGCTCGGGATACGCGTAGGCATAGAACACCGGCTCGGGCATTGCCTCGCCGCCGGGCCAGAAGCCGCAGCTGCTGACTTCGTGCGAGTAGGCGTCGCGCGTCACCCAGTCGGGACAGTGCGGCACGCCGCCCGGATGCGGCGGCGCACGACGGCCGGAGAAGCGCGTCACCGCGAGGTCGAAGCTGCCCCAGAAGAAATGCACCGGACTGCACTTGCCGACGAAGCCGCTGCGAAACTGCTTGAGCACGCGATCGGCTTGCGCCAGGGCGTGCCGGAAGCGATCGACGGCGGCGGCATCGTAGGCGGCATGGATGCGGTCGGCGGCGAACGGAATCGGGTCGATCACCTCGTTCGGCGTGGCGTGGATCGGCACGTCGATGTCGAGTTCGCGCAGGTGCGCGAACAGTTCGGCGTGGAAGTCGGCCACCGCGCGCGGTTCGAGCGCCATGCTTCGCGTCGGCGCGTCGCCGGTGCGGATCAGCAGCCGGTGCGCGGCGAAGTCGAAGTCGATCTGCAGCGTGCGTCCGCCATAGGGCATCGGCGAGGTCGTCAGGCCGTGCGCGGTGACGTAGAGCGTCGCATGCCAGGAGTGGTTGGTCCAGGGCGCCAGCCGCAGCCGTATCTTGCCGACGATCTGCGTCCACATGTGCAGGGTGGCGCAGGTGTCGCGCCACTCCTGCCAGGGCAGGGCGGGCCAGTGCTGCGCGCGAGGCTCAGGCGAAGGGGTCATGGCGGGGCTCCATCGGGTCGGAGGGCTCGTGCCGGCAAGGCGCACGCCCGCTCGCTCAGGGTCGCAGGCCGGACTTCGGGTAAACCGATGGAATTTGATATATCGCATCTCCCTGCTTACGTCTTTATGGCTAAACTCCGCTCCTTGCAAGGGCCGCCGCAGAGCGCCCCCAACAGGAGGAACGGCGTGCCCGCGTGGCCCACCCGAATGCGCAATGCATTGATGGCGTTGTCGCTGCTCGTCGCAGCGGCGGGCGTGCGCGCGGAAGAGGCCTACACCTTCGCCGTCGTGCCGCAGTACGAGCAGCGCAAGCTCCACTCCATCTGGAAGCCGATCGTCGACGACGTCGCGCGGCGCAGTGGCGTGCCGCTCCGCCTGGTGGCCACGCTCGGCGTTCCCGACTTCGAGCGCGAGTTGTCGAAGGGCAGCTTCGATTTCGCCTACGCCAACCCGTATCACATCCTGCTCGAAAGCCGGCGCCAGGGTTACATCCCGCTGGTGCGCGACAGCCATTCGCTCACGGGCGTGCTGCTGGTCGCCCGCGACGGCCCCATCCGCAGCATCGCCGACCTCGACGGCAAGACGCTCGCCGTGCCGTCGCCGAACGCGCTCGGCGCTTCGCTGCTGCTGCGTTCCGACCTCGAGCAGATCCATCACGTCCATGTCCGCATGCTCGACGTCAAGACGCATACCTCGGTGTACCTGAACGTCGCCAGGGGCATGGCCGATGCCGGCGGCGGCGTGCAGAAGACGCTCGCCGAGCAGGACGAGCGGTTGCAGGGTGCGCTGCGCGTGCTGTACTCGACGCGCGCCATGCCCTCGCATCCGGTGGCGGCCCATCCGCGCGTCCCCAGGGCGGTGCGCGAGGCGGTGCGGCAGGCGTTGCTCGATCTCGCCGCGACGCCGGCGGGGCAGGAACTCCTGGCCGACGTGCCGCTGCTCCGGATGGTGCCGGCCTCGATCGACGACTACCTCGTCATGCGCGACTGGGGACTCGAGAAGTACTGGGTGGAGGAGCCGCGCCCTTGAGCCTGCGGCTGAAGCTGCTGCTGCCGCTGGTGCTGCTGGCGCTGCTCATGGGTGCCTACATCGGCTGGGTGTGGGCGCCGCGCAGCTTCGCCGAGGCCGAGCAGGCGCACCTGAAGTCGGTGGGCCGGCACCTCGACAGCGTCGTCGAGGGCATGGTTCCGCTGCTGCTCGGCAACCAGCTCGACATCGTCTACGAGAACCTCGCCGCGCTGAAGAAGAAGAACCCCGAGTGGACGCAAATCGAGATCGTCGCGCCCAACGGCAGGCGGCTCTATCCGTTCGACGAGGAGGTTGCGCCGCCTGCGCCGAACGGCGACAGGCGCCGCATCGAGAAGCCGATGCGCCATCTCGACATGAACCTCGGGCGCCTCTCCGTCACCGTGGACATGGCATCGGCGCTGGAGCGGCTGCGACGACAGGCGCAGGAACTCGCCGTGCTGCTGTTCGCCATGCTGGGGGTGGTCTTCGTCGCCATGGCCCTGGTGGTCGAACTGGCCGTGCGCCGCCCGCTGGCCGTCCTGGCCGAGGCGACGGGGCGCCTGGCACGCGAGGACTTCCAGGCGCCGCTGCCGCCGGCCGCCCGCAACGAGGTCGGCACGCTCGTCGACAGCTTCGCCATGATGCGAGAGGCATTGCAGCGGCAGCAGGAGGAGCTGCGCGACGAGCACGCCCGACTGCTCGCCGAGGTGCGCGATCGCGAGCGGGCCGAGGCCGAGGTCAAGCAACTCAACCAGTCGCTCGAGCAGCGCGTCGCCCAGCGCACGGCCGACCTCGAGGCCGCCAATCGCGACCTCGAAGCCTTCTCCTATACCGTGTCGCACGACCTGCGCGCGCCGCTGCGTGCGATCCACGGCTTCGCCCAGATCGTCGTCGACGAGTATCGCGACAAGCTCGATGCCGAGGGCAGGCGCTGCCTCGACAGCGTGTGCGCGAATACCGTGCGCATGGACCGGCTGATCGACGACATCCTCGGCTTCCTGCGCCTCGGGCGCCAGGATCTGACGGCAGAGCCGATCGCCATGGCGCAGCTGGTGCGTGAAGTCTTCGATGAACTGCTCGCGGCCATGCCCGGGCGCAAGGCGCGGCTGACGGTCGGCAACCTGCCGCCCGCCAGCGGCGACCCCGCGATGGTGCGTCAGGTGCTGGTGAACCTGCTCTCGAACGCACTCAAGTTCACGGCCACGCGCGAAGAGGCGCTGATCGAGTTTCGCGGCACGCCCGGCGCGGTGATGAATGAATACGAGATCCGCGACAACGGCGTCGGCTTCGACATGCGCTATGCCGGCAAGCTGTTCGGCGAATTCCAGCGCCTGCACTCGGCCAAGGAATTCGAAGGCTCGGGCATCGGGCTCTCGATCGTCAAGCGCATCGTCAGCCGGCACGGCGGCGAGGTGGGGGCGGAGGGCCGGCCCGGCGAGGGCGCCGTCATCCGCTTCACCCTGCCGTGCAGCTTCGGCGCCTAGCGCAACGCCACCGGCTCGGGCATCGGCGGCGCGCCGGCCAGCCGGCCCCATAGCTGGTAGGTGATGCGCGTCGTGCCGGTGACGACGGCCAGCGGCGTGAAATGGCCGTAGCGCAAGCTGCGCGGCTCCAACTGCAGGCTGATGTGCGCGAGCCCGGTGCGCTCGTCGCCGCGCACCGTGAGCGGCGGAAACTGCGCCGGCGCGATGTCGAGCAGCAGGCGGACGGCGCCGGGCCGGTCGCCCGCGTTCGGCGCCTCCATGCGCATGGCGACGCCGTTCGCCTGGTAATCGGGGCGGCTGCCGCCAACGATGAAGCTGTCGCCGCGATGGCAGCGGCCGGTGTTGCAGGCCAGGACGTAGAACTCGTAATCGCTTGCCGCAGCGGTCGTGCTCAGGGTCAACGCGGACAGCACGGCCGCCGCGACGTGGCGCAGGTTTTTCATGTCTTCTCCCTTTGGGGTGTCTCGCCGGCGGGTGCCGCGAGATGGGGAGGAGCATGGGCCAGCACTGCGTGCCCCGCAATCGGTCGGCGGCTCATCGCGCGTAGGCCAGTCGATCCGCGCGCGTCGGACCCGGACCCACCTCAGCCTCAGGCAAGGGCCCGTTCGCGCACGTAGCGGTCGATCGCGCCCTCGACGGCGGGCAGGATCAGGCCGCGCTCGCTGGTCAGCGCGGTCACGACGCCGGCGCCGCGGCGGCTCCTGACCAGCTTGCCGCTGCCGATGCCGGCGGCGCGCGCGGCGCGTTGCGCGAATTCGTGCCACGACAACTGGCCCTGGTTGGCGACATGCCAGACGCCGGTGGCGCCGTCGATCAGCAGGTCGAGCGCGCCGTGCGCCAGGTCGGGCACGTAGGTCGGCGAGACCCGCACTTCGTCGCTGGCCTCGAAGCGTTCGCCGGCGCCCAGCGCACGCAGCACGGCGTAGAGGAAGTTGTAGCGGTCCCACGGGCCGAAGAAGGCGCTGGTACGGATCACCAGTGCCTGCGGCCAGGCTTCGGCCACGCGCCGTTCCGCCTCGGCCTTGCTGGCGCCGTAGGTGCCTTGCGGGCAGACTTCGTCGCTCTCGACGTAGGCGCGGCCGAGGCGGCCGTCGAAGACGAGGTCGGAGGAGAACGTCACGTAGGGGATGCCCAGGCGCGCGCAGACGCGGGCCACGATTTCGGCGCCGAGCGTGTTCTCGCGGAAGCAGCGGTCGGCCTCGCGCTCGGCCTGGTTCACGCGCACGTAGCCGGCGGCGTTGATCACCGCCCACGGCCGGTGCAGCGCCAGCGCCGCCTCGACCCGCCGCTCGTCGGCGATGTCCATGTCGGCGCGCTTCAGCAGTTGGTAGGCCAGCCCGCGGTGTTCGCAGATGCGCGCGAAGGCCTGGCCCAGCGTGCCCGTGGCGCCGGCAATGGCGATGCGCCGCGGCGGCTGCACCACGGCGGCCGGCGCGGCTGCGCCCGGCTGATACTGGTGGGCGCGGCGCCGCCACCAGCCGCCGACGTCGAGCACCGGATGCTCGTAGCGGCCGGTCGTCGCCAGCGCGCGCACCGCGCCCGCCAGCGCCGTCGGCCGCGGCGGATCGAAGCGCGTGTCGAACACGCCGCTTTCGTAATGGCCGCGGTTCTCCATCAGCAGCGAATTCCAGTCGATGCAGCCGAGCAGCGACCAGACGGTCACGGCGCGCAGGTCGACGCCGGCCGTGCGCAGGCGGCCGGCGGCGTTCCAGACTTCCATCAGCCAACGCAACTGCTCCTCGCGCGTGTTGCCGTGGTGCGCCTCGGTGACGGCGAGCGGCAGGCCGTAGCGCTCCCAGGCTTCGCGCAGCCGCGCCTCCGGCCCGGTCTGGCCCGGCGGCAGGCCGATGCGCACGGCCTCGACGTCGGCGTAGCTGTCGCGCGTGTTGTGGGCGCGGTGCCAGGCCGGATACTCGCCGGCGCGATGGTCGAGGTAGCGTTCGCTGGTCAGGTAGTGGTTGATGCCGACGATGTCGGGCACGCACGGCCGCTCGACGAAGAACTCGAGTTCCGCCGGCTCGACACCGTTGGCGACGAACAGCGCGTGCCACGGGTGGCGCGCATCGACGCGGCCGCAGAGCAGGTCGAGGCTGAGCCAGCGGCGCTCGTTTTCGTGGTCGGCCTGGTACTGCAGGCGCGGCGTGGCGAAAGCCTTGCCGAGGTCCTCGGTCTGCACCAGGCGCGCGTTCGGCGTCACCTGGCGGATCGACTCCATCGCCAGCACGATCGCGCGGCACTGCACGACCAGCGTGCGCAGGAAGGTCTTCATGTCGCGTCCGTGCGGCTGCCAGTGGCCGTACAGCCCGGAAAAGCGCGCGGTGGTCAGCGGCTCGTTGACCGGCGTGAAGTCGGTGATCCACGGGTAGCGCGCGGCGACGCGCGCTGCGTGGTCGGCGAGCAGTTCCGGCAGCCGCGCATCGAGCAGTCCCGTGTACCGCGGGCCGCTGCCGTGGTGCATGAGGCCGGCGATCGGCGCGATGCCGAGCTCGCGCAGGCGTGCCAGGCGTTCGTCGTGCCAGCGCCAGTCAGAGCGCTGCGGATCATCCGGCGCGACGGTCTCCCACAGCACCGGATAGCGTAGGGTGCGGATGCCGAGCGCGGCGATGGCGTCGAGATCGGCGCTGCGGCCGGCGTGGCCGGTTTCGGCGATCTGGTTGCGGATGCGGTTGCGGATGCGGACTACGGTGCATTCCAGGCCGCCCCAGAGTTCCAGCGGGGCAGCCTGCGGCGGCTTTTCGGTCATCTTCTGGCGTCGGTTGTCGTGCCACGGAAAGGCAGGCAAACCGCAGACCTGTGGGGGAGTGCGGGGTTCCGGGAGAACGGCGCCGGAATGTGCGTTATCGCGCTTTACGGGCGTCGCCGGTTGCGGCGCTGCCTGATGGGCTGCGGCCGCGGCACCAGCTGGCGGCCGCCCTTGTTGCCGGCGGCGACGTAGTCCTCGACCACCGCCCGGCCGACGTCGTGCACCAGATCCTTGCGGCACAGGGCCACGCAGGCGCCGCCGAAGCCCGCGCCGGTGAGGCGCGCGCCATACACGCCGGGATGCGACTGCAGCATCTCGACCAGACGGTCGAGTTCGGGCACCGACACCTCGTAGTCGTCGCGCAGGCTGATGTGGGATGCGTTCATCAGCGCGCCGAACGCGACCGGGTCGTCGCAGCCGACCGCATCGAGCACGCGCTCGTTCTCGGTGACGACGTGCCGCGCGCGCCGCCGCAGCGGTTCCGGCAGCGCCTCGATGGCGGCGCGATGCTCGGGACCGGCGGCGTCGCGCAGGGCCGGCACCTGCAGCGCGCGCGCCGCGAGATCGCATTCGGCGCGGCGCTCGTTGTAGCCGCTGCCGGCGAGCGAGCGCGCGATGCCCGAGTCGAGCACCAGCACCGCGCCGTCTCCCGGCAGCGGCACCAGCCGGCGCGCGAGCGTGCGCGTATCGAGGAACAGGGCGCGCGAGGTGTCGGCGAGGCTGGACGCCATCTGGTCCATGATGCCGCAATGCACGCCGGCGAATTCGATCTCGGCGAGCTGCGCCAGCCGGGCGATCTCGACGTCGTCGATGCCGAGGCCGAGCAGTTCGCGCAGCGCGCGCAGCGTCGCCACCTCGAGCGCCGCCGACGACGACAGCCCCACGCCCATCGGCACGTTCGACTTGACGTGGATGTCCAGCGGCGGCACGTCGATGCCGATGCGGCTCGCCTCGCGCAGGCAGCCATAGACGTAGCTGGCGAAGTGCTCGGCCGGCGGCTTGTCGAGCGTGAACTGCAGGCCGCGGCGAAAGCGCGTCGCGTAGAGCGTGCAAACCTCGCCGCCGCTGCGCCGCATGGCGACATGGGTGTGCTGGGAGATGGCGATCGGCAGCACGTAGCCGTCGTTGTAGTCAGTGTGCTCGCCGAGCAGGTTCACCCGCCCCGGCGCATCGGCCACGGCCTCGGGTTTTCCGCCGAAGACTTCCTCGAAGCCCGAAGTCATGGGAGTAAAGCCTTCACGAGTGAAGCCTTGGCGCGCCAAGGAAGGCGGGTATCCGATTCCCTCCATGTCCCCCGCGTCGGGCTGCGCCCGCCGCTCCTCCTTTACTTACGGGAATCGGACACCCGCCCTCCTTGTGGATGCGCCGGTGGTTTCGAGCGCAAAAGAGATACGGCGGCAACCGCTCGGGACGGTGGGGGTGCTGCTGCGCGTAGGTAAAGGAGGAGGCGGCGGCCAAAGGCCGACGACGGGGGACACGAAGCGCAGCAGCACCCCCACCGTCCCGAGCGTCCACTAGCCTCAAAAAGGGAACGGAGTGTTTCATCCAAGTTCCACCTTCACCTGCTGCAGGTCCTTGGCCTTTTCTTCGGGCAGCGCGTCCATGGCGAAGAAGCCCGCTGCCAGTTCGGTGCCGGCGAGGTACTTGAGGCGGTCGCGGGTGCGGTAGGGCGGGTAGAACTGCGCATGCAGGTGCGCTTCCGGATGCGGCTGGCCGTCGGTGGGCGCCTGGTACCAGGCCATCAGGTAGGGGAAGGGCCGCTGCCAGAGGCCGTCGTACTTGAGCAGCACCGTCTTCAGCGCGCGCGCGAGGTCGGCACGCGTGGCGTCGTCGAGTTTTGCGAAGGTCGGCACCGGCTCGATCGGCGCCACCCACACCTCGTAGGGATAGCGCGCGCAGACGGGTACGAAGGCGACGGCGTGGCGGCCCTCGTAGATCAGCCGCTGGCCGGCGTCGCGCTCGTGCTCGATGAGTTCCTGCAGCGGGCCGCGCCCCTTCGCCGAGTAGACGCCCTGGGCCATCTGCTGCATGCGCGCCGGCACCGGCGGCACCACCGGGTAGGCGTAGATCTGGCCGTGCGGGTGGTGCAGCGTGACGCCGACCTCGGCGCCGCGGTTCTCGAACGGCAGCACGTAGCGGATGCCTTCCTGGTCGATCAGCGCCTCGGTGCGGTCGCCCCACACCTGCAGCAGCATCTCGATGTGCCACAGCGGCAGGGCGCCGAGCGAGGCCTTGGCGTCCTTGGTGAACACCACCACCTCGCAGCGGCCGGCGGCCGGCGCCGTCGGCACGATCAGCTGCGGCGGCGGCGCGGCTTCCGGCCAGGTCGGCGCCAGCGAGGGGAAGCGGTTGTCGAATACCGCGATGTCCCACTCGCCGTCCGGCACCTCGGTGGGATTCGCCGGGTCGACGGTCGGCGCCAGCGGGTTGTATTCGGGCGGCGGCAGGAAGGTGCGGCCCTGGCGATAGGCGGCGTAGGTGATCCATTCGCCGCGCAGCGGATGCCAGCGCAGGTGCGGCGCGCCGGCGAGCGGCTCGGCGAACGGGCTCGGCGCCGTCAGGCGCGAGTCGAGCGGCGCGCGGCCGTAGAGCGTGAGCTTGCGGCCGTCGGGCTTCAGCAGCTCCATGCGATGCAGCGCCATCACACCACCCCCGGCAGGTGGGTGGGCAGGGTCTTGGTGATGGCGGCGATCTCCTCGAGCGGGATCTTCGGCGAGCGGTCGGCGTAGAGCAGGCCGTTGGCTTCCTGGAAGGTATCGGCGAACTGCGTGTAGCACCAGCCGCTGAACAGCGCGGTGTGAATCACGGCGTCCATCAGCTTGTGGAACAGCCGCGCGAACTCGGCTTCGCTCTTGGTCGTCGTGTAGCCCCAGACGTTCTTCGCGCCCGGCGGCGGCACCTTGGCGAAGGTGATGCCGCCGAACTCGGTGAGCATGATCGGCTGGCCGCGATGCGGATAGCCGTCCAGCGTGAGGATGCGCCCGCCCGGGCGCCGCCGGTCGAACAACTCCTGCGGCTGGATCTCGGAGCCGTAGTTCCGGCGCAGGTGCTCGGTGTTCGAGTTGTAGTCGTGGATGCCGATGATGTCGGTGGCGCTGCTTTCCCAGCCGTCGTTGCCGATCACCGGGCGCGTGGCGTCGAGCGTCTTGGTCAGGTGGTAGAGCGCCTCGACGGCGTGGCGGTGGGCGTGGATCGACGTCAGCTCCGGCACGCCCCACGATTCGTTGAACGGCACCCAGACGATGATGCACGGGTGGCTGTAGTCGCGATCGAGGACGTCGCTCCATTCCTTGACCATGCGCTTGATGGCGGTGCGCGTGAAGCGATAGGCCGAGGGCATTTCCTCCCACACCAGCAGGCCGAGCTTGTCGCACCAGTAGAGGTAGCGCGGGTCCTCGATCTTCTGGTGCTTGCGCACGCCGTTGAAGCCCATCGCCTTGGCGAGCTCGACGTCGTGGCGCAGCGCTTCGTCGCTCGGCGGCGCCAGCAGGGTGTCGGGCCAGTAGCCCTGGTCGAGCACCATGCGCAGCATGTAGGGGCGGCCGTTGAGCATGAAGCGGTCGCGCAGCAGGTGCACCGAGCGCAGCGCGGTGTAGGAGGTGAACTCGTCCAGCACCTGGCCGCCGCACCACAGGCGCACCGTGGCGTCGAGCAGCGTCGGCCGCTCGGGGCTCCACAGCAGCTCGTTGCGGTAGTCGTCGATGCCGGGGTCGGACAGGATGATCTCGCGGTCGGCTTCGCCGTCGATGACCTGGTAGCGATCTTGCGCCAGCAGGCGCTCGCCGTGGCGCACCACGACTTCGAGCGACATGGCGTCGGTGGCGTCGCCGACGACGCGCGCCTCGACGCGAATCGTGAAGCCGTCGACCTTCGGCGTCCAGCGGATCTTCTGCACGTAGGTGCGGCCGACGCGCTCGTACCAAACGGTCTGCCAGATTCCCGTCGTGCGCGGATACCAGATCGAGTGCGGCTCGAGCTGCCAGTCCTGCTTGCCGCGCGGCTTGGTGAGTTCGTGCGGATCGTCCTCGACGCGCACCGTGACCGTCTGCTTGCCGGAGGGATCGAGGAAGTTCGTGATGTCGGCGAAGAAGGGCGTGTGGCCGCCCTCGTGCATCACGGCCAGCCGGCCATTCACCCAGACGCGCGCGAAATAGTCGGCGGCGCCGAAGCGCAGGATGATGCGGTCGTCGCCGGGCAGCACGTCGAAGTCGCGCTCGTACCAGCAGATGGTGTGGAAGCCGCGGTCGCCGATGCCGCTCGCCTTCGACTCGGGCGGGTAGGGGACGACGATCTGTGCCGGCCAGGCCTTGATGTCGGACGGGTGTGCATAGCGCCGCTCGTTGTCGAAGGCGAACCGCCAGATCCCATTGAGCGATGTCCAGTTGCTGCGCTGCAACTGGGGACGCGGATAAGCGAACTCCAAGCGACTCTCCTCTCGGCCTGCAGCCTGCCAGGCGGTCGGCCGGGTAGGGCAAGCGTTGTTCCCGAGGAACTTTGCCGCCGTGGCATCGGTCGGATCATTACCGTCACAGCGGGAGGCGACCATGCACGAAGCGAGCACGACCTACGGGCGAACCGGCGCGGAACCGCGGCTCGAACTGGTCGACGAGCCGGCGGTGTATTTCGTCAGCAGCCGTCCCGAGGCCTATGAAGTCTTCGGGGAGATCGAGCACCACCAGGCGCGCGCGATCGCCGAGGCCATCGTGGCGCACGCGAAACGGCGCTTTCCCGGCATCGAGTTCAAGGTGGACGACGACTGGCACCATCACCAGCACGGCATGGAGCATGTCGCCACCTACATCGAGGCCAACTGGCAGACCTGGGCCGAGGACGCGCTGCGCACGCGCTGAACGGCGCTGAAACGGCTCAGCGCGGCTTGCGCCCCTTGCCCTTGGTCGGCGCCGGTTCGGTCGGTGCGGGCTCGGTCGGCACCGGTTCCGTGGGTACGGGTTCGATCGTCGGCGGCGGCGGAGTCGTCGGCGCCACGGCGCCGGCTTCAAACGCACCGATGTCGTAGCCGGCGCCCGCGGGGCGCAGGGCGCCGAGGAAATCGCGTTCCACCGTGCCGGCCAGGTTCAATCCGCGGTCGATCGCCGGGCTCGCCGCCTGGAGCTGGAAGTTGGCCGCTGCCGGCGCCGCCGTGGGCGTGGCGTAGAGCGGGTCGGCGCTGAGGCTATTCACGTCCAGCCCGGTGGCGCTGCGCCACTTGAGCAGGTCGTAATAGGCGGCTCCCGAGTAGAGGCGGATCGCCGAGGTGCCGCGATAGATCACGTTGTAGTTGCTGGTGTTGCCCTGGATGGTGCCGCCGTTCGGCGCCGCGATCATCACGTCCTGCGTCGTCGTTCCGTGGCTGACGATGTTGTTGAGCATCTGGTTGTTGGTCAGCGTCGCGCCCTCGCGCGGCATGCCGCCGAACTCGATGCCGGCGTGGCCGGAAATGCGCGTCACCGTGTTGTTGAGCACGCGGGTGTTGTCGGAGGCGGAGATGTAGATGCCGCGGCGCGTGTTGTTGGCGACGACGTTGTTGTAGATCAGGCCGTTCTTGCTGACCTCGAAGAAGATTCCCGAGTCCTTGGGGCCGTTGCTGTGGATGTAGTTGCTGCGGATGACGATCGGCATGCCGCTGTTGGCGTAGTCGAACCAGACGCCGGAGCCGTTGTTGTAGGCGACGAGGTTCGACTCGACCACGCCGTAGGCCTTGGTCGCCGCCTTGAAGCCGCCGGCGTGCCAGAGCGGGTTGAAGTTGCGATAGTTGTTGGCGTTCAGGGTGTTGCCGGCGACGCGGAAGTTGGTCGTCGCCGCCGCCACCACGCCGAGCGCGCCGTTGTTGCTGACGACGCTGTCGAGCAGTTGGGTGTTGGTCTGCAGGTAGCCCATGGCGACGCCGGTGAAGTCGGTGTACTGGACGTCGCAGCGCTGCACGATCGAGTTCGAGCTCATCTCGATTGCCGCCGACTGCTGCGAGAAGGCGGCGCCATTGCTGTGGCGGAACCGGAGGCCCTCCAGCACGATCCACGGCCGCGCCATGAAGAACAGCCGCCGCCTTACGCTGGCCTCGACGACGTGGGCGTTGGGGTCGGAGCCGTCGGCGAGCCAGACGTAGAGCGTCGCCGTCGGCGCGTCGTACCAGAAGCTGCCCGGCACCATGCTTGAAAGCCCGCTGCCCACCGGGACGTTGTACTCCCACGCGGTGTAGTAGGTGCTCGGCACGCCGATCTGCTGCAGCGGCTTTGGCCCGGCGCTCGGGTTGAGGTCGTCGAAGTCGACGAACACCTGCTGGCTGTTGGCCAGCCAGCCGGTCTTCTTCCACACGCTGCCGCTGTGGCGCGTCCAGCCGGTGACGACCTCGGAGCCCTTGATGACGACGTTCTCGCCGTTGTAGTTCTGCACGCGCACGGGATTGCCGGCCGTGCCGCCGCCGCGCTGGACGTCGACCTGCTCGCGATACACGCCGCCTCGGACGTAGACGATGTCGCCGGCCACCGCCGTGTCCATGGCCTTCTGCACGGTGCGGAAGGGCGAGGCCATCCACAGCCCGCTGGCGAAGTCGCTGCCGTTGGTGGCGACGTAGTAGGTCGCCGCCTGCGCCGGGGCGCAGAGCAGGGCGATCGTTAGCGCGAAAGCGAGCCTGACCCTCATGCAACCGAGGCTAGGCTCACGCGCGTCGTGTCTCGGTGCGCCGGCGCACCGAGCGCGTTAAGATCGCGGTGGACAAAAAGGAGCCGGACGCATGGAGCGAGTGCCGCAGGATCAGGGAAACGTGCCGCGGTGCCCCTTTTCCATTTCGGGCGTCTTGTGGGCGTCGTCGACGCCCAACTCCTCGCGGTTGCGCTTCTGCTGTTCCTTGTCCCGGCGCGCGTCGCCGGCCGGCGGGCGCGCCGGCGGCACGGGCTTCTCGGTCTCGATGTCGATGACGACGGGGTCGTCCTGCTTGCGTGGCATGCGGTGGCCTCTCTTGCGGCAAGGTGGCGGCGTGGCGCCCGTGTCCGGCAAGCCCCGTTCCCGGGACGGGTCATGAGCGCCGCGCCGCAAGAGCCGCCGTCGCGCGGCATGCGCTGGCTGATCGCGCTGATGAGCCTGGCCGTCGGCGTGCCGGCGATGCTGGCCGCCTTCGACGTCGGTCCGCTACGCGCTGCCGACATCAACGGCCCGCCGTGGCTCGGCTTCGTCGCCGGCGCCATCTTCTCGCTCGGGGGCCTCGGCGTGCTGGCCGGCGAGCGTGCGCGCAACCATCCGCTGTCCTGGCTGCTGACCATCGCCGTGATCGCGGGCTTCGCCGCCATCGCCAACTGGATCGCCTTCGGCCTCGGGACGCGCCATTGCACCGTCGGCCTGACCAGCTTCATCGTCACCTCGACGCGCGCCGCCGCCGAGCTCGAATGCCGCGTCGCCTTCGGTATCGGCGCCGGGCTGATGGACGGCGTCCTGGTGCTCGCCATCGGCAGCGCGCTCGGCAAGCTGCTGCCCGGCAACCGCGTCGCGCGCTTCATCGAGCGCGCCGGGCAGTTGCTGGTGCTGGTCGCGCTGCTGCCGATACTGGTGCCGGTGTTCCTGTTCCTGATCGGCAAGAGCCTGATCGAGGCCGCGCGCGAGTACTACGAGACCGGCAAGTGGCCGCGCAACGAGGCATTCATCGCGCGCATGAAGGCGAAGCGCAAGGGCCAGCCGCCGCAAGGCTGACGGCACGCCGCTTGCCCCTGTCTTTGGCATCGATCCGAGCCGGAGATGCCATGGAAACCACCACGCGCAGGCCGCAGTTTTCGGGACCGAGCACGATCTCCCCGGGCAATCCGGCGACCGGTCCGAGCAGTTCATTGCATACGGATGAGGTCGAGAGCGGGGTGCTGCGCGGCCCCGGCGAACCGACGGAGCGCGTCTCGGCCGAGCAGCGCATCGCCGCCACGACGGGCCTGCTCCATGCCGGCGCCGAGGCTCCGGCCGCCGCCGCGGAGGCGCAGGCCGCCTCGCAGCGCTGGTTGGAAGCGTCACGCGAAGGCGTGCGCGCGCGGCCGCTGACCTGGCTGGGCATCGCGCTCGCCGCGGGCGCGCTGATCGCGCGCATGGTGCGCTGATATGGCCGTCGTGCAGCCGCCGCCCAAGTCGGCCACCTCGTTCATGCAGCTGGTGCTCGACCTGCTGAACGAACTGCCGGGCATCGTCAGCGACCGCGTGCAATTGCTGACGCTCGAACTCAAGCGCGCGCGCCGCGCCCTCGGGCGCATCGTGCTGCTCGCCGTGGCCGCGGCACTGCTGGCGCTGACGGCCTGGTTCGCGTTCTGGGCCGGCCTGCTGATCGCCGCGCTGCAGTTGCCATACGGCTGGGCGTGGATGCTGGCGCTGATCCTGCTGATCAACATCGGCGGCGCCTGGTTCGCCGTCACGCGCATCCGCCGCCTTGCCGCGTTCCTTGCGCTGCCCGCCACCTTGCGGCGGCTCACGGTCGCCCCGGCGCCGCGCAAGCCGCGTCCGGCGCCGCCGCATCCCGCGGCGGCGCGAACCGAACCGACACCGGAGAAACCCGCCGATGGACATCGTTCACCGCAGTGAGCTGCGCGCCGCCGCGATACCCGACCTCGATCTCGAGATCGAGCTCGCCGAGCGTGCCGTCATCGCCCGCGACCTGCGCATCAAGCGTCGCGCCGGCGAGATCGGCGCGCGGCTGACCGAGCACTGGCCGATGGCGCTCGGCGCCACGCTGGGCGTCGCCTTCCTGCTCGGGCGCGCCCTGTCGCCGGTCGGGCACGGCCGCGCCGCCGCCGCCGTGCGCAAGGCGGCGCTCGGCCGCGATGCGCCGCTCTGGCGCCTGCTGCCGCTGCTGTGGCCGCTGCTGCCGCGCGACCTGCGCGCGCGCGTTCCCTCGGGCACGGTGGCGCTCATCAGCAACATCGCCGCCACGCTCACCGGCGGGCTGCGCCCGGGCCGCAAGGGCTGAGTCAGCCCGGCCAGTGGGGCCGCGGCGCCTCGGGCGGGCGCGGCTGGCGCCTGCGGTCGATGCCCTGGCGCCGTTCGAGCGGCTGTTTCGGCTGACCGCGCTGGCGCAGGGTCCGCCGGTCGGGTTGCCATCGAAGTCTCTCGTTCATGCCCGTCATTTGGCAACGCCCGTGCCTGTCGGCAACGACTTCGCGGCACGCCGCTTGCCGGCGTCGAATTCCTTTTCGACCCAAAGGACTTTCCCATGGCACACAGCAACCTGCTCGGCAGAGACGAGATTCCGGTCGTGCCGCCGGGCCACGACACGAGCGCACTCGGACCGAGCGACAGTTCCGACAGCGGCAGCGACCTCGCCGGCATCGCCACGCGCGACGAGGGCGATCCCGGCCTGCCGGTGGATGTCGCCACGCGCGACGAAAGCCCCCATCCGGTGACGGTGTCCGAATCGGTGCGTCCCGGCGCCGACAGCGATGCCGGCGGCACCGGCGAACGGCGCAGCGTGAGCGGCGACGCCGGCGTGCACGAGGCGACGGACATCGGCCCCGACGACATCGTGCCGCGGCCCGACTCGAACGTGCCGGTCGACGACGACAGCCCGATCTTCGAGGACTTCCCCAACGTCGACGACGAGGACGAACTGCCCGAGGACAGCGATTCGCCCGATTACGGCAATGCGGTCTTCAGCGGCACAGGGGAGATTCCCGCCGGCACCCGGCGCAAGCGCAAGACCCCGACGGCCTGAACGGAACACCGTTTGCCGAGGCAGGCGCGTCTAATTTCTCCCAGGCGCGTCCCATGTCTCCGCAGGCCCTGCGCATCGCCCTGATCAGCGAACACGCCTCGCCCCTGGCGACGCTCGGCAGCGTCGATGCGGGCGGCCAGAATATCTACGTCAGGCACGTCTCGCTCGGCCTGGCGCGCGCCGGCCACTCGGTCGACGTGTTCACGCGGCGGGACGATCCCGGGTCGCCGCCCGTCGTCCAACTCGCGCCCGGCGTGCGCGTCGTGCATGTGCCGGCGGGGCCGCCGCGCTTCGTGCCCAAGGAGGCGCTGCTCGCGCACATGGATGCCTTCGCGCGCGCCTTGCGCGACATCCTCGGCGCTGCCTCGCCCGAGGCGTCGCACGACGTCGTGCATGCCAACTTCTTCATGTCCGGGCTGGTCGGCCTCAAGCTCAAGGAGCGGATGCGGCTGCCGCTGGTCACCACCTTCCATGCGCTGGGCCTGGTGCGGCGCGAGCACCAGGGCAGCGCCGACGCGTTTCCGGCGGCGCGCATCGACATCGAGCGCCGGCTGGTGCGCGAGTCGGATGCGCTGATCGCGGAATGCCCGCAGGACCGGGCCGACCTGATCCGCCTCTATGGCGCCGACGATGCGCGCATCCGCACCGTGCCGTGCGGCGTCGACCTCGCCGAGTTCACGCCGGGCTCCAAGGCTGATGCGCGCCGCGCCCTCGGCCTCGCGGCGGACGAATTCGTGATCCTGCAGCTCGGCCGCCTGGTGCCGCGCAAGGGCATCGACAACGTGATCCGCGCGCTGGCGCGCCTCGAGCCGCGGCTGCGCGCGCGCCTGCTGGTGGTCGGCGGCGAATCGGCCGAGCCGGACGAGCGCCTGACGCCGGAGATCGCCCGCCTGCGCGCGCTGGCGGCCGAACACGGCGTCGTCGATCGCGTCAGCTTCGCCGGCCATCGCCAGCGCAACCGCCTGCGCGACTACTACGCGGCGGCCGACGTCTTCGTCACCACGCCGTGGTACGAGCCCTTCGGCATCACCCCGCTCGAGGCCATGGCCTGCGGCACGCCCGTCATCGGCAGCGCCGTCGGCGGCATTCGGTATTCGGTCATCGACGGCGTCACCGGTTACCTGGTGCCGCCGCGCGATCCGGCCGCGCTGGCGGCGCGGCTCGCCCACCTGCACGCGAACCCGGCGCTCGGCGCCGCGCTCGGCCGCGCCGGCACCCACCGCGTGCGCACCATGTTCACCTGGGACCGCATCGCCGGCGACCTTGCCGAGGTCTACCGCGCCGTGATCGCGCCGCGCGCGGCGACGCAGCCGCGGCGCGAGCCGCTGCGGCCGCTGGCGCTCGAGCGTCCGCTCGGAGCGCGCGCATGAACGTCGTCGACGCGGTTCGCAGCGGCACCCGCGAGCAGGCGGCCGTCGCGCCGCCGGCCGGCGCGGCCGCCGTATTCCTCGACAAGGACGGCACGCTGGTCGAGGACGTGCCCTACAACGTCGACCCGGCGCAGCTGCGCTTCACGCCGAACGCGCTCGACGCGCTGCGCCTGCTGGACGAGGCGGGCTTCCGCCTGATCGTGGTCAGCAACCAGCCGGGCCTGGCGACCGGCCGCTTCACGCGCGCGGACTTCGCGCGCCTGCGCCATGCGCTCGCGGCGCGCGTCCAGGCCGAGGCGGGCGTGACTCTGGCCGGCATCTACGTCTGCCCGCATGCGCCGGGCGAGAGCGGCCGCGCCTCCTGCCTGTGCCGCAAGCCGTCGCCCGGACTGCTGCACCAGGCGGCCGTCGCGCTGCGGCTCGACCTGGCGCAGAGCTGGATCGTCGGCGACATCCTCGACGACGTCGAGGCCGGGCGCCGCGTCGGCTGCCGCAGCGTGCTGCTCGACGTCGGCAACGAAACCGAGTGGCGGCTGTCGCCGCTGCGCACGCCGCATCACCGCTGCCCGGACCTGCTGGCTGCGGCGCGTGTCATCGTCGCCGCCGGCCCGACTTGGGCGGCGCCGGCCGCCAGCCGCACATGAAGGCCGCGGCGGACGGGGCGGCGGTCGTGCGCTGGCGCGGCGTGCGCAACCTGCTCGCCGTCCGCCTCGACAACCTCGGCGACCTGCTGATGACCACGCCCGCGCTGGCGGCCGTGCGCAACAGCCTCCCCGCGGCCCGCATCACCGTGCTGTCCTCGCCTTCCGGCGCGGCGGCGGCGCGCCACGTTCCCGGCGTCGATGCCGTGATTCCCTTCGTGGCGCCCTGGGTGTCGCCGCGCGACGACGAAGCGGCGGCGGGCGAACTCGGCGAGAACGAGCTGCGCATGGCGATCCTCCTTGCCGAGCAGCGCTTCGACGCGGCGATCATCTTCACCGTGTGCACCCAGAGCGCGCTGCCGGCGGCGCTGCTGTGCCGGCTCGCCGGCATTCCGCTGCGGCTCGCCTACAGCCGCGAGAATCCGTACGGCCTGCTGACCGACTGGCTGCCGGAGCAGGACTTCATCGGCGACGGCATGCGCCACGAGGTGGAGCGGCAAATCGACCTCGTCGCCGCCGTCGGCTTCCGCGCCGCCGACCCGCGCCTGCAGTTCAGCTACCGCATCGAGCATGTGCGCCGCCTGCAGGAAATCATGCTGCTCGCCGGCCACGATCCTCTGCGGCCGTACTTCGTCGTCCATCCCGGCGCCAGCGCGCCGTCGCGGCGCTATCCGGCGGTGCATTTCGGCGTCGCCGCCGACATCATCGCGCGCGAAAGCGGCTGCACCGCGATCTACACCGGCAGCGACGGCGAGCAGGCGCTGGTCGAGGAGGCGCGCGCCGTGATGGGCGAACTCTCGGTGTCGCTCGCCGGCCAGCTTGACCTCGGCGAACTGGCGGCGCTGATCGCCGGCGCCGAGGTCGTGGTCGCCAACAACACCGGCCCGGTGCATATCGCGGCGGCGGTGAGCACGCCGGTCGTCGACCTCTATGCGCTGACCAATCCGCAGCACACGCCGTGGCGCGTCGCCGCGCAGGTGCTGAGCCACGAGGTGCCGTGCCGCTGGTGCCTCAAGAGCGAGTGCCCCGAGGGCCACCACGACTGCCTGCGCAAGGTGGAGCCGGAGCAGGTGGCGGAAGCTGCGCTCGAACTCATGGGCGCCGGCCCGGGCATTCCGCTCCAATGATCACCCTGGGCATCAACGCGGCGTTCCACGACAGCGCCGCGGCGCTGGTGATCGACGGCAGCACCGCGGCCGCGGCGGAAGAGGAGCGCTTCTCGCGCATCAAGCACGGCAAGCGGCCGGTGCCGTTCTCGGCCTGGGAGTTGCCGTTCAACGCCATCGACTACTGCCTCGCCGAGGCCGGCGTCGATGCCGCCGCCATCGACCACGTCGCCTACAGCTTCGACCCGGCGCACTTCCTCGGCGTCCGCGCCACGGCGGCGGACAGCTTCTCGCTGCCCTACAAGCCCGGCAACGACAGCGCCGGCGCCGGCTGGGAAAACCCGTGGGATCCGCTGTTCGCCGCGCACGTGATGAACGCGCCGCGCCAGCTGGTCGATGGCGTGCCGCACCACCTGCGGCGGCGCTTCGGCTTCGACGGTGAAACGCCGCCGTGGCAATGGCATTTCGTGAACCACCACCTGTGCCACCAGGCCAGCGCCTTCCTCGCCGCGCCGTTCGAGCGTTGCGCAGTGATGACGCTCGACGGCCGCGGCGAGCACGCCTCGACGACCTACGGCGTCTTCGCCGACGGCGGCTACCGCACACTCGGCGAAGTCACGGTGCCGGATTCGCTCGGGCTGCTCTACGAGCGCATCACCAGCCACTTGGGCTTCCTGCATTCGAGCGACGAATACAAGGTGATGGCGCTGGCCGCGCTCGGCTTCCCCGCCTACGGCGATGCGCTGCGCAGCCTGGTGCGCGTCAACGGCGAGGGCCGCTTCCATGTCGCGGACTTCGATCCGGCCGAGCTGTTCGGTCCGCCGCGCGGCGTCGGCGAGCCGCTGCAGCAGCGCCACCTCGACCTCGCCGCATCGCTGCAGGACGTGCTCGAGGAAACAGTGCTCGAGCTCGCGCGCTGGCTGCGCGACGCCGGCGGCGAGCCCCGGCTGGCGATGGCCGGCGGCGTCGCCCTCAACTGCGTGATGAACGCGCGCCTGCGCGACAGCGGCATCTTCGACGACGTCTGGGTGCAGCCGGCCGCCGGCGACGCCGGCACGGCGCTCGGCGCTGCCTTGTGGGTCGACGCGCGGCTGCGCGACGGCGCGGATGCCGACGCGCCCGACCCGGTCGCGGCGCTGGGCAAGGCGACGCGCCCGGTGCAACTGGCCGCGCGCCGCTGGACCATGGACCACGCCTATCTTGGCCCCGGCTACGACGACGCGGCGATCGAGGAGCTGCTGAAATGGGCCAAGCTCGATTACCGCCGCGTGGACGACATCGCCGCGGCGACGGCCGAAGCGCTGGCCCGCGACCGCATCGTCGGCTGGTTCCAGGGCCGCATGGAGTTCGGCCCCCGTGCGTTGGGCGCGCGCTCGATCCTCGCCTCGCCGATCGACCCGTCGATGCAGGCGCGGCTGAACGAGCTCAAGGACCGGGAGGACTTCCGCCCCGTGGCGCCGGCCGTGCCGCAGGAAGAACTCGGCCGCTGGTTCGCTCCCGCGGCCGCCAACGGCGGCACCTCGCCGTTCATGCTGTTCATCTACGACGTCCTGCCGGGGCAGGGCGAGCGCATTCCCTCGGCCTGCCACACCGACCGCACGGCGCGCGTGCAGACGGTGACGGCGGCGACCAACCCACGCTTCCACGCGCTGCTGCGCGCCTTCGGCGACATCACCGGCGTGCCGGTGCTGGTCAACACCTCGTTCAACGTGCGCGGCCAGCCGATCGTCTGCACCCCGCGCGACGCCATCGAAGCCTTTTTCAGCACGCCGCTCGACGTGCTGGCGATCGGTTCCTTTCTTGTCGAGAAATCTCCCGGAGGCCGTCCATGAACCCGAGCATCACCGTCGTCATTCCCACCTTCCGCCGTCCGGCGCTGCTGCAGCGCTGCCTCGACGCCGTGCTGGCGCAGGACTATGCCGGCGACTACGAAGTCATCGTCGTCGACGACGCCGGCACCGACGAGACGCGCGCGCAGGTCGCCGAATCGGCGCGCCAGGCCCGGGTGCCGCTGCGCTACCTGCGCCCGACGCTGGCGCACGGTCCCGCGGTGGCGCGCAACTGCGGTTGGCGCGCGGCGCGCGGCGAACTGATCGCGTTCACCGACGACGATGCCGTGCCGTCCGCCGACTGGCTCACGGCCGGCGCCGCCTTCATGGGCAGCGAGCCGGCCGCGAGCCGCTACGCCGCCGCCTGCGGGCGCGTGCGCGTCCCCGTCGAGGAGCCGCCGACCGACCATGAGCGCATGACGCGAGGCCTCGAAAACGCCGCCTTCGTCACCGCCAACGCCTTCGTCTGGCGCATGGCGCTGGTGCAGGTGCGCGGCTTCGACGAGCGCTTCACGCGCGCCTGGCACGAGGATTCCGACCTGCACTTCCGGCTGATGCGCGACGTCGGGCCGGTCGGGCGCTGCGAGCACGCCGTCGTCCTGCATCCGGTGCGCGCCGAGCGCTGGGGCGTCTGCCTGCGCCAGCAGCGCAATGCCTACTTCGACGCCTTGCTTTACAAGAAGCATCCGCGGCTCTACCGCGAGCGCATCCACCCGGTGCCGCCGTGGAATTACTACGCCATCGTCGCCGCCGCCGCCGCCGCGCTGCTGTTCGCGCTCGGCGGCTCGACCACCGCGGCCCAGGTCAGCGGCCTGCTCGCGCTGATCCTGGTCCTGCGCTTCGCCTTCGAGCGCCTGCGCCACACGCGGCACACGCCGGGCCACGTCGCCGAGATGGTGGTGACCTCGGCGCTGGTGCCTTTCCTGTCGGTGTATTGGCGGCTGCGCGGCGCGCTGGCGTTCCGCGTGCTGTTCCTGTGAGCCCGCGATGAGCCCGGTCCTGCGCGCGCCGGTCGAGCGCATCGCCGTCTTCCGCGCATTGATGCTCGGCGACCTGCTGTGCGCAGTGCCGGCGCTGCGCGCCTTGCGGCGGGCGTTTCCGGCGGCGCGCATCGCCCTCGTCGGGCTGCCGTGGGCGCGCGAGCTGGCGACGCGGCTGGAGGCGGTCGACGACTTCATCGAGTTCCCGGGGTGGCCCGGGCTGCCCGAGACGCCGCCGCGGCTGCGCGAGATTCCGGAGTTCCTCGCCCGGATGATGGCGCAGCGCTTCGACCTGGCGATCCAGCTCCACGGCAGCGGACCGGTGGTCAATCCGCTGGTCGCCTGCTTCGGCGCGCGCCAGAGCGCGGGTTTTCGCCTCGACGGCGCCTGGTATCCGGCCGACGAGGCCGAGCGCTGGGCGCCGTGGCCGGAGCAGGGCCACGAGATCGAACGCCTGCTGACGCTGGTGGACCACCTCGGCCTGCCGCGCGCCGGCAGCGAACTGGAATTCCCGCTCGAGCGCCGCGACTTCGCCGCGCTGAACGACGTCTGGCCGGGCGCGCAGCGCGCGCGGCCGTATGTCTGCGTGCATGCCGGGGCGCAGCTCGCCTCGCGGCGCTGGCCGGCGGAGCGCTTCGCCGCCGTGGCCGACGCGCTGGCGCGCCAGGGCCGCAGCGTCGTCCTCACCGGCAGCGCGCAGGAGGCGCCGCTGGCCGCCGAGGTCAAGGCGCACATGCGCCAGCCGGCCGAGAACCTCGCCGGCCGCACCACGCTGTGGACGCTCGGCGCCCTGGTCGCCGGCGCCGAGCTGGTGGTCTGCAACGACACCGGCATCTCGCACGTCGCCGCCGCGCTCGGCCGCCCGAGCGTGGTGGTCAGTTGCGGTGCGGAGGTGTCGCGCTGGGCGCCGCTCGACGCCGAGCGGCATGCGGTGCTGTGGCAGCCGATGTCGTGCCGGCCGTGCGCGCATGTCGCGTGCCCCTACGACCACGGCTGCGCGACGGCCATCGACGTGCCTTCGGTGCTGGCGGCGGCGCGACGCGTTGCCACGGCCATGCCGGCGGGGGCGCTGGCGCATGGCTGATCCGCTGCGCATCCTGACCTGGCACGTCCATGGCAACTACCTGTACTACCTGACGCAGGTCCCGCACGAGTTCTTCCTCGTCGTCGACGACGCGCGTTCCACCCATCGCAGCGGGCGCAGCGGCACGCTGCTCTGGGGGCTCAACGTGCACGAGGTGCACATCGATCGCATCGCCGAGATGGACTTCGACCTGATCCTCTACCAGTCGCGCGAGGCGTGGGAGATCGAGCGCCACACGCTGCTCTCGGCCGAGCAGCGCCGCCTGCCGGCGATCTACCTCGAGCACGATCCGCCGCTCGAGCATCCGACCGACGAGGCGCACTGGGCCGCCGAGCCCGGCGTGCTGCTGGTGCATGTCACCGGCTTCAATGCCCTGATGTGGAACAACGGCGCGGCACAGGTGCGGGTCATCGAGCACGGCGTGCTGCCGTTGTCGGACGCGCGCTACACCGGCGAGCGCGAGTGCGGCATCGTCGTCGTCAACAACATCGACCGCCGCGGCCGCCGCGTCGGGCAGGACATCTACCAGGCGCTGTCGCTGCAGGTGCCGCTGACGCTGGTCGGCATGGGCAGCGAGCGCATCGGCGGCGAGGGCGAGATCCCGAACGCCGAGCTGCCGGAATTCATGGCCGCCTACCGTTTCTTCCTCAATCCCATCCGCTATACCAGCCTCGGGCTGGCGGTAGTCGAGGCGATGATGGCGGGGCTGCCGGTGGTCGGCCTCGCCACCACCGAGATGGCGACGGTGATCCGCAACGGCCAGAACGGCTGGATCGACACGCGCCCCGAGCGCCTCGTGCCGATCATGAAGCGCCTGATCGCCGATCCCGACGAGGCGCGCGCCTGGGGCGAGGCCGCCCGCCGCATGGCGCTGGAGCGCTTCGGCATCGAGCGCTTCGTCGCGGAGTGGATGGAGGCGTTCGCGCAGGTCACCGCGTAGTGCATCTGGTCCAGATCCTGTTGCCGGTGTTCGACAACGACGGCCGCCGCTTCGAGCGCGCCCGCTTCGATGCCGTTCGCGCCCGCCTGATCGAGCGCTTCGGCGGACTCACGGCCTTCGTGCAGTCGCCGGCACAGGGCTTGTGGCGGGACGCCCAGACCGGCACGACGGCGCACGACGACATGATCCTGGTCGAGGTGATGGTCGACGCCTTCGAGCGCGACTGGTGGGCCGCCTACCGCAGCGAGCTGGAGGAAATCTTCCGGCAGGACGAAGTCGTGGTGCGCGCGATCGGCTGCGAACGCGTCTGAGCGGAGCGTGCGTCAGCGCAGCAACTCCGGCCGCAGGATCATCGCCGCGCCGAGCGCCAGCATGACGACGCCGCTGACCAGCTTGAGCCAGCGGCCGGCGCGCTCGGAGAGCTTGCGGCTGCTGAGCGCGAACACCGCGCTGCCGACCATCAGCGTGTCGTCGGCGATGTAGCCGGCGATGTAGAGGCCGAGGTAGGCGTAGTGCGCGAGCGGCGAGAGATCCTGCTGCGCCAGCACCGCCGTGTAGATGGCCGGGAAGCCCGCGGTGCACAGCAGCTCGAAGAAATTCACCGCCACCGCCAGCGCCGCGACGCCGGCCATCGAAGGCAGCAGCGCCTCGGCGCGCATCACGCGGCGCATGCGCTCGTAGATGCCGGGCTTGGCCGAGTCCGGAATCGAGGCCGAAACGCCGAGCCCCGGCCGCACGAAGTCCTTCACGTTCAGCACGCCGACGACCAGCGCCAGCGCGCCGAGCGTGCGCGCCAGCGCCGTCGACACGCCGAGCAGCAGGAACACGTTCAGCCACGCCGCCATGAAGGCGTAATACACGGCGCCGCTGGCGACCACGAAGGTGCCGGCGATCAGCGCCATGCGGCGGCGGTCGTGCAGGTGCACCAGCAGCGAGAGCAGGAACAGCAGCACCCACATCGCGCAGGGATTGAAGCCGTCGAGCAGGCCGAGCGTGAGCGTGAACAGCGGCAGGCCGAGGCGCTCGACGCTGATCGTGCCGAGCAGCCCGGATTCGACGCTCGTCGCCGGCGCCGCCCCGCGATCGACCAGCGCGGCGAGCTCCGCGCCGGTGCGCTCGGGGCTCTCGAAGCCGACGATCACGCCGCCCTCGAAGACGAAGGTCGGCACGCCCGGCGGCCAGACGCCGGCTTCCTGCGAAATCCGCTTCAGCTCTTCGAGCACGGCCGGGTCTTCGACCGGCCGCAGCACCACGCGCAGATCCGGCCGCTCGCGCGCGAATCTCGGCAGGAACTCCTTGGCGTCGGCGCAGTGCGGGCAGCCCTCGCGCACGAAGACCTCGAGCACGCGCTCCGCGGCGAACGCCGGCGCGGACAGCGCCAGCACCAGGCAGAGCAGGGCGCGCGACAGGAGCGCTCTCACGGCCGGAGGGTCAGGCTGCTCCGAGGCGGACCACGGCTTCGAGTTGCCGCCGATGGATCATCGTGTGCAGGGCGGCCAGCGTGTGCCAGCCGTGGGCGTCGAGCGGGCCGAACCACGGGTGCGCGTGGCGGCGCGTCGTGTGCAGGTCGCGGATCGCGCTCACGCGTTCGAGGTAGCCGTCGAGCGCCTGCTCCAGTCGCGGCCACTGTTCCGTGCCGGCGCCCGGCGCCGGCTTCACCTCGGCGATGCGCACCTCGCGCTCGAAGTTGCGGTCGTCGCACAGCGCGTCGATGACGCCGGCAATGCCATTGTCCACGATCACCAGGTGCTCGACCACCATGCCCGGCGACCAGTTGCGGCTGCTGTCCTCGAGGCCGAACAGGCGCGGCACCAGCACCGGCCGCGTCGCCTGCTGCGGCGTCAGCCCGCGCGCGATCTCGAGCACGCGCGCGGTCTCGGCGCGCAGCCATGCCTCGGTGCGATGCCGGCTGAACGCCGCCCGCAGCAGGCCGAACCCGAGGCTCGCCACCAGGCGCTCGATGCGGGGCAGTCCGGCGCCGGGCGGCGCGAGCTTGGCCGCGTCCGCCATCAGGCCTTGCCCCGCTTGGCGCCGAGGCGGGCGTCGAACTTCTCGCGGTCGATGACGTAGCGCTCGTGCCGGCCGCGCGAGATCACGTCCACGCCGTCGTGCGCCTCGACCGCGAAGACCAGCTTCTTGCCCTCGGCGGCGACGAGTTCGACCGTGGCCGTCACCTCCAGCCCCGGCGGGGTCGCCGCCTCGTGGCTGACGTCGATGTGCGTGCCGACCGTCTGCTCGCGCGGCCAGTCGAGATGCGGGTTGATCGCCTTGATGCAGGCCCATTCGAGGAAGCCGACGAGGAAGCCGGTGGCGAACACCTCGGGCATGGCGACGAACTCGTCCGACTCCGGATACAGCGCCGGCACGGTCTTCGACGCCGGCACGACGAAGCGGTGCTGGTAGCGGATGCCGGGCTGCAGGGTTTCCTTCATGCCTCGATGGTCGCAGCCGGCGAGGCCGGGGCGCAGTCGGCCGGGTAGGGCGAGAACTGGTCGCCGACGGCCCACCAGCGGCCGTTCTCGCGCACGAAGAAGAACAGGTCGCGCCCGCCGCTCTCGATGTTCGGCCCGCCCGTGTCGAAGGACATGCGGAAGTAGTACGAGACCACCGCCGCATCGCCATACACGCGGATCACCGGATCGACTTCCTCCCAGCGATGGATGCGCGCCGAATCGCAGAAGCGCTTCCAGCCCTCGATGCACGCCGGCCCGCCGTCGAGCCGGCTGCGGACGTTCGGCGCCACCGCCACCATGTCGCGATGGAAGAAGTTCTTCAGGTCGTCCGGATTGCCCCGCGTCCAGGCATCGTTCATCGCCCGGACCGTGGCCCAGACCTCCTGCTGCGTCGGATCGTCGAAATGGATGTTCACGCTGCTCTCCCTCGTTGCTCGGCTTCCCGGGATTCTGCCTCATGTTTCCGTCATCCGGTGCGCGATCATGCAGCCGCGCCAAACGCTTGCCACTCAAGCTGCACCGCCCTACAATGTGTAGAAACAGCGGACAGGATACACACCATGCGAACGAACATCGTGATCGACGACGAACTCATGAACAGCACGCTCCGCGCAACCGGATTGAAGACCAAACGGGAAGCGGTGGAGTTGGGGCTGCGCACCTTGTTGCGGTTGCGGCAGCAAGAGGAGATCAAGCGCTTTCGCGGCAAGCTCAACTGGCAGGGCGACCTCGACGCAATGAGGTCCGACAAGTGATCCTGGTCGATTCCAGCGTCTGGATCGACTACTTCCGGGGAACCGACACGCCCCAAGCCGAAAAGCTCGACTCGCTGCTTGGCATCGAGCCGATCGCAACCGGCGACCTGATCCTGACCGAGGTGCTTCAAGGCTTCGTCAGCGATCGCGACTTCAATCAGGCCCGCAAGCTCATGACTTCGTTGGTGGTCGTCGACCTGGCGGGCCAGGCCATAGCCATCAAAGCCGCCAAGAATTTCCGCGTGCTTCGATCGCTCGGAATAACGGTGCGCAAGACGATCGATACCGTCATTGCCACGCGCTGCATCGAGAGCGGCCTGCCTCTTCTGTATAGCGACAGGGACTTCGACCCGTTCGTCGAGCGCCTCGGCCTGCGTTCGGCGTTGCCTGGAGCCTGACGAACGCCGCAAAGGCGGGCGGCCTATCCGCGTTCCTCGGGGGCAGCGTCGTCATGCAGCCACGGTCAAGGCTGAGCCCTGAGCAATCGACAGCGGCAGAACACTTTGTTGCGCCCCCCGCCCTTTGCTTCGTAGAGTGCCGAATCGGCATCGGCCAGGAGTTTCTCGATACTGTGGGCGCCATCGCGTATTTCGCTCACGCCGATGCTGACCGTGATGCCGATCGTCCTGCCTTCGGTCAGCACCGGGCAGCGCTCGAGCGCCGCGCGGATTCTTTCGCACGTCGCCCAGGCACCGCAGGCATCGGTCTCCGGCATTACGATACCGAACTCTTCGCCGCCGAGGCGGCCGAGTACGTCGATCTCGCGCAGCTCGGATGCCAGTGTTCGCGCCAGGGTGGCCAGCACCTGGTCGCCGAGGGCGTGGCCATGAGTGTCGTTGATCGCCTTGAAGTGATCGACGTCGATGACCGCCACTGCCAGGCGGCGGCCATGGCGGATCGCTCGCTCGAGTTCCAGGTTGGCTTGAACGAAAAAGCTGCGGCGATTGCGCAGCCCGGTAAGCGGATCGGTCTGCGCCTCGTGTTCGAGCCTGCGCAGTGCCTGCAGCCGGTCGGCGAGAGCGAAGGACAGCAGCAGCATCTCGATGGCGGAGCCGAACTGCAGGCTGTTGCTGGTCAGCACGTTGGTCGGCAACCAGCCGAAACTCTTTGCCGACAGCGTCATCGAACCCGCCAGCAACACGGTCCAGGCCAGCAAATAGAAACGCGCGCCCGCATGGCCGCGCCTCAGGCACACCACGCCGGCCACGAGCGCCGTCAGGTCGAAGCCGATGGAACCCAGCGCAATCAGCCCTTCGGATAGTCGATAGGAAACGAAACCCAGCGATATCGCGGCGGCGTACCAGACGATCCAGAAAACAAATGCCTGATCCATGCGCGGCATGCTGTGCCGCAGATTCAAGAACGCGCGCGAAAAAAAGGCTGCCAGCAGTCCCGCCAGCCCCATGCCGACCACCAGGGCGTAATGCGTCCAGAGCGGCGAATTCGGCCAGAGGAACTGCGCCGCATGGCCATGCAGCGAGGCGATGCCGAGGCACATGCTGGTCAGGAACAGCACGTAATACAGATAGACGCGTTCGCGCAGCCGGAAGTAGAGCAACAGGTTGTAGAGCCCGAGTGCGAGCAGCATCCCGTAGTACAGGAAGTAGGCGGCGTAGCTGCCTTGGCTAGACCAGTGGAAGCTTGCAGGCTCCCATAGCGTGGCCGGAACGGAGAGGCCGCCCGCGGAGGCGACACGAAGGTAGAGACGCGTCGTGCCGGCCCGCAGCTCAACCGGAAACAGCAGGTCGTGGTGCGGAAGCGGTCGCCGCGCGTTGGGCACCGAGTCGCCCGACGACAGCCGCTGGTAACTCCCGGCGCCTTGCGGAACAAACAGATCGACGGAATCGAGAGACGGATAGCCGATCTCCAGATAGCGTGTCATCGCCGCAGCGGCGGCGACATCCAGGCGCAGCCAGAATGCCGATGCCGAATAGCCGAAGTTCGGCGCGCCTTGCGCCTCCACGGGCGCAAACCGGCCGGCCACATCCGGCGCATCCAGATCGCCGATACTCAGCGAGCCTTCCCTGTCTTCGAGAACCTGCAGATAGGGGCCGATCTCAACCTGTGCGTCCCCGGGAGTCAGCGAAAGCGTGGCCGCATGCGCCAGACCCGGTAGCCATGAACCGATGCAGGCAAGGGCAAGCACGAGCAGGCGAATCGTCATATATGTCTCGGTCAGCCGGCGGCGAAATGATGTGCGACACAAGAGATGAAACGCCGATCCAAGTGTTCTGAGCCGAGGTCCGGTCATGTCGTGGATCAACGTCGGGGTTCGCCGGCCAACATTCGCCCCCACAGGACTTCGATCTCTGCGAGGTCAATTGAAAATGCCGGAAGATTCTTTTCTCGGTCGACGGTTCGTTTCATCTCAATCCCGGGTCATTCGTGGTCTGACCCAATATCGTTCAAGGCTTCGTCAGCGATCGCGACTTCTTTGTCACGGACTATGTCTCACGAATACGCTATAGCGCACTCTCACGGTAGGAGATTCCGAAACTCGGATACTTGTCGATCAGTGCATCTAGGGCACGTTTTGTACTAAGCCCCCACATTTTTGTCATCGCGTATGTTCTGCCATTCGCATGGATGAGCTTATCGTCCCGAGTGAAGTAACGGGTTACCTCGGGTTTGTTTCCCTCTGTGACTAGTTGGTCCGCTAGCTGCGTCTCGAACTCCGTGCCGTCGAGGTGACCGGCCACCGAGCGCAACATCGTGCCTTTCCAACTGAGAGCGGACTGGATGTCTTCAGGGCTGACGCCCGCATCGCAAAGGTGCCGCACGACCTCGTAAATTGCATGCCGCTTCGGAAGACGGCTGAATTCCTTGCCTTCTACCGTAACGTCGTACTTAGTGAGGTCTCTCGATTGAGTGCGAGCCACCTGCTCAAGCCGCGCCTTATCGCGAATTCTCACTTGGTACTGTTCTGCCTCGGGTAACGGAATAACCTGCTGGACATCGAGTAGCAAGCGTTCACCGTCTCTGTGTGGCCGTAATCGAACGCACCGGATATCCAGACCATGCTCGTTGAGCCATAGGACCGACGTCGTGATTTCCCTCGAGAATTCGGCTGATGCGAGCACGACTCGAACGTCCTTTCCGAACAGTTCTTCGTTAGGGGCGTCCCAGTCGAAGAACTGAAGTAACAGATCACGTGCGTCGCCTTCCTTTCCGGTAGCCGCCAAGTATTGGTCAAACACTTCGGCCGCTCCGTCAAATGTCATTCCGGAAATCATTGCGGCATAACGAATCGCCTGCAGGTCCATGTGACCGCCATCGTCCGTGCGCTTCAGTTCGATCACGACTAAGTTGGCATTCTTGTCTACGCCCAACAGGTCGATTCTGCGGCGGCTATCTTCCCAATTTCCGAATTCCTCGGAAATTATCAGCGTATCGGGAGCAATGACCTCGATTTGATGCTTTAGCAGCTGTTGTAGATGTGCGCGCTCTTTCAATCCAGCAGTGGCAAAACTGGTGACCTCAATCGGTTGAAGGTGCGTTTTTGTAACTTGATAAATAGTCATGTTGAACTCTGCTCTGCCTTGCGCTGCGATCCTCGGCATTTAACTGCGCCGCCGCGCTCCATGCAAGCGTCGTCATGCGAAGCGGATGGACGGGTGGCGGCGACGGCGGGGGGCGCGATGCGACTGACTTAGCTTGCGTGGAAGGAGCGGCGCGCCCGCCGCTGGCGGCGCCTCACGTCACGCTGCTGTCTTTCCGCACTTCCTCTTCGAGAAACCGCAACAGCCGCCACTCCGCCGCCCGCAGTCCGAGCGGCGTGGCCGACGATGCACCGAGCCGCGACCACAGCGCCGCGAGCGCCTCGTCGTCCTTGCCGATGCGCTTGCCGAGCGCGAGCACTTCGGGGTGGATGTAGGCCTTGCGGCAAACGGCGACGGTGTTGCGCAGGCGGTGGGCCACCTGCTTGAGGATTTCCATGGCGCCGGGGCGCTCGGCGGGGGCGGCGAAGCAGGCGGCGCGGACCAGTTCGAGCGCAAGCACAGTGCCGTGCCACGTGCGGAAGTCCTTGGCGGTGAAGCCGCCGCCGGAGATTTCACGCAGGTAGTCGTTGACGTCGCCGGAGCCGATGCCGCGCGGGTTGCCGGCGTCGTCTTCGTAGTGGAAGAGTTCCTGGCCGGGCATCTGCTGGCAGCGGCGCACCACGGCGGCGACGCGCGGATCGTCGACGGCGAGCGCGTGCAGGACGCCGCTCTTGCCGCGGAATTGCAAGCGCAGCGTGCCGCCCTCGACGTCGGCGTGGTCGCGGCGCAGCGTGGTGAGGCCGTAGGAATCGTTGTCGCGCGCGTATTCCTCGTTGCCGACGCGCACGAAGGTGGTGTCGAGCAGGCGCACGATGGTCGCCAGCACGCGCTCGCGCGGCAGCGTGGCGGTGCCGCCGGCGAGGTCGCGCGTCACGCGCAGGCGGATGCGGGGTAGGGCGCGGCCGAACTCGGCCAGGCGCTCGAACTTCTGCTCGTCGCGGATCTCGCGCCAGCGCTCGTGGTAGCGGTACTGCTTGCGGCCGCGCGCGTCGCGGCCGGTGGCCTGGAGGTGGCCGTCGGGATCGGGGCAGATCCAGACGTCGCGCCAGGCCGGCGGAATCGCCAGCCGGCGGATGCGGACCAGTTCGTTCGGATCCCGCAGCCAGCCGCCGTCGGGCAGGCGGTAGGCGAAGGCCTTGCCGCGGCGATGGCGGCGGATGCCGGGCTGCGCATCGCTGACGTAAACGAGATCCGCCCGTTCCTCCGCGTCGGGCGCGAAGGGAACGGGCGGAGGGGAGCGGGAACCGCTCAAGCCGTGGGCTTAGCCGCCGCCTCCGGCACCGCCGCCGGCGCCACCCCCTGCGCCGCCACCGGCACCACCGCCAGCGCCACCACCCGCACCGCCGCCGGCACCGCCAGCGCCGCCGCCGCCGAGGCTGCCGCCGACGCCGGTCCCTTCAATGCCGGACTCGCGTTCGCGCTGCATGTCCTGGGCGCCGCCGGTCGTGCCCTGCTGCGACTCTCCGGTGTAGCCCTGCGGCTTGCCGGCCTCGCCGGTGTAGCCCTTCATCTTCATGCCTTCATGGCCTGACATCTGCTGGGCTTCGGCCAGGTGGGTGCGCAAGGTCGGCAGGGTCTTCTCGATCCAGGCCTTGAGTTCGGGATCGCTGGTTTCGTTGCGCGCGTTCTCGAACTCGCGGATGTCCTGCTTGTGGTCGCGCAGGCCGACCATCGAGATGAACTCCTTGTCGAACTTGTCGCCCGAGGCCTTGTTGAGCTTGTCGAGCATCGCCTTTTCCTTGTTGGGAAGCTGCGTCGGCATCGTCATGCCCTTGGCGCTCGCGATCTGCTTGAGTTCGTCATTGGCCTGCTGGTGCTGGTCGCGCAGCTTCTCGGCGAAGGTCTTGAGTTGCGGATCGGTGGCCTTCTCGGCCGCGAGCCGCGCGGCCTCGACCTCGAACATGCCGCCGGCGGCCGCCTTCTTGATGAAGTTCTCGTCCTTCTTGCTGAGCTTGCCGCCGGCGCCCATGTCGCTCTTCGACATGCCCTTGCCGGACTTGTCCATCATCTTGTCGGCGTCGGCCACGCGCAGCACTTCCACGCCCAGCGCTTCGCGCCAGGCGACCGGCCCGCGCGCCATTCCCGGCGTGGAGACGACTACGTCACGAAAGGGGCGGTCGAGGCTGCTGCTCGGGCTGGTGCCTGAGCCGGACGTCCCGCTGCCCGAGGTGCCGGACCCGCTGGTGCCGCTGCCGGACCCCGTCGTTCCGCCACCCGAGCGATTGCGATCCTGGTCGCTGACGGTGGCATCGGCGCCGCTGCTCGTCGAGCCGGAACTCGATCCGCCGACGTAGCCCGAGGTGCCGGGCGTCGTCGTGCTGCTGCTACTGCTGCTCGAGCCGCCGGGCGAGCCCGCGCTGCCCATGTCCGTGCTGCTGCTGGTGCCCGAGCCGGAAGTGCTTGGGCTCGACATCGTCGAGGACGAGGACGAAGACTCGCCGGCCGGGCCGGTATAGCCGGGCGTTCCGGGCGTGGTGGTCGTCGATGAGCTGCTGCTGCCGGACGGCGCGGTGGAGCTGGCCGGCGGCGGCGTGATGGTGGTGGTATCGCCTTCCTCGCGGCGCTGACAGCCGGTCAGGACGGCGACGGCGGCCATGGTGGCCATCATTCCGATATGCAGCTTCTTGGTCGTGTTCATGTGCGTATCTCCTTTGATGTTGGATCTCTCTCAGACGGTGGTTTCTTCCGCGTTCTTCAGCCGGTCGCGCAGGTCGCGCACCTGGTCGTGGTTGCGCTTCACGCCCTGGTACTGGCGCTCGACCACCGAGCGCACGGGCTCGGGCAGGTCTTCCTTGAGCGCAGAGCGGTAGCGGGCCAGCGCAGCGTCCTCGCCGCGCTCGCATTCCTCGAGCATGGCAAGGTCGTCGTAGCCCTCGAGCGTGCCGCGCACCGACACCCAGCCGCGATGCATGGCGCCCGTGGCGCTGCCGCCGGTGTCCGGCTTGCCGCCCAACTGCGCCACCTGGGCCTGCAGTTCGCGTGCGCCTTCCAGGCAGTCCTCGGCGCGGCGCGTCAGCAGCGTGGCGATGCTGGCCGATTCCACGTGCTCGGCGCAGGCGCGGAAGCCGTACTCGCCGTCTTTGCACGTCTCGATGAGGTCGTTGAGGGTTTCGATTACTTCGTCGTTGGTCATGGCAGTGATCCTTTCCTGTGAATAGGATTGCCGGAGCGGCGGGGCAGATTGCGTGCCCGCGCCCGCGGTGGGGTCTGCGCACGGCCGCAGGAAAGCGGCTCGGGCCGCGCCGGGGCATGGCGCTTGCCTTGACGGCGCATGCCTTCTTCATCGCCTCATGTCGTCGACTGCACGATGTTCTGGAGCCCTGCCGGGGGCGGCGTGCGCCGCTACCTCGAGACCAAGCGCGATTGGCTGAGGCGGCAGGGCTGGCGCCACACCATCGTCGCGCCGGGCGCCGCGGGCGCCGGCTTCGGCGATTGCGGCGGCGTGCCGCTGCCGCTTTCCGACGGCTACCGGCTGCCGGTGCAACGCGGGCGCGCGGCGGCCGCGATCGCCGCGCAGGGCGCGGACCTGATCGAAGTCGGCGACCCGTATCGCCTCGCCTGGGCGGCGCTCGACGCCGGCCAGCGCCTCGGCGTACCGACGGTGGCCTTCTGCCACAGCAACGTCGCGGCCATGGCGGCGCTGCTGGCCGGCACCGAAGGCTCGCCGGCACGCCTCGCGCGGCGCGCGGCCGAGGCCTACCTGTTCCGCACCTACCGCCGCTTCGACAGCGTGCTGGCGCCGAGCGAATCGATGGCGGCCGAACTGCGGGCGCTCGGGCTGGCGCGCGTGGAGCGCCAGCCGCTCGGCGTCGATACGCAGTTGTTCCGTCCGGGCCGCAACGGCTACCCGCTGCGCGAACTGCTCGGGCTGCCGCGCGACGCGCGCCTGCTGCTCTACGCCGGACGCTTCGCCCCCGAGAAGAACCTGGGCATCCTGGCGGCGGCGGTGCAGCGCCTCGGGCCGCCGTACGTCCTCGTCGTGCTCGGCAGCGGGCCGCTGCCGCCGCGCGGCGAGCGCGTGTGCGTGCTGCCGCACGAGCCGCGCGCCGAGCGGGTCGCCGATATCTTCGCGGGCGTCGACGCCTTCGTGCACGCCGGCGACCAGGAGACTTTCGGGCTGGCCGCGCTAGAGGCGATGGCCTGCGGCACGCCGGTCGTGGTGCGCGATGCGGGCGGCCTCGGTGAGCTGGTGGCCGAGGGCGGCGGCACGGCAGTGGGCTCGGCGAATCCCGCGGCGTGGGCCGAGGCGATTGCCGCAATATTTACCGCGGATCGCGCCCGGCTCGCCGCCGCCGCGCGGGCGCGCGCCGAGGACTTCGGCTGGGACCGCGCCATGGCAGCCATGCTTGGCCGCTATCGCTGCCTGCTCGGCACGCGCAGCGTGCCGCTGGCCGCATGACGCCCGCCGTTGCCGTCGTCATCCACGACGTCGCGCCGTCGACGCTGGCCGCCTGCGAGCGGGTGCTCGGCGCGGTGCGCGCCGTCGCGCCGGTGCCGGTGACGCTGCTGGCGGTGCCGCGCTACCACGGGCTGGCGATGCACGCCGACTTCGAGCGCCGCCTCGACGCCGCGCTCGCCGCGGGCGACGAACTCGCGCTGCACGGCTTCACCCACGTCGATCCCGGCGTGCCGCTCGACCTGGTCGATTACGCGCGGCGGCGCTGGTACACCGATCGCGAGGGCGAGTTCGCCGGGTTGGCGCGCGACGAGGCCTCGCGCCGGCTGGCGGCGGGCCGCGCCTGGTTCGCCGCGCACGGCTGGCCGCTGCACGGCTTCGTCGCGCCGGCCTGGCTGATGAGCGAAGGCGCGTGGCAGGCCGTCGAGGAGACCGGCGTCGACTACACCTGCACGCTGACCAGCGTGGTCGCCTTCCGGCGGCGCCGCCGGCTGCAGAGCCGCGCGCTGGTCTTCAGCACGCGCTCGGCCTGGCGGCGCACCGCGTCGGTGGGCTGGAACACGGCCGTCGCGGCGGCCGAGCGGCGCAACCCGCTGCTGCGCCTCGAACTGCATCCGGCCGACGCCGACCACCCGGCCGTGCGCCGCACCTGGCAGCGCCTGCTGGCGGGCGCGCTGGCGACGCGCCGCGCGCTCACGCTGCACGAGGCGGCGCGCGAGCTCTGAGGCCTCAGGCCCAGAGCAGCACGACGTTGGCCGTGACGACGCCGATCGCGGCGCCGACCAGCACGTCGCTCGGATAGTGAAGGCCAAGCACGACGCGCGAGGCGGCCACCAGCGTGGCGAAGGCCCACAGCGGCGGCGCCAGGCCGGGGTAGTGGTGCGAGAGCATGATGGCGAAGGTGATCGCGTGTAGCGTGTGGCCGCTCGGGAAGCTGAAGCGGTCGAGCGCGCGCACGCAGGCGCGGATGCCGGGGCAGGTATCGAACGGACGCGGGCGGCCGATGCCGTACTTGAGGCACAGGTAGCAGACGAGGTTGGCCGCGCCGGCGGCGGCCATCTGCAGCGCGCAGGCGGTGCCGGCGGCGCCGTCGATCAGCGGCAGGGCGGCGATGACGACGTACCAGAGCACGCCGTCGGAGAGCCTGCTGGTGGCGACCAGCACCGCCAGCAGGTCGGGCCGCTCGGCGCCGCGATGCAGCGCCAGCGCCCAGCGGCGGTCGCGTTCGAGCCAGCGTTCGCGGCGGCTCTGCCAGCGTTCAGGCCAGAGCAACATCGCGCGCGTGCTCGGGGCGGTGGCGCAGCACGGTGCGCTCGAGCAGATACTCGAAGCGCGCCAGCACGAGGTCCCAGCGCGCCGTCAGGGCGGTGCGGCGGGCCTGCAGGCGCATCGACGGCAGCAGGTCGTCGCGCGCCACGGCGTTGCAGACGGTGCGGATGAACGCGCTCTCGTCGCCGGCCGGCACCAGGCCGCCGTTGCAGCCGTCGCGCACGAACTCGGCCACGGCGGCGCGCTCGAAGCCGACCACCGGCAGGCCGGAGGCGAGCGCCTCCAGCGTGACGTTGCCGAAGGTCTCGCTCTCGCTCGGGAAGACGAACAGGTCGGCGCTGGCGTAGTGGGCCGCCAGCTCTTCGCCGCGGCGGTTGCCGACGAACGACGCGGCGGGGAACTCGCGCTGCAGGCGCGCGCGCAGCGGCCCGTCGCCGACGACGACCATGCGGGCGCGCGGCCGCAGGTAGCGCACCATGTTGAAGGCATGCAGCGCCAGGGCAACGTTCTTCTCGCGCGCCAGCCGGCCGACATGGAGCAGCACCGGGTCGTCGCCGGCAGCGCCCCAGGATTCGCGCAGCGCCTCGCTGCGGCGCTCGGGCGAGAACAGCGCCGTGTCCACGCCGCGACCGACCACCTCGGTGCGGGCGAAGCCCTTTGTGGCGAGGTCGATCGACAGGCCTTGCAGCGGCACGAAGGTGCAGTCGGCGTGGTTGTGCAGACTACGCAGGTAGCGGCAGACCAGCGGTTCGAGGCCGCCGAGCCAGTAGTAGCGGCTGTAGCAATGGAAGTTGGTGCGGAAGTCGGCGGTCAGCGGCAGGCCGAGGCGGTGCGCCGCCAGCACTGCGGCGCGGCCGAGCGGGCCGGGCGTCGACACGTGCACGAGGTCGGGCGGCGCCGCGGCGAAGCGCCGCTGCAGCGTCGCCACCGTCGCGAGCCCCAGGCGCAGGTCGGGATAGAGCGGAATCGGCATGCCGGCGGTGCGCCATTCCTCGTGGTCGTCGCGCGCCGCTTCGCCGCGCTGGCGCGGGCGGATCACTTCGACCGCGTGGCCGCGCCCGCGCAGCCAGGAAACTGTGCGCTCGGCGGTCAGCGCGACGCCGTTGATCTCGGGCGGCCAGGTCTCGGTGACGTAGCTGATGCGCATGGGGCAGGGTGCGGTAGTGGACAGAGTGAGCAACGGATGGCAACGCCTGTGCCTGCGGCGCGGCATGACCGTTGCCTGCCGTCGTCGTCCATTCATAAAGGGGTGACGATGAAAGACCTCGTTCTGGTACCGGGCGGCGCCGGCTTCCTCGGCAGCCATCTCTGCGAACGCCTGCTGGCGCGCGGGCACCAGGTGCTGGCGCTCGACGACCTGTCGACCGGCCACCGCCGCCATCTCGCGCACCTCGAGCGCGAAGCACGCTTCCGCTTCGTCGTGCACGACATGACGCGCCCGCTGCCGGCCGCCGCCACCGATGCGCGCCTGGTGTACAACCTTGCCTGCCCGGCGAGCCCGGCTTGGTACCAGAAGAAACCGGTGCAGACGACGCTGACCAGCGTGCTCGGCGCCTGGCACCTGCTGGAGATGGCGCATCGCACCGGCGCCCGGCTGATGCAGGCGTCGACCAGCGAGGTCTATGGCGATCCGCAGGTGCATCCGCAGACGGAGGACTACGCCGGCCATGTGAATGCCATCGGCCCGCGCTCCTGCTACGACGAAGGCAAGCGCTGCGCCGAAGCGCTGTACTTCGCCTACGGCCGCGAGCGCGGCGTGGTGTTTCGCGTCGCGCGCATCTTCAACAGCTACGGCCCGCGCCTCTCGCCGGGCGACGGCCGCGTGGTCAGCAACTTCATCGTCCAGGCGCTGCGCGGCGAACCGCTGACGGTCTATGGCGACGGCGAGCAGACGCGCAGCTTCTGCTACGTCGACGACACGGTCGAAGGCCTGCTGCGGGTGATGGATTGCGACCTGCAGGAGCCGATCAACATCGGCAATCCCACGGAGCACACGGTGCTCGAACTGGCCGAGAAGGTGCTGCGGCTCACCGGCAGCCGCTCGACCTTGGTCCGGAAGCCGCTGCCCGCCGACGATCCGCGCCGGCGCCGGCCGGACATTTCACGCGCGCGCAAGCATCTGGGTTGGCAGCCAAGGGTGTCGCTCGAGGATGGGTTATCGGAGACGATCGCTTGGTTCCGGCGGGAGTTGGGGTTGCCGGTGGTGAGGACTTTTTTGGCCGGGGGGATGGCGCCGGTTGTTCAGTAGTTTCGTGGTGTCGGCAACCGCCTGCGCGCCAAGGACGGCGGGTGTCCGACTCCTCCGTGTCCCCCGGACCGCGCCCGCGCGCGGTCCTCCTCCTTTACCTGCGGAGTCGGACACCCACCATCCTTGGCTGGATACGCCCGTGGGTTTTCGCGCAAAAGAGGCAGGGTGCCACCGCTCGGGACGGTGGGGGTGCTGCTGCGCGTAGGTAAAGAAGGAGGAGCGGGCGCCAGCCCGATCCGGGTGACACGGAGCGCAGCAGCACCCCCATCGGCCCGAGCCAACCCACCTCACCACGGGACAAACACACCTAAAGAAGAAACTCCACCCGCAACGCCAGCCACTCCTTGATTCGATGAAAATTCCCGCGCGCCAGCCAGTCGTCAAGGCTCACCTCATGGCACCGCGCAACGTCATCATCGAAGACCCGCTCGAAATGACTGCCGAATCCCGCGTCGAGGACGACGATGTCGGCTTCGGCGTTGTGGAGGAAGCTGCGCCAGTCGATGTTGCTGGAGCCGACGCTGGCCCAGACCCCGTCGATGACGCAGGTCTTGGCGTGCAGCAGCGTGTCGCGGCGTTCGAAGATGCGCACGCCGGCGCGCAGCAGGTAGCCGTAGTGCGAGCGGCCGGCATGCAGCGGCGCCCAGAAGTCGGTGAAGCCGGGCAGCACCAGCCGCACGTCGACGCCGCGGTTGGCCGCCGCCACCAGCGCATGCAGCAGGCGGCGGGTCGGCACGAAGTAGGCGCAGGTGAGCTGGATGCGTTCGCGCGCGCTTTCGATCGCCGCCAGGAGGGCGCGGTAGAACGGGTTGCGCCGCATGCCGGCCTCGCTGGCGGCGACGGTGACGCGATGCTCGCCGCGCACCGCCAGCGGCGGGAAGTAGTTCGCCGGCTGCAGCGGCGCGCCGGCGCAGCGCTGCCAGTGGCGGGCGAACATGCGCTGGAGGCCGGCGACGACCGGGCCTTCGATGCGAACGTGGGTGTCGCGCCAGCCGCTCTTCGCGCGTCCGCGCCCCGACATGACGTGGGCCGAGCCGACGGAGTAGACGCCGCTGATGTTCACGCCGCCGATGAAGCCGACGCGGCCGTCGATGACCATCACCTTGCGGTGGTCGCGCCGGTGCAGCGCGCGTCCGAGCAGCGTGGTCAGCCGCCCGAGCGGGTTGTATTCGCATAGATGGACGCCGGCTTCGCGCAGCGCCGCGAAGTAGCGGCCGGTGGTGCCGAGCGAGCCGAAGCTGTCGAACAGCAGGTTCACGGCGACGCCTTCGCGGCGCTTGGCGATGAGGCGCCGCGCCAGTTCGGCGCCGGGGCCTTCGGCCTCGATGGTGTAGTACTCGATGTTGATGTGGTCGCGCGCCCGCTCGATGGCGTCGAACATGGCGGCGTAGGTCTGCGGGCCGTCGAGCAGCACCGTGACGTGGTTGCCGCCGGTCGGCGCCCGCCCCACGGCGCGGGCCAGCGCGCGCGCATGGGTGCGTTCGTTCCGCGCCGGAAGCGATTGCGGCGGGGGCAGATCCTCGTAGCGCGCTGCGGACGACATGCGGCCCTTGGGCATCGATCGTGCCTGCGCACGCAACGTCATTGCAGCAGCGAACGCAGGCTCGGCGAGGCGACGTTCTCGGCCTTGAGGTAGGCGTCGAGCCAGCGCAGGCGGCGGTTGTAGCGGCAGGCGCTGCGCACGCCGATGAGCACCGGCACGGCGATCATGGCGCCGACGATGCCCCACATCCAGCCCCAGAACATCACCGAGAGGAAGATCGACACGCGGCTCAGGGCGAGGCGGCGCCCCATCAGCCACGGGCTGACGAAGTTGCTCTCCACGGCGTGGATCAGCGCAAAGGCGCCGGCCGGCGCGAGGATCAGGCCGGGGCTGTCGAAGCTGGCGACGCCGGCCAGCAGCAGCATGCCGGCGATGATGATCGGGCCGATGTAGGGGATGAAGTTCAGCACGCCCGCGACGGTTCCCCACAGCACCGGGTTCGGCAGGCCGATCGCGGTCATTGCCAACGCCGTGACGATGCCGACGCCGACGTTGATGACGCTCAGCGTGCCGAGGAAGCGGCCGATCTCGCGCTGCGCGCTGCGCACGCCGAGCAGCAGCAGCGCCCGCGAGCGGCGCCGCGGGATCGCCTCGACGGTGCGCGCCAGCATCCAGTGCTCCGACGAGAGCAGGAAGTAGAGCAGGATCACCATCGCCGCCGTCGACACCGAGAACGAGACGATGCGGCCGATCACGGCGCCGGTCAGCGCCAGGCCCTCGCTGGCGATGCGCTCCTTGAGCGGGTCCGGGGCGGGGGAGGGAGACGCGCGCGGCGTGCGCTCGGTGGGCCGCGGCGGTTCGGGCGGCGCCAGCACCGGGATCGCGGCGCGCAGGCGGTCGAACTGCGCCACCAGTTGGTCGAGGGTCGCCGGCGCGCGCTCCCACCACTGCGTCGCCGGGCCGATGACGGCGCTGGTGACGACGCCCATGACGCCGATCAGGGCGAACACCAGGACGAGGGCGCCATAGACCTCGGGGATGCCGCGGTTGCGCATCAGGCGCACGGGGGTGGCGAGGACGAAGGTCAGCACGATCGCCAGCGCGATCGGCACCATCAGCGTCTGCGCGGCCTTGAGCAGGAAGATCAGGCCGATCGCCAGAAGGCCCTTGCCCACCCGGCCGCGCCGCTCGGCGGCAGGGAAGCCAGCGGCCTTCACGTTGCCGGATCAGCGCGCGGCGAAGTTGCCCTGGGCGTCGGAGAACAGCACGTCGACACCGCGGCGGCTGGCGGCTGCCGGCGCGCCGGTGTAGCCGCGCAGCTCATCGGCGCTCGGCACTTCGATGCGCTCGGGCGACACGCCGGCGGCGATGAGTGCGTCGCGCACCACGCGGGCGCGGCGCTGCGACAGGTCGTCGCTGGCCATGCCGAGGCCGGAGATCATGACGCGGCGGTCGGGATGCTCGCGCAGGATCTCGGCGATGCGCTCCGCCGTGCGTTCGCCGCTGCCGCGCAGCAGTTCGCGGTCCGACAGGAACAGCCGGTCCTGGAAGCTGACGACCATGCCGTAGCCGGTCGGGTAACCCTGCATCAGCGCGAGCTGGCGCCGCAGGGCTTCCTCGCGCTCGGCGTCGCGGGCGGCGTCCACCTGCGCGGCCTGCGCCTGGGCCAGTTGCTGCTGCTGCGACATGCGCGCGATGATTTCCGCGCGTTCGCCGGCCAGGCGGTCGCGCGCGGCGAGCGTCTGGCGCGTGCGCACGTCGGCGATGCGGGCGGCGGCGATGTTCTCGGCGATGCTGGCGCGCTGCAGGGCGAGGTAGGAAAGATGGCGCACGGTGGGCTCGTCGTGTCCGCTCTGCCATGCGTTCTCGGCGCGCGCCAGGGCGTTCTCGGCGTCGGCGAGCTGGCCCGTCGCCATGCGCAGGACGCCGTCGTCGGCGCGCAGGCGCGCGACGGTCATGCGCGCGTCGTCGAGCATCGCGTTGCGCATCGGCGCGGTCTGGCAGGCGGCCGCCAGCAAGGCGGCGGCAGCGGTCAGGGAGGCGGCAATTCGGGCTTTGTTCATGGCGTGCTCCTCGAGATCAACGTGCCGGCGCAGGGGCCGGGGCCGGCGTGGGCAACGGCTTGCTTTCGAGCGTGCGCAGGTCGGTCTCCGCCAGGTCGAGCGCTTTGGCTGAGCGCAGGTAGGCGGTCTTGGCGCGCGCCACGTGGGCATCGACCTCGGCCTCGTCGGCGAGCTGCGCGGCGAGGATCGGGTTGCCGGTGCGGTTGGTCTGGCGGGCGCTCGCCAGCTTGGCGCGCGCGTTGTCCATCTCGGCGCGCGCGGCTTCGTCGGCGCCCGCGGTGTGGGCGGACTCGATGGCCGCTTCGGCGAGGCCGATGTTGGCCGGCGGCGAGGGCGGCGCCGTGGTGCAGGCGGCGAGGGCGAGCGCGGCGGCGGACAGGACGGTCAGGGGCAAGGGCTGGATTCGTGGACGGTGCATTTCGGTTCTCCGACGATCTGCGATACGCAAGACCACTGGCAGTTTCCATACCCGCGGCGCGCCGGGCATGCCGCGTGCAGGGGAAGGTCCATGGATTTCGCGAAATGGCAGCAAAGATTCTGGCGCCTGGTGCCGCCCCCGCTGCGCGAGCCGCTGCATGTGCTGGTCGGCGGGGCCGAGCGCTGGATCGACGCCGACGGGCCGCAGCTCGGGGCGTCGATCGCGTTCTACACGGTCTTCGCGCTGGCGCCGCTCTTGGTGATCACCATCGCCATCGCGGGCGCCGTGTTCGGTCCCGAGGCGGCACGCGGGCAGGTCGTGGGCCAGATCGAAGGCATGGTCGGATCGACGGCGGCGCAGGCGATCGAGGGCATGATCGAGACGGCGTGGAAGGAACCCGGCGGCACGACGGCGGCACTGGCCGGCGTGGCGACGCTGCTGGTCGGCGCGTCGGGCGCCTTCGTCGAGCTGCGCCGCACGCTGAACCTGATCGGCCGCATCGAGCCGGAACCGTCGGCGCTGAGCGCCTTCCTGCGCGTGCGCCTGACGGCCTTCGCGCTGCTGCTCGGCTGCGGCTTCCTGGCGATCGTCTCGCTGGTGGTGTCGGCGGCGCTCGCCGCGCTGACGGCGTGGCTGTCGTCGCGCTACGCGGCGCTCAAGCTGATGGCGTCGATGTTCGACATCGGCGTCTCGATCGCCGTGCTGAGCATTGCTTTCGCGGCGCTGGTGCGCTGGCTGCCGGACCGCCCGCCGAGCACGACCGGCGTGTGGATCTCGGCCGTGGCGAGCGCGATCCTGTTCACCATCGGCAAGTACCTGATCGGGCTCTACCTCGGCCGCAGCTCGGTGGCGTCGAGCTACGGGGCGGCGGGGTCGTTCGTGGTGCTGATGCTGTGGATCTACTACTCGTCGCAGATACTGCTGTTCGGCGCCGCCCTCGGGCGCATCCACGACGAGCGCCGGGCGGAGCGCCGGCGCCGGGCGACGAGCTCGCGGAGCTCCGCCGGGGCGCCGGACGAACGCTGATGCAGGATCAGCGGTTCATGCCGCTGCCGGAACCGCTCGGCGTGCCGTAGCTGCCCGAGCCCCCGGTGCTGCCCGAGCCGCTGGTGCTGCCGGAGCCCATGTTGCCCGTTTCGCCGCTGCCGCGCACGACGATGTTGTTCTGCACCGACTTGACGTCCGGCACCTGGCCGGCGATCTCGGCGGCGCGCGATTTCTCGGCTTCGCTGCCGGCGTAGCCGGAGAGCTGAACGACGCCGCCGTTGGTGTCGACGTTGATGTTCATGGCGCTGACCTGGTCGTCGCGCGCGAAGCGCGACTTGACGCGCGTCGTCACCGTGGCGTCGTCGACGAACTGGCCGATCGAGCTGCTGCCGGATTTCATGTCGGACTTCATGTCCGACTTCATGTCGCTGCCGGACGACATGTCGCGCTCGGAGCGGTCTCTCTGCGCCGCGGCGGTGCCGGCGAAGGCGCCGATCATCGCGACGACGAGACTGGAAACGAGGATGCGTTTTTTCATGACGATCTCCTTGGGGGTTGGGGGCGCGGCTCGGACGGCAAGGCTTGTGCCCGTGTCAGCCGGCTTTCGCCATGCGTTTCGCCGCGGCGCTGCCGAGCGCCTCCTCGGCGGCCTTGCGGCCGGCGACGAAGGCATGGTCGGAGTTGTAGTACTCCCACTCGGCGTAGCGGCCGGCGAGGATGATGCCGAAGCCCGACAGCCACTCGCGGATCAGTGCGACGTTCTGCGCCCGCGCCTGGTCATAGACGACGTAGGCGCACGGCAGGTCGACCTGGTTGGCGGCGATCACCGGATCGTCGGCGCGGATCATGCCGACCTTGCGGCAGTCCTCGATGATTCGCTTGATGAGCGCCGTGCCGTCGCAGGGCAGGGGCTTGGCCGGGCTGTAGCTGATCTCGCAGGTGAGGCCGAAGCCGCCCGGCGGGTTGCAGTACGGGCTGGCGTTGCCCTGGACGAAGATGCGGTGGAACACCGTGTCCTCGGGGTAGTAGATCCAGTGCTTGTCGGTGAGCTTTTCGCGGCCGATGCCGAGGTTCACGCAACGCACGGAAACGTGGCGCAGCGCCTTGGCGGCCGCCTGGACTTCCGGCGGCGCCTCGCTGCCGCAGGCTTCGACCAGGCGCGGCAGCGGCATGCTGCTGATCAGGCGGTCGAAGCGTATCGAGCGGCCGTCGTCGAGGCGGACGGTGCGCTGCGCCGGCGAGACGTGGAGCACCCCGGTCTTCAGCGCGAGGTCGGCCTTGAGGTGCGGCAGGAAGCCGTTCATCAGCGCCTGGAAGCCGCCGCGCAGCGGATAGCCGAAGCGCGCGTTCGGCCCCATCGGCGGCGGCGTCGGCTCGAGCGCTCCCTCGATCATCTGTTCGAGGTCGGGCAGCGGCACCCGGCCGCCGAGCCAGGAAGTCTCCATCTCGGCGAGCGGCACCGCCCACAGCTTCTCGTTGTACGGAATCGCGAAGTGCTTGGCGATGCCGCTTCCCCAGACCTTGTAGATGAATTCTTCGAAGTTCGCCGGCTCGCGGCGCTCGGCGGCCTTGTCGCCCTTGAGCGGCCCGAAGCGGGCTTCGATGGCGCCGACCAGGCATTCCTTGAGCACCTGCGGCGGCAGGCCGTAGAGCGAACCCTGGAACGGATAGCGGGTGTAGACGTTCTTGCTGTAGATCCAGGCCTCGCGGTTCTGCCAGTGCACGTTGTCGCCGAGCAGGCGCTCGTAGAGGTCGAGCACGTAGGGATCGTTCGAGAACATGATGTGGCCGGCGTAGTCGAACGTGAAGCCGTTCTGCTGGACCGAGCGGCACCAGCCGCCGACGGTTTCCTCGCGTTCGACGACCAGCGTCTCGTCGCGCGGCGCTTCCTGGCCCAGGTGGTAGGCGGCGGCCAGCCCGGTGGGGCCGGCGCCGATGATCAGGTGGCGCACTTCGCGCGAGGCGCGGCCCTTGCCGGCACCGGCGACCTGCGGCCCGGCGCCCCGGCCGCCCTGCGGCGCGAGGCCGCCGAGTTCGCGCAGCGCGCCGGAAGTCGAGGGCTTCGGCTTCTGCAATTCCTGGTCGAGGATGGCGTGGATGGTGTCGGCCGCGTTGTCCCACGACACGCGCCAGACGGTGGCGAGCATCTCGCCGATGCGGCGGGTGCGTGCGGCTTCGGTCTCGGCCAGCGCTTCCTCGCAGGCGCGGATGAATTGGTCCGGCGCGCCGGCCACGCGCACGACGTCGCCGTAGAGCGCCACGACGTCGTTGATCGGCGTGCTGACGACGGGCTTTTCCGCCGCCATGTATTCGAGGGTCTTGGTCGGGCTGATGAAGCGCGTGGCCTCGTTGCGCGCGAACGGCAGCAGGCCGACGTCCCACGCAGCGATCAGGTGCGGCAGCAGCTCGTAGGACTGCATGCCGAGCCAGTGGATGTTCGGCCGGCGGGGCAGGCGTGCCGGGTCGATCTTGGCGACCGGCCCGACCATGACGAGCTGCCATTGCGGCCGGGCATCGGCCACGGCCTCGACCAGCGCCAGGTCGAGCCGCTCGTCGATGACGCCGAAGAAGCCCAGGCGCGGACCGCGGACATGCGCCTGCAACTCGGCGGCGCGGCGGGCTTCCTCGCTGTCGGCGTTCAGGTTCGCCGGCGAGAAGTGGCGGCCGTCGACGGCGCTCGGCAGGCAATGCACGTTGGGGTGGAGGTTGCGGCGCGATTCGTAGAGCGAAGGCCCTCCGGTGAACACCGTGCTGGCGACCTTCAGCAGCGCGGTCTCGCGCTGGTAGAGCTGGCGCGGCGCGTCCTTGAACGCGGTCAGCTCGTCCATGCAGTCGTAGATCACCGCGCGCGGGTGCAATTGCGATATCAGCGGCAGCGGCATCGGCGTGTAGAACCAGACCAGATAGTCGTCGATCGCGTTTTCGCGCAGGTATTCGGCAAGCAGGGGCTTGAGCACCGAGAGCTGGTCGTCATGGAAGCCGACGGCCTCGACGGGCGTGTGCGGGCAGAGGACGTCGATGTTCGGCCCGTGCGGGACGGTCTCGATGCGCGGCCGGCAGCCGCGTTCGAAAACCGGTTCCTCGAAGAACAGCACGCGGTAGCGGCGTGCGAGGCGAGACATGAGATGCTGCGGACGCTGGTAGACGAAGCTCCAGCGCAAATGCGAAAACACGATCAGGGTGGGCATGATGGCGTGGCTCCTCCTCGGCGGTTGCGGGAATGGCGGGCGCGGCGGCGCTAGGCGCCGCCGCTGTCCCCGTCACTCCTCGTTCAGCGCCGGATCCGTATAGGGCGGACGTTCCCAATCGCCGTCCGCGAGTTCTTCTGTTTCCTCTTCCATTTCCTCGGTTTCGCGCTGGCTCGCGCGACCCTTGCCCTTTTCCTCCTTCTGCTTCGGCTTGGCCTTCTTGCCCTTCGCCGACGGCGCCTGCGCTTCGCCCGGCATCAACTGCTCCATGAGCTCCTCGCGGCGTTCGGTCATCTGCTGCAGCAGGCCGTCCCAGTCGAGCTTGGCCTTGGCGATCTGGCCCAGCATTTCCTTCTCTTCTTCCTCGATGTGGTGCTTGGCGTATTCGCCGAGCACCTTGAAGGTGGCGGCGTATTTCTCTTCCTCGGGCGCCATGTCCTTGAGCTGCTCGACGAGCATGTGCAGGGTCATGTGCTCGACCTCGGCCTCGTCGATCAGGTCTTCCTCGTCGAGGGCGCCGCGGGCGGCCGGATAGAAGATTTCCTCTTCCAGGGCGGCGTGCACCTCGAGTTCGCCGATGGTCTGCTGCACCAGCGCCTGGCATTCCTCGCTGTCTTCGTGCACGTCGAGCTTTTCGAAGTCGGCGAAGGCCTTCTTGGCGCGCTTGTGGTCCTCCTTCAGCATCGAGATGATTTCGTTTTGGGCGGACGAGCTTCCGCGGCTGGAACTCGTGCCGGAACGGGTGGTGGGCATTGCTTTCTCCTTGGGTCTGACGGCGGGGACGCCGCGATGAGTCCCGGGAGGCAATCGCCGTGCCGCGCAAGGTGAATCGGCAGGCGGCGCAGCAATTGCCGCAAATCTGGCCGCGATCCTGTAAGCCGACGGGCGGTTGTGCGCGCTGTCGCGCGTCCGTACCGGGGCGGCGGGCGCGGTTTTCGGATGGCACGGCTGTTGCGTCGAACGCGGTTCAGCAAGGAGGAGTCCGCGAGATGCCATCGATGAACCTGACTCTCGAACATCGCCAGCAGCAGACGATGTCGCCGCGCCTCCAGCGCGCGGTGCGGCTGCTGCAGCTATCCTCGATCGACTTCGCCCAGGAGGTGCACAAGGCCCTCGGCAGCAACCCCTTCCTCGAGGCGGACGAATCCGACGAAGACGCTTCGCCGGAGCGGGCCGAGGACGGCGCGCCGCCCCAGGCCGCGACCGAGCGCATCCAGACCACGGCCGAGGCGGACGCCGCCGGCGAGCGCGAGAGCTGGCAGGCCGACGGCGTCTCGCCGCCGCGCGGCAGCAGCGACGGCGAGGTCAACATCATGGAAATGCGCGCCGTCGAGGTCTCGCTGCGCGACCACCTGCACGGGCAGATCCGCGTGCTCAACCTGCCGGCGCGCGACATGGGGCTGGCGCGGCTGATCGTCGAATCGCTCGACGACGATGGCTACCTGCGCTTCGACACCGCCGAACTGGCGCGCGTGACGGAGCTCGATCCGCCGGCGACCGCCGAGGAATTGCACATCGCCTTGCGGCGCGTGCAGTCGCTCGACCCGGCCGGCGTCGGCGCGCGCAGCGTCGCCGAATGCCTGCTGCTGCAACTGCCGGCGATCCCCGACGAACGCGACCGCGAACTCGCGCGCCGCATCATCTCCGAGCAGCTCGACAGCCTGGCGGCGAAGGACGTCGCCGGCATGGCGCGGCGCCTCGGCTGCGAACCGCTGGCGATCCAGCGCGCCATGGAAGGCATCCGGCACCTCGATCCACGGCCCGGCTGGCGCTTCGGCTCGCCCAACGTGCAGTACGTGACGCCCGACGTGATCGTGCGCAAGGTGCGCGGCGAATGGACGGCGCAGCTGAACCCGGCAATCGTGCCGAAGGTGCGGCTCAACCACGTCTATGCCGAGATGTTCCAGCGCACCCGCAACGGCCAGCACGCGGAACTGGCGGCGCACCTGCAGGAGGCGCGCTGGACCATCAGCAACGTCGCCCAGCGCTTCGCCACCATCCTCAGCGTCGCCCAGGCCATCGTCAAGCGCCAGAAGCACTTCCTCGAATACGGCGCCTTGGCGATGAAGCCGCTCGGCCTGCGCGAGATCGCGGACGAGGTGGGGGTGCATGAATCCACGGTGTCGCGCGTCACCAACAACAAATTCATGGCGACGCCGCTCGGCGTGTTCGAGCTCAAGTATTTCTTCTCGCGCGCCATGGTCACCGCCAGCGGGGGCAAGTGTTCGGCGACGGCCATCCGCGGGCTGATCAAGGACATGATCGCGGCCGAGCGGCCCGAGGCGCCGCTGTCGGACGCCGAGATCGCGCGCCAGCTCGCGCGGCAGGGGCTGGTGGTGGCGCGCCGGACGGTGACGAAGTATCGGCAGATACTCAAGATCGAGGCGGTGGAGCGGCGGCGGAGGTGTGTTTAGTTTTTGTCTACCCCGGGTCCCGTCTTGAGGTGGGTTGGCTCGGGCCGGTGGGGGTGCTGCTGCGCTCCGTGTCACCCGGATCGGGCTGACGCCCGCTCCTCCTTCTTTACCTGCGCGCAGCAGCACCCCCACCGTCCCGAGCGGTGAGGCCATGCCTCTTTGCAGGAGAACCAGCGGCGTATGCACAAGGGTGGCGGGTGTCCGCCTCCCGTAGGTAAAGGAGGAGGAGCGGGCGCCAGCCCGGTCCGGGGGACACGAAGGGAGGCGGACACCCGCCGCCCTTGGTGCGAGCGTCCGACTACTTGCTGCGCCTTTCAGCGCCCCGCAAACGTTCAATCGCATCCCGGCACACAGCCTTCTCCGAATCCCCCAGATCGATGAGCGCCAGCAAGGCAGCAGCAGGTGCCACGGCAGCCAAGGCAGCAGCGGCGGCGACGCGCGAGCCGATCGAGACCGGGTCGAGGATCACCTCCGGGTCGGCGAACGTGCCTTCGACACGCACGGGAGAGCGCAACGCCAAAGGGGAGACGTTGCGCGGGTGGGCGGTGAAGCGCAACGCCAGGCGCTCGTCGGCGAGCGAGATCGCGCCGGTCGCGCGCGTCGTGGTCAGGTCGGTCTCGATGACCGCGGTGTCGGGCCGCATGACTCCCTGGTCCACGGTGAGACTGGCGACGGCGCAGCGCACCGGCAGGCGCTCGTCGCCGGTCACCATCACGCCGAGGCTCTGCGCGATGTCGAGGCCGATGAGTTCCACGAGCAGGCGCGAGATGCGGCCGTTGCCGACCCACCATTGCGAGCTGCCGTCGAGCGAGGCGAGCATCGCCGCGGTGGAGCGCCCGCGGCCGTGAAGCTTGGCGCGTCCGCCGAGCACGCCGCTGATGTAGCCGGGCTTGCCGTCCGCGGCCTTGCCCTTCGGCGCGGCGACGTCGCGCGCCTTGACGAAGCGATCGAGGTCGACGCCGGACCAGGCGACGTCGATGGTCCACAGCGGCACGTGCCGGCGGGCGTCGATCGCCACCCGGCCGCGCAGGTCGCCGCGTGCGGTGTGGGCTTCCACGCCCTCGAGGCTCAGCATTCTGTCGCGCAGCATGATGCGCAGCTTGAGGGGTTCCATCGGCTCGAGCCAGGCGGTGCCGAGCGTGAAGCGATCGAGGCGCGCGACGACGTCGGCGTTCATGAAACCGAGCGATGGAATGTCGAATTCGCGCCGCGGCAGCAGGCGGTCCCGGGGCTGCTTGGGGATGTCGCGCGGGCGGCCGCCGAAGGCGGGGACCAGGTCAGGCAGGTCGAGCCGCGTGCCGCCGAGTTCGCCCGTCAGCAGCGGGGGCTGGCGGCCGCGGTCGTAGCGGAAGCGGCCATGCAGGCGGCTTTCGCCGACGGCGAAACGGTCGACGAGCACGTTCCACACGCTGCCGTCCTTGACGACGCTGCCGGCGGAGGAGAACGAACCCGTGGTCGGCAGCGCGACCTTCAGTACGTCGCCGATGCCCGACAGCGACTTGCCCTTGATGCGGTACTGGCCGTTGAACGCCTGCAGGCGCAGCAGGTCGCGGCCGCGGCCGTCGAGCACCAGCTCGCTGTCGCCGATGCGCAACTCGACGAACACCGGCACCGGCGGATCGTCCTGGCCGGATTCGGCGAGCGCCAGCATGCCGCTCGACCGGGCGCGGGCCGAGAGCGGCGCACCGCGGTAGCGGCCGGTCGCCGCGATTTCGAGGCCGGCGGCTTGCGTGCCGGCGACGCCGCTGCCTTCGAGCGTGCGCAGGGTGGCATCGAAGGCGAGCCTGAGCCGCGCATCGTCGAAGCCGATGCGGCCGGCGGCGACGGCGAGCCGCTCGAAGCGCGGCAGGCTCGGTTCGGCGTCCGGCGGCTTGCGTTCGCCGAAGGTCCAGTTCGCGCGGCCGTCGGCGTCGCGTCGCAGGCCGGCCTCGAGGCGCGCGACGTCGAGATTGCGCACGACCAGAGGAGCGTCGTCGCCGCCTACGAGGCGCAGCACCGAGGACCACGGCAGCGACAGGGCGAAGCGCTCGGCGCGCAGCAGGTCGCGCGGCTTGCCGTCGCCGTCGATGAAGACCGGACCGGCGGCCGGCGGAGCGATGACGAGCAGGTCGCCGCGCAGGCGCAGCGGGCCGATGAAGCGGACGCCGAAGCCGTCGCCGACCACCACGCGGCGCTCGAGCCGCGCGGCCAGCAGGCGTTCGAGCGGCGCGCGCAGGAACGGCCAGGCGAGCGCCTCGCAAAGCGCGACGAGGAGCAGGGCGACGCCGAGCGCCAGCCAGCCCGGATGACGCGCGACGAGTGGCCTGATGTCCGCGAGATGCATGCGGCGCCTCGGCAACGTGCATGCCTTCGGGCATGGGCATTGCCCGGTCGCGCCGAACCCAGGAGGAACCATGAGCGAAGTGATGGAACGCAAGCCCGAGCCGCAGCACCAGGAGCGGCAGCCCGGCATCGAGTCCGAGATGCGCCCGGCGCCGCAGTCGCTGGCGCGCAACTACGTCGGCAGCCGCAAGTTGGCGGACAAGGTGGCGATCGTCACCGGCGGCGACAGCGGCATCGGCCGCTCGACGGCGATCTGCTTCGCGAAGGAGGGCGCCGACGTCGCGGTGGTGTACCTCGACGAGCACGACGACGCCAAGATCACGCGCGACGCCATCCTCGAAGCGGGCCGGCGCTGCCAGCTGATCGCGGGCGACCTCGGCGATCCCGACTTCGTGGCCGAAGTGGTGCGCAAGACGGTCGAAGTCTTCGGCCACATCGACATCGTCGTGAACAACGCTGCCGAGCAGCACCCGCAGGAGCGCATCGAGGACGTCACGCACGAGCAGCTCGAGCGCACCTTCAAGACCAACTTCTTCGCCATGTTCGACCTCTGCCGCGAGGCGCTGCCCCACATCCGCGAGGGCGGATGCATCATCAACACCTCGTCGGTTACGGCCTATCGCGGCAGCTCGCACCTGCTCGACTACGCCTCGTCGAAGGGCGCGATCATCAGCTTCACGCGCTCGCTGTCCACACAGCTCGCCGAGCGCAACATCCGCGTCAATGCGGTAGCGCCGGGGCCGGTGTGGACGCCGCTGATTCCGTCGACCTTCCCGCCCGAGAAGGTCGGCAAGTTCGGGCAGGACGTGCCGCTCGGCCGCGTCGGCCAGCCCGACGAGATTTCGCCGAGCTTCGTCTTCCTCGCCAGCCGCGATTCGAGCTACATGACGGGACAGGTGCTGCACCCGAACGGCGGCGAGGTCGTGAATACGTGAGGCCGCCATGCCGCAACGTCAATGGAGCGCCAAGCGCGAACGCCAATACGGCCACATCAAGGAAAGCCTGAAAAGCCGCGGCAAGAGCGAGGACACGGCCGAGGAAATCGCCGCTCGCACGGTGAACAAGGAGCGCGCCCAGCACGGCGAGGCGAAGCACGCCAGCCGCACCTCGACCAAGGACATGCCGGCGCCGCGACGCGGCGGCCTGCGCTCGCACAGCGGTGAGAAGGGCCGCACCTACGAACAGCTCTACGCCGAGGCGCAACGCCGCGGCATCCGCGGGCGCTCGAAGATGACGCGCGTCGAGCTCGAAAAGGCCGTCGACGCCAAGAAGTCCTGAGCGAACGCCGTTTCCCCGCGCGAGCCAACCGCCGGGAAGGCGTCCGGGCCGTCGTCCGCCCGCATGCGAAATAGGGAAATTTCCCTATTCCGATCCATTGATCTTCCAATTTCCGCCGCGGAGCGGTCGGCCTAAGCTCGGCTCGTCTTCTTCCCAGGAGCCTCGCATGAACGCTCATCCCGATCTCTCCCGGCGCAACTTCCTGGCGCAATTGCCGGTGTTGACCGCTGGCCTCGCCGCGCCGGTGGCGATGGCGGCGGAACCCGGCCCGCACTGGGCGATGCTGGTGGACACCAGCCGTTGCATCGCCTGCCAGGCCTGCACCGTCGGCTGCGCCATGGAAAACGCATTGCCGGAAGGCGATTTCCGCACCGTGGTGGCGACCTACACGGTCGAGACGGACGGCCGCTCCGGCCTCGCCGTGGTGCCGCGCCTGTGCAACCACTGCGAACAGCCGCCTTGCATCCCCGTCTGCCCGGTCGGCGCCACCTTCAAGCGCGAGGATGGCGTCGTGCTGGTCGACGGCGAGCGTTGCGTCGGCTGCGCCTATTGCGTGCAGGCCTGTCCCTACGATGCGCGCTTCATCAACCATCGCACCGGCAAGGCGGACAAGTGCACGTTTTGCGCGCACCGCATCGAAGCCGGACTGTTGCCGGCCTGCGTCGAAACCTGCGTCGGCGGCGCGCGCATCTTCGGCGACATCAACGACCCGGCGAGCGACATCAGCCGGCGCCTCAAGGCCGCCGAGGGCAAGACGCGAGTGCTGAAGCCCGAGGCCGGCACCAACCCGCGCGTCTTCTACATCGGCCTCGACGAACGTCTCGACGGCCGTGTGGACGGCGTTTCCGCCGCCGCGACGATGTGGCGCCCGGACCATCAGGGAGGATGATCATGAACACCACCGTCGAAGTGCTCGGCTTCGCCCGCGAACCCGGATGGCTGCCGTGGGCCGTGCAGTACTTTTTCCTCATCGGCTTGTCGACCGCCGCCTTCTTCGTCTCGCTGCCCGGCCTCGTCTGGCGCCGTCACGAATGGCGCGGGGTCTCGCGCCGGGCGCTGCTGGCTGCGCTGGTCTGCGGGCTGGCGGCGCCGGTGGCGCTGCTGGCCGACCTCCACCAACCGGGGCGCTTCCTCAATTTCTACCTGCACCCGAATCTCGGTTCGTGGATGGCCTGGGGCGCGTTCTTCATTCCGGTGTATCTGGCCGGCCTGCTGCTCTATGCCTGGCTGAATCTGCGCCCGGCGCTGTCGGACGCGGGCGGACGCGGCGGACGCTTCGCCGGCCTGTACCGGGCGCTGGCCTACGGCGGTCATGACAATCCCGCCGCCATCGGCGTCGCCGCGATCGTCGCCGCTCTCGGTGCAGCGCTGGTGCTGACCTACACCGGCATGGAAGTGATGGTGGTCGATGCGCGTCCGCTATGGAACACGCCGGTGCTGCCGCTGCTGTTCGTCGTCACCGCCCTGGCCGGCGGACTAGGGCTGACCGGCCTGCTCGAAGCGGCGGCGGGCAAGACCGCCGCGCCCTTGCTCAACCGCTGGCTTGAACTGACTCAATGGGTCAGCCTGGTCCTTCTGGCGGCATGGCTGCTGATGGCCGCGACCGGTCCGCAAGGCCCGGCGGGGCAGGCCCTGGCGAGCATGGACCGCGGCTGGCTGGGGCCCATGCTCTGGCTGGCCTCCAGCATGGCGCTCACCCTGTGGCTGGCACGCCGGCGCCATGCGCTGCTGCTGCCGGCGCTGCTCGCCGTGCAGGGCGCGTGGTTCGTGCGCTGGGTGGTCTTCATGGGCGGCCAGAGCCTGCCGAAGATCGGCGCCACGGGGCATGCCTACACGCTGCACCTGACGCCGGACAGCCTGCTCGGCATCATCGGCACGGTCGGCCTGTGCCTCGTCCTTTACATCGTCCTGACCGGCGTCATCCGTTGGGATGAACCGGCGCAAGCCTGAGGAGATCGATCATGAGCATCAGCAAACGACGTCAAGTCCTCGCCCTCGGCGGTCTTGCCGCCTTCGCCGCCGGCTACTCGGAGACGGCCGGCCGCATGGTGGGCAAGCTCCTCGGCCGCGACGCGCCGAAGCACAAGACCGCCGGCGATGCGCCGGCGCCGGAATTCCGCGTCGATCGCGACGGCCGGCTCGAAATCAATCCGCAGCAGCAGGTCAGCTACACCACCTGCCTCGGCTGCACGACGATGTGCGGCGTGCGGGTGCGCGTCGATCGCGCTTCGGGCAAGGTGTTGCGCGTTGCCGGCAATCCCTACAGCCCGTTGTCGACCGATCCGCACCTGCCGATGAAGGCCAGCGTGCGCGAGAGCTTCGTCGCCATCTCGGCGCTCGGCGGCAAGGGGCTCGAGGGCCGCTCGACCGCCTGCGGGCGCGGCAACGCCGTGGCGCAGCAGATGGATTCGCCCTACCGGGTGCTGACGCCGCTCAAGCGCGTCGGCCCGCGCAACAGCGGCCAGTGGGCGCCGATTTCCTTCGAGCAACTGGTCAAGGAAGTGGTCGAAGGCGGCAACCTCTTCGGCGAAGGCATGGTCGAGGGCCTCGGCAGCCTGCGCGATCTCACGACGCCGATCGACCCCGACAAGCCGGAACTCGGGCCGCGCGTCAACCAGGTGGCGGTGTTGTCGAGCGTCAATGACGGCCGCGAAAACTTCGCCCGCCGCTTCTTCCAGAAATCCTACGGCACGCTCAACTTCTTCGGCCACGGTTCGTATTGCGGCGGTTCCTACCGTTCGGGCTCGGGCGCGCTGTTCGGCGACCTCAAGCGGATGCCGCACGGCAAGCCGGACTTCGCCAACGCCGAATTCGTGCTGTTCGTCGGCACGGCGCCCGGCCAGGCCGGCAATCCCTTCAAGCGCCAGGGCGGCCTGATCGCGAAGGCGCGCAGCCAGGGCAAGCTGTCCTACATCGTGGTCGATCCGGTGCTCACCCATGCCGACAACCGCGCCAGCGGCGACCGCAGCCGCTGGCTGCCGATCCGGCCCGGCACCGACGGCGCGCTCGCCATGGCCATCATCCGCTGGCTGTTCGAGAACGAGCGCATCGACAAGCATTTCCTCGGCTTCCCCAACGAGGCGCTGGCAAAGCAGAACGGCGAACCGTCGTTTTCCAATGCCACGCACCTGGTGGTGGTCGAGCCCAAGCATCCGCGCGAGGGACGCATGCTGCGGGCTTCCGATCTCGGTGCCGCCATCGCGGAGGACCTGCGCTACAAGGAAGGCGACGCGTTCGTCTGCCTCGATGCGGCCGGCAAGACCGTACTGCACGATAAGGCGCGCGACGCCGCGCAGCTGTTCGTCGACACCGTCCTGACGGTCGGCGGACAGGAAGTGCACGTCAAGTCGTCGCTGCAACTGCTGCGCGAAGAGGCGATGCGTTCGGACATGGCCGCATACGGCGAAGCTTGCGGCATTCCCGAAGCGACGCTGGCGGCACTGGCCTCGGAGCTGTCTTCGCACGGCAAGCGCGCGTCGGTGATCGCCCACGGCGGCATGATGAGCGGCAGCGGTTTCTACAACGCCTACGCGCTGATGAGCATCAACGCGCTGCTCGGCAACATCAACTGGAAAGGCGGCTTCGTCGCCAACGGCGGCGGCTTCAAGGACGACGGCGAAGGGCCGCGCTACAACCTCGACAGCTTCGAGGGCATGGTCAAGCCGGCGGGCACGCCGCTCGGCCGCAACGTGCCTTACGAGAAGACCAGCGAATTCGCCGCCCGCAAGGCCGCCGGCAAGCCCTATCCGGCGGCGGCGCCGTGGTTCCCGAATGCGCCGGGCCTGACGACGGAGCTTCTGCCGGGCGGACTGAGCGGCTATCCCTACGGCCTCAAGGCGCTGGTGCTGTGGTCGTCGAACCCGGTGTATGGCATCCCCGGAATGCGCAAGCGCGTCGAGCAGGGCCTGGCCGATCCGAAGAAGCTGCCGCTGATCGTCTCGATCGACCCCTTCATCAACGAGAGCAACGCCTTTGCTGACTACATCGTTCCCGATTCGCTGATGTACGAGAGTTGGGGCTGGGTCGCGCCGTGGAACGGCGTGCCGACGAAGGCCATGGGCGCACGCTGGCCGGTGGTCGAACCGAAGGCATCCAGGACGCCGGAGGGGAGGGCCGTCGGCATGGAAACCTTCTTCATCGCGCTGGCCAAGGCGATGCAGCTGCCGGGTTTCGGCGAGGGCGCCATCGCGGACGCGGAGGGCGCACGCTACGCGCTCGACGGCCCCGAGGACTGGTACCTGCGCGGCGGCGCCAATGTCGCCTGGCTGGGCAAGGAGCCGGTGGCCGACGCCAGCGAGGACGACATCGTGCTGGCGGGGCTCGATCGCATATTGCCGCTGATGGCGAAGACGCTGAAGCCCGAGGAGGTCGCGAAGGTCGCTTTCCTGCTCACTCGCGGCGGTCGCTACCAGCCCGGCAAGGATGCGTTCGCCGAGGAAAACCCGGAGTGGATGCGCAATCCGATGAAGCCGATGTGCCACCTGTGGAACGAGAACGTCGGCGGCTCGAAGAACAGCCTGTCGGGCAAGCGCAATCGCGGCTGCGCCAGCTGGGTCGAGCCGTCCTTCGCCGACGGCACGCCGATGCGCAAGCACTTCCCGGCCGACCAGTGGCCGCTGCAACTGGTGAGCTACAAGTCGGCGCTGCAGAATCCGTATTCGATCGGTGCCACGCGCTTGCTGGCGCTGCATCCCGAAAACCCGGTCCTGATCCATCCCGACGATGCCGGACGGCTGGGCCTGGAAATGGGTGACCTGGCCGAAATCTCGACACCGGGCGGCAGCCTCACGGCGCGCATCATGGTGCATGCCGGCATCGCCCGCGGCGTGGCGGCTTTCGAGCACGGCTTCGGCCACCGCGAACTCGGCGCCCGTGCCCATCGCATCGGCGGCGAGCGTCAGCCGGACGACCGGCGCCTGGCGGCCGGGGTCAATCTCAACGACCTCGGCCTGGCGGACCCGACGCGGCCCGACAAGGCGCCGTGGGTGGACGCGATTTCGGGCGCTTCGGTGCGCAACGGGCTGCCGGCGAAGATCCGGCGCGTCTGAGGAAGCGCCGCTAGTCGAGGGCGGCCGGATCGGCCCGCAGCATCAGGCGGGCAAGTTCGGCCGCCGACGAGATGCCGGCCTTCTCCATCACGTGCTGGCGATGGATATGGACCGTCTTCTCGCTGATGCCGAGCGCCGCGGCGATCAGCTTGTTCGGCTGCCCCTGCGCCACCAGGCGCGCAACTTCCTGCTCGCGCGGCGACAGCCCGGCCAATGCCGCGCTGGCGCCGTCGCGCTTCTGGGTCTGCTCCAGTGCCTGCGCGCTGCGCCGCACCGCGGCCGCGACGGTGTCCAGCACCATCTGGTCCTTGAACGGCTTCTCGATGAAGTCGTCGGCGCCCGACTTCATCGCCTGGACCGCCATCGATACGTCGGCGTGGCCGGTCATGAACAGGATCGGCATGTCGATGCCGCGCTCGCGCAAGACTTGCTGGAGTTCCAGTCCGCTCATCGCCGGCATGCGGATATCCAATAGCAGGCAGCACGGCTGCTGTGGTGCCGCCGCGGTGGCGAGGAAATCCTCGGCCGAGGCGAACAGTTGCACCTTCCAGCCCACGGACTCGAGCAGGAAGCGCAGCGAACGGCGCAGCGCGGGGTCGTCGTCCACGACGTAGACGATCGATTGTTCAGGCAGTTGGCTCATGGCAGGGAAGTGAAAAACAGAAGCGCATGCCGGGGCCCTCGGGATTCGGTTCCGCCCACAGCCGGCCGCCGTGGGCCTCGACGATGGTCTTGCAGATGGGCAGGCCGAGACCGAGGCCGTCGGGCTTGGTGGTGAAGAAAGGCTCGAACAGGTGCGTCCGTTGTTCGGCATCCAGGCCGACGCCACGGTCGGCCACCTCGATCTGCAGGCGCTTGTCGACCTTGCGGATGGTGACGCGGATGTCCTTGCGCTCGGCCGGCAGTTCGCGGCCGGCGTCCACCGCGTTCTTCATCAGGTTGAGCAGCACCTGCTGGATCTGCGGCCCGTCCGCCAGCGCCAGGCAATCGCCGCGCGCCTGGTTGTCGATGACTATTCGCGGCGCGTGGGCGAGCATGCCGGCGATCAGCTTCTTCGCCGCGTCGGCGATCTGCGCGATGTCCGCCGGTTCGCGCACCGCCGTGCGCTTGCGCGCGAAGTGGCGGATGCGCTGCACGATGCCGCCCGCGCGTTCGGCCTCGTTGGCGATTTCGGTGCAGGCTTCGACCACGGCGTCCGGCGTCAGGCGTCCGTCGGTCTGTCGGCGCAACACGCTGCGCGCGTAGTTGCCGATGCTGGTGAGCGGCTGGTTGATCTCGTGGGCGAGGTTGCCGGAGAGTTCGCCGAGCACCGAAAGCCGCGATAGGTGTTCCATCTGCTCCTGGTTGGAGCGCATGCGCGCTTCGGTCGCCTCGCGTGCGCGCAGCGATTCCTGCAGTTCGGCCGTGCGGCGATGCACCAGGTGTTCGACGCGGATGACGTGCACGATCCAGGCAACCAGCAGGGCCATCAGTCCGAGCAGCCACGGCCAGAAGCGCCGCGCCACGCCTTCGGGCGTGATGTCGCGCAGGTAAGCGTAGGGCCCGACGCGAAGCTCGCGATAGAGTTCATGCACCGGCTGGTAGTCGGCCGGCACCGACCAGCTGAGGCCGCCTTCCTCGGGCATGGCGAGCAGGGCGCGCGCCACCGCCTTCGCCAATGCCGGATCGGTGCTGCGCGTCACGGCGATCGGCCAGTCGGGATACAAAGGCGTGGACAGGTTGCAGGGAAAGCCCGGCTCGTTGCGCGGCGAGAGCACGCGGAATTCGTCGAGGCGAAGCAGGCCCTGGCTGGCCAGTTGCTCCGGCAGGCAGGCGCGGACGATGCCGGCGTCGGCTTCGCCGCGCTGCACGGCTTCGATGACGCGCGTCATCGGCAGGCCGACGAACAGCGTGGCGCCGAGGTCGGATTCGGGATGAAGTCCCTGGCGCAGCATCTCCCGCGCGGCCGCCAGGTAACCGCCGAAAGCTTCGATCGCCACCGCTGCCACGCGCTTGTCGCGCAGATCGGCAAGTTCGACCAGGTCGCGCCGCTCGGCCCTGGCGATCACCACGGAACCGATGGCATGAGCGGCCGACCGCGCGCGCGCCGAGGCCAGCGTGGCCACCCGGCTGAGCCCGAACTCGGCCTCCATGGCAACGTAGTAGCCCGGATTGGTGATGACGAGGTCGACACGCTTGCCGGCGATCGCCGCACGCAATCCCTCGGCATCGAAGTTGTCGAGGCGGAATCGGTATGCAGGCAACGTCGCTTTCAAGTGCGCCAGAACCGGCGACCAGTCGGCAACCGCTGCGCGCTCGCCCTGATAAGCGAATACGCCGATGACGACATCCTTGTCCGTGGCATGGACGGTCGGGTGCCAGAAAGCCGCAACGAGCCAGCAGGGGAGATACGCCCAGCGAAGGCGGAGGCGGGCCAATAATTGCATCGGATGAGTATATCGATAGACGCAGAATCCGCTGCTTGTGCCCCCGCCGCATGCGTTCGGCAGCGGAGGCACGCACGCGATCGCGAACGGACATCGAAAGCGCTTGCCCGCAAGAAGTCCGGAAGCGCCCCGGAAGATCTCCGGCACGGTCTATTATCCCTTGCCGGTCAATGCCTTGCATACGTCATGACGGGCATTTAAATGCCATTGTCCAAAGACGAGACATACCCCCGGTCGGGTTGGTAGAATGCGCGCACAAACGCATCCCGCAGTGCAGCAATAAGCTGTCGTGGCGCGCGATGCCCATTCTGATCACAGGGGAGTGACATGGCAAAACAGAAGTTCGTTTTCGACTTCGAGGAAGGCGACGGCAAGAACAAGATGCTGCTCGGCGGCAAGGGCGCCAATCTGTGTGAAATGACGCAGATCGGCCTCAACGTCCCGCCCGGCTTCACCATCACCACCGAAGGCTGCCTGGCGTATCTGGAGAAGAACCAGTTCCCGGACGGCGCCTGGGAAGAAATCCAGACCCACATGAAGGCGCTGGAGAAGAAGACCGGCAAGGGCTTCGGCTCCTCGGACAACCCCCTGCTGGTTTCCGTGCGCTCGGGTTCGTCGATGTCGATGCCGGGCATGATGGACACCGTGCTCAACCTCGGCCTCAATGACGAATCGCTGAAGGGCCTGATCAAGCAGACCAAGAACGAGCGCTTCGCGTACGACGCCTATCGCCGCTTCATCCAGCTGTTCGGCAAGATCGCGCTGGGCATCGGCGACGAGTACTTCGACGAGAAGATGGCCGAGGTCAAGGCCAAGTACAAGGCCAAGCAGGACGTCGACCTCAAGGCCGAGCACCTGAAGGAACTCTCGAACGAGTTCCTCGCCATCGTCCAGCGCCACACCGGCAAGGCTTTCCCGCAGGATCCCTACGACCAGCTCGACATCGCGATCAAGGCGGTGTTCCGTTCCTGGAACGGCAAGCGCGCGATCGACTACCGCAAGCAGTTCAAGATCACCCCGGCGATGGCCAACGGCACGGCCGTCAACATCTGCACCATGGTCTTCGGCAACATGGGCAACGACTCCGGCACCGGCGTGGGCTTCACGCGCAACCCGGGCACCGGCGAGAACCTGATCTACGGCGAATACCTGGTCAACGCCCAGGGCGAGGACGTGGTCGCCGGCATCCGCACGCCGAAGCCGATCGCCGAGATGGCGAAGGAAATGCCCGAGATCTACGGCCAGCTCATGGAGCTGCACAACCGCCTCGAGTCGCACTACAAGGAAGTCCAGGACTTCGAGTTCACCATCGAGAAGGGCAAGCTCTACTGCCTGCAGACGCGCAACGGCAAGATGAACGCGCTCGGCATGGTGCGCACCTCGGTCGAGATGGCCAACGACGGCATCATCACGCGCGAACGCGCCCTGATGCGCGTCGAGCCGGCGATCCTCGAGCAGCTGCTGGTGCCGCAACTGTCGCCGAACTTCAAGGGCAAGTCGCTGGCGCAGGGCCTGCCTGCCTCGCCGGGCGCCGCTTCCGGCAAGATCGTGTTCGACGCCGACACCGCCGAAGCGCGCGGCAAGGCGGGCGAGAAGATCATCCTCGTGCGCGAGGAGACCAAGCCCGAAGACATCCACGGCTTCTTCCAGGCGCAGGGCATCCTGACCAGCCGCGGCGGCAAGACCTCGCACGCGGCCGTGGTCGCGCGCGGCATGGGCAAGCCCTGCGTCTCGGGCTGCGAAGCGATCCACATCGACGACATCGCGCGCAAGGCGCAGATCGGCGACACGACGCTGCATGAAGGCGACATCGTCACCATTGACGGCGGCACCGGCCACGTCTATGCCGGCGAAGTCCCGACCGTCGAGCCCGAGTTCTCGGAAGAGCTGAACACGCTGCTGCAATGGGCGGACGAAGTCGCCCGCCTCGAGGTGCGCGCCAACGCCGACACCCCGAACGACGCCGCGCGTGCGCGCGAATTCGGCGCCAAGGGCATCGGCCTGTGCCGCACCGAGCGCATGTTCAACAGCACCGACCGCCTGCCGATCGTCCAGGAGATGATCCTGGCCGAGTCGCTCGAAGAGCGTCAGGCCGCGCTCGACCGCCTGCTGCCGATCCAGCGCAGCGACTTCAAGGGCATCTTCAAGGCCATGAAGGGCCTGCCGGTCACGGTGCGCCTGCTTGACCCGCCGATGCACGAATTCCTGCCCACGGCGGCGCAGCTCGAGCTCGAGATCACTCACCTGCGCCATCTGCGCGACACCATCAAGGGCCTCGAGGAACTGCCGGAAACCCTGAAGCTGCTGAACCCCGGCCTGCACGCCAAGTACGCCGACGGCCTCGGCCGCCTGACCGAAGGCCTCGACACCTTCAAGGAAAGCCACCTCGACGAGGACGTGATCCTCAAGAAGGAAAAGACGCTGAAGAAGGTGCGGGCGCTGGCCGAAGTGAACCCGATGCTGGGTCACCGTGGTGTGCGCCTGGGCATCACCTTCCCCGAGATCTACTCGATGCAGATCCAGGCGGTGCTCGAAGCCGCGGCGCTGTGCGCCAAGGAAGGCATCGAAGTGCATCCGGAGATCATGGTGCCGCAGGTGGCGACGGTCGAGGAACTCAAGCGCATCCACAGCTACGTCCAGCGCATCCACAAGATCGTGCAGCTCACGCACGGCATCGACGTCCAGTTCAAGTTCGGCTCGATGCTGGAAGTCGTGCGCGCCTGCATGCGCGCCGGCCGCATGGCCGAGGACGCCGAGTTCTTCTCCTTCGGCACCAACGACCTGACGCAGGCCACGTTCTCGTTCTCGCGCGAGGACGCCGAGAACAAGTTCCTGCCCGACTACAACAAGAGCGGCATCCTCGAGGACAATCCCTTCGAGGTGCTGGACGTCAAGGGCGTCGGCGAAGTCATGAAGATCGCCGTCGAGCGCGGCCGCGCCGCGCGGCCGGACCTCAAGATCGGCATCTGCGGCGAGCACGGCGGCCATCCGTCGTCGATCGAGTTCTGCCACACGATCGGCCTGACCTACGTCTCCTGCTCGGGTCCGCGCGTGCCGATCGCGCGCCTGGCCGCGGCGCAGGCGCAGCTCAAGCACGACGGCGCCGCCAGCGCCGCGCCGAAGGTTGCAGCGGCAGCCGCCAAGAAGTAAGCCTCTCTCGGTTGTAAATGCATTAGTCAAGATGCCGGATTCGTCCGGCATCTTGACTTTATGTGCATACCAGACAAAAATGATGGGGTATTACAACCCCAACCCCCAGGAGAGACAAAAAAATGATCCTCATCAACGGCAAGGAAATCGGTACGGACGCGGAAGGCTATCTGTCCAACCTCGAGGACTGGTCCGAGGAAATCGCCCGCTATCTGTCGGAGCAGGACAACCTGCCGCTGACGGACCAGCATTGGGAAATCATCAACTTCATGCGCAATTACTACGCGGAGAACGGCACGGCGCCGAACCTGCGCGTCCTGCAGAAACTGCTGAAGGAAGAACTCGGCGAGGAGAAGTCCGACAAGAAGTACCTGTTCGACCTCTTCCCCTACGGCCCGGCCAAGCAGGCCGCGCGCTACGCCGGCATGCCGAAGCCGACCGGCTGCGTCTGAGGCCTTACAATTCGGTACAAGGCCCGGCGTTGCCGGGCCTTTTTTTTCCCCATCTGCCAATGCCCTACCTGAAACTCAACCGCGCCTGCCTCGCCTACGGCCACGTCCCCTTGCTCGACGCCGCCGATTTCCAGCTCGATCCCGGCGAGCGCGTCGCGCTGATCGGCCGCAACGGCAGCGGCAAGTCGTCCCTGCTCGGCGTGCTCGCCGGCCTCGGGCGGCTCGACGACGGCGAGCGCTGGATGCAGCCGGGCATCCGCATCGGCTACGTGCCGCAGGAGCCGCCGCTCGATCCGGACCTGACGGTATTCGAGTCGGTCGTTGCCGGCATGGGCGAAATCTCCGCGCGGCTGGCGGAATACCACGAGGTCTCGCACCGCCTGGCCGAGGCCGACGGCGACCATGACGAGCTGATGGCGCGCATGCAGGCGATCCAGCACGAGCTCGAGGCGGCCGGCGCCTGGTCGCTCGAGGCGCGCGCCGAGCAGGTCATCGCGCGCTTCACGCTCGACCCCGAGGCGCGCGTCGGCACGCTTTCCGGCGGCCAGAAGAAGCGCCTCGCGCTGGCGCAGGCGCTGGCCGTGGCGCCCGAGGTGCTGCTGCTCGACGAGCCGACCAACCACCTCGACATCGCCGCCATCGAATGGCTCGAGGAATTCCTGCTGGCGGCGAAGACGACGCTGCTCTACATCACCCACGACCGCCGCTTCCTCGACCGGCTGGCGACGCGCATCGTCGAACTGGACCGCGGCGTCCTGACCAGCTTTCCCGGCAACTTCGCCGCCTACCAGCAGCGCAAGGAATTCCTGCTCAACGAGGAGGCGCTGGCCAACGCGCGCGCCGACAAGCTCCTCAAGGAAGAGGAGGTGTGGATCCGCAAGGGCGTCGAAGCGCGGCGCACGCGCGCCGTGTTCCGCGTCCAGCGCCTCGACCGCCTGCGCGCCGAGCGCGTGGCGCGGCGCGAGCGCATGGGATCGGTGCGCATGCAGATCGACAGCGGCGACAAGAGCGGCCAGCTCGTCGCCGAACTTCAGCACGTCACCAAGCGTTTCGGCGACAGGGCGGTGATCCGCGATTTCTCCTGCCGCATCCAGCGCGGCGACAAGATCGGCGTCATCGGGCCCAACGGCGCCGGCAAGACCACGCTGCTGCGGCTGATCCTCGGCGAACTGGCGCCCGACGAGGGCAACGTGCGGCGCGGCACCAGGATCGACGTCGCCTACTTCGATCAGTTTCGCGCCCAGCTCGATCCCGAGGCGACGCTCGCCGACGTGATCTCGCCCGGCTCGGACTACGTCGAGATCGGCGGCGCGAAGAAGCACGTGATCGGCTATCTCGAGGATTTCCTGTTCGCGCCGCAGCGCGCGCGCTCGCCGGTGAAGTCGCTGTCGGGCGGCGAGCGCAACCGCCTGCTGCTGGCGCGGCTGTTCGCGCGCCCCGCCAACGTGCTGGTGCTCGACGAGCCTACCAACGACCTCGACATCGAGACGCTCGAACTGCTCGAGCAACTGCTGCAGGACTACGCCGGCACGGTGTTCCTGGTCAGCCACGACCGCGCCTTCCTCGACAGCGTCGTCACCCAGACGATCGCGTCCGAAGGCGAGGGCGTCTGGCGCGAATACGCCGGCGGCTACAGCGACTGGGCGCAATGGCAGGCGCAGCGCAGGGCCCAGGAAGCGGCGACCGCGGCCAAGCCGCAGCCGGCTCAGGCCGCAAAGCCCAAAACCGAGCGCGCGCCGGCCGCCAAGCTCAGCTGGAAGGAACAGCGCGAACTCGAAGCGCTGCCCGACCGCATCGCCGCACTCGAAGCCGAGCAGGCGAGCCTGTCGCAGAAGCTCGAAGACCCCTCGACCTACCAGGGTAAGGCCGACGAGGCCCACCGCCTCGCCGCCCGCCTCGAGGAAATCGACACCGAACTGGTGGCGCTCCTCGAGCGTTGGGAGGCACTTGAAGCGCGGGGTTGAGACGCGCCCCGCAAAGTGCCCGATACTTGTGGCAGCAACTCTGATCCAGTTACCTTCCAAGGGGTTTGAACAATGATGCTGGCGCGTCTTGTCGTCATCGCATGTACGTTGTTCCTCGCCGGAACGGCTTGTGCGGAAGGCGTCACCACCCGGACGCTGGTGGTCGGGAGCGAGCAGGACTATCCGCCGTTCGCCCTTGGTCAAACCGTCGAGACCGCCGACGGGTTTACCGTCGATCTGTGGAAAGTCATGGCCCGCGACGCCGGGCTCGATTACGTCCTGCGCGTCGCGCCCTTCCACGAACTGTTGCAGGATTTCAAGGACGGCAAGGTCGACGTCCTGATCAACCTGGCGCAATCGGCGGAACGGCATAAGTTTGCCGACTTCACGGTTCCCCACGTCACGGTGCACGGCGCGATCTTCATTCGCAAGGACACCTCCGGCATTCGCGGCGAGCAGGACCTGACGCAGAAGTCCGTCATCGTCGTCAATGCCGACATTGCCCATGAGTACGCCGTCAGCAAGGGATGGCAAGCCCGCCTGATTCTCGTGCCCACGGCAGCCGACGGACTGCGGCTGCTGGCTTCGGGGCAGCACGATGCGATGTTCGTCAGCAAGCTGGTGGGCATGCAAACCCTGCAGCAACTCAAGCTCCCGGGCATCACCGCGCTGCCGGTCACCGCAGGCGCGACACAGAAGTTCTCGCTGGCGGTCAAGAAGGGCGATGCCGACCTGCTGGCGCTGCTCAACGAGTCGCTGGCGTTGAGCAAATCGAGCGGCGCCTACGATGCGCTTTACCAGAAGTGGTTCAGCGTCTTCGAGGACAAGGAGCCGACACTGCGCGACATGCTCAAGTATTGGCTGCCGCTTCTGGTGGCGTTTCTGGGCTATGCCGGCTTCAGCTATCGCCGGCAGCGCGCGGCACACCGCCAGTTGGCGGAATCCCACCACATGCTGCAAACCATCATCGAGACCATCCCGATGCGGGTGTTCTGGAAAGACCGCGAGTCCCGCTACCTGGGCTGCAACACGCTGCTGGCCAAGGATGCCGGCGAGAACAGCCCGGCCGAGGTGATCGGAAAGTTCGATACCGATTTTTCGTGGCGCGAGCAGGCGGCGCTGTACCGCGCCGACGATTCAGCGGTGATCTCGTCGGGAAAATCGAAGCTTGCGTACGACGAACCCATGACCGCCGCCGACGGACGCATGATCTGGCTGCGCACCTCCAAGACGCCGCTCCTCAGTCTGAACGGGAATGTCATCGGCGTCCTGGGCGTCTTCGACGACATCACGTGCATCAAGGAAACGGAGCTGGCGCTGCAGGAAAGCGAGGCTCGCTTCAAGGCGCTGTTCGACAACCTCACCAACGGCTTCGCCCTGCATGAAGTCGTTCGCGATGAGCAAGGAAAAGTGGTCGACTATCGCTTCCTTGCCGTCAATGCCGCCTTCGAGAAGATCACCGGGCTTCGCAGCGAAAACCTGCTCGGCAGAACCGTCAAGGCGGTTCTGCCGACGGTCGAAGACTACTGGATCGAAAACTACGGCCAGGTCGCCGACAGCGGCCATGCGCGCTATCTGGAAAACTATTCCGAAGCCGTCGGGCGCTGGTTTTCCGCCTACGCGTATCGACCGGCGATGAATCAATTCGCCGTCATCGTCGAGGACATCACCGAGCGCAAGCTCGCGGGCCAGGCATTGGTGGAAAGCGAAAGACGCCTGTCGGAAATCCTGGAAAACGTCAGTGCCTATATCTACCTGAAGGACGACAAGGGCCGCTACCTGTTCGCCAACAAGCCGGTGCGCGACTTGTGGGGCGTCTCCCTCGAGGAAGTCATCGGCTTTGGCGACGAGAAGTTCTTCGACGCCGAGACGGCGGCCAATCTGCGCAAGAACGACCGCCGGGTTCTGGACCACGGCGAAACGCTGCGCACGGAAGAAACCAACACCGTCGCCGGGAGCGGGACCGCCACGACCTACTGGAGCGTCAAGCTGCCGCTACGGCGTGAGAATGGCGAGATCTATGCGCTGTGCGGAATTTCCACCGATATTTCCGAGGTCAAGCGCGCCCAGGAGCAAATGCTGCTGGCCTCGATGGTGTACGAGAACAGCAGCGAATCGATGATGGTGACCGATGCCGACGGCGACATCATCACCATCAACCCCGCTTTCACCAAGACCACTGGCTACGCTCTGGCCGAAGTCCAGGGCAAGAACTCGCGCATCCTGAACTCGGGCCGGCATGAACCGGCCTTTTTCCAGGAACTGTGGACCGCGATCAATACCTCGGGCACCTGGCAAGGCGAGGTCTGGGACAAGCGCAAGAACGGCGAGATATACCCGAAGTGGCTGACCATCAACACCACCTTCAACGCCGACGGCACGCCTCACCGCCGGGTAGCGCTGTTCTCCGACATCACGGAGAAAAAGAAGTCGGAAAAGCTCATCTGGCAGCAGGCCAACTTCGACAACCTGACGGGCCTGCCGAATCGCCGCATGTTCCATGACCGGCTGGAACAGGAACTCAAGAAAGCACACCGCTCCGAGCGTCGGCTGGCCCTGCTATTCATCGACCTCGACCATTTCAAGGAAATCAACGACACCCTCGGTCATGACCGCGGCGACATGCTGCTGGCCGAAGCGGCGCAGCGCCTGCAGGCATGCGTGCGCGAAACCGATACCATCGCCCGTCTCGGCGGCGACGAGTTCACCATCATCCTCGGCGACCTGGAAGACGTTCACGGCGTCAACCGCATCGTCCAGTGCATCCTCAAATGCCTGGCCACGCCCTTCGCGCTGGATGACGACATGGCTTACGTTTCCGCGAGCGTCGGCATCACGATCTATCCGGAAGACGCCACCAGCGTCGATACCCTGCTCAAGAACGCCGATCAGGCCATGTACGCCGCCAAGCACCAGGGGCGCAACCGCTACAGCTATTTCACGCAGGCGATGGACGACGATGCCAAGGGGCGGATGCGCCTCGCCAACGACTTGCGCATGGCACTGGCCGGGCAACAGTTCTGGATCGCCTACCAGCCCATCGTGGAGCTGGCGACGGGGGCGATCCACAAGGCCGAAGCGCTGCTGCGCTGGGAACATCCGACGCGCGGACTGGTCAGCCCGGCCGAATTCATTCCCATCGCCGAAGAAACCCGGCTCATCATCGATATCGGCAACTGGGTGTTCCAGCAGGCCGCCGACCAGGTCGGCCGGTGGCGCCAGGCGTATGACGCCGAGTTCCAGATCAGCGTCAATAAATCGCCGGTACAGTTCCTGAACGATGGCACCAGCGCCGACGGCTGGCTGGAGCACATGCGGGACATGGCGCTGCCGCGGCAAAGCATCGTCATTGAGATTACCGAAGGCCTGCTGCTCCATGCCGACCCGATCGTCCATCACAAGCTGATCAGGTTCCGCCAGACCGGCATGCAGTTCGCCATCGACGACTTCGGCACCGGCTATTCGTCGCTGGCTTACCTGAAGAAATTCGACATCGACTACCTGAAGATCGACCGGACCTTCGTCGCCAATCTGACGCCGGGCAGCCAGGATCTGGCTTTGTGCGAGGCCATCATCGTCATGGCCCACAAGCTCGACATCAAGGTCATCGCCGAAGGTGTCGAGACGGCTGCCCAGCGCGAGTTGCTGCTGGCGGCCGGATGCGACTACGCGCAGGGGTATTTCTTCTCGCGCCCGGTGGCTGCCGCCGCGTTTGAACGACTGCTGCTCCGTTAAAGAACGCTACCGAAGCCGGAAACGCACCGGCAGCAGCACCTCGCGCGGCTCGCCCTCGGGCAGGGCGTTAACCTGCCGCGCGGCGGCGACGGCCGCATCGTCGAGGATCGCGTGGCCGCTGCTGCGTTCGAGGCGCGCGGCGACCGAATTGCCGTTGGCGTCGAGGAACAGCAGGACCAGCGCTTCGCCCTCGAGACCGCGGGCGATCGCCTCCTCGGGATACATCAGGCGCTGGGCGAGCTGGCGCGAAGCCAGCGTCGCCAGGTCGGCCTTCATGCCAGTTCCCGGCCGATGCGGGCGGGCAGGCGGGGGCGGGGGCGGTGGCGGCGTGGTTGCCGCCACCGCTTCCTCGACCGGCTCGGGGGCGATCAGCGTCGGCGCCGGGGCGCGCGGCAGCGGCGGCAGGGTCGCCTCGATGGCGGCCGGGGGTGTCGGCTGCGGCCGGACTTTGATGCGGCCAAGGACTTCGCCGGCGCCGAGGAGCGCGCCGGCGCCGAGGAGCGCGCCGTGCAGGAACAGGGAGAGCGCCAACGCCGCAAGCAGCCGCCGATTGCCGGCAAGGGCCGTGAAGCCCGGATTAGAATCGCGCTCTGACATGGAGCCCGAAGTCTAATGCACGACGAGACCCGCCATTCCCGCCTGGTTCGGCTCGTTGCCGCCGCCATGCTCGCCCTTGCGGTGTTCCGCGCCGATGCCGCCCTGCCGGACCCGGTCCAGTTCCGCGTCCAGATGGAAGTCGGGTCGGTCGAGCGTGCACGCGAATGGCTGGACGCCGGCCTGCCGCCGGATTTCATGGGCGATCGCATCGGCACCGGGCTGATGATCGGCGCCTGGGAAGGCAACGTGCCGCTGATGCAGCTGTTCCATTCCCGCGGCGCCAGTGTCGACAAGCCCAATGCGCTAGGCGAGACGGCGCTGATGCACGCCGCCTGGAAGGGCCGCCGCGACGCCGTGCGCTGGCTGCTGGAGCGCGGCGCGCGCGTGAACAGCGGCGAAAAGCAGTGGTCGGCGCTCCACTATGCGGTGTTTGCCGGCCACGACGAGGTGGCCGAACTGCTGCTCGAACGCGGCGCCGACATCAACGCGCGCAGCACCAACGGCTCCAGCGTGCTGATGATGGCCGTCTACGAAGGCCGCGAGAACCTCGCGCGCTGGCTGATGGCGCGCGGCGCCGACACCCGCGTCCGCAACGACTACGGCCAGGGCGCGCTCGACTGGGCGATGAAGTTCAACCACACCAAGATCGCGCGCATGGTCTCGACGCAGGAGGAATTCCAGCTCGCCGCCAACCGCCCGCGCGCCGACTGGGGCGAGGTGCGCCGCTCCGAGGCGGTGCCCAAGGACATCGAGGAGCTGCTCAGCATCCGCGAGGCGCTGGCCTGGCGCAACCTCAACGTCGACAAGGTCGACCGCCGCATCGCCGCCCTGCGCGCCAAGTACGCGCGCGAGGCGATGCAGCGCGATGCGCCTCCACCGGCGGTGCTCGAGATCTCCGCGTCGCGCAAGGCGCCGGGAAAGCAGCGCGCGCGCATCGTCATCGAGCGCCGCAAGCAGGCGTCAAAATGACCACCGACCACGACGGGGAGTTCATGACGGCCGCGCTGGAACTGGCGCGTGCCGCCGCCTCAGCGGGCGAGGTGCCGGTCGGCGCCGTGGTTGTCCTCGACGGCGAGATCGTCGGCCGCGGCTGGAACCAGCCGATCGGCCGCCACGACCCCACGGCGCACGCCGAGGTGATGGCGCTGCGCGACGCCGCCCAGCGGCTTTCCAACTACCGCCTGCCGGGCGCGACGCTCTACGTGACGCTCGAGCCCTGCGCGATGTGCGTCGGCGCGATCATGCATGCGCGCATCGCCCGCGTCGTCTTCGGCGCCTGCGATCCCAAGACCGGCGCGGCCGGCAGCGTCGTCGACCTGTTCGGCGAGCCGCGCCTCAACCACCACGCCGACGTCGTCGGCGGCGTGCTGGCCGAGGAGTGCGGCAGCATGCTGTCCTCCTTTTTCGCCGCCCGGCGCGGCCGCACGGCGGTCGCCTGATGCGGATCGCCATCAGCATTCCGCGGCAGACGCTGGAACTTTACGGCGACGACGGCGAGCTGCTGCGCCGCTACGCCGTCTCGACGGCCAAGAACGGGGCAGGGGAGCAGAGCGGCAGCTATTGCACGCCGCGCGGCCGCCACCTGATCCGCGCCAAAATCGGCGCCGGTCAGCCCGAGAACACGGTGTTCGTGCGCCGCCGGCCGACCGGCGAAGTCTGGTCGCCGGAACTCGCGGCCGCCCATCCGGGCCGCGACTGGATACTCACGCGCATCCTCTGGCTGTCGGGCTGCGAGCCCGGCTTCAACCGCCTCGGCGAAGTCGACACGATGCGCCGCTACGTCTATCTGCACGGCAGCCCGGACACGATCGAGATGGGCACGCCGGGCTCGATCGGCTGCGTGCGCATGAAGAACCGCGACATCGTGGAGCTCTTCGACCTGGTGCCGCCCTACACCCCGGTCGAGATTTCCGACGAAGCTACCGCCTGAAGCGGTAGCGCAGGCGCGGCCCGGGCGCCGCGCCTTTGAGCCAGGTCTGCTCGTCGAAGGTCGTCCAGCCGTCCGCCGCCACCGTCACCACCGTCGAACTGCGCGTGCCGTAGCCCGGCGCGCGTACGAAGGCGGCCGAGAGCAGGCGTTCCCAGTCGAGGCTGACGCCGGTGCGCGGCAGGTCCGCGTCGGGGTGGATGCCGTCGTCGCGCAGCAGGTCGAACAGCCGCCGGTCGTCGGGCAGCGCGTCGAGACCTTCGCGCAGCGCCGACTTGGCGGCCTGCACCTTCGGCCAGGGCGTGTCGAGCAGGTGGTTGCACAGGCCATACACGCCGGGCGCGAGTTCTCGCGGCGGCCCGCCGACGTTGCTGTACCAGAACAGCCTTGCGCCGTCGCCGCAGAGCAGGTTAAAGCCGTTGTAGGCGCCGGCCTCGGCCGCCACGCGGGCGGTGTAGGTCGCCGCGTCTTCGTCCCCGGTCAGGAACCCGGCGACGAGCGCGCCGCGCGAGGCGGCGTCAGGGCGCTGGGCGGCGGGGTCGCGGTAGTTGGTCAGTGCGGCGAACCGCCCGCGCGGCCCGATTCCCAGCCAGGTCCCGCCGGCCTGGAGGTCGCGGCCGGCCAGCACACCGGGCGCCTCTGGCCAGAACGCCGCGCGGGCAGTGGGCCGGGCGAAGAATTCGTCGCGATTGGCGGCGGCGACCAGCGGATAGTTGGGATGGGCGCGCCAGGCCAGCAGGATCAGGCACACGGCGCCGGGCGTCGTTCAGCCGACGGCGTAGGGCAGTTCGAGGAAGGAAAGCCGCGGGCCGTCGGTGCTGCCGAGATGGACCTCGCCGGCCGCCACGCAGGATTCCTGCACGACCACGAGGCACTCGAAGCCGCCGTCGGGCGAGGGCGCGACGGTGACGATGGCCCCGCAATGCTGGTCGCCGGTCTCCGGTGCGAAGACGTCGGTGCCCGGCGCGATCGCCGCGTCGAGCCGCGCGCGGAACATGCGGCGTTTGACCTTGCCGAGGTACTGGGCGCGGGCGACGATTTCCTGGCCCGGATAGCAGCCCTTGGTGAAGCTGACGCCGCCGACGGCCGGCGCCTCGAGGTTGGCCATCTGCGGCACGAAGGCTTCCTGCGTGCCTTCGACGATGCGCGGCTGGCCGGCGGCGATCTCGAGCCAGCGCCAGGCGGCCTTGCCGACCGGAACCGCTGTGCCAGCCAGCTTCGCCCAGATGCCGGGCGCCTCGTCGGCGGCGATGGCGAGCACGAAACGGCGTTCGTCGAGCCGCAGCGCCTGGCCGCCTTCGCAGGGAACGACCTGCATCGGGAAGGGCACTGCATCGGCAATGCCGCCGATCAGCGCCTCGGCCTGCGGGCCGGCGACGCCGATGAGCACCAGTTCGTCCGAGGCGTCGGTCAGCTTGACCTTGCTGCGCAGGACGTACATGGAAAGCTTCTTGAGGATGGCCGGCAGGATGTCGGCCGAGAGCATCAGCAGGAGGTTGTCCTGCCGGTCGTGCCAGAGGTGGAACGAGGCGATCAGCCGCCCCTTGGCCGTGCACAGGCCGGCTGCGCGTACGGCGTCGGGTGCTAGACCCTTGACGTCGTTGGTCAGCAGGTTGTGCAGGAAGGGCGCGGCATCCTCGCCGGCGGCGCGGATCAGGCCGAAGTCCGGCAGGGGGGCGACGACGGTCGCGTCTCGCGCGGCATCGAGTTCGGCGGCCGGATTGCCGAAGGATTCTGCGGTGGCGTCGGCGCCCTGCCGGGCGAGAAAGTCGATCCAGTCTTGCTTCATTGTCATTCTCCGCCGGCATGCTGATTCGGTCGTTTATTATAGCGGCTGACCGTTTCGCCCCTCCCCATGCGTCTTCTCGCGCGCCTTTTCGCCCTCGCAGTGCTCATCGGACTCGGCTTCGCCGGCTGGCTGGCGTGGTTCGCGAGCCAGCCGCTGCAGCTTGCCGCGAGCCCGCTCGAGTTCAGCATCAAGCCCGGCACGCCGCTGAAGGCCGCCTCGGCGCAGATGGCGGCCGCCGGCGTCGGCTTCGAGCCTTGGCGCTTCAGCCTGCTGGGGCGGCTGCTGGGACGAGCGGCCGACATCAAGGCCGGCAGCTACCAGATCGTCCAGGGCATCACGCCGATGCAACTGCTCGACAAGCTGACCCAGGGCGACGTCACCCAGGCCGCCGTCGTCTTCGTCGAGGGCAAGACTTTTCGGGAAATCCGGGCCGTGCTCGACAACCACCCGGACGTGACGCACGACAGCGCAGCGCTCGCACCGCGCGAAATACTCGCCCGCATCGGCGCCGCCGAAGCCCATCCCGAGGGCCTGTTCTTCCCTGACACCTACGTCTTCGACAAGAACTCCAGCGATCTCGACATCCTGCGCCGCGCCTATCGGACCATGCAGGCGCGGCTGGCCGCCGAATGGGCGGCCCGCGATCCGAACCTGCCGTATGCCTCGCCCTACGAGGCGCTGATCATGGCGTCGATCGTCGAGAAGGAGACCGGCCAGCCGGCCGACCGCCCGCAGGTGGCGTCCGTGTTCGTCAATCGGCTGAAGAAGGGCATGCTGCTGCAGACCGACCCGACGGTGATCTACGGCATGGGCGAGCGCTTCGACGGCAACATCCGCAAGCACGACCTCGGCGCTGATACGGCCTACAACACCTACACCCGCGCCGGCCTGCCGCCGACGCCGATCGCCATGCCCGGGCTGGCCTCGATCCAGGCCGCGCTGCATCCGCCGGCGAGCAACCTTTATTACTTCGTCGCCCGCGGCGACGGCTCGAGCGTGTTTTCGGCGACGCTCGACGAGCACAACCGCGCCGTGGCGAAATACCAGAAACGCAGGGGAGGGTAGGGGTGCGAGGCAAGTTCATCACGCTGGAAGGCCTTGACGGCGCAGGGAAAAGCACGCATTTGACGCGGCTCGTCGAGCTCCTCCGCGAACAGGGCAGGACGGTCGTCCAGACCCGCGAGCCGGGGGGAACGCCGTTGGGCGAGAAGCTGCGCGCGCTGCTGCTGTCCGAGCCGATGAACCTTGAAACCGAGGCGCTGCTCATGTTCGCGGCGCGCCGCGAGCACATCGCCCAGGTGATCGAGCCGGCGCTCGAACGCGGCGACTGGGTAGTCTGCGACCGTTTCACCGATGCCAGCTTCGCCTACCAGGGCGGCGGGCGCGGCCTGGCGACGGACAAGCTCGAGGCGCTCGAGCGCTGGGTCCAGGGCAGCCTCTCGCCGGACCTGACGCTGCTGTTCGACGTCCCGACCGATGTGGCCCTCGGGCGTGTCCAGGGCATGGGACGGGAGCTCGACCGCTTCGAGCAGGAGAAGCGCGATTTCTTCGAGCGCGTGCGCGCCGCCTACCTCGATCGCGCCCGCAAGGACGCCGCGCGGATGCGGGTCATCGACGGCGAAAAGTCGATTCCAGAGATTCATGCATTGCTTCAAGAACTGGTTACAAGTGGCTGTTAACGAATATCTCCCGTGGCATGCCGCCGAGTGGTCGCGACTTTGGTCGGCCGCCGGCGGACCGCCGCACGCGATCCTGCTCGCGGGCACCAGCGGGATCGGCAAGAGCCGTTTCGCCGCCGCCTTGGCGCAGCGCCTGTTGTGCGAATCGGCTCGCGATCCGGCCGACGCCGCCTGCGGCACCTGCGAAGCCTGTCGTCTATTTTCCTCGGGAAACCACCCCGACATCCGGCAGGTGATTCCCGAGGCCGACGTCGAAGCGGAGGGCGCCGAAGCAGGGGAAAGCAGCGACAAGAAGAAAGCCAGCAGCCAGATCCTGATCGCCCAGATCCGGGGGCTGGAAGACTTCGTTTACATCGGCGGGCATCGCGGCAGCCGACGGGTGATCGTCATCGAACCTGCCGAAGCGATGAACCTTGCGGCCGAAAACGCACTTCTCAAGATGCTTGAGGAACCACCGTCAGGTGTTTGTTTCATATTGGTATCAGATCGCTGGCGCAAGCTCTTGCCGACCATCCGCAGCCGTTGCCGGACGATCAGCCTCGGCCGGCCGGATGTCGAGCAGGCCAGGCGATGGCTGGTCGACCAGGGGGCGCCGAAGGCATTGCCCTTGCTCTCATTGACGGGCGGCACGCCGATCCGGGCGCTGGAGGAATTCGAGCGCGGCCGGGCGACCGCCTTCGACGACGTAACATCGAGCCTGCTGGACGCCAAGGCGGATTTCCTGACCTTGGCCGCGCGTTGGGAAGGGCTCGTCAAGAAGGACGGCGGCCTGAAGATGGAGGAACTGGTGGCGACGATCCAGAAGTGCCTGTTCGACCTCGCGAGCTTCAAGCTCTCGGGCCGGCTGCGCTTCCTTGCCGGGCGCGAGGCCCAGGCGGCAGCCGTGGCGCAGGCCGCCGATGCCGAGGCCATGATCGGCTACTACCAGGAGCTGATGCGCGTCCGCGCGCTCGCCAACCACCCGCTGAACCCGCGCCTGTTCCTCGACGACATCGCAGCGCGTTACCTGCGGGCCGTGGCCCCGGCCGCCCGATGACGCCGCTCGTCGATTCGCACTGCCACCTCGACTTTCCCGAGCTGGCCGCCGACATCCCGGGGATCCTGGCGCGCATGAAAGAGGCGGAGGTCGGCTGGGCGCTTTGCGCCGGCGTGACGCTCGAGCGGCTGCCCGCGGTCATGGACATCGCGCACGCCCATCCGAACCTCTACGCGGCAGTCGGCGTGCATCCGGACACCGAAGAAGACGCGGCCGAGCCCGACGAGGCGACGCTGATCGAGCTGGCCGCCGACCCGAAAGTGATCGCGATCGGCGAAACCGGCCTCGACTACTACCGTTTACAAGGCGATCTGGAGTGGCAGCGGCAGCGCTTCCGCACCCACATTGCCGCAGCGAGGCGCACCCGCAAGCCGCTGATCATCCACACGCGAGCCGCCGCGGCCGACACCCTGCGCCTCCTGCGCGAGGAGCGGGCGGAGGAGGTGGGCGGCGTTTTCCATTGCTTCACCGAGGACATGGACACCGCCCGGCAGGCCCTCGACTTGGGCTTCATGATTTCCTTCTCGGGCATCGTTACCTTCAAGAACGCCGTTGCCCTGAAGGAAGTCGCCACGGCCGTGCCGCTGGATCGCATCCTCGTTGAAACCGACGCACCCTACCTAGCGCCGGTTCCGCACCGCGGCAAGACCAACGAACCGTCCTTCGTCCGCCATGTCGCAGTAGAAATCGCCCGCCTCAAGGGCCTGAGCCTCGAGGCCGTGGCCGAAGCCACGACGAACAACTTCTTCCGCCTTTTCAGCACCGCCACGCCGAGCCATGCCTGATCTCAATTTCCTTCGAACCCTTACGCTGATCCTTGGCCTTTCCATTGGCGGCGCCGCAACCGCCGGCAGCTACGACGACATCCTCGTCGCCGCCAACATCGACGACACTGCCAAAGTCGTCGACCTGCTCAAGCGCGGCATGGACGTCAATACCGCAGACGCCTCCGGGAACACGCTGGCCATGATCGCGGCCCGGAACGGCAACCTCGAGCTTCTAGACTTCTTGTTAAGAAACCGCGCGAACACGTTGAGGAGAAACAAATATGGCGACAACGCCATCATGCTGGCGACGTTCCGCGGAAACATCGAAGCCGTGCGCCGCTTGCTGGATGTCGGCGCCTCGCCGGACAACGACGGCTGGACCGCAATGCATTACGCGGCCTTCGGCGGACACGCCGACGTCGCGACGCTGCTGATTGAACGCGGCGCCGATCTCGATGCGATCGCACCGAACGGACAGACGCCGCTGATGCTGGCCGCCGGGGCCGGAAAGCTGGCGCTCGTCCGAATCCTCGTCGAAGCCGACGCCGACATGGACCTTGAGGATTACGAAGGCCGAACGGCCCTGATACTGGCCATCAAGAACGAGCACGCGCCGGTGGTGGAATACCTCCGATCTGAAGGCGCCTACGAGGACTGAGGGGCTTCGGCCCTCCCTCGTACCACCACCGCACACCCGCATAATGTATATTATGTCCAGTCCTGAAGAGGCATACCCTGATCAGGTTGCGACGACGATCGGAAACACCCCTCTCAGCCCGTCCGCCACCGGCTCGAACGGGATCGTGAGTGCGTTGCGGTCTTCGGCGTCGAGGCTCTGCCACAGGAAGTCGCCCGGATTGCCCGGGTCGCCGCGGACATAGACCTGCGTCGTCAGCAGTTCCCGGTTGCCGAGTTTCACCTTCAGATGAATGTGCGGCGTGCGCCCCGAATACGGCGCCGGCCGGATGGTGCGGAACCGGTAGCGGCCATCGGCGCCGACGGTGACGCGGCCGAAGCCCTGGAATCGCTTGTCCGCCTTGCCGCCATCGCCCGGGTGATGATAGTGCCCGGCATGGTCGCACTGCCAGATCTCGACCGAGGCGCCGGCCACCGGGCGGCCCGCCAGGTCGGTCACACTGCCCTCGAGCCATGCGGCCCGGCCTTCCGGATAACTCATGGCGCCGTTGCGCAGCAGGTCAAAGTCCGAGTCGCGCGGGAGCTCCACCGGGTAGAACGGCCCTTCGGTCTGCGACGGCGTCAGCCGGCGCACCGCGGCCGCATGGCCGCGCCCGCCGAGCAGCAGCACGGATGGCGCGAGGAGCAGCGCCGCAACGAGGCGGCGGCGCCCGATCAAGCGATCGCGATCAGCCGTGGATGACATGCGCTTTCGGATCGCGCGCCCCGGCGGAAGTTCCCGTCGGCATTGAGCCCCAGCCGCGGCATGGCGATTGCCTCGTGCCCGCAGTTCCTCGCGTCGGCAACCTTCCTTGCGCCGAATCTCCCTCCCCGCACCGCCCTGGCCGGTGCGGACCTTCCTGGTGTGGCTCGTCCTCGCCAGCCTGCTGCCGGCCGTGATCGGCGCCGCCGTCCTGTTGATGTACGAGTACGGTGTCGGTCGCGCGCAGCAGAACGAGGACACCGTGCAGACGGCCCGCGCCCTGGTGCAGGCGGTCGACGCCCAGTTGCTGAGGATCGAGGCGGCCGCCGTGTCGCTGTCGACCTCGGACGCGCTGATGCGCGGCGACTTCGCCTCGTTTCATCGCCAGGCCAGGGAAGTCGTGGAGCGCACCGGACTCGGCAGCAACCTCGTCCTGCGCGACCGGGCCGGGAGACAACTCGTGAACACGGCGCTTCCGTTCGGCCAGCGGCTGAACACCCCCCCTGCCCCCGAGCAAGTGCGCGGCGTCTTCGAAACCGGAAAGCCGACGATCTCGGACGCTTTCGTCGGTCCTGTCCTGAAGCGCCTCGTCATGAGCGTCGACGTGCCGGTCATCATCGGCGGCGAAGTCCGCTACGCCCTCGGTATGGGCGTCTCTCCCTCGTATTTCGACGCGCTCCTGAAAGCGCAGGGGCTCCCGCCGGAAGCGATCGCCGCCATCCTCGACAGCACCGGAACCATCGTCGGCCGCACCCATGCTTCGGAGCGCTTCGCCGGGACGAAGGCGGTTCCAGCGCTTCTCGAGGCCATGGCGCATGCCAGGGAGGGCTCCATAGAGGCGACCACCAAGGAGGGCACGCCGGTCCTCACGTCGTTCAGCGTCTCGCCGGTGACGAAGTGGCGCGTCCTCATCGGACTCCCGACCGCGGGCCTGGCCGCCGCCGTCAGCGGCACGCTCGCGGCCTTTTCGCTCGGCCTCGTCATCGTCTTCGGCCTCAGCCTGCTCCTGGCGCGCTTCGTGAGCCTGAAGATCGCCGACTCGGTCCAGGCCCTGACCGGCCCCGCGCATGCCCTCGGCGAAGGCCACCCGGCGACCGTGCCGCACGTGCTGATCAAGGAAGCCGCGGAGGTGGCCGAGGCGCTCGGGCGTGCCTCCGCCCTTCTGCAGGCGAAGGATGCGGAGCTGGTGGAAGCGCATCGCCTCGCCCGCCTCGGCACGTGGCACTGGGACCTGACCTCCGACGCGGTGATGAACTCGGCGTCGCTGCGCGAGATCCTCGGCCGCGACGTGCCCTCCTTCCCGGAGATGAAAGGCACCATGCTGACGCCCGAGACGTGGGAACAACTGAGCGCCGCCGCCCGCGAGGCCATCAGGACCGGCCAGGGCTACGACCTCGAAGTGCCGGTGATACGTCCCGACGGCGAAGTGCTCTGGGCCCATGCCAAGTCGCAGGTCATCCGGAACGAAAAAGGCGAGGTGGTCGCGCTGCGCGGCATGCTCCAGGACGTCACCGACCGCAAGCAGGCCGAACTGCGCCTGCGCGAATCCGAGGAAAAGCTCCGCGTCACCGCCCTGCACGACCCGCTGACCGGGCTGCCGAACCGCGCGCTCGTCTTCGAGTACTGCGATCACCTGCTTTCGGCGGCGCAGCGGAATCACAGCCGCGGCGCCCTGCTCTTCATCGACCTGGACCGCTTCAAGCCGATCAACGACCTCTACGGCCACGAAATGGGCGACCGTGTCCTGAAAGAAGTCGCGGCACGGCTGGCCGAGGTCACGCGCCATGAAGACCTGGTCGGCCGCCTCGGCGGCGACGAGTTCGTGATCGTGCTGCCCTATCTCGATGCCGACCGCTTCCGCGCCGTGGTGGTGGCGCAACACGTCGTCGAGACCATCAGCCGCCCCTTCCGCATCGACAACCTCGAATTGTCGGTGTCGCCGTCGGTCGGGATCAGCTATTTCCCCGAGCATGCGGCCGACGTCAGCACGCTGCTCCATGCCGCCGACCTCGCCATGTACCAGGTCAAGCAGTCGGGGCGCGCCAACTACCAGGTCTATTCTTCCGACCTCGACGAGCGTGCCGGCCAGGCGCGGCTGGTCGAGGCCAGCCTGAAGAAGGCCCTCAAGGAAGGCGGCCTGATGCTGCACTACCAGCCTGTGATCGACATCCGGAGCCGGAACCTGGTCGGCGCCGAAGCCCTCGTCCGGCTCCGCGGCAAGGATGGCGAAGCCTGGGGGCCGGACCGCTTCATTCCGGTGGCGGAAGCGACCGGGATGATCGCCGAACTCGGCGACTGGGTCGCAACCGAGGCCTGCCGCCAGCATGAAGTGTGGATGCGCGATGGGTTGGCGCTGACCGTGTCGATCAACGTTTCGCCGCTCCAGTTCCGGCAAGAGTCATTCGCCGCGAATCTCGGCGCCATCGTCGGCGAATCGGGGATCGATCCCGCGATGCTCGAACTGGAGGTGACCGAAAGCGCCGTCATGGAGAACCTCGACGACGCCGTGAATATCCTCAAGCGGATCAAGTCGCTCGGCGTGCGCGTGGCGCTGGACGACTTCGGCACCGGATACTCGAGCCTGAGCAGCCTCACCAGCCTGCCGATCGACAAGCTCAAGCTGGACCAGTCGTTCGTCCGCGGCATTGAGCTCGACGAGACCAGCCGCGTGGTCACGGACGCCATCCTCTCGCTGGGCCGCAGCCTGCGGCTCGACGTCCATGGCGAGGGCATCGAATCCGAGCAGACGTTGCGCTACCTCGAGGACCACGGCTGCCAGCAGGCGCAGGGATACTGGTTCAGCAGGCCGCTGCCGGCCGGCGAATTCGCGCAATGGTCGCGCGATAAGGCGGAGGCGCAGAAAGCCGCCGCGACGTAGCGTCGGTCGCACGACCGCGCGAGCACACCCACGCCCTCAGCGCGTACGCGCCAGCAGGCGGCGCAGTTCCAGCAAGGGGCAGGCGTTGAGCACGTCGCGCGCCTCAAGCCAGCCGCGGCGCGCCTGTCCTATGCCAAAGCGGAGATTGGCGAAGTCCTCGCGGCTGCGCGCGTCCGAGTTGACCGCCACCAGCACGCCCTCCTCCTTCGCCATCAGGCAGTAGGTGTCGAGCAGGTCGAGACGATCCGGATGCGCATTGAGTTCGAGGCAGCAGCCGCGTTCGCGCGCCTGGCGGATGATGCGCAGCATGTCGACGTCGCAGGGCTCGCGGCTCCCGATGACGCGCCCGGTGGGATGGGCGAGCAGCGTGAAATGTCGGTTTTCCATCGCCCGCAGGATGCGCGCCGTCTGCTTCTCGCGCGGCAGGTCGAAGCCGTCGAGCCACGCGCCGACAACGATGTCGAGGCGTTCCAGCGCCGCGTCGGGCAGATCGAGGCTGCCGTCTTCGAGTATCTCGGCCTCGACGCCCTTGAGCAGCACGAGGCCGTCGAGCGTCTCGTTGAGGCGGTCGATGCGGTCGCAATGCTCGTCGAGCCGCCGCGGGTCGAGTCCGCGCTCGGTGACGGCGAGGTACGAGAGTCCGCTCGCCCTGGCGGCAAGCGCCATTTCCTCCAGCGTGTCCCGGCCGTCGCCGGCACGGGTGTGCGCATGCAGGTCACCACGCAGGTCGGCCAGTTCGACCAGGTGCGGCAGCCGGCCGGCACGGGCGGCCGCGATCTCGCCGCGATCCTCGCGCAGCTCGGGTGCGATCCAGGGCAGGCCGAGCGCCTGATAGACGCCCTGCTCGCTCTCGCCGGCGATGCGCTCGCGGCCGTCGAAAACGCCGTATTCGTTGAGCTTGAAGCCGGCGTCCTGCGCGATCCGCCGCAGCGCGATGTTGTGCGCGCGCGAGCCGGTGAAGTAGCACAGGGCGGCGCCGAACGCCGCCGGCTCGACGACGCGCAGGTCCGCCTGCAGGCCGCAGCGCAGGATCACGCTGGCCCGCGTCGGCCCCTGCGCCAGCACGTCAACGACTTCGTCGTAGGCGACGAAGCGCGCCACGGCGTCGCTGCCTGCCTCGGCGGCCAGCACGATGTCGAGGTCGCCGACGGTTTCGCGCCTGCGGCGATAGCTGCCTGCCGCCTCCATGCGCATCACGCCCGTCGCGCCGCCGAGCCACGCCAGCAGCCCGCGCGCATGCCCGTCGGCGGTGGCAAGCTTGAGGCGGCGCGTCCGGGACAGATGGGATTCGACCGCTGCGAGGATGTTGGCTTCGGTCTTGGGGCCGAAGCCGTGCAATGCCCGCAGTCTGCCGTCGCGCGCGGCCTGCGCGAGTTGCTCCGGCGTCTGCACGTCGAGCTCGTGCCACAGCGTGCGCACGCGGCTCGGGCCGAGCCCCGGCAGGTGCAGCAGTTCGCCGATGGCCGCGGGCATCTGCGCATGCAGCTTTTCCAGCACGCGGCAGGTGCCGCTGCCGATGATCTCGCAGGTCTTGGCGGCCAGTTCGTCGCCGATGCCCGGCAGCCGGGTCAGGTCCTCGCCGTTCTCGACCATGGCGCGCACGTCGCGCCCCAGGTCACCGATGATGCGTGCGGCGTTGCGGTAGGCGCGGATGCGAAACGGGTTGGCCTGCTGGATTTCCAGCAGGTCGGCAATCTCGTCGAAGACCGCGGCGATGTCGGCGTTATGGATCGGCATGGCGTCGGGCCGGCGCCCATTCGCCTGGCCAGGCCATGACGGGCAGCCGGCGAGCCCGGTGCTACCGGCAGGGATAGCGCGCTTCGAGCAGCGGCACGAGCCAATCGACCGCTGGACGGTCGCCCGCCTCGGGATGGTCGGTGAGGTGCTGCGCGACGAGTTTGTCGAGCTCGCAGATGCACTCGCGGAAGCAGATGCGTTTTCCTTGCAGGCTGTCGAGGACGCCCGCCAGGTAGCCGTTGTAATAGCCGGCGCGGTAGAGGTTGGCGAGCGGGTCCTGCCCGTTGTGCGCCTCGGCCTCCAGGCGGAAATCAACCAGTCGTGCGGTGTCCAGGGCCGACGCCGGCTCGGCCGGGAAGGCAGGCAGGGCGTAAAGCAGCAGCGCAAACAGGGCTGCCGTCCGGGCGCTGCGAGGGACGTCTGGATACCGGTTCATGGGCGCAATGGTACAACCGGCGCCGGTCGACGCCGGCCTCGTTTGGCGGCCCTGGCGTTCGCTGCCGAACGTACGCGCGCGCCCGTATTTACCCCCACCGAGCGGCCGCGTAATTTCGCTGATGTCCACAAACGCCGCATTGATAAGCGGCGATCCACGACCCCACAGGCAGGAGACCGGGCATGGCACCGATAGTGCAGCGCAAGCAGGCGGCGGAAAGCGGCAATCGGCAGAGCAGCGACGCGACGACCATCGAATGCGATCCGCCCGCGCTGATGGTCGACGAGCGCGGCATGATCTGCGACTGCAACCGTGCCATCGAGGGCCTGTTCGGCTACCGGCGCAGCGAAGTGGTCTGGCGTCACATCTCGATGCTGCTGCCGCAGATGCAGGACATCGAACTGATGCTCAAGGGCCACGTCAATCCGAAACTGCAGTTCCTGTGCCGCATCGGCAAGCCCTTCGCCGCGCTCGACCGCAGCGGCGAAACCTTCGCCAGCAACCTCTTCTTCAACGATCTCGGCAATCCGGGGTCGCCGCGCCTGCGCGTCATCATCCGCGCCGCCGGCTAGTTTTTCCGCGTTCTCCTCCGCGAAACAAAGCCGCCCGTAGGCGGCTTCTTTTTTGTCCAGCGATTCCGCTATAGAGCTACCAGCGCTCTTCCCAGCGCGCGAATTCGCGCACGGCGACCGAGCGGGATTCATCGCCCTTCATGCACTTGTCGCACGACTTGAGGCCTTTGGCACCGTACTGGAAGCACTGGAAGGGATCGGACCCAACGGCGACCGGCTCGCAGCATTCGCCCTCGACGTAATCGTCGACGTTCAGCAGTTCGAGGAACCGGGTGGCGGCCGCCTTCGAATCGAAGAACGTCAGGGCGCCGTCGCTACCGCAGAGCCACCGCTGGTCGAGCGCCAGGGCATAGCACTGCTGATGCTCGCCGGTAGCGACCGGAAGCACCTTCATCGTTGCGTCGTTCCGTTTCCAGCTTCCTGAAACGGAAAGTTCAAGCCACTTCATCTGGGGCCTGTCGCAATTCGTGTCCATCTCTTTCTCCCTTCCTTGCCATTTCTCTTTGTGCGCTTCGTTGCTGCGCCTTCGTCAGCCGGCCGCCATCCGGTCCACCTCGGCTTCGGCCGTGAGCCAGTCTTCCATCGCCAGTCCCGGTTCGAAACCGCGGGCTTCGGCACGGTAGTAGGCGGCAATCGAAATCCGCTCGAAGCGGTCCTCCGTGCGGGCGCCATTCGCCTTCTTCGCGGCGTGCGACTTGTTGCTTGCCTTGCGATTCGGCTCTGACGGTTTCACGGCGGGCCCCTCTCTATAGTGGTTTCGCGGACCATCGAAAGGTAAAAGACGGTGCGCTCGGCAACAATACGCGCGAGCCCGTATAAGCCACGCCTTAACCAGCAACGGCAGGCCTCCGCGGCATTGCCGGGCCCACTTGCCCATGGCATCGCCATTGACATGAAGAGGTCGATGCCCTAGCGTAGCCCGCCTTCCCGAATTCACTTTTCCCGCAGGAGCACGACCTGGTCCGCTGCCTCGATCGCATGAGTTGCCGCCTGTTGCTCGACGCGACGGCAGAGGCCGTCATCGTGGTCGACGCGGACGGCCGCGTCGGTCTCGCCAACGAGGCAGCACGGCAACTGTTCGGCTATGCGGAAGACGAACTGAACGGCATTTCCGTCGAGCGCCTGATCCCGCCGCGCTACCGCGAGCAGCACGCCCGCCACCGCGCCCGCTTCAGCGAAAACCCCGACCGCCGCCCGATGTGCAGGCGCGAGGAAGTGATCGCCCTGGTCCGCGACGGCGCCGAGATTCCGGTGGAAATCGGCCTCGCACCGTTTACCTTCGAGGATGCGCAATTCACCCTCGTCACCATCAACGACGTCTCGCGCCGGCGCGAGGTCGAGGAGGCGCTGCGCGAAAGCAACCAGCGTTACCGCTCGCTGTTCGGGAACATGCTCGACGGCTACGCGCATTGCCGCATGATCTACCGCGAGGGCCGCGCGGTAGACTTTCTATATCTCGCCGTCAATCCGGCGTTCGTGCACATGACCGGCCTGCGTGACGTGGAGGGGAAAACCTTCACGCAGGTCATTCCGGGCGCTACGGGCGCGAACCCGGAGATCCTCGCCAACTACGACAAGGTGGTGCGCAGCGGCGAACCGGTGCGATTCGACACTCGCGTCGACGCGCTCGACGCCTGGTTCTCGATCGCCGCGTACCGCACGGCGGAAGGCGAGTTCGTCGCCGTCTTCCACGACATCAGCGAGCGCATGCGTGCCGAGGAAGAACTGCGCAAGCTGTCCCTGGCGGTTGCTCAGAGCCCGGTGAGCATCATCATCACCGGGCTCGACGCATGCATCGAATACGTGAACCCCGCCTTCACCATCGCCTCCGGCTACGCCGCCGCCGAGGTGGTCGGCCGCAATCCCAGCATCCTCAAGTCCGGCCGCACGCCCCCGTCCAGCTACAAGAAGCTGTGGGAGGCGCTGCACCAGGGGCGCACCTGGCGCGGGGAGTTCGTGAACCGGCGCAAGGACGGCAGCGAATACATCGAGGTGGCGACGATCTCGCCGGTGCGCCAGGCGAACGGGCGCATCACCCACTACATGGCGGTCAAGGAGGACATCACCGAGCTGCGCCTGGTGCTGCGCAACCTCCACGCCGGCGAGGAGCGCCTGCGGCTGGCCAAGAATGCCGCCGGCCTCGGCATCTTCGATCGCGACATCGCCAGCGACACCCTCGAATGGGACGAGCGCATGCGCGAGATGTGGGGCGCCGGTCCCGACGAGCCGATCAACTTCGGCACCTTCCTGGCCGGGGTTCATCCGGACGACCGCGCGGCGACGCAGGCGGCGATCGGCCGCGCGCTCGACCCAGAAGGCGACGGCGGCTTCTCGGCCGAGTATCGCGTCGTCAGCCGCGGCGGCACCGAGCGCGTCGTCACGGCGACCGGCCAGGCCTTCTTCGACGACGGCCGCGCGGTGCGCATCGTCGGCGCCGTCAAGGACGTCACGCGCCAGAAGCGCCTCGAGGACGAACTGCGCCAGCGCCGCAGCGAACTCGAAACCCTGCTCGAGCAGCAGGTGGCGGCGCAGACCGCCGCCGCCATCGCCCACGAGCTGAACCAGCCGCTGGTCTCGATCTCGGCCTACAACGACGCCGCGCTGCGCATGCTGCGCAAGGGCCTCACCACGTCGGACAAGCTCATTCACGCGCTCGAATCCAGCGTCGAGCAGGCACAGCGCGCTGGGCGCACGCTGCACGAGCTGATCGACTTCCTGCACAGCGGCGACATCGTCGCGACGCCGCTCGACATCAACGGCGTCGTGCGCGATGCAGTGGCCATCGCGCGCGACAACTGCCGGCCCTTCCGCGCCAGCCTGTACGTCGACGCCGACCTGCCGCCGGTCTTCGGCAACCGACTGCAACTGCAGAAGGTGCTGGTCAACCTGATCCACAACGGCGTCGAGGCCCTCGGCGACTCGGACGAGCGCGAGGCGGACATCGAGATCGCCGCGCGCTCGCTGGCCGCGAGCCATGCCGTCCAGGTGACGGTGCACGACAACGGCCCGGGGCTGGACGCCGAGAAGGCCGCGCGCATCTTCGAGCCCTTCTACACCAGCAAGACCACCGGCATCGGCCTCGGCCTCGCCATCAGCCGCGCGCTCATCGAGGCCCACGGCGGCGAACTCTGGCTGGACTTCGACGGCAACCCCGGCGCCACTTTCCATTTCACCGTACCCTTCACGAAATGAGCGAGCTACCGACCGTACACCTTGTCGATGACGACCCCGCCGTGCGGGATTCCCTCGGACTGCTGATCGAGCAGGAGGGCTATGGCGTCGAGTGCTACGCGAGCGCCGAGGCCTTCCTCGCCGCCGAACTCGCCGACGGCCCCGGCTGCCTGGTGCTGGACCTGCGCATGCCCGGCATGGACGGCATTCGCCTGCAGGACGAACTCGGACGCCGCAGCCTCACCCTGCCCATCATCTTCCTCAGCGGCCACGGCGACATCCCCACCAGCGTGCGCGCCATCAAGGCCGGCGCACTCGACTTCCTCACCAAGCCGGTCACCGGCGATGCGCTGTTGCGCTGCATCGAGACGGCCGTCGCCGAAAGCCGCCGGCGGCGCGAGGCGGCCGAGGCGAATCACAACGCCGCCTCGCGCCTGGCGACGCTCACCGAGCGCGAACGCGAAGTCATGGCGCTGGCGGTCACCGGGCTGGCCAACAAGGAGATCGCCCGCACGCTGGGCATCAGCCACCGCACGGTCGAGATCCACAAGGCGCGGCTGATGCAGAAGACCGGCGCCGAAACGCTGCTCGACCTCGCCCGCCTCGCCAACGCCGGCAACGGGCTGGCCCCTTAGCCCTCCCCGAAGTCGGGAAATCTCCCGAATCCGGAACGCCGCCTTCGCGCAGAAGCGCGGCATTCCGCGGTCCGGCGTGCCGCACGGATATTGCTTGGACATCCCGAAAGGAGACGAGCAATGGACTTCACGGTCATCAACGGCAAGGATATGGTCGCCATCCATCTCGAAGGCCGTTTCGACTTCGCGGCGCGGCGCGCCTTCGCGGTCGCGCGCGACAAGGCGCTCGCCGACGCCGCGCGCCGGATCCAGGTCAACTTCTCGAACGTCGACTACATCGACAGCGCGGCGCTGGGCATGCTGCTGATCCTGCGCGAGCGGGCCCAGTCGGTCGGCAAGTCGGTTCATCTCGCCGATTGCAGCCCACCGGTGCGGCAATTGGTCGAAATCGTCCGCCTGGACGGGCTGTTCGCCTTCGCTCCCTGACGCCCGACGCGGCGGAAGCCACATGAGCGGCGGCGCCGCCGGGACCGCCGCTTGCCGTTCGGGCGGCATGCTGGATACCGACCGCGTCCGCATCCACACTGCCGAATCCGTCCTGCAGCGCATCGACGACCGCACGGTGCGCAACGTCGCCGACTACGCCGACGCCGACCCCGGCGTCATCGCCAGGCGTCTGGAGGAACTCGACCGCGAGTGGGACAGCGACCGCACGCTGGAAGCCGAAGCCGCGGCGACCGGGCTCGCCGGCCTCGCCCTCGGCGTCGTCGTCGCGCCTGCGCTGCTCGGCATCACCGCCTTCGCGGCGGGCGCCGTCTTCATGCATGCCCTCACCGGCTGGTATCCGCTGATGCCGGTGTTCCGCCGCCTCGGCATCCGCAGCGGGCGCGAGATCGCACGCGAACGCTACGCGCTGAAGGCCCTGCGCGGCGACTTCGTCGCCATCGGCACGCGGTCGGACGCCGTCATGACGGCCACGGCGCCATCGGCCAGCGCGGCCGGCGACGCCGAGACCTCGGGCCCGATCGGGAAGTGACGGCGTCATGACCTTGATCGAGCACCTGCCGCCGACCGCGACGCGCGTCGAGCGCAACACGCACCCGGAGGTCAACGCCGCCCTGCGGCGGCGCACCGACGCCGGCCTGACGGCGATGGAAAACGCCGAGCCCGAGCAGTTCGAGGCGCGGCTGCGCCAGTTGGACCGCGAGTGGGACATCGAGCGCCTGCTGCAGCTCAACGCCTCGGCGCTGGTGCTGGTCGGGCTCGCGCTCGCGCAGCGCGTGGACCGGCGCTTCCTCTGGCTGCCCGCCGCCGTGCTGTCCTTCTTCGCGCAGCACGCACTGCAGGGCTGGTGTCCGCCGGTGCCTTTGTTCCGGCGCCTCGGCGTGCGCACCGTGCGCGAGATCGAGCGCGAGCGCTATGCGCTCAAGGCGATGCGGGGGGATTTCGACGGCCTGCCGCCGCGCGGCACGGCCGAGCGCAGCGCGCGCGTGCGCGCCGTCATGAAGGCGATCGACGCCTGACTAGGGCCTACTTGATCTTGCCCTTGAGGTCGAGGCCCATGCAGCCGGCGACGGCGCCCTTGTCGCCGGCGCGGATCACGCAGTCGTTGGCCGGATCCGCGGCGTCGATGGCGACCGGCTGCGGCTCCGCTGCCGCCGCAGCCGCAGGCGCGGCGGGACGTACATGCTCCTTGAGCGCCGCCACCTCCTCCTGCAGCGCCTTGTTCGCCTTGTTCGCCTTGCGCATCTGGTCGCCGAGCGTCGTCACCTCGCTCATGACGCCGATCGTCAGGACCATCGACACCAGCGACACCAGCACCAGGAGGCCCACGCCCGCCGCGGTCAGGATGCCCAGCAGGCGTGCCTGGACGCCCTGCTCGCCCGGTTGATTGTCTTCGCTCATGCTCCAGTTCCTCCCTGCGGCGGCCGCGGCCGGCTTTCGGGCGCGGAGTTTATCCGATCGAACCGCCATGCCGTTTGTAAAGTTTTCACGGCCATGCCCCCGGGCTTACCGGCAGCCATGCGTTCGAGCGCCGTTTGTCCCCGATTCGCGTTCTTTCGGCCCTGCACGCTTGTTGCTTCCATCCATTTCACAGAGGCCGGCAATTTGGAGGACACCATGCCTGCACGCGCAAGAACTTCACGAATGTCGACGAAGCGCCGTCCGCCGCCCGCCGCTGCGGACCCATGGTCCGCATGGCTGGACGTCGCCTTCGGCATCGGTCACGCCATGGTCGCGTACGAGCTGATGCTCGCCGCGGTGCTGTCTCCTGACGCCTGTGCACAGCGGCATCGCGCGCAGCCTCGTGCGCGCCTGGTGCTCGTGCATTCGATCGCCGCACCGGGCGCGGCCGCAGCGTCGCCGCCGCGGCCGGCGCTGCGTGCAGTCCGGTCCTGCAATGAAGGAAAAGCCTGACGCGGGGCTGCGCCGCTACCGCGAGAAGCGCGACTTCAGCGCCACCCCGGAACCCGCGGGCCAGCGCAAGCCGCGGGCTGCGCCGGAACTTGCCTTCGTGGTCCAGAAGCACGCCGCGCGCCGGCTGCATTACGACTTCCGCCTCGAACTCGACGGCACGCTGAAGAGCTGGGCCGTGCCGAAAGGCCCGAGCCTCGACCCCAAGCAGCGCCGCATGGCCGTCCACGTCGAGGACCATCCACTCGACTATGCCGGTTTCGAAGGCACGATCCCGCCGGGACATTACGGCGCCGGCGAGGTCATCGTCTGGGACCGCGGCACCTGGGTGCCGATCGGCGATGCCGCCGCCGGCTATCGCGACGGCAAGCTCAAGTTCGTGCTGCACGGACGCAAGCTGCGCGGCGCATGGACGCTGGTGCGCATGCAGCCGCGCGAGGGCGAGCGCCAGGAATCCTGGCTGCTGATCAAGGAGAAGGACGAGGCTGCACGCAGCGCCGCCGAATTCGACGTCACCGCGGCGCTGCCCGACAGCGTGCTCGCCGATGCGCCGCCTGCCATTCCCGCAGCAGCGAAGCCCGCGCCGTTGCCCGAGGAATTCAAGCCGGCGCTGGCGACGCTGGTCGAGGCGCAGCCGAAGGGCGACTGGACCTACGAGATCAAGTTCGACGGCTATCGCCTGCTCGCCCGCATCGACGGCGACGACGTGCGCCTGTTCACGCGCAACGGCAACGACTGGACCGCGCGCCTGCCCGACCTGGCCGATGCCATCCGCGACCTGCGCCTTGCGCCGGCCTGGCTCGACGGCGAGATCGTCGTCCGGGGCCGCGACGGCGTGCCCGACTTCCAGGCGCTGCAGAACGCGTTCGATCGCGGCCGCCAGGCGTTGGGCGCGGTGCGCTACTACGTCTTCGACCTGCCCTTCTACGCCGGCCGCGACCTGCGCGCCGTGCCGCTGACCGAACGCCGCGCGCTGCTGCGCAGCCTGTTCGCCGAAGCGTCGGGCGGGCGCATCCTGTTCAGCGAGGACTTCGCGCCGGGCGACGCCGACATCCTCGACGCCGCGTGCGGCATGCACCTCGAGGGCGTCATCGGCAAGCTGGCCGACTCGCCCTACCCGAGCGGGCGCTCGCGCCAGTGGATCAAGCTCAAGTGCTCGCGGCGGCAGGAGTTCGTCATCGGCGGCTACACCGATCCGCAGGGCGCCCGCGACGCCTTCGGCTCGCTGCTGCTCGGCGTCTTCGACGATGCCGGGGCGCTGCATTACGCCGGCAACGTCGGCACCGGCTTCGATGCCGCGCGGCTCGCCAGCGTCAAGAAGCGGCTCGACAAGCTCACCGCCGAACGCTCGCCCTTCGCCGAGCGCACGCCCTACCGCAATGCGCATTGGGTACAGCCGGTGCTCGTCGCCGAAGTCGCGTTCACCGAATGGACGCAGGACGGCCGCATCCGCCATCCGGTGTTCAAGGGCTTGCGCGCCGACAAGCCCGCCGCCGCGATCCGCCGCGAGGCGCCGGTCGCGGCGACGGCAGAGTCTGAGCCGCCGCCGCGGCCCACCGGCCCGCGCGTCACCCATCCCGACCGCGTCATCGACGCCGCCAGCGGCGCCACCAAGCGCGAGCTGGTCGAGTACTACCAGCGCGTCGCCGCCCTGATGCTGCCGCACCTCGCCGGCCGGCCGCTGGCGCTGCTGCGCGCGCCGGGCGGCCTCGACGGCCCGTCCTTCTTCCAGAAGCACGCCGACGGCCGCCAGCTGCCCGGCGTGCGCGCGCTCGACCCGGCCTTCGATCCCGGCCATGGCCCGCCGCTCGGCATCGACACGGCGTCCGCGCTGGTCGGCGCCGCGCAGATGAACGTGGTCGAATTCCACACCTGGAACGCGCGCGTCCCGGACACCGAGCATCCTGACCGCATGGTGTTCGACCTCGATCCGGGCGAAGGCGTGGCCTGGGCGCAGGTGGTCGAGGGCGCGCAGCTGGTGCATGCGCTGCTCGACGAAATGGGCCTGCGCTGCTTCCTGAAAAGCAGCGGTGGGAAGGGCCTGCACGTCGTCGTGCCGCTGGCGCCGCGCGCCGACTGGGGCTTCGTCAAGGAGTTCTCGCACGCCGTGGTGCGCCATCTGGCCACGCACCTGCGCCAGCGCTTCGTCGCCAAGAGCGGTCCGCGCAACCGCGTCGGGCGGATCTTCGTGGACTACCTGCGCAACGGCCGCGGGGCCACCACCGCGGCCGCGTACTCGGCGCGCGCGCGGCCCGGCCTGCCGATCTCGCTGCCGCTGTCGTGGGACGAGCTGCCGTCGCTGCGCGATGCCGGCATCGCCGACATCCGCACGCCGATGGCGCGCCTCGAAGCCGCGGCGATGCACTGGAGCGCCTACGGCCGCACGCGCCAGACGCTGGCGCGCGCGGCGCAAATGCTCGGCTTCGAAACGGAGACCGCCTAGAAGGCCGAGCACCCGGTCGCGGGGGCTCCCTCCGGCGATGCCGACTCGGGCGCCGCAACCATCGGCGTCAGCGTCCGGGCCATCTCGAGCTGTGCGGCGATGATCGGCGCCGCGTCGCGCATCAGCGACGCGAGTTCGTCATCGCCTGCGCGGTGCTTGCGCAAGCGATCGAGGTCGCGCTGCTGCGCGCTGCGCATCGCCGTGACGAAGCGCTTGTCGAACGAAGGCCCCGACAGCTTCTGCAGCGCGGCGAGCAGCTTGCGGTCGACCGCCTCGAGCGAGGTCGAGAGCGTCAGGCGGCGCGAGGCGCCGAGCACGTCCATCTGGTCGATCATGCCGACGTGCGTCTCGGCGACCTCGCCGGCATATTTGCGCACGCATGGATGCGCGCCTTCGTTCAGCGCCAGTCGCGCGGCATCCACGCGCGCCTGCGCTGCGCGGCGCGCCCACTGCAGGAACTGCGCGTCGGCGCTCGCGAGCGTGCGCGCCTGTCCCTGCGAACGCGGGTTCGGCACCACCGATTCGAGCGGACGGATCACCGCCGCGCCGGGGCTCTCGGGATCGGCCGCGCCGCCCTCGGCGGGCGTGCGCCCCGAGGGCGCCACGACCTGCGCGCAGGCCAGCGCCGGCAGCAGCACCAGCACGCCGGCCCAGCTACGGGCGCGGCTGCTTGCGACGCTCGACATTGCGCTGGTCCAGGCGGCCGGCGATTTCCTGGTTCTCATAGGCGGAGCGGCGGTCGGTGTCGACCACGCCGCGCTCGATGTCACGAAAGCCCTGCTGCGTACGTTCGGCACTGGGCCGGTCCGCGGCCGCCTGGTTGTCGGCCGACTCGTCGTGCTCGTGCGGCAGCCGCGGCGCCGGCGCCGGGACCGTGGTTTCGCCTTGCTGGGAGGTCGTGTTGCCTTTCCCGGCGCCGGCGCGATCGTCGGCTTCTCCGGGCTTGTTTTCCTTGAGCGGATTCATTGCGCATCCCGCCGCAGAGCTTTGAGTCCGGTTGTTCGGCAAGCCGCATGCCCAAGGGTGCAGGGGAAAGTTTGTCAACGAACATACGCTCCGGGCGATTCCCGATATCGTCCCCCCGAGATGGACCCAAGCCGCAGCGGGGCGATCAGCCAAATGAACCCAAGCGCCGAGAACGCGACTACCTCCTGCTGGCAGAGCGGCATCGTGCCGGGCGGCCGTTCGCCGCTCGCGGCCGATGCCGAGGCCGACGTCTGCATCGTCGGCGCCGGCATTGCGGGGCTCACGACCGCCTACCTGCTGGCGCGGGAGGGCGTGCGGGTGGTCGTGCTCGACGACGGCCCCATCGGCGGCGGGGAGACCGGGCGCACCACGGCGCACCTCGCCAGCGCCCTCGACGACCGCTGGTTCGAACTCGAGCGCCTGCACGGCAAGCATGGCGCCCGCCTCGCGGCGCAGAGCCACATGGCGGCGATCGACGCCGTCGAGCGCATCGTGGCCGAGGAAGGCATCGACTGCGGCTTCACGCGGCTCGACGGCTACCTGTTCGCGCCGCCGGAAGGGGCCGGCGACGTGCTCGAACGCGAGCTCGAGGCGGCGCTGCGCGCCGGCCATGACGTGCGCTTCGTGCCGCAGGCGCCGCTGGAGGGATTCGACACCGGCCCGTGCCTGTGCTTCGCCAACCAGGGACAGTTCCATCCCCTCGCCTACCTGACGGCGCTGGCGGCGTCCGTCGAGGCACGCGGCGGGCGCATTTACACCGGCAGCCGCGTCGCAGAAGTCAGCGGCGGCAGCACCGCGACGGCACGCACCGCGGGCGGCGCGACGGTCTCCGCGGGCGCGATCGTCGTCGCCACCAACACGCCGATCAACGACCGCGTCACCATGCACACCAAGCAGGCCGCCTACCGCAGCTTCGTCATCGGCCTGCGCGTGCCGCGCGGGTCGGTGGTGCAGGCGCTCTACTGGGACACGCTCGATCCCTACCACTACGTGCGCCTCGCCGGTCCGGCCGGCGACGTCGGCGACCTCCTGATCGTCGGCGGCGAAGACCACAAGACGGGACAGGCCGACGACGGCGCCGTGCGCTTCGCCCGGCTCGAGGCCTGGGCGCACGAGCGCTTCCCGATGGCGCAGGAAACGCTCCATCGCTGGTCGGGCCAGATCATCGAGCCGATCGACTCGCTCGCCTTCATCGGGCGCAACCCCGGCAACGAGGACAACATCTACATCGCCACCGGCGACTCGGGCACCGGCATGACGCACGGCACGATCGCCGGCATGCTGATCGGCGACCTGATCCGCGGCCGCGCCAATCACTGGCAGGAGCTGTACGACCCGGCGCGCGTCTCGCCGCTGGCGAGCAAGGACTTCGCGCTCGAGAACCTCAACGTCGTGCGCCAGTACTCGGCCTGGGTACGCGCGTCCGAAGTCGAGGGCGAGGCGGACATCGTGCCGGGAAGCGGCGCCATCCTGCGCCACGGCCTGCACAAGGTGGCGGTCCACCGCGACGACGACGGCGCCCTGCACCGCCTCGACGCGACCTGCCCGCACCTCGGCTGCGTCGTGGCCTGGAACAGCACCGAGCGCACCTGGGACTGCCCCTGCCACGGCTCGCGCTTCGCGCCCGACGGGCATGTGCTCAACGGCCCGGCCAACGCCGGCCTCTCGCCACCGGAGGCGTCATGAACCGCCGCCCGTCACTCCCAATAGGGCCGCGCGTGGAAATGACGGTGCACCGCCCGGTGCCACTCGGCGTCGCCGGCATACGGCCAGCGCTCGCGCTCGAAGCGCGGCGCGCAGGCCAGCATTTCGCGGTCGGCATCGAGCAGCAGCCGGCGGTTCTCGGCGTCCCAGGCCAGCGCGCTCCACGGAATGGCGAAGAAGCGCTGGTCGACGCCCATGAAGCCGCCGTTGGCGATCACCGCGTACGCGATGCGCCCGCGCGGCGCATCGAGCATCAGTTCGGTCACCGTGCCGAGGGTTTCATTGCCGAGGCTCACCACCTTGTCGCCGAATAGCGCATTCGCCGTCAGCAGCCCGCCGACCGGCAAATCCGTCGCCGGCGCCTCCGTGCGCCCCTTGTGCTCGCGGCGGGAGAACAGGTTCACGGCCGCCTCCGCGGGTCGGCCGCCGTACTCGGCTTCATGGAACAGGAATCCCCCGGGTAATCACGGGCAGATGCCCGTTCGACACCAAGACAGCAATCGCTATGCCCACGCCCGCCGCTGAACCTTCCGTCACGCGCCTGCACGACTGGCCGGCCCCGCGCGCGCGCGGCTCGGCGCGCCGCGCGCGCCTCGCGTGGCCGACGGTGTCGTTCCGCGTCTACCTCGTCGTGCTGGTGCTGCTCGGCACGCTGCCGATCGCCGCGCTGATGGTGAAGCAGATCCTCGACGTTGCGGCCAACGACCTCGCCGGCACCGAGGCCGTCGTCACGGCGCTGACCACGACCACGGCCTGCATCCTGCTCGGCGTGCTGCTGGCGCTGCTGGCGGCGCGCCACCTGACGCGGCCGCTGCACAAGCTGGCCGCCAACGACCTCAGCGCGCCGATCGAGCGCATCGCCGTGAGCGAAATCTCGCGCCTGCGCGATGCCCTGCTGGTGGCGCAGATGCAGGACGAGGACACGCGCGCGCGCCTCAAGCTCAAGAGCGACCTGATCGAGCGCAAGGCCGCCGAATTCGAGACCCTGTTCGACAACAGCCCGATCGGGCTGGCCTTCGCGCAGGACCCGCAGTGCAACCTCGTGCTCCACAACGCCGCGATGGAGACCCTGCTCGGCGCCGCCGACGCCCCGAAGACGCTGCAGGTGCTGTGCCGCGGGCGCGTGCTCGAGCGCGAGGAACAACCGCTCTATCGCGCCGCCGCGCACGGCGAGGCGGTGCGCGGGCTCGAACTCGAAATCCGTGCCGCCGGCCGGCCGCCGACGTTCGTGCTGTGCAGCGCGGTGCCGCTCACCGGCGCCGGCGGGCGCCCGCGCGGCGCGATCGGCGCCGTGGTCGACATCACCACGCGCAAGCTCGCCGAAGCGCGCCTGATCGCCGCCGAGAAGCGCGAGCAGGCGGCGCGCCGCGAGGCCGAGGCCGCCAACCGCTCGAAGGACGAGTTCCTCGCCATGCTGGGCCACGAACTGCGCAACCCGCTCAACGCCATCGCCTCGGCCGTCGAGGTGCTCAACCGCCGCGATGCCGGCGGCAATGCCGCGCAGCCCGCGCGCGAGATCATCGCGCGGCAGACGCGCCACCTCGCACACATGATGGACGACCTGCTCGACGTCGCGCGCGTGGTTTCCGGCAAGGTCATGCTGTCGCGCCATCCGCTCGACTGGCCGGCGCTGGTACGGCGCGTGGTGACGACGCTCGAAGTCACCGGCGAGGCCAAACGCCACAAACTGGGCGTCGAGACCGACGAGGTCTGGATCGACGCCGACGCCACGCGCATCGAGCAGATCGTGAACAACCTCGTCCTCAACGCGATCAAGTACACGCCGGACGGCGGCCGCATCGACGTCAGCCTGCGCCGCGCCGGCGCCGAGGCGGTGCTGGAAGTGCGCGACACCGGCGTCGGCATCCCGCCCGCCCTGCTGCCGCACGTCTTCGACCTCTTCGTCCAGGGCGAACGCACGCTCGACCGCCGCGCCGGCGGGCTCGGCATCGGCCTCACGCTGGTGCGCCGCCTGGTCGAGCTGCAGGACGGTCGCGTCGAAGCCGAAAGCTCGCCGCAGGGCAGCACCTTCCGCGTGCGCTTCCCGGCGATCCCGACGCCGGCCGGATTCCAGGCGCGCAACCGGCGCGCGCATTCGCGGCGGCACAGCGTCGCCGTCATCGAGGACAACGAGGACGCGATGAACGCGCTGCGCTCGCTGCTGGAGCTCGATGGCCACACGGTGCATGCGGCGAACGACGGCGAAGATGGCCTGGCCTCACTGCTCGCCCTGCGGCCCGACGTCGCCGTGGTCGACATCGGCCTGCCCGGGCTGAGCGGCTTCGACATCGCCAAGCGCAGCCGCGCCGCCGGCTATGCCGGCAAGATGATCGCGCTCTCCGGCTACGGCCACGAACAGGACCGCGGACGCGCGCTCGCCAGCGGCTTCGACGCCTACTTCGTCAAGCCGCTCGAGCCCGACCAGTTGCGGCGCGTGCTGGCGGAGGCGTGACATGAAACACCCCATTTCCTTCTTGAGGGCGGTGGTCGCTCGGGCCGCCGGGGGTGCTGCTGCGCTCCGTGTCCCCCGGATCGGGCTGACGCCCGCTCCTCCTCCTTTACCTGCGCGCAGCAGCACCCCCACCGTCCCAAGCGGCGAGCGCCCTGCCTCTTTTGCGGTGAACCACCACCGGCCTGTCCACAAGGAGGGCGGGTGTCCGCCTCCCGTAGGTAAAAGGAGGAGGACCGGGACGGTCCGGGGGACACGAAGGGAGGCGGATACCCGCCCTCCTTGCCGCGCAAACCTCACCCCCACACTACCTCGCAACGTCATGGACCACTGAAATGCCGCGCACGATCTGGAAAGGCGCCATCACCTTCGGGCTGGTCCACATCCCGGTGGCCCTGCGCGCCGGCAGCCGCGAGCACAAGCTCGACTTCGACTGGCTCGACAAGCGCGACATGGCACCGGTCGGCTACCGCCGCATCAACAAGCGCACCGGCGAGCCGATCGAGAGCGAGAACATCGTCAAGGGCTACCAGTACGAGGCCGGCCAGTACGTGCTGCTGACCGACGAGGACTTCCGCCAGGCCAACCCCGAGGCGACGCAGACCGTGGACATCCTCGGCTTCGTCGACCGCGACGAGATCGGCCCCGAGTACTTCGTCGCGCCCTACTACCTCGAGGTGCTGCGCCGCGGCGAGAAGGGCTACGCGCTGCTGCGCCGCATCCTGCGCGACACCAACCGCGCCGGCGTCGCCAGCGTCGTCATGCATTCGCGCCAGCACCTGGCGCTGCTCACGGTGCGCGACGAGTGGCTGATGCTGAACACCATGCGCTTCGCCGACGAGGTGCTGAAGCCGGAAGACATGGTGAAGGTCGACGAGGAGGCGGCGCGCGTGAGCGCCGCGGAACTGGAGATGGCCCAGCGGCTGGTCGACGAGATGACCGCGGAGTGGGACCCGGCCCAGTACCACGACACCTATCGCGACGACCTGCTCAGGCGCATCGACGCCCGCATCGAGGCGGGCCAAACGCACGAACTCGCGCCGGCCGCCGAGGAACCGTCGCCGCGGGCGGCCGCGCCGGTGATCGACTTGATGGCCGCGCTGCGCCAGAGCCTGGAACGGAAAGCCGGTGGCGAGCGCATGCGCGCCGCAGCGGCCCCCGTGGAAAAGTCGCGCAAGACGGCACCTGCCAAGTCCGCGCCGAAGAAGCCGGCGCGGACCTCGACGCGAAAGGCCACGACTTCATGACCAGGCTCGCGCCGGCGGCGGGGCCGCCGCCGACCGCATCAACGATGCTGCGACGGATGCTGCTGCGACGGCGGCATCAGGCGCGCCAGCAGCATGCCGATGGCGAGCGCCGCCGCGACGGAGACCAGCGGATGCTGCTGCACGTAGCCGCGCGCGCTCGCCAGCCACTCCTCCTGGAGTTCGCTCAGGTCCTCGACGCCGGCATGCAGCGCGGCGCTGGCCTGTTCGTAGCCGCTCTTGATCTGTTCCTTGGCGTAGGCCGCTTTTTCGGCCAGGCGCTCGGACGCCTGTTGCGCGGTCTGCGTGGCGCGTTCCATGGTTTCGCTGGCGGCGCCCCCGGCGCTGCCGGAATAGTCGGAGGTGGGATATGAGGGGTTCTTCGAAGCGGTCATTTGAGTTTCTCCCGGGTGGTGGCTGTGGGCTGCGGCTGGAAAGCCCCCATGTCACGGCAAACGGAGTGCCTGAAGGAGCGCGGCAATGAGCCACGTGCTGATCGTCGACGACGACGCCGATTCGTCGCGCATGATGGCCGACCTGGTGGCGCTCGAAGGCTTCACCGTCGCCACCGCCGGCAGCCTGCGCGACGCGCGCAAGCAGATCGCGCTGCAGCAGCCAGACGTCGTGTTGCTCGACCTGCGGCTGCCCGACGGCAGCGGCATGGACCTGTTCGACGACGCCTCGCTGCTGGAGAACACCGAGGTGGTGCTGATCACCGGCCACGCCAGCGTCGAGACCTCGGTGCAGGCGTTCCGGCTCGGCGCCGCCGACTACCTGATGAAGCCGGTCAACCAGAAGCAGCTGCAGGGCATCCTCTCGCGCGTCATGCGCCCGGCGACGCTGAAGGCGGAAGTCGCCACACTCAACGCCGAGTGGCAGAAGAGCGGCCACTTCGGCCACCTGTGGGGGCGCTCGGCGCCGATGCAGAGGATCTACGAACAGATCTCGCGCGTCGCCGGCACCTCGGTGACGGTCTTCATCACCGGCGAGAGCGGCAGCGGCAAGGAAGTCGTCGCGCGCACCGTGCATGACCTCAGCCGCCGCCGCAACCATCCGTTCCTTGCGGTGAATTGCGGCGCCATCTCGCCGAACCTGATCGAGAGCGAGATCTTCGGCCACGAGAAGGGCAGCTTCACCGGCGCCGACCGGCAGCACCAGGGCTTCTTCGAGCGCGCCCACGGCGGCACGCTGTTCCTCGACGAGATCACCGAGATGCCGCCGGAACTGCAGGTCAAGCTGCTGCGCGTGCTCGAGACCGGCATGTTCATGCGCGTCGGCTCGACGCAGGACCAGGAGGCCGACGTCCGCGTCATCACCGCCAGCAACCGCGACCCCGAGCAGGCGGTCGCCGCCGGCAAGCTGCGCGAGGACCTGCTCTACCGCCTCAACGTGTTCCCGATCCACGTGCCGCCGCTGCGCGAGCGCCCCGAGGACATCGGCCTGCTGGCCGAGCAGTTCCTCGACGCCATCTGCCGCACCGAGGGCACCGTCAAGCGCCTGTCGCCGGCGGCGCTGTCGAGGCTCGAAGCCTGGCGCTGGCCGGGCAACGTGCGCGAGCTGCGCAACGTCGTCCAGCGCGCGTTCGTCATGAGCTCGGGCGATGTCATCAGCGACGAGTGGCTGCCGCGCGATCCGCCCGCCGCCGAGGCCGCTCCCGGCAGCGGCGCGGCCGAACCGGCCGCGATCAGCATTCCGCTCGGCACTTCGCTGGCCGAGGCGGAGTACCAGCTGATCGTCGCCACGCTCCAGCATTACAACAACCACAAGGAGCGCACGGCCGCCGCGCTCGGCGTCAGCCTCAAGACGCTCTACAACCGGCTCAAGGAGTATTCGAGCGACCGGCTCGGCGTCGAGGGCGATGAGTCGCCGGGCGAGCCGCTCGACCTGCGCCGCTCCGCGGAAGGCGGCGGGCTCCAGAAGACCTGGCGATGACGACCGCGCGGCGCTGCGATTACCGGTTTTCGGGTACGCGGAATAGTGCACTTCGCGTATTTCGCCCGCGCGGCGCCGGGCCTAAATTCTCGCGTCATGAACAAGACCCTGCTGCTGATCTTCGTGTCCCTGCCCGTCGTCTTCGTCTCGGGCTTCGTCCCGTTCTTCGCGCACGACATCGCGCGGCTGCTGTTCGGCAGCGCCGAACCGGCGCACGAACGCCTGGTGACGCTGGCGCTGCCGTACGTCCAGCTCGCCTTCGTCTTCGCCCTCGCCCGCTGCATCCGCCGCCGGCATTGCGCCGAACTGCGCGGCGAGGTCCGGTAACAACTACATCCCGTTGCAGTTTTTTCCCGCCCCTGCGGGCCGGGCCCGGCGCGGAACCCGCGCCACGCCTGGCTTTCCGCATTGGCGCAATTGTTGCGTGAGATGCCGGGCACCGAAGACACGGAGGCAATCATGGGCAAATACGTTCTCGCATGGATACTCGGCGTCCCGGCCGTCGTGCTGGTCATCATCTACCTGCTGCTGAACTGAGCGCCGCAGCGCGGCCACGAACCCTGGGGTTGCGTGTCCCGGCCGGCGCACGCACGCGCAGGCGGTCGCCGCCGCTGCCGCCGACCGCGCCCCACTGCCCTTTCACCACCCGGCCCACGGCCCCGCCCGAGCCGGACAACGATGCGACGCCGGCGGCAGAAGCCCCGACGGACGCCAGGAGACAAGACATGGAAGTCGTGCAGAACACCACCACCGGCACCACCGCGATCGCGACCCGACGCGGCTATTTCCCCGCCGTCAGCTGGGGCGGCATCATCGCCGGCATCATCGTCGGCCTCGCCATCCAGCTCGTGCTGGCGCTGCTCGGCATCGCCGCCGGGCTGACCGCATTCGGCCTCGGCGCCACGCCGCCGGCCGGCGAAGTGCCGGCCTGGGTCGGCGCCTGGCAGAGCGTGAGCGTGCTGATCGCGGCCTTCGCCGGCGGCTACGTCGCGGCGCGCATGTCGGGGCTGCAGCGCAAGGGCGACGGCATGCTGCACGGCCTCGTGGCCTGGGGCGCCACGACGCTGATCGTGGCCCTGGTGACGACGTCGGCGATCGGTGCCCTCTTCGGCCGCACCGGACCGGCGCAGGCGCTTTCCTCCTTGGGCAGCAACGGCACTCAGGCGCAGTCCGGCCGACCGAACCCGGAACTCAGCGCGCGCCTCGACGAGCTGGTGCGCAACGCCACGGCACAAAGCACGCTCGATGCGCAGACCACCTCGCAGACGATGCAGCAACTGCAGCGGCACATCCTGGCCGGCGAGCGCGCCCCCGCGATCGATCTGCTGGTGCGCACCACCGCGATGCCGCCGGACCAGGCCACCGCCATCGTCGACGACGCGCTCGCCTTCGTCGCCTCGCCGCTGGCGGCGCCCACGCAGGGGACCACCGAGGCGGCCGGCGCCGTGAGCTGGTGGATGTTCGGCGCCGCAATCCTGTCGATGCTGCTCGGCATCGTCGGCGGGCTTGCCGGCGCCGCCGGCACGCGCCGCATGCGCTCGGCCGACGACCGCCTCGATCGCATGGCCTCGGCCTGAGAGGAGCGCGCCATGACGCACGTGCGCAAGGCCGTGTTCCCGGTCGCGGGCCTCGGCACCGGCTTCCTGCCGGCGACCAAGGCCTCGCCGAAGGAAATGCTCTCCGTCGTCGACAAGCCGCTGGTGCAGTACGCCGTCGAGGAGGCCGTGGCCGCGGGCATCACCGAGATGATCTTCATCACCGGACGCGGCAAGCGCAGCATCGAGGACCACTTCGACCACGCCTACGAACTCGAGAGCACGCTCGCAGCGCGCGGCCGCCACGACCTCATCGAACGCCTGCGCGCCGTCGTGCCGCCGGGCGTGACCTTCTCGTTCGTGCGCCAGAGCGAACCGCGCGGCCTGGGCCACGCTCTGCTCTGCGCCCGGCCGCTGGTGCACGACGAGCCCTTCGCCGTCGTCCTCGCCGACGACCTGATGCGCAGCGAGCAGCCGGTGCTGCTGCAGATGACCACGCTCTACGACCGTCACCTGAGTCCGCTGGTCGGCGTCATGCCGATGCCGCCGGCCGAACTGGAACGCCACGGCGTCGTCGCCGTGCGCGCCATGGGCATCCGCCTGCACGCCATTCGCGCCATGGTCGAAAAGCCCGTGGCAGGCGCCGCGCCGTCCGACCTCGGCGTCGTCGGCCGCTACGTCTTCACGCCGACCATCTTCCGCCACCTCGAACAGGTCGCTCCCGACGAAGCCGGCGAAGTCCAGCTCGCGCCCGCCATCGACCGCCTGGCGCAGGAAGAGGCCGTGCTCGCCTACGAATTCGCCGGCATGCGCTACGACTGCGGCTCGAAGCTGGGCTATCTGCAGGCGACGGTCGCCTACGGATTGCGGCATCCAGAGGTGGGTGCGGCGTTCTCTGCGTGGCTCAAGTCGGAGCAGAGACGTGATGCGCCTGCGGAGCAGGTCCGCAGCGCGGCGACTTCCTGAATTCTTCTGACCCGTGTCGAGGTGGGTGGGCTCGGGCCGCCGGGGGGGCTCTGCTGTGCTTCGTGTCCCCCGGATCGGGCTGCGCCCGCTCCTCCTCCTTTACCTACGCACAGCAGAGCCCCCCACCGTCCCGAGCGGTGACGCCGTGCCTCTTTTGCGTGAAAACCCGCGGGCGTAACCAGCCAAGGATGGGGGGTGTCCGACTCCGCAGGTAAAGGAGGAGGACCGCGCGCGGCGCGGTCCGGGGGACACGGAGGAGTCGGACACCCCCCGTCCTTGGCGCACCACCGTCTCGCCCCAAAGAAACAAACCTACGCCTCCACCGCCGCCTCAGAACTCACACCGATATCCTCCGCCCCGTTCTGCTCGAAGATCTTCTTCGCCCGCGAACGCTCCTCGGCGTCGTCGGTGTGCACCGAAACGAGGATGTTGCCGCTCTGCAGCTTGCCGGCGTAGCGCTTGGCCTCGTACTCGGGGATGCCCATGCCGACGAGCGCGCCGATGATGCCGCCGGTCGCGCCGCCGACGGCGGCTCCGCCGAGCGCCGCCATGATCGGCCCCGCGGCGATGAAGGGACCGACGCCGGGAATGGCGATGGTGCCGACGCCGGCCAGCCAGCCGAGCACCGCGCCGATGCCCATGCCGGCCGCGCCGCCGGCGGTCGCGCCTTCCGGCGCCTTGGTGTGCTGCTCGTGTGCGAAGTCGCGCGTGCCGCTGCGGTTCGGCAGCAGCACCGAAATGTCGTCGTTGCTGAAGCCGAGGATGCGCAATTGCTCGACGATGGTCTCGACCTGCTGCCGGGTCTTGGCGATGCAATATACGACGCGTTGCATGATGGATTCCCTCCTCGATATCGTGCCGTCCACCGAAGGGCAATGCGCATGCCGCGTACTGCGGCGGCCGTAGTCAAAATACGGCGGCCACGGTATTTCGGGGCCGCCGGCCGGCCCTCTAAGATGCGTCGACGCTGCCAACGGGGAGTCGACGCTTGCGAACCGCCGGTCTCAATCTCTTGCGCCTGGTGCCGGCGCTGCTGCTCGCGTTCCCCGGCATCGCCGCGGCGGACTTCAGCTGGAACTTTCCGGACCCGGTGACGCCGCTCGCGCGCGACACCTACGGCGTGCACAACATGTTCATGGTGATCATCGGCACCCTGTTCATCGTCGTGTTCGCGATCATGCTGTATTCGATCGCCAGGCATCGCAGGAGCGCGGGCGCGAAGCCGCACCACTTCACCCACCCGGTGCGCACCTGGCAGTGGGTGCTGGTCTCGATCCCGTTCCTGATCCTCGCCTTTATCGACTTCGTCACCATGGGCATTCCCTCGGTGCACGCCATCATGCTGATGGAGGACACCAAGAACCAGGCCGAGATCCTGCTCAAGGTCACCGGCATGCAGTGGAAGTGGCAGTACGAGTATCCCGACGAGGGCATCAGGTTCGTCAGCACGATGACGACGACGCAGGACCAGATCGAGAACCGGCAGCCCAAGCGGCCCGAGTACCTGCTCGAGGTCGACAACCACGTCGTGCTGCCGGTCAACAAGAAGGTGCGGGTGCTGCTCACCTCCACCGACGTCATCCATACCTGGTGGGTGCCGCAGTTCGGCGTCAAGCGCGACGCCATACCGGGCTTCCTGCGCGAGACCTGGCTGTACATCGAGAAGCCGGGCATCTACCGCGGCCAGTGTGCGGAACTGTGCGGTCGCGGCCATGGGTTCATGCCGGTGGTGGTCGAGGCAGTTCCCGAGCCCCAATACCGCGCGTGGGTCGAAAAGCGCAAGACCGAACTCGCCGCCGCGGCCGCGGGCGCCGAGCGCACCTGGAGCATGGACGAACTCGTGAAGCAGGGCCAGGAGGTCTATGCGAAGCAATGCGCCGTCTGCCACCAGGCCAACGGCCAGGGCCTGCCGCCGGCTTTCCCGCCGCTTGCCGGCAGCAAGCTGGTCACCGGTCCGCTGCTTGCCCCGGACGGCAAGCTGCTCAAGGAGAGCCACGTCGACCGCGTGCTGCACGGCAAGCCCGGCACGGCGATGCCGCCGTTCCGCGACACGCTTTCCGACAGCGACCTGGCCGCCGTCATCACCTTCGAGCGCAACAGCTTCGGCAACAAGCAGGGCGACATGATCCAGCCGGCGCAGGTCAAGGCGCTGCGCTAGCCGGAACGAGGGACACATGGAAACCGCAACGACCACCACCATTCCCGGCACCGCCGGCCACGCGCCGCACGCCGCGCCGCGCGGCTGGATGCGCTGGCTGACGACCACCAACCACAAGGAGATCGGCACCCTCTACCTGACCTTCTCGTTGATCATGTTCTTCGTCGGCGGCGGCATGATCCTCGCGGTGCGCGCTGAGCTGTTCCAGCCCGGCATGCAGTTGATGCGCCCCGAGTTCTTCAACCAGCTGATCGGCGTGCACGCGCTGGTGATGATCTTCGCCGCGCTGATGCCGGCGGCCACCGGCTTCGCCAACTGGCTGATCCCGATGATGATCGGCGCCCCCGACATGGCGCTGCCGCGGCTCAACAACTGGGGCTTCTGGCTGCTGCCGCCGGCCGCCCTGCTGCTGGTGCTGCCCTTCTTCCTCGCCCTCTTCGGCATCGGCAGCGGCGCCATCGACACCGGCTGGACCTTCTACGCGCCGCTCTCCACCCAGGGCGGCATGGGCATCGACTTCGCGATCCTGGCCGTGCACCTCCTCGGCATCTCGTCGATCATGGGCTCGATCAACATCATCGTCACCATCTTCAACCTGCGCGCGCCGGGCATGACGATGATGAAGCTGCCGCTGTTCGCCTGGGGCTGGCTGATGACGGCCTTCCTGCTGATCGCCACCATCCCGGTGCTGGCCGGCGCCGTCACCATGCTGCTGACCGACCGCCACTTCGGCACGCACTTCTTCAACGCCGCCGGCGGCGGCGACCCGATCCTGTTCCAGCATCTGTTCTGGTTCTTCGGCCATCCCGAGGTGTACATCCTGCTGCTGCCGGTGTGGGGCCTGATCCCGCACGTGCTGGCGGCGTTCGCGCGCAAGCCGGTGTACGGCTACAAGGCGCAGGTCTACGCCTTCATCGTCATCGCCATCCTCTCGGTGGTCGTCTGGGGCCATCACTTCTTCACCGCCGGCATGCCGATTCCGGCGCTGCTGTGGTTCCAGTTCAGCAGCATGGCGATCTCGCTGCCGGTCGCCGTGCTGATCTTCTGCTGGATCGCCATCATGTGGCGCGGCGCGATGACCTTCGAGACGCCGATGCTGTTCGCGCTCGGCTTCACGGTGCTGTTCGGCATCGGCGGCCTCACCGGCCTGGTGCTGGCCGACGTCGCCGCCGACGCGCAGTACCACCACAGCTACTTCGTCGTCGCGCACTTCCACTACACGCTGTTCGCCGGCGGCATCATGGGCGTGATGTCCGGCGTCTATTTCTGGCTGCCGAAATTCACCGGCCACATGTACGACGAGCGCCTCGGCAAGCTGCACTTCTGGCTGACGGCGATCTCCTTCAACCTCACCTTCATGCCGCAGTTCTTCCTCGGGCTCGCCGGCATGCCGCGCCGCATCCCAGACTACGCGCTGCAGTTCACCGAGTTCAACATGATCTCGACGGCCGGCGCCTTCGTGCTCGGGCTGAGCCAGCTGATCTTCCTTTGGGTCGTGATCAAGTGCGTGCGGGGCACCGACCGCCTGCCGGACCGCGTCTGGGAAGGCGCGCAGGGCCTCGAATGGGAGCTGCCCTCGCCGCCGCCGCTGCACAGCTGGGAAACCCAGCCGACGGTGAAATGAGCATGCGCCCCGCGACCGTCCATCCCGACGCCGGCTTCATCGAAGAGTCGCTGCGGCAGCGGCGCGCCTCGTCGCGCCGCTTCGGCGCGGCGCTGGCTGTGCTGGCGCTGATCCTGTACGTCGGCGGCTTCTGGCTGCAGCGGTGAAGCCATGAACGAAGCGTCCGCCCCGTCCTCACCGCATCGCCGGCTGGTCAACCGGCTGCTGGTGGCGGTGGTCGCGGCCTTCGCCTTCGGTTTCGCGCTGGTGCCGTTCTACGACGTCTTCTGCGAGGTCACCGGCTTCAACGGCAAGACACGCGGCAAGACGGAAATCGCGCGCGGCTTCGGCATCGGCGGCCTGGCCAAGACCACGCCGCCCTCGCACATCGACCGCACGCGCACCGTGCGCGTCGAATTCACCGGCACGGTGATGCCCGGCCTGCCCTGGGACATGCGCCCGCTGACGCGCAGCCTCGACGTCAATCCCGGCGACCTGCAGCACGTGCGCTATCTCGTGCGCAACACCTCGGACCGGCCCATCGTCGGCCATGCCGTGCCGAGCGTCACGCCCGGGCAGGCGGCCCAGCACTTCGAGAAGATCGAGTGCTTCTGCTTCTCGCAGCAGGCGCTCGGCCCCGGCGAGGCGCGCGAACTGCCGCTGGCCTTCGTCGTCAAGCCGGAAGTCGATGCCGACGTCGCCCACATCACGCTGTCCTACGCCTTCTTCAACGCCGAGGGGCCGACGCGGACCGGAGCCAGCCGATGACCCACGCACCGTCGCAGCCGCACGACCACCACTACTTCGTCCCGCAGCCGAGCCTGTATCCGTTCACGCTCGCCGTGGGACTGTTCCTGCTCGCGCTCGGCTTCATCCAGACGGTGAACGACTTCGTCATCGGGCCGTGGCTGATGCTCGCCGGCGCCGGCGTCATCCTCTACGTGCTCGCCGGCTGGTTCGGCTCCGTGATCGGCGAATCGCGGCGCGGCGCCTACGGGCGCTGGGAGGACCAGTCGTTCCGCTGGGGCATGATCTGGTTCATCGCCTCGGAGGTGGTGTTCTTCGGCGCCTTCTTCTTCGCGCTGGCCTACACGCGGATCATCTCGGTGCCGGAGCTCGGCAACATGGAGGCGCTGCACGGGTCGACGCTGTGGCCCGGCTTCACAGGCGGCTGGCCGTCGAGCGGCCCCAAGGGCCCGCAGTTCACGCCCATGGCCGCCTGGGGCATTCCGGCGCTGAACACCGCGCTGCTGCTGTCGTCCGGCGCGACCGTCACCTGGGCGCATTGGGGCGTGCTGCGCAACCGGCGCTGGCAACTCGTCGCCGGGCTGGTGCTGACCGTGTTGCTGGGCGCCATCTTCCTCGGCTTCCAGGCCTACGAGTACCAGCACGCCTACACCGAACTCGGCCTCACGCTCGGGGCCGGCGTGTATGGCGCCACCTTCTTCATGCTCACCGGGTTCCACGGCTTCCACGTCACGCTCGGGGTGATCATGCTCAGCGTGGTGCTGATCCGCAGCATCAAGGGCCACTTCGATGCCGAGCGCCACTTCGCCTTCGAGGCCGTGGCCTGGTACTGGCACTTCGTCGACGTCGTCTGGCTGCTGCTGTTCGTCTTCGTCTACTGGCTGTAGCGCAGGCTGACGAGCAACACGAGGAACAGACCGATCGACAAGCCGATGCGCCAGGTCAGCGCCCGCGCCAGCGCGACGCCCTGGCCGCGGTCGCGGCAGAGGAAGAACAGCCCGCTGAACAGGCTGCCGAGGATAGCCACCAACATCACCACCACGAAGACCTTGAGCACCGCCGACTCCTCGCCAACGCCCGACGTCCAGTATGCGCGCCGCCTCTCGAGCAGGGCAAGCGCCGCGCTCGGGGCGCTGCTCGTCGTCGTGCTGGTGCCCGCCTTCGTCGCGCTCGGCCTCTGGCAACTGCACAAGGCCGAGGCCGGGACGGCGCTCCAGGCCGCGCTCGAGGACTGCGCGCGCGCCGCGCCGGGCGAAATGCCGGTGACGCCGGGCGAAGCGGCGCAACTGCGCCATCGACGTTACGTGCTGCGCGGGCAGTTCGACGCCGCCGGACAGGTCCTCCTCGACAACCGCGTGCACGACGAGCGCGCCGGCTACCAAGTGCTCACGCCGCTGCGGCTCGACGGCGCCGACATGCACGTGCTGGTCGACCGCGGCTGGGTTCCCGCCGGCGCGGGCCGGGCGCCGCCGCCAGTAACGCCTCCGGCCGGCCGCGTGGTGATCACCGGCGTCGCGGTTGACGCGCCGGCGCGCGTGTTCACGCTCGGCGATCCGGTGGCGATCCTGCCGAACGCCGCCGTCTGGCAGCAGCTCGACTTCCCGCGCCTGCGCGCCACTTTCGGCCGTCCGCTCCAGCCCGTCGTGGTCCGCCTCGACCCGGCCGCGGAGCACGGCTACCTGCGCGAATGGCCGCGCGCCGACGAGCGCTCGCTGCGCCACCTCGGCTATGCTTGGCAGTGGTTCGGCTTCGCCCTCGCCGTGCCGGCGATCTGGCTCGTCATGGTTTTTCGCAAATGACGCCGCGCACGCGCACGCTGCTGGTCCTCGTCGCCGTCGTCGGCACGCTGGCGCTGCCGTTCGCGCTCGGCACCGGCCTGCACGTGTCGGGCTGGCACCCGGAGTCCGGCGGCCCGAACGGCCGGCTGATCGAACCGCCGCGTCCGCTGCCGGCCGCGGGGCTGGTCGGCGCCGACGGCGCGCCGCTCGCCACCGCGGCGCTGCACGGCCATTGGTGGCTGCTGCTGGTCGGCCACGGCCCCTGCGACGACGATTGCGTCGCCCGCCTCGACGAGATGCGGCGCATCCACGTCGCGCTGAACCGCGACATGCCGCGGCTCAAGCGCATGCTGCTGACCGACGGCCCGGCCGACGACACCGCGGCGGTGCGCGCCGCCCAGCCCGACCTCGTCATCGCGCACGCCGACGCGGCATGGCGAAAAGCGCTCGACACCGGCGAGCCCCGCTGCTTCATCATCGATCCGCAGGCACGCGTCATGATGCGCTATCCGAGCGACGTCCAGCCGGCGGCCGTCTACGCCGACCTGATGCGCCTGCTGCGGCATTCGGCCGCCGGGTAAGCCTCAGCCTCTGCGGCGCAACCGCCGGTACAGCGTGTTGCGGCTGATGCCGAGCCGGCGCGCCGCCTCCGACATGTTGCCGCCGCTGGCGGTGATCGCCCGCGCCATCGCCGCCTCCGACATCTGCTGCAGGTTTTCGACGTTGAGGACGGCCGCCGTTGACGGCGCCACGCGAACCGGCGCGGCGGTCAGCTCGGCGGCGAGGTCGTCGGGCAGGTGCTGCCAGCCGAGGATCGTCGCGTCGTCGTCGATCAGCGCGCAGGCGGTGCGCAGCGCATTCGCGAGCTGGCGCAGGTTGCCGGGCCAGGCGTAGGCGGCCAGCGCGCCGGCCAGCGAATCGTCGAGCGCGAGGGCGCGCTTCGGCGCCATCTGCTCGAGGATGCGCGACACCAGCGCGGCGAAATCGGAACGCTCGCGCAGGGCCGGCAGCATCAGCGTCATGCCGTTGATCCGGTAGTAGAGATCGGCGCGGAAACGGTTCGCCTCCATCTCCGCCTTGAGGTTGCGATGCGTGGCGCAGACCAGCGTGAAGTCGACGGCCACCGGCTCGCAGCCGCCGACCGGCACCACCTCGCGTTCCTGCAGCACGCGCAGCAGACGCGCCTGCTGCGGCAGCGGCATGTCGCCGATCTCGTCGAGGAACAGCGTGCCGCCGTGCGCGGCGCGAATCCGCCCCGGACAGCCCTCCTTGCGCGCGCCCGAGAAGGCGCCCGGCACGTAGCCGAACAGCTCCGCCTCGATCAGGTTTTCGGGCAGGGTCGCGCAATTGACGGCGACGAACGGCTTGCCGCGGCGCGGCCCCGAGTTGTGGAAGGCCTTGGCGAACAGTTCCTTGCCGGCACCCGACTCGCCCTGCAGCAGCAGGGTGATCGGCTTGCCGACGACGCGGCGCGCCTTGTCGATGGCGAGCTTCATCTGCGCGTCGCCGGTGTCGAGGTCGCTGAAGGCGTCGGTCTCTTCACGCGGTTGCGGCACGAACACGCGACCGCTCGTCCGCCCCGGCTCGACGCGCACGAACAGGCGTCCGCCCGAACACTGCACGACGGGCATCGCCTGCCGGCCGTGCCGGCGCCCCCATTCGACCAGCGCCGCCGGCGTCATGCCCTGCAGCACGCGGCCGATCGGCGTCGCCCGGATGTCCGCCGGGCAGAGCCCGAGCAGCGCCAGCGCGGACTGGTTGGCGCCGACGATCCAGCCGTCCTCGGACAGCGCGACGACGCCCTCGACCACGGTGCCGATGCCTTCGGCGAGCGCATGGAAGCGCAGCCGCAAGGCGTCGCCGTGCTGGGCGTCGAACATGCGGTTCTCGATCATCTGGGCCGCGGCGCGCACCAGCCCGAAGGTATGCGGATGGCGGGTGCGCTGGTCGCCCGAGATGTCGAGCACGCCGAGCCAGTGCCCGTCGGGCGCGCTGATCGGCGCGGCGGCGCAGGTGAGGAAGCCGTTGCGGTCGAGGTAATGCTCGGCGCCATGCACGACCACCGGGCGCGCCTCGGCGAGCGCGGTGCCGATCGCATTGGTGCCGCGGTGGCGCTCGTGCCACGACGCGCCCTGCGTCAGCGCCACGCGCTCGGCGCGGCCGAGGAAGTCGGCGTCGCCCACCGTCTGCAGCACGACGCCGAGATCGTCGGCGAGCAGCACCAGGCAGCCCGAGTCGCGCGTCTGCGCATGCAGGTATTCCATCACCGGCCGTGCGTGGGCGACGAGTTCCTGGCGCCGGCCCATGGTGCGGGCGAACTGGAACGAATCGAGATGGGGCGCGTCGGCGAGCCGCCCCATCGGCGCCAGGCCGGCGTCTGCGCAGCGGCGCCACGACCGCGCCACCGTCGGCCCGACGAGTTCGTCGGGAGGCAATTCGCCGTGTTCGATCAACAGATGCCGGGCCTGGCGCAGGGCCGTGTCGGCTGACGCGAGCATGTCCACTCTCCTCCGGTATGCGGCGCGCTCTGATGGCGGCCGTCGACGTTCAGCCCCACGATAACCGTGCGTCACGGCCGGTGCAAGGGCTACGGCCCGATCGGGACCGGAACTGTGTCAGATAGTGACAGGCGCTCGAATCCGACACGTGTCAGCGTCGCCGGGCATTCCGGAAAAGCCCGTCGGATCAAGGTCTCGCCACATGGCACGCTCCCTGCGAACGGGAGCCCAGGCGCGGATCTCCCGCGCCGCGAATAACAGGAGGAGTCCCATGATTTACGCAGCACCCGGCGCCGCTGGCGCCAAGGTCCAGTACAAACCCAAATACGACAACTTCATCGGCGGCAAGTGGGTCGCGCCGGTCAAGGGCGAATACTTCGACGTCATCACGCCGATCAACGGCAAGGTCTACACCAAGGTTGCGCGCTCCGGCGCCGAGGACGTCGAACTCGCCCTCGACGCCGCGCACGCCGCCGCCGACGCCTGGGGCAAGACGTCGGCCGCCGAGCGCGCCAACGTCCTGCTCAAGATCGCCGATCGCATCGACGCCAACCTCGAACTGCTCGCCTACGCCGAGACCGTGGACAACGGCAAGCCGATCCGCGAAACACTCGCCGCCGACCTGCCGCTGTCCGTCGACCACTTCCGCTACTTCGCCGGCTGCCTGCGCTCGCAGGAAGGCGGCATCAGCGAGATCGACGAGAACACCATGGCGTATCACATCCACGAGCCGCTCGGCGTGGTCGGCCAGATCATCCCGTGGAACTTCCCGATCCTGATGGCGGCATGGAAGCTCGCGCCCGCGCTCGGCGCCGGCAACTGCGTGGTGCTGAAGCCCGCGGAGTCGACGCCGATCAGCATCCTGATCCTCGCCGAACTCATCGCCGACCTGCTGCCGCCCGGCGTGCTCAACGTCGTCAATGGCTACGGCAAGGAAGCCGGCATGCCGCTCGCGAACAGCAAGCGCATCGCCAAGATCGCCTTCACCGGCTCGACCGCGACTGGCCGCGCCATCGCCAAGGCCGCCGCCGACAACCTGATTCCCGCCACGCTCGAACTCGGCGGCAAGTCGCCGAATGTGTTCTTCGCCGACGTCATGGACAAGGACGACGGCTTCCTCGACAAGGCGATCGAAGGCCTGGTGCTGTTCGCCTTCAACCAGGGCGAGGTCTGCACCTGCCCGTCGCGCGCGCTGATCCAGGAATCCATCTACGACAAGTTCATGGAACGCTGCCTCGCCCGCGTCAAGGCCATCAAGCAGGGCAACCCGCTCGACACCGAGACCATGATCGGCGCCCAGGCCTCGAAGGAGCAACTGGCGAAGATTCTTTCCTACCTCGACGTCGGCAAGCAGGAAGGCGCGCAGGTGCTGATCGGCGGCAACCAAGCCAAGGTCGGCGGCGAAGGCGACGGCGGCTACTACGTCGAGCCGACGCTGTTCAAGGGCCACAACAAGATGCGCATCTTCCAGGAGGAAATCTTCGGCCCGGTGCTCGCCGTGACGACCTTCAAGGACGAGGCCGAAGCGCTCGCCATCGCCAATGACACGCTCTACGGCCTCGGCGCCGGCGTATGGACGCGCAACGGCAACGTCGCCTACCGCATGGGCCGCGCCATCAAGGCCGGCCGCGTGTGGACCAACTGCTACCACGCCTATCCGGCGCACGCCGCCTTCGGCGGCTACAAGGAATCCGGTATCGGCCGCGAAACCCACAAGGTGATGCTCGACCACTACCAGCAGACCAAGAACCTGCTGGTCAGCTACGCCGAACAGAAGCTCGGGTTCTTCTGATTTTCCTCCGCTCGCTGTGCGAGTTTGACGGGGGGCGGGTAACCGCTCCTCCGTTTTTTCTTGTGTAGGCAGACCCGTCTTGAGGTGGGTTGGCTCGGGCCGATGGGGATGCTGCTGCGCTCCGTGTCACCCGGATCGGGCTGGCGCCCGCTCCTCCTTCTTTACCTGCGCGCAGCAGCACCCCCACCGTCCCGAGCGGTTGCCGCCCTACCTCTTTTTCGGTGAAACCCCACGGGCGTAACCAGCCAAGGATGGGGGGTGTCCGACTCCGCAGGTAAAGGAGGAGGACCGCGCGCGGCGCGGTCCGGGGGACACGGAGGAGTCGGACACCCCCCGTCCTTGGCGCGCAGGCGACCGCAAGTCTCCAGAGCCCTAATGCGCCTCCATCGCCTTCCCCGCAACCCCCGCCGGCAGCGCGTCTGCCCAGCGGAAGTACGCCAGATACTGCCGCACCTCCTCGTCCGACAGATTCTGGTTCGGCATCGGCAGGTTGTTGAACTGCTTCAGCATCGCCTGCGCCTCGGGGTCGGTCTTCAGCATCTGCTCTGGCGCCTTGAGCCAGCGCACCAGCCAGTCCTCGTTGCGGCGCTTGCTGACGCCGGCCAGATCCGGCCCCAACTTGTTGCCCTGTCCGATCGAATGGCAGGCGAGGCACTTGCTCTCGAACGCCAGCTTGCCGGCGACGGCGGCGGCGTCGGTCGGCGTCGCGGCGGTGGCCTCGATGTTGTGGTGCTCGAGATCCTTCTCCGCTGGCTTCGCCGTCGTCGACACCAGGCCGATCGCGCCCTGCGAGGCGTTGGCGAAGTGGTGGTCGACCATGATGTACGAGCCTTCCTCCGGCACCATGAACTCGACGATGGCGCCTGAGGACGAGCCGAGCAGCACCGTCTGCATGCCCCGGAACTGGTTGTCCGGGTTGCCCTCGATCCAGACGCGGTCGAAGATCACGCCGACGACGTGGAAGCTCGAGGTCTTGCTCGGCCCGACGTTGAGCACGTAAAGCCGGACGCGCTCGCCGGGCTTGGCCGGCAGCGGGTTGGTCACCATGCCGTTATGCACGCCGTTGAACACGGTATAGGTCGATTGCGCGGTCTTCAGGCGCTCAGTGTCGAGCACGTGCAGCGGCGCGCCCTCGGGCGTCTTCATCGATGCATCCGGCTTGACGTAGAACTCGCTCTGGATCACCACGTATTCGCGGTCGGCCTTGGTCGGATAGCCGCCGGCCGGTTCGACCACGACGGCGCCGTACATGCCCGAGGCGATGTGCTCGAGGATCATCGGCGTGCCGCAGTGGTACATGAACACGCCGGGATACTGCGGCTTGAAGTCGAAGGTGATGGTCTGCCCCGGCGCGATCGAGCGGTACTTGTCCTGCGGCGACACCATGGCGGCGTGGAAGTCCATCGAGTGCATCATCGGCGCCGCCGTGATGCGCGGGCCGGGCATGGCCTCGTCGCTACGGTTGGTCATCGAGAAGCGGATCGTGTCGCCGATCCTGGCGCGCACCGTCGGCCCGGGTACCTGGTCGCCGAAGGTCCAGGCGCTGAACTTCACGCCCGGAGCGATCTGGATGACCTTGTGCGTCGTGTCGAGGCGGACTTCCTTGACCGTCGCCGGGTCGAGCGGCTTGAGCACCGCGCCGGTGCTCAGCGCGCCGCCCTGGGCGAAGGCGCCGGTGTGCCTCTCCGCGGTGATCGCGGCCGGCGTCGGCTTTTCCTTGCCGGCGTCGGCGTAGGGATCGCGCACCTGGGGCTGACGTCCCTTCTCGCAGGCCGCGGCGGCCAGCGCCAGCACCGCGATCGCCAGCCATCGTCCCCTGCTCGCCATGGCCCATCCTCCTCGGCGTGATTTCGCAGGAGCCTTTGTAGCGCCGCGCCTGCGGGCCATCCGTTAGCCGTCGCACCAACCGCGGAATACCGATAACCCGGTAATGGAAATAAACGGAAGCCTGTATTCACCGCGCATGGGCCTTTGTCCAGAATGCAATTCATCGGCAGGGCATTTTGAACACACCCCAAACAGAGGACATCGACACATGAAGATCAAGACGAAGGGCCATATCGCCATCGCCGCCGTGCTGGACATCGCGCTGCACGGCACCGAGGAACCCGTGACGCTGGCCGAAATCAGCGAGCGCCAGGAGGTTTCGCTCTCCTATCTCGAACAACTCTTCGGCCGCTTGCGCGAGGACGGCATCGTCCTCAGCAAGCGCGGCCCGGGCGGCGGCTACCAGTTGAGCCGCAAGCCGGAAGCCATCTCGGTCGCCGAAGTCGTCAATGCCGTCGACAAGGACACGCTGCAAACCCGCACCTGCGGCGGCGCCGGCAAGTGCCGCGAAGACGACCCGTGCCTGGCGCACAACTTGTGGTCGGGCCTGAACGACCACCTGAACGGCTACCTGCAGTCTGTCACGCTCGGCAACATCCTCGCCGAATCGCGCCAGCGCGCCACGCAGCCGCCGCTGCAGCAGCCGCCGGTCCAGCATGCCGAGGCGGTGGCGGCCCACGCCTGACCCGAAATCGGAGGGGACAGTCCGGCGCCGCGGTGCCGGACAAAACAAAGCGGAGAGCGGGGCCACGAGCCCCGCTCTCCATTTGTGCTTCCTGATGCTTTCAGCAGCAGGCTTCCGCCGCCGAGCGCGGGTGCAGGCGGACGGGTTCCGCCGCGGGCGCAGAGGCCTCGCCGGCAAAACGCAGCTGCACCAGCAGGCAGTGGCTGCGGTCCATGCGCAGCGCCCGCACGCCGACGTCGATCGCGCGCACGCCGCCTGAGGGCAGCCGCAGCCCGAGCCGGCGACGCGTTTCGCCCTCGAAGGCGAAGCGCACCCAGGCCACGTTGTAGCCGGGCGTGGTCGCGCGCAGCGGCATGCCCTCGATCAGCTCGCCGACGTGGCGCCCGACGATCTCGGCCTCGGGGCGCTGCAGCGCGTCGGGGTCGCTGCAGAACTGCACCCGCCCCCGGGTATCGAGCATCAGCAGCACCGGCGTCGTGGTGGCGACGGACGGGCTGCGCCGATGCGCATAATGAATCGCTTCGGGAAAATCCAATGCCTCGCGTGCGATCGCGGATGGGTTCATCGTCTTGTTTCCTCCTGTTGTCGTTGTTGCCCGGCCACAAACCACGGCCGGGGGCAATGCGCGTACCCGGTCAGCCGCCGGGCGCCTCCTTCTTTTCGAACCCGCCCGGTGCCGTGCGGGCGCCGGGGCCCGGCGCATAGCGCTCGCCGAGGCGGATGTCGTCGCTGCGCGCCGGGAAGGCGCGCGGACCGGGCGCGTAACCGCCGCCGAGCAGGCGCTCGTACTCGTTCCTGACCACCGGATAGCACTCGCAGGCGCGCTTCTCGAGCGCGGGCCGGTCGAGCACCTTGATGTGGCCGCGGCTGTAGCGGATCAGGCCGGCGTCCTGGAGCTTGCCGGCCGCCTCGGTGACGCCCTCGCGGCGCACGCCAAGCATGTTGGCGATCAGTTCCTGGGTCATCTTCAGTTCGTCGCCGGGCAGCCGGTCGATGCTCAGCAGCAGCCAGCGGCAAAGCTGCTGGTCGACCGAGTGGTGGCGATTGCAGACCGCCGTCTGCGCCATCTGCGTGATGAGCGCCTGGGTGTAGCGCAGCAGCAGGCCCTGCAGCTCGCCGCCGCGATTGAATTCGGCCTTGATGAAATCCCCGCGCGCCCTGTAGCCGTAGCCCGCGCTCTGCACCACGGCGCGGGTCGGCGTGCTGTCGCCGCCCATGAACATGGCGATGCCGACGATGCCGTCGTTGCCGGTCATCGCGATCTCCGCCGAGGAGCCGTTCTCGGTCACGTAGAGCAGCGAGACGATGGCGGTGGTCGGGAAATACACGTAGCTCGACTTGTGCCCTCCTTCGACGACGGCCCAGCCGAGCGGCATCGGAATCAGCTCCATGCGGGGAAGCAGCGCGCTGCGGACATCCTCGGGCAGCGCGGCGAGAATCTTGTTCTGCAGCGGTGAATGGATCGATGACACTTCATTCTCCTTGGGCTTGCTGATCGGCGAGGACTGTCCCATGCGGCCCTACTTGTTCGGCTGCCCGGTGTAGCGCAGGTAAGGCGTGACGGCTCGGTAGCCGCGCGGGAACATGCGCTTGAGCTTGTCCGGGTCGGTGACGCTCGGCACGATGATCACCTCGTCGCCGTCGCGCCAGTTGGCCGGCGTGGCCACGCTGTAGCTGTCGGTCAGTTGCAACGAGTCGATGACGCGCAGAATCTCGTCGAAGTTACGTCCCGTGCTCGCCGGATAGGTGACGACGGCACGGATGCGCTTGTCGGGATCGATGATGAACACCGACCGCACGGTGGCCGTGCTCGACGCGCCGGGATGCACCATGTCGTAGAGCGTCGCCACCTTGCGATCGGCGTCGCCCAGGATCGGGAAGGCGACCTTGGCGCCGTGCATCGCCTCGATGTCGGTGATCCAGGTGCGGTGCGAGTCGACCGAGTCGACGCTGGTGGCCAGCACCTTGACGTTGCGCCGCACGAACTGCGGCAGCATGCGCGCCACCTGCCCCAGTTCGGTCGTGCACACCGGCGTGAAGTCGCAGGGATGCGAGAACAGGACGCCCCAGGAGGTGCCGAGCCAGCGATGGAAGTTGATCGGCCCCTGCGTCGAGTGCTGCGTGAAGTTCGGCGCCGTGTCGCCGATGCGCAATGCGTTCATCGTCACCTCATCCGCCCGTTTCCAGGCAACAGTTCCCCGGCGGCGGGCCTTGCGGCCCGCCGGAATTCGTCGCTTCTCGGGTAGCGCCTAGACCGCGGCGCAGCGCGGCGGGCGGTCGCGCAATTGCGCGACCCCCATGCGCACCGTCGTGGAGAAATGCGGCAGGTCGAACTCCATGGACTTGGATTCGCTGAACAGCGAATCGCCGACGCTGGCGTAGATCTCGACGGCGATGCTCTCCAGTTCCGCCTCGTGGCCGTACCAGCTGGTCATCGAGAGGTACTTGGCGGCGAGCGCCAGCGCCCTGCCATCCTGATCGCGGCGCGCGAGCCATTGCTGCGGATCGAAGGCGTTGCGCTGGGCGATGCAGAACTGCGCCAGCGATTCGGCGCCGTGACTGTCCATGTCGTCGGTCTCCACGTCGAACAGAGATGAGGCGCGGTCAGGCCGCGGCCCGCTTGGCCTTGTTGTTCACCTGGCTGATCGCCGCCGCGGCGGCATTGCGGCCGGCATCCATCTGGTTGGCCGTCATCGCCGCCGCCTCTTCGGTGACGCGCAGCCCGGCCGCGTAGGCCGAATGCGCGGCATCGACGAACATGCGCAGCGCCGACACCGCCGGCGCGACCGGCTGGCCGTCGAGCTTCTCGCCGAAGCGATCGGTGACCTCGCGCGCCTTCGCCTGCGCTTCCTTCAGCATGTCCAGCTGACTCTGGTACGAGTTCATGAACAGGCCGCGCAGGTAGGCGCCGGTGCGCTCCATCTGGCTGCGCGTGAAGCTCGCCTGCACCGACTGGAGCTCTTCCAGAGACGACGTGGCGTCGATCTTGCGCGCCACGTCCGCCTGGTCGGCGCACATGTCGCGGAAAGCCTCCGCCTGCGCGTTCTGCATTTTCTCGATACTCGACAGGTAGACACTCATCATGTCCACGCCCGACTTGAGCGCGGCGCGATAAAGGCCGAACGAAGCGTCATTGGTCTGCTGCATCATCATCTCCAGAATTGGTTGCTAAGCCCCGGTCTTCCTGCCTCTGATTCCATCGGCATCCTCGCCCGCGCCGGCCGGACGGCCGGCTACGAGCGGCGCGACGCCGCGAAATCCTGTTGCTGCCTGGGAGGTTTGAATTCTAGGAGTCGGGTCGATCCGACCGAATTCCATGAACCGGGTATTTTGGATACCGGTATACGTGTACCGCGGGCCGGAGAGGCCCGCGGCAGCGCTCAGCTGACGCAGGTGGCGCTGGTGGTGATGCCGTTGCGGATCGCGTACTTGGTGAGTTCGGCGACGTTGTGCAGCGAGAGCTTGCGCATGATGTTGCGGCGGTGCACCTCGACCGTCGACAGCGCCAAGTGCAGACGCTCGGCGATCTGCGCCGACGTGAAGCCCTCGGCGACGAGCTGGAGCACCTGCCGCTCGCGCGGGCCGAGCCGCGGCACGGCCGGGCTGCCGTCGCCGCTCTCCAGCAGCGCGCCGGTGACGGTGGCGGCCACCTCCGAACACAGGTACTTGCGATTCACGCGCACCGAGCGGATCGCGCGCAGCAGTTCCTCGCCGGTCTCGCCCTTGGTGACGTAGCCCGAGGCGCCGGCCTTGAGCAGGTCGAGCACGAAATCGCGGTCCGTCAGCGCCGAGAGGCCGATGATGCGCACCGCCGGGTTGAGCGCCAGCAGACGACGCGTCGCCTCGATGCCGTTCATGCGCGGCATGCCGATGTCCATGCACACCACGTCGGCTTCGGTCTCCGCGGCGACGCGCAGCAACTCGATGCCGTCGCTGGCCTCGGCCACGACCTGGATGCCATGGTCCTTCTCCAGCATGATCTTGAGGGCATGCCGGAACATCTGGTGGTCGTCGGCGAGGATTACGCGTGTCTTCATGGTTTCTCGTGCGCTTCTTGCGGCAAGCATATCAGTTTGGAATGTGTCGGCGGCATCGCCGGCGCGAGGCGAATCTCATTGGAGGTCGGCAGGCGGCGCGGGCTGTCGGCCGCGTCCTGCGGTGTCGCCAGACGGATGCTGATGGCCGTGCCGGCCCCGCGTCCGGTGACGCAGGAAAAGGAAGCGCCGACGAACTCGGCGCGTTCCCGCATCGCCCGCAGGCCCTGTCCCTGCGCGACGGCCTCGAAGCCGACGCCGTCGTCGCGGATGGTCAGCGACGTCACCGCCGCATCGCTGTCGAGCTCGATGTCGATCGACGACGCGGACGCGTGGCGGGCGACGTTCGAGAGCGCCTCCTGAATGATGCGGAACAGCGTCGACTCCAGCTCGGCGCCCAGGTGCGTCTCGCCGGGCGGCAAGCGCAGTCGCACCAGGATTCCCGTGCGCCGCGTGTACTGCTGCGTGTAGCCGACCAGCGCGCGCAACAGGCCGGCGTAGTCGAGCAGGCTCGGCCGCAGGTCCGCGCAGACTTCGCGCACGCTGGCAACGGTATCCTCGACGATCGCGTCGGCATCGGCCAGGCAATCCTCCAGCTCGGCGGCAAGCGGTTGCGGCAGCGAGTGCGCCACGGTGTTGAGCGCCAGCCTCAGCGCAGCCAGGTTCGGCGCCGCGCGGTCATGCAGCTCGCACGAGAGGCGGCGGCGCTCTTCTTCCTGAACCGCGATCAGGTGGCGCGACATCGCCTCCACGCGCCTGGCCTGGCGGTCGCGCTCCTGCTGGACCATGCGCAGGCGAGAGACGTCGAGCAGCGTGGTGCGGCTGGCGACGAAATTGCCTTGCGGGTCGTAGATCGCCGTCGCGCTGACCATCACCGGCAGGAGGCTGCCGTCCTTGCGCACGAAGACGAACTCGCTGTTCTCCATGCGCCCGTCGCGCACGAAGGCAGCGAAGTTCTCAGTGAAGTGCGCGCGGCTCGCGCCATCGAGCAGGTGCGTGATGTGCATGCGGCCGACGACCTCGTTGCGCTCGTAGCCGAGCCAGCGCAGTTCGGTGTCGTTGATGCGCCGGATGATCCCCCCGGCGTCGATCGAATGGTAGCCGCAGGGCGCGTTCTGGTAGAGGTCGTCGATCTCGAGCGCGTAGCGTCGCGCGCGCTCCTCGCTGTCGCGCAGGCTTTCCTCCGCCCGACGCCGCTCGGTGACGTCGCGCACCAGTGCCTGGAAGTATCGACTGCCCTCGATGTCGACCATGCGCGAACTGATCTCGACCGCGATCGGCTTGCCGTCCTTGCGCTGCTGCGCCACTTCCCGGACCGCATCCGGGCCGGGCAGCGGCACCGCCTCGCCCCAGAGGAATTCGAGCCCCTTGCCGACGATCTCTTCGCGACGGCAGCCGTAGATGGCGGCGCAACGCTCGTTGGCGTCGATGATGCGACCGGCGGGATCGGCCAGGAGGACGCCTTCGGTGGCATGGCCGGCAAGGAATTCGAGCCGCCGCGTCAGCAGCGCGCGTTCGAACATCGCGCGATAGGACGCGTGGACGCGCCGGCTGCGTTCCATCCTCCAGCCCGCGAACAGCGCGAGCAACGCAGCCAGCACCACGCCTGCCGCCAATGCCGTGCGATCGAGTGCCGCGAGCGCCTCGCTGCGGTCCATCTTGGCGACCAGGTACCACGGCGTCCCGGCCACGGGCGCGACGAAGCCGAGTGCATCGATGCCGCGGTAGTCGTTGCCGACAACCGCGCCGACGGCGCCCCTTATCGCCTGCGCCGCCAGCAGACCCGGCTCATCGACCGAACGGCGCATCGACAGCGCCGGCCCGCCTTCGTGACGCGAATGGTTGATGAACACGATGTCGTCGCCGTCGGCACGGAACAGCAGCGTCTCGGCCGTCCTGCTGGCGCCCGGCCACCGGTTGAGGAAGGGCAGGAATTCGAAGGCGGCGTCGAGTTCGACGTGCATGGCGGCCACGGGGCGAGCCGTCGCGGTGGCGCCGATCGGGCTGTCGAAGCCGATCCCGAGGCCGGGCCTGCCGTAGTTCGTCGCATGGAAGTCGCCCAGCACCATGCGCTGCTCCGCAACCGCGCGCATGGCGGCCGCTCGATGGTTAGCCGCGTCTGCCGAGTCCGGGTTGGTGGTCAGCAGCAGCCGGCCGTCCTGCGCCGACCGGATTTCCACGTCACGAAAGCCGCCGACGGCCACCGCCGCCCCGAGGTGCTCGACCAGACGGGCGCGACGCTGACCCGCCGGCTGGCCCATCGCGATCCAGTCCTCGAGCTCGCCCGCGAACATCGGCGTATCCAGCGCCAGGTCGGCGTCGCGCCGCGCATTGATCAGCCAGTGCGTCACCAGGTCGACCTTGATGCGCGCCACGGATTCGAGGTTCTCATGCACGCTGGCGACCACCACGCGGAGCGCCGAGAGGTACACGGCGGTCCCGATGACGGCGACGATCAGCGACAGCAGCAGGAACGCACCCCCGAACGAAAGCCGCAACGGCCGCGGGGAAATGCCGGCGGCCGCGTGGCTCGCGGCGCGGTTCCTGCGTGGAGGGAAGGCGGGGATCGGCATCGTGGGATTCCGTTGACCCGAAAGGCATATGTGCGCAGGCACGCTAAGGCGTTTCGGGGCAGACGATTTAACAACAGAGCCCCGGTACCGGGAATACCGGTATACCGGTAATTTTCAGGTAGTTGCCGAAAGCCCGGCGGGACGGGCCTGGCGGGCTTTTTTCAACCCGCGGCGGCGTTGTTCTGCCAGCGCCAGGTGTCCGCGCACATCTGTTCGAGGTCGCGTGTCGCCTTCCAGCCGAGCAGATCCTGAGCCAGCGACGGATCGGCATAGCACTGCGCGATGTCGCCGGGACGGCGTTCGATGACGCGATACGGAATGCGCTTACCGGTAGTCTTCTCCAGCGCATGCACCAGTTCGAGCACGCTGTAGCCGCGCCCGGTGCCGAGATTGACCGTCAGCACGCCGGGACGGTCGTCCATCGCCCGCAGCGCCGCCAGGTGTCCGAGCGCAAGGTCGACGACGTGGATGTAGTCGCGCACGCCGGTGCCGTCCGGCGTCGGGTAGTCGTCGCCGAACACCGACAGCTGCGGCAGCCTCCCCTGCGCCACCTGCGCCGCATATGGCATCAGGTTGTTCGGAATGCCGGTGGGGTCCTCGCCGATCAGCCCCGACGGATGCGCGCCGACGGGATTGAAATAGCGCAGTAGCGCGATGCGCCAGTGGCCGTCGGAGCGCGCCACGTCGCGCAGGATGTCCTCGATCATCAGCTTGGAACGGCCATAGGGATTCGTCGCGGCGAGCGGAAAGTCCTCGCGGATCGGCACCGAAGGCGGATCGCCGTAGACAGTCGCCGACGACGAGAACACCATGTTGCGCACGCGCGCCTGCGCCATGGCCTCGAACAGCACGAGGCTGCCGCTGACGTTGTTGTCGTAGTACTGCAGCGGCTTGGCGACGGATTCGCCGACGGCCTTGAGTCCGGCAAAATGCACCACCGCCGAGAACTTGTTGCCGGCGAACAGCCGCCGCAGGCCCTCGCGGTCGCGGATGTCGAGCGCAGCGAATCCCGGCCGGCGGCCGGCGATGCGCTCGATGCGGTCGAGCACCGAGGGCTTGCTGTTGGCGAGGTTGTCGATCACGAACACCTCGTAGCCCGCCGCCATCAGCTCGACGACCGTATGCGAGCCGATGTAGCCGGCGCCGCCGGTGACGAGGATCATCGCGGCTCCCGGCGCAGGAGGATCGCAGTCCCGCGCCGCACCGACAGCGCCGTGCCGAGCACGAAGCGCAGGTTGGTGACGAGGTAGCGGCGCCAAAGCCGGCGCGGCTCGGTGCCAAGTCGGTGCAGCCACTCTAGGCCGCGCTGCTGCATCCACCGCGGCGCTCGCGGCAGCGTGCCGGCATGGTAGTCGAAGGCGGCGCCGACGCCCGCCATGACGGCGCGCACGCGGCCCCGGTGCGCGGCCATCCACGCCTCCTGCCGCGGGCAGCCGAGGCCGACGAACACCAGCCCGGCACCTGAGTCCTCGATGCGCGCGACGGCGTCGGCATCCTCCTTCGGCGACAGGGCGCGGAATGGCGGCGACTCCATGCCGAAGGCGAGGTCGGGAAAATCCTGCACCAGCCGGCGCCGCAGCGCCGTCAGCGTTTCCGCCGTGCTGCCGTAGAAATACACGCCGATGCCGCGCTGCTCGGCCAGCGCGCAGCACTTCCACATGAATCCGGGGCCGTCGACGCGCGGCTGCGCGCTGATGCCGGCGCGCCGCATGGACCACGCGACCGGCATGCCGTCCGGCAGCGCAAGGTCGGCGCCGTCTATGGCGGCGGCGAGCGCAGGGTCGTCACGCCGCGTGACCACGGAATGCACGTTGCAGAAGCAGACGACGCGCGACTGGCGCCGCTCCGCCCACTGCGCAACGCGATCGAGCGCGTCGTCCCAGCCGACCGCATCGATGGGCGCACCGATGACGGCGACGCGCGTGCGCAAGACTTCCGGCTGCGAGGGCTGCTGCATGCGGGCATCTTCGGCGGCTGCCGTTCTAGGGTCGGTGCGGTGGCGCACCGATGTAAAACCGTCCCGTGGTTACGTTGGGCGGTGCTCGGGCCGCCGGGGGGCTCTGCTGTGCTTCGTGGTCCACGGCTTGCCTTGCACGGCAAGCCGGCTCCGGCAGCGCGGAGCAGTGCTCCGTGAAACCCTGCCTACGCCCCCCGGACCGTGCTTCGCACGCTCCTCCTCCTTTACCTACGCACAGCAGAGCCCCCCACCGTCCCGAGCGGTTGCCGCCCTGCCTCTTTTCGGCTCGACACCACCGGCGTATCCACAAGGAGGGCGGGTGTCCGCCTCCCGTAGGTAAAGGAGGAGGAGCGGGCGTAGCCCGATCCGGGGGACACGGAGGGAGGCGGATACCCGCCCTCCTTGGCGCAAGAGCCTCAAGCTCCCCACACCCAACCCCGAATCTCCGGCCGATCCAGCCCATGCGCATGCGCGTGATGCATGTGCTCGATGATCTCGTTCTTCATGCGTTCCTTGACGTAGGCCGCAGCGGAGCGCAGGCGAGGCACGCGGTCGATGACGTCGATGACGACGTTGAAGCGGTCGATCTGGTTGAGCATCGCCAGTTCGAGCGGCGTGTTGATGCTGCCCTGCTCCTTGTAGCCGCGCACGTGGATGCGGTCCTGGTTGCTGCGGCGATAGGTCAGCTTGTGGATCAGCCAAGGGTAGCCGTGGAAGTTGAAGATCACCGGCTTGTCGGGCGTGAACAGCGAATCGAAGTCGTCGTCCGTCAGGCCGTGCGGATGCTCGCCGGCCGGCTGCAGCTTGAACAGGTCGACGACGTTGATGAAGCGCACGCGCAGGCTCGGCACCTCGCGGCGCAGGATTTCCGTCGCCGCCAGCGCCTCGAGCGTCGGCACGTCGCCGCAGGCCGCGATGACCACGTCCGGTTCGCCCGGATGGCCGCCGACCTCCTCGCTGCTGGCCCAGGGCCAGATCCCGATGCCCTTGGCGCAGTGCTTCACGGCCTCGTCCATCGACAGGTACTGCAGGTGGTTCTGCTTGTCGGCGACGATGACGTTGACGCAGTTCAGGCTGCGCAGGCAATGGTCGGCGACCACCAGCAGCGAGTTGGCGTCGGGCGGCAGGTAGATGCGCGTCACGGCGCTGCTCTTGTTGGTGATCACGTCGAGGAAGCCGGGGTCCTGGTGGCTGAAGCCGTTGTTGTCCTGACGCCAGACGGTCGAGGACAAGAGCAGGTTCAGCGACGACAGCGGCGCGCGCCAATGCACCTCGCGCTTGCAGATGTCGAGCCACTTGGCGTGCTGGTTCACCATCGAGGTGATGATGTGGGCAAAGGCCTCGTAGGTGGCGAAGAAGCCGTGCCGCCCGGTGAGCAGGTAGCCCTCGAGCCAGCCTTCGAGGGTGTGCTCGGAGAGCATTTCCATGACGCGGCCGTCGGCGGCGAGGTTGCCGCCGTCGGCGTCCTCGGGCAGCGTATCGGCGAGCCAGGTCTTCTTGCTGACTTCGTAGACGGCGTCGAGCCGGTTCGAGGCGGTTTCGTCGGGGCCGAAGAGGCGGAAGTTGGTCGGGTTGAGCCGCATCACCTCGCGCAGGAAGGCGCCCAACGGGCGCGTGTTGTCGGCGCGCGTATGCCCGGGCTGCTTCACCTCGACCGCGCAGGCGCGGAAGTCCGGCATGCGCAGCGCGCGCCGCAGCAGGCCGCCGTTGGCGACCGGGTTCGCGCTCATGCGGCGGGTGCCCTTGGGCGCGTGCTCGCGCAGTTCGGCGCGGAAGCGCCCGTTCTCGTCGAACAACTCCTCGGGACGATAGCTCCGGAGCCACGCCTCGAGCTTGGCCAGGTGCGCCGGGTTGGCGACGACGTCCGCCATCGGCACCTGGTGGGAACGCCACGAGCCATCGACCTTGTGGCCGTTGATCTCGGCCGGGCCGGTCCAGCCCTTCGGCGTGCGCAGCACGATCATCGGCCAGCGCGGACGCGAGACGCCGCCCTGCCCGCTGCGCGCCTTGCGCTGGATGCCGCCGATCTCGCCGATGCAGGTCTCGAGCGTCATCGCCATCTTGCGATGCACGTCGGCCGGATCGTTGCCCTCGACGAAATACGGCGTCCAGCCGTAGCCGCGGAACAGCGCGTCGATCTCGTCGCGGCTGATGCGCGCCAGCAGCGTCGGGTTGGCGATCTTGTAGCCGTTGAGGTGCAGCACCGGCAGCACCGCGCCGTCGTGCGCCGGATTGACGAACTTGTTCGAGTGCCACGAGGTGGCGAGCGGCCCGGTCTCGGCTTCGCCGTCGCCGACCACCGCCACGGCGATCAGGTCCGGGTTGTCGAACACCGCGCCGTGCGCGTGCGAGAGCACGTAGCCGAGTTCGCCGCCCTCGTGCAGCGAGCCCGGCGTTTCGGGCGTGGCGTGGCTGCCGATGCCGCCGGGGAACGAGAACTGGCGGAAGAACTTGCGCATGCCCTCATCGTCCTCAGCCATGTCGGGATAGACCTCCGAGTAGGTGCCTTCGAGCCAGGCCGGCGCCAGCACGGCCGGCGCGCCGTGGCCCGGGCCGGCGAGGTAGACGACGTCGAGGTCGTGCTTGCGGATGAGCCGGTTGAGATGCACGTAGAGCAGCGTCATGCCGGGGTCCGAGCCCCAGTGTCCCAGCAGCCGCGCCTTGATGTCCTCGGGCTTGAGCGGCTCGCGCAGCAGCGGGTTCGCCTGCAGGTAGATCATGCCGACGGCGAGGTAGTTGCACGCCCGCCACCAGGCGTCGACGACGGCCAGTTCTTCTTCGTTCAGCGGTGCCGGCGTGAGCGGAAACGCCGGCGCATTCATATGCTGAACTCCTCTTGCACGGCGGTCGCCGCCTGGGTGACGCGCGGCAGGCCGGCAAGGAAGTCGGAAAGCTCGTCGGCGTGCTCCTCCTCGACGGCGAGGATCTCCTCGAGCATGCGCCGCGTCGTCGGGTCGTGCTCGCCGACGTACTGCGCCATCTCGCGATAGCTGTCGATGGCGATGCGCTCGGCGACGAGGTCCTCGCGGATCATGTCGGCCAGCGACGCCCCGGGCACGTATTCGGCGTGGCTGCGCACCAGCAGGCTGTCGGGCGCGAAATCAGGCTCGCCCCCGAGCTGCACGATGCGCGCAGCAATGCGGTCGGCGTGACCGAGTTCCTGCTCGGCATGAACGAGGAACTCCTCGGCGATGCCCTTGGCCTCGATGCCGCGCGCCATGAAATGGTGGCGCCGGTAGCGCAGCATGCAGACCAACTCGGTCGCCAGCGCCTCGTTGAGCAGCTTCACCACCTCTTCGCGGTTGCCGAAATAGCCGGCCGTGACGGCGCCGGCATCGATGTCGCGACGCGCGTGCTCGCGCAGCGTCGGCACGTCGGTGAGATACGGTTTGCCCTGCATCGGATTCACCCCCGAAGCGCCTAGAGCGGGCCGCGGCCGCTGATGATGCGGAACAGCACCGCGACGATGGCGATGACCAGGAGGATGTGGATGAAGCCACCCAGCGTGTATGAGGTGACCAGGCCGAGCAGCCACAGGACGATCAGCACTATTGCCAGGGTGTAGAGCATTTTTCTTCCTTTCCTGTCGTAGGGTTCTCGATGAACCGCCAGCGGTGTGAGGCGCGCGGCAGTGGCGCCTCATGGGAATTGCGCACTCAGGCTAATGGCAAGACGGTATGCGGTCAGTACGTTCTCGTACACGGCATGCAGGAATGGTCGCGCGACCTATGTTCGCTGCCGAACATACTCAGGCGTTGTGCATCGCGATACTGCGTTCCTGTCTGCACTGCACAAGCCCACGCCATGAAGACACGGATTCTCCTGGCCGACGACCACCAGATGTTCCGCAACGCGCTGCGCCTGATGCTCGAGCGCGATCCGGCGATGGTCGTCGTCGGCGAAGCGAACGACGGCGTCGAGCTGCTGCGCATCGCCGCCGAACGCCCGGCCGACGTCGCCTGCATCGACATCGGCATGCCGCGCATGAACGGCATCGAGGCGACGCGCCGCCTGCTGTCGCAGACTCCCGGCGTCAAGGTGATCGGCCTGTCGGCGATGACCGACCGCGACTTCGTGCTCGACATGCTCAAGGCCGGCGCCGCCGGCTTCGTCACCAAGTCGGAGAGCGGCGAGGAACTGCTGCGCGCCATCCGCGCGGTGCGCGCCAACCGCAAATACCTGTGTCCCGAGATCGCCGCCACCGTGACCGGCGCGCTGCTCGACACCGACGACTCCCCTGCCGCGACGCCGCGCCTCGGTTCGCGCGAGCGCCAGGTGCTGCAGCTGGTGGCGGACGGCAACACGTCGGTGAAGATCGCGGAGCGCCTGCACCTGGCCTCGTCGACGGTCGAGGTGCACCGGCGCAACATCATGCGCAAGCTGAACCTGCACAACATCGCCGAACTCACCAAATACGCCATCCGCAACGGCCTCACGACCAGCTCCACGCCGCACAACGGCAACTGAACGCCAGTCGTGACCGCCAGCGCCACCGCCCCTCTCCGCATCGCAACCGGAATGCCTGCGCCGGCTGCGAACGACGCCGCCGCCGAACTGGCCGGCGGCCTGCTGGCGCCGGCAGCGCGCATTCCCTCGAAGTATCTGTACGACAGCCTCGGCTCGCGGCTGTTCGAGCTCATCACGCAGCTTCCCGAGTATTACCTGACGCGCACCGAGTGCGCGCTGCTGGGCCGCAATGCGCGCGCCATCGCGGAAGCCGCCGGCAGCCGTGCGCTGATCGACCTCGGCGCCGGCAATTGCGCCAAGAGCCGGCTGCTGCTGCCGGCACTGCGTCCGGCCGAATACGTCGCCGTCGACATCTCGACCGAGTTCGTCGACCGCGCGCTGGCGGCCCTGCGGCTGGACTTCCCCGGCCTGCGCATGCGCAGCGTGGACGCCGACCTGACGCAGGACCTCGACGATGCCGACCTGCCCGAGGCGCAGCGGCTGTTCTTCTTTCCCGGCTCGTCGATCGGCAACTTCGATCCCGATGCGGCCGAGGCGTTCGCGCGCAGGCTGCGCCACCACTGCCGCGACGGCGACGGGCTGCTGATCGGCGTCGACCTGGTCAAGGAACTCGCGGCCCTCGACGCGGCGTACAACGACGCCCTCGGCATCACCGCCGCCTTCAACCGCAACGTCCTCAACCACGTCAACGCGGTGCTCGGCAGCGACTTCGACACGCGGCAGTGGCGGCATCACGCGTTCTACAACTGCGCGCGCAGCCGCATGGAAATGCACCTGCTCGCCGAAACGTCGATCGACGTCGCCTGGCCCGGCGGCGCACGCCGCTTCCTGCCGGGCGAAGGCATCCACACGGAAAGCAGCTACAAGTACCGGCTCGACGACTTCCGCGCCCTCCTCTTCCGCGCCGGCTTCGGCTCGGTGCGTCACTGGACCGACGAGGACGGCTGGTTCGCCGTCTGTCTGGCGCGGCCATGACTTCGGCGCTCGCCGCCTACCGCAAGGTGCGCGGCGAGACCCTGGCGCTGGCGGCGCCGCTGTCGGCCGAGGACTGCTGCGTGCAGTCGATGACCGAGGCCAGCCCGGCCAAGTGGCACCTCGGCCACACCACGTGGTTTTTCGAGACCTTCATCCTCGAACGCGCCGAGCCGGGGTTCCGCCCGTTCGATGCGCGCTTCCGCGTGCTCTTCAATTCCTACTATCACGGCGTCGGCGCGCGGCATCCGCGCCCGCAGCGCGGCATGCTGACGCGCCCGGCGCTGGCGACGGTCATGGCGTGGCGCGAGGACGTGGACCGGCGCATGGAACGCCTGCTCGCGGCGGAGCCGCCGCCCGAACTGCTCGAACTCGGCCTGCATCACGAACAGCAGCACCAGGAACTGCTGCTCACCGACGTCAAGCACCTGTTCTCGCTCAACCCGCTGGCCCCGCCGTACGTGGAGGCCGCGGCGCCCGCATCGCACGGCGCGGTAGCGCTCGGCTGGCGCGGCGGTGAAGCGGGCCTGCACGACATCGGCGCCGCCAACGGCAGCTTCTGCTTCGACAACGAGCGCCCGCGCCACGCGGTGCGCCTCGAAGCGCATGCGCTCGCCTCGCGCCTCGTCACCAACGGCGAGTACCTCGACTTCGTCGCCGATGGCGGCTATGCGACGCCGCAGCTCTGGCTCTCCGACGGCTGGGACTGGCTGCAGGCCGGCGCGCGCCGGCATCCGGCCTACTGGCGCCGCGGCGAGCACGGCTGGGAGGAATTCACGCTCGGCGGCATGCGAGCGCTCGACCCGGCGCTGCCCGTGGTGCACGTCAGCTACTACGAGGCGGACGCCTTCGCGCGCTGGGCCGCGGCACGCCTGCCCACCGAAGCCGAGTGGGAAGCGGCGGCGGCATCGTTGCCGCCGACAGGAAACTTCGCCGACAGCCGGCGCTTCCATCCCGATGCCGCCGGCACCGACGCAAGGCAGTTCTATGGCGATGCGTGGGAATGGACGAGCTCCGCCTACGCGCCCTATCCGGGCTTTCGCGCCGCGCCGGGCGCCGTCGGCGAGTACAACGGCAAGTTCATGGTCAACCAGTACGTGCTGCGCGGCGGGTCGTGCGCGACGCCGGCCGGACATGTCCGCGCGAGCTACCGCAACTTCTTTCCCGCGGCGTCCACCTGGCAGTTCGCGGGCATCCGCCTGGCGCGCGACGTCGCCTGACGGCGCCCCACCTGCGGCTTACCTGAGCGCGCATGCGCGCCGCCCTATCAGGGCAGGGGATGCGCGAAAATTTCCTTCGCACGGCCGGGAAACCGTCGCTTCGAGGCTCCGCACCGAGTGAATCCCAAGTAAGTAATAGGCCCTACCACGTCGGCCATATTTCCCCGGCGCGCAGCGGTCAATACACTGCGCGCGCATCCGGGCCAGAACATCCCGGGACCAGAGAAATCACATGACCGAAGCGTGCACCGAGACCCCGCGAACCGCACACCCCCCGCCGCCCATCGTCTGGCGTGAGCGCGAAGCCGGCGAGCCGCCGCTCGGACCGGCGGCCTGCGTCGAGCGCATGCGCGCAGCGCACGCCTTCCGCGTCGCCGTGCAGGCGGAACTGGATGCCCTCTGTGTCGACCCGAAGCGCATGCCGTGCGCCTCGTGCACGCTCTCCGACAGCTGCAATCGCATCCTCTCGAGCCTGCTGATCCGCACGCTGAATGCCGCCACCGAGCAGGTGCGAGAGGAGAAGCTGCTGCTCGCCCGCATCCGCCACGACGCGCGCTATGCGCGTACGCTCGGCGCCCACCAGTTCGCGCACGACCAGCTGATCAACGACCTCAGCGCACACGTGATGGACTGGGGCCGGCTGGCGCCCGGCGACGTGGTCGCGGCCACCAGCGCGCTGCTCAAGTACTGGAACGAGGCCCACTTCGCGATGCACGACGAGTTGCTGATGTCCGCCGTGCGCGGCAACGCCACGTAGTTCGCCGCCCGCGAAACCCCTCTCGCGGCGGGCTTGCCGCGTGCTCCCGCGCGGCGTAGGCTGCATTCGGGAGCATCCGATGACGCGCACGGCACGACACTTCCTCGCTGGCCTCCTGCTGCTCTGCTCGCTCGCCTGCGGCGCCGCCGAGAACCAGTGGGGCATCCGTTTCGCCTGTCCCGCCGATGCGCGCACCGTGATCGCCGGTGAGGTGGCCCGCTATCTGGCGCGGCTGGGCATCGAGCCTTCCCTCTACCGCGCCGAACTCTCCGACGAAGCGCTGCGCTTCTTCCTCGACTCCCCGCCGGGAGAAACCGGCACGCTCGACTTTCACGCCCGTCCCGAGTTCGCGATTCCTGCCTCGAACGAATGGGTGACCACGGCCGGCGGCCGGTTCCGCGCCGTGCCGACGGTATCCGAAAAGGAGATCGTGCTGGCGCTGATGCAGCGCGGCCGGCTGACGGAATTCTCCGGACGCGCCTGCACCGGCGCAGCGCTGCGCGAGCATGTCGGCCTGCGCCGGAACATCGTCGTCTGGGCGGAGCGCCTCGAATGGGGCTGGCCCGACGGCGAGCCGGCGGCCTGGAACTGCCGCTTCTGGCAGGCCGGCAACCTGATCGACGAGTTCGATCTGCGGCCCGCCGTGCAGGACATCTTCCTGCGTCCCGACAAGTACAGCTTCGGCTGCTACACCGCGGCGAAGCTGGTCCTCGTCCAGGCCACGCTCGACTACTACCACCGCATACTGCAGTCGCCGCTGGCGGTGCTGATCGAGGAGCGCCTGCTCGCCGACGGCGATCCGCTCGACGACATCGAGCCGGGCCGCGTGTGGAGCTTCGAGCCTGGCTTCGACCCCGCCGCTTCGCAGCAGCCGGGCAAGATCGTGCACGCGATCCAGGGCGTCGCCGCGCGGAACTTCGTGCCCGGCGACTGGGTGTACTTCCTCAACACCGACAAGGCCAGCTACGCGCGCACCGGCTACGAAGGCTCGAACCCGATCTACCTCGGGCGCAACCGCTTCTCCGACTACTACAACGACCACGACCACTCCTACACCTACGAGGAGAAGATCAACGAGGTCTACCAATGGCGCAACGGCGTCTTCAACCGCGTGCGCGACGCCGCCAAAGTCACGCCGCTCGACGCCGCCGACTACGAGCGCCTGAGCCGCACGCCGGCCGAAGGCGGGATGGTGCTGCCGCTGCGGATCGTTCCGTATTTCTTCGGGTATCAGGAGTTGCCGGTTTTGGGTCGGCGGTGATTAGCCGATTCCGAGCCGCTTGCGCGCCAAGGACGGCGGGTGTCCGACTCCTCCGTGTCCCCCGGACCGCGCCACGCGCGGTCCTCCTCCTTTACCTGCGGAGTCGGACACCCGCCATCCTTGGCTCGATACGCCGGTGGGTTTTCACGCAAAAGAGGCAGTGCGTCACCGCTCGGGACGGTGGGGGTGCTGCTGCGCGTAGGTAAAGGGGGAGGAGCGGGCGGAGCCCGGTCCGGGGACACGAAGCGCAGCAGCACCCCCATCGGCCCGAGCCAACCCACTTCAAGACGGGACTAACAACTTCAACCCGCAGCCCGCGGCAGCAACCGATCGAACTCCTGCTTCACCACCGCATAGCACTCGCACGTCGATTGCTCCAGCCGCGGCCGGTCGAGCACGCGGATACGGCCGCGGCTGTACTCGATGAGTCCGGCCGCCTGCAGCTTGCCGGCCGCCTCGGTGACGCCCTCGCGGCGCACGCCGAGCATGCTGGCGATGCGTTCCTGCGTCATGCGCAACTCGTTCGAGTGCAGGCGATCCAGGCTCAGCAGCAGCCAGCGCGAGAGTTGCTGGCCGACGCAGTGATGGCGGTAGCACACGGCGGTCTGCGCCATCTGCGTGATCATCGCCTGGGTGTACATCAGCAGCACGTGGCGCAGCGCCGGCGAGCGATTGAATTCCTCCTTGATGACCTGTCCGCGCAACCGGTAGCAAGTGCCGGCCGACTGCACCACGGAGCTGCTCGGCATCGAATCGCCGCCCATGATCAGGGAGACGCCGACCATGCCCTCCTTGCCGACGATGGCGATCTCGGCGGATGAGCCGTTCTCGAGCATGTAGAGCAGCGAGACCAGCGCGCCGGTGGGAAAGTATGCGTGCCGCATCGCCTTGCCGGGCTCGCAGATGACATGGCCGACGGGAAGGTCGACACGTTCGAGCTGCGGGAAGATGCGCAACCGATCCTCCTCGGGGAGGGCCGCGAGAAGGCCGTTGTGCTGCGGCAGCGGTGCGCTTTCGGAGGACATCTCGGGTTGCCTGCACTATGGGACGATGCATGCAAGGTTCGGCGAAACGCCATGACGATTCCGTTCGCTGGCGTACAAACGTCAGCGCACATATCGCGCGTCGTCATCGCGCTATCGTTGCGTCGAATTCGAAGGAGACAACGATGCTTCCGACCCCGGATATGCTCGAAGGCCGGCCCGTTCCGAACGTCAGCTTCAAGGTGCGCCGCGACGGCCGCTGGGAGGAGCTGACGAGCGACGAGATCTTCGCCAAGCGCACCGTGATCGCCTTCGGCCTGCCGGGCGCGTTCACGCCCACCTGCTCGAATTCCCACCTGCCGCGCTACAACGAACTGGCGCCGGCATTCCGCGCCAGGGGCGTCGACGACATCGTCTGCATCTCGGTCAACGACGCCTTCGTCATGGAGCAGTGGCAGCGCGACCAGCACGCCGACGCGGTGCGCATGATCCCGGACGGCAACGGCGAATTCACGCGCGGGCTGGAGCTGCTGGTCGACAAGTCGGACCAGGGGCTGGGCCAGCGCTCGTGGCGCTACTCGATGCTGGTGAAGAACTCGATCATCCAGAAGGTATTCATCGAGCCCGAGCGCGAGGGCGATCCGTTCGAGGTCTCCGACGCCGACACCATGCTGCGGCACCTCGACGGCGGCGCCCGGCCGCCGCCGTCGATCGCGTTGTTCGGCAAGCGCGGCTGCCCGTTCTGCGCCCGCGCGCGGCGCCTCCTCGACGAGCATCACTACGCCTATGCCGAATTGCTGCTCGGCGAGCACTACGACGCGCGCACGCTGCGCGCCGTCTCGGGCGAGACGACGACGCCGCAGGTGTTCGCCGACGGCCGGCTGATCGGCAACGGCGACGCCCTCGCGGTATGGCTCGAACGCATGGAACCGGAGGCGAAGGCACAGAGGACGCTCGAGCCGGCGTAAACGAGAAAGCGGCTCCCGCAGGAGCCGCTCCCTTCCGGACGGTGACAGTTCGACTTCAGCTGTGCAGGTCGCCCGGATAGGACTTGGTGCCGTAGAAGGCATGGATTTCGTTCTGCCACGTCGGGTCGGCCATGTCCGGCCAGGCATCCTTGTCGAAGCCCGGCGCGGTCTCGAGGCGTTCCTTGTCGACGTTCAGCACGAAGCGCTTGTTCTTCGTGTCGAGCACCAGCGCATTCCACGGCACGGCAAACAGCTTGTCGCCGAGGCCAAGGAAGCCGCCGAACGACAGCACCGCGTAGGCCACCTGGCCGGTGTGCATGTCGATCATGATTTCCTTGATGTCGCCCAGGTCCTCTTCCTTGTGGTTGTACACGTCGTTGCCGATCAGCGTGTCGGCGCCCATGACGTGCGGTCCGGGGCCGCGCTTTTCTTCGGACCCCGTGATGCCGAAGTCACGACCTTTGTACATGCCGTAGGTGTCGCGTTCTTCGTAGTTCATGGTCATCTCCTCATGTGTGTTGAGCAAGCAACGCACGCTCTGCGTGACGAAACTATGCCCGGAAGCGCGGCGGCGATCAGTGCGCGGAATCACATTCCCCCGGGTTTCTTGCGGGCATCGGAGCAGTTCGTCAGCCCGCGGGCGCGAACGCGAGCCCGGCCGCCGACGTGACGGCCATCGCCAGAGCGCCCCACGTGACGACGCGCATCGCCCCTTGGGAAACGCTGGCGCCGCCGGCATGGGCGGCGAGCGCCCCGAGCAAGCCGAGGCAGAACAGCGAACTTGCCGCCACGGCGGGAATGATGCCGGCTGGAATCGCCACCGCCGCGAGCAGCGGCAAGGCGGCGCCGGCGGCGAAGCTCGAGGCCGATGCCAGCGCGGCCTGCACCGGGCGGGCGCGCAATGTCGCCGTGATGCCGAGTTCGTCGCGCGCGTGCGCGCCGAGCGCATCGTGCGCCATCAACTGCTCGGCCACCTGGCGTGCGAGTCCCGGCTCGAGACCGCGGCGCACGTAGATCGCCGTGAGCTCGTTGCACTCGGCGGCGGCGTCCGCCTCCAGTTCGCGCCGCTCGTTCTCGATCTCGGCGCGCTCGTTGTCGGCCTGCGAGCGCACCGAAACGTACTCGCCGGCCGCCATGGACATCGCCCCGGCGACCAGCGCCGCCATGCCGGCCAGCAGCACGTCGGCACGGCTCGCGCTGGCGGCCGCGACGCCGAGCAGCAGGCTCGCCGTCGACACGATGCCGTCGTTGGCACCGAGCACCGCGGCGCGCAGCCAGCCGAGGCGCCCGGTGCGGTGCTGCTCGCGATGACGCGCGGTCATCGGCCGGCGGCTACTCCTAGTAGCGCGGCGGCGCCATCAGGCGGCTGATCAGCACGCCGGCCGCGACCGCGATCGCCAGCGCGGTGACGGGGTTGGCGCTGATGTAGCCGCGCGTGCTGCCGATCATGCGCGTCTCGGCGTCGATCAGCTGCTGCCCCTTGCGCCCCAGCGTGTCGGCGACCTGGCAGGTCGCATTGGCGATGCTGTCGACCGCCGAGTGGGCGCTTGACGCCACGCGCTCGACGGCCGGCCGCGTCATTTTCGAGACGCGATCGATCGTCTTGCTCGCCTGCTCGGCCGCCTGCGACGAGAGCTCGCCGCTGTATTCCGGATGTGCGCCTTCCATGGTCGTCTCCTTGATGGCCGGCTACTTGAGCCGCATGTCGTTGCGAACGGCCTTGACGCCGCCGACCTTGCGCGCGACTTCCGCGGCCTTGGCGCGGTCGGCCTCGGAACTGACGAAGCCGCTCAACTGGACCACGCCCTTGAAGGTCTCGACGTTGACCTCCGTCGCCTTGAGGTCCGGCTCGTTGAAGATCGCGGTCTTCACCTTGGCGGTGATGGTGCTGTCGTCGACGTATTCGCCGAGGCTCTCCTGCGTGCGCGTCGAGGCGCAACCCGCCGCCAGCGCCAGTGCCGCCAACCCGGCTACCACATGCTTGTATGCAGACATCGTGTTCTCCTTTTCAAGTTGTTAGCCTGCCGCGCGAGCCTTGCTACAAGCGCCCGGCCAGCAGGAGCACGATCACGATCAACAAGATCAGCCCCAGGCCGCCGATCGGCCCGTAGCCCCAGCTCCGGCTGTAAGGCCAAGCCGGAATGGCTCCGATCAGCGCCAGGATCAGCACGATCAGAAGAATGGTCCCGAGTGTCATGTCGGCGCTCCCCGGGACTATTTGCGCTTGCCGTACTCGTGTCCGAGCACGCCGCCGACCGCGGCGCCGCCGACCGTCCCGGCCGTGCTGCCGCCGCTGATGATGTTGCCGCCGACCGCGCCGACGCCGGCGCCGATGGCGGTGCTCTTTTCACGCTCGGTCATGCCGGAGCAGGCGCTCAGGGCGAGCGCCGCGACGGCGATGATGCCGGCAGACGTTCCACGCAGCGTTTTCATGTGTCTACTCCTCGTCAATGAGGGCGATGGGCGCCCTCAGCCCCGCCCGGTCGCTACCGGGTCTGTGTCACGGGCCTCCCCGTGCCTTCGGCCTGCTCGAGGCAGCGGTCCTTGGCGTCGCCCGAATAGCGGTCGCATTTTTCGCGCGCGACGTTCTTGCGCGCTTCGTCGACGTCCTGGGCCGCCTCTTCCTTGGTCTCGGCGGCGCGCTCCTTGCCGCGTTGCGCCGGCGCGCCGTAGCCCTGCGTGCGCGGGCGCAGGCCCGAAGTGCCGGCTTGCGCGGTGGCGCGGTCGGTCTTGGCTTCGGCGATGGCCTTCGTGCGCGCGGCCTTCGCTTCCTTCACGCAGACGTCCTTGGCATTGCCCGCGAGGTCGTCGCATTTTTCCTTGGCGACGTCGTACTCGCCTTCGGCGCGCACCTTGGCGGCTTCGAAGTCGGCACGCGGGCCGGGCTTGCGGCGCGCATCGAGTTCGGCCCGCGCGGTGCGCTCGCCGGCCTTGGCTTCGGCGCGGCAGATGTCCTTGGCGTTGCCGGCGAGACTGTCGCAGCGCTGCTTGGCGGCGTCATAGTCCATCTCGATGCGCTCGGCAGCCGCCTTGTACTCGTCCTTCGGCATCGCGTTCTCGGCGGCCAGCGCACCGCTCGAGTACGAGAATGCCGCCGCGACGGCAACGCTGAGAGTGATTGCGTTCATGGCGATTCCTTTCCGGCCAGATGAATGAGGAAATTATTCGCTCGCCGCGCGCCCGGCTCCGTTCGTTCCCGCACTCGAGGCGGTGGTCTTGCGCAGCGCGACGACGAAGTGGTCGCGGGTGATGCCGCGGCCGACCGGGATGTGGTCCTGCCGATCGCGCGGCAGCACCTTGTAATAGAGCTTCGGCGACATCCGGTACAGCCCCATGAAGGCCAGCCGCAGCAGGCGCCCCGCGGGCGAGAAGCGCGGCGTGTAGGCGAAGCGCCGCACCTCCGCGACCTCGGTGCCGAGCTTCGGCGCGTGATGCGCGAACCACTCGGGCGACACGAAGCTGATGTGCTCCGGCAGGTAGCAGTACCAGAAGCGGCTCCCGGCGAGGCGCCAGCTCCATGCCTCGGTATTGCCGGTCGAGACGATGACGCAGCCGCCCGGTTTCGTCTTCGCCAGCAGCAGGCGCAGCAGTTCGAGCGGGCGCGCCACATGCTCGATCAGGTCGCAGCAGACCACTGCGTCGAATTCGTACGGCAGGGCCGCGGTCTCCTCGAAGTCGGACGCAAGCACCTCGACGCCGCGCTCGGTGGCGAGCTTCGCCGCGCCGGGGTTGATCTCGACGCCGAAGGCGCGGTATTGCCGCGCCAGCGGCGCCAGCAGGCTGCCGGCGGCGCAGCCGACGTCGAGCACCGAGCCCGACGGCAGCACGCTGGTCAGCAGGCTGCGCACCAGCTCCTGGTCGATGCGTCCGGATTCGTCCCATACGGTGCCATGGCCGGTGACGTAGAGCCGGTCGTATTCGGCCTTGCTGTAGATCGGATGTCGGAAGACGAAGCCGCAATCCTCGCAGCGGTGCAGCGCGCCGCCGTGCAGCGGCTTCTCCAGCTGGCGGCCGGCGAAGATCGTGGCGTCGGGGATGATGCCGCGCGAGCGCGTGGCGACGCTGCCGCAGCAGCGGCAGGACACCGCGGCGGCGGCGCTCATTGCGCTGCCGCGGCCTGCCGCGCCTCCGCGTAGATCGCCGTCAGGCGGCTGAAATTGCGTTCCGGTGTGTACTTGTTCTCGTATTCCCGCCGTGCAGTGTCGCCCATGCGTCGCACCTCCTCAGGATGGCCGTCCGCCCAGGCCATTGCCCGGGCGAGGTCGGCGGCGTCTCCGGCGGCAAACAACATGCCGGTTTCGCCCTCGCGGATCAGCTCGGCCATGGCGCCGAGGCGGCTGGCGATCACGGGCAGGCCGCAGGCGAAAGCCTCGACCAGCGTGCGGGGAAAGTTCTCGTACCAGAGGCTCGGCATCACCAGGTAGGCCGAGCGGCGCATGCGCGCGTAGATGAAGTCCGGCGTCTGCCAGCCGAGCGTGCGAACCCCCGCGATGCCCTCCAGCCTGGCCTCCTCGGGACCGGTGCCGACGACGCTGATGGCAACCTTGCCGGCCATCAGCGTCGCGGCGCGCGCGAGCGTGGCGATGCCCTTCTCCGGCGCCAGCCGGCCGACGAACAGCGCGCCGCTGCGCGGGACGTCGCCGCGCGGCGGGCCGAGGTCGACGAAGTTCGGCTTGACGACGATGCGCTCCGCCGGCAGGCCGGCGGCGATGAACTTGTCGCGGCAGAAGCCGTTGAGCGCGATGTAGCGCGCGACGCAGCGGCGCCAGGTGCCGAGCATCCGATGCACGCCGAGCATGCCAGCCAGTACCGCCGACTGCGGCATCGAGTCGCGATAGCAGCTGCGCAGCACGCCGCGCCAGGGCGCCCGCCCGAGGCAGTCCTCGCAGACGCCGCCGTGGCGCAGGAACATCGCCTGCGGGCAGGCGAGGCGGAAGTTGTGCAGCGTCTGCACCACCGGGATGCGCCGGCGCATGGCGGCGTGATAGAGCGACGGCGAAATCAGCGGAAAGGTGTTGTGCGCATGGATCACGTTCGGCTCGAAGCGCGCCGCGATGGCCGCGAGGTCGCGCGCCGTGCGGCGCGACCAGACGGTGTCGAGCGCCAGCCCGAGCCGGCCGCCGCCGTCGATCTCGTCGTTGTCGCGCTCATAGCGCTCGACGCGCACGCCGTTGCGCCGCAGGAGTTCGGCTTCGTCGTCGACCACCGCGTCCTCGCCGCCGCGCTGGCGGTAGCGGTTGTGCACCAACAGCACGCGCAGCTCGCGGCCGGGGTCGAGCACCGCCGCACGCGCCGGGTCAGGCATGGCCATAGGCGAAACGGCGGCCGTCGTTGCCGACGACGCTGGCATAGCCGAGGCCGCCCTCGCCCCAGACGCGCGCGACCACGCGCCGCCAGGCGAACTGCCCGGCGCGGGCGCGGGCGCCGGCACGCAGGCGCTCGACGAGCTGCGCATCCGCAGCCAGCTCGGCCAGCGCCTCGGCCAGGCCGGCGACGACTTCCGCCTCGCTGCAACCCGAGGCCGCGACGACGCGGCCGCAGCTCGCGTCGACCATCTGCGCCGGCCCGCCGAGGTCGAGGCAGACCACCGGCAGGCCGCAGGCCATGGCCTCGAGCACCACGTTGCCGCTCGAATCGCGCAGGCTCGGGAAGACGAAGGCGTCGTAGGCGGCATAGGCCGCCAGCAGTTCGTCGTGCTTCATCCACGACACCCACGTCACGCTGCCGGCGACGCCGAGTTCCTCGGCGAGCTGCCGCCAGTGCTGCGCCTCGGGGCCGCTGCCGATCAGCGTCAGGCTCGCCGGCTGGCCGCGCGCCTGCAGCGCCGCGAGCGCGCGCAGGCCGAACTCCATGCCTTTGAGGTCGAGGAAGCGGCCGACGTAGAGCAGCCGTAGCCCGTCCGCCGGCGGACGGATCGCGGCCTCGGCGTCCGGCCGCGCGTCGATGCCGATCTCGAGCATCGTCTGCGCCTTGGCGCGATGCCGCGCCGGCAGCCAGGCCAGCGTCTCGGGCGTCTTGACGAGGATCAGCGTCGCCTGCGCCATCATGCCGCGCACGAAGGGATCGAAGCGCACCGACAAGTTCACCAGGTCGCGCAGCGCATCGCGCAGCCAGCCGCGCCACGGGAAATGCCGCCGCAGCGCCAGCGGCGCGCGCTCGCCGCCGCCGACCGGCCCGAGCACGAAGGGAATGCCGAGCCGCCCCATGAAGCTCGGCTGGCGGATGACGCCGAAGGTCAGGTGCTGCACGGCGTCGAACTTGTGTTCGGCATGCAGCCGCCGCGCCACGCGCCAGGCGCCCCACTGCCACAGCAGGTAGTAGAGATGCACGCCGCGTGCGCCGCGCTTCCAGCTCCTCAGCGCGGGCGGCAGGTCGTAGTGCACGAAGTTCATCCGGCTGGCCGCCGGCCCGGCGGCGGCGAGGCCGGCGGCGATGCCGGGACGGTTGTTCTCGCGCGTGATCACCCAGACTTCATGGCCGAGGCGAGCGCTCTCGAGCGCCCAGCGCCAGCCGACGCCGGGCTCGGAGCCCTTGCCGGGCTCGCAGGCGTAGGCCGAGACGAGCAGCTTCAGGCTTTCCACGGCATCGCTCCCGGTGCGGCGCCGGCCGCGCGATCGAGCCCGAGGCGCGCGCGCGTGCGCGCTTCGAGCGCCGCCAGGACATGCTGCAGCACCCGCGCCGTCACCTGCTCGACCGGCAGCGAGGCATCGATGACGCGCGCGTTCGGGAACTCGCGCGCCAGCTGCAGGTAGGCAGCACGCTGGCGCCGGCACTCGGCCTCGGGGACCTCCTGCTTGCGCGCCAACAGGATTTCCGGGGCGGCGTCGAGCACGAAGATCAGGTCCGGCTGCGGCACGCGGCGCGCGAGCAGCCGTGCCATCGACTCGGCGAGACTGCCGGGCGCGATGCGGTAACGCAGCGGATCGGCGAGGATGTCGTGGTAATAGCGGTCAAAGGCCACCAGCCGCGAGCGCACCAGCCGCGGCGCCAGCCAGTAGAGCCCGCCGGTCGCGTAGCGCGCCCAGAACACCAGCACCTTCGCCAGCGCCGCTGCGGCGCCGCGCGGCGGCTGGTCGTGCGGATTGACGACCGGCGGCCCGTTTTCCGGTTCGCGCACGAACGGCAGCGGCGGACGCAGGTGGCGGCGCTCGACGGTGCGAAAGGCGCGCGCGAGCTCGCCGGCGACGCGCGCGAAGACGGTGCTCTTGCCGCTGCCGTCGGGGCCGAGGAAGGCGATGCACAATCCCGTCGGGTGCACCACACGCAGCGCCCCGCGCCGCAGGTCCGCGCCGAACTGGCGCAGGCGGCGCCAGCCGGTCTCGACGCGCAGGTGGCGGCGCAGCGCCGCATTCAGGGACTCGAGACGGCCGGCGACCGGCGTCCAACTCCGGCCGCTCGCCGCCGCGTCGACGAACTCGGCCTCGTCCGCAGGCAGCAGGCGGCGCAGCGCCGCGCGCGCGCCGGCCGGGTCCTCGGCGTAGCGCGCCGCGAGCTGGCGCGCCTGCTGCGGGTCGAGGCCGCCCTTGTCGATCTTCTTGACGAGGTAGTAGGCGAAGGCGTCGCCGGCCGCCGGAATCCAGAAGCCGCGCGGATGGCGCCGCCGCCGTGCCAGCACGGGCTCGGCGCGCAGCCAGAGACGGCCGCCGCGGCGGAAATCGCTGCACGAGTCCGGATGCAGCCAGGCGATGCGGTCGCCGTCGAGCCGGGCCAGCGCGAAGTACGCCGCCGTGGTCTCGTGGGCGATGTGCTGTACCAGATGCGCGCCGCTGCGCGCCGCCGCCGCGGCGAGCAGCGCCGGCAGGCGCGTCGCCCATTCCGGCGGGATCATGAAGTCGACGTCGGACGGGATCGCGTCCGGATAGCTGTCGTAGCCGGCGAGGATGCAGTACGGCATGCCCGCCTCCTCGAAGACCGAAGTCATCGCCTCGAACATCGCACGCACGTCAGCGCCCATAGCCGATCCTTTCGACAGGAAGTGGTTCGGCCGCCTTCGGCAGCCAGGCATCGCGCCGCTCGAGCAGCATCAGGTAGGCGCGCATCACCGGGTGGCGCGCGTCCATGTAGCCGGATGCCTCGACGTAGAAGCTGATGGTGTCGAGCAGGTAGTGGATGGTCAGCGGCCCGGCGGCTTCGGCGACGCCGCTGCCGGCGCCGAAGGCCTCCGTCGCGTAGGCGGCGGCGCGCTTCAGCAGGCTGCGCATGTAGCCGGGTCCGACGCGCGTGCGCCGCGCCTGCAGCACCCGCGGCATGAGGTGGAAGTGCAGGAAATCCTGCAGCGGATTCCCGCGCGCCTGCGCGTATTCCCAGTCGAAGACGAACACGCGCTCGGGCGTCAGGCGCACGTTCCAGGGCGCGAAGTCGCCGTGCAGCAGGCAGGCCGGCAGCGCGCGGCTCGCCAGCGCCGACTCGGCCTCGAACAGCCCTTCTTCCAGCAGCTGGCGATGGGCATCGCCGAGCAGGCAGCGCACCGTGCGGATGCGCTCGCGCAGGCGCAGGACCGCCGCGCTCGCCGCCCAGTTCTCGCTGCGCCCCTTCTCGGCCAGCGCGGCGAGGAAGGCGCGGTGCTGGGCGCCGAAACGCAGGCTCGTGACGCCCTCGGGCAGCGCGCTCATGACGACGTAGCGGCGGCCGCAGGGAAGCGTGCCGTCGTCGACCAGGCGGGGCACGAAGCTCGCCGTCGACGGCGATGCCCCGAGCGCACGCAGCCACTGCGCTTCGCGCGCCACGGCGCGGTCGGCGCTGGCGTGGAGCGAGACCTTGGCGACGCGCGCCGGCTCGTCGTGATGGCGCGGGCAGAGGATGGTCAGTTTCTGCAGCGGTCCCGGCGAGCCGACGTAGATGGCGGTCGAGGCGGCGGCTTCGCCGAACAGCGTCGCCACCGGGAAGTGGTCGATGTGCACCTCGGGCAGCAGGCCGGCGTCGGGCATCCAGCGATCGAGCGACAGCAGCAGCCGGCCCCACCAGCGCCAACGGCGGTTGCGCACGAAGAACGCGATCGCCGCGCGACTGCGGCGCCCCGACCCGACCGGCAGCAGCAGCGGCTGCGCACGCCGGCCGTAAAGGACCTTCCAGGCCAGCGTGCGGCCCGGCGAATCGGTCGAACGCAACGCCGTCAGGCGCGGCCAGACTTCCTCGAAGCTCATGCCGGATCCGCTTTCTCAGTTGCCGCTTGCCGCGATGCGGTAGCGCCCGATCGCCTCGAGCATGCCCTCGCTCGGCCGCGCGAAGTAGCCGCCCGCGACCAGCTTGCGCCCGACACGGATCACCCGCGCGCCGGCGCACAGGGCGGGCATGAATACCGGCACGCGACCGAGGGCGTCGCGCATGCGGATCTCCTCGTCCTCGCGGCGGCCTTCGGGGCGCATGGCGCGCGTCTTCTGCTGCGGGTAGTAGCGCATGCAGGAGAGGTAGGCGTCGAGGTGCTCGATGCGCCCGTGGCGCGAGAAGCGTTCCCACAGGTCGTTGTCCATCGCCAGGTTGAAGCGCCGGTCGAGGCCGCCGACGCGCTCGTACAGCGAGCGGCGCCAGAACATCGACGGCTGCGGGATGTAGTTGTGGTCGAACAGCATCACGAAGCGGTCGAAGCCGATCTCGCGCTTGCAGCGCAGGAAGTTGCCGCCGGCGTCGATCCAGGCCGCATCGCCGTACACGGCGTCGATCTCCGGGTGCTCGGCGAAGAAGCGGCCGACGCGTGCCAGCGCGCCCGGCAGCAGCAGGTCGTCGGAACACAGCCAGCCCTGGATGTCGCCGCCGGTGTGCGCGAAGCCCTTGATCAGCGCGTCGGTCTGCCCGCCGTCGGGCTCCGACACCCACCAGGCGAGGTCGGCAGCATAGCGGCGGATGACGTCGACGCTGCCATCGGTCGAGCCGCCGTCGACGACGACGTACTCGAGATCCGGGTAGTTCTGGTCGAGCACCGAGCGCAGCGTCGCGCCGAGGTAGCGCGCCTGCTGGAACGAGCAGGTGACGAGCGAGATCCGCGGCGGCTTCATGACCTTCCTCCTGCGGCGGCGACGTCGCGCGGCGGCCGCGGATACCAGGCGTTGGCGCGCGCCGGGGCCGCTTCGCGCACTGCATGCAGCGCGAGCCCGAGCAGCAGCCCGAACTGGCCCCAGAGCAGGAAGGCCTTGACCGGCTGCAGCATGATCGGGTTGAAGGCGTAGACGATGATCGCCGTCAGGTTCATGCAGGCGAGCGTGTGCGCGGCGGCGGTGATGTCGTCCACCGGCCGCCGGCGCAGCAGCGCGGTCCACGCCAGGCGCCCGGCGCGCGCGTAGGCCCAGATCCAGAGCGCCAGCGCCAGCAGGCCGCCGTGCGCCGCGAGGTCGAGCACGTCGCTGTGCGAAGGCAGCACGCCGCGCGCGACGCGGATGTCGAAGTCCTTGAACTTCTCCGTCGCCGAAGCGGTGAAGCCGTTGCCCCAGCCCGGCGACGCCTGGAAGTTGCTCCACGCCGTTTCATAGGTCTTCATGCGGTATTGCGGATTGCCGCTGGGGAACCACTCGGCGCCGATGACTGCGCGATACGCCACCACCGACGCGGCGGCCATGCCGAGCGCGACCAGCCACACGATCACCAGGCGCCGGAAGCCGGGGCTCTCGACGAAGCGGAAGCGCCAGTGCACCAGCCACAGGTAGGCCGCCGTCGCCAGCATCACGAGGTAGCCGGTGTTCTTGCGATAGACCAGCCCGCCGAGCAGGAACAGCATGATCAGCAGCGCGTGCCACTTCGGCGTGCGGTTCGGCCGCATGGCAAAGTACACCGCGAGCGGGATCGTCAGCGCCTCGAGCTCGTGGTAGGCGACGTTGCGCTCCGTGATCTCGACGGCCATGCGCGCCATCATGAGCGCCGCCACGGCCGCGGCGCCGAACAGGAAGCCGCGCACCAGGCGATCCCGTGCCGGCGACAGAACCACTACGCGCGCGACGACCAGCGCGAACAGCATGTAGAGCCCCATGCCGAGGAAGGTGTTGTTGATGCCGTTGGCGTTGCGCGTCCACAGGCTGCCGCCGAGGATCCAGAGCCCGAGCAGGGCCAGCGGCAAGCCGGCGCGCAGGACGCTCGGCAGGCGGGCGCGGCGCCCCGGCTCGGGCGGGAACAGCGCATGGCCGACGACGACGAACAAGGCCGCCGAGAGCGCCATGAACAGCGGCAGGTGCTTGGTCGTAAGCTGCTTCTCGAGGCGCCAGCCGAGCGGATCGGCCACGAACAGCAGCGCCAGCCAGAAGGCGGCGAGCAGCCACCAGTCGGACATGCGCAGGTTCGTCGGGGCGTCGGCCGCGAGTCGCGGCGTCAAGACGGCGGAATCGTTTCTCATGGCGTCGTCCTCATGCGCCCTTGCGGGCGCGGTGCAGAATGCCGTCGCCGGCCGCCGACGGCTGCGTCGCGGCGGCGTTCTGGCGGATGAGATTGCGCGAGGCGAAGAGCCCGTACACCAGCGCCGCCAGCGTGCCGCTCAGGTAGGCCAGCATCACGCCGGGCAAATGGAAGGCGTCGATGCTGAAGAAGGCGACGAAAATGGCGCAGCCCGCCATCACCATGCCGGTGCGGATGATGGCGCCGGTGGCCGTCAGGGTACGCAGGAAGAACAGCACCTGGCGCAGGTGGAACTGCAGGAAGACGTAGGCGGCCTGCAGCGCGACGAGTTCGGCGGCATCGACGTAGCGCGCCCCGTAGAGCGCGTGCACGATCGGCTCGGCGAACACCGCCAGCGCCGCCAGGATCGGCAGCAGCACCGCCGTGCCCAGCAGGCTGATGCGCCAGAGGAAGGAGACCAGCTTGTCCATGCCGCGATCGGCATAGCGCCGCGCCGCCATCACCGGAATGACGTTGTCCATCGTCTGGAAAACCAGGTTGAACGGGCCGACGACGTTCTGCACCGCGCGCACGGCGCCGGCCGCCTGCGTCCCGAGCAGGCCGCCGCCGACCATCAGCACACCCTGCGTGCCGATCCACTGGAACTGCCAGGCGACGAGGTAGTCCCGCCCGGTGCGCCAGCCGTCGAACAGGACGTCGCGCGCCTCCTTCATCGCCGGCCGCAGCTTCGAGTGCAGGCAGCCGACGGCGAAGGCGGTGAAGGAGCTGCCGGCGATGATGGCGAAGGCAGTGGCGACGGTCAGCGTCTCGCGCAGGCCGAGCAGCACGATCAGCGTCACCTGTCCGCCGTAGCTGATGACGTCGTTGGCGAAGGCGGCGCGCGCGTTCTCGAGCACGAAGTAGTAGCGCCGCTGCAGGTCCTGCAACTGGAAGGCCAGCAGCGCGCAGGCCAGCGCGACGACGATGGCGTCGGTCAGGCGCTCGCCGACGCCGTACGGGTTGAACGCGATCGCCGCCTTGCCGAGCGCCAGGGCCAGCAGCGCGAGCCCCAGCGACAGCACCAGTTGCAGGCCGAAGACGCCGCGCAGGTAGCGATCGCGCTTCTCCGGCGACAACTGCGGCGCGGCGCTGATCATCGGCGTGAAGATCAGCGCGCCCTGGAAGGAGTTCACGTAGAGCATCACCAGGTTCAGCAGCACGAACAGGCCGAACGACTCCGGCCCGAGGAAGCGCGCCAGCAGGATACCGGTGACGAAGTTGCTGCCGCTGACGACGGCCTGGTCGGCGAACGCCCAGTTGGCATGGCCGTGCCGCGCGAAGAGGCTCGAAAGGCGTTTCATGGCGCGGGCTCCGGTGCATGCGCCGGCGGCATGCTCAGCCTCGGGCGGCCGCCAGCGCGGCGCCCATGAGCGGACGCGACAGCGGCAGCGTCGCGACATAGTCGCGGTAGGTGGTCTCGATGCCGCGCCGCAGCGGGATGCGCGCGCGCCAGCCGAGTTCGGCGAGGCGCGAGACGTCGAGCCACTTGCGCGGCGTGCCGTCCGGCTTGCCGGCGTCGAAGACGATCTCGCCCTCGAAGCCGACCACCTCGGCGATCACCTCGGCGAGCTGGCGGATGGTGACGTCGCTGCCGCTGCCGACGTTGTAAATGCCGTCGTCGACGCCCTGCTCCATGAGGAAGACGCAGGCGTCGGCCATGTCGTCGACGTGCAGGAATTCGCGCATCGGCGCGCCCGACCCCCAGACCACCAGCTTCGCGTCGCGCCGGCCGCGCGCCTCGTGCGCCTTGCGCAGCAGCGCCGGCAGGGCATGGCTGCCGGCGAGGTCGTAGTTGTCGTTCGGCCCGTAGAGATTGGTCGGCATGGCGCAGACGTAGCGCGTGCCGTACTGGCGGTTGTAAGACTCGCAGAGCTTGATGCCGGCGATCTTGGCGATGGCATACGGCTCATTGGTCGGCTCGAGCGGGCCGGTCAGCAGGTATTCCTCCTTGATCGGCTGCGGGCACTCGCGCGGATAGATGCAACTCGAGCCGAGGAACAGCAGCTTGCCCACGCCCGCCTGCCACGCGCCGTGGATCAGGTTCGCCTCGATCGTGAGGTTGTCGTAGATGAATTCGGCACGGCGCGTGTCGTTGGCCTGGATGCCGCCCACACGCGCCGCCGCCATGAAGATGTAGTCCGGCCGCACGTCGCGCAGGAAGCCGAACACGGCACGCTGGTCGAGCAGGTCCAGCTCGCGGTGCGTGCGCGTGACGAGGTTGGTGTAGCCGCCGGCGGTGAGGCGCCGTACGAGCGCCGAGCCGACCATGCCGCGATGGCCGGCGACGTAGATGCGGGCATCTTTGGGAAAGGTCATGTCAGTGGCTCCGTTTCGTTACACCTGCGCGCCAAGGACGGGGGGTGTCCGACTCCTCCGTGTCCCCCGGACCGCGCCGCGCGCGGTCCTCCTCCTTTACCTGCGGAGTCGGACACCCCCCATCCTTGGCTGGATACGCCCGTGGTTTTCCAGCCCGAAAGAGGCACGGCGGCAACCGCTCGGGACGATGGGGGGCTCTGCTGCGCGTAGGTAAAGGAGGAGGAGCGTGCGCAGCACGATCCGGGGGACACGAAGCGCAGCAGAGCCCCCCGTCGGCCCGAGCGCCCACCGGCCTCAAAGACGGAATGCAGGGTTTCATGTCACGTCACTCATGGAACGCCATCGTCCGATAGCCATGCTGCCGCACCAGGCTGTCGCGCTGCGCCGCCTGCAGATCTTCGCAGACCATCTCGGCGACCATTTCCTCGAAGCTGATCCTCGGCTCCCAGCCGAGCTGGCGGCGCGCCTTGCCGGCGTCGCCGAGCAGGGTCTCGACTTCGGTCGGCCGGAAGTAGCGCGGATCGACGCGCACGATGCAGCGCCCGTCCTCGTCGAAGCCCTTCTCCTCGACGCCCTGCCCCTTCCACGTGATCGACATGCCGACGCCGGCGGCCGCCATGTCGACGAACTGGCGCACGCTGTACTGGCGGCCGGTGGCGATGACGTAGTCCTCGGCCTTCTGCTGCTGCAGCATCAGCCACTGCATCTCGACGTAATCGCGCGCGTGGCCCCAGTCGCGCAGCGCGTCGAGGTTGCCGAGGTAGAGGCATTCCTGCAGCCCGAGCTTGATGCGCGCCAGCGCGCGCGTGATCTTGCGCGTGACGAAGGTCTCGCCGCGGCGCGGCGACTCGTGGTTGAAGAGGATGCCGTTGCAGGCATACATGCCGTAGGCCTCGCGGTAGTTCACCGTCACCCAGTAGGCGTAGAGCTTGGCGGCGGCATAGGGGCTGCGCGGGTAGAACGGCGTCGTCTCGCGCTGCGGTGATTCCTGCACCAGGCCGTAGAGCTCGGAGGTCGAGGCCTGGTAGAAGCGAGTGAGCTTGGCCAGGCCGAGGATGCGCATCGCCTCAAGGATGCGCAGCGTGCCGAGGCCGTCGGCGTTGGCCGTGTATTCCGGCTCCTCGAACGACACCTGCACGTGCGATTGCGCGGCGAGGTTGTAGATCTCGTCGGGCTGCACCTGCTGGATGATGCGGACGAGCGACGTCGAGTCCGTGAGGTCGCCGTAGTGGAGGATGAAGCGACGATCCTCGGTGTGCGGATCCTCGTAGAGGTGGTCGATGCGCTCGGTGTTGAAGCTCGACGAGCGGCGCTTGATGCCGTGCACCTCGTAGCCCTTGGCGAGCAGCAACTCGGCGAGATAGGAACCGTCCTGGCCGGTGATGCCGGTGATCAGCGCGACTTTGAACACGTCAGACTCCTCGATGGCGATTCGTGAAACTCAGGCGCCGAAGCGGCCGGCGATGCGAAGCCGGTCGGATTCGGGCAGCGCGGCGAGCAGGTCGTTGATGAAGCGTTCCTGCAGGCGGTAGGCGTTGCCGGTGTCGGTGTCGATCGACGACACGCGCACCAACATGCCGTCGGGCACGCGCCCGGTCAGTCCGTAGGCGAGCTGATTGAGCTTGCGGCCTATGCCCGGCACGGTGGCGCGGTCGCCGACGGTGATCCAGTAGGTGATCGGTTCGGAACGCCGCCCCTGCACGGCGAGCAGCCGCTTCACCGGCAGCACGCCGTAGCGCGTGCCGAGATCGCCGGCGGCGTTGCGCATGAGTTGGAAGCCCTGCGCGGCGTAGCAGAACTCCGGGCGGTGCACCTGGGTGCCGTCGCCGCCCTGGTCGCCGCCGTAGGCGATGGAGAGCATGATGCGGCGCCCGCTGGCGTCGATATAGGTGCGGGTGAGCAGCTGGTTGTAGAGCGCGTCGAGCCGGGCGCGCACGTCGGCGCCGGCGGTCACCGGCACCACGGTCGGATCGACGCGCCAGCCGGCGAACTGCTCGGGCACCATCGTGGCGAGCTTGACCGGCGCCTGCTGGTCGGCCAGCCGTTGCGTCGGCTTGAGCGCCATGGCCGCGATCGCCGCCCCGATCATGGCGGCGCCGAGCATCATCGCGGTGACCGTGAAGCGGCGCTTCACGAACGCCTCCAGCGCCGCAGCAGCGTGCTGCCCGAACGCAGCGCGCTGTCCAGCCCCAGCAGCATCAGCAGCGCCACCAGGAACAGCACCATGCCGGCGGCCGAGTGGGCGAAGCCCTGCCCCGTCTCGTCGCCGAAGCGCCAGGTGATCAGCACCAGCGCCATCACGCGCACGACGTTGGCGACGAAGGCGATCGGCAGGATGGCGGCCAGCATCAGCGCGAGGTGGCCGCGGCTGGTGGTGCGCATCTGGTACAGGTAGAGCAGCCCGAGCGCGCTCAGGCTGAACATCGAATTGAGGCCGGAGCAGGCGTCGGCGACCAGCAGCTGGTAGTGGCCGATGGTCAGCACGACGCCGTTTCGCGCCACCGGATAGCCGAGCTGGTAGAGCACCGATTCGACCACGCGCGACACCTCCTGTTTGAGCGCGCCGGTGGCGGCCTCGACCACCATCCCGGGCAGCGGCACCAGGAACAGCAGGAACAGCAGCGGAAACCAGAGCGCGCGCAGGCTCGACCAGCCGCGCATCAGCAACACGGTGCCGGCGAGCAGCGGAATCAGCGCCGCGACTTCGAGCGTGTCGATGCCCTGCGAGCGGCCGACCACGAACACCGGCAGCGCCAGGCCCACCGCCAGCCAGCCGACGATGCGCTCCGAGCGCCAGCTGGCGTTCACGACGGTGTCGTCATGCAGCAACGCGTCGCGCTTCTGCCACACCAGCCAGCAGAACACCATCAGGATGATCGGGCCGTGGCCGTTCTCCTCGGTGTTCCAGGCCGTCTGCCACAGCCCGGCGAACGACGGCAGCAGCAGCGCCGCCAGCCCGACCGCCACCGGCAGCCAGGGACGCCAGAGGTGGGCCGGGCGTCGCCGCACGCCGCCGAGAGCGAACGAAGGCATGGCGGGCTAGAAGTCGTTGAGCACGGCGCCGACCATGGCGACCCCGTAATGCGCGAGGCCGTTCCAGAGCTGTCCCGTGCGCCGCAGCGGCGTGTGGTTCTTGCGCGTCAGCAGCAGCGCGCCGCGCGTCGCCACCGAGATCGCCTGGGCGTCGGCATAGTCGACGGCCGCCGGGGTGTCGATGATGATGGCGTCGTACTCGTGGGCGATGACGGCGAGGAACTTGGAGAACACCTGCCGGCTCAGCAGTTCCTGCGGGTTCGGCGGCGGCGGTCCGGCGGTGATCACCGAGAGGTCGACGAAGGCCGGGATGCGGCGCACCTCGTTCGAAGTGCTGCGGTTGGCGAGGATCGACGACAGGCCGGAACGGTTCTCGAGCTTGAACAGCGCGTGCTGCTTCGGGTGCCGCATGTCGGCATCGATCAGCAGCGTGCGCTCGCCGAGTTGCGAGAACACCAGCGCCAGGTTGGCCGCCAGGTAGCTGCGGCCCTCGCCGGTGCCGGGGCTGACGACGGCCAGCGACTTGCGGTCGTCGGCGCCGGTGAACCAGCGCAGCATCAGCTGGCTGCGCAGCGCGCGCAATGCCTCGACCTGCGGACTGTAGGGCCGGTACGCGGCAACGAGCTCGTCCGAAACCGCCTCGTCGCCTTCCGACAGGTAGGGGTAGTCGAACTGGCGTGCCAGCGCGTACTGGACGTCCTCCGGCGACAGCATGCCCAGCTTGACGGCGGCATCGCCGAAGCGCAGGCCCTCTTCCTTCTGCAGGCGCAGTATCGCCTCGATGCTGTCGGGCGGCAGCTTGCCGGAATCGATAAGGATGGCGCCGACCGTCCGGTCCACCGGATTGCGGCGCGTGATCTGCATGGAATTGAGCATGGCGGGCTCCATGGCGGGGCTCACGAGGCGAACTCGGGAAGGCGCAGCGTCTGCGGCCGGCCGAGCTTCAGCCAGCCGCGCGCTGCCATGGCGCCATGGCCGTCGAGCTCCACCAGCACCGGCAGCGCGAAGCCGAGGCCGTACTCGAGGTCGTCGGAGGAGCGCACGCGGCGGTCGGACATCTCCATGCCGAAGGCCGAGGCGACGCCGAGCAGCAGGCCCACCACCGCCGCGATCAGCGTGTACAGCAGCGGCTTCGGCGACGACGGCGCGATCGGCACGTTGGCCGGCGTCAGCACCGAGATGTTGGTCTGCGTGGTCTGGCTCTCGAGCGTCGACTGCGTGAAGCGCTGCGCAACGACGTCGAGCGCCTTCTGCGCGCTCGCCACGTCGCCCAGCAGCACCGCCGACTGGTCGCGCTGGTGGCGCAACTCGAGCAGCTTTTCCTTCTGCGCCGCGATCAGCCGCTTGAGCACCGACTCCTTCTCGACGCCGACGGTGCGGGCGGTGGCGAAGCCGCCGGCGACATGGGCCGTCTCGGATGCGAGCTTCTGGCGCAGCGTATCGAGTTCGGCCGTCATGCGCTGATACTGCGGGTGGTTGGCGCCGAGGTTGCCGGCGGCCTCCTTCTGCTTGGCCTCGAGGCGCGCGATGTCGATGCGCAGGTTCTGCAGCACCATGTTCTGCGTGAACTCGGGCAGGTTGGCGGCCCGCACCGACAGCTGCTTGCTCTGCGAGTCCGCGGTCTGGCCTTGCGCCACGGCGAGCTGCGTCGTCAGCTCGGTGAGCTTGGCGGTTTCGCTGTCGAGGCGTTCGTCGGTGACGACGATGCCTTCCTTCTGCTGGTATTCGGAAAGGCGCGCCTGCGCCTGCTCGAGCCTCTCGCGCAGCGACTTGGTCTGCACCTCGAACCACTTCGAGTACTGCCGCGCCGGCTCGACCTTCAACTCGACGTTGGTGTCGATGTAGGCCTGGGCGAAGGCATTGGCGACGGCCGCCGAGAACGCCGGTTCGGCGGAGACGAAGCTGATGTTGATGACGTCGCTCTCGCGCGAGGGCTTCACCGTCAGCTTGCTCTGCAGCAGTTCCGCGAGCCAGACGTCCATGCGGCCTTCGCCGCCGGTCGCTTCGAGCCATTGATCCTTGATGGCCGGGCTCTGGTCGAGCTTCAGCAGCGAGACAACTTTCTGCGCGACGCGATCGCTGTTGACGATGTCCACCTGGGTCGGCATGTAGCTGACCATCGCCGTCGCCGGCAGCACCAGGCCCGCGATCGGGTCGGGCGAACGCACGTCGACCACCACCGAGGTGGTGGCGGTGTAGCGGTTGGGCAGCAACAGGCTGACCAGCAGCGTCAGCGTCATCGTCGCCAGCAGCACGCCCAATGCGACGCGGTAGCGCGACCGCAGGATCAGCAGGAACTGGTGCAGGCTCATGGACGGCTCCTTAGAACAGGCTCTCGCTGACGTACAGGACGTCGTCGGGCATCACCGGCTCGTGCGGCTTCGGATGGATCGACGCGATCGCGCCGTCGGGGCCGCGGCGGTCGATGCGCAGGTTGCGCTCGGTGCCGCGATAGGTGGGGCCGCCGGCTTCTGCCATCGCCTGCTGCACCGACATGCCGCGCTTGATGCGGTAGGAGCCGCTGCGCTGCGCCTCGCCGTAGATGTAATACACCGGCGCCGGCGGCACGTAGATGACGTCGCCGCTGGCGACGAGGAAGTCGTCCTCGATGCGGTTGTTGAGGAACAGCTCGGCGACGTCGACTTCCTTGCGGAAGCGGCGTCCCTCGCGGATGCCCGATACGATCACCTTGTCGGCGCCGCCCGCGATCGCCCCCGCGCTGCCGACGATGCCGCCGGCCACCGCCAGCAGTTCGGAAACGCGCGTGTTGAAGGTCTCGAGCGGATAGCGTCCGGGACGATTCACCTGGCCGAGCACGGAGACCTGGTTGCCGCGCACCTGAAGCAGCACGATGTTGACCTGCGGCTTCTGCACGAAGCCTCCGCGGCGCAGCGCCGAGGCGATGTTCAGCTCGGCCTGGGCGATGGTCACGCCGCCGACGTCGACCTTGCCGACCAGCGGATAAGTGATGCTGCCGCGCTCATTGACGCGCGTTTCCAGCGTCATGTCGGGATTCTGGAACACGAGGATGCGGATGGCGTCGCCGGGGCCGAGGCGATAGTCGCTGAGCTTGTAGTCGGAGGGATTCAGTTCCGGCGCGGCGGCCTGCGGCGGCTGCATGGCCGGCTCGGCCTCGACGGCCTTCACTTCCAGCGCCTTCACCTCGATCGGCGGCTCTTTCTCGGCATGCGCGGCGAAGGCGCACAGCAGCGACGTCAGCAACAGCGATTGCAGCATCCGGTTCGGCTTCATCTGTTCCTCCTTGGGGTGTTCGAGAGCGGGACTGGGGACATGGCACGCGGCGTCAACGCAACGCCGCGACGCCCTTTTCATAGTTCGCGGTCGCGGGCGGTCGCGCCGGCGCCGGCGGCGCCTGCACGGCGACCCGCGGCTGCGCGTCAGCGGCGCCGGCGAACTCGTTCAGGTACTCGATCTTCGCCTTCGCGCGCAGGCGCTCGATGTCTTCTGCGATCGCGGACCGCGCCTGCTGCGCGGCCAGCAGCTGCTGGATCGGCTGCTGGGAAGTCGGCTCGTCCAGCGGCGCCGGCACCGACGCCGTCAGGCGAATCACGGCCAGGCCGCCCTTCAGCTCGACCACCGTCATCTGTCCGTCCTTGAGCGCCAGCAGCCCGCGCAGCACTTCCGGCGCGAACTGCTCGGCCGCACGCCGTTCGGTGCGGGCGACGTGGGCGACCTTCTGCGCCTTGAGCCAAGCGGCCACCTCCTCGAAGGTGTGCGTCGCCGCCTGCTCGCGCAGCGCCGCGGCCGTGATGGACCCGGCCGGCATGAACAGCTCCTGCACCGCAAAGATGCGCCGTTCGGCGAACAGCTCCGGGTGGTCCGCGTAGTACTGGTGCACCTCGTCCGCCTCGGGCTTCGGCAGCGCCGCGGCGACCTTGCCGAAGTAGGCGCGCGTCAGGATGTCGCGCCGCGCGGCATCCATCGCCATCACCACCTCCGGCGAGCGATCGAGCTTCTCCTCCATCGCCTGCTGCACGGCGAGCTGCTGGTAGATGAGGCGATCGAGGACTTCGCGGCGGGCGCCCTCGACCTTGTCCGCCGGCAGCGGGCGGTTCGCCGGCAAGGCGTTGTTGACCTGATGCACGGAAATCTCGTCGGCATTGACCTTGGCGGCGAGCTGGGTCGCAGGCTTGCGGTCGCTGTCGCAGGCGGAGAACGCGAGAGACGCGATGGCGACGACCATGGCTGAACGAAGCGGAAACGGCGTGTCGGCAAACATGGATTCATGGCCCCCTGACGATGTCGATGCTTTTTACCGTCCGCCATGCATCGGGCTCTGTACGCCAGCGAACAGAGAACTTGCGCGCCTCGGTTCGGTAGCAGACACAGGTTTTGGCGGCGACGGCCCTAGACTCGTGCCATCGTTGCGAATCCCGTATGTCTTTCGAACCAGGTGCCGCCATGACGCTGCTGCTCACTTATCACCGCATCGCTCACGCCGCCGACGCCGAGAACATCCACGTTCTCTCGCAGCACGGCTTTCTGCGACAGATGGAGCTGATCGTCGCCTCCGGCATCCGCGTCGCGGCGCCGGGGGAATTCGGCCAGGTACAGCACGACGGTCGACACCGGATCGGATTGACCTTCGACGACGGCTACCTGAGCGACCTGGCATGTGCCGACACCCTGGCGTCGCACGGCCTCAAGGGCATCTTCTTCGTCTCGAGCGCGAACATCGGTGCGCCGGGCTATCTCGACGCCGAGGACGTGCGCGAACTCGATGCGATGGGCATGACGGTCGGCTCGCATTCGCACCAGCACGCGCGCCTGACGACCTTCGGGTTCGACGAGGCCGTCGCCCAGGTACGCCGCTCGAAGGCGCTGCTGGAAGACGTGCTCGGCAAGCCCGTGCTCGACTTCGCCTATCCCGGCGGCGCCTGCACGCGGCGACTGGCTGAAGCCGTGCGCGAGGCCGGCTTCAGCCGCCAGTTCACGCTGGCCTGGGGCATCAACTCGGGCACCGACGCCGCCACCGGCGTGTTCCGGCGCAGTTGCGTCGTGCAGGGCATGAGCGACGAGTATTTCCTGCGCCTGATCACCGGCAGCAACGACCTAAACCGCAAGCTGCACTATCTCCTGAAGGGCGCCGCCTCGCAGTTGCTCGGCGATGCGGGATATCGCCGCCTGCGCGAACGCTATCTCGGCTTTGCGCATCCGGCGGTGCGCACCGGCGCGGCGCGGATGGTGCGCTAGCGGCGCCGGCGCGATCCGATGCGGAACATGTCAGCAGATGCGATGAGCCAGAGCGCATGGCATGCGGGAACGCAGGCCGGCGGCGCGCATGCGGATGCGCCGCCGCTTGCGGCCGCGTGGGACCGCGACGAAGTGCGCCGCGCGACGCTCGACGCGCTGCCCACCCACATCCTGACGCTCGACGACGACAATCGCATCGTCGCCGCCAACGAGGCGTGGCGCCGCTTCGCGCTCGGCGGAGCGCTGCAGGCCGGCGGCGACGGGCTCGGCCGCGACTACCTTGAAGTCTGCGACAGCGTCCTCAGTGCCACCGACGAACAGCAGCGCCTGATCAGGACCGGACTCGACGGCATTCGCGCCGGCCGACAGAAGGAGTTCTCGCTCATCGTCTCGAAGCGCCTCGACGGGCAGGAGCACGCGCTGCTGCTGCGCGCGACGCCGTTGCGGGCGGCGGGAGTGGCGGGCATCGTCGCCATCCACACCGACGTCAGCGAGCACGTGAGGGCCGAGCGTCGCCTGTCGCACCTCGCGCACCATGACACGCTGACCGGCCTGCCGAACCGCCTGCTGTTCCACGACCGCCTGCAGAGCGCCCTGGCGCTGTCGCGCCGCAACCGCTGGCTGATGGCCGTGATGTTCGTGGACCTCGATCGCTTCAAGGCCGTCAACGACACGCTCGGCCACGAAGTCGGCGACCGGCTGCTGCAGGAGGCGGCGCGGCGCATGCAGCGAAGCGTGCGCGACTGCGACACGATCTGCCGCCTGGGCGGAGACGAGTTCGCGCTGGTGCTGCCTGAACTCGGGGACATGGACGAGGCGGCGCAGGTGCCGCAGCGCATCGTCGACTCGCTGCACGCGCCGCTGCGCATCGCCGGCCACGATCTCGCGCTGACGGCGAGCATCGGCGTCGCGTTGTTTCCTGCGGATGCCGAGGAGCCCGAAGCGCTGGTGCGCTGCGCCGACGCAGCGATGTATCGCGCCAAGAAGCTCGGCCGCGACAACTACCAGTTCTACTCGGCGGAGATGGATTCCGGCGCCGCGGCCGCGCCCATCAGGTTGCCCCGCTGAGCGGCCGCGACTCCGGACTTCAGAACATCAACTGCCCGGAAATGCCGACGACGTTGGCGGAATAGCCGATGCCGCTGATGTTCGAGCTGCGGCGCTCGTGCGAGAGCGTGCCCTGGATCAGGCCGGTGCGCGTGACCTTCCAGTCGGCGCCGAACTGGATGCTCTGCGTGCGGTCGTCGCGCATCGGCGAGGTGGCGAAGACCGCGCCGCGGAAATCGCGCTCGACGTGCTCGAGCTTGGCTCGCAGCGTCGTCTTCTCGCTCAGGAGCCATGACGGCGCGATGGCGAAGGTGTCGGCGACGTAGTAGCTGTGGTTCGCTTCCTGGAAGCTGTAGAGGTTGCGGCCGGCGGTGAAGTTGAAGCGCAGCTTGCCGGTCGGCGCCCACAGGTAGTCGAGGCGGCCGACGGTGCCGCTGTAGTTGCGCTGGGCGTAGTGGTCGTGCTCGCGTTTCAGGTAGGCAATGCGGCCGTCGAGCGAGCTGTGGCCGGTGACCTGCCACTGCACGCGCGCCTCGGTCTCGCTCTGGTCGAAGCCGGTGTCGAAGAAGCCGACCGGGTCGAGGCTGCGACCCTCGTAATCGCCGTTCGACTCGCGCTGCACCAGCGAGATCGAGTTGCCGGCGCCGGTGACGTACTTGCCGCCGATCTCGCCGCCGGTGAGGACGTAGTCGCCGACGGCCTGGAACGGCTGCGAGTTGCGCGAGCGCGACTGGCCGACGCCGCCGATGACGTGCCAGGCCGCGGCTAGCTCGCCGTCGAAGGTGAACTGGCGGTTCTCGTTGATCTGCGTGCTCTTGGCGATGCTGACCGTGCGCTGGTCGGAATACGGCACCAGCGTCTCGCTGCGGCTCGCCGAGAGGACGCCGCTGATGCGCGGGGTCACGCGCCAGAACCAGGCGCCGCGGTAATCGACGCCGCTGAAATTCAGGAAGCTGTTGTTGTCGAAACGGTACTTGCTGGCGGTCGCCTCGAGCTGGACGCGCTGCAGCGAATATTCCTTGTCGAAGCGCAGGCCGACGTTGGCGCCATAGACGTTGTCCGACTTGTGGGCATTCGCGGGCAGGTTCGCGCCGCGGAACAGGTTGTCCTCGTGCGTCGCCGTGACGCCGACGACGACGTTGAACGCATCCTTCTCGTCCGCGGCGGCGAAGCCGGAACAGGCCAGCGCGACGGCGGCAAAGAGGGCGCGGCGCGCACCGGCGGAGCGGAAGTGATTCGAGACGTTAGCCAATTCAGTCACCTTTGCATCAGAGAGTTTCGGCAGCGCAATGCAGCCGGCGCGATCCGCCCGCTGTTTGCGCCAGAAACAACAACTTGAGAGGCGTTCCTCAAGTCCTCGGCCTGCTCCCTGCAGGCCTGGCTCCGAATGATATGCCGCAGTCTGCTGCGGGCTGTGTTTTGACGCGTACAGAACGCCGACCTCAGTCTGCGTACATTCCTCGCCTATGTTCGTTCGGGAACCGACCGGAATTTTGACATATGCCATACGCGGCGGCAAACCGAATATGCCCTTCGGGAGGCCGCTATTTCGCGGATTGTTGTACCGCTTCAACAAGGAGCCATGCCATGGACACCTCGTGACCCCCAGCAGCAGAACGCGCCACCCAGCGTATTCCCGCACCAGACGAAAGGACATGACAATGAAGACCACGTTGAAGTTCGCTGCCGCTGCCGCCGCCCTGGCGGGAGCCATTGGCAGCGCGCAAGCACTGGAAGTCCAGCCGGGCACCGGACCGATCGCCGGGGTTCCGGGGGTGGGCGCCCTCGGCACGCTGCTCGACTCGATAGCGACCACCATCACGACACCGACGTTTACGGGCACGGCCCGCTCGGCCGTGTATGACGGCCCCGAAGCCGGCATCAACCTGAACTTCTACTACCAGTTCTCCAACACCAGCGGCGCCGGCGCCCTCGACGCCATTTCGCGCCTGACGGCGGGCGGATTCGGCACCCTGGCCACCGACGTGTTCCAGAGCGCCGGCGGATTCGGGCCCTTCGTCTCCGGCACGACCAGCGCATCGACCGTGGACCGCATCAACGGCACCGTAGGCTTCAACTTCGGGACCACCGGGGTCGCGGCTGGCCAGAGCACGAACGTCATGGAAATCCATACCGACGCGACGTCCTACGTCAGCCACTGGATGGGCGTGATCGACGCCACGGGCGGCTTTGCGGCAGCCTTCGCGCCCGGCCTTGACGGCGCTCCGCCGCCGATCCCCGAGCCCGAGACCTACGCGCTGATGCTCGCCGGCCTCGGCCTGCTGGGCTTCATCGGCAAGCGCCGCATGCGCAACGGCGGCCAGGCGGACGGCACGGCGGAAGCGGCGCAGGCCTGAAATCGCGCCGCGTGGCGCAGCGTCGCGGGCGTTCCTGCCGCGAGGCTGCGCGCGCCCCGGCGACGCTCGGTTCGCCAGCGTACGGAAGCGCGGCCGCGCCGGCACTAAGTTCAGCCTATATCCGAGGACAGCACCACGATGCCATCGACCGCGCCGAGCCGAATCGCAAGCCTGCCGCAAGCGAGGCCGGCTCCATCTCTGCCCCGTCCCGCCCACCAGGTCCCGATCCGCTTCCAGCGCGCGACGGCCCTGACGCTCGGCTGGAACAACATCCTGCAGTTGCTCGGCGCCCTGCTCGACCCAGCCGTCCTCGTCATCTCGCTCTGGATCACCGGCGTTCTCGCCGAGGGCGCGCTGACGCCGCCCTACCTGATCCTCTCCCTCGTCGTCTTCTCGCTGACCATGCCCGGCACCTCGCGGCTGAAGCTGACCGGCTGGTATCTGGCGCGCAGCATCGCCTTCGACTGGGGCATCGTCGCCGGCCTGCTGCTGTTCTTCGGCTACGCCAGCAGCTACCTGTTCGCCTTCGAACCGATGCCGCTGCTGCTGTGGATGGCCCTGGCGCCGGTGGCGCAGTTCGGCGCCAACGTTGCGCTGCGCCGGCTGGCGCCCTCCATCCTGGCCCTCCAGGGCGAACCGCGCCGCGTCGTCATCGTCGGCATCAACGAGGCCGGGACCATGCTGGCGAACGAACTGACCAGCAACCCCTACGCCGCCAACCGCCTGCTCGGCTTCTTCGACGACCGGCTCGCCGACCGCGTGGTGCGCGGCCCGATTCCGCCACGCCTGGGCACGCTCGACGAACTGCCGCGCTTCGTCGCCGCGGAGCGCATCGACGCCATCTACATCTCGCTGCCGATGGCCGCTCAGCCGCGCATCGTGCAGCTCCTCGACGCGCTCGGCGACACCACCGTATCGATCCACTTCGTGCCGGACATCTTCCTCACCGAACTCGTGCAGGGCCGCTTCGACTCCGTCGGCAACATTCCCATCGTCACCGTCTGCGAGAGCCCGTTCTCCGGCACCAACGGCATCGTCAAGCGCGTCTCGGACGTCATCCTGGCGACGCTGATCCTGATACTCATCGCTCCGCTGATGGCGCTGATCGCACTGGCCGTCAAGCTCACTTCGCCGGGACCCGTCATCTTCCGGCAGCGCCGCTACGGCCTCAACGGCGAGGAGATCCTGGTCAGCAAGTTCCGCTCGATGCGCGTCTGCGAGGACGGCGAGGAGATCCGCCAGGCGCAGAAGGACGACGACCGCATCACGCCCCTGGGCGCCTTCCTGCGCCGCACCTCGCTCGACGAACTGCCGCAGTTCTTCAACGTCCTGCAGGGCCGCATGAGCATCGTCGGGCCGCGCCCCCATGCCGTGGCCCACAACGAGCTCTATCGCAAGGTCATCAAGCGCTACATGATCCGCCACAAGGTCAAGCCGGGCATCACCGGCTGGGCGCAGGTCAACGGCTGGCGCGGCGAGACCGAGAGCCTCGACAAGATGAAGATGCGCGTCGACTACGACCTCGCCTACCTGCGCAACTGGTCGCTGCGGCTCGACCTCTACATCATCCTCAAGACCATCCTCGTCGTCCTGCGCGACCGCAACGCCTACTGAGGACGAACATGCCCAGCACAATCCGTTTGCACCGCGTCCTGCGCGCGCCGCCCGAGCGGGTCTATCGCGCCTTCCTCGACGCCGAAGCCATCGCCAAATGGCTGCCGCCGCACGGCTTCACCTGCAAGGTTTACCAGCTCGACGCCAGGGTCGGCGGCACCTACCGCATGTCCTTCACCAACTTCTCGAGCGGCGCCAGCCACTCCTTCGGCGGCGAGTACGTCGATCTGGTGCCCGACGAACGCATCGTCAACACCGACCGCTTCGACGACCCGAATCTGCCGGGCGAGATGAAGACGACAGTTTCGCTGAAGGCCGTTTCCTGCGGCACCGAACTGAGCATCGCGCAGGAAGGCGTTCCGGACGTGATTCCGGCGGAAGACTGCTATCTCGGATGGCAGGAGTCGCTGACGCTTCTGGGGCAGTTGGTCGAGGCTGAGGTTTCTGAGTAGGTTCCGGTCCCGTTGATGCGCGGTAGGCGCTCGGGCCGCCCTGCCTCTTTTGAGGTGAAAACCCACGGGCGTATCCGGCCAAGGATGGCGGGTGTCCGACTCCGTAGGTAAAGGAGGAGGACCGCGCGCGGCGCGGTCCGGGGGACACGGAGGAGTCGGACACCCGCCGTCCTTGGCGCGCAGGCGCCACGATTACCAAAGTCGCCACTCCCCCATCCCGACCACCCATACCCCAAGCAGAAGATTCGTCGTCGCATGCGCCGCCACCACCGGCCACAGGCTGCCGCCGCGCATGTAGAGCCCGCCGTAGGCAAGACCGGCGACGATGCCGGCGAGCCACAGTTCGTGCTCGATGCCGAACAGCAGCGAACTGACAAGCAGCGCACGCAGCCCGGCGGTGGCTGGCGCCTGGTGCAGGAAGTCACGGCGGGCGATCCAGCGCAGGATGAACGAGCGCCAGAACAGTTCCTCCATCAGCGGCACCACCGCGACCGAACCGGCGAAGCGCAGCGACACGAGCGCCCAGTCGATGCGGCCGTCGCCGGCCGTGGCGTCGAAGCCCGGACCGGCGCCGCCACCCGCCCAGGGCTGATCGACGGCGATCCAGACGACGAAGACCGCGGCACCCACGAACGCACCCCGCGTCCATGCGCGCGCCGTCACCGCGCCGAAGTCCGCCAACTCGACGTAGGCGCGTGCGAACGCCGCCATGGCGAGCAGCGCCGCGCCTGCGCGCAGCGCGTACATCCAGCGCAGGTCGAGCGCCGGCGCCAGCGATTTCAGCAGGTGCTCGAGGGCCATGATGCCGATGAAGACCGCGAACGGCAGCACGCGCGCCACCGCCGCGCCGGCCGTCGCGGCTTGCGGCAGCGCCGCGTCGCGCTGCACCGCCGTCACTCAGGAACCCTGCGCCGACGCCTGCGCGGCTGCCAGCGGAACGACGTTCGCGTTGCCCACGTCGCGGCCGTAGCTGTCCTGGAAGCGCACGATGTCGTCCTCGCCGAGGTAGGCGCCGGACTGCACCTCGATGATTTCCAGCGGCACCTTGCCCGGATTCTCGAGCCGGTGCGGCGTGCCGAGCGGGATGTAGGTCGATTCGTTCTCGGACAGCAGGAATTCTTCGCTGCCGCGCGTGACGCGCGCCGTGCCGGCGACGACGATCCAGTGCTCGGCGCGGTGGTGGTGCATCTGCAGCGACAGGCTGGCGCCGGGCTTGACGACGATGCGCTTGACCTGGAAGCGCTGGCCGGCGTCGATGCTGTCGAAGCAGCCCCAGGGGCGGAACACCTTGCGGTGCGCGTCGCACTCGGGCCGCGCCTCGCGCTTCAGCCGCGCGACGAGTTCGCGCATGCGGTCGAGGTTGTCGCGCTGAGCGACCAGCACGGCATCGGGCGTCTCGACGACGATCGCGTCCTCGAGGCCGACGCAGGCGACGAGCCGGCTCTCGGCGCGCACCAGCGTGTTGCGCGTCGCCAGCGCCATGACGTCCCCCGTCAGCACGTTGCCGTCGCCGTCCTTGCCGCCGACCTGCCAGAGCGCGCCCCAGGCGCCGATGTCCGACCAGCCGGCGTCGAGCGGCAGCACGATGCCGGCGGCTCCGCCGCCCGCCGGCAGCTTTTCCATCACCGCGTAGTCGATCGAGTCGGCCGGGCAAGCGGCGAACGACGGCCCGAGGCGCACGAAGTCACGGTCGCGCGCGCCTTCTTCAACCGCCGTCCGGCAGGCCGCCAGGATGTCGGCGCGCAGCCGCGCCACCTCGGCGATCCACACCGAGGCGCGCACGACGAAGATGCCGCTGTTCCAGTAATACTCGCCGGATTCGACGAACCGCCGCGCCGTCGCGGCGTCGGGTTTCTCGACGAAGCCGGCGATGGCAGCGGCCGGCGTCGCCGTGGTGAGCGGCTCGCCGCGATGGATGTAGCCATAGCCGGGCTCCGGCGCGGTCGGGACGATGCCGAAGGTGACGACGACGTCCTGCATCGCCAGCGGCACCGCCTTCAGCACAGTGGCGCGGAAGCGCTCGGGACGCAGCATCATGTGGTCGGCCGGCATGGCGACGAGCACCGGGTCGGCGCCCTCCTCCTGCAGGGCGATGAGCGCGGCGACGGTCAGCGCCGGCGCGGTGTTGCGGCCGAGCGGCTCCAGCACGATGCAGCCGGCCGCGACGCCGGCCTGGCGCAGTTGCTCGGCAGTGACGAAGCGCGTGTCCTCGCGGCCGACGACCAGCGGCGGAGCCAGCTTCCATGCGGCGGGCAGGCCTGCCCCATCGAGGCGCAGCGCCGTGGCCTGCAGCAGGCTGCGCGCGCCGTCGAGCGCAAGCATCTGCTTGGGATGCTGCTCGCGCGAAAGCGGCCACAGGCGCGTGCCGGCGCCGCCGCAGAGGATGACCGGCAGGATCTTCATGATGCTGCCGCCGCGACGACGATCGTCGGGCGCCAAGCAGGCCGCGGCGATACCGGTCCCAGCAGCCGCTGGTACTCGCGCGTCACCGACGCATGGCACTCGCACGCCATCTCGGCAAGCCCGTCGCGGTCGATGATCTCGATGGCGCCGCGCTCGAATTTCACCAGGCCGCGCGCCTGGAGCAGCGCAAACGCGTGCAACACGCGCTCATGCGATGCCCCGAGGATGCGCAGCATCACGGCGAGCCCCACCGCCAGCCGCGGCCGCTGCAGGCGATCGGCGCTCAGCAGCAGCCAGCGGCAGACTTGCTGCTCCAGCGGATGGAGGCGCTGGCAGACGGCAGACTGCGTCAGTTGCGCGATCAGCGCCTGCGTGAAAGCCAGCGTGCGGTCGCGCAGGCGGCCGCCGTGCCGGAACTCGGCATGCAACATCGCCGCCGGCAGCCGGTAGGCATAGCCCGAGCTCTGCACCACCGCCTGTCCGGACGTGCTTTCCCCGCCCATGAACGACGCGATGCCGACCAGCCCCTCGCGACCGACCAGCGCCTCCTGGGCCGGCGCGCCGCTCGTTCCCTCGTACAGCAGGGCGATGATGCAACCGGTCGGAAAGTACGCGTACCGCTGCGGCTGGTTCTCCTCGTGCACGATGCGTCCGGATGGCATCGGCACCACCTCCAGGGCGGGCCGCAGGCGCTCGAGCTCGGCGGGAGAGAGCGCGGCGAGGAGGTCGTTCTGTGCGGGATGGTGCAGGGACATGCTGGTCACCCGGATGGGAATGACCGCATCGTAGGCAACGCCCACGGCCGCTGTATGTTCGTCTGCGTACATACCGCGCGTGCGCTGGAGAACTCAGTGACCGTGTGTGTTCGTACATACGCTGAACCGGTCTTTCGCTACCCTCAATGCCGTATCCAGCGGCACCCTTTCGGGAGGCCGCTACTGGAGAAAGTCCATGCGATCCTTCAAGCGCGCACCGGTCGGAAACAGGCTGCTGGCGGCCCTGCCCGCCGCTGAGGAGTCTGATTTTCCGGCCCGGCTCGAGACCGTCGAGCTGGCGTTCGGCGAGATCCTCTACGAACCCGGCGACGCGGTGGACTACGTCTATTTCCCGCACGATTCCCTGGTTTCGCTGCTGACGCGCGTCGACGACCACCAGGCGATCGAGGTCGGGCTGATCGGCTACGAAGGCATGGTCGGCGTGACGCTGGCGCTCGGCCTGCCGGTGTCGCCGGTGCGCGCACTGGTGCAGGCGCCGGGAACGGCGGCGCGCATGAAGACGGCCGACTTCTTGCGCGAGCTGGCGGGCAACCCCGCCTTGCAGAGCGAGGTCTACCGCTACTCGGCGGTGCTGATGGCGCAGGTGATGCAGACGGCGGCCTGCAACCGCTTCCACGTCGTCGAGGCGCGCCTGGCGCGCTGGCTGCTGATGACGCGCGACCGCGTCGACTCGAACCGCTTCCGCCTGACGCACGAATTCCTCGCCACCATGCTCGGCGTGCGCCGCGTCGGCGTCACCAAGGCGGCGCACGAACTGCAGCAGCGCAAGCTGATCGACTACAGCCGCGGCAACATCGAAATCCAGGACGAGGCAGGCCTCGAGGCCGCCAGCTGCTCGTGCTACGAAACGGTCAAGAAGATCCAGACCCGCTCGACGGCGGCGCGCAAGCGCAGCAGCCGCTAGGCGCGGCCGCGTTTCAACGCCACCGCGAGTTCCGTAGCATGGCGTCCCTGGAAGCGCGCGATGGCGAGTTCGTTGGCGCTCGGCTGGCGCGAACCGTCGTTGGCGCAGACCGTGGACGCGCCGTAGGGGCTGCCGCCGGTGATCTCGTCCATGATCGACTGCCGCGCCTCGGAATACGGCACGCCGATGATGACCATGCCGTGGTGCAGCAGCGTCGTATGGAAGCTGAGGAGCGTCGACTCCTGTCCGCCGTGCTGCGTCGCCGTGCTGGTGAAAACGCTGCCCACCTTGCCGATCAGCGCGCCCTTAACCCAGAGGCCGCCGGTCTGGTCGAGGAAATTGCGCATCTGCGCGCACATGTTGCCGAAGCGCGTCGGCGTGCCGAACAGGATGGCGTCGGCCTCGGCCAGGTGGTCGACCTTGGCGACCGGAATGGTCGAGAAGGCGGCGCGCGCAGCCTTGGCCCCGCTCTTCTCGAGGATGTCGTCGGGCACCAGTTCTGCCACCTGCAGGAGCGTCACCTCGGTGTCCGGCACTTCGCGCGCACCGGCCGCGACGGCCTCGGCCATGCGGTAAACATGTCCGTGGGAACTGTAAAAGATGACTTGCACCTTGGTTATCATGGCATCGACTCCGGCACGCGACAGCGACCACCCACCTTAGCGCCGCGCGCGCCGACCGACCGTTCGACAGGAAACGCATGCTCGCCATCGCCGCACTGACGCTGAAGAAGACCATCACGCTGATCGCGCTGGTCGGGCCGTTCTCGATGGTGCCGATCTTCCTCGCCACCACGGCCGGCTTCACGCCGCAGCGGCGCGCCCGCTTCGCGCGCACCATCGGCTTCAGCGTCACCGTCGCGCTGCTGGTCGCCGCCTTCCTCGGCATGCCCTTCCTCGGCATCCTCGGCGTCTCGCTCGGGGCGATGCAGGTGGGCGGCGGCGTCATCGTGCTGCTGCTGGCGATCGCCATGGTGCTGGGCAAGGAAACGACCTTCAAGGGCTCGCCGGCCGCGGCCGGCGTCGAGGACATCGACGTGCGCCCGGCCTCGATCGTGCCGTTGGCGGTGCCGCTGCTGGCCGGCCCGGCCGCCTTCAGCTACGTCATGGGCAACAGCGAGTGGAACAGCCACGACGACCTGATCCACATCCTGGTGCCGATCCTCGCCGTCGGCCTGGCCTGCTGGATCACCTTCCACGTCGCCAGCCACGCCGGCCGGGTGATCCGCGAATCGACGCTCGACATCGTCGAGCGCGTCGGCGGCTTCGTGCTGGCGGCGATGGCGGCCGAGATGATGGCCACCGGCCTGCGCGGCCTGTTCCCGATCCTGCGCTGACCTACTGCGGCGCCGGCTGCTGGCCGCGATTCTCCGCGTTGCCCACGGTCAGCGTGCTGACCACGTTCTTGACGCCTTCCGTCTTGTGGGCGAGCGCGACGACGTCGTCGGCCTGGTCCTGGCTGGCGACGAAGCCGCTCAGCTGCACTTCGCCATTGCGCGTGACGACGGCGACGTCGAAGTTGTTCATGTAGGGATCGGCGAGCAGCGCTTCCTTGATGTGCCCGGTGATCGACGCGTCATTGACGACCGCGGTCTGCCCCGGCTGGGCGGCGGCCGGCGCGGCGGCGGTGCTGGCCGCCTTGACCTCGAGCCGGTTGTCGACGCTGCGAACGCCTTCCACGCCGCCCGCGACCGTGGCCGCGTGCGCCGTCTGCGCGCCGGTGTCGACGAAGCCGCTCAACTGCACGACGCCCTCGCTCGCGCTGACGTCGATCTTCTGGTCCTTGACTTCGGCATCGGCCAGCAGCGCCTCGCGCACGCGCGAGGTGATCGCGGCGTCATCGGGCGCGATCGCCGTCTGCGCATCGACGACCGGCGCGGGCTGCACGGCCGCCACCGGGGGCGGCGGCGCGCTGGTGGTCGGCACCGGCGGCGTTGCATCGTCGGGCTTGCCGCAGCCGGCCAGCAGCACGGCTACGGCGCCCGAGAACAGGATGGAGGCACGTCGTTTCATCGCGTCGCATCCCCCTTGAGGCGCATGTCGTTATTGACGGCCTTCACGCCGCTGACGCTGCGCGCGACCTCGGTGGCACGCAACTCGGCGTCGCGCGAGCTGACGAAGCCGCTCAGCTGGACCACGCCCTTGTAGGTCTCGACGTTGATCTCGGTCGCCTTGAGTTGCGGATCGTTGAGGATCGCCGTCTTCACCTTGGCGGTGATCACGCTGTCGTCGGCGTACTCTCCGACCGTCTCGCTCTTGGGCGACGACTGGCAACCGGCCACCGCAAATGCGGCAGCGGCAGCCAGCATCGACATGCGGGTGCGCAATTTCATGATCAGCCCCCTATTCGGTGCCCTGCACTTCGATCTCGACGCGGCGATCCGGCTGCAGGCACGCGATCAACTGGCGCGTCTTGCGCTCGCCGACGCAGTCGTCGGCATTGGTCACCGGCTGCTCTTCGCCGGCGCCGCGCGCCGTGATCTTGCCGGGATCGATCGCCGCGCCGCCGGTGAAGCCGGCGACCGTGCCCTCGCCCTGCCCGGCCTTGCTCAGCAGGTATTCGCGCACCGCATTGGCGCGGCGCTCGGAGAGCTTCTGGTTGTAATCGGCATTGCCGATGCGGTCGGCATGGCCGGTGATGGCGATGCTCTGGTAATTCATGGTCGAGATGTCGCGCGCCAGCGCATCGAGCAGCGCCTTGCCCTCGGGCTTGAGCTCCGCCTTGTCGAAGTCGAACAAGGTGTCGGCCGCGAAGCTCAGGCGCTGCGGCTCGCGCGGCGCGGCGGCCGCCGGTGCCGGCGTCGGCTCGGGCGGCGCTGCAGCCACCGGCGGCGTCGGCGTCGCGGCGGCCCTCACGGGGCAAAGCTCGGGCGTGCAATCGCGGCATGCAGCAGCCGCGGCCGCGAGCTCGGGCGTCCATTCGCCCGAGCGCACGCAGACGCCTGCGCCGCTGCGCAGGACGTTCATGTTCTGGTCGACGATATAGCCACGGTTACGGCCGTTGGGGATGGTGGTGTCGGCAGCCGAGGTCAGCGCAGGAATGACGAGCATGCCGAGCGCGGCCGAAATGAGCGTTCTTGTTGCCTTCATGTCCAGGTACTCCTCTGCATCCGGAAGGAAACCGGCACGGGCAATTGTCGCGCCCGTTGCTATCGCCGACCCGTGCGAAGAATTCTCCGCCTTCCCGTCGGGATACTCAGTGCGATTGCGAACAGAGGAGAGCGCCGGCCCCGCGGCCGGCGTCAGGATGCGCCGAAGACCTCGTTGAGCTGGCGCGCGACGCGGATGAAGGTGGTGCGCTTGGAAAGCTCCTTGAGCTTGCGCGCGCCGACGTAGGTGCACGCCGAGCGCACCCCGCCGAGGATGTCCTGCAGCGTGTTCTCGACCGGGCCGCGATAGTCGAGCAGCACTTCCTTGCCTTCGGAAGCCCGGTAGTCGGCGACGCCGCCGGCATACTTGCCCATCGCCGCGCGCGAGCTCATGCCGTAGAAGCGGACCTTGCGCTCGCCGTCGCGCTCGATGACCTCGTCGGAACACTCGTCGTGCCCAGCGAGCATGCCGCCGAGCATGACGAAGTCGGCGCCGCCGCCGAAGGCCTTGGCGAGGTCGCCCGGTGCCGTGCAGCCGCCGTCGGCGCAGATCAGGCCGCCGAGGCCGTGCGCGGCGTCGGCGCACTCGATGATGGCGGAGAGCTGCGGATAGCCGACGCCCGTCATCTTGCGCGTGGTGCACACCGAGCCCGGCCCGATGCCGACCTTGACGATGTCCACGCCGTCGAGGATCAGCTCCTCGGTCATCTCGCCGGTGACGACGTTGCCAGCCATCAGCGTGATGTCGGGGAAGGCCGCGCGCAGCTTGTTCACGAAGTCGACGAACGACTTGGTGTAGCCGTTGGCGACATCGACGCAGACGTAGCGGATGGCGGGGCCGGCAATGCCCTTCACGCGCTGGAACTTCTCGTAGTCCGCCCCGGTGATGCCCATCGAGTAGAACACCGTCGCCGTGTCGGGCAGCGCGGTGAAGAAGGCCGCGATCTCGGCCTCGCCGTAGTGCTTGTGCAGTGCCACCGCCAGGTCGCGCCGGGTCAGCGCCTGCGCCATCTCGAAGGTGCCGACGGTGTCCATGTTCGCGGCGATGATCGGGATGCCGTGATAGCAGCGGTGCGAGTGCAGGAAGACGAAGTCGCGCGAGATGTCGACCTCGGAGCGCGAGGTCAGCGTCGAGCGCTTGGGCCGGATCAGCACATCCTTGAAGTCGAGCTTGAGTTCTTCCTCGATGCGCATGTCGGCTCCCGCGTGGCTAGTGCGTTTCCTCGTTCGGCGGCACGAGCAGCGGCAGCACGACGATGCCCTCGTCGAGCAGCTCGCGCGTCTCGTCGGCCGACGCGATGCCGCGGATGCTGCGCGCGGGCGCCTCGTCGTAGTGGATGCGGCGCGCCTCCTCGGGGAAGCGGTCGCCGACGTTCTCGGTGTTGCGCACATAGACGCGCAGCGCCTCGCGCAACTGGCGCTCGACGGCGGCGAGGCTCTCGTCGCCGACCGTTGCCGTTTCCTCTTCGCGCACCGAGCCGACGACGCGCGGACCGGACGGCAAGCGGGCGATCTCGCGGCCGTCGCAGATGGGGCACGCGAGCAGCCCCGAAGCGAGCTGCTGCTCGAACGCTTCTGACGACGCGAACCAGCCCTCGAAGCGGTGTTCCTTCGCGCAGGCGAGGTTGAGAACGATCATGACGGACGCGGAAGACGTGACGAAGACGCGGGCGATTCTACGCGTTTCCGCCGCGGACGCTGCGCGCGCCGGCGGCAAGGCGCGGACGGCCCCCCGGCTATAATCCGCCGGCACGCCCGGGTGATGAAACTGGTAAACATAGCGGACTTAAAATCCGCCGGCCTCGCGGCCTTGCGGGTTCGAGTCCCGCCCCGGGCACCACGCGCCCGCCCTGCCTCTTCCTGCGGGAATGCAGTTTTCCCTTCCTGATTGACCAGATTCGCCCTAGCTGGATATCGGTAACGAAAATACCGAGATCATGGCATTCGATCGCCGCCGCAGCCTCCCTAGAATCGACTCTCCCGAAGATTCTCAACCATCAGGAGGCCTCCAGCATGGACCGGCAAGCAATCGAATCGCTCGCCCGCTTTTGCATCCAGCAGCGCAATGCCTTCGATCCCGACGACTGGTTCCAGCGCAGCGAGACCGACGGCAAGGTCGTGGCGCTGGCCGCGAAATACCTCTCGATGACGAGCTGGTACGGCCACGACGACGAGCTGGTCGAGATCGCCGCCAAGATCCACCCGGCGCTCGACAACGGCGCCGGCCTTTACGGCGAGGCACAGGCGATGGGCTTCGACTGGCCGTACCTGTCCACCTCGGTGCGCATCGGCATCGCCCTGCAGCAGGTGCAGCAGGCGCCTCCGGTGACGCAGCGCGACCTCTTCGACCACGGCGCGGACCTGCGCGGCTGAGCGCGATGCCCGCGCCGAGCGGCCGCGCCGCATGAACACCCCCGGCGCGCCACGCCTCGCCGCGGCCGCGCGCCCTCGTCCGCTTGCCCAGTCCAACTTCGCGATCGAGCTGGTGCGCCAGCTCGTCGTGCCGACCTTCGTGCTGGACGCGCAGGGCCGGGTCATCGTCTGGAACGAAGCCTGCGAGCGCCTGACCGGGATGCCCGCCGCCGAGGTCATCGGCACGCGCGAGCACTGGCGCGCGTTCTACGACCAGCCGCGGCCCTGCCTCGCAGACCTGATCATCGAAGGCCGCGCCGGCGAGATCGGCAATTACTACCTGTCGTCGGAGGAGCGCGACGACGACGCTTTCGGCGCCCACGCCGAGAACTGGTGCGTGATGCCGCTGCATGGCCGCCAGCTCTGCCTGGCCGTCGACGCGGGGCCGATCCGCGACGATTACGGCAATATCGTCGCCGTCGTCGAGACGCTGCGCGACATCACCGACCTCAAGCAGACCCAGCAACGGCTCGAAAGCATGGTCAATTACGACCTGCTCACCGGCCTGCCCAACCGCGCGCTGCTCGCCGACCGGCTGCAGCAGGCGTTGGCCAGCGCCGAACGCTACACGCGCATCCTCGCCGTCTGCTTCCTCGACCTCGACGGCTTCAAGCCGATCAACGACCGCTACGGCCATGAGATCGGCGATCGCTTTCTGATCGAAGTGGCGAGCCGGCTGACGCACACGCTGCGCGCCGGCGACACGGTGGCGCGCCTGGGCGGCGACGAGTTCGTGCTGCTGATCTGCGACCTGGCCGATGCCGACGAACTCGAGGCGGCGCTCGGCCGCATCCTGCGCACCGTGGCGACGCCCTGCGTCATCTGCGGCCATTCGCTCGACGTCAGCGCGAGCATCGGCGTCACCATCTATCCCTTCGACGACTCCGATCCCGACACCCTGCTGCGCCACGCCGACCAGTCGATGTACCAGGCCAAGCAGCTCGGGCGAAACCGCTACCACCTCTTCGACCGCGAGGCGGCGAGCCATACCCAGACCCGCAACCGGCAGCTCGACCGCCTGCGCCAGGCAGTCGCGGAAGGCGAACTGCGCCTGCACTACCAGCCGAAGGTCAACATGCGCAACGGCGCCGTCGTCGGCGTCGAGGCGCTGGTGCGCTGGCAGCACCCGGAACGCGGGCTGCTGAGCCCGGCCGAATTCCTGCCGCTGGCGGAACACGACCCGCTGATCGTGGACATCGGCGAATGGGTGCTGCAGGCGGCGCTCGAGCAGATGTGCACCTGGGCGCGCAACGGCCTGCAGCTCCCGGTCAGCGTCAACATCGCGGCAGAGCATTTCCAGCAGGCGAACTTCGTCGAGCGCCTGCACGCACTGCTTGCCCGCCACCCCGAGGTATCGCCGGAGCTGGTCGAGCTGGAGATCATCGAGAGCGTGGCGCTGGCCGACATCGGCGCGGTGCGCGCCGCCATGGCCGCCTGCCAGTCGGAAGGCGTGCGCTTCGCGCTCGACGACTTCGGCACCGGCTACTCGTCGCTGAGCTACCTGAAGCGCCTGACGGCCAATACCCTGAAGATCGACCAGTCCTTCGTGCGCGACATGCTCGAGGACCAGGAAGACCTCGCCATCATCGAAGGCGTCATCGGCCTCGCCGAGGCGTTCCGCATGGAGGTCATCGCCGAGGGCGTGGAATCCGTCGCGCACGGCCTGGCGCTGATGCGCCTGGGCTGCCACCTCGCGCAGGGCTACGGCATCGCGCGGCCGTTGCCGGCGGACCGGGTGGACGACTGGGTGCGCAACTACCGGCCGGCGCGGGCCTGGCTGACCGCGATCAAAGACTGACCTTGATCTCGGTGCCGCGTCCGGGCGCCGAGATGATCTCCATCGTGCCGCCCGCGAACTCGGCGCGCTCGCGCATCGTCAGCAGGCCGAGCCCGGGCCGCTCGGCGCTGCCGATGCCGGCCAGGTCGAAGCCCGCACCGTCGTCCCGGATGCTCAGCACGGTGTGCCGCTTCCCCTTGCGCAGCGAGATGACGACCTTCTTCGCCTGGGCGTGCTTGGCGCAGTTCGTCAGCGCTTCCTGCACGATGCGGAACAGCAGCGCTTCGGTGTCCGCCGGCAGGCGTTCGTCGAGCCCGCGATGCGTAAGCTTGACGAGCACGCCGGTGCGCCGCGAGAACTGGCGGATGTGGCTTTCGAGCGCCGGCAGCAGTCCGGCATAGTCGAGCAGCGCGGGACGCAGTTCGGCGCAGACGTCGCGGATGCTGGTGGTCGCGTCCTGCAACAAGCCGCGCAGGTCGTCGAACTCCTCCGCCAGCGCCTCGCGCACTTCGGCCGGCATGGCCAGGGCGAGGCTGCGCAGGGTCACCTGCACGGCGGCGAGGTTCGGGCTGGTGCGGTCGTGCAACTCGGCCGCCAGCCGGCGGCGCTCGTCCTCCTGCGCCGCCACCAACCGGCGCGAGAGCTCGTGCATGTGGCGTTCGCGCGCCTCGCGCTCGGCCTCGCGCTGCCGCCGAATGGTGACGTCCTGCACCGTGCCGTAGAGACCGATGATGGTGCCGCCCTGGCGTCGCGCGGCGCTGCGGCAGGCGAGCCACTTGCGCTCGCCGCCGGCGCAGACCACCTCGACTTCCACTTCGTAGGACTCGCCGCCTTCGAGCGCATGTTCGGAGGCCACGCGGACCACCTCCCGGCTCTCGGGCGTCAGCATCTCGAGCAGCGTGTCGCTGTCCGGCACCGGCGATCCGGGCTCGAAGCCGAAGATGCGGTAGAGGCTGTCCGACCAGGTGGCGCAGCCGACGTCCACCAGCCACTCCCAGTTGCCCATGCGCGCGACCTGCTGCGCTTCTTCGAGCAGCATTTCCTTGTGCCGGAGGTGCATCTCGACTTCCTTGCGCGCCGTCACGTCCTGCGCGGTGCCCTGCAGGCCGACGATGGTGCCGGTCGGGTCGCGCACCGGCACGATGACCGTGGCGTGGTAGCGCCGGTGCCCGCCCGGCAGCCGCACGCAGTATTCGAACTCGGAGCGTTCTCCGGTGCGCACGGCCCGGCGCAGGCCCTCGCGCACCAGCGCCTGCGTCGGCGCATCCATGTACATCGACATTTCGTCGAACTGCGGCGGCGGCGTCGCCGCATCGCGCTCGAACAGGCGATACATTTGCGGCGACCAGCTCATGTCGCGCGAGCCGAGATCGTAGAACCAGTCGCCGATGTTGCCGATCGCCTGCGCTTCGAGCAGCCGCGTCTTGCTGAGGCGCAACGCCGCCTCTGCGCGCATGCGCCGCTCGCTGCGGTCGAAGTTGTCCATCGCGAAGGAGATGCTTTCGGCGAGGTCCTGCATCAGCGCGACGGCATCGTCGTCGAAGCGGTCGCGACCGGCGGCATAGGCGGCGAGCGTGCCGACGCATTGCCCGCCGCGCTTCAGCGGCACGGCGATCGAGGCGCGAAAGCCGTAGAAGGCGGCGCGCTGGTGCCAGGGTGCCGCGATCGGGTCTGCGGTGAAATCGTTGCAGACGTAGGCATGCTGGTCGCGAAAGGCCAGCGCGACCGGGCCGCGGCTCAGCAGCGAGGCGTCATCGACGGGAACGACGAGCCCGTCGAGGTAGCCCAGGCCCTCGCCGAACGAGGCGTGCGGCACCAGGCGCTTGCCGCCGGCGTCGAGCAGCGCGACCCAGGCCATGCGCAGCTGGCCGTACTCGACGCAACTGCGGCAGACGGCATCGAGGACTTCCTTGATGCTGTTCGCACGCATCATCGCCTGGTTGACGGCCGACATCACCGCATAGAGGCGCGACAGTTCGAGGATGCGCGCCTCGGCGGCATCGCGCGCCGAAACCTCGTCCACGACTGCCTGGATCATGCGTTCCGCGCCAGCCTCGACCACCGCTGCCGTGATCTCGACCGGCAGCATGCGGCCGTCGCGAGTGCAGGCGTGGGTTTCGACCGTCACGCTTCCCTCGGCGAGAACGCGCTCGGTCAGGGGCGGCCGCCCGGCATCGAGGTAGGCCGGACGCCAGTCGCGCAGGTTGAGTCTCAGTGCCTCGTCGCGCGCGTAGCCCCATACGGACAGGAACCGGTCGTTGACGTCGACGAATCGTCCGTTGCGGTCGATCAGCACGACGGCGACTGCAATGTTGCTCTGCAGGTGCTCGAGGCGACGCGCCATCTGTTCGCGTTCTGCCTTCCCGCGCAGAAGATGGCCTCTGGCGGCCGGCACCAGCAGCGCCGCACCCGCGACCGTGCCGAAACCGGCGAGCAGAGCGGCCTCGACCCCGAACGTCACCGCGAACGCGGCAAGCGCCGCGAGGGCGAGGCCGTACTGCGCAAAAGGCCGGCGCGGCATTGCGGAAATGTCGATTGTGATGACCTCTCTTTTGCGGCACGACATCATCCCGCTGGCCGCCTGCTCCGGGAGCGGAGGCTTCTATGCCGGACGAAGGCCCGATTATGCCCACCGGCGGCACGGCCGGAATTACCGGTAAACGGGTATTCCTTATACGGGGCGGCGGGTATCGGCAGCCGGCACGCCGGCCGCTTCAGGCCGATTCAACTCGCGGCGCCCTGGCGGTTTTCGTAGAGGAACTTCTTGCTCTGCTGCTCCGCCAGCGCGATCGGCAGCCCGATCGAATTGACCCAGTTGCGCGCTTGGGAATAGCAGTCGAAACGCCTGATTTTCGCGGTGGAGGGACGCCCGCGCTCATGCTCGTTGTGCCGCACGGACATCCAGATGAAGTCCATGACCAGAACCTGAACCACGAACTTGCCCGTGAAGATGTCGAGATGAATCCTGAACATTCGCTGCCTCCCCCGAATCGGGCCGGTCGCCGTACTGGAAACCGATGATACGGACGCGCCCCCGGCCGACAAATACCGGGATTCCGTTATTCGCCTTACCCGAGATCGTCGGGCGCCGTCCGCCTTGTCGCAGACCCGCGAAAGCCGCTAAGCTCAGGCAATGGAAACCTCACCCGTCGATACCGCCAAACCCGATCACCAGCGCCCGGAACGGCCCGAATTCTGGGACCACCGCTTCGACCAGGGCACCACGCCATGGGACGCCGGCGGCGTGCCCGCGAACCTGCGCGCCTGGGTGCGCACACGCGGCAGCGGATCACCGCTGCGCGTGCTGATCCCGGGTTGTGGCAGTGCCCACGAAGCGGCCTTCCTCGATGCCCTCGGCTGGCCCGTGGTCGCGCTCGACTTCTCGGCGGCAGCGATCGAGACGGCGCGGCGCAACCTCGGCGACTGGAAGGGCCGGCTCGCGCACGACGACTTCTTCGCCCACGAAGGCGAGGCGCCCTACGAGTTGATCTATGAGCGGGCCTTCCTCTGCGCGCTGCCGCGCAAGCTCTGGTCCGGCTACGGCGAACGCATGGCGCGCCTGCTCGCGCCTGGCGGCATCCTCGCCGGCTATTTCTTCTTCGCCGACGAGCCGAAGGGCCCGCCGTTCGGCATCGAGCGCGCCCAGCTCGACACGCTGCTGACGCCGCATTTCGATCTCGTCGAAGAGCACGAGGTCGCGGATTCGCTGCCGGTGTTCGCCGGCCGCGAACGCTGGATGGTCTGGAAGCGCCGCTGATGCGCGTGCTGACCTGGAACATCCGCTGGGGCTGTGGCTGCGACGAGCGCGTCGACCTCGATCGCATCGCCGCCCTGGTGCGCGCCAAGGATCCGGACGTGATCTGCCTGCAGGAAGTGGCGAGCGGCCACCCGGGGCTGACGGGTTCCTCCGGCGAAGACCAGGTCGCCCTGCTCGCCGGACGCTTCCCCCGCTACAGCGCGCATTTCGCCGCCGCCAGCGACCTCGCCGGCGACGACGGCGGCCGCCGCCTGTTCGGCAACATGATCCTTTCGCGCCTGCCGGTGGCGCAGGTGCTGCGCCACTCGCTGCCCTGGACGGCGGAGCCCGGCGTGCCGAGCATGCCGCGCGTCGCGCTCGAGGCGATCGTCGTGGCCGGCTCGGGGCCGCTGCGCGTGACGACGACGCACCTTGAGTACTACGCGCCGGCACAGCGGGCCGCGCAGGTACGTCGCCTGCGCGAACTGCACGAGGAAGCCCACTCCCACGCCGCCGCCCCGCCGCCGGACGACGTCGACCCGCCCTTCCGCCACGCCCGCCGCACGCGTTCGGCGCTGCTCTGCGGCGACTTCAACTGCGAACCTGGCTCGCCGGAACTTCTGGACCTGCTGCTGCCCTTCGACGGCGCCCCCGCCCTCAAGGACGCCTGGACCCTCACCCATGGCGCACGGCCCCACGCGCCGACGGTCGGCCTGCACGGCTGCCCGTGGCCCGACCGGGCCTACTGCTGCGACTTCTTCTTCGTCAGCGAGGACCTGGGGCCGCGGGTGACGCGGGTCGAGGTCGATGCGGAGACGGCGGCGTCGGATCATCAGCCGGTGTTGCTGGAACTCGGCTAGTCAATTCTCCCGACGTCGCTTCTTGCACCACCACCGTCGACACACCCGCCACAAATCCTCAACCCACAGCATCAACCGCGCCGCCGGAACACGAAGGAAAGGCACGTCCTGCGCGATCAGCAGCAGGCCGACCACCGCCCACTCAAGGCCGATCACCGGCAGGAACCAGAGCGAGCTGGCCAGGATCAGGACGATGCCGAGGGGCAGGCGAATCCAGCGCGAGCGCGGATCGCGCAGCCAGCGCAAGGCGTCGGCAACGCGGTCGGGCACCTGCTTTTCGAGGCCGTCGTAAGCCTCCTCGAGTTCCCGTTCGCCCTTGTCGGTCATTCGCCGGCCACGGCAAGAGACATACCCGCGAGGCATGGAAATGTCGCGGTATCATCGCCGCGCTCCCCATGACTTACCTCAGCAACCTCAACGACGCCCAGCGCGAAGCGGTCCGGTTCGGCGTCGACGGGCCGGGCGACGAGCGCGACCGGCCGCTGCTGGTCATCGCCGGCGCCGGCTCCGGCAAGACCAGCACCCTCGCCCACCGCGTCGCCCATCTGATCGCCCACGGCGCCGATCCCGGCCGCATCCTGCTGCTGACGTTTTCGCGCCGCGCCGCCGACGAGATGCAGCGCCGCGTCAAGCGCATCCTCGCCCAGGCCGCGACCGAGAACCGCCTGCTCGCGCACGCCGAGCTGCCGTGGTCCGGCACCTTCCACGGCGTCGGCGCACGCCTGCTGCGCGAATTCGCCGGCCGCATCGGCCTCGATGCCGCCTTCAGCATCCACGATCGCGAGGACTCGGCCGACCTGATGAACCTCGTGCGCCACGAACTCGGCCTGTCGGCAAAGGAGAAGCGCTTTCCGCTCAAGGGCACCTGCCTCGGCATCTATTCGGCCGCGGTCAACACGCAGGCGGACCTGCCCGCCGTCCTGCAGTCGACGTTTCCATGGTGCGCCGAGTGGGAGGCCGACCTGCGCCGGCTCTTCGGCGCCTACGTCGAGGCCAAGCAGGCGCAGCAGGTGCTCGACTACGACGACCTGCTGCTCTACTGGGCGCAGATGGCGGCCGAGCCGGCGCTCGCGGCCGAACTCGGCGACCGCTTCTCGCACGTGCTGGTCGACGAGTATCAGGACACCAACCGCCTGCAGGCGGCGATCCTGCTCGGGCTCAAGCCCGACGGCCGCGGCCTCACCGTCGTCGGCGACGACGCGCAGTCGATCTACGCCTTCCGCGGCGCGACGGTGCGCAACATCCTCGACTTCCCCGGCCATTTCGAGCCGCCGGCACGGCAGGTGACGCTGGACCGCAACTACCGCTCGACGCAGACCATCCTCGACGCTGCCAACACCGTCATCGCGCAGGCGAAGGAACGCTTCACCAAGGACCTGTGGACCGAGCGCCAGTCGTCGCAGCGGCCGCGCCTGGTCTCGGTGCGCGACGACGCCGACCAGGCGAACTACGTCGTCGAGCGGGTGCTCGAACGCCGCGAGCAGGGAACCAAGCTCAAGTCGCAGGCGGTGCTGTTCCGCGCCTCGCACCACAGCGCGCGCCTGGAGATCGAACTCACGCGCCGGAACATTCCGTTCATGAAATTCGGCGGACTCAAGTTCCTCGAAGCCGCGCACGTCAAGGACGTGCTCGCCGTGCTGCGCTGGAGCCAGAACCCGCGCGACCGCATCGCCGGCTTTCGCGCGCTGCAACTGCTCGCCGGCATCGGGCCGAAGACGGCGGCGCGCATCATCGACAACGTCGCCGCGGCGCCGGCCGGCTGCGAACTGCTGGCCGAGCAGCCGGTGCCGGAAGGCACGCGCGAGGCGTGGGCCGAATTCGCCGCGCTCGTCGCCGCCGTCGGTCGTGCGGAAACGTGGCCGGCGCCCTTCGAGGCGATCTGCCGCTGGTACGAGGCTCAGATCGGCCGGCTCTACGAAGACGCCGCCGTGCGCGGCGGCGACATCTCCCAACTCGCCGCGATCGCCGCAACCTATCCGAACCGCGAGCGTTTCCTCACCGAACTCACGCTCGATCCGCCCGACGCCACCAGCGGCGAGCCCGGCGTGCCCTATCGCGACGAGGACTACCTGATCCTGTCGACCATCCATTCGGCCAAGGGCCAGGAATGGTCGGCGGTCTCGCTGCTGAATGCCGTCGACGGCTGCATGCCGTCGGACCTCGCCACCGGCACGGCCACCGAGATCGAGGAGGAGCGGCGCCTGCTCTACGTCGCCATGACGCGCGCCAAGGACCATCTCGATCTTCTCGTGCCGCAGCGCTTCCACGTCTCGCAGCAGGCCGCCAACGGCGACCGCCACGTCTATGGCGTGCGCACGCGCTTCATCTCGAATGCGATGCTGCCGCGCTTCGAGCAGGCGAGCTGGCCGCCGGCGGACGACGCCGGACGCGGCACGCCGGAATCGCGCGGCCAGGCCGTCGACCTGGCGGCGCGCATGCGCTCGATGTGGAAGTGAAGTGGATCGCGCACCTCGACATGGACGCGTTCTACGCGTCGGTCGAGCTGCTGCGCTACCCGGAGCTGCGCGGATTGCCGGTCGTCGTCGGCGGGCGCTCGATCCACGCGCCGGCCATTGACGCTGACGGCAGGCGCAGCTATTCGTCGCTGCGCGAGTACGCCGGCCGCGGCGTGGTGACCACGGCGACTTACGAAGCGCGCGCCTTCGGCATCCACTCGGGCATGGGCCTGATGAAGGCCGCCGCGCTGGCGCCCGACGCCCTGCTGCTGCCGGCCGACTTCGACGAGTACCGCAAGTATTCGCACCGCTTCAAGGCGGCCGTCGCCGAACTCGCGCCGCTGATCGAGGACCGCGGCATCGACGAGATCTACATCGACCTCGGGGAGAAGGAAGAAGCCGCGGCGCGCGAACTCGGCGCCGCGATCAAGGCGCGGGTGCATGCGGCGACTGGCCTCACCTGCTCGATCGGCATCACGCCGAACAAGCTGCTGGCGAAGCTCTGCTCCGACCTCGAGAAACCGAACGGCCTGACGCTGCTGACGCACGCCGACCTCGAAGCGCGCATCTGGCCGCTGCCGGCGAAGCGCATCAACGGCATCGGCCCGAAGGCGAACCTGAAGCTCGAAGCCCTCGGCATCCGCAGCATCGGCGATCTTGCCGCGGCCGAGCCGGCGCTGCTGATCGAGCGCTTCGGCGAGCACTACGGCGCCTGGCTGCACGAAGCGGCGCACGGCCGCGACGAGCGGCCGGTGGTCACGTACAGCGAACCGAAGTCGCTGAGCCGCGAGACCACCTTCGAGCGCGACCTGCATCCGCGCGCCGACCGCATCGCACTCGGCGCGATCTTCACGCGCCTGTGCGAGCGCGTCGCCGACGACCTGCGCGCCAAGGGCTACGTCGCGCGCAGCATCGGCATCAAGCTGCGCTACGACGACTTCCGCATCGTCACGCGCGAACTCACGCTGCCGGCGCACACCGACGACGCCGCGGCAATCCGCCGCGCCGCCGGGCAATGCCTGAAGCGCAACGTGCCGCTTGACCAGAAGCTGCGGCTGCTCGGCGTGCGCGCTGGAACGCTGTGCCGCGCCGGCGAAGTGGAGACGGTCGAGGAATCGGAAGCGAACGGCGGCACGCTGCCGCTGTTCTGATCAGCCGGCCGCGGCCGGCTTCTGCGCCTTGAGCGGCGCCCGCAGCAGCTTGTCGAAATCGCGCGGCGCCACGTACTGCAGCAGTTCCTTGCGCTTCGTGTCGACGAGGATGTCGAGCCCGCGCGCCGGATACAGCAGGTGAGTCTGCGTCTCCGAGACGGCGATGCGCTCGGCCGGCTCGCCGAAGCGCTGCACGACGGCCGCGTCGTCGAGCGAGAGCGCGGGAATCACTGTGATGGCGCGGATCGGCATGCGCTCGATGGCGGCGAGGTCGTCGGCATGCAGGCGCATGCGGCGCGTCGCGTTGGCGCTCTCCATGTACTCGCTGTCGGGCGCGCGCTCGCGCATCGACGCGATGGTCTGCGGCGCGGCGTCGAGCGTGACAACGAGCTTCGCCGAGACGAAGCCGAGCGAAACGCTGTCGTAGTAGCCCTCGAGCGTGCCGGTTTCGCCCGGGGCGGCGAGGATGCCGAGGTCGATGCCGGTGCCGAAGCGCTGCTTGACCTCGGCCAGGGTGCTGGCGCCGGGCTGCAGGCCGAACACGCGGCTGCCGCCGGCGCCGTCGGCCTCGATCTGCCATGGCAGAGAGGTCTCGGCGGATTCGCCCGGACCGCCGGCCGGAATGACGAACGGCAGGACGAGCGCGAGGACGACGATGGCAATGAGGATGCCGGCGAGCTTCATGGAGACTCCGGGAGAGGCGCGGCGACGCGAACGTCGCGTCGCGGTTGGGAGGCCCGGATTCTAGCGCGGCGGCATGACGATATCGGACGACCCGCCGGGCGGGTCGTCCGTGCAGCGCGTCAGTCGAGCACCACCTTCTGCTCGACGGCGCCGGCCTTCAGCATGGTCCACTCGACCATCGAACCGTCGTAGAGCTTCGCCTGCTTGTTGCCCATCAGCTCGCTGGAGACGAACCAGCCGATCGACGCCAGATGTCCGGTGTTGCAGAAGTTGAGCTGCTCGCCGCTGGTCGGCACGTTGGCGATCTTGTAGAGCTTCTCGAGCTGGGCCTTGTTGCGGAACAGGCCGCCGCCGTTCTCGGTCGTCCATCCGCTCGGCAGGTTGCGCGCGCCCGGCAGGGTGCCGTTCTGCGTCGCCTTCGGATTGCGGTTGATGCCCACGAACTGGTCCTCGGGCCGGCTGTCGACCAGCAGCACGCCCGCCGCCTCGGCCTTCCTGACGTCTTCGACGGTCGCCACCATGTCCATGCGCGGACTGGCGACGAAGGCCTTGGGCGCCGCCCTGGCAGCGCCGGCTTCGAGCGGATTCGCCTTGTCCTTGGTCCATGCCTTCAGGCCGCCGTTGAGGATCGACACCTTGTCGTGGCCGAGCACCTTGAAGGTCCAGTAGATGCGCGTCGCCCAGCCCATGTCGCCGTAGCTCTCGCCCGGCGCGACGAGGACGACGTGGCTGTCGTTGCCGACGCCGAGGCTGCCGATGTGGCCGACGAGCTTGTCGAGGTTGGCCGGCAACATGTCGGGCACCTTGTCCGTGCGCTCCTCGCGCCAGCCGGACTTGGCGAAATCGGTGTTGGCCGCGCCGGGGATGTGCGCTTGCGCGAAGTCGGACGCCTTCTGGATCTGGACGACGGCGACGCCCGGGTTGCCGAGATTGGCTTTCAGCCAGGCGACGTCGACGAGCGGTTCGGACGCGACGGCATTGGCGACGACGCCGAGGGCGACGACGAAGCCGGCGCAGAGGCGCCTGAGCGATGGCTTGTTGTTCATTTTTCCTGTCTCCTTTGGTTGGGGTTGCCGCGATGCGGCGGCGCCAATGCCTGCGATTTGGAGGGTCAATCGCTGGGCAGCAACGCCTCGGCCATCATAGCCGAGACGCTTCGGGGAGACGAGCGGACGCCGCCTCGCGGACGGCGGGAAGGCGGGTCAGGCGGCGACGGCTTCCGCTTCCGGCTGCGCCGCGTGGCGCGAGGCGATGGTCTGGATCGCGCGCTCGACGCGTGCGTTGGACTGCAGTTGCAGCCAGGGCAGGCATTCGGCGAGGTTCAGCGCGATGGCGACCTTGTGCTCCTTAGTGATCGGCTGTTCGCACTGGCGCTGCAGTTCGGCGGCGCAGGCCGCTTCGGGGCTGCCGGCCGGCGCCAGTTCGCGCACGACCAGTGCGACGACGAGCAGATCAGTCTGGTGCTGCTCGGAAAACCACGGCTCGCCGATCGCCGTCAGGGCGACGAGCGCGGGGAGCTCGGTCTTCGTTCGGTTCTTGATACCGAGAGGGAGGACCGCTGCCTGCCTGGAAGTGGCTTTGCGCATGAAAGTCTCCGGCAAAGAATGCCGCTCTTCTGAATGCAGGCGGCAAGATCTGTCTGGGTGCCCGGCTGCCGGGCGCTTCGCACCCATTGTTCCGGGTGCTCAACGAGCATCTTGCACGCTCCGTGCCAGGCGACGCCCTACCTCGGCTTTCGCGCCACGAGGCCGATCAGGGCCGAGCGCCCCTTGTGTCCGAGACCTTCGGAGATATCCTCCTCGTACTCGACCAGTTCCTCGATCGTCCAGTCGGCGAAGGCGGCGCGCAGCAGCTCGGCCGTGTAGAGATTCTCGACCGCCGACGGCCCGCCGGTGCGGTACTCGATCTGCTTCGGCGTGTAGCCCTGCAGCAGGATGCATCCGCCGGGACGCGTCGCGCGCTTGAGCGCGGCGAACTGCCGCTCGCGTTGCTCGGGCCCGACGAACTGGATGAAGATGCCGACCACCCAGTCGAAGGCGGCGACGAATTCGGGCGGCGGCCAGTCGGGCGCGAGCATGTCGGCGACGATGAACTCGACCTCGACGCCGCATCCCGCCGCCATGCGCCTGGCCTTTTCGACGCCGACCGGAGAGATTTCCACCGCCGTGACGTCGAGCCCCTGTTGCGCGAGCCACACGGAGTTGCGACCTTCGCCGTCGGCAACGGACAGGGCGCGCGCACCGCCCGCGAACAGCGCCGCGCGGCGCGCGAGAAAGCGGTTCGGCTCGGTGCCGAAGAGGTAATCGTCGCCCGCGCCGCGATAACGCTCGCTCCAGATGGCTTCCTGATCCATGACCTTCTCCTGCGCCCTTCAGTCGGCAGGGGCCAGCAGCGCCCGCTGCGCCTCGTCGAGGTAGCACCAGCGCCCCTCGTCCAGCGCCAGCGATTCGAGCGTCAGCCGGCCGATCGCCGTGCGTCTCAGGGCGACGCAATGATTGCCGGCGGCGGCCAGCATGCGCTTGACCTGATGGTACTTGCCCTGCTCGAGGACGATTTCGAGGCTGTGTTCGCCAAGCAGCCGCACCTTGGCCGACAGCGGTTCCGGCTCGTCGACCAGCTTCACGCCGCCCTCGAGCTGCGCGATCAGCGCCGGCGTCACCGGCGCGTAGGTGGTGGCGACGTAGAGCTTCGGCACGTGGTGCTTCGGCGAGGACTGCGCGTGGATGAAGGCGCCGTCGTCGGACAGCAGCAGCATGCCGGTCGTGTCGTGGTCGAGGCGGCCGACCGGCTGCACGTCGCGTTCGCGGAACTGGTCCGGCAGCAGCGTCAGCACGCTCGGGTGGTGGCTCGGCTTGCGCGAGCACTCGACGTTGGGCGGCTTGTTGAGGGCGAGGTAGACGAACTCGCGGTAGGTCCACGGTTCGCCGCAAACCGTGAAGGAAAGGCCGGCGGTGTCGAAGCCCGCGTCGGGGTCGTCAACGAGGCGGCCGGCGACGGACACCTCGCCGTCGAGGACCAATCGGCGGCATCCCTTGCGCGTACCGAAGCCCTGCGATTGCAGGATCCGGTCGAGCGTCAGCCGTTTCACGGGGCCGGGTCGCCGGCTTTCTGGTCGTCGCCGGCCGGCTGGTCCTGCGAGGCGTCGGGCGGGGTGCCGTCGTCCTGCGTCGGCGCCTTGTCCTGCTTGCGCCGCAGCTTTTCTTCGCGCTTCGCCTTCTTTTCGAGTTCCTTCTTGCGTTTTTCGAATTGGAAATTTGGCTTGGCCACTGGTGTGTCCTCTCTCGATGTTCAGGTGTTCGACGGCGTGAAAAAGCGTTGCTCCATTTCTTCGAGCCCCACGGTGTGCAGCAGTTCGCGCAGGCGCTCGCCGGGACGACGGCGCGGCAGGTCCTTGTAGCGGGCGACGATGAGTTCATTCTTCATCGAATGCTCCCAGCCCACCAGTTCGGTGACGGTGACTTGGTAGCCATGGGCCTCCAGTTGGAGGCAGCGCAGCACGTTGGTGAGCTGGCTGCCGAACTCGCGCGTGTGCAGCGGGTGCCGCCAGAGTTCGGTGAGCGGGCTTGCGGCCAGCGCCTGCCCCTTCTTCTTGCGCAGCGCCGCCGCCACTTCGGCCTGGCAGCACGGCACGACGACGATGAAGCGGGCCTGCCTGGCGAGCGCGAAGCGGATGGCGTCGTCGGTTGCGGTGTCGCAGGCGTGCAGCGCAGTGACGATGTCGACCTGCGCCGGCAGCAAGTCGCTGGCGATCGAGTCGGCGACCGAGAGATGGAGGAACGACATTCGTTCGAATGCCAGCCGCTGCGCCAGCGCGCGCGACTTCTCCACCAGTTCTGCGCGCGTTTCGATGCCGAAGATGCGCGAGGCGTCGTCGCGCGACTTGAAGAACAGGTCGTAGAGGATGAAGCCGAGGTAGGACTTCCCGGCGCCGTGGTCGACCAGCTGGACATCGTCCTTGTCCTGCCGTATTTCCTCGAGCAAGGGCTCGATGAACTGGTAGAGGTGATAGACCTGCTTCAGCTTGCGCCGGCTGTCCTGGTTCATCCTGCCGTCGCGCGTCAGGATGTGGAGTTCCTTCAGCAGTTCCAGCGACTGGCCGGGGCGGATTTCGTTGGCGCCTTCAGCCATGGGTCCGCTGCCTTTCCGGTTGCGCCTTCTCGTAGGCCGCCAGCAGCAGCCGGTGCATTTCGCAGCCGTCCAGCCGTGCCCGGCGCATGCAGCCCGAAGAAGCGCCGCTCGCCGCGCAGCAGGGCTTCGGCCTGCTCAAGCGCGGCGGCGCCGTACAGGTGCTCGAGCGCACTGCGCGCCGGCGTCGAGCCATCCTGCAGCAAGGCTTCGACGCAGCGATAGGCGCGCCGGCGCTCGGGCGCCAGTTGCTCGAAGTGGCGCGCCCAGTCGCAGCCTTCGCGCGTCGCCTCCTCGTCGCCGCAGGCGAGCGCCAGCAGCGTCTTGAGTTCGCCGACGCGCAGGTCTTCCCACAGCGAGCCGGCATCCGGCGCCAGCCCGATGAGCGCAGCGACGGGACGCTGGTCGGCGATGCCGCGCTCGTTCAGCGCGTCGAGCAGTTGCGCGCATTCGTCGTCGTCAAGTTGCGGCAGGCGCAGGATGGCAGGACGAAGCTCGTTGGCGACGCTGTTGTTCTCCCATTCGAGCTCGTCGACGGGATAGATCTCCGACATGCCCGGCACCAGGATGCGGCAGGCATAGACGCCGAGATGCGTGTAGTCCGCGACGTAGATGTCGTGGCCCATCTCGTGGATGCGCTCGACCAGCCAGGCGTGGTCGGCAGCCGTGGTGGTGTCGCTGAAGTTCCAGTCGGTGAAGGCAAAGTCGGGCTCGTCGCCGAGGAAGTTCCAGCTCAGGACGCCGCTCGAATCGACGAAGTGGATTTCGAGGTTGGGCGCCGCAGCGATTTCCTCGAGGTCGAAGCCGGGCTCGGGGAAGCCGCCCAGCGCATCGAGGGCGCGCCCTTGCAGCAACTCGGTGAGCGCGCGTTCGAGCGCGATCTCGATGCGCGGATGGGCGCCGAAACTGGCGAAGCAGCCGTGGTCCTGCGGATGCAGCAGGGTCACGTTCATCACCGGATACTGGCCGCCGAGCGAGGCGTCCTTGACCAGGATGCCGAAACCGGCGGCGCGCAAGGCGGCGATGCCGGCGGCGATGCGCGGCCAGCGGGCGATGACGTCGTCAGGCACGTCGGGCAGGCAGAGCCCCTCGGCGATGATGCGGAACTTGACGTGGCGCTCGAAGATCTCGGACAGTGCCTGGGCACGCGCCTCTTCACGCGTATTACCGGCCGACATGCCGTTGCTGACGTAGAGGTTGCCGATCACATTGACGGGGAACCAGACGCGCGCGCCGTCGCGCTGGCGCTCGAAGGGCAGCGCGCAGATGCCTCTTTCGGCGTTGCCGGAATTGAGGTCGACCAGCGCCGAGGCGTCGATGCTCTGCTCCGGGTTGTAGAAGTCATGCAGGTCAGGCGTCAGCAGTTCTTCCGGCCATGCGCCGTCCGCTTCCGGCTGGAACCATCGCTCGCCGGGGTAATGCACGAAGCTGCGCGTGGCGATGGATTCGCCGAGATAGTAGTGCGTCCAGAAGTAGTTGCAGGAGAGTCGCTCGAAGAACTCACCCAGCGCGCTCGCCTTCGCCGCCAGCCGCGAGGCGCCCTTGCCGTTCGTGAACAGCAGCGGGCAATCGCGATCGCGCACATGCACCGACCAGATGCCGTCGACCGGATTCAGCCAGGAACGCTCCTCGACATGGAATCCGAGGGCCGCCAATCGCCCCTGCATGGTGGCGATCGACGATTCGAGCGAGGCGTCCTTGCCCGCGATGCAGCTTTCGTTTTCCATCCGCGACACCTCGCCTGACTGCCCTGCCGGGGCCAAGGAATGAAAAAGGGTTTCAGCCTTTCGACTGAAACCCTTGGTATTACTGGTCGGGGCGGCGGGATTCGAACTCGCGACCCCTTGCACCCCATGCAAGTGCGCTACCAGGCTGCGCTACGCCCCGACACGAGGCCGCGATTATAGCAGCGCTTCCGTGCCCGTGCCGTTCAGGCGCGCAGAAATTCGATGATGCTGGCGAGTTCCGCGCGCAGCGACAGCGGCGTGAGCATCGCGTTGGCCGGCGGCGTCTCGCGCACGACGTCGGTGGTCGCCTTGACGGGCGATTCCTCGAGCCGGTTGCGCGCACCGCTGATCGTGAACCCCTCCTGGTAGAGCAGTTCGCGGATGCGGCGCACCAGCAGGACTTCGTGATGCTGGTAGTAGCGGCGGTTGCCGCGGCGCTTAACCGGCCGCAACTGCGTGAATTCCTGCTCCCAGTAGCGCAGCACGTGCGGCTTGACGCCGCACAGCTCGCTGACTTCGCCGATGGTGAAGTAGCGCTTCGCCGGGATCGGCGGCAGCTCTTCCTTACTGGGCGCGTGCGTCGCCATGGAGTTCGAGGGTCTCGACCGTGGACTTGAGCTTCTGGCTGGCGTGGAAGGTGACGACGCGGCGCGCGGTGATCGGGATCTCTTCGCCGGTCTTCGGATTGCGGCCGGGGCGCTGCGGCTTGTCGCGCAGCTGGAAATTGCCGAAGCCGGAGAGCTTGACGCTGTCGCCCTTTTCGAGCGAGGTACGCACTTCCTCGAAGAAGGCCTCGACCATGTCTTTCGCTTCGCGCTTGTTGAGCCCAACCTTTTCGAACAACAGGTCGGCGAGTTCCGCCTTGGTCAGCGTCATTGTCATTCCCCGGAGCTTCTTATTGGCGCAGTGTGGCGCCGAATTCCTTGCCTGCGGCTTCGACCAGCCGGGCCATGGCGGCATCGACTTCCCCGTCCGCCAAAGTGCGTTCAGTATCTTGCATAACTACCCGGAACGCAAGGCTTTTCTTGCCTTCAGGCAGTCCCTTGCCCTGGAACACGTCGAACAATTCGATGCCGCGGACACCCGCTGCGGCGGCCCCGCGCATGACGTCGAGCAGAGGCTGCAGCGGCTGATCCTGGGCGACCACGAGCGCGAGGTCGCGCGTCACGGACGGGAAGCGCGAGACGGTTTCGTAAGCGGGCATCGGCAGCGCGAGCAACGCGTCGAGGTCGATCTCGAAAACGACCGGGGCGGTGCCGAGCTCGTACTTCTGCACCCACAGCGGATGCAGTTCGCCGACCACGCCGATGGGCAGATCGTCCAGGATCACGTTGGCGGCGCGGCCGGGATGCAGCGCCGGGTGCTGCGCCTTCTCGAAGCGCAGGGTTCGGCCGCCGAACAGGGCCTCGAGGTCGCCCTTGAGGTCGTAGAAGTCGACCTTGCGCGTGGCCTCGCCCCACTGTTCGGGGCTGGCGCTGCCGGCGGCGAGCGCAGCCAGGCGCAGGGGCTGGCGGAAACCCGAAACGACGCCGGCAGCGGCATCGCGCAGGAAGCAGCGGCCGACCTCGAAGGCGCGCACGCGGTCGCACTGGCGCTTGCGGTTGGCGACCAGCGTGCCGACGAGACCGCCGATCAGGCTGGTGCGCATCACACCCATCTGGCTGGCGATCGGATTGGCGAGGCGGATCGGCGAGGCGTTGCCGGAGAAATCGGCTTCCCACGCAGCTTCGACGAAGCTGAAGTTGACGACCTCGTGGAAGCCGCGGGCGGCCATCAGGCGGCGCGCCTGCATCGGGCTGCGGCGCGTCTCCGCGACCGGCAGCATGGCGAGGCGGCCGTGCGGCGGCACGGCGGGAATGTTGTCGTAACCGTGCAGGCGGGCGATTTCCTCGATCAGGTCTTCCTCGATCGCCATGTCGAAGCGATGCGACGGCGGCGTGACGACGAAGTCGTTGCCCTTGCGCTCGAACGGGAAACCGAGGCCCTGCAGGATCTTCTCGACTTGCGTCGCATCGAGGGCGATGCCGAGCACGCTGGCCGCGCGGGCGCTGCGCAACGTGATCGGCGCGCGCTTGGGCAGCTTGTCCGCGGCGACGGTCTCGACGACCGGCCCCGGCTTGCCGCCACAGATGTCAACGATGAGTTGCGTCGCACGCTCGATGGCGCGGCGCTGGAGTTCGAAATCGACGCCGCGCTCGTAGCGGTAGGAAGCGTCCGACGAGAAGCCGAGCGCGCGCGCCTTGCCGGCGATGGCGTCGGGCGCGAAGAAGGCGCTCTCGAGGAACAGGTCGGTCGTGGCGTCGGTGATGCCGCTGTGCTCGCCGCCCATGATGCCGGCCATGGCGAGCGCCTTGGCATCGTCGGCGATCAGCGCGGTGTCGGCGGACGGCGTGACGGTCTGCTCGTTGAGCAGCAGCAGCTGTTCGCCGGCCTGGGGGTAACGAACGTGGATTGCGCCGGAAAGCTCCGCATCGTCGAAGGCGTGCAGCGGCTGCCCGAGCTCGAGCATGATGTAGTTGGTGACGTCGACGAGCGCCGAGATCGAGCGCACGCCGCAACGCTCGATGCGCTGCTTGATCCAGTCGGGCGTCGGCGCCTTGGCGTTCACGCCGCGCACGATGCGGCCGCAGTAGCGCGGGCAGGCGGCGGGCGCGTCGAGCACGATCGCGCGCTTGTCGTCATGGACGGCGGCCACGGCTTCGTTGGCCGGCAACTTGAGCGGCGCGCCGGTCAGCGCGGCGACTTCGCGCGCGATGCCGGACAGCGACAGGCAGTCGGCGCGGTTCGGCGTCAGCTTGAGGGTGATCAGCGTGTCGTCGAGGTTCAGGTAATCGCGCACGCTCTTGCCGAGCGGTGCATCGGCCGGCAGCGGCATCAGGCCGCCGTGGTCCTCGGAAAGACCGAGTTCGCGCGCCGAGCACAGCATGCCGAAGCTCTCGACGCCCCGCACCTTGGCGCGCTTGATCTCGATGCCCGGCAGCTTGGCGCCGACCAGCGCGCAGGGCACGACCATGTCGGGCGCGACGTTCGGCGCGCCGCAGACGATCTGCAGCACGCCATGCTCGCCGGTGTCGACCTTGCACAGCTTGAGCTTGTCGGCGTCGGGATGCTTTTCGGTCGACAGCACGCGGGCGACGACGATATTCGAGAAGGCGGGAGCGACGGGCTTCGTCTCCTCGACCTCGAGGCCGGCCATGGTCAGCAGATGACAGAGTTCTTCCGTCGACAGCGGCGGATCGACGAGGGCGCGCAGCCAGGATTCGGGAAATTGCATGTGTCGGCGCTCAGTGGAACTGCGAGAGGAAACGCAGGTCGCCTTCGAAGAACAGGCGCAGGTCGTCGATGCCGTAGCGAAGCATGGTCAGGCGATCCGGCCCCATGCCGAAGGCGAAGCCGGTGTACTTCTCGGGATCGATGCCGCCGAAACGCAGCACGTTCGGATGCACCATGCCGCAGCCGGCGATCTCCAGCCAGCGCCCCTCGAGCGCGCCGCTCATGAAGGCGACGTCGATTTCGGCGGACGGCTCGGTGAAGGGAAAGAAGGAGGGGCGGAAGCGGACCTTGAGGTCGTCGCTCTCGAAGAAGCGGCGCAGGAAGTCGGCGACGATGCCCTTCAGGTCGGCGAAGCTCACGTTCTCGCCGACCCACAGGCCTTCGACCTGATGGAACATCGGCGAGTGCGTGGCGTCGGAATCGACGCGATACACGCGGCCCGGCGCGATGACGCGAATCTCGGGCATGCGCTCGAGGTGCTTGTGCTTGTCGACGTGGGCGAGCATGTGGCGCACCTGCACCGGGCTGGTGTGGGTGCGCAGCAGCACGTCCTCCTGCACCCTGCCCGCTTCGTCGAGCAGATAGAAGGTGTCGTGCATGGAGCGCGCCGGATGGTTCTCCGGCGTGTTCAGCGCGGTGAAGTTGTGCCAGTCGGTCTCGATCTCGGGTCCGTCGGCGACCTCGAAGCCGATCGAGCGGAACAGCTGCTCGATGCGGTCGAGCGTGCGCATCACCGGATGCAGCGTGCCGACGCTCTGCTTGCGGCCCGGCAGCGTGACGTCGAGCGCCTCGGCGGCGAGCTGCGACGCGAGTTGCGCGTGGCGCAAGGCTTCGCGGCGCGCGGTCAGCGCGGCCTCAACCTTTTCCTTGGCGACGTTGATGGCTGCGCCGGCGGCCTTGCGCTCTTCCGGCGCCAGCTTGCCGAGGCCCTTGAGCAGCGCCGTCAGCGAACCGTCCTTGCCGAGGTAGCGCGCCTTGGCTTCCTCGAGCTTTGCGGGTTCCGTTGCGGCGCCGAACTCGGCCGAGGCCGAGGCGACTAGTTGGTCGAGATTGTCCATGTGTGCACAAAAAAGGAGGCCGAAGCCTCCTTTTCCGGAAGTACCGTCTGTTACTGGAGCTTGGCCTTGGCCTGGTTCGCCAGCGCGGCGAAAGCCGGCTTGTCGAACACCGCCAGATCGGCGAGCACCTTGCGGTCGACCTCGATGGACGCCTTCTTCAGGCCGTTCATCAGCGTGCTGTACTTGAGACCCAGCTCGCGGGCGGCGGCGTTGATACGGGCAATCCAGAGGGCGCGGAACTGGCGCTTGCGTTGGCGACGGTCACGGTACTGGTACTGTCCCGCCTTCATCACCGCTTCTTTGGCGATGCGATAGACGGTCGAGCGACGGCCGCGGTAACCCTTGGCCTGGACGAGAATCTTCTTGTGGCGCGCGCGCGCCGTTACACCGCGTTTGACTCTAGGCATGGTGTCGGCTCCTTAAGCGTTGGGAAGCATCGCGCGCACGGACTTGACGTCGGACGCGTGGATGTCCTGCACGCCGCGCAGCTGGCGCTTGCTCTTGGTGGTCTTTTTGGTGAGGATGTGGCGCTTGAACGCGCACGAGCGCTTGATGCTGCCGCTGCCACGCACTTTGAAGCGCTTGGCGGCACCGCTCTTCGTCTTCATCTTCGGCATCGAAGATCTCCTTATGACACGGTAGCCAGGTGTTCCCCACCTCGGGGATGCTTGATGACCTGCAACCGCTTGTATCGTCCGCACCCGCCTTGCGGCCGGCGCGAACCGAATTCTCTATTTGACCTGCTTCTTGGTCGGTGCGATCACCATGACCAGTTGCCGGCCTTCCATCTTCGGGAACTGCTCGACCGTTCCCACTTCCTCGAGATCGGCCTTGATGCGTTCCAGCATGCGGATACCGAACTCCTGGTGCGCCATCTCGCGTCCGCGGAAACGCAAGGTGATCTTCGCCTTGTCGCCTTCCTGCAGAAACTTGATCAGGTTGCGCAGCTTGATCGAGTAGTCGTTGTCGTCGGTACCGGGCCGGAATTTCACTTCCTTGACCTGGATCTGCTTCTGCTTCAGCTTCGCATCATGGGCGCGCTTCGCCTCCTGATACTTGAACTTGCCGAAGTCCATGATCTTGCAGACCGGCGGCGCCGCCAGCGGCGCTATTTCCACCAGATCGACGCCTGCCTCTTCCGCCAATGCCAGTGCCTGTCGCACCGGCACGATTCCCAGCTGTTCACCTTCGATACCGACCAGACGAACTTCCGGGGCGGTGATTTCCTCGTTGAGGCGCTGCGTCTTCTCCTGAGCTATGGTGCGTTTCTCCAAAAAATTAAAAAAATCAGCCTGCTGCGCGCTTGCCGGCACGTTCCGCCAGCAGCCGCTCGATCAAGCCATCAGGGGACATCTGCCCGAGATCCTGGTTCCCCCGGGCGCGTACTGCGACCAACCCGTCGGCCTTTTCCTTGTCGCCAACCACGACAAAATACGGCCGCTTCAGCAAACTATGTTCTCGGATTTTATAGTTTATTTTCTCGCCGCGCAAATCGGTTTCCACGCGCAGTCCGGCATCGCGCAGTTTATTCGCCACACTTTCGGCATAGTCGATCTGCGCTTCGGAGATATTCATGACCACGACCTGCACCGGCGCCAGCCACAAAGGCAACGCGCCCGCATGGTTTTCGATCAGGATGCCGATGAAGCGCTCGAGCGAGCCGAGGATCGCGCGGTGCAGCATAACGGGCGTGTAGCGAGCGTTGTCGTCGGCGACGTACTCGGCACCGAGGCGGCCGGGCATCGAGAAGTCGACCTGCATGGTGCCGCACTGCCAGGAACGACCGATCGCGTCCTTGATGTGGAATTCGATCTTCGGGCCGTAGAACGCGCCCTCGCCGGGCAGTTCCTCCCAGGCCAGGCCGCCGGCCTTCAGGGCTTCGCGCAGCGCGTGCTCAGCCTTGTCCCACGCCTCGTCGGAACCGACGCGACTCTCGGGGCGCAGCGCCAGCTTGACGGCGACATCGGTGAAGCCGAAGTCCGCATAGACCTTGCGGACCAGCGCGTTGAAGGCGGTGACCTCGGGCTGGATCTGGTCTTCGGTGCAGAAGATGTGGCCGTCGTCCTGGGTGAAGCCGCGCACGCGCATGACGCCGTGCAGCGCGCCCGAGGGCTCGTTGCGATGGCAGGAGCCGAACTCGCCATAGCGTAGCGGCAGGTCGCGGTAGGAGCGGACGTCGGTGTTGAATATCTGCACATGGCCCGGGCAGTTCATCGGCTTGATCGCGTAGTCGCGGCTCTCCGACTCCGTGGTGAACATGTTGGCCTTGTAGTGCTCCCAGTGGCCCGACTTCTCCCACAGCGTGCGGTCGAGAATCTGCGGGCAGCGCACTTCCTGGTAGCCGTTCTCGCGATAGACGCGACGCATGTACTGCTCGATTTCCTGCCAGACGGTCCAGCCGTGCGGATGCCAGAACACGAGGCCGGGCGCCTCCTCCTGCAGGTGGAACAGGTCGAGCGCGCGGCCGAGCTTGCGGTGGTCGCGCTTCTCGGCTTCCTCGAGCATGTGCAGATAGGCGTCGAGCTCGTCCTTCTTCGCCCAGGCTGTGCCATAGATGCGCTGGAGCTGCTCGTTCTTGGCGTCGCCGCGCCAGTAGGCGCCGGCCACCTTCATCAGTTTGAAGGCCTTGAGCTTGCCGGTCGAGGGCACATGCGGGCCGCGGCAGAGGTCGATGAAATCGCCCTCGCGATAGAGGCCGATCGCCTGGTCGGCCGGAATCGCGGCGATCAACTCGGCCTTGTAATGCTCGCCGATGGACTTGAAGAACGCGACCGCCTTGTCGCGTTCCCATTCCTCGCGCGTGATCGGGAAATCCTTCTTCGCCAGCTCGGCCATGCGCTTCTCGATGGCCGCGAGGTCTTCAGGCGTGAACGGGCGCTTGTAGGCGAAGTCGTAGTAGAAGCCGTTGTCGATCACCGGACCGATGGTCACCTGCGCTTCGGGGAACAACTCCTTGACCGCGTAGGCCAGGAGGTGCGCCGTCGAATGGCGGATGATTTCGACGCCGTCGGCATCCTTGTCTGTGACGATCGCGAGCTGGACGTCACGATCGATGCGATGCGAGGTATCGACGAGCTTGCCGTCGACCTTGCCGGCCAAGGCCGCCTTCGCAAGTCCGGCGCCGATCGACGCCGCGACCTCGGCCACCGTCAGTGGCTGCGGATATTCTCGTTTCGACCCGTCGGGAAGTGTTACGACCGGCATGCTGCAAGCTCCAGAAACAGAAACAGGGCGCACACATTGCATTCAATATGGGCGCCCTGTCTGCGGAATTTGGTAGGCGCGATTGGACTCGAACCAACGACCCCCACCATGTCAAGGTGGTGCTCTAACCAGCTGAGCTACGCGCCTGCAAAACGAGGCGCGGATTCTACATGAATCGCGCCTCGCGTCAAACATTTTAAGAACGCATTACACGCCGAGCGCCTGCTTGATCTGCTCCAGCGTCGACTGGTCGTCGATGGTCGTCAGATCGCCCGGATCGCGGCCTTCGGCGAGGGCCTGGATCGAACGCCGCAGCATCTTGCCGGAGCGCGTCTTGGGCAGGCCCGAAACGAAATGCACGCGCTTCGGACGCGCGATGGCACCGAGGCTGTCGTCGACCGTCTTCTTCACTTCCTTCTCGAGCGCCTCGCGCAATTCCGGCGTGGCGATGCGCGCCGGATCCTTGACGACGGCGAAGGCGACCGGCTCCTGCCCCTTCAACTGATCCGCGACGCCGACTACTGCGACTTCGGCGATCGCGGCGTGACCCTGCACCGCTTCCTCGATCTCGCGCGTGCCGAGACGGTGGCCGGCGACGTTGATGACGTCGTCGGTGCGGCCGAGGATGTAGTGGTAACCCTCTTCATCGCGAATGCCCCAGTCGAAGGACGAATAGACCAGCGGCTCCTTGAACAGGCTGAAATAGGTGCTGACGAAGCGGTCGTCCTGCCCCCATACGGTCGAGAGGCAACCCGGCGGCAGCGGCGGCACGACGCCGACGATGCCCTTTTCGTTGGCGTTGCACTCGGTGCCGTCCTCGCGGAATATCTTGAGGTTGAAGCCGAACACCGGGAAGCTCGGCGTGCCGAACTTGATCTTGGTGTCCTCGATGCCGCGGACGGTCGACAGCATCGGCCAGCCGGTCTCCGTCTGCCAGTAGTTGTCGATGACCGGCAGCTGCAGCGCATCCATGATCCACTCGTGCGTCGGCTGGTCGAGCGGCTCGCCGGCGAGGAACAGGTGCTTGAGCGTCGACAGGTCGTGTTTCTTGAGATAGGCCGGATCCTGCTTCTTCAGCACGCGGATCGCGGTCGGCGCCGAGAACATCACGTTGACCTTGTACTTCTCGACCAGCTGCCACCAGATGCCGGCGTCGGGACGGATCGGCGTGCCTTCGTACATCACCGTCGCCATGCCCGCGATCAGCGGACCGTAGATGATGTAGCTGTGGCCGACGACCCAGCCGATGTCCGAGGTCGAGAACATGGTCTCGCCCTCGCCGCCGACGAAGATGTGCTTCATCGACGCGGCCAGCGCTACCGCGTAGCCGCCGGTGTCGCGCTGCACGCCCTTCGGCTTGCCGGTGGTGCCGGACGTGTAGAGGATGTACGACGGCTCGCTCGACTCCATCCAGACGCAAGGCACGTCGGCATTCATGTGCTGGGCACGGAGCGTTGCGTAATCGACGTCGCGACCGGGAACCTTGGCGAAATCCTTGTCGATGCCGCGATCGACCATCAGCACCTTCTGAGGCGGGAATTCGGCCAGGTTGCAGGCTTCGTCGAGCAGGTGCTTGTAGTGCACGCCCTTGCCGCCGCGCATGCCCGCGTCCGACGACACGATCAGCTTCGGCTTGGCGTCATCGATGCGCGTCGCCAGCGAGCCGGAGGCGAAACCGCCGAACACGACCGAGTGGATCGCGCCGATGCGAGCGCAAGCGAGAATCGCGAACGTCGCCTCGGCGATCATCGGCATATAGATCAGCACGCGATCGCCCTTCGTCACGCCGAGCGACTGCATGACGGCCGCCATGCGCATGACTTCCGTCTTGAGTTCGGCGAAGCTGTAGATCTTCTCTTCGTTGGTCTCGGTCGAGACGTAGATCAGCGCGCGGTCGTTCGGACGCTTTGCGGCGTGGCGGTCGACGGCGTTGTAGCAGAGGTTGGTCTCGCCGCCCGAAAACCATTTGACGAACGGCGGCTTCGAGTAATCGCAAACCTTCTGCGGCGGCTTGTGCCAGTCGATCAGTTGCGCCTGCTCGCTCCAGAAGGCGTCGGGCTGGTCGATCGAGCGCTGATAGAACTCCTTGTAAGTCGTCATGTAACTCCCCCTGGTGGTTGTTTCGTCAGTCGCCGATGGCGACGACGATGCGTCCTTTGACGCGGGATTTGATGAAATCGTCGAAAACGCCGGGCAGCTCGTCGAACGCGATCGTGCGCGTGAGTTCGGCGAGGTGCGCCGGCTTCATGTCGGTCGCCAGCCGGCGCCAGACTTCGGCACGCTGTGGCATCGGGCAATTCACCGAATCGATGCCGAGCAGGCTGACGCCGCGCAGGATGAACGGTGCGACCGTCGTGTTCAGGCTCATGCTGGCGGCGAGTCCGACCGAGGCCAGCGTGCCGCCGACCTGCATGGTGCTCGCCATCCACGACAGCACTTCGCCGCCGAGGTTGTCGATGGCGCCCGCCCACATCGCCTTGTCGAGCGGCTTGATCTTGGCGAGGTCGAGCGACTGGCGCAGCATCACTTCCTTTGCGCCGAGCCGCTTGAGGTAATCGCTTTCCTGCTCCTTGCCGGTCAGGGCGACCACTTCATAGCCGAGGCGCGCGAGGATCTCGATCGCGATACTGCCGACGCCGCCGGTCGCGCCGGAAACGACGACCGGGCCGTTGGCCGGCTTGAGACCGTCGTGTTCCATGCGCACGACGGCGAGCCCGGCGGTGAAGCCGGCCGTGCCAAGCGACATCGCTTCCTTGAGCGTAAGGCCGGCCGGCAGCTTGAGCGCCCAGTCGGCCGGCACGCGGGCCTTCCGGGCATAGCCGCCGTGATGGGCGACGCCGATATCGTAGCTGGTGGCGATGACCTCGTCGCCGACGGCGAAGCGGCCGTCCTTGCTCTCCACGACCGTGCCGGCGAGGTCGATGCCGCCGACGCAGGGATAGCGGCGAATGATGCGGCCCGCGCCGGTGGCGGCGAGCGCATCCTTGTAATTGACGCTCGACCAGGCGACGCTGATCGTCAGTTCGCCTGCATCCAGCTGGGCGTCCTCCATGTCGACGAATCGACTGGCGACCTTCCCTTCCTCCTGGTGGATCATGTAAGCCTTGAAGCCCACGGCCGTCCTCCGATGCTTTTCTTATATCCCGCCACGGCAGGCGGGATTGAGCCGAATTATACGCAGGGCAGCCTGACTTATGGCTTACGCGGAACCGGGTACAGGTTTACAGCCCGGCATGCCAACGGCTATAGTCCGCGCCCATGTCGTCCAGCCTCTCCCTCGCAAAACGCCTCGCCGCCCTGGCGCTAGGCGTCGCATTGTGCGCCGGCGCACATGCCGAAGAAGCCACTGTGCCGCCTGAGCAAGGGCTCGTCGAACGCGTCGCCTCGGCATCGGTGGATGGCATCGAGCAGACGCTAGGGAAGGCGCTCGGCCTCATCGGCATCCGCTATCGCCGCGGCGGCACCTCGCCGGAGACGGGCTTCGACTGCTCCGGGTTCGTCGGCCATGTGTTTCGCGAGGGGCTCGGCCTCTACCTGCCCCACAACGCAAAGCAGATCAGCAAGACCGGCGAGACGGTGGCCAAGAAGGATCTCCAGCCTGGCGATCTCGTATTCTTCAACACCATGCGGCGAGCGTTCTCGCACGTCGGCATCTATCTCGGCGACGACAAGTTCGTCCATTCGCCCCGCTCGGGCGGATCGGTCCGCGTCGAGAGCATGAACGACAGCTACTGGCGCCAGCGATTCAACGGCGCCCGCCGCGTCGCCACCGAGCAGTAACCCCCTCGTTTCCCGTTTCCTGATGCCCCGCGGCAGGCCGATGCACGTCCATTTTTTCGATTTCGCATAGCTTGCCCTTGAGAACCATTCTCAATAGAATGAGTCATCCAACTCGGGAGACGAACGTGAAACATTCTTCAAAGATGTCTGTTTTTGCAGCGATCCTTGCTTTTTCCGCAGCAGCCGGCGCGGAGGAAAAGGCGCTCAACTTGTACTCGGCGCGCCACTACCAGACCGACGAGGCGCTGTACGCCAACTTCACCAAGCAGACCGGGATCAAGATCAACCGCATCGAAGCCAAGGAAGACGAACTCCTCGAACGCATCCGCAACGAGGGCGCGGCGAGTCCGGCCGACGTCTTCATCACGGTGGATGCGGCGCGGCTGGCCAAGGCGGATGAACTGGGGCTTTTCGCCCCGGTGAAGTCCCGCATCCTCGAGCAGAAGATTCCGGCGCACCTGCGCAGCCCCGACTGGTTCGCCTTCTCCATGCGCGCCCGGGTCATCATCCACAACAAGGACACGGTCGCCGCCGGCGACGTCCAGAATTACCAGGACCTCGCCAATCCGAAGCTTCGCGGCCAGGTCTGCTCCCGCTCCGGCAGCCATCCTTACAACCTGTCGCTGATGTCCTCGCTGATCGCCCATGACGGCGAAGCGAAGGCTGAGGAATGGGCACGCGGTGTGGTGGCGAACTTTGCGCGCGCGCCCAAGGGCGGCGACACCGACCAGATCAAGGCAGTCGCGGCCGGCGAATGCGGCGTCGCGGTGTCGAACACCTACTATCTCGTCCGCCTGCTCCGCTCCGAGAAGCCGGAAGACAAGAAGGCCATGGAGAAGATCGGCATCGTCTGGCCGAACCAGAAGACCACCGGCGCCCACATCAACATCTCCGGCGGCGGCATGCTGAAGACGGCGCCGCACAAGGACGCTGCCGTCAAGTTTCTCGAGTATCTCGCCTCCGACGAGGCCCAGCGCTACTTCGCCAACGGCAACAACGAATGGCCGGTAACCGGGGTCCGCGTCGACAACCCGGCGCTCGAATCTCTAGGGAAGTTCAAGGCCGACGACCTCCCCGTCGCGACCCTGTCGAAGAACGCAGCTTCCGCCCAGCGGGTCTTCGACCGCGCCGGCTGGAAGTGATGACGCCCGGAAGGGCCGGGTAACCGGCCCTTTTCGGCATTTTCCCCTATTGCTCAAAGGCTTCCCGTTCGATGTATATTAGAGGCGCGAATCGCCCCCCGCCCCCCGACGATCGCCCACTCTGAAATCTCCGGGAGAACCGCGTGTCGGGAAATCGCGTCGCAGCCAATGACATCAGGGTCGGACATCCCTTGCCTTGGGATGTCTTCGATGCCGGCGGCGTGCTCCTGCTGCGTCGCGGCGCCGTCATCGACACCCAGCGTGCACTCGACCGCCTGCTCGACGACGGGCTGTTCCTGAGCGACGAGGCGCGCCGCGAACAGCCGGCCGCGCCGCCACCGGAAGAAAAACCCAGCGCGCTCCAATATCTGGTCGATGCGCGCCGTCTTTGCGCCCTCCCCAGCCAGGATCTCGGCGCCATCCGCGACTTCCCCGGCCGCGTCCAGCGCACCGCCCAGCTCATCGACCTCGCCTGCCAGACCAAGCCCGACGTCGCCATCGCCTCGATCCTGCTGATGCAGGACGATAGCTACGCGATGCGCCACCACATCAACACGGCAATCCTCTCCAATCTCATGGCGCGTGCGATGGTATTGCCCGCGCCAGAAATCCGCTCGCTGACGGCCGCGGCGCTGACCATGAACATCAGCATGTACGAGATCCAGGACCAGCTTCACGAGGTCAAGACGCCGCTGAACGACCGCATCCGCGCCCTCATCAAGGCCCATCCGCAGCACAGCGAAGAGCGCCTGCGCAAGTATGGCGTCGCGGACGAATACTGGCTCAAGTGCGTCCGCCAGCACCACGAATACGACAACGGCAGCGGCTATCCCGACGGCCTTGCCGGCCCGGACATTCACACCGGTGCGAAGATCGTCGGCCTCGCCGACCGCTACTGTGCCCGCATCTCGATCCGCAAGTACCGGCCGACCCAGCCGCCCAACGTCGTCCTGCGCGACCTCTACATCCAGAAGGGCGCCGAGATCGACACCACGGTTGCCGCCTACCTGCTGCGCGTCCTCGGGCTCTACCCGCCGGGCACCATCGTGCGGCTGCGCAATTCTGAGATCGCCGTCGTCGTGACGCCGACGGACAACGCCGACGCGCCCATCGCGTATTCCATGCTTGGCCAGAGCGGCGCCGCGCTGACCGTGCCGCTGATGCGCAAGACCGTCCTCGAAGCCTTCAAGATCCAGGACGTGCTGACGCTCGACAAGATCGATTTCCCGATCCAGATGTCGCGCCTCTGGGGCGACGACGCGCGCGTCAACTGACTAGCAGCCGCTGGCTGCCTTGCCTTTGGCGATCTGGCGCGCCAGCACGAATATCGGCAGCAGTCCGACGGCGACGATCGCCAGCGCCGCCGTCGACGCCTCCGCCAGACGCTCGTCGGCCGCCAGCGTGTAGGTCTGCGTCGCCAGCGTGTCGAAGCTGAACGGCCGCATGACGAGCGTCGCCGGCAGTTCCTTCATGACATCGACGAACACCAGCAGCGCCGCCGACAGCACGCTGCCCGACACCAGCGGCAGATGCACGCGGCGCAAGGTCTCCGACGGACTGCTGCCGAGGCTGCGCGCCGCCGCGTCGATGCTCGCGGTGATGCGGCCAAGCCCCGTCTCGACGGTCTGCAGGGCGATCGACAGGAAGCGCGCCAGGTAGGCATAGACCAGCGCCGCGATGCCGCCGGTCAACAGCAGGCCCGGATGCGTGCCCGACGCCTGCTCCCACAGCGCCGCCAGCCAGTGATCGAGGCGGGTTACCGGAATCAGCACGCCGACGGCGATCACCGAGCCGGGCACCGCATAGCCGAGGCCGACCAGCCGGTTCGCGATCCTGGGCCATGCGCTGCGCGCCCCGCGCGCACCGTACGCGAGCAGGACGGCCAGCGCCGCCGCGAGCGTCGCCGCGAGCGCCGCCAGCACGAAGCTGTTGCGCGCCAGTATCCAGTAGCGCGCGCCGAATTCCGCGTCGCCCTCGCCGAGCGCCATCTTCACCAGCAGGACCGCCGGCAGGATGAAGCCGACCGCGAGCGGCACCATGCAGCCGGCCGCGGCCAGCAACGCGCGCAGGCCGTATAACGGACGGCGGCGCGCGCTGCGCCGGCCGCCGCCGGCGTGATAGCGCGCGCGGCCGCGCGAGATCCGCTCCATCGCCAGGAGCAGCAGGACGAATCCGAGCAGGCACGCCGCCAACTGGGCCGCCGCGACGCGGTCGCCGAGCGAAAACCACGCGCGGTAAATGCCCGTCGTGAAGGTGCCCACCGCGAAATAGGCGACCGTCCCGTAGTCGGCCAGCGTCTCCATCAGCGCCAGTGCAACGCCGGCTGCGATCGCCGGCCGCGCCAGCGGCAGCGAGACGCGTGCGAAGGCCGCGAAGTGCGACAGCCCGAGCACGCGCGCGGCGTCCGCGAGCCCCGCGGCGCGCTCGATCAGCGCCGTGCGGACGAGCAGGTAGACATACGGATAGAGCACACAGGAGAACATCGCCACCGCCCCGCCGAGCGTACGGATGTCCGGAAACCAGTAATCGCCGCGGCGCCAGCCGAAGCTCTCGCGCAGCCATGTCTGCACCGGGCCGACGAACTGCAGGAAGTCCGTGTAGGTGTAGGCCATGACGTACGCCGGCATCGCCATCGGCAGCAGCAGCGCCCATTCGAACACACGCCGGCCGGGGAACTCGTAGAGCGAAACGAGCCACGCCGCGCCGGTGCCGATGGCCGCGACGCCGATGCCGACGCCAATGCACAGCAGCAACGAGTTCAGCACGTACTCGCCGAGAACCGTCTCCGCCATGTGCGACCACGTCTCCGCCGTCCCGCCGGAAAACAGATTGACGCCGACCGACAGCACGGGAAGCGCGACGACGGCTGCAACGACGAGGGAAAAGACCGCGAGCGGATGGCGCAAGGTGACTGAGCCCGGAAGGGATTCAGGTGATTATAATTGAGAGCAATTCTTATCTAGCCGGAAATATGCCAATTCTCCGCTTCGACCGCGTCGACCATGCCTACGGCAAGCACGCCGTCGTGCGCGAGTTGTCGTTCGACCTCGAGCCGGGCGAGATCGGCTGCCTGCTCGGCGCTTCCGGCTGCGGCAAGACGACGGTGCTGCGCCTGATCGCCGGTTTCGAGGCGCCGACCCGCGGGGAGATCCGCCTCCAGGACGAACTCGTCGCCAGCGCGACGCGCCACGTCCCGCCGGAGAAGCGCCGCATCGGCATGGTGTTCCAGGACTACGCGCTGTTCCCGCACCTGACGGTGGCCGCCAACATCAGCTTCGGCATGCGCGACGCGGACGAGGGCCAGCGCCGGCAGCGCGTCGGCGAACTGCTCGACCTCGTCGGCCTCGCCGGCCAGGGCGCCAAGTATCCGCACGAACTCTCCGGCGGCCAGCAGCAGCGCGTCGCGCTGGCCCGTGCGCTGGCGCCGAAGCCGCGCCTGCTGCTGCTCGACGAGCCGTTCTCGAGCCTCGACGTCGAACTGCGCGAGCGCCTGTCGCTCGAAGTGCGCGGCATCCTCAAGGCCACCGGCACGACGGCGATTCTCGTCACCCACGACCAGCACGAGGCCTTCGTCGTGGCCGACGTCGTCGGCGTCATGCGCGAGGGCCGCATCGAGCAGTGGGCCACCCCCTACGATCTTTACCACCGGCCGGCGACGCGCTACGTCGCCGACTTCGTCGGCCAGGGCGTGTTCCTGCCCGGCGAAGTGCTGACGCGTGAATCGGTGCGCGTCGAACTCGGCGTGCTCGACGCCCACGTGCCTTTGACCTGCGGCGTGTCGTGCATGAACTGCGGCAAGGACTGTCGCCTCGACGTGCTGCTGCGCCCCGACGACGTCGTGCATGACGACGCCTCGACCGTGCTGGCCGAAGTCACGCGCAAGGCCTTTCGCGGCGCCGAGTTTCTCTACACCCTGCGGCTGCCTTCGGGCGCCGAGGTGCTGTCCCTCGTTCCTTCGCACCACAACCACGCCATCGGCGAGAAGATCGGCATCCGCCTCGACGTCGACCACGTCGTTGCCTTCCCGCGCTGACGGCGCGTCGCATACACTGCCGGCATGATCCCTTGGCTTCCGTCCGAGCCGGTTTTTCCTCCGCTCGAGACCGCGCTCGCCGAACCCAACGGCCTGCTCGCCGCCGGCGGCGACCTCTCGCCGCACCGGCTGCTCGCCGCCTACTCGCGCGGGATATTCCCGTGGTACTCGAAGGGCGAGCCGATCCTCTGGTGGAGCCCGGACCCGCGCATGGTGCTGTTCCCGGACGAGATCAGGATCAGCCGGTCACTGGCGAAGACGCTGCGCAACAAGCCCTATGAAGTGCGCCTCGACACCGCATTCACCGACGTCATGGCAGCCTGTGCGACGGCACCGCGCGAAGGCCAGGCGGGAACCTGGATCACGCGCGAGATGCGCGCCGCCTACGAGCGGCTGCACGCGCTCGGCTTCGCGCACAGCGTGGAAACCTGGATCGACGGCAAGCTCGCCGGCGGGCTCTACGGCGTCGCCATCGGCCGGGCCTTCTTCGGCGAGTCGATGTTCTCGCGCGCCACCGACGCCTCAAAGATCGCCCTCGCGCATCTCGGCGCACAGTTGCGGCGCCTGGGTTTCGGCATAATTGACTGCCAGATGGAAACCGCACACCTCGCCTCGCTGGGCGCCCGCCCGATTCCGCGCGCCGAATTCCGCGCCCTGCTCGACCGGCTCGTCGTCGACAACGTCGAGCCGGGCCGATGGCCGGCGGACGCCGTAGCCGACGCCTGCCGCAAGGCCTGACCATGGCCCACCTGCGCGACCTGCCGCCCTTCCCGCTGCTGCAGTTCTACGCCACGGCGCCCTATGGCTGCTCGTATCTGCCGGGCCGCGTGGCGCGCTCGCAGGTGGCGACGCCGACGCACCTGATCGACGCCGCCACCTACGGCGAACTGGTGCGGGCCGGCTTCCGCCGCAGCGGCGTCTTCACCTACCGGCCGTATTGCGACGCCTGCCGCGAATGCCTGCCGATGCGCATCCTGACGCAACGCTTCGAGCCCACGCGCAGCCAGCGGCGCGCGTTCAGGCGCCACGCGCACCTCGTCGCCCACGAACTGCCGCTGGCGTTCCGCGAGGAGCACTACGCGCTCTACCAGCGTTACCAGGCCGCGCGCCACGAAGGCGGCGGCATGGACCAGGACAGCCGCGACCAGTACGCGCACTTCCTGCTGCAGACGCATGTCGACAGCGCGCTGGTCGAATTCCGCGCCAACGGCGTGCTGCGCATGGTCAGCATCATCGACCGCCTCGCCGACGGCCTGTCCTCGGTCTACACCTTCTACGAGCCCGACCATCCCAGCGCCAGCTACGGCACCTACGCGGTGCTCTGGCAGATCGAGCACTGCCGGCGCGCCGGCCTGCCCTACCTCTACGTCGGTTACTGGATCAAGGACAGCCGCAAGATGGCCTACAAGGCGGCTTTCCGCCCGAGTGAAATCTTCCGCCTCGGCCAGTGGGTCGAGACGCCGGCCGAAGACGAGCGTTAGCCGGTCAGAGCGCCTGCTCGGCAAGCGTCAGCTTGCCCTTCGCCCAGCTGCGCAGGTAGGTCAGCGGCCCCGAGAGGGTGGTCCACTCCTCGAGCATGCGGCTGCGCATCCCGCTGCGGTGGTCGGGATCCGCCTTCGCGTAGGCGCCGATCTGCGCCATGATGATTTCCTTGGCGCGATCCTCGGTCGCCAGGTGCAGGCGGTGCTCCGCCTCGCGGGCTTCGACCTCGTTGGCGAGCTGGTAGGGCATCGGGCTCGAGCCCAGCCGCGCGACTTCACGCAGGCTGTCGGCGCGCTGCAGCAGTCCGGCAGTGTTCTCGCAGCGCGTCACGTAGCGGCGCATTTCGAGCCGGAGCAGCGCCCTGTCGGCGGGGTTGGTGAAAGCCATTCTTGTTTTCCCGTATCACTTTGCCGGGAATGGTAGCGGAATCGATAGAATCGCGGCCATGCTGCCCTACTGCCTCGTCAAGCCCTTCATCTTCGCCTTCGATCCCGAGACCGCGCACGAAGCCGCCATCGCCGGCATGCGCACGCTCGGCCGCACCGGCCTCGCGCCGGCCTATCGCCCGCTGCCGGACACGCCGGCCAAGGTCATGGGCATCGAATTCCCCAACCGCATCGGGCTCGCCGCCGGCCTCGACAAGAACGGCGAAGCGATCGACGGCCTCGCCGCCTGGGGCTTCGGCAGTCTCGAGATCGGCACGGTCACGCCGCGCCCGCAGCCCGGCAATCCCAAGCCGCGGCTGTTCCGCCTGCCCGAGGCGCAGGGCATCATCAACCGCATGGGCTTCAACAACCACGGCGTCGACGCGCTGGTCGCGAATGTCGCCGCGGCCCGCTACCGCGGCGTGCTCGGCATCAACATCGGCAAGAACTTCGACACGCCGATCGAGAAGGCCGTCGACGACTACCTGATCTGCCTCGAGAAGGTCTACGCGCACGCCAGCTATGTCACGGTCAACATCTCGAGCCCGAACACCAAGAACCTGCGCCAGCTGCAGGGCGAGTCGGAGCTCGACGCCCTGCTTGGCACCCTGAAGGCGAAGCAGACCGAACTCGCCCAACGTTACGGCCGCTACGTGCCGCTGACGCTCAAGATCGCACCCGACCTCGACGACGCGCAGATCACCAACATCGCCGACGCGCTGCGCCGGCATCGCATCGACGCCGTCATCGCCACCAACACCACGCTCTCGCGCGAAGGCGTCGAAGGACTGCCGCACGGCGCCGAAACCGGCGGCCTCTCGGGCCTGCCGGTGTTCGAGAAATCCACTGCCGTGCTGCGCGCCTTCGTGCAGAAACTCGCCGGCGAACTGCCGGTGATCGCGGCCGGCGGCGTGGTCGACGGCGCCCGCGCCAAGGCCAAGCTGGACGCCGGCGCGGCCCTGGTGCAGGTGTACTCGGGCCTCATCTACCGCGGCCCCGAACTCATCAAGGAATGCGTCGCCGCGACGCGAGCCTGACCCCCGGCGAGCCTTCCGCAGTCAAGTACTTGGGCAGGTATCAGGGTTGTCCGCCCCGCTCTTATCAGGGATAATCGCGGGCTTCGCGGATTCGGCCCCACGAGTGCGCGAACCACTCCTCCCATGACCAGCTACATCTTCATTCTCCTCGGCGCCGTTCTCGTCAACAACGTCGTCTTCGTCCGCATCCTCGGGCTCTGCCCGTTCATGGGCGTGTCCAAGAAGATCGAGACCGCGCTCGGCATGGGCGCCGCGACAACCTTCGTGCTGACGCTCGGCTGCGGCACCAGCTTCGTCATCGACCACTGGCTGCTGATCCCCAACCAGCTCGAATACCTGCGCACCCTGTCCTTCATCGTCACCATCGCGGCGATCGTCCAGCTCACCGAGCTGGTGATCCAGAAGACGAGCCCGGTGCTGCACCAGGTGCTCGGCATCTACCTGCCGCTGATCACCACCAACTGCGCCGTGCTCGGCGTGCCGCTGCTCAACATCGCGCTCGGCCACGACTTCATGCAGTCGCTGGTGTTCGGCTTCGGTTCCTCCGTTGGCTTCTCGGTGGCGCTGATCCTGTTCGCCGGCATGCGCGAGCGCCTCGAAGGCGCCGAGATTCCCGTCTATTTCCGCGGCAACCCGATCGCCCTGGTCAGCGCCGGCCTCATGAGCCTCGCCTTCATGGGCTTCGCCGGCCTCGACAAGTACCGCTGATGCTCGAAGCCATCCTCGTCATGGCGCTGGGCGCCGTCGTGCTTGGTGCCGCGCTCGGCTGGGCCTCGATCCGCTTCAAGGTCGAGGGCGATCCGCTGGTCGAGAAGATCGACGCCATCCTGCCGCAGACGCAGTGCGGCCAGTGCGGCTACCCGGGCTGCAAACCCTACGCCGAGGCGATCACCAAGGGCGACGCCGACATCAACTGCTGCCCGCCCGGCGGCGAGGAAGGCATCCGCAAGCTCGCCGACCTGCTCGGCCGCGAATACAAGCCGCTCTCCGAAGAACACGGCACCGAGAAGCCGAAGAGCGTGGCGCTGATCGACGAGAACGTCTGCATCGGCTGCACCCTTTGCCTCCAGGCTTGCCCGGTCGATGCCATCGTCGGCGCGGCGAAGCAAATGCATACGGTAGTCGCGGGCCTCTGCACGGGCTGCGAACTCTGCGTCGCGCCCTGCCCGGTCGACTGCATCACCATGGAGCCGGTCGCCGAGACGGTCGAGACCTGGAAGTGGAAGTACCCGGTGTTCGAGATCAAGCCGCAGCGCACGGAGGCCGCCGCATGAGCGCCCTGCGCAAGCTGTTCGGCTTCCATGGCGGCGTCAAGCCCCAGTACCACAAGGAACCGTCGACGACGCAGTCCATCGCCGTCGCGCCGCTGCCGGCCGAGCTGGTGATTCCGCTGCACCAGAGCATCGGCGGCGTGCCGCGCCCGCTGGTCGCCGCCGGCGAGACGGTCAAGAAGGGCCAGTTGATCGGCGGCCCCGACGGCTTCGTCTCCTCGTCCGTCCACGCTTCGACCTCGGGCCGCGTCAAGGCGGTCGAGATGCGCCTGATGCCGCACACCTCGGGCCTCTCGGCGCTGTGCGTGGTGGTCGAGCCCGACGGCCGCGACGAATGGGCCGAGCTGCAGCCGATGCCCTGGCGCTCCATGGCGCCCGATGAAGTGCGCGACGCGCTGCGCGACGCCGGCATCGTCGGCCTCGGCGGCGCGGTGTTCCCGACCTATCTCAAGGTCAATCCCGGCAAGAAGGGCCATCTCGACACGCTGGTGATCAACGGCGCCGAATGCGAACCCTTCATCACCTGCGACGACATGCAGATGCGCGAGCGCGCGCCCGGCATCGTCCGTGGCGCCGCGATCATGCGCGAGCTGACCAAGGCCGGCCAGGCGCTGATCGGCATCGAGGACAACAAGCCCGAGGCGATCGACGCGATGCGTGCGGCGCTGGCGGCGAGCGGCGAGAGCGGCATCGAGATCGTGCCGATCCCGACGCGCTACCCGGCCGGCGGCGCCAAGCAGCTGATCCGCGTGCTGACCGGCATCGAGGTGCCGCACGGCAAGCGCTCCACCGACTACGGCGTGCAGTGCTTCAACACCGGCACCATCCATGCGGTCTTCGAAGCCGTCGAACTCGGCCGCCCCCTGGTTTCCCGCGTCGTCACCGTCGCCGGCAACGTCGAGCGTCCGCGCAACTACGAGGTGCGCTTCGGCACGCCGATGAAGGACCTCATCGCGCTCGCCGGCCCCAGGCCCGACACCGACCGCATCATCATGGGCGGCCCGATGATGGGCTTCGCCATGCCCTCGGCCGACGTGCCCGTGGTCAAGGCGACCAACTGCATCCTCGTCGGCTCGCCTGCGCTGTTCCCGCCCCCGGCGCCCGAGATGCCGTGCATCCGCTGCGGCGAATGCGCAAAGGTCTGCCCGACCGACCTGCAGCCGTTCGAGATGTACTGGTACTCGCGCGCCAAGATCTTCGGCAAGGCGCAGGAATACCACCTGTTCGACTGCATCGAGTGCGGCTGCTGCTCGTACGTCTGCCCGTCGCGGATTCCGCTGGTCGACTACTACCGCTTCGCCAAAAGCGAGATCTGGGCGCGCGAGACCGAGAAGGCCGCGGCCGACGAGGCGCGCGTACGCTACGAGTTCCGCATGGCGCGCGAGGAGCGCGAAAAGGCCGAGAAGGCCGCCAAGCTCGCCGCCAAGGCCGCCGAGACCAAGGCGAAGATGGCGGCTGCGGCCGCTGCCACCGGCACGCCGGCCGTCGAAGCTTCAGACGAGGACGCCAAGAAGGCGCTGATCGCCGCGGCCATGGAGCGCGCCAAGCAGCAGGCGGCCACGCCGAAGAACACCGACAACCTGACGCCCGAGCAGCAGGCGCAGGTCGCCGAAGCCGAGGCCCGGCGCGCTGAAGCGCAGAAGCAGGCACAACAACAATGAGCGCAGCCTTCAATTCTCCTTACTTCCGCCAGCCCGCCAGCGTGCGCAGCGTCATGCTGCGCGTGCTCGTCGCCCTGCTGCCGGGCATCGCCGCCTACGTCTGGTTCTTCGGCGCCGGCATCCTGGTGCAGATCGCGCTGGCATCCGTCGCCGCCGTCGCCGGCGAGGCGGCGATCCTGTCGCTGCGCGAAAAGCCGGTCTGGCTGTTCGTCTCCGACGGCAGCGCGCTGGTGACCGGATGGCTGCTCGCGCTGTCGCTGCCGCCGATCGCGCCCTGGTGGATGGTCGTCGTCGCGACGCTGTTCGCGGTCGTCGTCGTCAAGCACCTCTACGGCGGGCTCGGCCAGAACGTATTCAACCCGGCGATGGCGGCCTTCGCGCTGATGATCGTCGCCTATCCGCAACTGATGTCGCAGTGGCCCGCGCCCGGCCTCGGCATGGAATTCTCGACGCAACTGAAGCTGATCTTCGGCGGCGAACGCGTGCTCGACGCCATCACGCAAGCCACCGCGCTCGACAGCCTACGCACCGGCCTGCATAGCGGCGGCGCCGTCGCCGGCGTCCTCGGCAGCAATCCTGCGTTCGGCGTCTTCGGCGGCCGCGGCTTCGAGTGGATCGCCGCCGGCTACCTCGTCGGCGGCCTCTGGCTGATCCAGCAGCGCATCATCACCTGGCACATCCCGGTCGGCTTCATCGTGACGCTGGCGCTCACGGCCGGCCTGTTCAACCTGATCTCGCCCGACCGCTACGCCGGCGCGCTGTTCCACCTGTTCGCGGGCGGCGCCATGCTCGGCGCCTTCTTCATCGCCACCGACCCGGTCTCGGGCGCGACCACGCCGAAGGGCAAGCTGATGTTTGCCGCAGGCATTGCCATCATCGACTGGGTGATCCGCACCTTCGGCGCCTATCCGGACGGCGTCGCCTTCGCCACCATCCTGATGAACATCGCCGCGCCGCTGATCGACCTCAAGACGCAGCCGCCGGTGTTCGGCCACAAGAACGACGGAGCGCGCCGATGAGCGCCGAAGAAACGCCGCTGCCGCCGCCCAACACCGTGCGCGTGTCGTTCGGTACAGCGCTCGTGCTGCTCGTCTTCACGCTGGTGTTCACCGCGCTGATGGCGGCCACCTACAAGCTGACCAAGCCGGCGATCGATGCCAGCAACGAACAGGCGAAGATGGAGCTGATCGGCGCCGTGCTGTCGCCGGCCGAATACGACAACGACCTGCTGCGCGACACGATCGAACTGCCGCCGACGCCCGCGCTCGGCACCCAGGCGCCTTCGCGCGTCTATCGCGCCCGGCGCGGCACCAGCCCGGCGGCGCTGATCATCGAGGCGGTGGCGCCCGACGGCTACAGCGGCCGCATCGACCTGCTGATCGCCGTGCGCGCCAACGGCGAACTCGCCGCCGTGCGCGTCACCTACCACCGCGAAACGCCGGGGCTCGGCGACTACATCGAGCCGAAGAAGGACAAGAACAAGGCCAACCCCTGGATCAAGCAGTTCGACGACACCGGCTTCGACAAGATTCCGCTCGATCAGTGGAAGGTAAAGAAGGACGGCGGCCGCTTCGAAGCCAGGACCGGCGCCACAATCTCGGCGCGCGCCGTCACCAATACCGTCGGCCGTGCGCTGCAATACGCGGCCGACAACCGCGACCGCCTCTTCGCCGTGACGGAGACCACGCCATGAGCCAGTACGCCGACATCGTCCGCAACGGCCTCTGGAAACAGAACGCCGGCATCGTCCAGCTGCTCGGCCTCTGCCCGCTGCTGGCGATGAGCAACAGCGTCGTCAACGCCGCCGGCCTCGGCTTGGCGACGGTGCTGGTGATGATCGTCTCCAGCTTCGCCGTCTCGGCGCTGCGCAGCTTCATCCCCTATGAAATCCGCATCCCGGTGTTCATCCTGATCATCGCCGCGCTGGTGACGGTCGTCGACTTCGCCATGAACGCCTGGATGCGCGACCTCTACATCGTGCTCGGCATCTTCATCCCGCTGATCGTCACCAACTGCATCGTGCTGGCGCGCGTCGAGGCGTTCGGCGCCAAGAACGAAGCGATCGCCTCGGCGATCGACGGCGCTGCCATGGGGCTCGGCCTGACGGCCGTGCTCGTCGTGCTCGGTGCGGTCCGCGAACTCCTGGGCCAGGGCACGCTCTTCGGTGGCATCGAAATGGTGTTCCCAAGCCTGCACGGCTGGCAGGTACTGCCCGAAGACTATCCGGGCTTCCTAGTCGCCATCCTGCCGCCCGGCGCCTTCTTCGCCCTCGCCCTGCTCATCGCCGGCCGCAACTGGATCGACGCCCGCGCCGCCCGGCGCGCCCGCAGCACGCCGCCGCCCAGCGCGGCGGTCCAGACCGACGCCGCTTAGGCGTGCGCGCTGCCGGCGGGCAGCGCAAACCAGAATTCACTGCCCTCGCCGCGCTTGCTGGCGGCGCCGATCTGGCCGCCCATGGCCTCGGTCAGGCGCATGGCGATGACCAGGCCGATGCCCGTTCCCTCGATGCCTTCGCGGCCTGCGTTCAGGCGCGAGAACGGCTTGAACAGCTCGGCCATGCCTTCGCTGGCGATGCCGTGGCCGCTGTCGATGACGGAGATGCGCCAGCGGCCCGGCTCGGCGTGCGCCTCGATGCGCACGCGGCCGGCCTCGCGGTTGTACTTGACGGCGTTGGAGATCAGGTTGAGCGCGATCTGCTTGAGGCGCCCGGCATCGGCGCGCACCCAGCAGTCCGGCGGCACCTGCGTCGTCAGCTCGATGCCGCGGCTGCGCGCGAGCGGCGCCACGAGCACTAGGCACTCGGCGATGACGTCGGCGACGTGGATGTCGTCGATGGTGATGTCGAGGTGCCCCGCCTCGATGCGCGCGAGGTCGAGGATCTCGTTGATGATCTCCAGCAGATGCCGGCCGGCGCGGCGGATGGCGACCGGGAAGCTGCGCAGCTCCTCGTTCGGATGCCCTTCCAGTTCCGCCTCCAGCAACTGCGCGTAGCCGAGCACGCCGTTGAGCGGCGTGCGCAGCTCGTGGCTCATGTTGGCGAGGAAGCTGGACTTGGCCTGGCTGGCGCGCTCGGCGTCGGCCTTGGCCTGCTGGAACTCGCGCCGGATGCGCTTGAGCATGCGCGCCCGCTTGGCGCGCGCCATCACCGCCGCGCTCAGCACCTCGAGCTGCACCGGCTTGGTCAGGAAATCGTCGGCGCCGAGATCGAGTGCCGCCATCTGCCGGCCGACGTCGGTCTCGCTCGACAGGAACAGGATCGGCGTGTCGGCGAGGGCTTCGTCCTGGCGCAACAGCGCGGCCAGCTCGAATCCGTTGCAGCCCGGCATGTAGACGTCCGTGACGATGACGTCCGGGCGGAAGTCGGCGACCACGGCCGGCGCATCGAGCGGCTCGTTGCAGGCGCGCGTCTCGATGCCGGCCTGCTCGAGCACGCTTGCATACAGCGCGGTCAGCGCGCGATCGTCGTCGACCAGCAAGGCGCGGAAGGCCTGCGGCGACTGGCGAGCCGTGACGCCGTTGAGGATGGCGACGAGCTTGTCGACGTCGACGGGCTTCTTCAGGAAGCGCGTGGCGCCGAGCCGGACGGCGTCGAGCCGCGCCTTGAAGTCGTCGCCGCCGGAAAGGCAGAACAGGTGCACCGGCGGGAAGTCGCCGGTGCGGAAGCGCTCGATGCAGGGCTTGGTGTCCGGGTCGGCGCGGCACAGCGTGAGGTCGGCGACGATCGCGGCCGGCGCCTGCTCGGCCGGCGTCGCCAGCAGCTCCTTCATCGCCGCGATCGCCACCGGCTCGTAGCCGGCGTCGCGGAAGGCCGCGGACAGCATCGCCGACACGGCACGGCTGTCGAGCAGCAGGCAGATGCGCCGGTTGGCGCTGGGTCCGGAGTGCGCAACTTCCGCGATCAGCCGCGGCTCGTGCTCTTCGCTGGCTTGGCCGCGGATGTGGCGCTGCAGCGTGTGCAGCAGCAGCGCGATCTGCTCGCGGTCGCCTTCGTCGAACGGCGAGTCGCCGTGGCTTTCGTGAAAGCTGAGCAGGGACTGCGCCGACTGGCGCAGCTTTTCGATGCCGCTGCGCTCGCCCTGGTAGATGAGTTCGCGCACCAGCACGTCGGTTTCGCAGGGGAACCGGTCGGTCTTGCCCTCGAGGAACGGGGCGAGTCCCTTTTCCAGTTCGGCAAGCAGTTCGAGTCGTCGGGTCGTGGACGTTTCGAGCATTTCGTGACGTATTCATTCCGCCATAGCGGAGACCGTCGGATCATACCCAATTGCAGCGGCGACGCCCATGCCGCTGCTAAACTCGCGCCCATGACGCCGAAGAAGATTCACGCGCTGTTCGACCGCCTGCGCGCAGCCAATCCGCATCCCGTCACCGAACTCGAATTCGGCTCCCCGTTCCAGCTGCTCGTCGCCGTGGTGCTCTCGGCGCAGGCGACCGACAAGAGCGTGAATCTCGCCACGCGCGCGCTGTTCGCGACGGCGCCGACGCCGCAGGCGATGGCTGCGCTCGGCGCCGACGGCATCGAGCCGTACGTCCGCACCATCGGCCTCTACAAGACGAAGGCGAAGAACGTCGCCGCGCTCGCGCAACTGCTGGTCGAGCGCCACGGCGGCGAAGTGCCGCGCGACCGCGACGCGCTGGTGGCGCTGCCCGGCGTCGGCCGCAAGACGGCGAACGTCGTGCTCAACGTCGTCTGGGGCGAGCCGACGATGCCGGTCGACACGCATGTCTTCCGCGTCGCCAACCGCACGGGGCTCGCGCCCGGCAAGGACGTGCTGGCGGTCGAGGAAGAGCTGCTCAAGGCGGTGCCGGCGGAGTTCGGCGCCCACGCGCACCACTGGCTGATCCTGCACGGCCGCTACGTCTGCAAGGCGCGCGTGCCGGAATGCCCGCGCTGCGTCATCAACGATCTCTGCGAATACAAGGACAAGACCCGTGTTCAACCCTAGCCGCGACGAGGCGCGCCGCTTCCTCGCCGACGCCTGGCGCAAGCGCTGCGAGAGCCTGCCGGCGACGCCGCTCGAAACCATGGCCGCCGACATCGTCGCCCTGCATCCGGAATACCACGCGCTGCTGTCCGGCGACGGCGCGGCGCTGGCGCGCGACTGGACGCCCGAGGACGGCGAGACCAATCCCTTCCTGCATCTCTCGCTGCACCTGGCCGTCGCCGAGCAGTTGCAGATCGACCAGCCGCCCGGCATCAAGGCCGCCTTCGCGGCGCTCGCCAACAAGCACAGCGAGGCGCACGCGGCACTGCACGACGTGCTCGAATGCCTGGGCGAAACCATCTGGCGCGCCCAGCGCGACAAGGCACCGCCCGACGGCGCCGCCTACCTCGAATGCCTGAAGCGACGCCTGTGAGCGGTTCGATCGACACCGTCGTGTTCGACCTCGGCGGCGTGCTGGTCGACTGGAATCCGCATCACCTCTATCGGAACCTGATTCCCGACGAAGCCGAGCGCAGCCGCTTCCTCGCCGAGGTCTGCCCGCAACACTGGAACGAACTGCAGGATGCCGGCCGCCCCGTCGCCGAGGCCACCGCGGAACGCGTCGCGCTGTTTCCCGAACATGCCGAGCTCATCGCCGCCTATTACGGCCGTTGGGAGGAGATGCTCGCCGGCGCCTTCGAAGAGACCGTCTCCGTTCTCGAGGCGCTGCACGAACGCGACATTCCGCTCTACGCGCTGACCAACTGGTCGGCCGAGCTGTTCCCGATTGCGCGCCGCCGCTTCGCGTTCCTGCGGCTGTTCCGCGGCATCGTCGTCTCGGGCGAAGAGAAGCTGATCAAGCCCGACGCCGCGATCTTCGAACTGCTCTGCCGCCGCCACGGGCTGGCGCCGGAACGCTGCGCCTTCATCGACGACAACCCGGCGAACGTGGCGACGGCTCGCGCCCTCGGCTTCGTGGCGCACGGCTATGCGAGCGCTGCCGGGCTGCGTGCCTGGCTCGGCGAACTCGGCCTGCTCTGACATGACCGCGCCCTTGCCCACGCGTCTTCGCACGTCTAGGTACCTGCTGCTCGACGCCTAAAAACCGCTTTCAGGCAATGGGCATAAGCGGATAGACTAGGCGCATCACCTGTGGATGCCATGCGAATGAGTCCCCTCGCCCTCGGGTTCATTGCCCTGATCCTCGCCACCCAGCCCGCCTGGGCACTGGAAAGCCGTCTCGAACGCATCATCGCGGCCGGCCGCCTCCAGGTCTGCATCTGGCCCGACTACTACGGCATCTCCTGGCGCGACCCCAAGACGCAAGCCCTCGCCGGCATCGATGTCGACCTGGCGCACGAACTGGCGAAGGATCTTCGCGTCAAGCCGGAATTCGTCGACAGCTCGTTCGCTCAGCTGATCGACGACCTCACGCAGGACCGCTGCGACATCGCCATGTTCGCCGTCGGCATCACGCCGCAGCGCCAGGAGCGCCTGCGCTTCACGCGGCCGCACCTGGCGAGCGATATCTACGCCATCACCACCAAGTCGAACCGGCGCATCCGCAACTGGGACGACATCGACCGCCCCGGGGTCGTCGTCGTCGTCGCCAAGGGAACGCTGCACGAGCCGGTGATGCGCGCGCGCCTGCGCCGCGCCACGCTGCTCGTCACGGCGACCACGCAGGGACGCGAGCAGGAAGTCGAGTCGGGCCGCGCCGACGTCTTCATGACGGATTATCCGTTCAGCCGCCGCATGCTCGAGACCACGGACTGGGCGCGCCTCGTCGCGCCGCCCGAGACCTGGCACATCACGCCGTACGCCTACGCCGTCAAGCCCGGCGACGACCGCTGGTACGCGCGCATCGAGCGCTTCATGAGCGACGTCAAGCGCGACGGCCGCCTCGCCGCCGCCGCCCGCCGCCACAAGCTCGACCCGATCCTGGTGAAGGACTGATGCTCGACTTCCGCCACGCGCGCTCGCGCCGGCTGTACCTGGGACTGGTCGCCGCCCTGTCCGCGGTGGTCGTCGCCGCCACGGCCTACACCCTCGCGCGCCTGCGCAGCGAAGACCTCGACCACGGCCAGCGCATCGCGGCCCTGCAGGCGCGCGCGATCGAGGACTACCTGACCCAGAGCTTCCACAACATCGACCTGACGCTGCAGAACGCGCTCGAGGCGAACGACGCCCGCGAGCCTGAGCGTGCCGGCCGCAACTTCGCCGCCGCCGTGCGCCTGGCGCCCTACCTGCGCTCGATCTCCCTGCTCGACGACAGCCGGCGCATCGTCGCCAGCTCGAATCCGCGCAACGTCGGCACGCAGGTCGCCCTCGGCGACTTCCTGCCGCCGGCGGCCCCACCGGCCGAGCTGCTGCGCATCGGTCCGCCCTGGCTGGGCCGCGACTTCGACGAGGGCCGGCCGACGACGCCCGAGCAACCCGCCTCCGGAGATGCGCTGACCTTCCTGCCGATCGTGCGCTCGGTCGTCTTCGGCGGTCGCCCGGCGCAGCTGCTGGCGACCATCAATCCCGACTACTTCCTCGGCTACCTCGGCCAACTGGAGAAGGCCCGCGGCAGCGCCGTGCGCGTGCTGCGCTACGACGGCACGCTGCTGTTCTCCACGCGCGAGGAAGACACGCCGGGAATGCGTGCGACGGGCGCGCAGGCGGGCCAGGGGATCGACCCGGCCGCCATGCCGGAGGAACCGGACGGCATCGCCGCGCACCGCGCTTCGCGGCGCTTTCCCTTCGTGGTCCTCAGCCACTACAGCCGCGACGCCGCGCTCGAGGAGTGGCGCGACGAAGTCAAGCTGATGAGCAGCATCGTCGCGCTCTCGCTCGGCACCGTGCTCGCGCTGGCGATCCTGTTCTACCGCCGCCTGCGCCGCGCCGCCGATGCGCAAGCCGATGCCGACCGCCACCTGCGCCTCGCAGCGCGCGTCTTCGAGGCCAGCGCCGAAGGCATCCTTGTCGCCAACGCCGACCGCACCATCGCTTCGGTCAACCCGGCCTTCACCGAAATCACCGGCTACAGCACCACGGACGTCGTCGGCCGCAACCCGCGCATGCTCGCTTCCGGCCAGCACGACCATGCCTTCTACGAGCGCATGTGGCGCACCATCGAATCCGTCGGCCTGTGGCAGGGTGAGATCATCAACCGGCGCAAGAACGGCGTCACCTATCCCGAGTGGCTGACCATCACGCGCGTGCTCGATGAGACCGGCGCCGTCACGCACTATGTCGGCGTGTTCTCGGACATCACCGAACGCAAGGCCAGCGAGTCGCGCGTGCGCTACCTGTCCGAGCACGACTTCCTGACCGGGTTGCCCAACCGCTTCCTGTTCCAAGACCGCGTCAGCCAGGCGATCGTCCACTGCGTGCGCCACGGCGGACGGCTCGCGATCCTGTTTCTCGACCTCGACCGCTTCAAGCCCGTCAACGACAAGTTCGGCCACGAGGCCGGCGACCGCCTGCTCAAGGAGGTCGCCGAGCGCCTGCGCGGCTGCGTGCGCGCGGCGGACACCGTCTGCCGCCAGGGCGGCGACGAGTTCGTCATCCTCGTCGAGGCGATCGACCATGCCGAGGACGCCGCGCAGGTCGCCGAGAAGGTGATCGCGCGCGTCGCCGAGCCCTACGACATCGACGGCAACCAGGCGACCGTGTCCGCCTCGATCGGCATCGCGCTCTACCCCGAAGACGGCCGCGACATGCAGACCCTGATCCGCGCCGCCGACACCGCGATGTACCAGGCCAAGGAGCACGGCCGCAACACCTATCGCTACGTCACGCGCTCGCTGAACACCGGCTACAGCGAACGCCTGGCGATCGAGCAGGCGATGCGCCGCGCGCTCAGCCTCGGCGAACTGGAACTCCACTACCAGCCGATCGTCGCCATGAGCAACGAAAGCGTGATCGGCGCCGAAGCGCTGCTGCGCTGGACGCATCCGCAGATGGGACCGATGTCGCCGCTGCGCTTCATCCCCGTCGCCGAGGAGTCGAGCCTGATCGTTGCGCTCGGCGAGTGGGTGCTGCGCGAGGCCTGCCGCCAGATCCAGCGCTGGGACAAGGCCGGCGTGCCGCCGCTGACGATCTCCGTCAACGTCTCCAAGCTCCAGTTCGCCGCGCCCGACTTCGTCGCCAGCGTGCAGCGCATCCTCGAGGAGGCCGGACTGCCCGGCAGCCGCCTCGAGTTCGACGTCACCGAGCAGGTGCTGCTCGAACCGCCCGAGCAGCAGAACAAGGCCGTCGAACGGCTGCGCGCCCTCGGCATCCGCCTCGCGGTGGACGACTTCGGCATCCGCCACGCCTCGCTCTCCTGCCTGCACCGGCTGCCGGTCGACAAGCTGAAGATCGACCGCTCTCTGGTGCGCGACGTGCTGCTCGACGACAGCGACGCCATGCAGGCGACGACCATCGTGCGCATGGCGCATTCGATTGGCGTGCGCGTGCTGGCCGAAGGCATCGAGACTCAGGAAACCTGGGACTTCTTCCGCGCCCTCGGTTGCGATGAAGCGCAGGGGTTCCACCACAGCCATCCGCTGCCGGCGCGCGACCTCGTCGCGCTGCTCAAGCGCCAGCGCGGCCGCCTGCGGAGGATCGCATGATCTCGCGCCGCCGTCTGCTGCAGGCCCTCGCCGCCGCCGGCGTCGCCGGCGCACTGCGCGAAGTGCTCGCCGCCGGCGCGCCGCAGGGCATGCGCAGCGTGCGCGGTGCCGTGACGATCAACGGCCGTGCCGCAAGCGTCGGCCAAGCCGTCGCGCCGGGCGATGCGATCGTCGTCGCGCCCGACGCCGAGGCGATCTACGTCGTCGGCGACAACGCCTTCCTGCAGCGCGGCGGATCGCACGTGGTCTTCGGCGCCGATGCCGCACGCGACTTCATGCGCGTCGTCACGGGCCGCATCCTCTCGGTGTTCGGTCGCGGCGAAAAGCGCATCGTCATCAGCACGGCGACGATCGGCATCCGCGGCACCGCCTGCTACATCGAGGACGAAGGCCGGCGCAGCTACTTCTGCCTCTGCTACGGCGAAGCCGAGATCGTGCCGAGCGCCGCGCCGCACGAGCGCGAACTGATCCGCACCCGCCATCACGACCACCCGATCTACATCCACGCCGACGCCAGCATGCCAACATCGATGGTTCCCGCCGAGGTCGTCAATCACACCGACGCCGAGTTGCGGATGCTGGAAGCCCTTGTTGGCCGGGTGCCGCCGTTTGGGGACGACGGTTACTGATTCTTGACTTCTCTTGGCGGGGAGATGTCTGCGCGCCAAGGAGGGCGGGTATCCGCCTCCCTCCGTGCCCCCCGGACCGGGCTTAACGCCCGCTCCTCCTCCTTTACCTACGGGAGGCGGACACCCGCCCTCCTTGTGGATACGCCGGTGGTGTCGAGCCGAAAAAGAGGCAGGGTGCTACCGCTCGGGACGTCGGGGGTGCTGCTGCGCGCAGGTAAAGAAGGAGGAGCGGGCGTCAGCCCGATCCGGGTGACACGGAGCGCAGCAGCACCCCCGGCGGCCCGAGCCAACCCACCTCAAGACCGGAACGGCTTTTCCGAAGTCACGCCGGCGGCGCGACCTTGAGGATTTCCTCGATCGTCGTCAGCCCCGCGCCAACCTTCTTTGCGCCGGAGATGCGCAACGGGCGCAGGCCTTCGCGCAAGGCGACTTCCTTGAGACGCGCGAGGTCCATGTTGTCGGTCACCACCTTCTTGATCTCGGCGTTCATGACCAGGATTTCGTAGAGGCCGAGGCGGCCCTGATAGCCCGTCATGCGGCAGTCGAGGCAGCCGACCGGGTGGTAGAGCGTCGCCGGCTTGTTGCTCTTCCACGGCGCGACCAGCGCGTTCCACGCCGCCTCGTCCTCGGCGCGCATGCCGCCGGCCTTCTTGCACATCGGGCACAGCGTGCGCACCAGGCGTTGCGCCATGACGCCGAGCAGCGTCGATTGCAGCAGGTAGGACGGCACGCCGAGGTCGAGCAGGCGCGTGATCGCCGAGGGCGCGTCGTTGGTGTGCAGCGTCGAGATCACCAGGTGGCCCGTCAGCGCCGCCTGGATCGCCATCTCGGCGGTCTGGATGTCGCGAATCTCGCCGACCATGATGATGTCCGGGTCCTGCCGCATCAGGGCGCGGATGCCTTCGGCGAAGGTCATGCCGATGTCGCTCTGCACCTGCACCTGGTTGAACGAGGGCTCGACCATCTCGATCGGATCCTCGAGCGTGCAGACGTTGACCTCGGGCGTCGCCAGCTGCTTGAGCGTCGTGTAGAGCGTTGTCGTCTTGCCGGAGCCGGTCGGACCGGTGACGAGGATGATGCCGTTCGGCTGGCTGGTCATCTCCAGCCAGCGCGCCTGGTCCTCGTCACCGAAACCGAGGTCGGCGAAGTCGCGCACCAGAACCTCGGGGTCGAAGATCCGCATCACCAGCTTCTCGCCGAAGGCGGTCGGCAGCGTCGACAGGCGCAGCTCGACCTCGAGGCCGTCGGGCGTGCGCGTCTTGATGCGACCATCCTGCGGCCGGCGCTTCTCGACCACGTCCATGCGACCGAGGATCTTGATGCGGCTCGTCATGGCGTTGAGCACCGGCATCGGCACCTGATAAACCTGATGCAGCACGCCGTCGATGCGGAAGCGGACCACGCCGAACTCGCGCCGCGGCTCGACGTGGATGTCGGAGGCGCGCTGCTCGAAGGCGTATTGCCAGAGCCAGTCGACGATCAGCACCACGTGCTGGTCGTTGGCATCGAGAGAACCCTTGCCCTTGCCAAGTTCGACCAGCTGCTCGAAATTCGAGAGCCCCGACGTCGCGGTGTCGCCCTTGCCGAGCGCGCCCTTGACCGACTTGGCGAGGTTGTAGAACTCGACCTGGTAGCGCGCGATGTCGTCGGGGTTGGCGATCACGCGGCGGATGCTCTTGCGCAGGATCGGCTGCAGCTCGTCTTCCCAAGCACGGTCGAAGGGCTCGGCCGAGGCGATCGTCACTTCGTTCGGCTTGACCTCGACTGGCAGGATGCGAAAGCGCGTCGCGTACGCGCTCGACATGACGTCGGTGACGGCCGAGAAATTGATCTTCAGCGGGTCGATGTGAAAGTAGTCGAGGCCGGACCACTTGGCGAGCCACTGCGTGAGCGATTCCAGGTCGAGCACGCGGTGCGGCGGCAGCGACGACTTCCAGCGCTGCTCGGCGATCGCCACCAGCGGATGCGCGTCGCCCTTGTAGTAGCGCCGCTCGCGCTTGAAGGCCTCGGCCTCTGCAGCATCCACCAGGCCATCGGCGGCCAGACCGTCGATGATCGTGGCTAGGGTGAGCCGCCCCTTGCCCCGCACGGCTTCATTCATTGAGGCAGTAGCCATCCGCATAACCCCAGAACAGATCGCGACAATATAGCCGATTCCCCTGAGCTATGATGTGTGGCACATCGCACACAGGGGAACTGACATGAACGCAAGACTCGGATTCCTGGCCGCCGGCCTGTCGGCCATTGCACTGTCCTTCGCCGCGAATGCCCAACCCGCTGCGGGCACGCAGGGAGGCATGGGCGGAATGACCGGCATGGGCTCCGCCGCCAAGCCCGCCGCGGCCGACTGCACCAAGGCACGCGATCCGCAGCGCTGCGAGGCCCTTCAGAAAGCCAAGGAAGCGTGCAAGGACAAGGCCGGCTCGGACAAGCGCAAGTGCATGACCGAGGCGATGCCGCCGATGGACTGCAGCAAGGCGCGCAACCCCGCGCGTTGCGAGGCGCACCAGAAGGCGAAGGAGGCCTGCAAGGACAAGGCCGGCCGCGACCATCGCCAGTGCATCCGCGAGCACACGCGCGGCAGCCAGCCGGCGAAGCCGAAGAACTGACCGCATCCCCTACTCCGCGAGCAACTCGGCCACTGGTTCGAGTTGCTCGCCGCGCTGGGTGACCACTTCAAGATGACGGTGACGGGGATGCTGAGCAGCTCCCCGAGCAGTTCGATTACTTGACGCGGATGTCGTCCTTGACGGATTTCACGCCACCGACGCGGCGCGCCAGTTCGACGGCCTTGTTCGCGGCCGTGGGAGAATTCACGAAGCCGCTGAGTTGCACGACGCCCTTGAAGGTCTCGACGTTGATCTCGGCGACCTTGAGGGTCGGCTCGTTGAAGATGGCCGCCTTGACCTTGGTGGTGATGACGCTGTCGTCGACGTACTCGCCTGTTCCCTCCTGCTGCGATGTCGATGCACAACCCACGACGGACGCCAGCGTGACGGCCAGGAAAAGCGCGGAAAGATACTTGCCAAGTTGTTTCATGATTGACTCCTGTTGACTGCGACGGTTCGACTTGCTGCTACTTTTTCATTTCGTGGCCGATGACGCCGCCGACAGCGGCGCCGCCGACGGTTCCGACCGCGCTGCCGCCGGTCAGGATGGCACCGCCGACCGCGCCGACACCCGCCCCGATGGCCGTGTTCTTCTCCTGACTCGACATCCCGGCGCAACCCGCGAGGCCGAGAGACATGACGACGACAGCGATGCTGGACGTGAGTTTCTGCATGGTTTGCATGGCGTTACCTCTTCTTGAACGTTGACCTTCCGGTGCTTCGTGATGCGTGGCGAGGACCCAGCTTAGGGGACGAGTTCCCTGCGGTCTGTCCACTGCCGTACCAAGCCGGCATATGGCTTCAATCTTTCGATGGCGCTGACAGTCATAGCGGGCAAGCGATTTAAGAGCCCGGCGTCGTTGCAGCGATGAATATCTCCCCGCCGCCTCGATAACGGCGCATATTCGGAGCATCGCGCTCAGCGCCAACAGGCTATTCAATTCATGGAAGCACTCGACGTGGAACGCGCCGCCCGTGAGGCGCCCGAATGATTTCCGAATCCGACATCCTCGGCGCCAACCTGCTGATCGTCGACGACCAGGAGGTCAATGCAAGCGTCCTCGATCGATTGCTGCGGCAGGCCGGCTACACCCGCATCGAGTCGACCACACGGCCGCGTGAAGTCGGCGCGCTGCATCGGAAGAACCGCTACGACCTGATCCTGCTCGAACTGGAGATGTCGGAGATGGACGGCTTCCGGGTCATGGAGGCGCTCAAGACCAACGCGGCGGACGGCTACCTGCCGGTCCTCGTCATCACCGCCAAGCCAGACCATCGGCTGCGTGCGCTGCAGGCCGGCGCCAAGGACTTCGTCAGCAAGCCGTTCGACGACGTCGAAATCAGGACGCGCATCCGCAACCTGCTGGAAGTGCGGCTGTTGTACAGGCAGCTCGAGAGTTACAGCAAGGCGCTCGAAAAGACGGTGGCGGATCGCACCGCCGAACTGCGGGAAAGCGAAGCCCGCTACCGCTGCCTGACCGAACTGGCTTCGGACTGGTACTGGGAGCAGGACGAGGACGGCAACTTCACCAAGGTCTTCGGCCCCGCCCTCGAAATGCTCGGCATCCGCGCCGACGCCGTGGCTGGCGAGACCAGCGGCATTCCGACGGACGGCTGGAACGAGGCGGAACGGGCAAGGCTGCAGGCGACCATCGCCGCGCGCCAGCCCTTCCTCGACATCGTCTTCAGCCGCGTCAATGCCGACGGCTCGCGGCAAAGCTTCCAGGTCAGCGGCGAGCCGATGTTCGACCACTCGTGCCGCTTCATCGGCTACCGCGGCATCGGCGTCGAACTCACCGCGAAGCCGACATGACGATCGCGAGCCAGCGATGACTCCCCCGCCCAGCCCGAGCCAGAACCATCTTCTGGCCGCCTTGCCGACGGCGGAGTTCGAACTCGTCGCAGCACACCTGGAACTGGTGCCGCTGCCGCTCGGCAAGATGCTCTACGAACCCGGCGGCCAGTTGCAGCACGCCTACTTCCCGACCACCGCCATCGTCTCGCTGCACTACGTCATGGAGTCCGGCGCCTCGGCGGAAACCGCCAGCGTGGGCAATGAAGGAGTAGTCGGCATTTCGTTGTTCATGGGCGGCAACACCACCTCCAGTTCGGCCGTGGTGCAGGCCGCCGGCCATGCCTATCGGCTCGAACGCCACCGGCTGTTGCAGGAGTTCAATCGCGCCGGCCTGATGCAGCGCCTGCTGCTGCGCTACACCCAGGCGCTGGTCACCCAGATGGTCCAAACCGCGGCCTGCTACCGACACCATTCCATCGAGCAGCAGTTGTGCCGCTTTCTCCTGACCACCCTCGACCGCCTGCCGTCGAACGAACTCGTCATGACCCAGGAACTGGTCGCCGGCATGCTCGGCGTGCGTCGGGCCGGCATCACCGACGCTGCCGGCGACCTGCAACGCGCCGGCTTCCTGCAGTATCGCCGCGGCCACATCGCCGTGCTCGATCGCGCCGGGCTGGAGACGCGCGCCTGCGAGTGCTACGCCGTGGTCAGGAAGGAACTCAACCGCCTGCTGTCCGACGTGCGCTATCGCCAGGGCATTCCTGCCGAGGTCGAATAGCCCTCGCCTGCGGCGAGATCAAATGCGCCACTCACGGCGCATCACATCCTTCCCAGATCCTGAATGCCGTCGACCACCATGCCGGTGCCGACGGCGATCAGCAATATGTCGCTCGCCACCCGCACATAGCGGTGGCCGGACGGCGGCATGCCGATCTGCACCACGAGCGCCTGCGGCACGGTGTAATAGATCACGTCACGCGGCAGCGGCCGCCCAACCTGCCATTTGCGCGCCTGTCCCGGCGGCATGCAGCCGTTGTGCTTCTTGGCCAATCCTGGAGGGCAGCGGCCGCCGCTGAATTGCTCGCCGTAATAATCGCGCACGAGCACCTGATGCCGCGTCTCGAAGTGACGGCGCTCGCCGCCGTCGTGGCGGTCGCCGTGGCCCGGCTTGTCGGCCATGGCCGGGCCCGCGGCGAGGGCACCGATGACGAGCAACGCCAGCACCGACTTGATGTTCAGGGAAGCAGCTTTCATGTGAATCTCCAGGTCTGGAAGCGCGGATCGTGCCCTCTCGATCGGCAGATTATGGTGTCCGCCCGGAAGCCTGTCTGTACGATGCCGTACCGGCGCGCTAGAGCAGGCGTTGCCAAACGCCGGCCAGCCATTCCTTGAACCGCAGCGACACCGACCTCTGCTCCCACTGTTCGGGATCGATGGCGTCCGAAGCCGACAGGTCCGCCTCGAACATGGCCCGCATCTGCTGGCCGAACTCGCGCCCCAGGACCACCGCGTTGACTTCGTCGTTGTCGAGGAAGCTGCGCCAGTCGAGATTGCTCGAGCCGACGCAGGACCAGACGCCGTCGATGAGCGCGGTCTTCGAGTGGAGCAAGGCGCCGCGTCGCTGGTAGATCCTGACCCCGGCCTGCAACAGCGCGGAATAGTGCGAGCGGCCGGCATGGAACACCATGTCGGAGTCCGTATGGCTGGGCAGTATCAGCTTGACGTCGACGCCGCGCGCGGCGGCGTCGGTCAGCGCCTCCAGCAGTTGCGGATCGGGGACGAAGTAGGCATGGGTCAGGTACACCTGCCGCTCGGCATTGCCGATCGCGGAAATCAGCGTCAGGTAGATCAGGCTGTAGGGATCGTCCGGCGTGCTGCCGACGGCGCGAACGATGTCCTTGCCGGCCGCGTTCAGCACGGGAAAGTAGTCCCTCGTCGCCAGCGGCTTGCCGCGCTGCTTTTCCCAGGTCTCCATGAACAGCTTCTGCAGTTCGCCGACCACCGGCCCCTCGATGCGCAGGTCGGTGTCACGCCATGCGGCGGCGTTGTCGGCCGTCTTGCTGCTGCGCCGGAGGATCGACCCCGACGAATACACGCTGCTGATGTTGATGCCGCCGAGGAACGCGATCCGCCCGTCGACCACCAGCAGTTTCCGGTGGTCGCGGTTGTTCGGTTGCCATGGGGCGTTGCCCGCCAGCGGGTTGACTGGATTGAACTCGAGCACGGCGATGCCGCCCTCCGTCAGGCGGTCGAAGAACGACTGAGGCGTGCCGATGCCGCCAAAACCGTCGTAGATCACATTCACCTGAACGCCGCGCGCCTGCTGCTCCAGCAACAGGTCGGCAAACTGCCGGCCGACCTCGTCGTCTTCGATGATGTAGGACTCGAGATTGACGTGGTCCCTGGCCGCGCGGATGGCGGCGAACATCGCGGCGTAGGTCGAGCCGCCGTCCTTCAGCAGCGTGACCTTGTTGCCGAGGACGAGGGGGCTGCCGACGATCGCCTGTTCCAGCGCGATCTGCTTGTCCAGGATGTCGATGTCGCCGGACTTGCGCTTGAGTTCGGCGAGGATCGCGGCGCTCTTTTGCGCGGACAGGGCGCCGCGGGCATTCTCGAAACGGGCCGTCTGGCCGGCGTGGCGCTCGATGAGGACGTCCGTGTCAGGCAGCGACGCACAGCCCGCGCCGGCGAGCAAACAAAAGGCTGCCGACGCAAGGCGCTGGCGCGCACCTTGGCCCAACAGCCTGGATATCGACGGGCGCATGGTCGTGGCTTCTTCCATTGAAGTGGCGAACGGCACTGGCGACGCCAGTGTCTTGTCCCGAGCTTACCCGGGCGCCAACCGTCGTCTGTCCACTGGCGGACAGTCCGGACGCCGCCGGCGTGTCCCTCAGGTATTCGCCCGGCTCAGCGCGTCGCGCCAGAGCGCCAATTTGGCCTCGAAGCCCTGTCTGGCATTGGCCGGGCTGGTCGACGGAAGAATGAACACCTCGTAGCCGGCGGCCAGCATGGCGGGCGCGAACCTGCCCGCCGTCTTGCCGTTGAAGCAGACGCGCCGCAACTGCGGCGCGCGCTTCCTGAGAGCGGCGACATCGTTAGCCGCGGCGTCGCGAATCGCGCTGTCGAGGCTGCCCTCGCGCCGGCATGCGCCATAGACGTCCCAGATGGCGATGCCGGCAGCTTGCACGGCCGCCGTGCGCGCGGCGTAGTCCATGTCGATCAGCGGCCGGTCGAGGATGGCGCCGAGGATGCGCCAGAAGTGGTTCTGCGGATGCGCGTAATACTGCTGCGCGGCCAGCGACGCCGCCGACGGGAACGAGCCCAGGATCAATACCCAGGCGCGTTCGTCGATAAGCGGCGGCAGGCCGGCGAGTTGCGTCAAGCCGATGCGCCGCCCATTTCCATCATCAGCTGGTTGATGCGTTTGACGAAGGTGGCCGGGTCGTCGAGCTGGCCGCCCTCGGCGAGCAGCGCCTGGTCGAACAGCACGGCCGCCCAGTCGTCGAACTTCTGCTCTTCGCCGCGCAGGCGCAGCACCACCGGATGGCGCGGGTTGATCTCGAGGATCGGGCGCTCGTCGGGGGCCTTCTGTCCGGCGGCCTTGAGGATGCGCGACAGGTTGGCCGACATGCCGTGCTCGTCGGCGACCAGGCAGGCCGGGCTGTCGGTCAGGCGATGCGTGACGCGCACTTCCTTGACGCGCTCGCCGAGCGACTTGCCGATCTTCTCGGTCAGGTCCTTGAACTCGCCGGCCTCCTTCTCGTGTTCCTTCTTCTCGGCCTCGTCCTCGAGCGTGCCGAGGTCGAGGCCGCCCTTGGCGACCGAGGCCAGCGGCTTGCCCTCGAACTCGGTCAGGTGCGAGACCACCCACTCGTCGACGCGATCGGAGAGCAGAAGCACTTCGATGCCCTTCTTGCGGAAGATTTCGAGATGCGGGCTGTTCTTGGCGGCGTTGAAGGTCTCGGCCGTGACGTAGTAGATCTGCGTCTGGCCTTCCTTCATGCGGCCGATGTAGTCGGCCAGCGACACGGTCTCTTCGGCGTTGTCGGCATGCGTCGAGGCGAAGCGCAGCAGCTTGGCGATCTTCTCCTTGTTGGCGAAGTCCTCGCCGACGCCTTCCTTGAGCAGGCGGCCGAACTGGCCCCAGAAGGTGGCGTACTTCTCCTTGTCCTTCTCGGCCATGTCGTCGAGCATGCCCAGCACGCGGCTGGTGCAGCCCTTGCGGATGGCCTCGATGTCCTTGCTTTCCTGCAGGATCTCGCGCGAGACGTTGAGCGGCAGGTCGCTCGAATCGACGATGCCGCGCACGAAGCGCAGGTAGGTCGGCATCAGCTGCTCGGCGTCGTCCATGATGAAGACGCGGCGCACGTAGAGCTTGATGCCGTGGCGCGCGTTGCGGTCCCACATGTCGAACGGCGCGCGCGCCGGGATGTAGAGCAGTTGCGTGTATTCGCTCTTGCCCTCGACGCGGGCATGCGCCCAGGCCAGCGGATCCTCGAAGTCGTGGCCGACGTGCTTGTAGAACTCCTTGTACTCGTCCTCGGTGATGTCGTTCTTCGAGCGCGCCCAGAGGGCCGAAGCGCGGTTGACGGTCTCGTCCTCGTCGCTGACCGTCTCCTTGCCGTCCTTGAACTCCTCCTTCTTCATTACGATCGGCTGGACGATGTGGTCGGAGTACTTGCGGATGATCGAGCGCAGCTTCCAGCCGGAGAGCAGATCGTCCTGGCCCTCCTTCAGGTGCAGCGTGATCTCGGTGCCGCGCGCGGCCTTCTCCACCATCTCGATGGTGAACTCGCCGGAGCCGTCCGACTCCCAGCGCACGGCCTGCGCTGCCGGCACGCCGGCACGGCGCGTGACGACCGTGACCTTGTCGGCGACGATGAACGAGGAATAGAAGCCGACGCCGAACTGGCCGATCAGGTGGGCGTCCTTCTTCTGGTCGCCCGTGAGCTGGGAGAAAAACTCCCGCGTGCCCGACTTGGCGATGGTGCCGAGGTTGGCGATCACCTCCTCGCGGCTCATGCCGATGCCGTTGTCGGCGATGGTCAGGGTCTTCGCTTCCTTGTCGAAGGCAATGCGGATCTTGAACTCGGAATCATCCTCGAACAGGCCGGCGTTGTGCAGGGCCTCGAAGCGCAGCTTGTCGCAAGCGTCGGAGGCGTTCGAGACGAGCTCGCGCAGGAAGATTTCGCGGTTCGAGTAGAGCGAGTGGATCATCAGCTGGAGCAGCTGCTTGACCTCGGTCTGGAATCCCAGGGTTTCGCGGTTCGACGTGACGGTTTCGGACATGACCTTTCCTTGGCTGAACGGAGAAATGCCATGGGTTATGGGGATGCTCGGAGCGATTTCAAGAGGGGCCGGAAACGGCGGCTGTCCCTTGGTCCAATGGCCGCCGGGGCGGCCCGCCGCTAGGCTGGAGGTTCGAGGACTATCGACCCCATGATGAACCGTCGGATACTGGCGTGGCTTGCCGTTCTGCCCTGCTCCCAGGCATGGCCGGGGAGCACCGCGCAGTACACGCTCGAATCCCGCTGCCGCCTGGTCCAGGCCGGCGACGTTTCCGAAGAGAAGATGCCCGCCGGCGACCGTTCCCGGACGACGCGCGACGGGCTGACGACCTGTACCGTCTCGCTGCCCGTCATCCCGTTCGAGCGCGCCTTCAAGACCTGCTCGCTGAGCTGGATGTCGGTGCCGCCCAACAGCAGCCGCTATGCCTGCGGCGTGGTGTACGGCGCCGTCGATGTCGAATTCAGGATGCAGCATGCGAGCGACGGGCCGCCGCCCGACTGCGCGTTCGTCTGCCTCTACAACGAACCGCCCTAGAAGCGCCGCCCCCAGCAGGCCGCCACGTCGAGCATGCGGTTGGCGAAGCCCCATTCGTTGTCGAACCACACCAGCAGGTTCGCCAGCCGCGCACCGGCGACGCGCGTCTGGCTCCCGTCGACGATCGCCGAATGCGGCTTGTGGTTGAAGTCGATCGAAGCGTGCGGCTCAGCGGTGTACGACAGCAGCCCCGCGAAGCCGTCGGCGGCCGCGGCCGACAGGCGGGCGTTGATTTCGGCCGTTGCCGCGTCGCGGCCCAGCGTGACCGTCAGGTCGATCGCCGACACGTTGAGCACCGGCACGCGGATCGCCTTGGCCTGCACGCGGCCGGCGAGCGCCGGCATCAGGCGCTCGACGCCCTTCGCCAGCCCGGTCGACACCGGAATCATCGCCTGCATGGCCGAGCGCGTGCGGCGCAGGTCCGAGTGGTGGTAGCCGTCGATCAGCGGCTGGTCGTTCATGGCCGAGTGCAGCGTCGTCAGCGACACGTGCTCGACGCCGAAGGACTCGTCGAGCAGCGTCAGCACCGGCACGACGGCGTTGGTCGTGCATGACGCCGCGGAGACGAGGCGCTCGCCGCCCGTGAGGCTGCCGTGGTTGATGCCGTAGACGACCGTACGATCAAGATCCTCGGCGCCGTGCCCGGGGTGCGAGAGCATGACGCGCGGGCTGCCGGCGGCCAGGAAGCGCTCGAGCTCGTGGCGATAGGCGTAGCGGCCCGAGCAATCGACGGCGATGTCGATGCCGAGCTCATCCCACGGCACGTCTTCCGGGCGCGTCGCGTGGGTGACCGGGATCGCGCGCCCGTCGACCACCAGCGTCCGGCCATCGACGGCCACCTCGCCGGGAAAGCGGCCGTGCGTCGAATCGAAGCGCGTCAGGTAGGCCATGCTGTCGAGGTCGGCCGGCTCGTTGATCGCCGCGATCTCGATCTCGGCGCCGTGGGGGGATTCGTGCAGGGCGCGCAGCAGGCAGCGCCCGATGCGGCCGTAGCCGTTGATTGCGAGTCTTAAGGGCATGTGTATCGTCAACGAAAAACCCCGGCGATGCGCCGGGGCCGTGTGGGAACCGAAGGGCAAGCCGTAGTTTACCGGCAACGGCCCACGATCAGTTTTCCATCCCTCGCGACAGCCGCCACTGCTTGACCAGCGCGTAGATCGCCGGAATCACCGCCAGCGTCAGCACGGTCGAGGAGATCATGCCGCCGATCATCGGCGCCGCGATGCGGCTCATGACTTCCGAGCCGGCGCCGCGGCTCCACATGATCGGCAGTAGGCCGGCCATGATGGCGACGACGGTCATCATCTTCGGCCGCACGCGCTCGACGGCGCCTTCCATCACGGCTTCGTAGAGGTCGGCGACGCTCGGCGTCCCGCCTTCGGTACGCCGCCTGGCCTTGATGGCCTCCCATGCGTGGTCGAGGTAGATCAGCATCACGACGCCGGTCTCGGCGGCGACGCCGGCCAGTGCGATGAAGCCGACCGCGACGGCGACCGAGAGGTTGTAGCCGAGCAGCCACATCAGCCAAACGCCGCCGACCAGCGCGAACGGCACCGACAGCATGACGATGAAGGTCTCGGTCAGGCGCCTGAAGTTCAGGTACAGCAGCAGGAAGATCGACAGCAGCGTGACCGGAATCACGACCTTCATCTTCTCGATCGCGCGCTCCATGTACTCGAACTGGCCGCTCCAGGCGACGTAGTAGCCGGCCGGGAACTTGACCTTCTCCGCCACAGCGCGCTTGGCGTCGGCGACGTAGCCGCCGATGTCGCGCTCGCGGATGTCGACGTAGATGTAGGCCGACAGCAGCGCGTTTTCCGTGCGGATGCCGGGCGTGCCCTTGGTCACGGCGACGCGGGCCACCTGGCCGAGCGGCACCATGCCCGGCGCGCGGCCCATCTCGCCGGCCACCGGCACCAGCACCTGCTGCGCGATCTGCTGCGGATCGCTGCGCAGTTCGCGCGGATAGCGGACGCCGACGCCGAAGCGCTCGCGGCCCTCGACGGTCGTCGTCACCATCTCGCCGCCGAGCGCGGTGCCGATCACTTCCTGCAACTCGCCGACTGAGAGCCCGTAGCGCGCGAGCTGCTCGCGGTCGGGCTCGATCTCGAGGTAGTAGCCACCGGTGATGCGCTCGGCGAAGGCCGAGGTCGTGCCGGGCACGATCTTCACCACGGCCTCGATCTCCTTGGCGAGCTTCTCCATTTCGTCGAGGTCCTTGCCGAAGACCTTGATGCCGATCGGCGTGCGGATGCCCGTCGACAGCATGTCGATGCGCGCCTTGATGGGCATCGTCCAGGCGTTCGAGACGCCGGGGAACTGCAGCGCCTTGTCCATCTCGGCGATCAGCTTGTCGGTGTTCATGCCCGGACGCCATTCCGATTCCGGCTTGAGGTTGATCACGGTCTCGAACATCTCCGTCGGCGCCGGATCGGTAGCCGTGTTGGCGCGGCCGGCCTTGCCGTACACCGAGGCGACTTCGGGGAAGCTCTTGATGATCTTGTTCTGCGTCTGCAGCAGCTCGGCGGCCTTGGTGATCGACATGCCGGGCAGCGAGGTCGGCATGTAGAACAGCGTGCCCTCGTTGAGCGTCGGCATGAACTCGGAGCCGAGCTTCGCCGCCGGATAGAGCGACACGGCGAGCACGGCGACGGCGATGGCGATGGTCGCCTTCTTCCAGCGCATCACGCGCTCGATGATCGGCCGGTAGCCCCAGATCAGGAAGCGATTCACCGGGTTCTTGGCCTCGGGCATGATGCGGCCGCGGATGAACAGCATCATCAGCACCGGCACCAGCGTCACCGAGAGCAGCGCCGCGCCGGCCATGGCGAAGGTCTTGGTATAGGCGAGCGGCGAGAACAGGCGGCCCTCCTGCGCTTCCAGCGTGAACACCGGCAGGAACGAAACGGTGATGATCAGCAGCGAGAAGAACAGCGCCGGCCCGACTTCCTTGCACGCGGCAATCATCGCCTCGGCGCGATCGGCGTTCGTATGGTCGGGCTTCAGCCGCTCAATGTGCTTGTGCGCGTTCTCGATCATCACGATCGCGGCGTCGATCATCGCGCCGATGGCGATAGCGATGCCGCCGAGGCTCATCAGGTTCGAATTCATGCCGAGCGCGCGCATGGCAATGAAGGCGATCAGCACGCCGACCGGCAGCATCAGGATCGCGACCAGCGCGCTGCGCACATGGAGCAGGAACACGACGCAGACCAGCGCGACGATGAGGCTTTCCTCGATCAGCGTGTCGCGCAGGGTGTCGATGGCGCGGTGGATCAGCTCCGAGCGGTCATAGACGGTGGCGACCGTCACTCCCTCGGGCAGGCCCGACGAAACTTCGGCGATCTTCTCCTTGATGTTGTGGATCACCTCGAGCGCGTTCTGGCCGTAGCGCGCCATGACGATGCCCGAAACGACCTCGCCCTCGCCGTTCAGCTCCGTCAGCCCACGGCGTTCGTCGGGCGCGAGCTCGACGCGCGCGATGTCGCGGATCAGCACCGGCGTGCCGCGCTGCGTCTTGACCGCAAGCTGCTCGATGTCGCGCGCGCCGCGCAGGTAGCCCCTGCCGCGCACCATGTACTCGGTCTCGGCCATTTCGACGACGCGTCCGCCGACGTCGCGATTCGACTCGCGGATCGCCTTCGTCACGTCGGACAGCGGCACGCCATAGGCGCGCAGCTTCACCGGATCGACCGTCACCTGGTAGGTCTGCACGAAACCGCCGACCGAGGCCACTTCGGCAACGCCCTGCGCCTTGGCAAGCTGATAGCGCAGATACCAGTCCTGGATCGTGCGCAGTTCGGCGAGCGTCTTGTCCTTCGCCAGCAGCGCGTACTGGTAGACCCAGCCGACGCCGGTCGCGTCCGGCCCGAGCTGCGGCGTCACGCCACGCGGCATGCGGCCCGAAGCGAAGTTCAGGTACTCGAGCACGCGCGAGCGCGCCCAGTAGATATCGGTGCCGTCCTCGAAGATCACATAGACGAAGGAGGCGCCGAAGAACGAGAAGCCGCGCACGACCTTCGACTTCGGCACCGAAAGCATCGCCGTCGTCAGCGGATAGGTGACCTGATCCTCGACCACCTGCGGCGCCTGTCCCGGATACTCGGTGTAGACGATGACCTGGACGTCGGAGAGATCCGGCAGCGCGTCGATCGGCGTGCGCATGACCGCGTAGATGCCGGCGAGGACGACGAACAGCGTCGCGAGGAGGACTAGGAAGCGGTTCCTTGCGGACCAGTCGATGAGGGAGTTGAGCATTTAAGTTCGGTCCGCTCGGGGGTGAGGCCTGTGCGCGCCGAGGACGGCGGGTATCCGATTCCCTCCGTGTCCCCCGGACCGCGCCGCGCGCGGTCCTCCTCCTTTACCTGCGGGAATCGGATACCCGCCATCCTCGGCCGGATACGCCGGTGGTTTCGAACCTCCAAGGAGGCAGTGCGCTTCTGCTCGGGACGGTGGGGGGCTCTGCTGTGCGTAGGTAAAGGAGGAGGAGCGGGCGTCAGCCCGGTCCGGGGGACACGAAGCACAGCAGAGCCCCCCGGCGGCCCGAGCGTCCACCCACGTCAAACGGAGCGTCGCTTTCACCTCAATGCGCCTTCGCGTCGAGCTTGGTGATAACCCACTCGCCCGGCTTCCTCTCGACGAACTCGAACGCAATATGGCTGCCGGGCCTGACGTTCGCGAGGAGTGACGGATTCGCCAGCACGAAATCCATCGTCATCGGCGGCCACTTGAGGCTTGGCACCGGACCGTGGCTGACCGTGACCGTGCCCTCCTTCGCGTCGATCGACACCAGCTTCCCGTCCGCATGGTGGCCGGCGCCGGCGGGCTTGACGGCGGCATCCGCCTTCGCATCGCCGAAGCCGCCGACGGCCGCCTTGAGGTTGCTCTCGGCATCGATCAGGAAGTTCGCCGCGACGACCACCGGCTCACCCTCCTTCACGCCGTCGAGGATCTCGACGTGGTTCTCGCCGCGGGCGCCGAGCTTCACTTCGCGCGGCTCGAAGCGGCCTTCGCCGGCCTGCACCAGCACGATGCGGCGCACGCCGCTGTCGATGACGGCCGAGGTCGGTACGGTGACGACCTCGCCACGAGCGCCGACCGGCAACTCGACTTGCGCATACATCGCCGGCTTGAGCAGTCCGCCGGGATTGGCAAGTTCGATGCGCACGGGCACCGTGCGCGTGTCGGCCGTCAGCGTCGGATAGACATAGGCGACCTTGCCTTCAAACACCTTGTCCGGATAGGCGTTGATGGTTACGCGCGCCTTCGCGCCCGGCCTGACGAGGCCGATGTCGCTCTCGAAGACGTCGGCGACGACCCACACGGAAGAGAGATCGGCGATCTGGTAGAGCGCCTCGCCGGGCATGAAGCGCATGCCCTGCACGGCCTTCTTCTCGGTGACGATGCCCGAAACCGGCGAGCGGAAGGTCAGCGTGCGGCGCGTCTCGCCGGACTTCGCCAGCGCCTTCACCTGCTCTTCCGAGATGTCCCAGTTCTTGAGCCGCATCAGGCTCGACTCGGCGAGCTGCTTCATCGCGCCCTGCGCCTCGCCGCCTGCTTCCTTCAGCGATTGCACGCCCTGCGCGGCGATCGCGTATTCGCGCTGCGCCGAGACGAGTTCGGGGCTGTAGACCTCGAACAGCGGCTGGCCCTTGCCGATCGGCTGGCCGGTGACGTTCACGAACAGGCGCTCGACGTAGCCCTCGAATTTCGGCGAGATCGCGTAGAGCCGACGCTCGTCGGGCTCGATGCGGCCGGCGGCGCGCACGACGCGGTCGAGCGTGCGCTTCGCCGCAAGCTCGGTGCGCACGCCGAGCTTCTGGATCTTTTCGGTGCTGATCCTGATCGACCCGGCCGAGCCGGTTTCTTCGTCCTCGCCTTCATAGACGGGGATGTAGTCCATGCCCATCGGGTCCTTCTTCGGCGTCGGCGACGTGTCGGGCAGGCCCATCGGGTTGCGGTAGAAGAGCAGCTTGCGCTCCTTCTTGGCGCCCTCGGCTGGCGCCGATGCCTGCGCCGTCGGCGCATCGGCGTGTCCGCCGCGCTGCCCCGCCCAGTAGCCACCGCCCGCGGCAAGCGCCGCCACGATCGCGGCGACCGCGATGCCCGCTCCCTGCTTCATAGATCTTCCCCGATCAGCCGTTCGATGTCGGCGAGCCGCGCCTGCTGCTCGGCCTGCGCCTTGATGACGTCCTGCTTCGCGTTGCGGATCTGGCGCTGGGCGTCGAGCAGCGTCGCGAAATCGACCTTGCCGGTCTCATAGCCGGCGAGCGCCGCCTTGAACGTGAGTTCGGCCTGCGGCAGCAGGCTGGTCTGCGCCAGCGTCTCGATGCGCCGCGCGGCGTCGATGCCGGCGAGATTCTCGGAGAGATCGGAGAGCAGCTGGTTGGCCGACGCCTCACTGCGCGCGCGCGCCGCTTCGAGCATGCGCTCGGCCTCGCGCTCCTGGCTGCGGCGCGAGGCCTGCTGCAGCGGGATGTTGAGCTCGACCATCAGCTCCCACTCGTTCACGCGGTTGCGCGTCTGGATCGGCGAGACGCCGACGGTGAAGTCGGGATAGCGGTTGCGATACGTGAGGTCGCGGTTCTTCTCGGCGGCGCGGACCTTGGCGTCGTCCGCGAACAGCTGCGGGTTCCTCGCGCGCAGCCGCTCTTCGAGCGCGGCGTAGTCGAGCTTCGCCGCCGCCGGCAGCGGCCGCAGGCGCTCGGGCGTCGCCAGCGGCGCGTGCGCCGGGCGCGCCAGCAGCGCGTTCATGCGCGACTGCGCGTGATGCAGTTCCGTCTCCATGCGGATCAGCTCGTTCTTCATCGCCGTGCGCTCGACCTGCACGCGGATCGCGTCCTGCTGCGGCACGAGGCCACCGGCATAGCGGGCCTGCGTCAGGCGCTCGATGTCGTCGACGAGGCGGAGCACTTCGCCGTTGAGCCGGAACAGGTGCGACAGCGCGTAGTACTGCGCGTAGGCGCCCTTGATGCGGCCGGAGAGTTCGGCCCAGGTGGCGCCCGCCCGGCCCTTCGCCGCGTCGGCCTCCGCTTCCGCGGCCTCGCGCTTGAGGTCGCGCTTGCCCCAGAAGGGCAGCGGCTGCAGGACCGTGTACTTGGTGCTGCCGACGCGCGCGGGCAGCAGGTTGGGCTGGGCGTCCGTGTCGAAGTTGGTGACGTTCCGCAATTCGCTGCGCAGCACCGGATCGGGCAGCGCGCCGGCCGGCTGGATGCGCTCGCCGGCCGCTTCGGCTTCGGCACGCATGGCTGCGAACTCGGGATTGCGCTCGCGCGCGTAGGCCAGCAGTTCATCGACGCTGGCGCCCGGCAGCTTCGCCGCCGGCTCGGCGGCGAACGCCGGCAGCGCAAGGCCGGCGGCGAGCGCGATGGCCGCCAGCCTAAGTCGCGGGCGTCGGGTCATGATCTCAGCGCGCCGGCTCGTAGCGCGTGACGATGACGGCGCCGTCGATGTAGTCGGCGACGAAGCGGATGCGCTCGCCGGCCTTCATCTTGCCGAGCCAGGCCGGATCCTTGACGCCGAACGACATGGTCATCGCCGACATGCCGAGGTTTTCCAGCGGGCCGTGGGCGATGGTCACCAGGCCGGCCTTCCGGTCGACCTTCTTGACCGTTCCGTCGGCCCAGATGACGTCGGCCGCCTTGGCCGACACCGGCTTGACGTGGTGGGCATGCTCGTCGGCAGCCGAAGCTGCAACCGGCAGGCCGAAGCCGACGATCGCGGCGAGTAGTAGCTTGAACTTCATGGGAGGCACTCCTTCACTGTGCGTGACGACGGCGCCAGTATGGGAATTCGAAGCCGACGGCAGGCTGACGGCAGGATTACAGTTTCGTAATCCCGATTTCAATGGGCATGCGTGCTGTGGTCGTGCGCGGGGGCCACGGGCGCGCCGGACTGGTCCTCCGGGCTGCCGCCGTGGCGATGCCCGCCGCTGGCCGCGACCTCGCGGCGGTATTGCGCTGGCGACATGCCGGGGAGGACGGCGATGAAGGCCGTCAGGTCCCAGATGTCCTCCTCGTCCATGCCGCCGGCGCCCCAGGCGGGCATGCCGGAAGCCTTGATGCCGTGCTTGATGATCCAGAATCGCCGCGCCGCCTCGTGCGGACGCGGCAGCGCAACGCGGCCGGGTTCCGCCAATTTCGGCGGCCGCGGAAAGAGCCCGCGACGAATCTCCGAATCGGCGGCCCCGGGCACCAGATGGCATCCCGCGCACATCGCGTCGTAGTTGCCGGCGCCGCGCCGGATCCGCTCCGGGCTGTCGATGTCCGGCGGCGGCTCGATGCCCTGGATGCGGCGCGCGATCGACCGCTCGCGCGCGAACTCGATGAGCGCACCGACCGCCTCGCCGTGAGGCGCGTCGGCGGCGACGTTGATCCAGCCCTGGTACAGGACGACGGCCGCAACGAGCGCCGCCGCAAGCGCGGCGCCGACGGCCCCGATGAGTATCCGCTTCATTTTCCCGCTATAACCTTCGTCTGATTGCGCACATCATGCCGCCGTCCGGCCGACAAAGGCCTGACGCATCGATTACATTCTCGTAATCTTTACGAAAGCGTCGGCGCGGGCCGTCACAATCGCGCTCTCGGCAAGCAACGGAACCACCCCATGAAGATCCTCGTCGTCGAAGACGAAGCCAAGACGGGCGACTACCTCAAGCAGGGCTTGAGCGAAGCCGGCTTCGTCGTGGACCTCGCGCGCGACGGCCACGACGGCCTCCACCTCGCCCTCACCGAGGCCTATGACCTCGCCGTGCTCGACGTCATGCTGCCGGGCATCGACGGCTGGCAGGTGCTCGCGGGCATCCGCAAGGCGGGCAAGGACATGCCGGTGCTGTTCCTCACGGCGCGCGACGAGATCGACGACCGCGTCAAGGGGCTCGAGCTCGGCGCCGACGACTACCTCGTCAAGCCCTTCGCTTTCGCTGAGCTGCTGGCGCGCGTGCGCACGCTGCTGCGCCGCGGCGGCAAGCCGAAGGAGTCCGAATCCCTGCGCGCCGCCGACCTCGAACTCGACCTGATCCGCCGCCGCGTCGTGCGCGCCGGCAGGCGCATCGACCTGACCTCGAAGGAATTCGCGCTGCTGGAGCTCCTGCTGCGGCGCCAGGGCGAGGTGCTGCCGCGCTCGCTGATCGCGTCGCAGGTCTGGGACATGAATTTCGACAGCGACACCAACGTCATCGAGGTCGCGATCCGCCGCCTGCGCGCCAAGGTCGACGACGACTTCGAACCGAAGCTGATCCAGACCGTGCGCGGCATGGGCTACGTGCTCGAGGCACCGGCTTGAACCGCCACCGCTCGATCACCTTCCGGCTGACGCTGCTGTTCGCGACGGTGTCGAGCGCGGTCCTGCTGCTGCTGGGCCTGGTCGTCGACCGGCTGGTCGAGCGGCACTTCGAGGAACTCGACCTCGAAATGCTCGACGGCAAGCTCGCCTTCGTCGAGCACATCCTCTACGACGCGCGCGAGCGACGCGACATCGCGATCCTGCCGGCGCGGCTCGAAGACGCGCTGATCGGCCACCACGGCCTCAACATCGCCGTGCTCACCCCCGCGGGCAAGCGAATCGCCGCCACCGGCGAGCAGGTCTTCCCCGCTGCGCTGCTCGACCCGAAGACGGCGGAACGCCGCGGGCCGCTGGTCTGGACCGAAGACGGCCGCACCTATCGCGGGATTTCGGCCGGCGCGCGCACGCGCATCACCGACGCGCCGACGCTGGTCGTCGCGCTGTCGACCGACATCGCGCACCACGAGCACTTCATGCGCTCGTTCCACGTCGCGCTGTGGGCCGTCGTCGGCGGCGCCGCGTTGCTGACGGGCCTGCTCGGCTGGTTCGCCGCGCGCCGCGGGCTGGCGCCGCTGAGCCGGATGCGCAGCGCAGCCGCCGCCATCACCGCCGACCGCCTGCACCAGCGCCTCGAGGCGGCCTCGATTCCGCCCGAACTCGCCGAGGTGGCCGAGACCCTCAACGACATGCTGGCGCGCCTGGAGGCATCGTTCCAGCGGCTGTCGGATTTCTCCTCCGACCTCGCGCACGAACTGCGCACGCCCGTGAGCAACCTGCTTACGCAAACGCAGGTGATGCTGTCGAAGGCGCGCACCGCCGACGAATACCGCGAGGTGCTGGCATCGAACGCCGAGGAATTCGAGCGCCTGTCGCGCATGATCGCCGACATGCTGTTCCTGGCGAAGTCCGACAACCACCTGATCGTCCCGAATCGCGAGCGCGTCGACCTCGCCGACGAAGTGCGCGGCCTGTTCGAGTTCTACGAGGCGCTCGCCGACGAGAAGGGCCTGCACCTGGCCTGTTCGGGCAGCGGCGTCGTCTCGGGCGACCGCCTGATGCTGCGCCGCGCGATCAGCAACCTGCTGTCGAACGCCATCCGCCACACCCCGCCGGACGGCCGCATCGACGTTCGCCTGCGCGACGCCAACCCGTCGCTGGTGACGCTGACGGTGGAGAACACCGGGGAGACCATCCCGGCCGAACACCTGCCGCGGCTGTTCGACCGCTTCTACCGCGTCGCCGCGGCGCGCCAGCGCGCCGGCGAAGGCGCCGGCCTCGGGCTCGCCATCACGCGCTCCATCGCGCGCGCGCACGGCGGCGATGCGCTGGTGCGCTCGTCGAGCGGCGTCACGACGTTCGAGCTGCGGCTTCCGGCTTGAAGAAGCCGCGGCTTATGCCGCACCGCTAGAATACGGCTCCATCGAAAGTCAGGGAGCATCGGTGTCTGGCCTGAAGAATTTCTGTGCGCTGGCTCTGCTTTTCCTGTGTGCGACCGCTTTCGCCGCAGAGAAGGACCGGAATCTGGCGGTCGCCAGGACCGATGGCGCGCAACGCATCGCGCTGGTCATCGGCAATGGCGCTTACCCGGGCGTCGCGGCGCTCAAGAATCCCGTCAACGATGCGCTCGACATCGCCGGCAAGCTGAAGACGCTCGGCTTCAAGGTGACGCTCAAGACGAACGCCTCCCTGAAGGACATGCTGCGCACGCTGACGGCCTTCGGCGACAGCATTCAGCGGGGCAGCGAAGTGGTGTTCTATTACGCCGGCCACGGCATGCAGGTTCGCGGCAGGAATTACCTGATCCCCGTCGACGCGGACATTCGCACGGAGAGCTCGGTCAGCAGCGAATCCGTCGATGTCGACCAACTACTCGACAAGCTCGCCGCGGCCCGGCTTTCGCTCGTCGTCCTCGACGCCTGCCGCAACAATCCGTTCGAGCAGCGCTTCCGCGGCGGCGGGCAGGGGCTGGCGTCGATCAACGCACCTACCGGAACCCTGATCGCGTATTCGACGGCGCCGGGCAAGGTCGCATCCGATGGCGCGGGGAGGAACGGCCTCTATACGCAGGAACTGCTGGCCGCCATGAACGAGCCCGGCATCAAGGTCGAAGACGTCTTCAAGCGCGTTCGCGCCAATGTGGTCCGCAAGAGCGGCGAGGCGCAGGTGCCCTGGGAGTCCTCGTCGCTGACCGGCGACTTCTATTTCCGCCCCGGCGATGCGCAAGGCGTCGCGATGCCGGGCGTGACGCCGGAAAACGCTTCGCCTGAAGTCGTGTTCTGGAGCAGCGCCGAGCGCGGCAATTCGGTCGGCGATTACGAGGCCTACCTGAAGCGGTTTCCCAACGGTGCCTTCGAAGACCTGGCGAAGACCCGGATCGCCATGCTGAAGCAGTTGCAATCGCCGGCCGAGGTTTCCGGCGACAGGACGCTGGAAGCGCCGCCTCGGCTTCACGTCGGGGACAACTGGCGGTACAACCGCTATTCGCAGATCGTCGAACAAGCCAGCGACGAGGGCTCCGTCCTGAAGCTCACAATGGGCGCAACGACCAGCACGACGCGGACCAACCGCGAAGGCAACCCGGTCAGCACGGACACGGTAACGAGCGTCGGCACCGTCACCGCGACTTACTCGCCTTACATGCCTGTGCTGAGATTCCCGCTGAAGCCGGGCAAGACCTGGCGCGAGTCGTACCGGATGACGACCTCGTTCATCTTCGACAACAGCATCGATTCGGAATACGAAGCCAAGGTGGTTGGCTGGGAGACCGTCAAGGTGCCAGCCGGCACCTTCGAGGCACTCCGCATCGACTGGCGGGTCCACTCCAGGATCGGCCAGGACGGCAGCCACTGGTACGCGCCCGAGGTGAAGGCCTTGGTGAAGTCCGTGACGCGTGTGCGCGGAGAGTCCACGTCCGCCGAGCTGGACTCCTACAGCGTCCGGCCCGACTGACGACGCTTCAGCAGCAGCCTTAGATGGCGCCGCGGTGCGCGAGTCGCAGCGCCTGAGAGATCACCGGATAAGTGCCAGGCGGCGTTTCCTGGACGAAGGCGGAACCGTAGGCGTCGTCCTTGCGGTTGGCGACGGCGGTCGACGCCGCGCCGCCGAAGGCACGCGGATCACGGATCGTGACCACGAGCTGCTCGTCGCCGGTGGTGCCGGTGAACTCGAAGAAGGCGTCCTCGCGCATCGGCACGAAGACCTCGAGCCCGCGCTTGACCGAAACGACGGTGGCCGGATCGGGCGGGAATATCTGCTTGCGCTGGCCGCGCGGGTTCACGTTCTCGATGACCAGCATGCCGTCGAAGGTCGGCAACACCTTCAGCCTGAAGCGCTCGCCGGTGGAGAACCCCGCGCTCAGCGGCTTGAGGCCCGTCACCTTACCGGCGCGGTCGAAGCCGACGAGGGCGACATGCACGCCCTGGTAGTTCTCGCGGCCGTTGTCGACGCGGATCGGCGCGTTCGGCTCGCCCGCGACGGCATTCTCCGGCGCGCCGGCGCCCTTGGCGCCGAACGGCGAATTCGAGGCCAGCGGCACGATCACGGCCTCGACGGAATTGAGCAGTATCTTGCGCAGCACCGGCGAGGATTCGAGATCCTTCGACAACTTGTTCGACAGCCATTCGCTGAATGCCGTCATCGCCATCTTGAAGGCGATGTTGAGCAGCAGCCCCCAGATGAACTTCGGCTCGTAGTCGTCGGCGGACGCACCGTCGGCCGCCTTCGCCGGCGCCGGGGCATCGGCGGCGCGAACCAGCGGCGCGAACGCGAACAGCGCGATCGCGCTCCAGGCAGCGGCACGGCGTTTGGCGCTCGTCATGTTCATTGCACCGTGAAGCGCACTTCGCGCTCGGCGGTGCGCTGCGCGCTGTCCTCGATCGTGAGGAACAGGCGATGGCTGCCCGACGGCAACTCGGCGCGCTCGACGTGGATGCCCTCCTTCGTCACCTTCGTCGCCTTGAGAAGACGATCGGTGACGTCGATGCGAAAGGCGCCGTAGCGCGCTTTGAACGACGTCGGCAGAATCTCGGCGCCCCCGGCAGCCTGGAACTTGACCACGATGGCCATCGGCGACTGCAGCGCCGCGGCGAGATCGGGGCTGACGATGTCGATGCGCGGGCCGAGCGGATCGATCGAGCGCGCGACGAACGGCGTCGGCGGATGCACCTCGTCGTAAGCGGCGCTTGCCTGCGCCTCGGTCGGCGTGACCAGATTGAATGCAGCGGCAAGTGACGGTAGCATCAGCGCGCAAGCCGCCAGTCCCGCGACGATCGTCCCGCGGGCCGCGATCCCGCCGGCCGCAACGCACTTGTCGCCACGCAATTCGCTCATGTCATCCTCCCTGATGAAGCCGGTTCAATTATGTCCATAAACGCCCGGCATTTCCATCGGAGATCAGGAGGCGGCGGGTGAGTGTCGCCAACGAATCCGCCGGCCGCATCGAGCGCTTCCGGCTGCGCTACGCCCGGCTGCTGGCGCGGGTGCCGCATCAGACCTGGTTCCTGCTGCTCGGCGCGGCGATCGCGCTGCTCGCGGTGACGACGATCCTCACCGGCCGCTGGAACGCCTTCGAGCGCAAGAGCTTCGACCTCTACATGCAGGCCCGGCTGCAGGCGCCGGCGCCGCATCCCGACATCGTGCTGGTCGACATCGACGAGCACAGCCTCGCCGCCATGGCGTCCGACTACGGCCGCTGGCCGTGGCCGCGCCGCGTGCTCGGCGAGTTCATCGAGGCCGTCGAGGCGCAGGGTCCGAAGGCGATCGTCCTCGACATCCTGTTCGCCGATCCCGACCTGCACAATCCCGACAGCGAGGCCGCGTTCGACGCGGCGGTGCGCCGCACGCCCAGCGTCTTCTACAGCGCCGTGCGCCTGCCGGCCGAGTACGACGCCGCCAGCGGACTCGCCGTCGACCGCGTACCCGGCGCCGTTCCGCCGCCGTCGCCGGGAGCCTCGCAAGAGATTCCGCACATCGCGATGATCCTGCCCTACCTCGACAGCGTGCTCGAGAGCGGCCGCATCGGCACCACCAACCTGTTGCCCGACCGCGACGGCGTCGCCCGCGAAGCCCTGCTCCACCACGCCATCGACGGCTGGCGTGTGCCCTCGCTGCCGGCGACGCTGGCCTCCCGCCTCGGCGCGGCGCTGCCGCCGGGCGACCGCATCCTGCTCAACTGGCGCGGGCCGGCCGGCACTTATCGGCACGTCAGCTTCTCCGACGTCTATCTCGACACGCTGCGGCAGGCGCGCACGCGTCCGGCCAATGAGTTCCGCGGCAAGATCGTCTTCGTCGGCTCCTCGTCGGCCGGGCTCTTCGACCTGCGCCCGACGCCGGTTTCGCGCGTGCATCCCGGCACCGAGATCCTCGCCACGGCGCTCGACAACCTGCTGCGCGACGACCACGTGCGGCGCGCGCCCGAATGGCTGGTGGCACTGCTGACGGCCTGCATTGTCATGGCGCTGGCGGCAGTGTTCGCCTTCCACCACTACCACCGCTTCCCCGACCGCGCCTTCTTCTTCGTCCAGCTCGGCGTCGCCACCATCTCGTTCGGCGCGCTGCACGTGATGCCGGTCTACATCGACGCCTCGGCGCCGATCACCTTCGCCACCACCTTCTTCGGCCTGGCGCGGCTCTCGATGCAATCGCGCGACCGCGGCCGTGCCGCCCTGCTGCGCGACAAGCTCGCCGCCAGCGACCTCGACGCGCATATCGTCTGGCTGCGCTGCCCGCTGCCTAAGCGCCAGGCTGCCATCTTCGAACGCCTGCTGGCGCGCGCAGCGCGGCGCTCGCGCATGCCGGTCGCGCAATTGCGCGCGCCTGCAGACGATCTTGGCGTCCTCGAGCGCGCCTTCACCGGCGAGTCGGGCCTCGCCTGGCTGGTGCCGGCGGGAGCCGACGACGAGCGGGCGCGTGCCGAAATCCGCGAGCTGACGGCAGGCCTCGAAGCCTGGGCCGCCGCCAACGATGCGCGGCTTGATTGCGCGACGGCATTCGCTACCATTCCATCCAGCGCGACCGAGCAGCCGTCGGACCTCCGGCAGACGTTCGCCAGCCTGCTCCTCCACCCCGCCGACGCCCGGCAGGAGATACAACCATGACAACACGCACCAGGCTGAGCCTGACACTCTGCCTCGCCGCCGCGCTCGCCTTGGCCGGCCAGGCGTTCGCCGAACCGGCAACGCTGCTGAAGCAGGACCGGCTGCGCGCTGAACCGTTTCTCGAGGCTGCGGCGACCACAGCCGTGCCGGCGCGTGCCCGCGTCGAAATCATCGAGACGCGCGGCGCATGGGTCCGCATCCGCAGCAAGCACGGCGAAGGCTGGCTGCGCGCGACCGCCGTCAGCCGCGACGCGACCGCGGCGCCGGCCGTCGCCGCCCTCGCCGCCGCGAGCGGCCGCCAGGACGTCACCGTGCCGACGGCGACCCTCGGCATCCGCAGCGCGCCGGGCGCGGGCACCGCGCACGCCCTCATCATTTCGATCAGCCGCTACCAGGCCGGCATACCGCCGCTGCCCGGCGTCAAGCACGACGCCGGCAAGGCGACGACGATCGCGCAGTCCATGGGCGTGCAGCCGGAGAACATCGAGTACCTGAAGGACGAGCAGGTCACCGTCGCCGGCATCGACGCGACGCTGAACCGCCTCTTCGACCGCATCGCGCCCGGCGACCAGGTCTTCGTCTACTACTCCGGCCACGGCGGCCGCAGCGTGCTCGCCGATCCGGAACCGCGTTGCGCCGAGAGCCTGGTCTCCGTCAATGGCGATCCCTATCTCGACACGCGGCTCGAGCGGCAGCTGAAGCGGCTGTCGGAGAAGGCCGGCAAGATCATCGCCTTCATCGACGCCTGCCACTCCGGCGGCGTGACGACGCGGGCGATCGGCCAGTCGGAGTTCCGCTCGAAGTCGTGGAGCAAGGGCGACGCGCAGGCGTGCGTGAAGCCGGTGAACGTGCTGACGCGCGGATTGAGCGGCGCCAGGCCCGGCAGCGGCGCCGGCAACTTCGTCTACATCGCGGCGGCGCGCGACAACGAAATCGCGCTCGACTCCGAGACGCGCGGCGGCCTGGCGACCTCGGCCTGGGGCGAATGCATCGCCGGCGCGGCGGCCGACAGCGACGGCAGCGGCGGCCTGTCGGCGCGCGAGGTGCTCGACTGCGCCCAGGTCAGGATCGACGACGCGGTGCGCAATTCGACCAGCGTGCTGCCGCATCACGTCACGATCACCGGCAATGCCGACGCCGTGCTGGCGTTCCCGAAGTCGACGCCGGCACCGATGCCCGAGCCGGCGCAAGTAGCCGCGACCGAACCGCCCGTGCCGGCGGCGGCCGCCGCACTTCCGACTGCTCCCGCGCCTGCCCCAATCGCGGCTCCTCCCGCCTCCCCTGCGCCTGCCCCCGTCGCCGCAGCTCCCGCGCCCATCCCAGTCGCTGTGCCGGTTGCCGCAGCAGCCAGCGTCCCGCCGCCGGCCGCGGCGGTCGTCCCCGCAGCGCTCGTCACCGCCCCGGCTTCGCCACCGCAACCCGTGGCGGCGCCCGTCGCCCTCGGTGCGGCGGCAACGCTCAACGATCTCTTCAGCAACCGCGACGACCGGCGGCGCGTCGACGTCGCCGTCAACAAGCCGAAGCTGACCATCGGACGCGACAAGCTGTCGATGGCGATCACGACGACGCATCCGGGCCTGCTCTATGTGCTCATGGCCGGCTCCGACGGCAAGACCTTCGACGTCCTGTTCCCGAACCAGCTCGATCGCGACAACTCGATTTCCGCCAACACGGCGGTCACGCTGCCGCGCTCCGGCTGGGATCTCGTCGCGCAAGGCCCGGCGGGCCGCGACCGCCTGCTGGTCATCGTCTCCGATGCGCCGCGCGACCTCAAGGCGCTGCCGCTGCAGCCGGCCGGCCCGTTCTCGATCGTCGACGCCTCGCCGACGACGGCCAAGGACATCCAGCTCGTCTTCGGCGGCACGAGTTCAGCCGCCGCGGCGGAATGCAAGGAAGAACCCGCGAAACGTACGCTCGCCGTGGTGCGGCGTTGCTCTGCCGCCTACGGCGCCGCGCTGGTCGACGTCGAGGAAATCCCGTAAGGCGCGACGTCCCGGCGATGCGGCCCGAACTTACGGGCGTTTCAGGGCGTCACGGGAAGCAATGGGGCGCCTCGGCGATGCCCGACGGCATGCCGCCCTGCTCGAGCAGGCTGCCCAGCGCGACGGCGGCCTCCGCCGACGCCGTCTGTGACATCAACTCGTGGACGGCGTCGTACCAGACGCCCGCCTCGGCGAGCATGCGCGCACGCTCGTCCAGCGCGGCACGGTGCAGGCGATCTGCAAAGCCAGGGATCGCATCGCCGAGACGCAGCCAGCCGCTGATCGGCGGCGCCCGCCCCTGCTCGTCCGCGGATACCACCTGCCATCGGTAATCGACCTCGGCCCGGATCGCAATGCCGAGATCCCCGAGCCTGACGCGATGCAAGCCGGTGCAGGGGCCGGCGGGCAGCACACGCTCGATCACCGCCGACGAACCGTCCATCGGCGTGAGCCGGAACAGCATGGCTGCGCCGGGCACCTCGGCGGCATTCCAATAGAGAGTCGGCTCGGTGCGCAGGCTCAAGCCGACATGGTCGGGTGCCACATAAGTGACGGCCGGGGCCGCGCGCACGAGGCTGCGCGTGGCGCCGCCGATGCGCACCGCCGGAGCGCCCCGCAGCGGCGGGCGATACTGGATGGCGCCCGCCGGGCCGGACGGCGCCGGATCGGCGGCGACGGCGCCCGTCGCGGCGAGCGCGAGGGAGAAGAGGATTCCGAGGGCTTTCATGGGAGATGACCTTCCGCTTCTTCGTTGTCGAGGATGATTTCGTAAACCGTCACCTGCCGGTCACGGCCCTTCAATGCGACTTCGCCGACCGCCCGCGCGGCGTAACGGCCTGCCACCAGCCGCCATGTCTCGGCACAGACAAGTATCCGGCACAAGCCGCTGAACTCGACCGTCTTCAGACTCTCCAGCCGCGAGGCGACGTTGACCGTGTCGCCGAGCACCGTGAACTCCAGACGATCGCCGGTGCCCACCGTGCCGGCGGCCAACGGCCCGGTGCAGATGCCGACACGCATGCGGATCTCGGGCGTGCCGCTGCCCGCCGCCTCGCGGTTCAGCACCACCAGCGCACGCCCCATGTCGATGGCGCTGGCGACGGCCGCCAGCGCGTTCTGCCGGTCCGCATCGTCGCCGGGCGGGCTCACCGGCACGCCGTAGAGCGCCATCACGGCATCGCCGATGTACTTGTTGATGACGCCGCGATGCGCGATCACCGCCTCGCTCATCGCCGCCATGTAGCGGTCGAGCCACGCGAACAGTTCCTGCGGCGACATCTGCTCCGACACCGAGGTGAAGCCGGCGACGTCCGAGAACAGCACCGTCGCCGTCAGCAGGCGCGGCTTCGGCTTGCCGTCGGCCATGAACGCGCCGCGCTGCGCCCAGATGTCGGCGGCGACTTCCTTCGACACATGGCGTGCGAACAGGCGCATGACGGTGCGGCGCTCCTTGAATTCGGCAAAGGCGCGCCAGGCCGTGGCAACGGCCGCCGCCAGCGCATGGCCGAGCGCGGCCGGCACCAGCGCAAGCCACCAGCCCGCGGTAACGCCCGCCACCGCAACCGCGACGAGCAAGCCCGCACCGCCGCCGATGCCGAGCGCAAGCATGGCGGGACGCCGCACGCGGCGGCCGACGATGCCGCCCGCGAGGCAGGCTGCCAGCAGTGCAGCGTATTCGGCCCACTCCGGCCACCAGCGCAAAGGCATCGATTCGCCAAGCGCTTCGCGCACCAGCTGGTCGGCGATCTGCGCATGAACCTCGACGCCGAAGGTCGGGTGCGCGGTGCGCCCGAAGCGCTGCAGCGGCGTGTCGAAGGTGTCCTTGAGGCTTTCGGCGACGCTGCCGAAGAGGACCAGCTTCCCTTTTAGCGCACCCTCGGGAATGCGCCCCTCGAGCGCCTCCTCGAGCGTGTAGCGGGCGAAGCCGTCCGCGCCGGCCGGATAGGCGAGCGGCAGTTGGAAGCCGGCGGCGTCGGCAATCGAGTAACCGCCCGTCGTCGGCGCCAGCGGAACCAGCGCCGCCGTGCCGAGGCGCATCGCCTCCGGGTTCTCCGCATCGGCAGCGGGCGACACCCCGCGCAGCGCGAGGTAGCGCAGCGCCAGCTTGAGTGCGAAGCTCTCCGAAACCACGCTGCCGTCATCGAGGAACAGCAGCCCCCGGCGCACGACGCCGTCGCGATCGACGACGATGTCGTTGAAGCCGGCCTGCTCCGCCGTTGCAGCGGCCGGCGGCCGCACGCCGGCATCGGCGGCCGACGGAAACTTGTAGGCCCAGACCACGCTCGCGTGGCGGGCGATGCTCGCCGCCAGCCTCTCGGAACCCGGCACGACCGGCATGTCGCGGTACTTGTCGATGCCGATCGCCGCCGCGCCGCGCGCCGCGAGCGCCTCGACGAGCTCCGCGAGCCGCGCGTCGGAAAGCGGGAAACCGTAGCGCGGGAGGTCCTGCTCGCGCTCGACGATCAGGACGACATGCGGCGACGACTGTGTCTCGCGAGCCCGAGTGCCGGCATCCCACGCCGCCAACTCGATCGGCTCGATGACGCCGGCGAACCGAAGGCTCGCGACGACCAGAAAAGCGCCGATGCCTGCCAGCAACGGCTGCCGCCAGCGTGCGCGGAGGACGGGCGGCGACGACTCCATCGGGCCTTGGGTCAGTGGATGATGTAGTCGGTCAGCGCGGCTTTGCGCAGAACCCGCGGGCGCGGTATTCGTCTGCACCGACTTCGGGATCGCCGGCGAGCACAGGCGACGCCAGCAGCGCGAATAACCGGACAGCGGCACGATCGAGGTTCATGGCTGCATTCTAGATGACGTTCGGCAGCCGGCACGCGTGCGTTCTAGAATGCCGAGAATGGCGCCGAGTCGCACCGGGCGGCACCTGAAGGGAGAGGAATCATGCTGCGCACACTTGTGGTTGCACTGATGCTGATCAACGCCGCAGCCGTCCAGGCCTCGATGATGCCCGACCGGATCAAGCTCTATACGGCAGGCCGCTATTTCGAACTCGAGCAGCTGACGGAGAAGGAGGCCGCGGAGGATCCGGCACCCAAGAGCGCCAAGCTGATGTTCCAATGCGCCGCCTACAGCAAGCTTAAGCGCTACAACAAGCTCTTCCCCTGCCTCGACCGGCTCGAAGCCAACATCGCCAAGGGCGACGTCGCCCTGATGGACATGGCCGAGATGGACAAGAACAGTCCTTTCCTGGCGGGTCTCGCGCGCTTCGGCGCGGCGATGGGCGGCAGCCAGAAAGAGCTCGAAGGCTCCACCGTCCCCTTCCTGCACCTGATGCGCGCCGAGGCCTACAACGAACTGCGCGACTATCCGAGAGCCATGGCCGCGGCGCGCGCGGCGACCGGAGCCATCCCGACGCAATGGAGCCAGGCACGCGGCCTGCGCATCATGACGATGACGGCGGAAGGCCTGGCCGAAGGCTTCGGCGGCAACCGCACCGCCGCCATCAAGACAGCGGAGGAACTGGAGGCGATCGACACCACGGGAACGTATTCCCTGCTCGCCCGCGAGAAGCTGCTCGGCGTCGCGCGCATCTACGTCTCCGTGGGCGAATACGCCAAGGCCAACGAGGCGCTCGGCAAGGACGAACGCTCGCTCTTCGACTCCTTCGCCATCGGCCTCGCCGACGCCATGGCCGGCATGGATACCGGCGACAGCCTGTTCTCCTACCTCGAACTGCCGCGCGAGTTCATGCTCTACAAGACGCAGCTCGAGATCGGGAAAGTCAAGGAGGCGAAGGAAGGCTTCGACAAACTGCTCGCCGACAAGCGCACGCCGGGCAACGGCGAGATCCACTGGCTACTGCTGTCCGACCGCGGCCGCATCGCCGCCGACGAGGGCGACCTCGCCGCCGCCGTGACGATGTGGCGCCAGGCCGTCGACATCGTCGAGCAGCAGCGTTCCACGATCAACACGGAGGCCAACAAGATCGGCTTCGCGGGCGACAAGCAGGCCGTCTACCGCCAGCTCATCGGCGGGCTGTTCGCCACCGGCCAGCTGCCCGAGGCCTTCGACTACCTCGAACGCTCGAAGTCGCGCGCCCTCGTCGACCTGCTGGCCTCGAAACAGGACTTCTCCGTCGCCGGCGGCAACGCGGACAAGATCCGCGAGCTGCTGACCCAGGCCGACCAGAGCGAGATCGCCGCCCTCGGCCAGGGCGTCGAGCCGCGCTCGCGCACCATCGCCGTCACGCCGGCCGCAGCGCTGCGCGAACAGGCGCCGGAACTCGCCACCCTCGTCACCGTGAGCACCGTTCCGCTCGCCGACATCCAGGGACGGCTGCGCGCCGACGAAACGCTGGTCGAGTACTACTACGACGACAAATGGATCTATGCCTTCCTCCTCACCCGCGACAGCCTCGCCGCGGTGCGCACCGAGGTCGGCGAACTCGAAGCCGAGGTGCGCGCGTGGCGCGCGGCGCTCGAGGAGCCGGCCGGCACCGCGCAGCTCGCACAATCGCAGGCGCTCTACAAGAAGCTCGTCGCGCCGATCGCCGACAAGCTCGGCAGGCCGCGCCTCACCTTCGTCGCCCACGGCGTGCTGCATTACGTGCCGCTCGCGGCACTGCACAGCGGCAGCGAGTATCTGCTCGACAAGTTCGCCGTGCGCCTGCTGCCGAGCGCCAGCGTCATGCACTACCTGCGCACGGGCGAAGCGCAGTACGCCGGCGGCGCGCTCGCGCTGGGCAATCCGGACCTCGGCGACCCGCGCCTCGACCTCGCCTTCGCGCAGGAAGAAGCGGCGGCGATCGCGAAAATGGTGCCGCAGTCGCGCGCCTTCCTGCGCAAGGCGGCCAACGAGTCTGCCGTGCGCCAGTACGGCCAGGGCTTCCGCTACCTGCACTTCGCCACCCACGGCGAGTTCAAGGCCGAGGACCCGCTCGCCTCGGCGCTGATCCTCTCGAAGGACGACTCGAGCGACGGCCTGCTGACCGTGAGCAAGCTCTATTCGATGCGCTTCGACACCGACCTCGTCACGCTCTCCGCCTGCGAGACCGGCCTCGGCAAGATCGCCAGCGGCGACGACGTCGTCGGCCTCACGCGCGGCTTCCTCTACGCCGGCGCGGCGACCATCGTCTCCAGCCTCTGGAAGGTCGACGACAAGGCGACCTCGGACCTGATGCGCGCCTTCTACGCCAACCTCAGCCAGACCGGGAAGCTTGACGCGCTGCGCCGCGCCCAGCTCGAACTGAAGACGAAGTACCCGCACCCCTACTACTGGGCGCCGTTCCAGCTCGTCGGCAATACCGACGGTGGACAGTACGTGGCGGCGAAGGCCCCGGCCGCCAAGCCGAAGGCCGAGCCGGCGAAGAAGAAGGGACGCTGAGCGCCGAGGGCGCCGGCTAGGCCGCGGCGCCCTGCTTCACGACGCTGGCGAGGCGCCGGTTCTCGCGTTGCAGGCGACGCTGCGCCAGCGCGGTCGCCACCTGCGCCTTGAAGTCGTGGTCGCTCCACGGCTTGGCGACGAAGGCGAATATCCCCGCCGACTCGATCGCCTCGATCAGGTCGCGCTCGCCGACGTGGCCGCTGATCAGGATCCGCTGGCAATCAGGCTGCAACTCCGCGAACTTGCGCAGCAGCTCGACGCCGCCCATCTCCGGCATCCTCGCGTCGGCGACGATGCAGGCGAAAGTCTCGCGTCGCGCCAGCTCGAGGGCAGCCAGCGGCGACGCCGTTCCCTGCACGTCGAGCAGGCTGCCGGCCGCGGCCGGCGCGGCGAACGGTGACGCCTCGAGGTCGATGGCGTCGAAGACATCCGTGTCCGCCCGTCGCGTGAGAACGCGCGCCAGCGCGGAAAGAACGTTGGCATCGTCGTCGACGATCAGCACCCGTTCCGTCTCGCGGTCCGGAATCGTGGCGACGAGGATGTCGTTGCCGCGCGTCAGGTTCGCCAGCCGTCGATACTCGATCAGCGTGCCGGCGTAATCCAGCGCCTGCGCCAGCGCGCTCTTGAGGTGGTGGCCGTCCCAGGGCTTGGGGATGAAGCGGTAGATGTGCGTCTCGCCCACCATGCGCACCAGCGCGTCCATGTCGGTGCGGCCGCTCAGCACCAGCCGCGCGCAATCCGGCTGCAGCGCGGCGAGCGCCTTGAGGAACGCCAGCCCGTTCATTCCCGGCATGGCGTAATCGCTGATCACGGCATCGAAGCGCTGCGCGCGCGCACGCTCGAGCGCCTGCTGCGGATCGCTGAAGCCCTCGACCTCGTATCGGTAGCGCACGAACGGCGCCGACTCCAGTTCGCGCCTAACGGCGCTGACGATGTTCGCCTCGTCGTCGACGACGAGGATGCGCTTGCGAAGACTGTCTGTCATGACCATGCCCGGACCGAAATGACGTCCGGCAAGACTATCACCGGCCGGGCCGGATCAGTCAATTACTACCCCCGGGGCGCGCATGCCTACCTGGAAATCGTCCCGGGCCGATGGCGGCGGCGCCGCTCGGTAAGCATTCTTGCACGACGCCACCCGGACTCCGCTCCCATGAAGCCAGCTCACCTCGCCGCAGTTGCCGCCGCCGGTTTCCTGGCGCTGGCACGCCCCGCCGCCGGCCAGGCGGTCTAGCCGTGGAGGACCCAGTGAACACTGAAGTCGTCAGCGCTTCGCGACGCGTCCAGAATCTCCCTCGCCGCGGCGGCTTCCTGCGCATCGCGGGCCTGTGCGCGCTGCTCGCGGCCGGCACGCCCGCGCTCGCCCAGACGGCGGAGCCGCTGCCCGACATCAGCCTCGAGGATCTGATCAACACCGAAATCGTCACGGTCTCGCGCAAGGCGCAGAGCCTGCAGCAGGTCGCCGCGGCGGTGTTCCTGATCAGCCAGGACGACATCGCCCGTTCCGGCGCCCGCAACCTCGGCGACATCCTCGCCATGGCGCCCGGCCTCGACGTCGCGCGCCTCGGCAACAACCGCTGGGCGGTCAGCGCCCGCGGTTACAACGGGCGCTTCGCCAACAAGCTGCAGGTGCTCAAGGACGGCCGCAGCATCTACTCGCCGCCGTTTTCGAGCGTGACGTGGGAGGCCGAGGACACGGTGCTCGAGGACATCGAGCGCATCGAGATCATCCGCGGCCCCGACGCGGCGATGTGGGGCGCCAACGCCGTCAACGGCACCATCAACATCATCACCCGCAAGGCCCGCGAGACGCAGGGCGGGCTGATTGCGGCCGGCACCGGCAGCGAGGACCGCCACAATCTCACCGCCCGCTACGGCATGCCCCTGGGCGACGCCGGCTACCTGCGCGTCTACGGCAAGAGCGTCGACCGCCGCGCCGGCTTCACGGCCGGCGACGCGCGCGCCTCCGACCACGGCGAGAGCGGCATGGCCGGCTTCCGCGCCGACTGGCTGCTGTCTTCCGGCAACCGCCTCACCGTCAGCGGCGAGGCCTACCGCACCCGCAACGGCGAAACCTACAACGTCCCTTGGCCGCTCACGGCCGGCTACATCGCGCCCATGCCGTCGGTCACCGAACTCACCGGCGGCCATCTCCAGGGACGCTACGAATCGCTGCACGACGACGGCGCCGAGGTCATCTTCCAGTCCTACCTCACGCATCGCGTGCTCGAAGCCGACCTTCTGATGCGCGAGGAGCGCACCACCGTCGACCTGGACATGCAGTACCGCTTCGCGCCTCGCGGCAATCACGACCTGATGGTCGGCGCGAACCTCCGCACCTCGGTCGACACCATCGACGTCGTCGCACCGGCCGCGGCATTCACCTTCGCGCGGCGCAGCCGGGACTTCCGCCTCGCCGGCCTGTTCTTCAACGACGAAATCGATCTCGTGCCGAAGCGATTCCGCGTCACCGTCGGCGCGCGCCTCGAGCACAACAACTACGCCGGGTCCGACCTGCAGCCGACGCTGCGCTTCCTGTGGACCCCGAACGCACGCCAGACGGTCTGGGGAGCGATCTCGCGCGCAGCCCGCACGCCGTCCCGTGCCGAGCTCGACATTTCCATGCCTCTGACGGTGCTCGCACCGACGCCGCAAACCTTCGGCATGGCGACGCTGGTGACGCTCGAAGCGAACCGCGACGCCACGCAGAAATCCGAAAAGCTCGATGCGCTGGAGTTCGGCTACCGCCATCGCGTCAGCACGGGACTGTCGTTCGACGCAGCCTTCTTCGTCCACCGCGATCGCGACGTGCTGACCGTCGTGCCCGGCACTCCGTTCGTCGGTCCCGGCTATCTGGTGCAGCCGCTGACCAACATCAAGGGCGGCCGCTCGCGCATCCAGGGCTTCGAGCTGAGCGCCTTCGCCCAGCCGAGCGCGAACTGGCGCCTGAAGCCGGCCTACACCTACATGCACGGCACGGCGGATGGCGTCGGCGACGCCTTTTCCGAAGCGCTCGCGAGCAGCGACATGAACAAGATTCCGCGCCACCAGTTCTCGCTGCGCTCGCAGCACGACATCGGCCGCGGGCAACAGCTCGACTTCTGGCTCACGCACAAGAGCCGCATGCGCATGGAGGCCACCGGAACGCCGGTGGAGATTCCCGCCCGTAGCGACCTCGACATCCGCTATGCCTGGAAGCCGAGCCGCGACCTTCAGATTTCGCTGGTCGGCCAGAACCTGCTGCACCGCAGGACGCTCGAGTACATCCCGGACCAGCTCCCCTCGGCGCCCGTGAACACCGGGCGTGGCTTCCATCTGCGCATCGAGCACAGGTTCTGACGCCATGGTCATCGCCCGACGCCGGTTCCACCTGTTCCTCGCAGCCGTCATCTCGGCGCTGTGCCTGTCGCCGCTGGCGGGGAGCAGCCAGCAGGCCGACCTCACGGACCAGCAGATGCGGGCCGCGTATGCCCTCAACTTCATCCGCTACATGGACTGGCCGGAGCGTTCGTTTCCGGCGCCCGAGGCTCCGCTGATGGTATGCACACTCGGCGGCGAAAGCGGCGCCGCGGCGCTGGCCGGCCTCGGCGGCAAAGTGATCAAAGGCCACCCGATCCAGCTGCGCGCGGCCGCCGGGGCCGACGACGCGCGCGGCTGTCACGTCCTGTTCGTGCTGGAACTGGATGCGCGCCGAGTCGTCGGCACGCTGCGGTCGATCCAGCACCTGCCCGTGCTGACGATCGGCGAGGCCGACGGCTTCATCGAGGTCGGCGGCATGATCGGCCTGATCCACCTCGACAACCGGCTGCAGTTCGAAGTCAACCTCGGCGTCGTGCAGCACGCGCAGCTCAAGGCCAGCTCGCAGCTCCTGCGACTCGCCCGCAACGTCATCGAAGTGCGTCCGCGCTAGGACCCCGCGCCCATGAAACCAGACCCGTCGGCTCCGCGCTCGCTGCGCAGCCAGCTGCGCTCGATCATCGCCGTCACCGCCGCCGCCTGCCTGACGCTGACGCTGATCTATTTTTCCGCCAGCATCCTCGTCCGCGAGCAGCGGGCGATGCAGGGCCAGCTGGAAGTCATCGGTGACATCATCGTCGACAACAGCGCGGTGACGATCCGCTTCAACGACGCCGCGGCGGCGGCCGGCATCCTCTCCACGCTGACCAACAGCAACGACATCCGCGCCGCCTGGATCCAGCTCCCCGGCGGCGGCGTGCTGGCGCGGCATCCCGCCGACATCGATCCACAGGCCCTCACCGCGGTGCCGGAAGTGGGCGACGGCCTGCCGATGTTCCTCGGCAGCCAGACGATGCGCGTCGAACGGGCGATCGTCCACGAAAACGAGCGGCTCGGCACGCTGTCGATGGTCGTCAGCCTCTCCGGCATGTGGCGCCACGTGGTCGAGGGCGCAACGCTCGGCCTGCTGATGACCCTGGTCGTGTTCGGCTTCGCGCTCTGGCTGGCCGACCGCCTGCAGCATCGCATCAGCGCGCCGATCCTCGAGCTCGCCGACACCAGCCGCCGCATCGCCGTGGAAGGGCGCTACGACTTGCGCGTGCACGGCGGCCAGCACCTGGCCGAAACCGCGGTGCTGGTGGTCGGCTTCAACCGCATGCTCGACGAAATCGTCGCCCGCGACCTGGAGCTGAAGCGCCACCGAGACGCGCTCGAGGACGAGGTGGAGGAACGCACTGCCGAACTGCGCGTGGCCATGGAGCAGGCGCAGGCGGCCAACCGCGCCAAGTCGCAGTTCCTCGCCAACATGAGCCACGAGTTGCGCACGCCGATGAACGGCGTCATCGGCATGACCGAACTGCTGCTCGACACTCCGCTCAGCGACGAGCAGCAGCACTTTGCCGGAACCGTGCTGGACTCGGCCAACGCGCTGCTGCACCTGCTCAACGAAATCCTCGACTTCTCCAAGATCGAAGCCGGCAAAGTGGTGCTGGAAGCGACCTCGTTCGACATCGGCCCGTTGCTCGAGGAGGTCGTGCTGGCCCACGCCGGCAAGGCGCAGGCCAAGCAGGTCGAGATCGCCGGCCACGTCGCCGGCAGCCTGCCCGAGACGCTCATCGGCGATCCCTATCGCATCCGCCAGATGCTCGGCAACCTGGTCAGCAATGCCGTCAAGTTCACCGACGCCGGCGTCGTCACCGTCCTCATCACCGACCAGGCCGCCGACCTGCCGCCGGGCGAGCGCCTCTCCGCCAACGAGTATGCGATCGTCGTCGCCGACACCGGACCCGGCGTGCCGGAGACCGCTCAGCACCAGCTCTTCGCCGCCTTCACCCAGGCGGACGCATCGACCACGCGCCGCTACGGCGGCACCGGCCTCGGCCTCGCCATCACGCGCCAGCTGGCCGAGCTGATGGGCGGACGCACCGGCTTCCACAGCATCGAGGGTCGCGGCGCCACCTTCTGGGTCGTGCTGCCGAGCCAGCTCGGCGCCGCGCCGCAAGCGCGCCCGCCCGGCGCCGGCCCGCTCGGCGACCTAGCGGCGCTGATCGTCCATCCGGTTGCGGTTGCCCGCGACCACATCGCCGCCGGCCTCGCGGCCTTCGGCTGCAGCACGCACGGCGCCGTCGCGATGCCCGCAGCCCAGGACGGCTTCGACCTGCTGCTGGTCGACGATTCGCAATGGCATCGGCTGGCGCCGCGGCGCAGCGGCCAGTTCCGCGTCCGCCTGGTTCCGCTCTCGGCGCCGGCCGACCTCGCGCACGACGACGCCGATGCCCTGCTGCGCAAGCCCGTGCGCCACAAGGAACTTCACGCCCTGGTGCACTCGCTGCTGTTCGGCAGGGAGCGCGCCGACACCCGCCGCGACGTCGAACCGGCGCGCAGCGAACGCCCGCGCGTCCTGGTCGTCGAGGACAACGAGGTGAACCGGCTCCTCGCCGAAGCCATGCTGACGCATGCCGGCTGCGACGTGGTGTGCGCGCACGACGGCGCCCAGGGCTTCGCCGCGGTACGCGACAACGGGCCCTTCGACATCGTCTTCATGGACTGCCAGATGCCGGTGATGGACGGTTACGCCGCGACGCGCGCCATTCGCGCTTGGGAGGCCGAGCGCGGTGTGTCCGATCCGCTGCCCATCGTCGCCGTGACGGCGAACGCGATGGCCGGCGATCGCGAGCTCTGCATCGACGCCGGCATGACCGACTACCTGACCAAGCCGGTGAAGCGGGCACAGATGGAAACCGCACTGCGCAACTACACCCGCCATGCATCCGCCGACGGCGGCGACCCGCGGCGCATGCCGACGGCGTAAGCCCATCCCTACCGCGCCGCGCGCCAGGTCCTACGCCGGAATCAAGATCAACCGATGGCAGCGCCATCGTCGTTCGGCGATGCTTTCGCCATCCTCCCACGCACCACCACTCCCATGCCGCAGACCGACACCACCGCCGACATCCATGCCGCCGTCTTCGCGCAGAACGCGGTGGCCATGGCGCGCGTCGCGCTCGACGGATGCATCGTCGAGGTCAACCAAGCCTATTGCGCGCTCGTCGGACGCGACGCCGACGAACTGCTCGGCCGGCAGGTCGACGAATTCACGCATCCCGAGGACGCCGCCGCCGAGCGCAGCCGGTTGCGGGCGCTGCTGGCGGGAAGTTCCGCCACGGCGTCCTGGCAGAAACGCCACCTGCGCAGCGACGGCGGCGCCGGCTGGATCGCCGTCGACGCGGCGCTGGTGCGCGACCTTGCGGGGCACCGGCTCTGCGCCGTGGTCGCCTTCGGCGACATCGGCCGGCGCCGGCGCGTCGAAAGCCAGTTGCGCGAACTGGCGCGCGATTTCACCGCCTTCCTCGAGAACACCAGCGACCTGGTCTACCTCAAGGACCGCGACGGGCGCTTCCGCTTCTGCAGCCGGGCGCTGGCGCGCGACACCGGGCACGAGCGCTGGCAGGACCTGATCGGCAAGCGCTCCGGCGACATCTTCGCGCCCGAGCAGGCCGACATCTACTGCCGCGAGGACCTCACCGTCCTCGAGACCGGCCGCCCCCTGCTCGACCGGATCAATCCGTACTTCGCCCCGCGCGGCAAGCGCAGCTGGGTCAGCACCAACAAGTGGCCGGTCTTCGGCGACGACGGCCGCAGCGTGGTCGGCATCATCGGCATCAGCCAGGACGTGACGCGCCGCGTCGAGGCCGAGCGCGCGCTCGAGCGCGAGCACCTCCACCTGCGGACGCTCGTGCGCACCATCCCGGACCTGGTCTGGCTGAAGGATCCGCAGGGCGTCTTCCTCGCATGCAACCCGCGCTTCGCGGAATTCTTCGGCGCCACCGAGAACGAGATCATCGGCAAGACCGACTACGACTTCGTCGATCGCGAACTCGCCGATGCCTTCCGCGCCCAGGACATCAGCGCACAACTATCGGAGGAACCATGTGTCGTCGAGGAATGGATGGGCTTCGCCAGCGACGGCCACCGCGAGTGCCTCGAGACGGTGAAGACGGCGGTGCGAGACCGCGGCGGGGAACTGATCGGCGTGCTCGGCGTGGCGCACAACGTCAGCCGCCGCAAGGCAGCCGAAGAGACGATCCGCAAGCTGCACGCCGATCTTTCGGCAACGCTCCAGGCGATTCCGGACCAGATGTTCGAGATGGACCGCGACGGAACCTACCTGGACGTCTGGGCGCATGCGCCCGGAATGATGGCCCGGCAGCAGGAAGTCCTGCTCGGCCGCAAGGTCAGCGAGGTGCACCCGCCGGAAGCCGCCGCCATCGTCATCGCTGCGCTGCGCGAGGCGGAGGCGACGGGGAGCTCGTACGGCAGGCGCTGCCGTCTCGACGGCAACGACGGCGCGCACTGGTTCGAACTGTCCGTCGCTCGCAAGGAGGAGCTGGACGCGGTGGGGCCGCGCTTCGTCGTCGTCTCGCACGACGTCACCGAGCACAAGCGCCTCGAGGACGAACTGGCGCTGGCCGACCATTCGATCGAAGTCTCCGCCAGCGCCGTCATCTGGCTCGACGCCGCCGGCCGCATCGCGCGCGCAAATCCCGCCGCCTGCCGTGCGCTCGGCTACACCAGCGAAGAAATGGCCGCGCTGCACGCCGTCGACATCGACCCGGAGGTCACGCCGGAGAACTGGCAGCGGCGCTGGGAAGGCCTCAAGCGCATCGGCGCGCGCAAGTCGGTGGTGCATTGCCGGCGCAAGGATGGACGGCAGATTCCGGCCGCGGTGACCGCGACCTTCGAGAGCGTCGCGGGCCGCGAATACGTGTATGCCGTGTTCTACGACCTCAGCGACCAGATCGCGCTGCAGCGCTCGCTGCGCCAGGCCAAGGAGGCGGCAGAGGCGGCCAGCCGCGCCAAGAGCGAGTTCCTGGCCAACATGAGCCACGAGATCCGCACGCCGATGAACGCGGTCATCGGCTTCACGCAGTTGATGCTCGATGCCGGCAATCTCTCCGCCGAGCAGGAGAACTACCTGCACAAGGTTCAAGGCTCGGCGAACATCCTGGCCGACATCATCAACGGCATCCTCGATTACTCGAAGATCGAGGCCGGACGCATCGAGCTCGAGCGAATCCCGTTCTCCCTCGAGGCCGTGCTGCGCAACGTCGCCGACCTGCTCGCCCCGGCCGTGGCGAGCAAAAACATTGATCTGTCGTGGTCCATCGCCGCCGGCGTGCCGCCGGTGGTCGTCGGCGACCCGCTGCGCTACGGCCAGGTGGTCACCAACCTGGCCGGCAATGCCGTCAAATTCACTGACGCAGGAAGCGTGACGATCAAGATCGACGCCGACCGCTGCACCGACGACGAGGTCGCCCTGCGCTGCAGCGTGCGCGACAGCGGCATCGGCCTCGATGCGGGCCAGATCGCGCGCCTGTTCCGGCCGTTCAGCCAGGCCGACATGTCGACCACGCGCCGCCATGGCGGCACTGGTCTCGGACTCGCCATCAGCAAGCAACTGGCGGAACTGATGGGCGGCGACATCATCGTCTCGAGCACGCCCGGCGCCGGCAGCACGTTCGCCTTCAGCGCCCGCCTCGGCGTCGGCAGCGCCGGCGCGAGCGTCGAGCCGGCGGCGCCCGCGCGGTTGCCGGCGGTGCCGCTGGACGCCCTGCGGGGAACGAAGATCCTGCTGGTCGAGGACAACCCGATCAACCAGGAGGTCGCGCAGACGCTGCTGACGCGCGCCGGCATCGAGGTCGTCGTCGCCAACCATGGCGGCGAGGCGGTCGACCTGGTCGCCCGCGGCCGCTTCGACGGCGTCCTGATGGACGTGCAGATGCCGGTCATGGACGGCTTCGAGGCGACGCGCCGCATCCGCGCCCTGCCGGAAGGGGCGAAGCTGCCGATCATCGGCCTCACGGCGTCGGCGATGGTCCAGGACCGGCAGGCCTGCCTGGCCGCCGGCATGAACGATCACATCGCCAAGCCGATCGAGCGCGGCGAGCTGGTCGCCGCCCTGCTGCGCAACTTTCGCGCCCCGGTTGCGGAGAGCCGCGCCGAGCCCGCAGCGCCGGCCGACGACCCGGCCACGGCGGCGCTTCGCGCACAGCTGCCCGGCGTCGCCGTCGTCGATGCGCTGGGCCGCATCGACGGCAACGTCGCGCTCTACCGGCGCATGGCCGTCGCCTTCCTGCGGCGCCACGACGGCGCCGTCCTGCCGCCCGACCTCGACGCCTGCGCCCGGCTGGCGCACGACCTCCGGGGCGAGGCCGGCGCCCTCGGGCTCACTGCCCTGCAGGAACAGGCCGGCGACTTCGTCGATGCCGTGCGCTCGGAGCGTCGCGGCTACGCGACGGCGCTGGTACCGGCCCTCGGCGAGGCGCTGGCGCAAGCGCTGTCCGCGCTGGCGCCGCTGGCGGACGAAGAATCGCTCGCTGCCTGATCAACCACGGAGCACCGCACCATGACCCAATTCTCCATCTTTGCCGTCGACGACTCCGCACAGCAGCGCCTGCTGCTGGAATCCGCCTTTCCGGACGACTTCGCCGTCGAGACCTTCGAATCCGCGGACCGTTGCCTCGAGCAGCTCGCCACGCGGCGACCCGACCTGTTCCTGCTCGATGTCGAGATGCCGGGGATCGACGGCTACGAGTTGTGCCGCCGCATCAAGGCGCGCGCGGACACGAGCGACACGCCGGTGCTGTTCATTTCCTCGCACGACGACCTCGAATCGCGGCTGCGCGGCTACGACATGGGCGGCGAGGATTTCATCTCCAAGCCGATCGACGTCGCCGAGGTGAGGCAGAAGGTGGCCGTCGTGCGGCGCATCCGCGCCGAGCGCGTCGGGCTGGCGGCACGGATCGAGGAGTCGGACCTGCTGAGCTCGATGATCATGTCGAACCTCGACGAATACGCGGTGCTGATCAAGTTCCTGCGCCGGCTCAACACCTGCATCACCTGCCGCGAGGTGGCCGAGGCGCTGCTCGCGCTGCTCTGCGCCTGCCGGCTCGGCGGCGCCATCCGCCTGCGGCTCGACAGCGGCAACCTCACGCTGAGCGAGAGCGGCGAAAACCGTCCGCTCGAGATCGCGGTGATGGACGACCTCTCGGGACGCGAGCGCATCGCCGAGTCGGCGCGCCGCCTGGCGGTGAACTTCGGCCGCGTGACGGTGATGATCAACGACTTGCCGCGCGGCGACAGCGACTACAGCGGCCGCATGCGCGACCACTTCGCCATCGCGGCGGAGAGCGCCGACGCCAAGCTCGCCGCCCTGATCGCATCCGAGGCGCATGCCCGCGCCCGTGCCGACATTGCACAGGCGTTCGAGGAAGTCGTCGCCACCGTTGCCGACTTTCGCCATCGCTTCGAGATCGCCCGCCGCGACGGCAGCGAACTGGGCGAGGAAATGATCGACGACCTGTCGGCAGCGTTCGCCTCGCTGGCGCTCGCCAACGAGCGCGAGGAACAGATCCTCGACATCGTGCGCGTCAAGGCCGAACGCCTGCGCGACCTCTACGACTTCGGCGACCGCACCGAGGCAGCGCTCAAGAACGTTTCGTCGCGACTCGCCATGGCCCTCGGCCAGTGAGCGCTGCATGCCATTTTTTCCGCATCGACCGCCATCCGGCACTCGACGCCGAGCCAGCGGGCCATGGTATCGAACACGTCGCACCCGCCGTCAGCATGCGCGCCGCCTCAGCGGGCTCGGTCGCGCGTCATCAGCCGGCGGCAACGAGCCCGATGACGGCCACCTATGCCGCCATCAAATTGCGCCGCCGACGGCCGGTGACTCACCTATAATAACCACTCTTGCGATAGGCCCTTTCGGTTTGCAGGGCAAGAACAACGGGAGCCCCACTTGGTCGCGCCGACGTCTGGGCAAAGCGCCACCTTAATGTCAGCGCCGCACAAACCCCGGCGCTTTCGCCCGCGGTGATCAATCGCACACATAGCATTGCCGTGCCGCGCGCGCCCGTGGAAGACGCGCCCTCCCTGCTGATCGTCGACGACGATCCAGCCGACCTCCAGGTCCTCGTCAGCGCGCTCGAGAACCACGACTACCGCCTTGTGTTCGCGCGAAGCGGCGAGGAGTGCCTGCGCCGTGTGGCAGGCGGAGCCATCGACCTCGTTGTGCTCGACGTCCGCCTGCCGGGCATCGACGGCCTCGAAGTCTGCCGGCGCCTGAAAAGCGATGCCGCGACTCGCGACATGCCGGTGATCTTCATCACCGCCCTGACCGACGCCGGCGATCGTCTGGCCGGTTTCGCGGCCGGGGGCATCGACTACATCGCCAAGCCGTTCCAGCTCGACGAAGTGATGGCCCGCGTCACCACGCACCTGGAACTGTGCCGCGCTCGGAAGCAACTCGCCGCGCAAAACGCCGAGCTGGAACGCTACCGCCGTTCGCTCGAGCAGCAGGTCGCCGAGCAGACCGAGCGCATCGAGCTCATGAGCTTTGCGCTCAACCGCGTGCACGAGGCCGCTTACCTCATCGACCCGACGGGCCGCTGCCTCTACGCCAACGAGGCGGCTTGCAAAGCGATCGGTCACACGGCCGACAAGGTGGTCGGCATGACCGTGATGGACGTCGGCCATAGCTGGACGCCCGAGCGCTGGGCGTCCTCCTGGGAACGGCTATGCGAACGCGGCAGCGCCATCCTCGAGGACGAGCACCGCCGCAAGGATGGCAGCGTATTCCCGGTCGAGGTGTCGGCGACGCATTTGAGCTTCCGCGGCAAGAACTATGCGTTGCTGATCGCGCGCGACATCACCGCGCAAAAGGCCGCCGATAGGGCGCTCCGGGCCAGCGAACAGGCGTTCCGGGCCGTCGTCGAGAACAGCCCGAATGCCGTCATGCGCTACGACCGCGAGCTGCGCCGCATCTACGCCAACCCGGCGATGCTCGACCAGTTTGGTCTCGGCGTTGCCGTGCTGGGCAGCACCCCGAACGAGCTCTCGCTGATGCCCGACCCGCGCCCCCTGGTCGAGATGCTTCAGCTTGCATTCGAAACCGGCCAGGAGGCGACCGACGAACTCCTTCATCGCACGCCGACCGGCGAGCTGCGATGGGCGAAAATCCATCTGGTTCCGGAACGCGATGCGGGCGGCGAGGTCGCCACCGTCCTGCTGGTGGCGCACGACATCCACGTGATCCGCGAAAGCGAGCAGCGTTTCCGCACGCTGGCGGAACACGCGCCCGACCCGATATCGCGCTTCGACCGCGAATTGCGGCGCACCTACGTCAATCCCGCGATGCGCGCCCTATTTCGCGACGACTCCACGGCGCTCGGAAGCACGCCGCTCGACAATGCTCCCAGCATCGACGGCCCGGGCATGGCGGAGCAGCTGCGCAAGGTATTCGACAGCGGCAAGGAAATCGTCGGCGAGACCCAGTATCGCCATCCGGACAGCGGTCTGCGCTGGGCGCAGCACCGCATGGTTCCGGAATTCGGCGACGACGGGCAGGTCAACAGCGTGCTGCTGATCGCCCGCGACGTTCACGACATCAAGGAGAGCGAGCAGCGCTTCCGCACCCTGGCGGACAACTTCCCCGACCTGATCGGACGCTACGACCGCGACTGCCGCATCATCTACGCAAACGCAGCCACCAGCCGCGAACTCGGCCTTTCCGCCGATGAAATGCTCGGGCGCACGCTGCGTGAGCTCGATGCCGGGCATGCGAACGACCGGCAGCATGAAGATCTCGCCAGGCTGATCCGCCGGGCCTTCGACGAGGGCGAGCCCAACCAGCACGATGCCACCTGGTTCGTCGGCGGCGAGGAGCGCGCCTTCGAAATCCGGCTGGTGCCCGAAGCCGACAGCGCGGGGACCGTGACCAGCGTGCTCGGCATCGCGCGCGACGTGACCCTGCGCAAGCGCTACGAAGCGGGGCTGCTCGAGCGCGTGGAGCTCGAGATGCGCATGTCGCGCTACATCGCCAACGCGCCCGGCTACTTCTACACCATGGTGCGCCGCCCCGACGGCACCTTCGCCATGCCGTTCGCCAGCCCTGGAATCCGCGATACGCTGGGCCTCGATCCGGCCGACGTCGCCGAGGACATCGCGCCCCTGATCTCGCGCTGCTCGGCCGAGGACGGCATTCAGGTCCGCCGCGCCTTCGACGCCTCCGAGCGCGAGCTGTCGCCGCTGCACGCCGAGTACCGAATCCAGCACCCGGTCAAGGGCACGCGCTGGATCGAGTCGAGAGCGCTTCCCCATCGCGAGCCCGACGGCAGCACGATCTGGTACGGATTCAAGCACGACATCACCGAGCGCATCGCGGCCGACGAAACCATCCGGCGCCTCAACGCGGACCTCTCCGCCACCCTGCAGGCCATCCCGGACTTGCTGCTCGAGGTCGATGCGGAGGGCACCTGCCATCAGGTCTGGGCTCAGAAGGAGGAGACGCGCAAGGAGATCGAAGATGCGCTGTTGGGCCGGCGCTTCGGCGATTCGCTCCCCGAAGCGGCTGCCGGGCCGATCATGGACTCGATTCGATATGCCGCCACCGACGGCAGCGCGTACGGCAGTGCCGTCCGCATCGACTGCAAGACCGGCACCCGCTGGCTCGAGCTGTCCGTGGCGCGCAAGGCGGCGGCAGGCAGCGCCCGCTTCCTCGTCCTGGCGCGCGACGTCACCTGGCGCAAGCAGCATGAGGCCTGCGAGGCCGTGCGCCTGCGCATCCTCGAACAGATCGCCCGCGGCGCCGACCTCGGCGACATTCTCGCCCTAGTGGTCGAGTACGTCGAACAGGCGCGGCCCGAGCTGCTGTGCACGGTGATGGTCGTCGATCCCGCGTCCGGCTGGCTGCGCATGGCCGCGGCGCCGCGGTTGCCGCCGGAATTCGCCGCCATGGCCGACGGCATCGAGATCGGCGAAGGCTTCGGCTCGTGCGGCACGGCCGCCTGGCGGCGCGAGACGGTGATTTCTGCGGACGTCCGCCTGGATCCGCTCTGGGCGCCCTACTTCCGTCTCGCCGAGCGATGCGGCCTGCTGGCCTGCTGGTCCGAGCCGATCCTCGATTCGGGCGGCGACGTGCTCGGCACGCTGGCGGTCTACCTGCACGCGCCCGCGGAGCCGGAGTCCGAGGAACGCGACCTGATACGCCAGGCCGGCAACCTCGCCGCCATCGCCATCGAGCGCCGCCGCATCGAGAAGGCGCTGGCCGCCCGCGAGCGCGAATTCCGCAGCCTGGCGGAGAACTCGCCCTACATCATCGTCCGCTACGACCGCGAGGGACGCCGCATCTACGTCAATCCCGAGTTCGAACGCGTCAACGGCATCGCCGCCGCCGACGCCTTCGGAACCCGCCCCGGCGAGATTCCCACCGTGGTCCAGCCGGCCGCCAAGGTTTTCACGGAACATCTCGAGGAGTCGATGGAGACCGCCACGCCGGGCGAGCTGGATCTCGCGGTGACTGGGATGGATGGCAAACCCGCCTGGTGGTACATCCGCTTCGTGCCCGAGTTCGGCGCCGACGGCGCGGTCGTCGGCGCCCTGGCGCTCGGCAGCGACATCACCGAGCGCAAGGCGGCCGAGCGCCGCCTGCGCGAATCGTACGAACTGCTGCGCGAACTGGCGTCGCGGCGCGAAACGGCGCGCGAGGAGGAACGCGCGCGCATCGCACGCGAGATCCACGACGAACTCGGCCAGCACCTGACGGCGCTGCGCATGGGCATCTCGACGCTGCGCTTCCAGTTCGGCGCCGAGAACCCTCGGCTGGCGGAACGCACGCAGGGCATCATGACACTCGCCGACAAGACGATCCAGGTGGTGCGCGACGTCGCCACCTCGCTGCGGCCGGCCGCGATCGACCGCGGCATCGTCGCGGCCTTGGAGTGGCTGGCGCTCGAATTCAGCCGCCACAACGACGTGCACTGCGACGCCAGCCTGCCCGAGGAGCGGATCGACATGGACGACCGCCAGTCGATCACCGTCTTCCGCATCGTGCAGGAGTCGTTGACCAACGCCGCGCGCCATGCCGGTGCCACCCGCGTCGACATCGCGCTGGGACGCGACGGGAACCACTGGGTGGCGGAAGTATGCGACGACGGCTGCGGCTTCGATCCGGCGCAGCCGCGCCGCAAGTCGTTCGGCCTGGTCGGCATGAAGGAGCGGGTCACGATGCTCGGCGGCGACGTCCGAATCGACAGCGCCCCCGGTTGCGGCACGCGCGTCACGCTCAGGATTCCCATCAACCCACCCACCACGGAGCCACCATGATCCGCCTGATGATCGCCGACGATCACGCCATCATTCGCGAGGGCCTCAAGCAGTTGTTCGCCCTCGTCGACGACATCGTCGTCGTCGCCGAAGCCACCAACGGCGCGCAAGCGCTGGAGCGCTTGCGCCAGGGCGGCGTCGACCTGCTGCTGCTCGACATGACGATGCCGGGCGTCTGCGGCGAAGACCTGGTCGCGCGCGTGCGCGCCCATCACGCCACGCTGCCGATCCTGATCCTGTCGATGCACCGCGAGCCGCAGATCGCCCAGCGCGCGCTCAAGGCCGGCGCCAGCGGCTACCTGACGAAGGACCGCGATCCCGAAACCCTGCTCGCGGCGATACGCCGCATCGCCGCCGGAGGCCGCTTCCTCGATCCCCATCTGGCGGAAGAAATGGCCTTCGATGCCAGCGGCCTCGGCAACCAGCCGGCGCACGGTTGCCTCACCGACCGCGAATTCCAGATCCTGCGCATGCTGGCGCGCGGAACCGGCATCAACGACATCGCCGACCAGCTCTCCATCAGCAACAAGACCGTATCCACCCACAAGGCGCGGCTGATGGAGAAGATGGCGTTCGCCTCGAACGCCGACATCGTCCGCTACGCCATCGCGCACCACCTGACGGACTGACCTCGCGCCGGGTAGGGATATCTCTACCCGCGCTTCGCCTGCGCTTACGCCGAATTCAGCATCGGCTGCTGGCAGCACCCGCGCGACCCCGGCAACATGGCGTGCGATGATGACCACGACCCGCATCCTGATTGCCGACGACCATCGCATCATCCGCGAGGGCATGAAGCAGGTGCTCTCGCTCCATGCGCACATCGCCGTCGTCGGCGAAGCCAGCAACGGCGAGGAAGCGCTCGAGCGCCTCGCGCAAGGCGACGTGGACCTGCTGCTGCTCGACATGACGATGCCCGGCCTTTGCGGCGAAGCCCTGATCATCCGCCTGCGCGAGCTGCATCCCCACTTGCCGATCCTCGTGCTCAGCATGCACAACGAGCCGAGCATCGCGCAGCGCGCGCTCCGGGCCGGTGCCTCCGGCTACCTGACCAAGGACCGCGACCACGAGACGCTCGTCGCCGCGATCCGGCGCGTCAGTTCCGGCAGCCATTTCCTCGATCCGATCCTTGCCGAGCAGATGGCATTCGACGCCAGCGGCATCGAGGGAAAGTCAGGCTACAGCGCGCTCACCGAGCGCGAGTTCCAGGTGCTGCGCCTCCTCGCCAGCGGCCGCTGCGTCAACGACATCGCCGCCCACCTGTCGATCAGCAAGAAGACGGTCAGCACCCACAAGGCGCGGCTGATGGAGAAGATGAGCTTCGCCTCCAACGCCGACCTGGTCCGCTACGCCATCACCCACGGCCTGGCCTGATGCCCCGGGGCGGCACCCTGCCCGATCGCCTCGACGAGCGCGCCGCATTGCGGGCCGTGGTGCTGGCCGGTGTTGCGATCATCCTTCTGCCCTTCCTCGCAGCGGCGTTTCCGGTGCTGACGGCGGACGGTTCCAGCCAGGCGCTGCGCCTGCGGGCCATGATGGAAGTCGGCCATGTCGGCGGCCTGACCGCGATGTTCTGCGTCGCTTGGTACGCGCCGCGCGGCGCCTACCGGCTGCGTCCGACGCTGGTGGCGTGCCTGTGCATCCCCGTCGCGCTGTTCGCGATGTCGCACCTCGCCGCGGCACCCGGCATGTTCGAGAACGTCGGTGCCGACGGCGTCTCGCGATACTTCGGTCACCTCAGCCGCCTGGCCCAGCCGCTGCCGCTGTATGCGCTCGCGCTGTCGCCGGAATCGCGCGACGTCTCCGGAACGCGGCGCTGGGCGCTTCTCGCGGCAGGCACGGCGCTCGCCGCAGCGCTGGTCTGGCGCGGCTTCGGGCTCCCGCCGCAGGCCTTCGCCGCGCCGTCGGCCGGCGCGGCGCTCATGCCGCTGGCGACGATCGGGCTGTGCCTGATCCTGGTGCCGGCGGGCAGCTCGCGCCTTGCCGCCCCCGAAGGCCGCCAGGCGAGGAACGCTGCCGTCTGCGCGGCCCTCGCCGAAGCCTGCATGCTGGCCGGCGCTTCGGCCGGCGACTCGAGCCTTGTCGACCTCGCCGGGCACGTCCTCGGCCTGGCGGCGGTCGCGGCGGCCTTCGTCGCCATCTACGGCGATGCCGTGCACTTCCCTTACCGCCTGATCGAGCAGGCGCGCGCGGACGCGCTGCTCGCCAAGGAACGCGGCGAAACCATCCTGCGCTCGATCGCCGACGGCGTGGTCGTCGTGAATCACGACCTCGGCGTCGAGCTGACGAATCCCGTCGCGGCCTGCCTGCTCGGCACCGACACGCCGACGCACGCGAATATCGTCGACGTCCTCAGGACGGCGAGCCCGGCCGGCGCCCCAGCCATCCTCGCCGACCTCGAGGAGTGTCTGCGCACCAACCGAAGCTGCGTGGCGCGCGAGTACACGCAGCTGGATACCCGGGGCGGGCTGAGCTCGATCGTCGAGCACGTCGTCTCGCCGCTGCGCGACGGTACCGGCACGCAGCTCGGCGCCGTGCTCGTGCTGCATGACGTCACGACGCGCCACGCCATGGAGCAGCTTCTCGTCGGGCGCGAGGAACAGTTCCGCACCCTGGCCGCGAATTCGCCGGACATCATCGCCCGCTACGGCCCCGATTGCCGCTGCATGTACGTCAACGCCCGCTATGAGACGCTCACCGGGCTGCCGGGCGCTGGCCTGCGCGGCCGCACGCCGATCGAAGCCGTGCCCCTGCCGGCGTTGCAGGCGCAGACGCTGCAGAACATGATCGCCGGCGTCATCGCGGACAAGGCTCCCAGCGACCTCGAGCTCTCGTGGCAGCGCCAGGACGGCGCCGCGGTCAGCTTCTCGGTGCGTGCCGTGCCCGAGTTCGACGATGCCGGGCGCGTCGTCAGCGTGCTGACGGTGGCACGCGACATTACGGCGCTGAAGCGGGCCGAGCGGCAGCTGTTCGAATCGCGCGCCCTGCTGCGCCGGCTGCTGACGCGGCGCGAGGAGGCGCGCGAGCAGGAACGCAAGCGCATCGCGCGCGACCTACATGAGGAACTCGGACAGCTCCTGATGGCGCTGCGCATCCAGATCTCCACCCTGGTGCTGGCGCACGGCGACGCCCTGCCGCCGCTGCGCTCCAGCGCCGAGTTGATGCTGGCCGTGATCGACCGGATTCTGGTCGGCATGCGCAGCGTGGTCAGCACCCTGCGGCCGACGACGCTCGATGCCGGCATCGCCGTCGGCCTCGAATGGCTGGTCGACGATTTCCGCAGCCGCACCGGCATCGATGCCCGCGTCCAGGTTCCAGAAGGCAAGCCCGCGCTCGACGATCCGGCGGCGACCGCGGTATTCCGCATCGTGCAGGAGGCGCTCGCCAACGTCGCGCGCCATGCCGGTGCCGGCCGGGTCGACGTCCTGCTCAAGCGCCAGCAGGATCACTGGCTGGTCAAGGTGCGCGACGACGGCAAGGGCTTCGACACCGCGCGCGTCGATCACAAGGGCACGGGCCTTCACGACATGCGCGAACGCGCGATGCTGCTCGGCGGCGAACTCCGCGTCAGCAGCGCTCCGAACGGCGGCACGCTGGTGTCGGTGCGCTTTCCGGCCGGCCCTGCGTCCACGCCGCCGCATACGCGGTAGGAATAGTCCGGCGGCAAGCACAGCGCGACCTACGGGCAAATCGTCCCGGGCCGATGGCCCCGCATGCGAGGCGACGGCATTGTGTCGCTCATCGGCATTTCCGCCGTCCGCTCCCGATCACGGAGAACCGCATGCCTTCCACACTCGCCGCCAGCGCGCCGATACCCTCCTCTCGCCCGCTCCCCGCTGGCCGGCGAGCTGCATCGCAGGCCGCCATCGCGCTGCCCATACTGGCGCTGACGATCGGCGCCGCCGGATGCGTGCTGACGGCAGGCAAGGGAAGCGCGCTCGCGCTGGCGCTCGCCATCGCGGTGACCATCGCCGGCGGGCTCTGCGCCCGCGTGCTCGCCGGGCGCGGCGCGGCCCTGCGCGCTGCCGCCGTCAGCGCGGGACACGACACCCTCGAGACGCCGCGCTGCGAGCGCGAGGGACGCTGCATCCGCGGCCTCGAGCAGCTTTGCGCGGGCGTCCTGCCGATCTGGTCCGGTCAGATCCGCCTCATGCGCGGACTCACCGAGGAGTCGATCACCGCCCTGACCACGCGCTTCTCGGAAATCTCCGCCAACCTCGATGGCACCCTGGCGACCTCGCAGGGCAAGGGCAGCACGCTTAACGGACTGATGGAGGAAGCCCGCCTCCAGCTCGATTCGATCATCGAATCGCTGAGCACGGCGCTGTCCAGCCACAACGAACTGTTCGAGAAAGCCACGGCGATGGCGGCGCACACCGCCAGCCTCAAGAGCATGGCCACCAGCGTCGCCGCCATCGCGCAGCAGACCAACCTGCTGGCGCTCAATGCGGCCATCGAGGCTGCCCGCGCCGGCGAGGCCGGCCGCGGCTTCGCGGTCGTCGCCGACGAGGTGCGCAAGCTGTCGACGCTGTCGGGCGAAACCGGCAGGCACATCACCGAGACCATCGAACTCGTCAGTGCCGGCATCGCCGAAACGCTCGCCAGTTCGATGGACTTCGTCGCGCGCGACGACGCCTTGCTGGAGCAGTCGCGCGCGCGCGTGGACCAGGTGATCGCCTCCCTGCACGATGCCGCCGCCGAACTGTCGGAGTCGTCGGAACGGCTGCGCGGGCAGAACAAGGCCATCGTCGACGAAGTCTCCGACGTGGTGGTGGCATTCCAGTTCCAGGACCGCGTCAGCCAAGTGCTCGGCAGCGTCGTCGCCGACATGGAAAAGATGACCGGCCGCATCCAGGCCCAGGAAGGCCTGGCGGCCGACGGCAAGAACTCCGGTTCGATCGATGCTGCGGCCTGGCTCGCCGAACTTGCCGGCACCTACACGGTGCCGGAACAGCACGCGATCCATCGCGGCGACCGGCCCGCGTCCGGCGGCAAGGCCACCGAGATCACCCTCTTCTGAACGAGGAACCCGCATGTCGAAGAACATCATGATCGTGGACGACTCCGCGTCGCTGCGGCAGGTCGTCACCATCGCGCTCACGGGCGCCGGCTACGAAGTGGTCGAAGCCTGCGACGGCAGCGACGCGCTGGGCAAGCTGGACGGCCGCAAGTTCCACCTCATCATCAGCGACGTGAACATGCCGAACATGGACGGCATCGCCTTCCTGAAGGCGGTCAAGCTGATGCCCGCCTACAAGTTCACGCCCGTCATCATGCTGACCACGGAGGCCGGCGAAGCCAGGAAGCAGGAAGGCCAGGCGGCCGGCGCCAAGGCGTGGATGGTGAAGCCGTTCCAGCCGGCGCAGATGATCAGCGCCGTCTCGAAGCTGGTGCTGCCATGAGCGCCGCGCCGCACCGCGTCGTCCTCTCCGGCGAGGTCAGCATCACCGGCGCCGCCGCCATCCGTGAAAAGCTGCTCGCGGCGCTCGGCCGCGCCGCCGACATCGAGGTCGACCTGTCGCAGGTGACCGAGATCGATAGCGCCGGCGTCCAGTTGATGATCGCCGCGGCGCGCGAAGCCGTCATCCACGGCACCACGCTGCATTTCGCGGGGCACAGCCCGGCCGTGCTCGACAGCCTCCAGCTCACCGGACTGTCGCCGCGCTTCGGCGAGCCGCAGGCCTGAGCCGAGAACCGTCATGGCGACCATGGACGACGCCCTGCGCACGTTCGTCATCGAGGCGCGCGAACTGCTGGACCAGATGGAGCAGGCGCTGCTCACCATCGAGCAGTCGCCGGACGACGGCGACACGCTGAATGCCATCTTCCGCGCCGCGCACACCATCAAGGGTTCGGCCGGCCTCTTCGGCATCGACCACATCGTCGCCTTCACCCACGTCGCCGAGAGCGTGCTCGACCGCGTCCGCTGCGGCGAAGTGCGCATTGCGTCGGACCTCGTGGCGCTGCTGCTGGCGGTGCGCGACCACCTCGCGCTGCTGATCGACGGCGTTGCCGACGGCACGCCGCCGGAGGCCGAGGCGCTGGCGGCCGGCGACCGGCTGGCCGATCGCCTTCGCGCCCATCTCGGTCAGGCGCCGCAGGCCGCAGCAGCGCTCGCCGCTCCGCCCGCCGCCGAGGAAGCCGCGACCGGCGACGCCAACACCGGCGAGTGGGATATCTCGCTGCGCTTCGGGAGCGACGTGCTGCGCGCCGGCATGGACCCGCTCGCCTTCATTCGCTACCTGACGACGTTCGGCAGCCTCGAGCACGTCACCACGCTGACGCAATCCGTGCCGCCGCTCGCCGACCTCGATCCGGAGGCCTGCTATCTCGCCTTCGACATCGCCTACCGGACCGACGCCAACGAGCGAACCATCGCAGGCGCCTTCGAGTTCGTGCGCGACGATGCCGCCATCACGATCCGGCCTGCGCACGGCCGGACCACCGCGGTCCCGGCCGGGCAGAATCCGGCACCGCCGCCCGCCGCCGCAACGCTCCCCAAGCCGCCGCAGGGCAAGGAGCAGAAGACCGCCGACAGCCTGATCCGCGTCAACGCCGCGAAGCTGGACGAGCACATCAACCTGATCGGCGAGCTGATCATCACGTCGGCCTCGGCCAGCCTGATCGCCCAGCACGCCAAGATCCCCGAGCTGTTCGAGGCCGCGGCGCGGCTGTCGCGCCTGGTCGAAGAAGTGCGCGACTCCGCGCTCGCGCTGCGCATGGTGCAGATCGGCGCCACCTTCAACAAGTTCCAGCGCGTGGTGCGCGACGTCAGCGCGGAACTCGGCAAGGACATCCGCCTCGAGATCGCCGGCGCCGAGACCGAACTCGACAAGACGGTGATCGAAAAGATCGGCGATCCCCTCACGCATCTCCTGCGCAACTCGATGGACCACGGCATCGAGCCCGCCGAGTTGCGCCTGGCGCGCGGCAAGCCGGCTCACGGCACGATCCGTTTCAACGCCTATCACGAGTCCGGCAACATCGTCATCGAAGTGGCCGACGACGGCGGCGGCCTCGACCGGAACCGCATCCTCGGCAAGGCCGTCGAGCGCGGCATCGTCAAGCCCGAGCAGCAGCTCTCCGACGCCGAGATCCACAACCTGATCTTCGAGCCGGGCTTCTCCACCGCCGAACAGGTGAACAACCTCTCGGGCCGCGGCGTCGGCATGGACGTGGTGCAGCGGAACATCATGGCGCTGCGCGGCACGGTCGAGATCGAGAGCACCGAGGGCGTCGGCACCACGATGCGGGTCCGCCTCCCGCTCACGCTGGCGATCATCGACGGCTTCCTCGTCGGCGTCGGCTCCGCCGCCTTCGTCGTGCCGCTCGAAGCCGTCGTCGAATGCATCGAACTCTCGGCCGCCGAGGTCGCCGCCGCACACGGCCGCGACCAGCTGGACCTGCGCGGCGAAGTGCTGCCATTCATCCGGCTCAAGGACCTGTTTGGCGTTCCCGATCAGGCCGCCCACCCCATCGAGGCGGATGAAGCCGCAACCGCCGGCTTCCAGGCGAGCACTGCCGCCGAGGGAGTCGTCCTGACGCCTGAAGGCGCCGCCGCCCTGGCAGCCGATCCCGAACTCGCCTTCCTTCTGAACCCGGTGAAGCGCGAGAACGTCGTCGTCGTGCAGTACGGGGGGCGCCGCGCCGGACTGGTCGTGGAAAGCCTGCTCGGCGAATTCCAGACCGTGATCCGTCCGCTCGGCGCGGTGTTCTCGGGCATCGACGGCATCAGCGGCTTCACGATTCTGGGCAATGGCCACGTCGCGCTGATCATCGACGTTCCGAACCTGGTCCGAAGCGTCGCCAACCGCGACCGACTCTCCCGCGATTCGTCGCCGGTCGGCACGGTGCTTTCCGCCGCCGCAGGCTGACCGGCGCACCCAACGTATTGCAGGAGGAGAAACCATGCAACAGCAACAACCACGTATCGCCCCGAAGAATCGATATTCGCGCCTGGCCGAGATGGCCCAAGGCTGGTGCTCGGCCGAGGAACTCTCGACGCGCGCGCGGCGCCAGGCCCGCGCCATCGTCTCGATTTCGAACATGCTGAACGACCTTCGCTTCCCGAGCGACTGCGAAGTCAAGATCCTGACCCTGCTCGTCTGCAAGCTGTGTCCCGACTGCGGCGACGACAACCGCTGCGCGACGCGGTCGCATGACGGCAGTTGCCAGCTCAGCGCCATGCCCGTCGCGGGAATCGCCGCGCAGGACTGAACCGTGGGTTCGCTCGCGCCGAACCGGGCATCGACCTCATCCTCCGTCACGAGACTGCCATGACCCCCACTCCATCCCTCCTCAGCCGACTGAGCCGCCTGCCGCTCGCGCTAAGCCTCAGTCTGTGGCTTGGCACCCTCATGGCCGCTGTAACCGCCGTCGGGCTCCTCTGGGTATCACAGATCATCAGCCGGCAACTGGAGGATCAGGTGCTCGCCGACCTCGACAAGACCAACCGGGTGGTGGTGGCGATGTTCGAGTCGTACCACCGCAACATGACCTACGACGTCGAACGCACGGCACAGCACCTCGCCGCCCTGTTCGACGGGCCGGTCAACGTCGTGAAGTCCGGCGATACCCCGAGCCTCGTCCTGAACGGCAAGGCGGAGCGCGAGCAGAACCATGCCCTCGACGCGTTTTCCGCCAGCAACGGGAGTGACGCAGCCATCCTCGTCCGCCGCGACAACGGCTTCGTGCCCGTCGCCACGTCGCTGAAGAAGGAAGACGGCTCGCGTGCCGTCGGTACGGCGCTGGCGGACGGGCACTCGGCCGCCGAGTCGTTGCTGGCCGGCAGCTCCTACACCGGCAAGGCGGTTCTGTTCGGCAAGGACTTCATCACCCACTACCGTCCGGTCAAGGATACGCGCGGCCACGTCGTCGGCGCGCTGTTCGTCGGCACCGACCTGACCGACGGACTCCGCGCGATGAAGCAGGCGGTCCTGTCGATCAAGATCGGTCAGACCGGCTACGTCTATGCCATCGATGCCGGCGCAGCCAAGGGACTGGCGACGATACATCCGACGGTGGAAGGAAAGAATCAGCTCGACGTCAAGGACAGCAACGGAGTCGCGATCTTCCGCGAGATCGTCAGCAAGGAATCAGGCGTCTTGCGCTACAGCTGGATGAATTCCAACGAAACCGCGCCGCGCAAGAAGATCGCCGTCTTTACGCGCTTCCCGGCGTGGAACTGGGCCATCGTATCCAGCAGCTATAGCGAGGAACTCACGGCAACGACAAGCTCCGTCGTGAAGACCGTCGCGATCATGGCCGTCGGTATGCTTCTGTCGGTCATCGTGGTCGGCTTCCTGGTCGTCCGCAACCTGCTGAAGCAACTCGGCGGAGAGCCGGCCGACGCGACGGAGATCGCCCGCAGAATCGCTGCCGGCGACCTGACGATGCGGGTCGCCCTAAGGCCCGGCGACGACGCCAGCCTGATGGCCGCGATGCAGCGCATGAACGCCACGCTTCACGAGTTGATCGCGGAGATGGAGCGCATGTCGGCGGCACACGAGCGCGGCGAGATCGACGCACGCGTCGACGAAGACCGCTACGCGGGTTCCTTCCAGGCCATGGCGCGCGGGATCAACGCCATGATCGAGGGGCATCTCGGCGTCAACCGCAAGGCCATGGCCTGCATCCAGGAGTTCGGCAACGGCAACATGGACGCGCCGCTGGAAGCATTTCCCGGCAAGAAGAAGTTCATCAACGATACCGTCGAGCAGGTGCGCGCAAACGTCCGTGCGCTGGTCGAGGACACCAACGCCCTGGTCTCTGCCGCGCTCGACGGCCGCCTCGAGATTCGCGCCGATGCCGGCCGTCACCGCGGCGACTTCCGCAAGATCGTCGAGGGCCTCAACGGCGTCATGGAGGCGATCGTCGGTCCCGTCGGCGAGATCAACCGCGTCATGAGCGCCGTCGAGTCCGGCGACCTGACCCGCAGCATCGAAGCAGAGTACCGCGGGCAGATCAAGATGCTGTGCGAGACCGTCAATAGCACCGTCGCCAAGCTCGCGCAGACGATCTCGGGCGTCAACGCGACGACCGAGACGCTCGCCAGTTCGATGGACCAGGTTTCCGCCACGGCGCAGTCGCTGTCGCAGGCGGCGAGCGAGCAGGCGGCGAGCGTGGAGGAGACCACGGCCTCGATCGAGCAGATGTCGGCCTCGATCAGGCAGAACGCCGAAAACGCGAACATCGCCGACACCATGTCCGCGCAGGGCTCCGCCAAGGCCGCCGAGGGCGGCCAGGCGGTCATCGAGACCGTCGGCGCCATGAAGCAGATCGCCAAGAAGATCGGCATCATCGACGACATCGCCTATCAGACCAACCTGCTGGCGTTGAACGCCGCGATCGAGGCCGCCCGCGCCGGCGAACACGGCAAGGGCTTCGCCGTCGTCGCCGCAGAAGTGCGGAAGCTCGCCGAGCGCAGCCAGGTCGCCGCCCAGGAGATCGGCCAGCTCGCCGGCAATTCCGTCGGGCTGGCCGAGCGCGCCGGCAGGCTTCTCGACGAGATCGTCCCCGCCACCCGCAAGACGGCCGAGCTGGTCCAGGAAATCACCGCCGCCTCTGCCGAGCAGACCGCCGGCGTCTCCCAGGTCAACACCGCGATGGGCCAGCTGAACACGATCACGCAGCAGAACGCCTCCGCTGCCGAGGAGCTCGCGGCCACCGCCGAGGAAATGAACGGCCAGGCCACCAGACTCAAGGACATGATCGCCTTCTTCGCCGTCGGCGAGCATCGGATGGCGCCCGCAACCAGGATCCGTCCGTCCGCCGGCGCCGCCATGCCGCAGCTCGCGATCGGCTCCCGGCGCGAGCGCGCCGATACCAGCGACCCCGATACCGCCGACTTCACCCGCTTCTAGGAGGAGCGCCATGTCCGCCGTCCTGCCCGCCGACGCCTTTCACGACCCCGCTGGTGCCTGTGCAAGCGACCAGCAGCAATACCTCACCTTCATGCTCGGCGACGAAATGTTCGCCATCGGCATCCTCTGCATCCGCGAAATCATCGAATACGGCCATCTCACCGAGGTGCCGATGACGCCTCCCTTCATCCGCGGCGTCATCAATCTGCGCGGCGCCGTCGTCCCCGTGCTGGATCTGGCTCGCCGCCTCGGCCGGGAGGCACGCGAGAACACCAAGCGCACGTGCATCGTCATCGTCGAGATCGACTCGCCGCGCGGCACGCATGAAATGGGCGTCGTCGTCGATACCGTCTCGGAGGTTCTCGAGATTCCCCCACAGGACATCGAGCCGCCGCCCGAATTCGGCGGCTACATACGTACCGACTTCATCTGCGGCATGGCCAAGGTCAACGGCGAGTTCATTGTCCTGCTTCAACTCGCCAGCGTCATATCCCTCGAAGAGGTCGCGGTCGTCGCTGCGCTTGGCACCGCCGCAGGCTGACCGGCGCGCCGGCAACTGAATCCGCAATATTCAACGTTACGGCGGGAATCCCCGCCAAGGAGAACGACCATGTGGCGCAACTTGCGTGTCGGCTTGAAGCTAAAACTCGGATTCGGCATCGTCGTCCTGCTTTCCGTCGCACTGGGCGCCGTTTCCCTATTCCAGGTTCACCGGATCGGCGACCACTGGCGCGATCACGCAAACGTGACCATGAAGAAGGCCGATACGCTGAACAAGGGCCTGCGCGGCATTCAGGACGGCGTGCATTATTTCAAGAACTTCGTGCTGCGCGGCGGCGACTACGCGGCGCGCTTTGCCAAGGGGATGGACGCGATCGATGCCGCCGTCGCCGATTACCGCCGGGTCGGCCACTTGGAGATCGAGGAAGAGAAGCTGCTCGACCAGATCAGCGATGGCGTCAGGAAGTACCGCACCGCCATGGAAGAGGCGCAGCGTCTTGCGGCGGCGGGACAGAGCCCGCAACAGATTGACAAGTCAGTCAAGGGCGCCGACAAGCCGGTGACCGATGCGCTCGCCAGCCTGATCGAGTCCAATGCCGGGCGCACCGCCGAAACCGGACAGGCAGTCGCTGGCATCCTGAGCGAAGCGCAGTTCGTGATCGGCGCGCTCGGTTTGGCTATCGCCGCCTGCGGCATGTTCGCCGCCTGGGCGATGCAACGGGCCATCGCACGTCCGCTTGCCGACGCGGCCGCGGCCGCGCAGAAGATCGCCGCCGGCGATTTTGCCTTCGAAGTCCCGCCCGGCGCGCGCGATGAGCCGGGCCAGCTGCTGGGATCCATCGCCAACATCCGGCAAAGCCTGAAAGCTCTGATGGCGGATGTCAATCGGCTGTCTGCCGGCGCGCAGGCCGGCGATCTGGCGTTGCGCGCCGATGCAAACATCCATCCGGGCGACTACCGGACGATCGTCGCCGGCTTCAATCTGACGCTCGACCGGCTCGTCGGCCTGATCGACAACATGCCGACCCCGGTCATGGTGGTGAATCGGGAATTCAGCGTCCTCTACATGAACGACATCGCTGCGCAGCTTGGCGGCAAGACGCCCGCACAGGTGGTCGGCACGCGTTGCCACGACCACTTCCGCACCGCGGACTGCCGCACGGAGAAGTGTGCAGTCGGCCGCGCCATGAAGGAGAAGTGCATCGCGCGGAGCGAAACGCGCGCGCAGCCCGGCAACCTCGATCTCGAAATCGCCTACACCGGCATGCCGATCTGCGACGAACAGGATCAAGTGGTCGCCGCCTTCGAACTCGTGGTCGACCAGACCGAGATCCGCAAAGCCAGCCGCGTCGCGGCCAAGGTCTCCGACTACCAGCAGACGGAGACGGAAAGGCTGGTCGGCGAACTCGACCGGCTCGCGGCCGGCGATCTGACGGTGCAAGTCGCCACCGCAGCGGGCGATGCAGACACGGACGTGGCCAAGCAGACGTTCGAGCGTGTCGCGGCTGCCGTCAACGCAACGGTCGTGAAGCTTGCCCAGACCATCGCCGACGTCAATGCCAGCGCCGAGGTACTCGCGTCTGCTTCGTCGCAAATCTCGACCACGGCGCAGTCGCTCTCGCAGGCGGCGAGCGAGCAGGCGGCGAGCGTGGAGCAGACCTCGGCCTCCGTCGAGCAGATGTCGGCCTCGATCAGGCAGAACGCCGACAACGCCAGCGTCGCCGACACCATGTCCGCGCAGGGCTCCGCCAAGGCCGCCGAAGGCGGCCAGGCCGTCATCGAGACCGTCGGCGCCATGAAGCAGATCGCCAAGAAGATCGGCATCATCGACGACATCGCCTATCAGACCAACCTGCTGGCGCTGAACGCCGCCATCGAGGCCGCCCGCGCCGGCGAACACGGCAAGGGCTTCGCCGTCGTCGCCGCCGAAGTGAGGAAGCTCGCCGAACGCTCCCAGGTCGCCGCCCAGGAGATCGGCCAGCTCGCCGGCAACTCCGTCGGGCTGGCCGAGCGCGCCGGCAGGCTTCTCGACGAGATCGTCCCGACCACCCGCAAGACGGCCGACCTGGTCCAGGAAATCACCGCCGCTTCCGCCGAACAGACCGCCGCCGTCTCGCAGGTGAACACGGCCATGGGCCAGCTGAATCAGACCACCCAGCAGAACGCCTCCGCCTCCGAGGAACTCGCGGCCACCGCCGAGGAAATGAGCGGTCAGGCAAGCCGGCTGCAGCAGGTGATGGCCTTCTTCCGTATCGGGAGAGCCGCATGATGCCGCTCGGGTTCCGCGCCCGCCTGCTGCTGCCGCCGCTGTTCGCGGCCGCCGCGATGCTGACCATGGGCGTCATCGACCACTTCACCGACACGGCGTTCGTGCGCGACCTGGTGCGCGTAGTCGAGATCCGGCCGGGCGACGCGGAAGCGATCGCACGCGAGGCGCGCGACCGTTTCACGCGCGCCACCGCGATCAATCTCGGCCTCGTCGTCATCGCCAGCATCGCGTCGCTGGCGCTGGCGTGGCGCATGAGCGCCAGTATCGTCGGGCAGCTCGGCATCGATCCCGAGGGTCTCGACGACGTCGGCAACAAGACGGCCGCGACGAACGAGATTTCGAGCGAACTCAAGCAGGTCTCGGCCTTCAACGGCCGGCTGCGCCAGCACATGGACGCCGCCGTTGCGGAAACCGAAAAGGCCGCGCTCGAGATCACCGGGCGGCTCGAAGCGATCGACGCCGTGGTGTCGCGGCTCACTGCCTACGCCGCCGAGTCCCAACTCCAGGCAGACCGCCTGATCGCCGAATCGCAGCAGCGCATCCGCAGCAACCGCGAGCAGATGGATGCCCTGGTGACGTGCATCGCCGCGCGCATGGATGCCATGCAGGCCGAACGCGGCAACGTCATGGCGGTGCTGAAGAAGGCGGAATCGCTGGCCTCGCTGGTGCAGATCATCCGCACCATCTCGAGCCAGACCAACCTGCTGGCGCTCAATGCGGCGATCGAAGCGGCGCGTGCCGGCCCGGCGGGCTCCGGCTTCGCCGTCGTGGCCAACGAGGTGCGCAAGCTTTCCGCAGCGACGGACAAGGCCGTGGTGCAGATCAACGAAGGCATCCTGGAAGTAACTTCCTGCATCAGCACCCAGCTCGCGGCCAACATCGAGACGGAGGGCATCGCAGCCGAACGCGCCACGTTGGAGGGCTTCTCGGTACAACTCGATGCGCTCGGCCAGGGTTTCATGGACGTGCTGGCCGAGGAGGCGTCGGTGATGGCGACGATCCGCGACAGCAGCCAGGAGATCGCGCGCATGTTCATGGACGCGCTCTCCTGCGTCCAGTTCCAGGACGTGACGCGCCAGCGGCTCGATACGGTGAAGTCCGCCATCCATCGCCTCGACGACCATGCACGGCTGATGGCCGAGCGCCTCGCCGACAGCAACCGGACCCATTTCCGATTTGCGCCGCTGGCCGAGCACCTCGACGATCTGGCGCCCGGCGATGCGCCCGCGGCTCGTCGTTTCGACTCCCCGGGGCCTTCGGCCGCGCTGCCGCCGGCCGGCATGCCGCCGACGGTGGAACTCTTCTAGCCCCGCGAGCGAGGCCACCGATGAGCGACCGCCCACGTCCGCGCTCCGGCGCAACCGAAGCCGGCGCCGCGCCCGCCGCTCGCCCCGCGCGCGGACTGCGCAAGCTGCCGCGCATTTCGGTGGAGCGCAAGTACCGCCTGCTGGCGGACAACTCGCCGGACATCATCGTCTGCTTCGACCGGCAGCGCCGTCGCACTTATGTCAACGCCAGCTACGAGCGCGTTTCTGGCGCTTCGGCGGCAGACCTGCTCGGCACGGGGCTGGCCGAGCACTCGATGCTGCCGCCCGACGCGGCCGTGGCACTCGACGACGTTATCGCCAGCGTCATCGCCACGGGCAATCCGTGCGAGATGGTCATCATGCTGCCCAAGCCGGACGGCACCACCGTCTACTATCACCTGTGGGCGATCCCGGAGCGGAATCGCGTCGGCAAGACGGTCGGCGTGCTAACGTTCTCGCGCGACGTGACGCAACTCAAGCAGGCCGAGCATCGGCTCGAGGAGGCCGAGGCGATGGCGCACCTCGGCCACTGGGAATGGGACGTGGCGACGCAGCACGCGACCGTCTCCGCAGAACTCTGCCGCATTTTCAAGCAGCCGTCCGGCTGGTCGCCCGCGCGCGCCGAGATCTACGCCAAGATCGATCAGGCGGACCGCGAGTGGATCGCGACGGCGATGGCCGTCGCCTTCAACAGCCAGACACCGGACGCCGCCTTCGATTACCGCGTGCGCGTCGGCGAGCGCCTGCTCGACATCCACACCTCGATCCGAATGGAATACGGGGAGGACGGCAAGCCGGTGCGCCTGGTCGGCACCACGCAGGACGTCAGCGAGCTGCGGCGCTACCAGCAGCGCGTCCATGCGCTGGCCTTCTACGACTCGCTGACCGGACTGCCCAACCGCGAGCTGTTCGCCGACCGCGTGCGCGTCGCCATCGCGCAGGCTTCGCGCCACGACCAGGAGGCGGCGGTGCTGCTGCTCGACCTCGACAACTTCAAGGCGGTGAACGACACGCTCGGCCACGGCGCCGGCGATCAGGTGCTGCGCGAGACGGCGGCGCGCCTGCGCGAATGCGTGCGCGAATACGACTCCGTGGCGCGGCTCGGGGGCGACGAATTCGGCTTCGTGCTGACGGAAATGCCGCCCCACGCCGACATCCCGCGCGTCTGCCGCAAGCTGCTCGACGCGATCGCCGAAGCCTATGTGATCGAGGGGCGCGAGATATTCCTGACCGGCAGCATCGGCATCGCGCGCTATCCGGAAGACGGGGTCAACGTCTCGGACCTGTTCCAGTACGCCGACGCGGCGATGTACCAGGCCAAGGAAGCCGGCCGCAACACCTACCAGTTCTACGCCGCCAGCCTGACGGCGCAGGTCACCGAGCGCCTCGGCCTCGCGGCGCGGCTGCGCCGCGCGGTGGACAACGGCGAGCTCGAGCTCTACTACCAGCCGCAGGTCGATCTTGCCGACGGCCGGCTTATCGGCGCCGAGGCGCTGCTGCGCTGGAACCATCCGCAGGACGGCCTCGTCCCGCCCGACAGATTCATCGGCATCGCCGAAGAGACCGGATTGATCATTCCGATCGGCAAATGGGTGCTGCGGCAGGCATGCCTCGCGGCGTGCGAATGGAACCGCGATCGCACGCGACCGCTGCGCATCGCGGTGAATCTCTCGCCGCGGCAGTTCAAGACCCACGACATCGTTCCCGCCGTGGCCCAGGTTCTGTCTGATACCGGCTGCGCCGCGGAATGGCTTGAGCTCGAGATCACGGAGAGCCTGCTGCTCGACGACATCGACGACGTCGCGCGCCAGCTGGATGCGCTTCATGGGCTCGGGCTGGCGATTTCCATCGACGACTTCGGCACCGGCTATTCCGCACTCGGCTACCTGAACAGGCTGCCGGTCGAATCGATCAAGATCGACCGCTCGTTCGTGCGCGACATCGCCGAGCGCCGCAATGACGCGGAACTGGTCAAGGCGATCATTTCAATGGCGATCAGCCTGAAGCTCAGGCTGATCGCCGAAGGCGTCGAGGACGGCTTCCAGGAGGCGTTCCTGCGTGCGCACGGCTGCCAGTGCGGCCAGGGCTACCTTTACGGCAAGCCGATGCCGAAGCCGGCCTTCGAGACGCTCCTCGCCCCGGAGCGATCCGCCGCACCGGTCGGACAATGACTACCCGAATCACCTCTCGCCTGACAGGGAAATCAGGCGGTTCCGGATATCGCACCGGACGGGCCCGTGGCACCCTTGCCCGACCGTGTGACAGGAATCAGCCATCATGAAGACGCCCTCTGCCGCAGCCCATGCCGCGCCGCCGCCCAGCGGCTTCCGGCTCGATGGGCCGCAACTCGATGCCACCATGCGCAGCGCCATCGCGCGGCAGCAGTCGCTCATTGCGCTTGCAATGCTGCTCGGCCGAACGATCTTCATGCTCGACAGCCTGCGCATCGTGGACATTCTCGCGCGCGAGGCCATGACGCAATGCCCGGGGCTGCCGGAGTTCGTCTGCGGCATCGTCGATTCTCGCGGCGAGGCCGTGCCGGTGATGCACCTCGAGGCGCCCGCCGGCGAGGCGGCAGCCCCTGCGTCACACACTCACATCGTCGTGCTCGAGACGAGCGACGGCAGCGAAGCGCTCGGCATCCTGATAGGGAGCCTCGAGGACTGCGGCGCGATCGAAAGGATCGTCTTTGGGTCATCGCGTCAGCAGTAGCGAACTCGCGGTCGGACAGCCGCTGCCGTGGAACACGTTCGACGCCAACGGCACCCTGCTGCTGCGTCGCGGCTTCGTCATCGACACGCAGCGCGCCATCGAGCGCCTGGTCGAAGAGGGGCTGTTCGTGGCCGACAAGGATCCGCGCGGCGGCAGGCAGGCTCCCGAGCCGGAACCCGAAACGCCCAGTGCGCTGCAGTTCCTTCTCGACGCCCGCCGGCTGCTCGACCTGCCGGCGCAGGACCCTAAGGCGGCAAGCGACTTCCCGCTGCGCATCGCCAGGGCCGTGCAGTTCGTCGAGCAGGCCTGCCGGCTCCACGGCGGCGTTGCGCTGGCCTCGGTGCTGCTCGAACATGAGCACGGCTATGCCGTGCGGCACGCCGTGGACACGGCGGTGGTCGGTTGCCTCATGGCGCAGGCGATCCAGATGCCGCCCGACAAGGCACGCTCGCTGGTGGCGGCGGCCCTGACCATGAACCTCAGCATGCTCGAAATCCAGGATCGGCTGAACGAGGTCAAAGGACCGCTGAACGAGAAGCTGCGCACCCTGATCGGCGGCCATCCGCTGCAGAGCGTGCAACTGCTGGCGAAGCTGGGCATCGACGACCCGGTGTGGCTGCGCTATGTCGAGCAGCATCACGAATGCGAAAACGGCGCCGGCTATCCGCACGGCCTGGCAGGCACCCAGATCGAGGAAGGCGCCAAGATCATTGCGCTGGCCGACCGCTTCTGCGCGCAGGTGACGTGGCGCGGCTATCGGCCGATGCGGCCGCCCGGCGAGGTGCTGAAGGATCTGTATCTGAAGAAGGGCGCCGAAATCAATCCGGTCATCGCCGCCTATCTGGTGCGCGTCGTCGGCGTCTATCCGCCCGGCACGCTGGTGCGCCTGCGCAGCGGCGAGATCGGCGTGGTGGTCGAGGCCACCGACGATGCGAACACGCCCATCATCTACGCCTTGCTCGGGCCGAACGGCGCCGCGCTGGCCGTTCCTGTGCGCCGCCGCACGACGCGCGAGGATTTCGGCATCACCGACGTGCTGACGCTCGACAAGATCGAGTGCCCGATTCAGATGTCGCGCCTGTGGGGCGACGCCGCGCGCATCTGCTGAATCGCGCCGCGGGAAATCCGCCGCTCAAGGATTAGTCACGCGGCTGCGACGCAAGCGGGGTGTTGGTTGCGCGCGGATATCCACATCGTTGTCCACAGATTCTGTGGACATCTGCCGCGCGCAGGAAGCGCATTTCAGAACGGCGGCGGACAGTCGAATATCTGCGGCGTACCCGTTTCCGGATCATGGAGTTCGATCCGGCAGGCATGCAGCATCAGGCGCTTCGCCTTGGCAGCAGACGCCGGTGTGCCGTAGAAGTCGTCGCCGATGATCGGATGACCCATCGCTTCCAGGTGCACGCGCAACTGGTGCGATCGTCCCGTGACCGGCTCGAGTTCGACGCGCGATATCGCGTCGGCAGCGTTGACGTCGAGTACGCGATAGCGGGTCAGGCTCGGCCGGCCCATGACAAGGTCGACTCGTCGCTTCGGGCGCTCTTGCCAATCAGCACCGATGGGCAATTCGATCTCGCCTGCGGCGGCAGCCGTCCAGCGCCCATCGACCAAGGCCTGGTAGCGCTTGCGCACCCTGCGCTCCTGAAAGAGGATGCTGAGTTCGCGCTGCGCCTTGGCGCCGCGCCCCATGACGACGATGCCCGACGTACCCATGTCCAGGCGATGAACGATCATGGCGTCGGGAAACTCTGCCTGCACCCGGCGCGAGAGGCAGTCCTCCTTGCCGGCGCCGCGCCCGGGCACGCTCAACAAGCCACTGGGTTTGTCGACGACGATCAGCCAATCCGAGACATGGATGAGCGAAAGGCCCTCGTGCGCAGGCGGATGGTAGGGAGTGGATGCCATGCTGCCGATGGTCTTTCCGGGAGGACGCTAGGGTCCCGAGGCGCCGGCTCGCCGGTCGGCCGGCCAGTTCATTCAGCCGGCGAAAATTTCTTGGAGGCGCGACCCAGAATCGAACTGGGGTAGACGGATTTGCAATCCGTTGCACGGCCACTATGCGATCGCGCCAAAACCTTTTCAGCCTGCCTTGCAGCGAAAAGGGGGAAGCAATTTGCTTCCCCCTTGGGTGTTTGGAGCGGGAGAAGAGTCTCGAACTCTCGACCTATACCTTGGCAAGGTATCGCTCTACCAACTGAGCTACTCCCGCAGAACGGAGGCGAATTATAGCGACCCGATCAACCCTGTCAACGCTTCGGCGAACATTTTTCTTTTACGGTTCGTTTGCGCGCGCGCGAATGATCGGCCAAGCCTTTTGCAGGTAATAGGCCATCGACCACAACGTCATGAAAGCGGCGACGTAGATCAGCAACGTGCCGACGATCTGCGGGTTCAGCGGGCCGAGGACATCGTGATACAGCAGCATCGGGATCGCCACCATCTGCACGATCGTCTTCAGCTTGCCGAGCATCGAGACGGCCACGCTCTTGTTGGCGCCGATGGTGGCCATCCACTCGCGCAGCGCCGAGATCGTGATCTCGCGGCCGACGATGATGAAGGCGATGACGCCGTCGACGCGGCCGAGCTGCACCAGCACGACCAGCGCCGCGGCGACCATCAGCTTGTCGGCGACGGGATCGAGGAAGGCGCCGAAGGCCGAGGTCTGGCCAAGCCTGCGCGCAAGCCAGCCGTCCGCCCAGTCGGTCAGCGCGGCGGCGACGAACAGCACGGTGGCGGCGAGGTTGGCCTGGCTCGGCGTCAGCCAGTGGCCCGGCGCGTAGAAGATGGCGACGAACAGCGGAACGAGGACGATGCGCGCCCAGGTCAGCTGATTGGGGAGATTGAAGAGCATCGTGTCAGTGCAGTGCGCTGTAAATGTGTTCCGCCAGTTTCCGGCTGATGCCCTCGACCCGACATAAATCGTCCACCGTCGCCGCCAGCACGCCGTCGATGCCGCCGAAGTGCGCCAGCAGGCTGCGTCGCCGCGCCGGCCCGATGCCGGGCACATCTTCCAGCTTCGAGCGTCCGCGCGCCTTGGCGCGGCGCGCGCGGTGCCCGGCGATGGCAAAGCGGTGCGCTTCGTCGCGGATTTCCTGGATCAGGTGAAAGCCCGCGTTGTCGGGGGCCAATTGTAGCGGCTCGGCGCGGCCATGGACGAACAGCGTCTCGTGGCCGGGCTTGCGCTCCTCGCCCTTGGCGACGCCGATGCTGGCGAGGTGGTCGAGGTTGAGTTCTTCCAGCACCTCGCGCGCCATGCGATGCTGGCCCTTGCCGCCGTCGATGAGGATCAGGTCGGGCGCCACGCTCTCGCCGGCCGCGACCTTCTCGTAGCGCCGCGCCAGCGCCTGGCGCATGGCGGCGTAATCGTCGCCCGGCTCGATGCCGGCGATGTTGAAGCGCCGGTAGTCGCTCTTCTTCATCGCGCCGTCGACGCAGACGACGCAGGACGCCACCGTGCCTTCGCCCATCGTGTGGCTGATGTCGAAGCACTCGATGCGCGCCGGCGGCTCGGGCAGTTCGAGCGCCTCGCGCAATGCCTCCAGGCGGCCGCCCGCCCGCGCCTTGGCGTGGCGGCGCGATTCGATCGCCAGGCGCGCATTCTTGTCGGCCATCTCGAGCCAGGCGCGCTCCATCTCGTTCTTCGGCAGGCCGACGGAAACCTTCTTGTCGGCGAACACGACCAGCAGTTCCTCGTCCGGCTCCTCGGCGACGATCAGCCGCGGCGGCGCGGGATGCTCGAGGTAGTGCTGCTCGACGAAGGCGGCGAGGCCCTCGGCGGCATCCGCCTCGCCCTCCGTCGCCTTGGGAAAGAAGGCGCGGTCGCCGAGGTGCAGGCCGCCGCGCACCATGGCGAGGTTCACGCACAAGTCGCCGCGCACGACGACGGCGGCGACGATGTCGACGTCCTCCTCGCGCGTCGAGCTCACGTACTGGCGATGCAGCACCGCCTGCAGCGCGCGCACCTGGTCGCGCAGGGCGGCGGCTTCCTCGAAGCGCATCTCGTCCGATGCCTTCTGCATGTCGGCGGTCAGGCGCTCGACCACCTCGCCGTAGCGCCCGCGCAGGAACAGCTCGGCCAGGCGCACGTCCTGCGCATAGTCCGACTCGGAAACGAAGCCGACGCAGGGCGCCTTGCAGCGCTTGATCTGGTGCATCAGGCAGGGCCGCGAACGATGCGCGAACACGGCGTTCTCGCAGGTGCGCAGCAGGAAGGTCTTCTGCAGCAGCTGGATGCTCTCGCGCACCGCCGAACCGCTCGGGAACGGCCCGAAGTAGCGCGCCTTGCGCTCGAAGGCGCCGCGGTGGAAGGCGAGCCGCGGGAAGGCATCGGCCGAGAGGCAGATGTACGGGTAGGACTTGTCGTCGCGGAAGAGGATGTTGTACTTCGGCGCCAGCTTCTTGATCAGCGTGTTCTCGAGGATCAGCGCCTCGGCCTCGGAGCGCGTCGCCGTGATGTCGACGCGCACCACCTGCTGCAGCATCAGCCCGATGCGCGGGCTCTGGCCGCTGCGCAGGAAGTAGGAGCCGACGCGCTTCCTGAGGTTCTTGGCCTTGCCGACGTAGAGCACCTTGTCGTCGGCGCCGATCATGCGGTAGACGCCTGGCGACTCCGTCAGCGTCGCCAGGAACTCCTTCGGATCGAAGGGCGCGGCCGGCTCAGCCGAGTTCGGCGCGGATGGCGCGGAAGACATCGTGGAAACCTTCTGCCGTCAGCCGCCGCGTCTGGGTGTTGTAGCGGCTGCAATGGTAGCTGTCGATCAGCACGCGGCCGTCGGGCAGCTCATGGCGCGCGCCGTGCGCGAAGTCGAACGCGCTCTGCTTGAGGCCCAGCGCCATCAGCGTCGCCTTGTGCGCGACCAGCCCCAGCGCGAGCATCACTTTCACGTCGGGCGAGGTTCCCAGCTCGTCGGCCAGATAGTGGTTGCAGGTCTTGATCTCTGCCGGCTCGGGCTTGTTTTCGGGTGGCAGGCATTTGACCGCGTTGCTGATGCGGCAGTCCATCAGCTCAAGGCCGTCGCCGACGGCCACCGACTCCGGCCGGTTGGCGAACCCGAAGCGGTGCAGCGTGTCGTAAAGCAGGATGCCGGCGTAGTCGCCGGTGAATGGCCGCCCGGTGCGATTGGCGCCGTGCATGCCCGGCGCCAGGCCGACGATGAGCAGCCGTGCCGCGGGGTCGCCGAAGTTGGGGACCGGTCGGGCATGGTAGTCGGGGTGGGCGGCGCGGACGTCGGCGAGGAAGCGCGCGAGGCGCGGACAGGCGGTGCAGGCGGCAAGGCGATCCATTCACGCTAGGATACCGTTTTCCCCATGAAGCGAGCCATGGACAGGCAGGTCTCCTGCGATCTTTTCTGCAAGGTCGTCGACAACTACGGCGACGCCGGCGTCTGCTGGCGCCTGGCGCGCCAGCTCGCGCAAGAGCAGGGCTGGGAGGTGCGCCTGTGGATCGACGACCTCGAGCCGCTGACGCGCCTCGATCCGGCCGTCGACGGCAGCGACCGGCAGCGCCTCGACGGCATCGAGATTCGCCATTGGGTCGCCGACTTTCCGGCCGTGGCGCCGGCCGACGTGGTGATCGAAGCCTTCGCCTGCGAGCTGCCACCGGTGTTCGTCGCAGCGATGGCCGAGAAGCCGCCGATATGGGTGAACCTCGAATACCTGTCGGCCGAGGACTGGGTGCCCGGCTGCCACGCCATGGCCTCGCCGCACGCGAGCTTGCCGCTGGTGAAGCACTTCTTCTTCCCCGGCTTCGTCGCCGGCACCGGCGGACTGCTGCGCGGCCGCGACGCCTGCTTCGACGCCGAGCCGCGCGGCGCGGAACTCACGGTCTCACTGTTCAGCTACGACCACCCCGCCCTGCCCAGCCTGCTCGACGCCTGGTCGCGCCGCGAGCGGCCGCTGCGCTGCCTGGTCGCCGACGGCCTGCCGCGGCGCGCGGTGGCCGCGTGGCTCGGCCGCGACTTCCCCGTGGGCGCCGAAGCCCGCCGCGGCACGCTGACGCTCGCCGCCCTGCCCTTCCGCCCGCAGGCCGGCTACGACCGGCTGCTCGGCACCTGCGACCTCAACTTCGTCCGCGGCGAGGATTCCTTCGTGCGCGCCCAGTGGGCGCGCCGGCCTTTCGTCTGGCAGGCCTACCCGCAGGCAGCCGACGCGCATCACGACAAGCTCGGCGCCTTCCTCGGCCTCTATCTGGACGGCCTCGCCGCGCAACCGGCCGCCGCCGCGCGCGCCTTCTTCGAGGCCTGGAACGGCAAGGGCGACGCCGCGGCCGCGTGGCCGCCTTTCGAGGCCGCCCTGCCGGCGCTGGCGGCCCGCGCCCGCCCCTGGGCCGAGCGCATCGCCGCCCCCGGCGATCTCGCCGAAAACCTGGCGCGCTTCTGCATCAAGGGTTTATAATCTCGCGCTTTCTAATTTGGCCCAATCGGGACGCAACATGAAAACCGCTCAGGAACTCCGCGTCGGCAACGTCATCATGGTGGGCAACGACCCGCTGGTGGTGCAGAAGGCCGAGTACAACAAGTCCGGCCGCAACTCCGCCGTCGTCAAGTTCAAGTTCAAGAACCTGCTGACCGACGCGCCCTCCGAGGCCGTCTACAAGGCCGACGACAAGTTCGAGCAAGTGATGCCCGACCGCAAGGAGTGCACGTACTCTTACTTCGCCGACCCCATGTACGTCTTCATGGACGCCGACTACAACCAGTACGAAGTCGAAGCCGACAGCATGGGCGACTCGCTCAACTACCTCGAAGACGGCATGCAGCTGGAAGTGGTGTTCTATGACGGCAAGGCCATCTCCGTCGAAATGCCCAACGCCGTCGTGCGCGAAGTCATCTACACCGAGCCCGCCGTCAAGGGCGACACCTCCGGCAAGGTCATGAAGCCCGCCAAGCTCGCCACCGGCTTCGAGCTCCCCGTGCCGCTGTTCGTCAGCACCGGCGACAAGATCGAAATCGACACCCGCACCGGCGAGTACAAGAACCGCGTTAAGTAAGCAGCGCGCCTCGTGCGAAGACAAAGGGCGGCCTCGGCCGCCCTTTTGTTTTTCCGGCTCGACCGATCACGGACCCGGGCGCCGTCCCAGGCGGTTTCCGATATCCGCCGCGAGACTGTCCGCCAGACGCCGCAAGGCCCGCCGGTGGGCCGCAACCATGGAGGAATAGTCGTTGGCCTGCACGCCGGCTGCGATTTCCTCCGAGAGGCTTGAACGACCGCGGAACGCAGAACCGTCGGGCGCCTGGACATGCCACGACGCGATGAGGTCCACCCGCCCCGCGACGACTTCGAAGCGCTGGATGTCGAGCGTTACCTTGACGTCGGCCGGCGCGCCTCGCGCGCCGTCGGTCGCGATGCGGCCGGACTCGAGGGCATCGCCCAGGTCGCGGGCCATGACGCGACGTATCTGGCCCCGCAGCGGTTCCGCCCACCGATGCTGCTCGCTGAATTGCACTTGGTGCCCGGCGCTGCGGACGACGAGTTGAGGCCTGTCGATGAGTTCGGGCAGGTCGACCTGGACGATCGCGACGCCGACGCCTTGCGGCGATCGTGCCGCGGGCATTTCCCCGTCATCGAGCGTGAAGTAGCTGGCAGGCGGCGAGCTGGCGCAGGCGCCGAGGGTCGATGCCAGGAGGGCGCAGAGCAGGTGTCGAATCCGTGTCATGGGATGGCCTTCTTTCCGGTGATCAGGGCTTCTGGATGGCGTTCCAGCAGGTCGGCGAGATTGCGGACGGATGCCGCCGCCCGTTCGACCTCGCGCAAGGTGTCGCGCAACTGCAGTTGCGTCGGGGAATCGGCCGCCAGCACGCCGTTGGCAGCGTCGAGCGTCTTTCCGGCTTCGGCCATGGCTATGCTCAGTTGCGGAACCACGCTCTGGTCGACATTCGCAATCAGCTTGTCGGCGTGCTGCAGCGTCTTCTGCAGCGCCTCCATCACGCCCTGCAATTGATCCTCCAGCCCGTCCAGCGCCCCGCGCTGGGTCGGGAATTCAGGAATCGTCCGGCTCCACTTGACTCGCCCTGTCCTGGCCTTGGGGAAAAAGTCGAGCGCCACGTAGCGTTGCCCGGTGAGCAGGTTTCCCGTGCGCAACTGGGCGCGCAGCCCGCGCGCGACCATGCCGTCGAGTATCGGTCGCGGGTCCAGCTCCGGCGTCGGCGCCGCCGAGCGGCTGCGCCAGCGGCGCGTGAAGCGTTCCGGATACAGGTTGACCTCCACCGCCATGGCGATGTCGGCGGTGTCGCGCCGGAATTCCAGGTCGATGCGCGAGACCTCGCCCGCGGTCATGCCGCGGAAGTCGACCGGCGACCCGACCGCCAGGCCGCGCACCGACTCGTCGAACACCAGCAGGTATTTCGTCACCACGCTGTCCGGCAGCCGCAACGCCGCCGCGCGGTCCGCGTAGAGCGCAAACCGGGTTTCGGCCGCCGCCTGGGCCTTGCCGTCGTTCGCGTCCTCGGTGAGACCGCTGAAGGCGATGCCGCCCACCGCGAGGCTGACCAGCGACTGCGTTTCCATCTTCAGCCCGTCGGCGTCGAGCGACACGTCGATCCCGCTCGCATGCCAGAAGCGCGAGCCGGCGGTGACGAACCGGTCGTAGGGCGCGTCGATGAAGATGCGCACGTCCACGGCCTTGCCGTCGGGCCGCATGGCGTAGCCGACCACGCGGCCGACGGGAATGCGCCGGTAATACACGGGAGCGCCGACGTCGAGCGAACCGAGGTCGTCCGCGGTCAGCAGGAACTGGCGGCCGGGCATGCCGCTGACGACCAGCGGCGGCGCGTCGAGCCCGACGAAGCCGTATCGAGGTTCCTGCGCGCTTCCCGGATCGATGGCGATGTAGGCGCCCGAAAGCACCGTGCTCAAACCGGAGATGCCGCCGGCACCGATGCGCGGGCGCACCACCCAGAAGCGGCTGTCCGCGACCAGCAGCGCGGCCGCCTGCTTGTCCATCGCCACCGTGACCTCGACCGATTTCCGGTTGTCGCCGAGGGCGATGGAGGTCACCTTCCCGATCTCCACGTCCTTGTACTTGACCTTGGTCTTGTTCGCTTCCAGCCCTTCGGCCGAGGAAAACCGGATCGTGATCTCCGGTCCCCGCGTCAGGATCGCATTGACGCCCAGGCCGACGGCAATGAGCACCGCGACGGCCGGCACGATCCATATCAGCGCCAGCGGCGAGCGCGAATGCGTCGAGACCGCCGCGCGCGGAGGCGACGCGGAAGGCGTGTCTTCGGTTTCCTGATTCACGAGGCATGCTCCTTCGGTATTGCGTGATCCAGCGGATCCCAGATCAGCTTCGGTTCGAACGCCATGGTTGCCGCCATCGACAGGACGACGACGGCGGCGAAGGCGAGTACGCCGCTGCCCGGCGAGATGGCGGCCAGCGACTGGGCCTGCACCAGGGCGACGAGGATCGTCACCACATAGACATCGAGCATCGACCAGCGCCCGATGGTTTCGATGAAGCGGTAGAGCTTCACGCGCCGCAGCGGCTCCCGCTGCCAGCGCCGCTGGACGCTGACCACGAGCAGCGTCAGCGAAAACAATTTGAACAGCGGCACGACCACGCTGGCGACGAAGACGACCAGCGCGATCGCCCAGGAGCCGCTGCTCCAGAGGTAGGCGACTCCGCTCATGATGGTGTCCTGCTGGGTGCCGAAAACCGAGCGCGTCACGGTGATGGGCAGCAGGTTGGCCGGCAGGTATAGCGCGTAGGCCGCTACGAGGAATGCCCAGGTGCGCCGGATGCTGTCCGGCTTGCGAAAGTGCAGCGGCGCGCCGCAGCGTGTGCAGCGCGGACTATGGGCCGGCGCGCCGACCAGGCCGCAGGTCGAGCAGGCGGCGCGGCCCATGCGGGCGGCCTGGGGCAGGTTCATGGCCGCGCCTCCTCCCACGCCCGCCACAGGTCGCGCGGCTCGATGACGGCGGTGAGAGCGGCAAGCAGCAGCATCAGGCCGCCGAAGCACCAGGCGGCGGCGCCCGGCAGCACCTCGGCAAGGCGGGCCAGCTTCACCAGTGCGACCAGGACGCCGAGGATAAACACTTCCACCATCGCCCAGGGATGGGCCAGCCGCAGGGCGCGGAACAGTCCGACGAAGCCCGGCGGGCGCCTGCCCATGCGCAGCGGCAACACGACCCAGAGCAGGATCCCCAGTTCCAGCAGCGGCAGGAACGTCGTCGTCAGCAGCACCAGCGCCGCGACCGCCTGCATTCCTTCCTGCCACAGACCGGAAGCGGCACCCATGACCGTCGTCTCGATGCGCTGCCCCTGGATGTCCAGCCCGACGATCGGGAAGGCGTTGCCGGCCACGAGCAGCACCAGCGCGGCGACGACGAGCGCGAGCGAGTTCTCCAGGCTGTCGCGGCCATGCCGATACAGAAGGGCGCCGCAGCGCGGGCAAAGGGCAGTGAAGCCGGTCGTCCCCGCGCTTGCGGCCTCGCGCACGAGCAGGTCGCACTCCGGGCAGATCGTCGGCACGCCCTCGCCGGCCGGGACGCTTGCGCGATCAACGTCCATCGATCGCTCCCAGGGCGTCGGCCGTTCGCAAGGGAACGGGCTGGCTGATGGTGACCTGGACCTCCCGCTGCGGGAACGGAATGGCGATGCCCGCGGCGTTGAGCCGTGCGTAGATGTCGTGCCTGAGATCGCTGTCGATGCGGCGCGGCTTCGCCGGCCCGTCGAGCTCGACCCAGTAGACCAGGACAACGACCAGGGCGCTGTCGCCGAAGTCCTCGAAGAACAGTTCGGGCGCCGGATTTTTCAGGACGTACGGATGTTCCGCGGCGGTGGCGAGGAACAGCGCCTCCGCCTGGCGGACATCCGTCCCATAGGCGATGCCGAGGCGCAGTTCGCGTCGTATCTGCTGGTTCGAGTAGGTCCAGTTGACGACCTGGTTCTCGACGAAGTTCGCATTCGGGATCAAGGCTTCGACGCCGTTGAAACTGCGCACGGTCGTCGCCCGCAGGTCGACGGCGGTGACCTCTCCGGTGACGCCGCCAAGTTCGACGATGTCGCCGACGCGGACCTTCCTTTCGAGGAGAACGATCAGGCCGCTGATGAAATTCTTGATAATGGTCTGGGCGCCGAAGCCGACGCCGATGGCGAGCGCGCCGCCGAGGAAGGCGAACACCGACAGCGGGATGCGCGCGAGATTGAGCAGGACGACGACGAGCGCGATGGAGAGCGCGATCATTGCCCAGCGTCGTACCACCGACGCCAGTTGCGGGCTCACCTTCAACCAGCGCACCAGTTGATGCTGGATCAGGCGCGAGATCCTCGCCAGCAGCCAGTACCCGAGCATGAACACCACGATGATGCCGACGCTCTTTCCCACCGTGATGCCGTACTTGACCGAAACCTGGCGGCCATCGACTTCGGAAACGTCTTCCGCCACGAACAGTTCCTGCTGCCAGAGCCGCGTCGCCAATCCCACGGCGCCTTCGGCGAGCCAGGCCATGCGGTCCTCGATACGGCGATTGCCGGCGCCGGTGAGGTCGTCGAGCCAGCGGGACACCTGCCGTTCCAGGCGTGCCGCGGCCATTTCGGCACGCTCGTCCGTCGCCGTTTGCAGCAGCAGCAGCTCGAGCAGTCCCTTTTCGCTTGCCTGCTCCGCCGGGCTGGCCGCCAGGTTGTCGACGCGGACGCGCCGGGTACGGATTTCGGTTCTCAGCGCGTCCTGCCGGGACTGCGACAGGCTGCGCCAGTCCGAAAGCTTCTGCCGCAGTTCGTTCAGCGCGTCCAGGGCGGCCCGGCGTTGTTGCGGGTCGATGCCGGCCAGCACGATGTAGCGCTTCTCCCAGGCGTCTCCAGAAACGCCGTTGAGGATTCTCAGGTGCTCCAGCCCCTTGAGGATTGCGTTGTCGGTCTTGATGGCCTGGTCCAGGAAGGCGACCTTGCGGCCGACCCCGGCGCCCGTTCCGCCCAGCCTTTCCCGTTCGGCACGATGCCGGCTGTCGTGCCTGGCGATGCGCTCGATCTCGCCGGCCAGCCGTTCCTCTTCCCGGCGCACGCGCTGGCGCTGGGCCTCGATATCTTCCGCGGACAATTGCTGATGGGGCAGGACGCTCGCCACGACCGCCAGCATGTCCTTGACGCGAGTGCGCAACGTGGCCGTCTGCAGGCCCAGGCGTTGCTGGTCGAGGGCCGTGACCGCGATTTCGACCTGGGCGATCTTCGCCAGCAGATCGGCGATGTCGCGTTCGCCGCGCGTCGTTTCGGTGTCCGCCACCGCACGCGTGCCGAGCGACGGCTCACTGGCGCGGCGGGCCACGGCGGAGCGGGCCTTGAGTTGCGCGTTCAGGTTCTGCAGTTCGGTCTGGTTGGCGCGCTGGCTGGCCTCGGCGGCGGCGAGCTTCTCCTGCAGGCCGTCGATTTCGTCGCGCAGCGCGTCCACCTGGACGGCCGAGTAAGGGGGCGGCCCCTGCAAGGCCTTGACCAGCGGGTCCGCCTCGGCGGGAACCTGCTCCCGGGTCAGCAGCGCCTCCAGTTCCTCCAGGCGCTTGACCTTTTCCTGCTGCAGATCGACCAGCCAGTCGAGCAGGCGCTGCTTGTCGGCCAGCATCGGCTGCTGCTGGCGTCCGGCGCTGCGCCTGTCCGCCCCGCCCCGCATCTGAACGGCCTGCCGGAGTTGCATGCGGGCTTTGGACAACTGTTCCGGCAAGGGCATGGCCGCCGCGCTGGCGCTCTTGTCGGCGTGATCGGCCGTAAGGACGAGCGGCGGCGCTGCTGGTGCGGCAGCGACGGCCAGCAGCATCGCCGCCGAAACCGCACCGCGAATCCATCCGGCGAGACACGACGAACGCGTCGCCACGATCGCCGGCGAGGCATGCCGTGGTTTGCTCATCGACCGGCCGCCGGTGAATGAAGCCGGTCCGGGTCGCGTGGCCGGGCCGGCCAGCGCGACTTCTTGCCGCGCATGCCGTCCGGCAGGGCGAGGCCGACGCGGCGGCGTGCCATGGGGTCGCCGCGATCGAGGTTGGACAACATCAGCGCGGCCGCGTCCGCGTACGGCACGATCATCCGCGGAATCAGATACGCGAAGAGAGGCACGAACAGCCAGCCCGGCAGGGCGCGGGCAAACGGCGGAACCCGGACCGGCAGCGCTTCCAGCGTGACCCGCAGCCGATTCACGCCGAGCGGCGGCTGCTCCACCATCGGGCCGGGACACAGCAGGCGCCAGTCGAGACCGGACCGGCTCAGGCGCTCGAAGTTGGCCTGGTGGGGCCAGTAGGTCGACCGCACCCCCGGCAGTTCGACCCCCTTGCGTCCCGAGGGGACGACGTCCAGAAGCGCCGCGCCAGCGAGGAACCAGCAAACGGGGCGCTCCGACGGGGGAAGGGATTCGAGGCTGGTGACGAGCCGGTCGACGATGTTGACCAAGCCCTCCCCTTCGGTGACATGGCCGGCGCAGTTGATGAGCACGTCGTGCCCGCTGATGAGCTCGGAGAGTTCGAGCGTAGTGATGGTGCTCAGGTCGTCGGCATGCACCGCAAGCCTCGAGGAGGTTTCGGGCGGCAAGCGCAACGGGCTGCGGACGAAGGCGGTGACGCGGTGCCCGAGTTCCAGTGCCTGTCGAAGCACGTGGCGGCCAAGCGATCCCGTTGCGCCGAAAATGATGATGCGAGGCATGTGATATCCCCGTTTGTGCGTTACGGATTTGTTTGCGGCGAAGATCGGCATGGCGTTCAGTGAATCAGCAAGCGCGCGCTGATCAGCGCCCCGTCGTGCCAGTAGCGCTGGATCCGCGTCACGATGAATGCGGCCTGCGCTTCGGTGATGTCCATCTCGACGACGGCGACCGGCGCTTCCGTATCGCCGTCCCGGACGACATCGACCTTGCACACCGGCCCGAAGCCGTTCAGCCATGACCGTATGCCGGCTTCGGTGGCGGTGGAATGCAAGCCCATGAGGAGAATCTTCTTCATCGCTGCTCCTAGTGGCCGACCGAGGCCGCATCGACCGTTCGGGTCGGCTTGGGCGCCAGCGCGATGGCGAAGGCCGAGACGAAGAAGATGACGGCGATGGCGATCATCAGGCCGTTGGTGGCCAGCATCATGCTCTGGCCCGTCACCGCCATGTCGAACAGCTCGCGGCCGAGTTGGCCCGCCAGGGCCGGCGTGCGCCCGACCATGGCGCCGAACTCGCCGGTGGGATCGACGATGCCCGACAGCTGGTCGTGTGCGATGTAGCGCCCGTCCTGCCAGAAGGTCGTGACCAGCGAGGTGGCGAAGGCGCCGGCGATGGTCCGCACGAAGTTCATCAGGCCGGCCGCCGAGGCCATCTCGTGCTCCTCCACCGAGCCCATGGCCAGGCCGGTGATGGGCACGTAGTACATCGGCATGCCGACGCCCATGAAGAACAGCGGCAGGCAGATGGACCAGTAATCCATGTCGGTGGTGGCCACGGCCCGCCACAAGGTGTCGCCGCCCAGCCAGGCACAGCCGATGAACACCAGCCAGCGCGGATCGAAGCGGTTCGACAGGTTGGCCGCGATCGGCGAGAAGACCACCGCCAGCACGCCGCCCCAGGCCACGACGACGCCGGCCCAGGTGGTGGTGTAGCCGAGGTTGTACTGCAGCCAGAGCGGCGTCAGCACGTTGAGCGCGAAGAAGCTGCCGAAGGCCAGCGTCAGCACGAACATGCTGGCGGAGAAGCCGCGATGGCGAAACACGCGCAGGTCGACGATCGGATGCTCCTCCGTCAGCTCCCAGATCAGGAAGGCGAAGAAGCCGATCACGGCAATGCCGGCCAGGATGCAGATCTTGTCGGAAGCGAACCAGTCGAGATCCTTGCCTTCGTCGAGCATGATCTGCAGCGAGCCCACCCAGATCACCAGCAGGAGGAAGCCGACCGTGTCGATCGGGTTCTTCACCAGCGGGTCTTCGTAGCGCTTGAGCAGGGTCCAGGCGATCACCGTGAAGATCACGGCCATCGGCACGTTGATGAAATAGACCCACGGCCAGCTCCAGTTGTCGCAGATCCAGCCGCCCAGCACCGGGCCGACGACGGGCGCCAGCAGCGTCGTCATCGCCCACAGGCCGGTGGCCTGCATCGCTTTTTCCTTGGGGAAGATGCGCAGCAGCAGCGTCTGCGACAGGGCCAGCAGCGGGCCGCCGGCCATGCCCTGGAATACTCGCATGACGAGCAGCATGCCCAGCGAGGTGGAGATGCCGCACAGGAAGGAAAAGACGCCGAACATGAGCACGGCCAGCGAGAACACCCGCACCGCGCCGAAGCGGCCGGCCAGCCAGCCGGTCAGCGGCACGGTGATGGCCTCGGCCACGGCGTAGGCCGTGATGATCCAGGTGCCCTGGCTGGTGCTGGCGCCAAGCGCTCCGGCCATGTTCGGCTGGGTGACGTTGGCGATGGTCATGTTGAGCACGGCGAGGAAGTTGGCCATCGCCAGGACGATGGCCCCCAGCCACAGCATCGCGCCCTGGAGGGGCTGCTGCTCAACGTGGGCGGTCGGAGCGTGGGACATGGTGCCTCCCCTTTCAGGACTCGCTACGCAGGTCGACGGTGGCGGTCATCGACAGGCCGACACGCAGCGGATGGGCTTCCAGTTCGGCGGGATCGAGGCGCACACGCACCGGCAGGCGCTGCACGACCTTGATCCAGTTGCCGGTGGCGTTCTGGGCCGGGATCAGGGCGAAGGCCGCGCCGGTGCCGCCGCTGAAGCCGTCGACGACGCCATGGAAGACGACGTGGTCGCCGTACAGGTCGCAGACCAGCTCGACCTTCTGCCCCGGACGCACGTCCTTCAGCTGGACTTCCTTGAAGTTCGCATTGACGTACATGTCACGCACCGGCACCACCGCCAGCAGCGGCGCGGACGGCATGACGCGCTGGCCCAGTTGCACCTGGCGCCGCGCGACGACGCCGTCGACCGGGGCGCGGATCACCGTGCGGCCGAGGTCGACCTTGGTCTTGTCGAGGCGCGCCAGCGCCTGCGCCTCGGCGGCGAGGGCCGCGTCCAGCGCGGCGCGTGCGTTGGTCGCGCCGTTCTTGACCTTGGTCAGCTCATCGCCGGAAACCGACCCGGAAGCGACCAGGGCCTCGCGGCGCTTGAGATCGATGCCCGCGCGTTCGAGGTCGGCCCTGGCCGCCGCGATTTGCGCCCGCGCCCGCGCCAGATCGGCTTCGGCTTGACGGGCGGCGAGCTTGACGTCGGTGTCGTCGATCACGACCAGGACGTCGCCGCGCTTGACCGGCTGACTGTCGACCACGCGCACCGCCGACACGAGGCCGTCGATTTCGGAAGTCACCTGGGCCACTTCGGCCGCGGTGTAGGCGTTGTCGGTCGAGACGTAACGGGAGCCGACCAGTTCCCAGTACGCCCATCCGCCGCCGCCGAGGGCCAGGATCGTACCGGCGAGGACGGAGAAGAGGAGGACCCGGCGCTTGCGATTGCCGCTGGCGGATCCGTTCGATGCTGAATTTTCGATGGCTTGGTTCATTGCATGCTCCTTCGATTTCGATGGGTGTTGTATGTCGGGTCCGCGGCCTACTCGCGCTCGGCCTGGAAGCCGCCGCCGAGCGCCCTGACGAGCGCCACGTCGATGACCAGGGCGCGCGTCTCGAGATCGGCGAGGGCGCGTTCCGCGGAGATCCGGGCGTCTTCCGCCGTCAGGACGTCGAGATAGGTAGCCAGCTCGCCCCGGTAGCGCTGGCTGACGATGCTGTGCGACTCCTTGGCGGCGTCGACCGCGGCACGGGCGGCATCGAGTTCTCCGGCGAGCGCCTTGCGGCTCGTCACCGCATCAGCCACTTCGCGCAGGGCGTTGGAGAGCGTTCCGTCGTAGCTCGCCACCGCGGCGTCGTACTCGGCGCGCGCGCCGCGCAGCTGGCCTTGCAGCCGTTCCGTATTGAAGATGGGCAGCGAGATCGCCGGCCCGACGCTGCCGATGTCCGACCCCGACTTGCTCAGGTTGTCGATGCCCAGCGACTGCACGCCGATGAAAGCCAGCAGGTTGATGCTCGGGTAGAAGCCGGCCTTCTGCTGGTCGATGCGCTTGGCGGCGGCTTCGGTGCGCAGGCGCGCCGCGACGATGTCGGGCCGGCGTCCGATGAGTTCCAGCGCCAGGTTGGCCGGCAGGCCGTCGGCGCCCGCGATGCTTGCGGTCGGGCGCTTGATGGCCAGCCCGCGATCCGGTCCGGCGCCCAGGAGTGCGGCGATCGCATTCCGTTGCAGGGCGATGCGCTCCTCGACGGCGAGCAGTTCGCCTTGTGCGGCCGCGCGTTTCGCCTCGACCTGGCGCACGTTGGCGAGGTTTTCCATGCCGAACTGGTGGCGCTCGCGGAACAGGGCCGCCGTCTTGGTGCGTATGGCCAGGGCCGCCCCGGCGCTGTCACGCACGGAGAACAGGTGCGTCAGTTGCGCATAGGCCGCGGCGACCGAGGTGGAAAGGATCAGGCGCGCCTGGGCGACTTCGGCTTGGGCGGCAAGCTGCTCGGTGGTTGCCGCCGCCAGCGCCGAGCGGTTCTTGCCCCAGAAATCCAGTTCCCAGGACAGGTTCAGCGTGGCCCGGCCGTAGTCGTTCCAGTCCTGGGGCACCGCCGCGCGCGGCATGAGGTAGTTGTAGCTCTGCTTTTCTTCCGCGAGGACTGCGCTGCCGGTCACTTCCGGCATGAGCGCGGCACCTGCGCCCTGAACCGCAGCGCCGGCATGGCGCAACCTTGCCTGCGCCCGCTGGAGATCCGGCGAGCCGCGCACCGCGTCCTCGATCAGCGCATCGAGCTGGCGATCGCCGTAAGTCTCCCACCAGCGGTCGCCGGGCCAGGATGCCGAGGGGGCCGACAGCGACCTCGTGCTTTCCAGCTCGACGACCGGCTTCAGTGAGGGTGCAGGACCGAGGTCCGGTATCTGTGCGCAACCGCCCGCCGAAACGAGGCTCGCCAGCAGCAAGGCGTTCATGACGGGCCGGCGGTTCAGGGGCAGGAAGAACTTCCTGATGATCATGGTTTCACTCCGCTGTGTGTACTGTACGGTTCAGTTTATAAACTTGACTGCGCGGGCTTGTCAAGTAGAATCGTACCGTACGGTTCAGTTTATTTCGGAGCGAGCTATGAGGGACACGGATACCAAGCGGCAAGCAATCCTCGACGCGGCCTACCGGCTGTTTCGAACGCAAGGGTTTGAAGGAACGTCGATTTCCGATATCACCGCCCAGTTCGGCGGCTCCCGGGCGACGGTCTACAGCCACTTCCCTTCTAAGGAGGAATTGTTCGTCGAGTGCATGACGGCGGCCCTGGAGGACTACCTCACCGGTGCGGCAGCGCAACTCGATGCCTCCGGCACGGAGCCCGAGGCCGCCCTGCGGGAGTTCGGCGCCAAGATCCTGAACTTCGGCGCTTCGCCCGAGATGGTGGCGGTGCGACGCCTGATCATCGCCGAGGCGGGCCGGTCGGGAATCGGGAAGCAGTTTTTCACGAAGCTCGTCGCCTTGCGGACGCACGTGGCCGAACTGCTCTCCAAGTTCATGGCATCGGGAACGCTGCGCGCCGACGATGCCGACTTTGCCGCCAGCCAGCTGCGCGCCCTGCTCGAGGCCGAAATCATCGAGGCCTTGTTGCTGCGCGCACGCGACGACATTCCCGAAGAAAAGGAAATCGTGCTGGCCGCGAACCGCGCGGTCGAGGCCTTTTTGAGGGCCTACGCACCACGCAGCGAAGCAGACGCTTCGATCGCAACCGAGGTCCAGTCCACCACGCAGGTGCGTGGCGCGACGGCCGTAGGCAACTGATTCCCCCACAAGGCTGCGTACAGGGATGGATCTTGTCGCGCCCGCGCAATCTCAACCAGGCGTTACCTAAAGGAGCAGTCACCATGAGCAATGCAAGCATCATCGGTGCTTACAACACCGCGTTCGGCGCCTTCGTCAAGAAGGACAAGGCTACGGGCCTGATGACCGACACCAAGACCTATTACGACTTGTTGATCGAAGCGGGCCGCGGCGCCATCGCCGACGCCGGCATCGACGCGAAGGACATCGACGCAATCTACGTCGGTTCCTGTTCGCCGGCATCGTTCGCCAACCAGGAGCACGTGGCGCCGATTGCCGCCGAAATCGACCCGGCGCTGCGCTTCAAGCCGATGACGCGCTGCGAATGTGCCTGCGCGTCGTCGTCGGTGGCGCTCTACGACGCCGTCTATGCCGTCGAGGCCGGCCGCGCCAAGCACGCGCTGGTGATCGGCGTCGAGAAGATGAACCTGCTGCCGACGCCGCAGATGACGCACGTGCTGGCCTGCTGCTCGCACTGGCCGAGCGAAGGTTCCAAGGGCTGGTCCTTCCCCATGCTGTTCGCCGAGTACGCGAAGGGCTATCAGGCGCAGTACAAGATCCCCAACGAGGTGCTGGAACAGATGCTCTGGACCGCCGGCGCGCTGTGCTACAAGAACGGCGCCGAGAACCCGCTGGCCCACGTGCGCAACGGCCCGGCGACCGTCGAGGAGATCATGAAGCTGAACGAACTCGACGCGCGCGGCAAGTGCAAGAACATGATGATCGCCGCCCCGCTGCGCCTGCACGATTGCTCGCTGGTCTCGGACGGCGCCGCCGCGCTGGTCATCAGCCGCACCGACAGCGTCGTCAACAAGGCCCGCGCGGTATCGATCGCCGGCATCGGCCATTCGGTCGAACGCCTGGCCGAGAACGTGCGCCCGAACATGTACGAGTTGATGGCCGGCAAGTACGCCGCCGCCAAGGCCTACAGGGAAGCCGGCATCAAGGCTTCGGACATCGACCTGGTGGAAGTCCATGACTGCTTCACCATCAACCAGATCCTCTCCACCGAAGCGCTAGGTCTCGCCGCCGACGGCCGCGCCGGCTACGAGTATCTCGAAGGACGTTTCACGCGCGACGACCCGAAGGTGGCGGTCAATCTCTCCGGCGGCCTGAAGTCCAAGGGCCACCCGGTAGGTGCGACCGGTGCCTCGATGCACACGCTGATCTACAAGCAGCTGATCGGCGAAGCCATCGGCGTCAAGGCGAAGAAGGCGGACATCGGCGTCGCCTTCAACGTCGGCGGCTCGGCGGTGACCAACTGCGTCACGGTGCTGAAGAAGCTCTGAGGGAGACGACGATGAAAACCTTCATCTACAACGACACCGAGTTCTCGGTGGCCGCGGCCGGCACGGCCTGGGACATCTCCCGCAAGGACGCCGGCGGCAAGTCGGCGCTGGTCGGCGCCGGACTCTTCCCCGGCCAGGCGGCGGCGGAGGCCGAGGCCCGCGCGCTGGCGCTGGTCAAGTCGATCTACCCGGTCGGCGTGAGGATCGTGGGGCCGGACGTTGCACATCCGAACATGATCGGCGATCTCAAGATCGTCGGGCCGGACGTGACGCACCCGAACTTCATCACCTGGAACAAGGACAGCACCTCGTTCCGGAAGCAGCTCTGAACCCAATTCACATTTGAGGACATCGATATGGAAATCAAAGGCAGCGTAGCCCTCGTTACGGGCGGCGGCAACGGCATCGGCGAAGCCGTAGCCAAGTATCTGGTCAAGCATGGCGCCAAGGTGGCCGTGGTCGACATGGTGCAAAAGAACGTCGACCGCGTGGTCGCGGACATCAAGGCCATGGGCGGCGAGGCGATCGGCATCCAGGCCAACGTCACCAGCGAGGCGGAGACCGCCAAGTTCATCCAGGCCACGCTGGCGGCCTTCGGCAAGCTGAACATCGCCGTTACCTGCGCGGGCATCATCCGCGACGGCACCATGCTCAACCTCGACAAGGAAACCGGCAAGGTGTCGAAGAAGATGGGCCTCGACAAATGGCAGCCGGTCATCGACGTGAACCTCACCGGCACCTTCCTGACGCTGCGCGACTCGGCCGAGGCCATGGTCAACGGCGGCTGGGAAGGCTTGCTGGTGACGATCTCGTCGGTGAACAAGGCCGGCCAGGTCGGTCAACTCAACTACTCGTCCACCAAGGTGGCCGACGCGCTGATGCCCAAGATCATCGTCGGCGAGTTCCAGATGCGCGGCATCAAGAACATCCGCTGCGTCGGCATCGCCCCGGGCTACACGGCGACGCCGATGCTGACCGGCATGAACCAGGATGCCCTGAAGGGGATTCTGGAGGACGTGCATATCGGCCGCCTGGTGGCGCCGGAGGAGATTGCGCAACTGATCGGCCACTGCGTCGAGAACGGCGCGATCAACGCCACCACCATCGAGATCACCGGCGGTCTTTGCTACCCCAAGGGCATCGCCAAGTAATCGGCGGGTCGGACGGCGACAGGACTCGCCGCCCGCATCCCGTATGCGCCCCCTTTGTTGGAGAACCAGAACATGTCGAACGCCAAGAAGTCGCCCAAAGCCCGCAAACCCGTCGACGTCGCGCCGATGGAAAACCTGGCGGCCGATTCAACCGCCATGCCCACGAGCGCGGGGGCATTGGGGGAATATCTGGTTGACGTGGCGCAGCGAACCGTCCTGTTCTGGGATCTGCTGCGGCGACGAAGCGAGCAGTACTACGCGCAGAAGGCCAAGGCGATACCGCATGTCCTGAATTTCGATTCCGAACTGGTTCTCGACGCGCGAACTTTCGAGAAACCGGCGAACTACTTGCTGTATCGGATCGTCCCCCCCGCGGGTGTCGTCATCGATCCACGCAAGCGCCCGTTCGTCGTGGTCGACCCGCGTGCCGGGCACGGACCGGGGATAGGCGGTTTCAAGGCGGATAGCGAACTGGGCGTCGCCATGCACGCCGGCCATCCTTGCTACTTCGTCGGCTTTACTCCCGAACCCATCCCCGGACAAACGATCGAGGACGTCATGCACGCCGAGGCGGTCTTCTTCGAGAAGGTCATCGACCTGCATCCCGACGCCGAAGGCAAGCCGTGCATCGTCGGCAACTGTCAGGCCGGCTGGGCCGTGATGATGCTCGCGGCGACGCGGCCGGAGCTTTGCGGGCCCGTGATCGTGCCCGGCTCGCCGCTGTCCTACTGGGCCGGCATCGAAGGCCACAGTCCCATGCGCTATTCCGGCGGCCTGCTCGGCGGAAGCTGGCTGGCGGCCTTGTCCAGCGATCTGGGCAACGGCAAATTCGGCGGCGCTCACCTCGTCGCGAACTTCGAGAATCTCAACCCGGCCAATACGTTCTGGAGCAAGCAGTACGACGTCTGGTCGACCATCGATACCGGCGCCGAGCGTTACCTCGAGTTCGAGAAATGGTGGGGCGGTCACGTCAACATGAATGCCGAGGAGATCCAGTGGATCGTCGACAACCTGTTCGTCGGCAATCGCCTGGCCACGGCAGAAATCGTCACCCGCGGCGGGGAGCGCATCGATCTGCGCAACATTCGCTCGCCGATCATCTGCTTCTGCTCGCAGGGCGACAACATCACGCCGCCGCCGCAAGCACTGGGATGGATCGTCGACCTCTATGCCAGGGACGAAGACATCCTCGCCTGCGGCCAGACCATCGTCTATGCAGTCCATGACAGCATCGGCCACCTCGGCATTTTCGTCTCCGGCAGCGTGGCAAAGAAGGAACACCAGGAATTCGCCGCCAACATCGACCTCATCGATGTCCTGCCGCCTGGGCTGTACGAGGCGGTCATGACGCCCAGGACACCGGATGCGGCTCATCAGGAACTGGTCAACGGCGACTGGATCGTGCGCTTCGAGCCGCGAACGCTCGACGACGTGCGCAGCATTGTCGGCCCGAGCCTGGAAAACGAACGTCGCTTTGCCACCGTCAGGCGTGTTTCAGAAATCGCGCTCGGCGCTTATCGCACCTGTCTTCAGCCGTTCGTCAAGGCGATGGTCAATGACGCCTCGGCGGCGTGGCTGAAGAAACTCAGTCCTTCCGAGTGGCCCCTCGCCTACTTCTCCGAGCGCAATCCGCTCATGCGTCCGATCGAGCGACTGGCAGACCAGGTTCGCGTCCAGCGTCATGCGGCATCTGCCGACAATCCCTTCGTGCAATGGCAGGCAGCCGCATCCAGATCCGTCGTTGCCACGCTGAACGTATGGCGCGAGCTGCGCGACGCGGCGGTGGAGCAGACGTTCCTGACGGCCTACGGATCCCCGGTGCTGCAGTGCATGGCCGGCCTGCGTGCCGGCGACGAGCCGCCGCGCAGAAGGCCCGGCAATGAACCGGAGCGTATCGCCTTTGTTGAAGGACGCATCAAGGATCTCATCGCCAGGCTTGCCGAGGGCAGCCCGCGCGACGCCGTCCTCCGCTGCCTCGGATACATCGGCATGGGCGGAGCGGGCGTCGATGAGCGGGCATTCAACCGGCTGGTTCAAATGCGTGCCCGGTATGGCGACATTTCGCTTGAAGAATTCAAGTGCGCCGTCAGGGATCAATACTTCTCGCTCCTTCTCGACGAGGAGAAAGCCGTCGAAGCCATCCCGTCGATGTTGCCGGGCGACGTCGCGTCCAGGAAGAAGCTGCTGCAGGACATTCACCGCATCGTCGGCGCCGCAGGCGATCTCGACAAGGAACAGGTCGCTCGCCTGGCAAGGATAGAGGCACTGTTCGCGATCGGCCGCCCGGCGCCCGCCTCCCGGAAGAAATCGCGGCGACCTACCCGCCTGCCGGCTTGATGAACTTGTGGGGCCAGTTAACCGTCGTGTGCATCCGCGCGGCCTTGACTTTCCCCCCCAGCCGAGAAAGACTGTACCCGACAGTTCAGATCAATCGCGGAGAGAAGGAATGAAGAAGCGGGACGCCAAGCGGCAAGCCATCCTCGACACGGCTTGCCGGCTGTTTCGAACGAAAGGGTTCGATGGAACGTCGGTGTCCGAGATCACCACCCAGGTCGGCGGCTCCAAGGCGACCATCTACAGCCACTTTCCATCGAAGGAGGAGTTGTTCGTCGAATGCATGACGGCCGCAGCGGAGGACTTCATCACCGGAATCGCCGACCAGGCCTTCGCGCAACTGGATACGACGGCAACCGATCCCGCCGCCGTGCTGCGCGAATATGGCACGCGCTACCTGGAGTTCGTCTGCTCGCCCGACATCGTCGCCGCCCGGCGCCTGCTGATCGCCGAGGCGAACCGCTCATCCGTGGGCAAGCTCTTCCATGTGAAGTTGACTGCGTTGCGGGCGCACGTGGAAGCCTTTCTGTACCGGTTCATGACCTCGGGAGCCCTGCGCCGCGACGATCCGCGCCTTGCCGCCGAACATCTGCGCGGTCTGCTCGAGGCCGAAATCTTCGAACCCCTGCTGCTCCGCGCGCGGGACGATTCACCCGCCGCGAAGGAAATCGCGCTGGCGGCCGACCGTGCAATTGCCGCCTTCCTCAGGGCTTACGCGGCGGAGCCCGAACCGGCTACGGGTTCTGCGGCGACGGCATGATGCCGGACAGCCGCCGCACGACGGAACAACCCGCCTTGTAGGAGACGACGTCCGCCAGCGCTTCGCGGCTCAGCGCTTCGCACGACGGCCGCAGGCGCTCTACGCGCGCGGCGCGAACAGGATCGGTAACCGGCTGCCAACGCGCCAGCAATTCGCCGACCGAATCCGGCGCGTTGCACACCAGCAGCATGTCGCAGCCGGCGTTCCACGCGGCTTCGGCGCGGGCGACGATGTCGCCGGCGACGCTGGCGCCTTCCATCGACAGGTCGTCGCTGAAGATCACGCCGTCGAAGCCGAGTTCGCGGCGCAGCTTCTCGATCCACACCGGCGAGAAGCCCGCGGGCCGCGCATCGACCTTCGGGTAGATCACGTGCGCCGGCATCACGGCGTCGAGCTTGAGTTCGCGGAACGGGCGCAGGTCGGGCGCGATGTCGCCGAGTTCGCGCTCGTCGACCGGAATGGCGACGTGCGAGTCGGCCGCGACCCAGCCGTGGCCGGGGAAGTGCTTGCCGCAGCAGGCCATGCCGGCTTCGCGCATGCCTTCGATGAGGCCTCCGGCGAGATCGATGACGGCCTGCGGATTGCGATGGAACGCGCGGTCGCCGATGACGCCGCTCCTGCCCCAGTCAAGGTCGAGCACTGGCGCGAACGAGAGGTCGACGCCGTCGGCGCGCAATTCGGCGGCCAGCAGGTAGCCCAGCGCGCGCGCCGATTCGGTCGCCGCGCGCGGCGAGCCGTCCCACCATTCGCCGAGCTGGCGCATCGCCGGCAGGCGCGTGAAGCCCTCGCGGAAGCGCTGCACGCGGCCGCCTTCGTGGTCGACGGCGATCGGCAGCGGGCGCAGCGCGTGGATGTCGGCGCAGAGCGCGGCGAGCTGCGGGCGCGATTCGTAGTTGCGCGAGAACAGGATCACGCCGCCGACCAGCGGATGGCAAAGGCGCTCGCGATCGAGGTCGGACAGCGAGGTGCCGGCAACGTCGATCATCAGCGGGCCGAGTGCGTTCATGTCTTCTCCACGACGACGAAGGCGACGGCGTAGTCGCGCTCGTCGCTGATCGAAAGATGGGCGCGCAGGCCGCGCTCGGCGCCCCACGCTTCGAGTTCGGGCGAAAAGCAGAACACCGGCTTGCCGAGCTCGTCGTGGCCGACGGCGATCGCCGTCAGCGACACCGGCGCGCGGATGCCCGTGCCGAGCGCCTTGCCCAGCGCCTCCTTGGCGGCGAAGCGCTTGGCGAGGAAGCGCCCCTTGTCGGCGCTGGCACGGCAGTCGTCGCGCTCCTGCATCGCGAGCACCTTTTCGAGCGCGCGCTCGCCGTGGCGCTCGTAGAGGTCGCCCAGGCGCGCGACGGCGACGATGTCGGTGCCGACGCCGTAGATCACTCGCAGGCCGCCTCTCTCATAAGCCGCTTCATCTCGCGCACCGCCTCGCGCATGCCGACGAAGACGGCGCGGCTTACGATGGCGTGGCCGATGTGCAGCTCGCGCACGCCGGGCATGCAGGCGACCGGCTGGACGTTGAAGTAGTTGAGCGCATGGCCGGCGTTGAAGCGCATGCCGAGCTCGCGGATGGCGCGGCCGGCGTTGCGGATCTTGTCGAGTTCGGCGAGCACGGCCGGGCTCTCGGCATCGCGGCCGCGCTCGTGGAAGGCGTGCGCGTAGGGGCCGGTGTGGATCTCGCAGACGCGGGCACCGATGCGCGCCGCGGCCTCGACCTGATGCTGCTCGGCGTCGATGAACACGCTGCTGACGATGCCGGCGTCGGCGAGGCGCGCGACGGCATCCTTCAGCTTGGCTTCCTGCCCGGCGACATCGAGGCCGCCTTCGGTCGTGATCTCGTGGCGGCCCTCGGGCACCAGCATCGCCATCTCCGGCTTGAGCTGGCAGGCGATGGCGACCATCTCGTCGGTGGCGGCCATCTCCAGATTGAGCTTGATGTGCGTGAGGTCGCGCAGACGCCGCACGTCGTGGTCCTGGATATGGCGGCGATCTTCGCGCAGGTGCACGGTGATGCCGTCGGCGCCGCCGAGGTGCGCTTCCACGGCGGCCCAGACGGGATCCGGCTCGTAGGTCATGCGCGCCTGCCGCAGCGTGGCGACGTGGTCGATGTTGACGCCCAGTTCGATCATGGAAACTCCCTTTGTCTTCTTATAAGTCCTGCAGCTCGACGAACACGCGCCGCGACTGCAGCGGCTGTCCGCCGAGGTAGTGCGAGACCAGCTGCCGCATCAGCCCCTTGCTCTCCGCCAGCGTACGCGGGTCGGCGTAGTCGTCGGCGGCGAGGTCGAGCAGCGTCTTGCCGGTGAGCACCGGCACGCCCTCGTCGCCATGCGCTTCGACGGCGCCGCGCTCGACCATGTAGACGTAGCAGCCGGCCGGATCGACCGGCGCGTTGCTGCCGGCGACGCGGTCGAGCGCAAGCCCGTAACCCAGTTCGCGCAGCAGCGCCTTCTCGAAGCGGCGCAATTCCGCGGCCTCGTCGGCGCCGCGCGACAGCGCCGCGAGCGCGTCCGCGTAGGCGTCGTAGAGCGCGGCGTGCGCGTCCTCGCGCGGCATCAGGCGCAGCAGCAGTTCGTTCAGATAATAGCCGAGCAGCAGGCACTTCCCGGCCAGCAGCGGCAGGCCGCCGACCCATTCGGCCTTGGCCAGCGTCTTCACTTCGCCGCCGCCGAACCAGCCGAGTTCGAGCGGCTGGAAGCCCATCAGGACGCCGCGCAGCGCCGAGCGCGGGCGCCGCGCACCGCGCGCCAGCAGCGCGACGCGACCGTGCTCGCGTGCGAAGACGTCGAGGATCAGGCTGCTCTCGCTGTAGGGATGCGCGTGCAGCAGGTAGGCCGCCGCGCCGTCGATGCGTTGCTTGCCGCTCACGTGGTCACTCGTAGCCGAGTGTCTTCAATGCCCGTTCGTCGTCCGCCCAGCCGCCCTTGACCTTGACCCAGGTCTCGAGCCAGACCTTGCCGCCGAAAAGCTCTTCCATGTCCTTGCGCGCATCGGAGGACATGCGCTTGAGGCGCTCGCCGTCCTTGCCGATGACCATCGCCTTGTGCGCGTCCTTGTCGACGATCACGGCGGCGTGGATGCGGCGCAGGTTTCCTTCCTGCTCGAACTTCTCGATTTCGACGGCGATGCCGTAGGGCAGTTCCTCGCCGAGGTTGCGAAACAGCTTTTCGCGCAGCAGCTCCGCGGCAAGGAAACGCTCGGAGCGGTCGGTGATGTCGTCGGCCGCGAACAGGTGCTCGCCCTCGGGCAGGTAGCGCGCGGTGGTCTTCAGCAGTTCCTCGACGCCATGCCCCTTCTCGGCCGACAGCGGCACGATCTCGGCAAAGGCGTGTTCGGCGGCGACGCTCTGGATGAAGGGCAGCAACTGGCCCTTGTCGGCGAGGCGGTCGACCTTGTTGATCACCAGCACGACCGGCCGCCCCTCGGGCAGCAAGCGCACGATCTCGCGCTCGCCGGCGCCCCAGCGCCCGGCCTCGATCAGGAACAGCACCAGGTCGACGTCGTTCAGCGCCTGCGTGACGCTGCGGTTCATCAGGCGGTTGAGCGCGTTCTTGTGCCGCATCTGGAAGCCCGGCGTGTCGACGAACACGAACTGGCAGTCGTCGCCGCCGACGTCCGTGGTCAGGATGCCGTGCACGCGGTGGCGCGTGGTCTGCGCCTTCTTCGAGGTAATGCTGACCTTGGCGCCGACGAGGCGATTGGTCAGGGTCGACTTGCCGACGTTGGGCCGGCCGACGACGGCCAGGGTTCCGGTGCGTTGCATCTACTTGGTCTCCACGATGCGATCGATGGCGGCGCGTGCCGCCGCTTGTTCGGCGGCGCGCCGGCTGCCGCCCTCCCCGGTCACGCGGATATCCAGCGCCGGCAGGATGCACTCGACCTCGAACTGCTGGGCGTGCGCCTCGCCGTGCGTCGCCAGCAGCGCGTATTGCGGCAGCGGCAATTTGCGGCCCTGCAGGATCTCCTGCAGCGCGGTCTTGGGATCCTTGCCCGATTCCTTCGGGTTCACCTGGTCGAGCAGCGGCTTGAACAGGCGCTCGATCGCCACGCGCGCCGCCTCGAAGCCGGCGTCGAGATAGATCGCACCGATGATCGCCTCGAGCGCGTCGGCGAGGATCGACGGCCGGCGGAAGCCGCCGCTCTTGAGTTCGCCCTCGCCGAGGCGCAGCCAGTCGCCCAGCGCCAGCGATTGCGCGATTTCGGCCAGTGCCTCCTGTCGCACGAGGTTGGCGCGCTGGCGCGAGAGATCGCCCTCGCGCAGGCTGCCGAAACGCTGGTAGAGGAAGCTGGCGATGACGCAGTTCAGCACCGAGTCGCCGAGGAATTCGAGGCGCTCGTTGTGAGGCGAGCCGTAGCTGCGATGCGTGAGCGCCTGGACGAGGAGTTCTTCGCGGCCGAACGCGTGCCCGAGGGCGCTCGCCAGCCGGCCGACGGGCTTCACTGCTGCGAAGAGCCCTCGAAGTCGATCAGCAGGCTGACGGGGCCGGTGAGCGGGATCTTGGTCGAGTAGGCGAAGGAGATGACGACCTCGTTGCCTTCCTTGGTGATGTCGAGGTCGGCGCCCTTGATCGTCTTCACGTTGTCGATCGAGCTGCGCGTATCGTATTTCTGGCGGATTTGCGCCACCGTCGCGTCCTTGCTCGACGGATCCTGCGCCGTGGCCGTTACCGACTTAAGGATGTTGTAGTACTCGATGACTTCCGGCGCCACCTTGATGCCGACGATCGCGACGAACACGAGCGCCACGCAGACCAGGATCAGGGTGACGAGGGAAAGGCCGCGCTGCTTCTTGATGTTGATTGCGTTCATCTAAACGATCCTATGCGCCCGAGGTCGCTGAAATTGAACCAGATGAAGAAAGCCTTGCCGACGAGGTTCTCGTCCGGCACGAAGCCCCATACCCGGCTGTCCTGCGAGTTGTCGCGGTTGTCGCCCATCATCAGGTAATGACCCGGCGGCACGTCGCAGCTGAAGCCTTCGCTATTGTAGTGGCATCGCTCGCGGAACGGGAACTGGGTGGTCTGCGAGACGAAGGGCGGCGCCTCCTCCTCGATCAGGATGTCGTGCTCGGTGGCGCCCAGTTTTTCCTGGTAGCGCGGCGTGACGATCATCCGGTCCTTGTCCTTGTAGTCGTCGACGCGCTTGATCGGCAGCGCCGTGCCGTTGATGGTCAGGCGCTTGTTGGCATAGACGACCTTGTCGCCGGGCACGCCGACGACGCGCTTGATGTAGTCGAGCGAGGGATCGACCGGCCAGCGGAAAACGACGACGTCGCCGCGCTGCGGCGCGTTGAGCTCGACGATCTTCTTGTTGATCACCGGCAGGCGGATGCCGTAGGTGTACTTGTTGACCACGATGAAGTCGCCGACCAGCAGCGTCGGCATCATCGAGCCCGAGGGGATCTTGAACGGCTCGACCAGGAAGGAGCGCAGCACGAAGACGATCAGGATGACGGGAAAGAAGCTGGCGCCGTACTCGACCCACAGCGGCTCCTTGGCGTCGGGCGCGCGGCGCTTGCGGAAGACGTAGCGGTCTGCCAGCCAGAGCGCGAAGGTGACGACCAGCAGCAGGAACAGGATCAGGGCGAAGTTCATTTGTTATTTGTCACCGACGCGCAGCACGGCCAGGAACGCCTCCTGCGGGATTTCGACGCTGCCGACCTGCTTCATGCGCTTCTTGCCGGCCTTCTGCTTCTCGAGCAGCTTCTTCTTGCGCGTGATGTCGCCGCCGTAGCACTTGGCGAGAACGTCCTTGCGCATCGCCTTGACGTTCTCGCGCGCGACGATCGTCGAGCCGATCGCCGCCTGGATCGCGACGTCGTACATCTGGCGCGGGATCAGTTCGCGCATCTTCGCCGCCAGCTCGCGGCCGCGGTAGGGCGCGTTGGCGCGGTGCACGATCAGCGACAGCGCGTCGACCTTGTCGCCGTTGATCAGCACGTCGAGCTTGACGACGTCGGCGGCGCGATATTCCTTGAATTCGTAGTCGAGCGAGGCGTAGCCGCGCGACACCGACTTCAGCTTGTCGAAGAAGTCCATCACCACTTCGGCCATCGGCATGTCGTAGGTCAGCTGCACCTGGCGGCCGTGGTAGGCCATGCCGACCTGCGAGCCGCGCTTCTGCTCGCACAGCGTGATCACCGCGCCGAGGTAGTCCTGCGGCACGAAGATCTTGGTCGTGATGATCGGCTCGCGAATCTCCTCGACCTTCTGCGTGTCCGGCAGCTTCGAGGGATTCTCGACCTCGATCACCGCGCCGTCGCGCATCAGCACTTGGTAGACCACGGTCGGCGCCGTCGTGATCAGGTCCTGGTCGAATTCGCGCTCCAGGCGTTCCTGCACGATCTCCATGTGCAGCAGGCCGAGGAAGCCGCAGCGGAAGCCGAAGCCCAGCGCCTGCGAGACTTCGGGTTCGTATTGCAGCGAAGCGTCGTTGAGGCGAAGCTTCTCGAGCGAATCGCGCAGGCCGTCGTACTGGTTCGACTCGACCGGATAGAGGCCGGCGAACACCTGCGGCTTGATTTCCTTGAAGCCCGGCAGCGCCTCGGCGGCCGGCCGGTCGACCGTGGTCACCGTGTCGCCGACCTTCGCCGACGCCAGTTCCTTGATGCCGGAGATGATGAAGCCGACCTCGCCCGCCGACAGCGCCTCGCGCGTCAGCGACTTCGGCGTGAACACGCCGACCTGGTCGCACAGGTGCACGGCGCCGGTCGCCATCAGCTTGATCTTGTCCTTGGCGCGCAGGCTGCCGTCGACGACGCGCACCAGCATGACGACGCCGACGTAGTTGTCGAACCACGAGTCGATGATCAGCGCCTTCAGCGGCGCACTGACATCCCCCTTGGGCGGCGGGATGCGCGCGATCACGGCTTCGATGATGTCGTCGACGCCCATGCCGGTCTTGGCCGAGCACGGCACGGCATCGGTGGCGTCGATGCCGATGACGTCCTCGATCTCCGTGCGGGCGGCATCGGGATCGGCCTGCGGCAGGTCCATCTTGTTCAGCACCGGCACCACCTCGACGCCGAGTTCGATCGCCGTGTAGCAGTTCGCCACCGTCTGCGCCTCGACGCCCTGCGAGGCGTCGACCACCAGCAGCGCGCCCTCGCAGGCCGACAGCGAGCGGCTGACCTCGTAGGAGAAGTCCACGTGCCCCGGCGTGTCGATCAGGTTCAGGTTGTAGACCTTGCCGTCGCGCGCCTTGTACTGGAGGGCGGCGGTCTGCGCCTTGATGGTGATGCCGCGCTCGCGCTCGAGGTCCATCGAGTCGAGCACCTGGGCCTCCATCTCGCGATCGGACAACCCGCCGCAGCGCTGGATGATGCGATCCGCGAGCGTGGACTTGCCGTGGTCGATGTGGGCAATGATGGAGAAATTTCGGATGTGTTGCATGCGGGGCTGGGAAACGGCGAAAACCTTGCGGCGGCAGCCACAAAGGGCGCGGATTATAGCTTGAAGCCGCCCCCAAGACCATGAAAACCAGTGACTTGCGGCCGTTCGCGCGAAGCGCGCAATGTGAGGCGCCCAACCGACTCGGCGTCGCCGTGGCGACAGCATGGACGCCATGAGACCCCTGGTCCTCGCGCTCGGGCTGTGCATCGCCGCGAACGCCGCCGCGCAGACCGTGACCGCGCGCGGCGCGCGCAGTTGCGCCTTGTGGAACGAGAACCGCGTCGACGAGCGCGGCGGGCACCTGCTCGGCGCCCAGTTCTACCAGACCTGGCTCGTCGGCTACCTCAGCGGCATGGCCGCCGGCACCGGCGTCGACCTGCTCGGCAGCGTGCCGAACGAGCCGCTGTTCCAGCGCGTCGACCGCTACTGCGCCGAGAACCCCGGCGCCAACCTCGCCGCGGCCGGCGCCACCGTCGCCCGCGAACTCATGCAGTCCGGCGTAATCTATTGGGGTCCCTAGCATCGAGGAATCCCGCGTGAAGAAGCTGATCGCCCTGCTCGCCGCCGCCCTGCTGGCCGGGTCGGCCGTTGCCGCCGACGTGCCCGACAGCGCCGCCATGGAAAAGGCGCTCCAGTCCCTGCCCTGGGAGCGCTTCAAGGCCGTCATCACCAGCGTGCCGAAGATGAAGGCCGACGTCGACGCATACGGCCCCATGGGCTGGGAGTTCTAAAGAAAAACTACCGGACGCACGGCTGGAAGAAGAACATCGACAAGCTCGACGCCGAGCAGAAGCAGCGCCTCGCCGAGCTGATCCGCAAGGCGCGCAGCTAGTCGAAGGCGAAGGTGTAGGTCAGGTCGATCGCGTTGTCGGCCCCCGCCCGCGTCACGACCGCGATGCGCGGCGTCAGCTGCCAGGTCAGCTTCATTACCCCGGCCGCCGCCGACAATCCCTGCTCGTAGCCGATCGTCGCCCGCGACGACAGGCGCTTGCCGACGCTGACGATCTGGCTGGTCAGGTCCGCGGCACCCGGCTCCGAACGCAGGCTGAGCTCGTCGACGCCGAAGGCCTGCGCCAGCTGGCCCGTCGGCCCGCCGCCTGAGCGCCCGCCGAGCAGCGCGCCGGCCGCCGCCAGCAGCAGCCCGCTGTCGGCGCCGGCCGCCTCCGGGGCGCGTCCGAGCACGATCCACGACAGCTTCTCCGGATCCGGCACCGGCGGCGTCGACACCAGGCGCACGCGCGGCGCCTTCACCGTGCCGGCCACTTCGACGCCGGCCTCGACCTCCAGCCCCTTGCGCAGCGCCAGCACGTTGAGCCCCGGATCGTCGAGCGCACCCTGGAAATTCACGATGCCGCGCTCCACCGTGAGCGTCTGCCCGTAGGCGGCGAAGGTCGCATCAACGGCGGCGATGCTGCCGCGGGCGCGCAGCGGCCGGCCGCGCTCGCCCGCAACGTGGAGGGCGCCGTCGAGGCGCGCATCGAGGCCGGCGGCGCGCAGGCGGAAGTTGCGCCCGAGGTCGAAATCCGCGGCGACATCGACGCGCGCGCCGGCAGCCGGCCGCCGCCGGCCGGCGACGACCACGTCGGGAGACAGCTGCGGCCGGCTCGCCGGCGGCTCGGCGATGTGGCCGACGTCGGCGACCAGGTCCGCCGTCACCCCGAGCCGGCTGTCCTCCAGTTCCACTCCCGCGCGCCCCGAGGCGACGATCCAGCGATCGGTGCGCTGGACCAGCGGCAGCCGGCCGGCTTCGAAGTCGAGGCGGCCGCGCCGCGCCTGCAGGTCGATCTCGCCGCGCCCTTCGATGGTTCCGGCGCGCGCCGCGAACGGCGGCACCACGCCGGCCGGCGGTGCGTGCGGCGCCGAGGCGCGCAGGCGCTCGACGCGCAGCCGGTCGGCGTCGAAGGCTGCGTCCAGTTCGCCGCGCTCGAAGCGCACGCCGAGCTCGTGCAAGGCCAGCGTCAGCTCGCGGCCATGCGCCCGACCGCGCAGGTCGGGCGTCCCCAGCGTGCCGCCGAGCGCCAGGTCGAGCTCCAGGCGCCCCGCGGCCGAATACTCGTCGCCCAGCAGCGCGCCGAGCCAAGCCACGTCGCCGAGCGCCACGCCGACGCGCCCGTCGAGGCGCGTCGCGGGCGGCAGTTCGAGCGCGCCGCGCGATGCCGGCAGCGTCAGGCCGATCGCGCCGCGCCAGTTGCCGAGCCGCGCACCGGCCGCGGCGAGACTCACGTCGATGCGGTCGCCGCGCGCCGCGGCGTTGAGCCGCAAGTCGGAGATGCCTAGCGCCAGCGGCGATTCGCCGGCAATGATCCAGTCGCCGGATTCGCGCGCGACCTCGATGCGCCCATCGACGCGCGCGCCCGTCGCCGCGGCGTCCCAGCCGCCGCCGAGCCGCAGCGATTCGCCGCCCGGCGTGAGCGCCGCGCCGACGAGGCGCAGGCCGACGCCCGTGAATCGGCCGCGGCTGCTCCAGCGCTGCGGCGTCCATACGCTCGCGCCGTGCTCGATGCGGCCGCCGCCGGCTTCGAGCGTTGCGGCGCCGATTTCGACCTTCTCCCACGCGATCGACAGCGGCGCCGGCGACAGCAGGCGCACCGGCACCGGCAAGGCAGCGTCGAGCGCCTCGATGCGGCCACGCCAGCGCTCGTAGCTTCCGCTCAGTGCGCCGCGCGCACGCAGCGCAAGCCGCCGGTCGCCGGCGAGCGCTGCGTCGATACGCAGGCCGTGAGCAACGTCGCGCCCTTCGACGGTCGCCGTCAGGCGCGAGATGCGCGTCTCACCCTCCGCTCCGGCATAACCGGCGAGTTCCAGCGCGAACCGCAGCGCGTCGCCGCGCGACTCGCCCTCGGCATCGAGTGCGGCGATGCGATGCGAAGCGAGCAGCAAGAGACTTTTGCCCTGCACCGAGAAGCGTGCATCGGGCCGCGCCAGCCGTCCCGCCAGCTCGACGCGCGCCGACAACGAACCACCGAAGCCCGGCCCGACGTCACCCAACTCGGGTGCCTCCACTCGGGCATGCAGTCGGATGTCCCGCCCGCCGAAGCGCCCCTCGGCGTCGAGCCGGTTGCGTCCGAGGCGCACCAGCGCACGCTCGAGCGTCAGTTCCTCGCCCGCTCGCGCGCCCTCGGCTTCGATGCGCAGCGCACCGTCGGCCAGCGTCAGCCGGCCGCGCTGGGCTTGCGCACCGCCGCTCAGGCTTGCGCTGCCGGCAAGGCGCGTCGCGCGCAGCCGCGTGTCGAGCGCCGCGAGGTCCAGGCCCTGCACGCTCAGGTCGGCCGTGCCGCTCGCGTCGGCACGCGTCCACGTCGCCCGGCCCGTGATCCTGCCGCCGCCCGCGAGCGCCGCGTCGAGATCGTCGAATGCCATGCGGCCGTCGGCGCCGATGTCCGCCAGCGCAGCAATCGCCTGCACCGGAACGCCGCCGCGATCGAGTGCCGCCGGCGCGGCATTTCGCAGGCGCAGAGGGCCGGCCATGCGACCGTCGGCGCGCGCCTGCAGGTCGGCGTCGGCGCTAAGGCGCGCGTGGGGAAGGCGTGGCGACAGCGCCTGCGGATCGAACTCGGCGAGGGCGAGGCGCAGGCCGGCAAGCGGATTGGGTGCGAACGGCCGCAAGGCCGCCTCGGCGCTGCCGCGCAGTCCCGCGCCGCGCCCAGTCGCGCGCACTGACAGGCTTTCAAGATTGCCGGCGGCCTGCGCTTCCAGCACCGGCGGCTCCGGCGCCGCGCTGCCGCCCCTCGCCTCGAAGCGTGCCTCGGCGCGCGACTCGAACGGCCGCTCCGCCGCGATCTCGCCTTGCCCCGTGACGTCGCCGTACTCGTGGGCAAACCGCAACGCGTGCACGCGGTGGCGCTGCCCGTCGCTGTCGCCGCGTGCCTCGATCGCCCGGACGGCGAGGCGCACGCGCCCATCCTCGGCGGCGAGCAAACGCAGTTCGCCGATGCGCAGTTCCGCGACGACGACCGCCAGCGGCAAGCGCAGGGTGTCGGGCATTTCCGCTGCTGCGTCGCTGTGCGGCGACGCGACGTCGACGCGGGCAGCGGCGAGCCGCCGGATCTCCAGTCGGCGTTCGCGCAGGGCGGCCGGCCGCCAGTCCAACTCCAGCGCCTCGACCGCCACGATGCGATCGCCGACCGCGAGGCGCAGACTGCCGACGGCGAGCGGGCCTAGCAAGCGTCCGCGCAGACCCTCGACGCGGTCGGCGCCGGCACGCCGCAACGCCCATTCGGCGCCGCCCGGCGTGGCCAGCAGCCAGTAGCCGGCGAGCGCCAGCGACGCCACTACCGCCGCGACGACGGCCAGCACCGCCAGCGCAATGCGCGCCGCTCTGCCCTTCAGAAACCGACCGATATCGAGAAGTCCACTCGCCACTTGCGCACCTCGCGGCCGTAGGCGACGTCGAGTCCGAGCGGGCCGGCGGGGCTGCGCCAGCGCACGCCCGCGCCGATGCCGACGGCCGCGCGCAAGTCGCGCCAGGCGTCGGCCGCGTCGCCGGCATCGGCAAACAGCGCGCCGCCCCAGTCGCCGGTGAACCAGTGCGTGTATTCGAGGCTGCCGGTCGCCATCGTGCGCCCGCCGACGATCGCCTCGCCCTCGCGCACGCCGAGGCTCTGGTAGGCGTAGCCGCGCACCGATTGGGCGCCGCCGGCGCGGAACAGGTATTCCTGCGGGATGCCGAAGCGCGAGGAAGCGGCGGTCAGCCCGGCCTCGGCGCGCATCGCCAGCACGTCGCGCGCGCCGATCGGCCACCAGCGCTGGTAGCGCAGGTGGCTGCGCAGGAAGTCCTGGTCGGAGAGGAGTTCGCGCCGGGCGCCGCCGAGGCGCACGTCGACCAGATCGCCGCGACGCGGCAGCAGCGGGTCGTCGACGTCGCGGCGCGTCCAGCGGCCGTCGAGCACCAGCGCCTGGTCGGTCTTGTGCAGGCCGCCCGCCGGCCGCCGCTCCTCGCACTGCCAGTCGATGCCGAGCCGGGTGTCGATGCGCCCGCGCGTGCGCATGCGCGCTGCGCCGAGCGTCTGGCGCAGCGTGTTCAGGCCCTGAATGCTCGTCGCCTCGACGCGCCCGGTCCAGACGAGGCGATAGTCGTCCTCGTCGGGATAGGTGTCGACCGTCGCGCCGAGCGTCTGGCGGTTCTGCTCCAGCCGCAGCAGGCTCGTCAGCCGCCAGGCATGGCCGAGGAAGTTGTAGTCGCGGTAGTTGATCTCGCCGCGCGCGCCGTTGTTGGAGCTATAGCCGACGCCGAAGCCGATCTGCCGCGATTTCGTCTCCGCCAGCGCCACGCGCACCGGCAACGCGCCGTCGCGCGCCGCCGCCGCATCGACGCCGACGATGACCGAACCGAACAACGGAATGCCCTGCAGGCGCGCCTGGAAGTCGAGCAGCTGGTCGAGGCGATAGGGGTCGCCGGGGCCGAACGGCGCCTGGTTGCGCACCAGCGCCTCGTCGTAGCGCTCCAGCCCGGTGATGACCAGTTCGCCGAAGCGCAGCGCCGGCCCCGAGTCCACGATGACATGCAAGGTCGCCGAGGTCGTGGCCGGGTCGATCTCGGCGCGGCTGTCGACGATGGCAGCCGCGGCATAGTCGCGGCGTGCGACGCCGGCGAGCAGCGCCGCCTTGGCGTCTTCCCAGTCGGCCGAGCGGAAGGGCTCGCCGACGTCGAGCTTCCACGCTGCGCGCAATCCCTCGACGCGCTGCGCCTTGTCGGCCCCGCTGGCGGCGATGTCGCCGTAGAATTCGAGGTCGACGCGGGCTACCGTCGTGCGCAGCCCAGGCAAGACCTCCAGCACGACGGCGTCGCCGTCCGTCGGCCGCAGCGCGATGGCCGGCGTGAACCAGCCTTCTGCCGCCAGCAGTTCGCTGACCTCACGCTGCGCGCGACGCAGGAACGCGGCGCGTGCAGCGGCATCGGCCGGCGCCGGAATCGTGGCGTCGAAGTGTGCCTCGAGCAGCGGGCGCACCGCGTCGGGGGCGAGCAGCGTCGCGCGCAAGGGCGCGACCTGCCCGCAAGCCGGGCCGCCTGCAATCAATGCCAGGCAGGCGGCTGCGACCCGCCACCACATGGGCGCAGCGGCCAGGCGGCGTGCCGCCTTCCGGCCTCAGCGAATCCCGGCGAGGACGAACAGCGCCTTGAGCTTGTCGGCCGGCAGCGGCACCAGCGACTCGGCGAGCCGCATGATCTTGCGCGAGACGCCGTGGGCCGTCTCGGCCCGACGGGCGCGCGCGCTGCCGTTGCGCGCCGCGCCGTTGGCCTTGGCCGGAGCCGCCGGCTTGGCGACGCTGGCGCCGGCAGGCGTCGCGGGCCGCTCGTCCGCGGCGCCGTTCTCGAGCCACTCGGGCGTGACCTTGAGCGCCGCCGCAAGTTTGTTCAGCCGACGCGAGCGCTTGATCTTGCCGCTCTCGAGCTGCGACAGGCTGGGGCCCGAAACCCCGATGCGCTTGGCCAGCACGCTCTGGCTCATGCCCAGTTCTTCACGCCGTTCCTTGACACGTTTTCCGATGAAAGTCATTTCAGTACCTACCCCTTGATGAGTACGATGGCTGCAGAAACTTCAGGACCGATTCTGCTTACGGCCTCATGCGAGGCAAATACGCGGAACGCAGTATTTGGGCTACCCGGATACCCTTAAGGCTCGGCTTAGCCGGGGTGGGTGCATTCGTCGTCGCATCCGCCGTCGATGCCGCAGCCGCGGCAGATCGCGCGATTCTTGCCGAGGCGCTTGGCGTGATACATGGCCTCATCGGCGCCGCGCAGCAAGCCGGCGGAATCGTCGCCGTCATAGGGGAACACGCTGACGCCGATGCTGGCGCCGAGCCGGCCGTGCAGCTCGCCGATGGGAATCGGATCGCGCACCGCGTCGACGATCTTGCGCGCGGCGGCGATCGCGTTGGCGCGACCGTCGGTCTCGAGCACGATGGCGAACTCGTCGCCGCCGATGCGCGCGACGGTGTCCATCGCGCGCGTACAGTCCTTCAGGCGCCGCGAGACTTCCTGCAGCGCGGCGTCGCCTGCCTTGTGGCCGTAGCGATCGTTGATCGGCTTGAAGTCGTCGAGGTCGATGTAGAGCACCGCGAAGCTCGAATCCTGGCGCCGCGCGCGCGCGATCGCCTGGCGCACGCGGTCGGCGAAGAGCGAGCGGTTCGCCAGCCCCGTCAGCGAATCGTGCAGCGCTAGATGCTCGATCTCGCTGCGGGCGATGACTTCGGCGTTGAAATCCTTGTCCACGCTCGTGTAGCTGACGATGTTGCCCTCGCCGTCGAGGATAGGCGTGATCGTCTTGTAGACGTGGCAGAGATCGCCGTTCTTGCGTCGGTTGACGAGCTGCGCCTGGAAGTCGCGGCCGCTGGTGATGACCTCCCACATGCGCACGTAGAAGTCTTCGTCCTGGGTGCCGGACTTGAGCAGCGAATAGGTGCGGCCGACGATTTCACCGGCCTCGTAGCCGTACATGCGCTCGAAGGCGCGATTGACGTAGCGGATCACGCCCGCGGGCGAGGACAGCGAGATGGCGTCGGCCGAGTGCTCGACGATGCTCGACAGTTCGCGCAGCTTGATGTCGGCCACCTTCTGCGCCGAAATGTCCTCGAAGATTTTCAGCACGGCCACTTCGCCTTCCCAGAAGACGCTGGTCTCGTGGATGCGCCAGTGGCGCAGCTCGCCGTCGCGACGCACGACGCACGCCTCGTAGCTGGACGGCACCGCCGCTCCCTGCAGCCGCCGCGCCTGGATATCGGCGACCGCATCACGGTCCGGATCGCATACGAGCGGCAGGAAGGGCTTGCCGACGAGTTCGTCGGCCAGGTAGCCGATCATGTGCATCGCCTGCAGGTTGAGGAATTTGACCGTGTCGTCCTTGGTGATCGCGACGCCGAGCGGCAGCTCCTCGACCAGCCCGTGGTAGTGCGCCTCCGACGATTGCAGCGCCTCCTCGATCTGGCGCCGTCGCGTGATGTCGGTGACGACGACGCTGCAGGTCTGCTCCTCCTGGTCGTCGATCGCCCGTATCTGGGCGTAGAGCGCCGGATGGGAGATCGTCGCCGCGATGGCGACCTCGCAGGTCTCGTCGATGTGGCTGTGGAACACCCGCGCGAGGAAGGCGCGGAAGCTCGCGCGCGATTCCTCGCCGAGGTAGCTCTCGAAGCGGCGCTGCCGCAGTTCCGAGCGCTGCACGCCGAGCAGGCCGGCGCCCGCGAGGTTGGTGCGCAGGATGCCGCCGTCGCGGTCGAGCGTGAAATAAGGAACCGGCGAAAGGTCGTAGAGCGACGAGAAGCGCGCCAGCACGCCTTCAATGTCGGTCAGGGTCGTCCGCAGATCGTCGCGCTGGGTCTCGACCTCGCCCAGCCGAAGCCGCAGGGCCTCGATCTCCCGCCGCGCTGCCGGAAGATCATCAGGCTCGAGCGTGCGCCCGGCGCACGGCTGCGCCGAAGCGTCCGGGGCTGCGCCGGAATGGTCCGACCTTCTTGTCATGTCTCCTCCTGCGGACGGCGTCTTCGTGGCCATCCGGCATGGGTGCTCGTCGCCCGGGCTGGCGTCGGTCACTGCCGCGCGCACCGGTGTCCGGAGCGCGCGAAAGTCTGCCCGAAAAAGCCAACAATGACAATCGCTTACACTAAAGTCATAGACCCATCGGCCGAGAACAAACGGGCAGAATGCTGGTCTGTCGGTGAAGGACGGAGAACTGCCATGAATCGGACCGCTGACCTCTTTTTCCTGCCCCTGGCGTTGATGCTGGTCGCAGGCTGCTCATCGCTGCCCGAAGACCACCTCCCCGGCCGGGTCGATCGCCTCACCACCCAGCAGGCGGCGCGCCTTCCGCCGCCCGAGCCGGCGCTGGCGCTCGCCGACATCGAGGCGATGCAGAAGGGCGGCTCGGCGCCGGAGGCCATCGTCACCCGCATCCGCGAGCGCGGCACCACGTTCCGGCTGGCGACGGCGGACGTGCTGCGCCTCAGCCGGGCCGGCGTACCCGACAGCGTCATCGACTTCATGCTCAACGCCGAACGCAGCGCGGCGCAGGAGAACTGCGCCGGCGAACTGGCGCGGCGCGAGCGCGAACTCCAGTTGCGGCTGCAGCAGCGCGACCAGGACTGGATGCTCCGCTGCAACGCGATGTATCCGCCCTTCTATTCGCCCTTCTTCCCCTACCGCCGCCACTGGTGGTGAGCGGGGCTGCCCCACCGGAGCCCGCGTCAGCCGAGCTTCGAAACGGCGCTCGAGACTTCCACCGGGCTCTCGTAGTCCTTGTCCGGAAGCTTCTGGAGCAGGTGCAGGATTTCGTCGTCCGCACCCTCCTCTTCGGCCTTGTCGATGATCTCCTGCCGCTGCGCGGGATATTCGAGCCCGTGCAGGAATTTCTGGATCTGGATCGGGCTCGGGGCGGTCATCTTCGCCATGGCGTGCTCCTTTGGAATGGGAGCCCGAATCCGGCAAGCCGAATGCCGCCATGCCGAGGCGCGGGACTTGCCTTCCCTGCCCGGCAGGGGACAATTCAGCAATGCGCTACGAACACCTCGTCGAAATCAACGATCCGCTGCACCCCTTGCTGACGCCCATGACGCGCGAGCAACTCTGGCACGGCCTGGTGCGGCGCGCCTATGCGCCGCAGGAATTCGTCTACGGGCTCGACAACGCGGTGGTCGATGAAATGACCTCCGACGACGCCACCCGCGTCCTCGGCCGCACGCTCGACTACGGCACCTTCACCGTGCGCGACGTGGTGCGCCTGCGTGAGAACGAGTCGGTCAGCACCGACGTCGAGCCGGGCGCCGAGTGGCCGCGCAGCCGCCTGGTGATCACCATCGAGGAGCCGCAGCAGGACCGGCTCTACCTGCGCTTCCTTTACGAGTGGGACGAGGTCGCCGCCGGCGGCGAGCTCGACGGCATCGCGCTGTCGATCCGCCGCCAAGCCTATCACGCGTCCGACCTCGACACCGTCGCGCGCCTGCGCGAACTGGCCGAGGAACTGCACCACGGCTAGCCGCCGCGCTCCCGCTCGTCGTCGGGCAGCAGGCAACTTTCGCCCTTGGCGCAGGTGAACACCGAGTGGCGCCACCAGGCGACGGCGACGACCGCCAGCGCGGCGAAGGCCAATATCTCGCGCCAGCCCGGCGCCGGCCGGCCCGCCTGCCACCACGCGACCAGCACCTGCAGCGATTCGATGCCCGCGACCAGCAGGGCGAAGGCGAGCAGCAGGAATCCGACACGCTTCACGGCCGGCCCTCACATCGGCAAAAACGAATCGTCGCTTTCATAAATTCGAGTTGTTCGATGTATCGCGCTGCCGTAGACTCGCGCCCGCATCATTCACGAAAGGGGTTCATTCGACCATGAAAAGAGTCTTCCTGCTGATCGCCACCAACCTCGCCATCATGCTCGTGCTGGGCATCGTCAGCACGTTGACCGGCGCCCACCGCTTCTTCTCCTCGTCCGGACTCGACCTCGGCAAGCTGCTGTTCTTCGCCCTGCTGATGGGCTTCGGCGGCGCCTTCCTCTCGCTGTGGATGTCGAAGACCATCGCCAAGTGGTCGACCGGCGCGCGCGTCATCGCGTCGCCCGAGACCTCGACCGAGTTCTGGCTGTTCGAGACCGTGCGCAAATTCTCCGAGAAGGCCGGCCTGCCGATGCCCGAGGTCGCCGTGTACGACGGCGAGCCCAACGCCTTCGCCACCGGCGCCAGCCGCAACAGCTCGCTGGTCGCCGTGTCGACCGGCCTGCTGCAGACCATGACGCGCGAAGAAGCCGAGGCCGTCATCGCCCACGAGGTCGCGCACATCGCCAACGGCGACATGGTCACGCTGACGCTGATCCAGGGCGTGGTGAACACCTTCGTCATCTTCCTCGCCCGCGTCGTCGGCTGGATGGTCGACTCGGCGCTGCGCAAGGGCGACCAGGAATCGTCCGGCCCCGGCATCGGCTACACCATCGCCGTCATCGTCGCCGACATCGTCTTCGGCATCCTCGCCAGCGTCATCGTCATGTACTTCTCGCGCCAGCGCGAATTCCGCGCCGACGCCGGGGCCGCCCATCTGATGGGCTCGCCGCAGCCGATGATGAATGCCCTGCGCCGCCTCGGCGGCATGGAAGCTGGCGAACTGCCGCAGAACGTCGCCACCGCCGGCATCAACGGCCGCGCCGGCTGGAGCCAGCTCTTCTCGAGCCATCCGCCGCTCGAAGACCGCATCGCCGCGCTGGCCCAGCGCGGCTGACCCGGCCCGCCGGCTCCGGCCGGCGGACTCCCCTAGTCCTGATGCACGTAGCGCCCGGGGGCGTCGTCGAGCGCGACGATGCCCTGCTCGGGCGCGCCCATTTGCGGCGGCGGCACGCGCCCCGACGAGCCCTTCGCCAGCCAGTCCTGCCACGCCGGCCACCATGATCCCTCCGTGCGCGGCGTCGTGTCGTGCCACTGCTTCGGATGCAGGTAGCGGTGCTGCGCGTCGTGGAACGTCATCCTGTAGCTGCGCCGCGGCCGCCCCGGCTCGCTGACGATGCCGGCGTTGTGGCCGCCGGTCGTCAGCACGAAGCTGATGTCGGTGTCGGTATAGAGGTGAACCTTGTACACCGAGCGCCAGGGCGCGATGTGGTCCTTCTCGGTGCCGACGGCGAAGATCGGCACCCGGATATCGGTCAGCGCGATGCCCTCGTCGCCGACGACGTAGCGGCCCTCGGCGAGGTCGTTGTTGAGGAACAGGCTGCGCAGGTACTCCGAGTGCATGCGGAACGGCAGCCGCGTCGAATCCGCGCTCCAGGCCATCAGGTCGAACATCGGCTGGCGCTCGCCGTGCAGGTAGTCGTCCACCACCCGCGACCAGATCAGGTCCTTGGAGCGCAGCAGGTTGAAGGCTGCGGAAAGCTGGTTCTTGTCCAGGAAGCCCTGCTCCGCCATGATGTTCTCGAGGAAGGTCAGTTGCGCCTCGTCGATGAACAGCAGCAGCTCGCCGGCCTCCTCGAAGTCCACCTGCGCGGCCAGCAGCGTCATCGACGCGATGCGCTCGTCGCGATCGCGCGCCATCGTCGCCACCACCAGCGACAGCAACGTGCCGCCGAGGCAATAACCGACCGCGTGCACCTTGCGCCCGGGCACCACCTTGCCGACGACGTCCAGGGCTTCCATCACCCCGGTCTCGCGGTAGTCGTCCATGCCCAGGTCGCGGTCTTCCTTGCCGGGATTGACCCACGAGATCATGAACACCGTGTGGCCGTGCTCGACCAGATACCTTATCAGCGAGTTCTGCGGCGAGAGGTCGAGGATGTAGTACTTCATGATCCAGGCCGGCACGATCAGCAGCGGCTCGGCGTGCACGTCCGGCGTCTGCGGCGAATACTGGATCACCTCCATGATGCGGTTGCGATGGATGACCTTGCCCGGCGTCACCGCGACCGCCTCGCCGGGGCGATACTGCTCGGCCCCGGCCGGCTTGCGGCCCGACATCTGGCGCAGCGCATCGTTGGCCGCATTCACGGCGCCCTGGACGAGATTGCGGCCGCCGCGCTCGAGCGTGGTCTTCAGCACGTCCGGATTGGTCAGGGGGAAATTCGACGGCGACCAGACGTCGGTGAGCTGGCGCGCGATGAAGGCGAGCAGGTCGCGGTGGTGCTGGCTGACGCCCTGCACAGTCGTCGTCGCCTGCTGCCACCACTGCTCCGTGAGCAGATAGCTCTCGGCATAGACGTTGAACGGCCAGCGCGCCCAGCCCTCGCCGCGGAAGCGCATGTCGCCTTCGCGCAGCTCGGCGCAGCTGCCGCCGTCGGCGCGCGTGGCGCAGGTCTGCGCAAAACTGACCAGATGGATGAGCTTGTCGGTCGCCTCGCGCGCCAGCTCGTGCTGCTTGCCGGGCTGCATCGCCATGTGCCCCACCCAGTCGAGCCAAGCGAGCGACAACGCGGTCGGCGCGGCACCGCCGGTGAAGCGGCCGATCAGCGCGTGGATCTTGCGATCGACCTCCGGCGTGCGCAGCACCGGGCCGATCTTCGGCGCCACGCGCTTGGCGCTGAAGCCCGTGCCCTCGCCTTCGATCGGCTGCGTGTGGGAAGGCACACCCGAGTCGACGAGCGTCAAGGTCTCCTCGGTGCGGCCCTTGCGGCGTGCGGGCTTTCCCTTGGTGCCGGCGGGCGCCTGCGGAATGGGATTCGCCATGTTCGTTTCCTTTCGTCGAATAGCCTCGACGCTGCCGGCAATTTTCGTGCGCCCGCCCCGGCGCGGAGCCGTTTATCATCGCCGCACCCCAACGGAGGAGACCAAAAAAATGCCAATCGCCAAACCTTTTCTCAGCCTGCTTCTCGCCCTCGCCGCGCTTCATGCGACGGCGGCCGAACTGCGCGACTACGCGGCGCGAAAAGTGGCGCCCAACACCTGGGTGATCCACGGCCCGCTCGGCGACCCCTCGGTCGAGAACCAGGGCTTCATGAACAATCCCGCCTTCGTCCTGACCAGGGAAGGCGTCGTCGTCGTCGATCCCGGTTCGAGCGTGCAGGCCGGCCGCATGGTGCTGCGCCAGATCCGCAAGGTCACCGACAAGCCGGTGACCCACGTGCTCGACACGCACGTGCACGGCGACCACTGGCTCGGCAACCAGGCCATCCTCGACGCCTATCCGAATGCGCAACTGATCGCGCACCCGGAAATGATCAAGCGCGCCAACGCCGGCGCCGGCGCCGACTGGGTCGACCGCATGGATCGCCTCACCAACGGCTTCACCCGCGGCACGCAGGCGAAAGTGCCGACGGTCCCCGTCACCGAGAGCCAGGAACTCAAGCTCGGCGGCCTCAGCTTCCGCATCCACGCGCCCGAGAAGGCGCACTCGCACACCGACATCATGATCGAGGTCGTCGAGGACAAAGTGCTGTTCACCGGCGACAACGTCCTCAACGGCCGCTTCGGCCGCATGGACGACGGCACCTACGCCGGCAACATCGCCGCCTGCGAGCGCGCCGCCAAGGTGCCGGCGAAGGTCTTCGTGCCCGGCCACGGCGCCACCGGCGGGCGCGAGATAGTGCTCTCCTATCGCGACTACCTGGCGACGCTGTTCGGCAGCGTCAAGGCCGAGTACGACAAGGGCAAGCAGGATTACGAGATGAAGGACACCGTGCGCGCCAAGCTCGCCAAGTGGACCAAGTGGGAAGGCTTCGACCTCCACTTCGGCCGCCAGATCAGCGTCGCCGTGCTCGAGCTGGAGGCGATGTAGCGGAGGAATGTTGCGACTCGCGTTTTCCAACCGCTACGAGGAACTCCAGGACGCGCTGCTCGACGCCCTCGAGACGCCGCCGGCCTCGCCGTTCGCCGCCGAGCAGATCATCGTGCCGAGCGCCGCGCTGCGGCGCCGGCTCACGCTGGCGATCGCGCAGCGCCGCGGCGTCTGCGCCAACGTCGAACTCGCCTTCCTCGCGCAATGGCTGTGGAAGCAGATCGCGCGCGTCGTCCCCAAGGTCGCCGCCGACTCGCCCTTCGCCTCGCCGGTGCTGGCGTGGCGCATCTTCCGCCTCTTCGGCGACGCGAGCTTCACCGAACCGCACCCGCGGCTGGCCGGCTACCTCGCGCAGGCCGACGCCGTCATGCGCCTCGACCTGGCGACGCGCACCGCCGGACTGTTCGAGCAATACCTGACCTACCGCCAGGACTGGCTCGGCGCCTGGACCGACAGGCGCAGCGTCGGCGAGCACGAGGACGAAGCCTGGCAAGCCGCGCTGTGGCGGCGCATCGCGCAGGAACTCGGCACCGGCAAGCGCCATCCGGCCGCCGCCTTCCTCGACGCCGTCGACGCTTCCGAATCGGCGCTCGACGCCGGCCTGCCCGAAGCGGCGCACGTCTTCTGCCTGCCGACGATGCCGCCGCTCTACATCGACATCCTGCGCCGCCTCGGCCGGCGCATGGACCTGCGGCTCTACGTTCTCAACCCCTGCCGCGAATACTGGTTCGAGATCGTCGACCGCAAGCGTCTCTCCTATCTCGCCGCCAGCCGCAAGCTCGACCACCACGAGGAAGGCAACCGCCTGCTCGCCGCCTGGGGCAAGCAGACGCAGGCGCAGATCGACCTGCTGCTCGAGCACGCCGGCGACGCCGAGGTCGATGACGACCGCTTCATGCCGGCGCACGGCGGCACGCTGCTCGGCGCGCTCCAGAACTCGATCCTGGAACTCGACAACCTCGCCCCCGGCAGCCTCGCGCTGGTCGACGACGACCGCAGCCTCGAGGTGCATGTCTGCCACTCGCCGACGCGCGAACTCGAAGTGCTGCACGACCGCCTGCTCGGCCTGTTCGCCGGCCCCAATCCGCCGCGCCCCGAGGACGTGCTCGTCGTCACGCCCGACCTCGACGACGCCGCGCCGCTGATCGACGCCGTGTTCGGCAACGCGCCGCGCGAGCGCCGCATCCCCTATGCGATCAGCGGCCGCGGCCGCGCCGGCATCAACGCCGCGGCGAGCGCCCTGCTCGACCTGCTGGCGCTCGCCGGCTCGCGCTTCGCCGCGAGCGCCGTGTTCGACCTGCTGCAGCAGACTATCGTCCAACGCCGCTTCGGCCTCGACGCCGAAGCGCTCGACGGCCTGCGCGGCTGGATCGAGGACGCCGCCATCCGCTGGGGCCTCGACGGCCGCCACCGCGAGGCGCTCGGCCTGCCGCCGCTCGAACGCCACAGCTTCGCCGACGGCCTCGACCGCCTGTTCCTCGGCTATGCGCTGCCCGATGCCGCCGCCGCGCCCTTCGCCGGCCGCTTGCCGGCCGGCGGTGCCGAGGGCTCGCAGGCGCTGCTGCTCGGCGTGCTCGACGACCTCGTCGGCCGCCTCGCACGCCTGCCGCGCGAACTCGGCCGCCCGCAGACGCCGGACGAATGGCAGGCGACGCTGCTCGCGCTCTGCGACGGCTTCCTCGCCCCGAGCGACGACGAGATCGAAGACCTGCGCGAGTTGCGCCAGGCGATCGGCGAACTGCGCGCCAACATGGCGCGCGGCGCGCTCGACGAACCGGTGGCGCGCGAGGTCGTCGCCGCAGCGCTGTCGGCGCTGCTCGACGACCCGGCCCACGGCGGCGTGCCGACCGGCGCCGTCACCTTCAGCTCCATGAGCAGCCTGCGCGGCCTGCCCTATCGCGTCGCCTGCGTCGTCGGCCTCGCCGACGGCGCCTTCCCCACCGATTCGCGCCCGGCCGAGTTCGACCTCATGGCGGCGCAGCCGCGGCGCGGCGACCGCCAGCGCCGCATCGACGAACGCAACCTGTTCCTCGACCTGCTGCTCGCCGCGCGCGAGACCCTGCACCTGAGCTACACCGGCCGCAGCGTCGTCGACAACTCGTCCCTGCCGCCCTCGGTGCTGGTCGCCGAACTGCTCGACGTCGCACTCGCCGCCACCGGCGCCGAGCGCCGCCGCCTCGTCGTCGAGCACCCGCTGCAGGCCTTCTCGCCCGAGTGCTTCGCCGACGGCGGCGAGCCGCGCCGGCGCAGCCACCGGCGCGAGTACTGCGAGGCACTGCAGGCCGGCCTCGCCGCGCCGATGTCCGCGGCGTCGGCCGGCACCGGCGTCGAGGACGACGACGAGGCCGCCTCCGAAGTCCATCGCCTGTTCTTCGCCGCGCCCTTGCCGGCCCCGGACGAAGAGTGGCGCGAAGTCGACCTCGACCAGTTCATCGGCTTCTTCCGCAATCCGAGCCGCGGCCTGCTGCGCCGCCGCCTCGGCCTCGACCTCGTCGCTGCCGACGACGAACTGCAGGACGACGAACCCTTCCTGCCCGAATACGACGGCCGCAGCGCCGTCGCCGAGCGCCTGCTGCCTGCCCTGCTCGCCGGCGCACCGGCCGAAGACCTGCGCGCCATCGGCCTCGCCGGCAACGAATACCCGGCCGGCCGCCTCGGCGAGCTGCTGTTCGAGCGCGAGCTGCAAAGCCTCGCCGCCTTCGCCGCCAACGTACGCGCCGACACCGCCGCGCCCTGCATCGAGCCCTGCGGCATCGACCTCGACCTCGATCTCGACGGCGAGCGCTGGCGCCTGCGCGCCGGCTTCGCCGACCTGCGCCCGAACGGCCTCGTGCGCCACCGCTACGACGACACGCGCCCGGTCGACTACCTCGCCGGCTGGTTCGCGCACCTCGCGCTCTGCGCGGCGACGCCGCCAAGCGTCGCGCCGCGCACCGTCTGGCATTCGCGCGACGGCAGCTACCGCCTCGAACCCTGCGCCGACGCGCGCGCGCGCCTCGCCGAACTGCTGCGCCTCTATCGCGCCGGCCTGCAGTCGCCGCTGCACTTCTACCCCAAGGCGGCCTGGGCGCTGGTCCGCAGCGGCAACCCCGCCGAAGCCGCCAAAGTCTGGCACGCCAGCGAGCGCCATCCGTTCGGCGAAGAGAAGGACGCCTTCCACCGCCTCGCGCTGCGCGGCGTCGCCGACCCGCTCGACGACGTCTTCGCCGCCTGCGCCAACGCGGTGTTCGGTTCGATGATGGCCTGCCTGAAGGACGAGCGGCTGTGAGCGCCGAGTTCGACGTGTTCGGCTGCGAGCTTGAGGGAACCAACCTCATCGAGGCCTCGGCCGGCACCGGCAAGACCTGGAACATCTGCGGCCTCTACCTGCGCCTGCTGCTCGAGCGCGAGCTCGACGTGCGCGAGCTGCTCGTCGTCACCTTCACGAACGCCGCGACCGCCGAGCTGCGCGAACGCATCCGCACGCGCATCGTCGAGACGCTGGCCTGGCTCGGCGGCACGGCGGCCGGCGGCGGCGATCCCTTCGTCGCCCAACTCGTCGATGCCATCGAGCGACGCGGCACGCTCGACCGCGACACCATGCGCCGCCGGCTCGACCTCGCGCTCGAACGCTTCGACGAAGCCGCGATCTTCACCATCCACGGCTTCTGCCAGCGCGCGCTCGCCGATGCGCCCTTCGCCGCGCGCCTGCCGCTGACGCTCGAACTCCTGCCCGACGACGGCGATGCGCTCGCCGAAGCCGTGCGCGACTTCTGGCGTCACCACGTCGCGAGCGACGCGCTGACCTCCGAGCTTGCCGCCTACCTGGTGCAGAAGAAGGATTCGCCCGAGCGCTGGGCGGCCCTGCTCAAGCGCCGCCTCGCCAAGCCGCTGGCGCACACGCGCTGGCCGGAAGACCTCGACGAGGCCGACGAACTTCCCGGCGCCGAACTCTCCGCCGCCTACATCGCCGCGCGCGAGCTCTGGCACGCGCAGCCCGAAGAGGTGCTCGCCGTCCTACTCGCCACCGAGGCGCTGAACCGCACCAGCTACAGCGAGGAAGCGATCCGCCAGGGCGCGCGCGAGTGGGACGCCTTCTTCCGCTGCGGCGACGCGCTGGCGCCGCTCGACCGCAAGTCCAAGGCCTGGCTCTACTCGGCCGGCAACATCGCGCTGCGCCTCAAGAAGAACCAGACCGCGCCGATGCACGCCTTCTTCGACGCCGCCGAAACCTTCGTCGCCCTGCGCGTGCGCATCGACCGCGCGCTCGAGCGCGCGCGCCTGCGCCTGCTGCAGCGCCTGCTCGACGAGGCCGGCGCGGCGCTGCGCGCGAGGAAGCGCGAGCAGCGCGTCGTCTCCTTCGACGACATGCTCTACAACCTCTGGGAGCGCCTGCACGGCGGCGACTGCCCGTGGCTGGCGCCGGCCGTCCGCCAGCGCTTCCCGGCCGCGCTGATCGACGAATTCCAGGACACCGACCCGCTGCAGTTCGCGATCTTCCGCGCCGTCTATGGCGGCAGCGAGGCGCCGCTGTTCTACGTCGGCGATCCCAAGCAGGCGATCTACCGCTTCCGCCACGCCGACCTGCACACCTACCTGCGCGCCAAGCGCGAGGCGCGCGCCACGTATTCGCTGGCCGAGAACCAGCGCTCGTCCGCCGGCCTGATCGCCGCGCTCAACACGCTGTTTGCCGCCAACGCGCGCGCCTTCATGCTCGCCGACCTCGGCTACGTGCGCGTCGGCGTCGGCGCCAAGCCGCGCAAGGTTTTCGCCGACCGCAGCGCGCCGCGCGCCGACCTCCAGCTCTGGACGCTGCCGAACGCCGGCCGGCCGCTCAACCGCAGCGACGCCAAGGCCGCCGCCGCGCAGGCGACGGCCGCCGAGATCTCGCGCCTGCTGGCGGCCGCCGCCGCGGGCGAGGTCGCGCTCGACGGCCGGCCGCTACGCTCCGGCGACATCGCGGTCCTCGTGCGCAGCCGCGCCGACGGCGCGCGGGTGCGCGACGCCCTCGCCGCATTGAACATCGGCAGCGTCGAACTGGCGCAGACCAGCCTCTGGCGCACCAGCGACGCCGAGGAAGTGGCGCGCGTGCTCGCCGCCATCCTCGAGCCGAACCGCGAGCGCCTGCTGCGCGCCGCGCTTGCCACCGAACTGCTCGGCGTCGATGCCGCCGGCATCGACGCCCTGGCGCAGGACGAGGCGCGCTGGATGGATCACGTGCTGCGCTTCGCCGCCCACCGCGACACCTGGCGCACGCGCGGCGTCGGCGTCATGCTGCGCCGCCTGCTCGACGCCGAGGGCGTGCCGGCGCGCATGCTCGCGCGCCCCGACGGCGAGCGCCGCCTGACCAACCTGCTGCACCTCGCCGAATGCCTGCACCAGGCCGCCGAGACGCATCGCGCGCCCGACGCCCTGCTGGCCTGGCTCGAAGCGCGCCGCCGCGAAGGCGTCGCCGACGAGACCTCGCAACTGCGCCTGGAGTCGGACCGCAACCTGGTCCAGATCGTCACCATCCACAAGTCGAAGGGCCTCGAGTATCCGGTGGTGTTCTGCCCCTTCCTCTGGGACGGCCACATGACGGCGGGCGCGCGCGGCGAAGGTCTCGAATACCACGACGCGCAGGGCGACGCGGTGCTCGACCTGCGCGGCGAAGCCGTCGAGGCCGACGAGATCGCCGCCATCAAGCAGTCGCTGCGTCTCGAAGATTCGGCGGAAATGCTGCGCCTGGTCTACGTCGCGCTGACGCGCGCCGTGCATCGCTGCTACCTCGTCGCCGGCTGCTACGAGAAGAGCCGCGCCCTGACCGAGAGCACGCGCAGCCTGCTCAACTGGCTGGTCGCCGGCAACGGCCGCGAGCCCGCCGCCTGGTTCGACGCCAAGCTCGGCCCCGAGGAAATCGAGGCGGCATGGACGCGCCTCGCCGACGCCTGCGCGCATGTCGGCATCGCGCCGCTGCCGACCGAGCCCGGCGTCCCGCTCGCCGCCGAACGCCCCGCGCCCGGCTCGCTCGCCGCGCTGCCGCCGCCGGCCGCGATCCCCGAAGGCTGGCGCATCGGCAGCTACAGCTCGCTCTCCTACGGCGCCGCGCACGAGAACGCCGCCAGCGACCACGACGCGCGCACCGCGCGCACACCGGCGAGCGCGCCGCCGAACCTGCCGCCCGACGACATCCTGCGCTTCCCGCGCGGCCCGGCGGCCGGCGACTGCATCCACGCCGTCATGGAGCGCGTCGACTTCGCCGATGCCGCCGGCTGGCCCGCGGCGATCGGCCACGCGCTGCGCGCCTTCCCGCAGCGCGCGCCAAGCGATGCCGCCGCGCGGCTGCCGAAGATGCTCGCCAACCTCCTCGGCGACCTCGTGCAAACCGAGCTCGCGCCCGGCCTGCGCCTGGCCGCCGTGCCGAGCGCGCGCCGCCTGACGGAACTCGAATTCTCGCTGCCCGTCGGCCGGCTCGCCGACCACGACGTGAACGCCCTGCTGCGCGACCACGGCTACGCCGCGCCGCGCCTCGGCTTCGGCGCGCTCGAGGGCTATCTGAAGGGCTTCATCGACCTCGTCTTCGAGCACGACGGCCGCTGGTACCTGCTCGACTGGAAATCCAACCACCTCGGCTTCGAGCCGCGCAACTACGCGCGCGACGCGCTCGCCGAGGCGATGCGCGAGCACGGCTACCACCTGCAATACCTCCTCTACGCCGTCGCGCTGGAGCGCTACCTGAAGCGGCGCCTGCCCGGCTACGACCCCGCGACGCACTTCGGCGGCGTGCTGTACCTGTTCGTGCGCGGCGTGCGCCCCGACTGGCGCCAGGACGACGGCACGCCGACCGGCGTGTTCTTCCATCGCCCCGATGCCGGCACGATCCGCCGCCTCGATGATCTGCTCGGCGAAGCGCCGTGAACCACACCGACCAGTGTTGGCATCGTTGCCAACATCTACGACAATGAACGGCCAAAGGGCACGAGAAACTGATCGACGATTTTCTCCGCGACGTCGAAGACAGGAGAGCGAAACCATGAGAACCGCGACGATTCATATCCGCAAGGCGAGCGACGCCCTGGGGGCAGCGCGAAACGGATTCCTTGCCGCCTGGAAGACAGGCGAGTACCAGGGCGAGCATTTCGACTTCGAGTCTCCTGCCGCCCTGTTCCGCGTGCTCACGCCCAAGCGCTGGGAGCTGATCGAGTGCCTGCAGAAGGCCGGCCCGCTCGGTGTCCGCGCCCTCGCGCGCGCCCTCGACCGCGACGTCAAGCGCGTCCATGACGATGCAGCGGCGATGATCGAGGTCGGGATGATCGAGAAGACGCCGGACGGCAAGCTGGTGGTGCCGTTCGACGAAATTCGCGCCGACTTCGTGATGAGATCGGCCGCATAGGCACGCAGCAAGAGCGCGGCACGAGGTTCGACGGCATGTTCCCTTCATGAGGCGCGACGCCGACAAGCTGCTGGCCGAGTCCTTCGCCGCGCGCGCCGCCGCTTGGGCGCGCCAGTGCGGCGCCGACGATGCGGCCGCGGACCTCGCGCAACGCGCGGCCTCCGCGGCCAGCCTCGCGACCTCGTCGGGCCATGTCTGCGCGCATCTCGCCGATCTCGGCGACGAGCCGGACCTGCGCGAACGCCTGCTCGCCTCGGGCGTCGTCGGCACGCCCGCCGCGCCGGGCGCGCTGCCGCTGATCCTCGACGACGACGGCCGGCTCTATCTCCACCGCTACTTCGACTACGAGCGCCGCCTCGCGCGTCGCCTGTGCGCCTGCGGTGCGGCGCCGCTTGCCGACGAAGCGGCGCTGAAGGTGCGCCTCGACGCGCTGTTCGCCGCCAACGCCGCGCGCCTCGCCGGCCGCGTCGACTGGCAGAAGCTCGCCGCCGCCAATGCGTTGCTCGGCCGCCTGACGGTCGTCAGCGGCGGGCCGGGCACCGGCAAGACGACGACGGTGGTGAACCTGCTCGCCTGCCTCGTCGAGCAGCAGCCGGATTGCCGCATCGCGCTCGCCGCGCCCACCGGCAAGGCCGCCGCGCGCATGATCGACGCCATTCGAAAGCGCGCCGCGGAACTGCCGGTCGCCCTGCGCGAGCGCCTGCCGCAGGAGGCGCACACCGTGCATCGCCTGCTCGGCGCCACCGCCGAGGCCGGCCGCTTCCGCCACGACGCCGAACATCCGCTGGCGATCGACGCGCTGGTCGTCGACGAGGCCTCGATGCTCGACCTCGCGCTGGCGACGAAACTCTTCGAGGCCGTGCCGCCCTCGGCGCGCATCGTCCTGCTCGGCGACAAGGACCAGCTCTCCGCCGTCGAGTCGGGCGCCGTGTTCGCCGAACTCGGCGCCGATCCGTCGCTGACGGCGGAACGCGCCGCGCGGCTCGCCGCGCTCTGCGGCGTCGACGCGAACCAATTGCCGACATCGCCGACGAACAGCGGCATCGCCGACAGCGTCGTCTGGTTCCGCGACAACTTCCGCTTCGCCGCCGACTCCGGCATCGGGCGGCTGGCCGCCGACATCAACGCCGGCCGCGCCGACGAGGCGGTGCAATGGCTCGCGTCCGGCGCCGACGCCGCGGTGCGCTGGCTCGCCGACGGCGGCGAGGCGCCGGCCGAGGAGACGCTCGCCGCCATCGACGCCGGCTACGCCGTTTATCTCGCCGCCATGCGCGAGGGCGATCGCGACGCCGTCATCAAGGCCTTCGACCGCTTCCGCGTGCTCTGCGCCACGCGCAGCGGCGAGCGCGGCGTCGAAGCGCTGAACCGCAGCATCGCCCGCCGCTTCCGCCGCGCGCTCGCGCATCCGCTCGATGCCGGCGAACCGGCGCAGTGGTATCCGGGCCGCCCGGTGATGGTGCTGCGCAACGACTATGCGCTGCGCCTGCACAACGGCGACATCGGCATCGCCCTCCCCGGCGCCGACGGCCGCCTTGCCGTCTGCTTCCCCGACGCCGAGCACGGCCTGCGCGAGATCGCCCCCGCGCGCATGCCCGAACACGAAACGGCCTTCGCGATGACCGTGCATAAATCGCAGGGCTCGGAGTTCAACGAAGTGCTGCTGATGCTGCCCGCGGAACCAAACCGCGTGCTGACGCGCGAACTGATCTATACCGCCGTCACGCGTGCGCGCAGCCGCGTTACGTTGGTCGGCGCCGCAGAAGTGATCGCGCATGCGATCGAGGCGCGCACGGAGCGGCATTCGGGGCTATTGGCGCGACTTGTCGAGGCAGATGTACGTTAGAGCCACCACCAGAAGCAGACACCCACTCTGATCAACGGAATCAAAGCATAATGCGGCACGAATAGATGTCGACGACGGAAGGCATTTTCGACGTCAATATGCAGACCGGTGGATTCGTTGAATTGCTGTTAGCCCCAGCACGCACTCCATCCCACACTTTTGCTCTGTCTCAAGGATTCATTCATGTCATCGAATAACCCGCTTCAGTTGCTAAGTTTTGGTGAAGTAGATGCCGAAAGTGACGCCCGTCTAGCCGACTTCTTTGTCGACACGGGCGTCATGAGGCGCCTCGGAGATGGTTCCCGACAGTTTGTTATTGGACGCAAAGGATCGGGAAAGACAGCATTGTTCCAGCAAGCACAAAAGGAACTTCGGGGCAGTCACGTTATTTCGATGGAGTTCTCTGAGTATGCCTGGGAGCAGCACAAGGCTGTAAAGGAGCTGGGCCTTCCAGCCGAAGGCATGTACACCGCATCCTGGGTGTTTACGTTCCTCATTGCGTCCTGCAACACCTGGCGACGATCTCCCAATCCGGATATCGCCAAGCCAGCTCAGCAGGTCTACGAACGCATATTTGGTGCAGAGAACACTGGCACTCTTGACGCGCTCTTTGACAAGCTGAAGCGTCTCCGCAAGCTTGACTTGCCTAATGCGGGCGACTTCGGCGGCCTCGGCGGATTCGAACTGGATGATGCCCCGGATGGTCAGTGCCTTGCGAGAGCTGCCAATCTTTGGAATCAAAAGCTTCTAGAGTTGGCTGACACCGTGTATCGCCTTGAGCCCACGACAATATTGATTGATCGGCTCGATGATGGATGGGACGCGACTCCCGAGATCAAGGACATGCTTGCAGGGGCCATTAAGGCGGCACGATCATTGAACCTTCGATATGGCCGAGACAACAGTCCGCGCCCAGTCATCCTTTTTCTTCGTAGCGACATCTACTCCGAACTTAACTTCAACGATAAGAACAAGATCTCCGGGGGCATTGAGTACCTTGAGTGGGATGATGAGCAACTACTGTTGATCATCCGTCAGCGCATCGCTAAATCTCTCGGAGTCGCGATTGCTGACGCCTGGGAGGCGGTCTTCTCGCCCGAGCAGATGCGACAACGAGCTTTTATCAGCTCATATATTCTGAAACGCACGATGCAACGTCCTCGAGACATCATCTCCTTTTGCAAGTTCTGCCGGGATGCAGCGGTCAAGGAAGAACACATGCGTATCGAAACTGCCGACATCTATGAAGGCGAAGTTGGGTACTCAAGACATGTGTTCGACGAGTTGACTGACGAAATTCATAAGCAGATTCCGGACTTTGCCTCACTGTTTAAATCACTACGCCTGCTAGGTTATACGCGCTTCAAGTTTCCGTCTTGGTTGGCTGCTGAGCGGCGGCTACAGCCAGCCATGACCGAAGAGCTCGCTGGGCAGCGCCTCAAGACTCTCTTCGACTTCGGTGTTATTGGCGTGCCTAAGGTGGGTGGCCGAAAAGGCGGCTCAACGTTTGAGTTTGCGTATCAGGACAGGTACCTCGATCCGCGATTTGATTCAGACCTTGTCGTACATCCATCACTCCGAAAGAACCTCTCGCTTCGGGATGCAACTGCGGAAGATCCTGATCAACCGCTAGGAGATGAGGATTAGTGCGAACGGCTGGACTAGTCAGAAGATATCAAGGGACAGACCTCATTTTCCGGACACGTATCATTTCCCATGAGTCCAACCGTATTTCGTGAAGGCGGTTTCCGGTTCTACTTCTTCTCGCGGGAAGAGCCGAGAATGCACGTACACGTCCAGGGGCAGACTGGCGAGGCCAAGTTCTGGCTTGAACCGGCGATCGAGTTGTCGCACCATACCGGTCTGTCTTCGCGCGAGCTCGGCGACGCCCTTCGCCTTGTCCAGGAACACGAAAATGACATTCGCAGCGCTTGGCGCAAGCATTTCTCCGGTTGAGGTAACGAACATCTCCCAGCACGGGTTCTGGGTGTTGCTGAACGATGAGGAACTGTTCCTGCCGTTCGCGGAATTTCCGTGGTTCCGCGACGTCGCCGTCGGCAAGATTCTTCATGTCGAGCTGCCGTCGCCGGATCACCTCTACTGGCCGGAGCTGGACGTCGATCTGGCTGTCGAGTCCATACGGCATCCCGAGCGCTTCCCGCTGGTCAGCCGAGTGGGTACCTGACCGCAGTCAGCCAGACGGCATTCTCAGGGACAGCCCCGTTCTCCTGCTTGTGAGACAACGGGTTCCCAGTCGACGATCATTTTCGTGGCGCCACGAAAATGGTCGAGACCAGCAACGGTGACCGCTTCGGCTGGTGCGTCGCTTCGCCGCGCGCGAGATATTCCCGGCACCAACGGCGCGAGCCTTTATCATGCGCCTCCCCCGCGAAAAGCCTCCCCGATGATCATCCTCAAGAACGTCACCCTGCGCCGCGGCACCAAGGTGCTGCTGGACAAGGCCTCCGTCACCATCAATCCCGGCGAGAAGGTGGGCCTGGTCGGCCGCAACGGCGCCGGCAAATCCACGCTCTTCGGCCTGCTCAACGGCAGCCTGCACGAGGACGGGGGCGACTGCTCGATCCCCGGTCACTGGCGCATGGCGCAGGTGGCGCAGGACATGCCCGAGACCGAGCAGAGCGCCACCGACTTCGTGGTCGACGGCGACACCGCCCTGCTGGCGGCCCGCAACGAGGTGCATGACGCCGAGGCCAGCGACGACGGCATGCGCATGGCCGAGGCCTACATGGCCTTGAACGACGCCGGCGAGCACGACGCCGAGCCGCGCGCCCAGGCGCTGATCCTCGGCCTCGGCTTCAAGGTCTCGGAACTCGGCAACCCGGTGAGCAGCTTTTCCGGCGGCTGGCGCATGCGCCTGCAACTGGCGCGCGCGCTGATGTGCCCCTCCGACCTGCTGCTGCTGGACGAGCCGACCAACCACCTCGACCTCGATGCCATGGTCTGGCTCGAGACGTGGCTCAAGCGCTACCCCGGCACGCTGGTGATGATCAGCCACGACCGCGAGTTCCTCGACGCCATCACGCAAGTCACGCTGCACATCGACAGCGCGCGGCTGGTGCGCTACGGCGGCAACTATTCGACCTTCGAGGACATGCGCGCCGAGCAGATGGCGCTGCAGCAATCGACCTTCGCCCGCCAGCAGGAAAAGATCGCCCACCTGCAGCTCTTCATCAACCGCTTCAAGGCCAAGGCCAGCAAGGCCAAGCAGGCGCAAAGCCGCGTCAAGGCCCTGGAGCGCATGGAGAAGATCGCGCCGGTGCTGACCGACGCCGAGTTCACCTTCGAATTCCAGGAGCCGGCCAACCTGCCCAATCCGATGCTGGTGATGGCGAATACCGCCATCGGCTATCCGCCGCCGCCGGACGCGCCGGCCGGCACCGCGCCCACCGTGATCGTGCGCAACATCAATCGCTCGGTGCATGCCGGCCAGCGCATCGGCATCCTCGGCGCCAACGGCCAGGGCAAGTCGACGCTGGTGAAGACCATCGCCCGCGACCTGGCGCCGATCAGCGGCGACGTCACCGAAGGCAAGGGCCTCAAGATCGGCTACTTCGCGCAGCAGGAACTCGACGTGCTGCGCCCGCAGGACACGCCGCTGGAACACATGACGCGCATGGCCAAGGAAGCCATCGCCGCCGGGCGCGGCAACGTCGCCGGCCGCGAGCAGGAACTGCGCACCTTCCTCGGCACCTTCAACTTCAGCGGCGAGATGGTCAAGCAGCCGGTGGGCACCATGAGCGGCGGCGAAAAGGCGCGCCTCGTGCTGTGCATGATCGTCTGGCAGCGCCCCAACCTGCTGCTGCTGGACGAGCCGACCAACCATCTCGATCTCTCGACCCGCGAAGCCCTGAGCGTGGCGCTCAACGAGTTCGAGGGCACGGTGATGCTGGTCAGCCACGACCGCGCCCTGCTGCGCTCGGTGTGCGACGAATTCTGGCTGGTCTCGCGCGGCGGCATCGGACCGTTCGACGGCGACCTCGACGACTACCAGCGCTACCTGCTCGACGAAGCCAAGCGTTCGCGCGAAGATGCCGCCATGGCTCAGAAAAGGCGCGCCGCGTAGCGCGCGTCGAGCGTCACAGGGGACTGCCGTGGTGGTTCGTGTCGTGAGGCTGGGAAGTCCGCGCATCGAAGATGAAGGGCCGCGCATCGGCACGGTTCGTCGCCCGCCGCGCGGCGTTCCCAAGACCGAGTTCGCCGCGCAGAACTGGTACGACGTGTGGTTCCCCACCCTGGCGCCCAGCGCAGAAACCATGAAGCAGGGCCAGCAGGCCGAGAGTCCGGCGCAGTGGGCTGCGTTCGTCAGGAAGTACAAGGCCGAAATGTCGTCGCACGAGGCCAGCCATGCTCTCGAGCTCCTGGCCACCCTTTCCCATAGCAGCAACTTCTCCGTCGGCTGCTATTGCGAGAACGAAGCACGCTGTCATCGCTCGATCCTGCGCGCGCTCCTGGCTGAAAAGGGTGCGAAGCTCGAGTAGCGGCGGTCAGCTCGCGAACGCCGCCCCCAGCGCCGCCACCATGTAGGCCTGATCGAGAGCGCCGGCGCTCTCGCGGGCACTGTGCATCGCCCACATCGGCGAGCCGACGTCGACGCCGGCGATGCCGAGTCGGGCAGCGACGATGGGGCCGATGGTGCTGCCGCAGCCGAGATCGCCGCGGTGGGCGTACTGTTGGTAGGGCACGCCGGCCTGCTCGCAGAACGCCATGAAGCGCGCGGCGGTCTCGGCGCTGGTCGTATAGCGCTGCTGCGCGTGAGTCTTGATGACCGGGCCGCGGTTGACCATGAGCTTGTGGCCCGGCTCGTAGGCGGCGGGGAAATTCGGCTGGTAGGCGTGCGCCATGTCGGCGCTGACGAAGAAGCTCTTCGCCATCGCGCGTCGGGCGTCCTCGCCGTCGAGGCCGGCGTGGAAGCACAGACGGCCGAGCACGTCGGCGGCGAAGCTGCCGCCAGCGCCGGTGGCGCTCTCGCTGCCGACTTCCTCGTGGTCGAACAGGGCGACGACGCAGGTGGCCGCCGGCGCTTCGGTGGCCGTCAGCGCCTGTAGCGCGGCATGGCAGGACGAGAGGTTGTCGAGCCGGCCGGCGGCGATGAACTCGCCCTCGGCGCCCCAGAACGCGCCTTTCTGGACGTCGTAGGCGGCGAGGTCCCAGCTCAGCAGGTCGGCAGCATCGGCCTGCGCGCGCTCGGCCAGCAATTGGCGCAGGCGCGCCTCGGCGGCGCCCTCGTCGTCCAGCATGCCGAGCAGCAGCGGCAGCTCGGTCTGCTTGTTGAGCTTGAGGCCCTGTTCGTTGACCTCGCGGTTCATGTGGATCGCGAGGTTCGGCAGCCGCAGCAGCGGCTCGTCGATGCACACCAGGCGCGGGCTCGGGCCGGCGGCGGTGCGCACGAAGACGCGGCCGGCGAGGCCGAGGTCGCGGTCGGCGAAGGTGGCGAGGATCGGTCCGCCATAGACCTCGACGGTGAGGCGCATCAGGCCGTCGCCGGCCAGCGCCGGGCGCGGCTTGAGCCGCAGGCCGGGCGAATCGGTATGGGCGCCGACGATGCGGAAGCCGGTTTCGGCGAGCGGCCCGCTGCCGGGCACGAAGGCCGTCAGCGAGGCACCGCCGCGCACGACGTAGTAGCGTCCGCCGGCGGCGAACTGCCAGCGCTCGCCCTCCTCGAGGCGGACGAAGCCGTGCTCCTGCAGGCGCGCCTCCGCGCCGGCGACGGCGTGCCAGGGCGTCGGGCTGGCGTCGATGAAGTCGAGGAGCTGGCGGGTGTGGGCGAGGCTGTCGGCGGGAAGCGGCATGGCGAAGGCGTCGAGAATCCGGGACGCGAAGCTTACCGCCGCGTCGGCGTTGAGGCGAGCGCTGTCGTCACGGCCCGGTGACAAACGTCACAGACGTCCGCCGCCCGCGCCGCTATGCTCGCGCGCGCCTTTTCGCTCCGAACCCGTTCCGACATGTCCAACGCAACACTCGCCTTCCCCGCCGTCGCGGTCGAATTCATGAACCACGACCATGCTGCTTTCGCCGATCTGCATCGCCGGCTGCTCGACCTGCTCGACACCGCGGCGTCCCCTGCGACCATCGATCACGCGCTCGACGACTTGGTGCGGCACACGCGCGCCCACTTCGCCGACGAGGAGAAGCTGATGCGCGACGTCGGCTTTCCCGCCTATCCGATCCACCAGGGCGAACACGAGCGCGTGCTGGCCGAGATGTCGGCGCGGATCGACGCCTGGCGGCGCGACCACGACTTCGCGACCCTGGCGGACTGGATGCGATCGGACGTCGCCGAGTGGTTCGTCGGCCACATCGCCTCGATGGACATGATGACGGCGCGCTTCGCCGCGATGCAGGGCCGCGCCTGACCGCGTCGCGGGAACGGGGCTTGCCGCTGCGGCGGATCGCAGTTCCCCAACCACAGCGAGGTGCATCATGCGAGTCAGCGAAGCGATGACGCGCGACGTGAAAGTCGCAAACCCGAACCAGAGCCTGCACGACGTGGCGAAGATCATGGCCGACGACGACGTCGGCAGCCTGCCGGTGGGAGAGAACGATCGCCTCATCGGCATGATCACCGACCGCGACATCGCCATCCGCGCCGTCGCACAGGGCAAGTCGCCGGACACGACCAAGGTCCGCGAGGTCATGAGCGAAGACGTGAAGTACTGCTTCGACGACGAGGACCTCGCCGACGTGGCGCAGAACATGGGCGAAATCCAGGTGCACCGGCTGCCGGTCGTCAACCACGACAAGCGCCTGGTCGGCATCATCGCGCTGGCCGACATCGCCAACATGGCCGGCGCCGAGGTGGCCGGCGATGCGGTGCAGGGCATCTGCGAACCGACGAAGCACCACTGACGCCCGCGCGGGACGACCGCGGCGGCGGGCGGGTCCGCCGATCGAACTTTGCGCAGGAGACCCGACACTAACGCGTATCGGGAGCGCTACGCGGAGATCGCCATGGTCGGCATCTATGCCAGTCGGGCCGAAGCGGAAACGGCACGCGAACATCTTGTCGCGCGCGGCCTGCCGGGCGAGCGGGTCGACGTCGTCGACCGGGTTCGCGCCGACGACAACAATCGCCAGCTCGCGGCCGCCGACGGCGTGCTGAAGGACGTGCTGATCGATACCGCCATCGGCGCGGCGGTCGGCACCGGCGTCGGCGCGCTGGCGCAGGTGGCGGTGGTGATGGCGGACATGACGCTCTTCACGGCCAGCCCGCTCGTGGCTCCCGCGGCCATGATCGGGTGGGGGACCGCGCTGGGCGCCATCGTCGGCGGGGCCATCGGCGCCAACGGTGCCAAGCGGAAGAGCCGGCTCGCGGAAGTCGTGCTTCACGCCATCCGGAGCGGCCACGTGACGCTGATCGCGGATACCCGGACCGCCGATGAAACCCGGCTGGCACGCAGCGTCATCGGCGCTTCCGCAGTGGAACGGAGCGAGCACCGGTCCGCGTGAGCGAAAGCGCGCCGCCATGGACTCGCTCCTCGCCGTCGCCTTCCTGCTCGTGCCGATCGCGCTCTTCGTCGGGATCGTCGCCTGGGCCTTCGGCCCGAAGCGCAAGAAGCGCTTCGAGAAGGACGCGGAGATTCCGTTCCGCGAGTAGCTCGTGCTCAACCGAGCACGTCGCGCAGCCTGAAATAGAGCATGCCGAGCACCAGCGCCGGCGTGCGCATCAGCGCGCCGCCGGGGAAAGGCAGATGGCCGATGCGGGCGAAGAGGTCGAAGCGTTCGGCCTGCCCGCGGATGGCCTCGGCGACGAGCCTGCCGGCCATGCCGGTGAGCGCGAGGCCGTGGCCGGAGAAGCCCTGCAGGTAATAGACGTTGGCGCCCATGCGGCCGAAATCCGGTGCGCGGTTCATGGTGATGTCGACGAAGCCGCCCCAGGCGTATTCGATCGCGAGGTCGTCGAGCTGCGGGAACACGCGCAGCATCTGGCGCCGCATCTTGTCGACCAGCTTGCGCGGCGTCGCCGCGCTGTAGCTGTCGCCGGCGCCGAACAGCAGCCGGTGGTCGGCGCTGGGGCGGAAGTAGTCGAGCACGAAGTTGGTGTCGGAGACGGCGGCGCGGCCGCGGATCAGCGCGTCGGCGCGCGCGCGGCCCATCGGCGCGGTGGCGACCATGTAGGTGCCGACCGGCATGATGCGGCCGCCGATTTCCGGCGCCACGGTATCGCCGTATTCGTTGAGATAGACGTTGCCGGCGAGGACGACGAAGCGGCAGTCGACCTCGCCCTCCGCCGTCTTCACCACCGGCCGCTCGCCGCGCGCGACGCGCCTCACCGGCGACCGTTCGTGCACGCGCACGCCGGCGGCGCGCGCCGCCTCCGCGAGGCCGAAGCAGAACTTGAGCGGATGCAGGTGGCCGGAATCCGGATCGTAGGCGCCGGCGACGAAGCGCCGGCTGGCGATCCATTCCCCGATGCGCTCGGCGCCGACCCACTGCAGCGAGTAGCCGTAGCGGCCGTCTACGTGCGCGACCCATTTTTCGAGCGCGCGCGCCTTGCGACGATTCACCGCCAGCGTGAGGTAGCCGGGCTGGTAGTCGCAGTCGATGCCATGCCGGGCGATGCGCTCGCGCAGCAGGTGCAGGCCCTCGACCGAGATGTCCCAGGCGCGGCGCGCGTCGGCCGCAGGCAGTTGCGCCTCGATGGTGCCCTCGGCGGCGAAGCCGACGATGACCTGTCCGCCGTTGCGGCCGGAGGCGCCCCAGCCGATGCGGCGCGCCTCGAGCAGCACCACCGAGTAGCCGTGTTGCGCCAGTTCGAGCGCCGCCGACAGGCCCGAATAGCCGGCGCCGACGACGCAGACGTCGGCCACGTCGCGCCCCTGCAGCGGCGGCGAATCGGGCGGGCGCCGCACGCTCGCCTCGTAGTACGAATTCTCGGTGAGGCCGAGTTCCTTTTCGAGCAGCACGGCGGTCAGACGACGCGAAAGTTCTTGAACTGCCACGGGTCGTCGGCGTCGACGTCTTCCTCGAACAGCCGGCTGCGGCCGGCGAGCGGCGTCCAGTCGCCGTAGACGCCGACGAGTTCGCCGAGGTAGGGCCGCGCGACGTCGAGCACCAGCTCGTGGTCGATGTCGTCGGGCTCGACGATGCCCGCGGACGGATTGCGCAGCGCCCAGACCATGCCGCCGAGAATGCCGCCGACGACCTGCAGGCTGGTGGCGTTGTTGTAGGGCGCGAGCCTGCGCGCCTCCTCGATCGTCAGGCGCGAGCCGTACCAGTACACGCCCTTCTCGTTGCCCATCAGCAGCACGCCGAGCTCGTCCATGCCCTGCGTGATCTCGTCGCGCAGGATGCGCTTGGTACCTTGCAGGCGCCAGTTCTTGCCGGCGAGTTCATGCAGCGAGAGCACCGCCTCGTCGCACGGGTGGTAGGCGTAGTGCACCGTCGGCCGGTACACGACCTGCGCCTTCTCGCGCAACGTCAGGTGGTCGGCGATGGAGATCGATTCGCCATGGGTGATGAGGAAGCCGTGGTACGGACCTTCGAGCGGCGTCCAGCTGCGCACCCGCGTGGCGGCGCCGGGACGCGCCAGGTAGATCGCGGCGTCGGAACCGAAGCCGTGGCGCCCGGCGTCGGCCGGCCAGTGGCGCTCGTGCGTGCCCCAGCCGAGCTCGGACGGCTGCATGCCCTCGCCGACGAAACCGACCACCGACCAGGTGTTCACGAATTCGCCGCGCCGCTTGCCCGAGCCGTTGGTCTGGGTGTCGCGTTCGGCGATGTGGATCGTCCTGATGCCGAGCCGTTGCGCGAGCCGCGCCCAGTCCTCGTAGCTCAGCGGCGGCGGCACCGTCAGGTCGTTGGCCGCGGCCATGTCGAGCAGCGCCTGCTTGACGAAGATCGAGGCGAGGCCAGGATTGGCGCCGTGCGTGAGCACCGCGGTCGGCCCGGTGCGCTTGTCGAGGCGGAAGGCGAGGACCTCCTCGCGCAAGGCGTAGTTCGAGCGCTGCGAGATCGTCAGCGACGGGTCGGCATAGCCGCCGGCCCACGGCTCGATGCAGGTGTCCAGGTAGAGCACGCCGCGCCGCCAGCAGAACTTGATCAGGGCCAGGCTCGAGACGTCGACCGAGAGGTTGAGCAGGAAGTCGCCGGCGCCGAGCAGCGGCTCGAGAACGGCCTGGTAGTCGTCCTCGGTCAGGCAATGGACATGGAAGCGGACGCCATATTCCGCCGCGATGTCGCGGCCGCCTTCATCGGCGGTGACGACGGTGATGCGCCCGGGCGCGATCTCGATGTGGCGCAGCAGCACCGGCAGCACGGCCTGCCCGATGCTGCCGAAGCCGACGATCACCAGCCGGCCGTCGAATCGCGCGTGCTTGGTGTCTGGCGGCATCGCATCTCCCGGGCGTCCCCGACGAAGTGCAAGCGGCGTGCCGTCAGCCGTCGATGCTCGCGAGCGGGTCCTTGTACTCGTAGCCGAGCGCCGCCGCCACCGACTCGCAGGTGACGTCGCCGCGATGGATGTTCAAGCCCATGCGGAAATGCGGGTCGTCGCGCAGCGCCTGGCGATAGCCCTTGTCGGCGAGCTTGAGCACGTAGGGCAAGGTGGCGTTGGTCAGGGCGAAGGTCGAGGTGCGCGCGACGGCGCCCGGCATGTTGGCGACGCAGTAGTGGATGATGCCGTCGACGACGTAGGTCGGCTGCGCGTGCGTGGTCGGCCGGCTGGTCTCGAAGCAGCCGCCCTGGTCGATGGCGACGTCGACCAGCACCGAGCCCGGCCGCATCAGCGCCAGGTGGCGCCGCGCCAGCAGCCTGGGCGCCGCGGCGCCGGGAACCAGCACGGCGCCGACGACGAGGTCGGCCTCCAGCGCATGGCGTTCGACGGCGGCGGCCGTGGAGTAGACGGTGCGGATGCGGTTGCCGAAATGCGCGTCGAGCCACGCCAGGCGATCGAGCGAGCGGTCGAGCACCGTGACTTCGGCGCCCATGCCGACCGCGATCAGCGCCGCGTTGTAGCCGACGACGCCGCCGCCGAGGATGGCGACGCGCCCCGGCGCCACGCCGGGCACGCCACCGAGCAGCACGCCGGCGCCGCCGTGCGATTTCTCGAGGCAGGCGGCGCCGGCCTGGATCGACATGCGCCCCGCCACCTCGCTCATCGGCGCCAGCAGCGGCAGGCCGCCGCCGGCGGAGGTCACCGTCTCGTAGCCGATGGCGATGCAGCCGGCGGCGAGCAGCCCCTCGGCCTGCCTGGGATCGGGCGCCAGGTGCAGGTAGGTGAACAGGACCTGGCCGGCGCGCAGCAGCGCGATTTCCTGCGGCTGGGGTTCCTTCACCTTGACGATCAGGTCGGCCTCGGCGAAGACCGCCTCGGAATCCGGCGCGAGTTCTGCGCCGGCTTCCTCGTAGAGCGCGTCGGCGATGCCGATGCCGACGCCCGCGCCGGCCTGCACCAGCACGCGATGGCCGCGGCCGGTGGCCTCGCGCACGCCGGTCGGCGTCATGCCGACGCGGAATTCGTTGTTCTTGATTTCCTTCGGTACGCCGATCAGCATCGCCGCTCCCCGTGGTGGCCGCGGAGCCGAGTGTCCGCCGGCAACGCCAATTCTACGGGCGGTTGAAGGTGTCGATGCAGTCGAGCACGTTCCCCGAGGCGTTCGTCGTGCCGGTGACGCAGGTGCCGGTCTTGCGCGGGACCGTGCCGGGCTTCGCCGTGCCCGCCGCAAAGGTCGGCCGCGCCAGGCGCCGCGACAGCGCGATCACCTGCTGGTCGAGCTGGTCGATGCGGGCATCGCGCTCCTCGATCTCCATCTGAACCTCGCGCAGGCGCTTGCGCAAGTCCGCGGCTTCGCCCTGCGCCTTGGCGCGGGCCTTGACGTTGATCGCTTCCTGCTTGTGCAAGCCCTCGATCTCCTCCTGCTGGAAGTCGATCAGGGCCTCCTGCGAGGCGACCATCTGCGCGAAGCCGCGATAGGCCATAAACGTGGCGCCGCCGGCCCCCAGCGCAAACGCGAGCACGACGGTAAGTACGCGCCGCAGCAGGCTGTGCGGGCGCGGTCCGCGGACGGCCTCCTTCCCCTCGGCGGCCGCTCCGCGGCGGCCCCTCTCGCCGCGCGCGTCTTCCGGAGGCGGCGGCTCGATGCGGTCGCGCACCTCCTGCAGGCGATGCAGGCAGGCGTCCACGGCGCGCAATGCCGTGCGCGCGAAGATGCCCGGCCGCGCTTCTTCGGCAGGCTCGGCTTCGTCGCGTGGCGGTCTTTCGTGCTGCATGCGCGCTCCCTCCTGGGACCGCCGTGCGGCCCTACCGCATCAACGGCAGCGCTTCATAAAACTAAAGCTATAGACTCAGGCCTGGGTGTCGATCAGCTTGCCGGTGGTCTCGCCCTGCGTGTTGAGCACGGGATGTGGGCCCTCCGCCTCGTCCTGCGGCGCGCGTTTCGCGCCTCGCGCTGCGGACGGCTGGCGGCGGTGGGCGTCGGGACCGGGGCGTTCGGCATCCTTCGGCGGGCTTACGGCGTTCGCCAGTCGTGCCAAGGCCTGGAAGATCATCGCAGCCTCCTCCGGCAGCGCCGGAATCTTATGCTCATGGCCCGATAACGGCAGATCCAGGCAGGATTTGAGCGCCACGCAGCCGCAGGCCGGTGCGGCCGGCCAAGCTTGTATCATTCCGCCCCATGCCCTGGCGGAGAACTCCCTCGATGTCGATCCTCGCAAGCCTGACGCGGCGCCTCGCCGCCGCGCTTTTCCTGGTCGCCGCAAGCGCGGCGTCCGCCCAGGAGGGCCCCGCGCTCTCGGCCGGCCAGACGCTCTACCTGCCGATCTACTCCCACCTCTATCACGGCGACGTGCATCCGAAGACGGGCAAGCCGTCCGAAACCCTGGTGTCGACGCACGTCAGCATCCGCAACACCGACCCGGCCGCCGGCATGAAGGTGACGAGCGCGCGCTACTACGACACGAACGGGAAGCTGCTGCGCGAATACGTAACGGCGCCGCGGGCGATCGCCCCGCTGGGGACGCTGGAGCTCTACCTGCCGCGTTCCGACTCGTCGGGCGGCTCGGGGGCGAACTTCCTGATCGAATGGAGCGCCGAGAAGCCGATCAACGCGCCGCTCGTCGAGGCGCTGCACGCCGACATCCGCGAGGCGCGGACCTTGCTGTTCGTGACCACGGCGCGACCGATCCGGACGCGCTGAAAACGCCTTACGCGCCTTCCATCAGGAACAGGCGCGACTCGATCTCGAAGCGTCCCTGCGGCGAAGCCATGGCGATCAGCGTATGGCCCGGCTGCAGGACGAACTCGGCCGGCGGATTGAATACCCAGTCGTCGCGGCGGCGCACGGCCAGCAGCACGTAGCCGATGCCCTTGAGGTCCACCTGGCCGATCGGGCGCGCCTGGAAGCTCTCGGGGATCGCCACCTCCTCGAGCCGCAGCCTGTGTTCCGAACGCAGCATCTCATCGAGGAAGGAAACGACGTGCGGGCGGATCATCGCCGAGGCGATGCGCATGCCGCCGGTGAAGTTGGGCGAGACGATGGCGTCCGCGCCGGCCTTGCGCATCTTCTCGACGTTGCGCATCTCGTTGCAGCGCGCCACGACGCGCACGTCCGGCGCGAGCTGCTTGGCCGTCAGCGCGATCATCAGGTTGCGGCTGTCGTCGCCGGTGATGGCGAACACGCCTTTGGCCTGCGCGATGTTCGCCTCGAGCAGCACGTCGTCGTCGACGGCGTCGCCGTGGATGTAGAGCATCCCCGGCTTCTTCTCGGCGTACGCCTCGAGGCGCTCGGGCTCCTCGTCGATGGCGACGAAGTGGCGATGCGTGGCCTCGAGTTCCTGCGCCACGTTGCGGCCGACGCGGCCGAAGCCGCAGAGGATGTAGTGGCCGTGCAGCTTCTTGATCATCTTGTCCATGCGCCGCCTCCGCAACGACTTGTCGAAATCACTGGCCAGAACGATGGCCGTCACGCTCGAAAAGAAATATGTCATCGTGGAGATGCCGGCAAAGGCGATCGCCATCGTAAACAACTCGGTTTCCGGCCGCCGCCAGATCTCGACGCCGGCACCGTAGCCGATCGTCGCGACCATCAGGAAGGTCATGTAGAAGGCGTCGAGCCAGCCGGTGTCGGCGCCGCCGAGGTGCTTGTAGCCGACGGTGCCGACCAGCATGATGGCGGCGAACGCACCCAACGAAACGCCGATCGACAGGCGCGCGCGGCGGAAGACTTCCCGGGTGTTGCCGTCACCGATCATCGGATGCGCGCTCTCAGACCTTCTTCACGAACTCCGACTTCAGCTGCATGGCGCCGATGCCGTCGATCTTGCAGTCGATGTCGTGGTCGCCGTCGACGAGGCGGATGTTCTTGACCTTGGTGCCGACCTTGACCACCAGCGACGAGCCCTTCACCTTGAGGTCCTTGATGACGGTGACGCTGTCGCCGTCGGCGAGCGCGTTGCCGACGGCGTCGCGGATCTGCTTCTTCTCCTCGGCGCCGTCCGCAGCCGCGGCGCCCGCGGACCACTCGTGGGCGCACTCGGGGCAGATCAGCAGGCTGCCGTCTTCATAGGTGTACTCGGAACCGCATTTCGGGCATTTCGGCAGGCTGCTCATTTCGCTGGCACGTGATGATTCTGGGGACGCGATTCTATCGCTCCTTCATGCCCCGGCGCCGTCCCATGGCTGCCGGCAACATCGGCGGCGAGCCGCAATGGTGATACTCTTCCGGGGCGTTCTTAAGCGGCCGCGCCCGCGCCGCGCACCGAGGAGGCACCATGGCAAACAAATTCCTGTTCACCCGCCAAGGCGACAAGGAAGACGTCCTGCACGTCGGCGACACCGGCACCCTCGTTTTCTTCACCGGCGATCCCGGCGTCGCCGAGACGCTCGCGGACATCCGCAAGCGCACCGGCCAGGCCGCCACGGCCAAGGAACTGTCCGCCGACGAATTCGCGCAGGCCAAGGATGACGCCGAGAAGGACCGGCAAGCGTTCGAAGCCGCGCAGCCGAAGATTTCGTTCGAGCCTTGACCGCAACACCGGCGCGCTTCAGGCGCCCAGCGTCATCAGCGTCGCGTTGCCGCCGGCCGCCGCGGTGTTGATGCTCACGACGCGCTCGGCGAGCATGCTGTAGAGCGGATAGCGGCCGCCGCGCCCCGCCACCAGCACCGCGATCAGCGGGCCCTCGACGGCCGCGGCAAGCCGGCGCACACGCGCCAGCTCAGCAGCATCGCCGGAGAAAAGCACGCCGGCAAGCCCCGCGAAATCCCGCCCCGACCTCCATCCGATGACGCCCAGCGCCAGCGGCTCGGGCAGCGCGCGCGCAACGCGTTCGTGCAATGGCGTCGCCTCGAACACCGGACGGTTGCCGCTCGCCAGCACGGCGGCGAGTTGCTCGCGCAGGGCTTCGTCGTCGCCGGCAAGGCACAGGAAGTCGCCGCGCGGCGCGAAGCGCAGCGTGTTGCGCTCGCCCGTCGGCCCCGGCAGCTCGACCTCGGCATCGAGCAGCGTCGCGGCGCCGTAGTCGGCGCACGACTGGGCGAGCCGCAGGTCGCCGCCGGCCTCGGCCCATGCCGCCAGCAGGCGCAACGGCGGCGGCAGGCCACCTGCCTGGCGGCGTCCGCCGACCGCGGCCGGCGTCAGGCCCTCAGCGCCGCCGAGCCGCGGCAACATCAGCGGCCCGCCCGCCTTGGGACCGGTGCCCGACAGCCCTTCGCCGCCGAAGGGCTGCACGCCGACCACCGCCCCGATCATGTTGCGGTTCACGTAGATGTTGCCGACGCGTGCGCCGACGACGACGCGCGCCACCGTCTCGTCGATGCGGCTGTGCACGCCAAGGGTGAGGCCGTAGCCGGTGGCGTTGATGTCCGTAACCAGCGCGTCGAGGCGATCGCCGGCGTAGCGCAGCACATGCAGCACGGGGCCGAAGACCTCGCCCTCCAGCACTCCAATCGCATCGATCCCGATCAGCGTCGGCGGCACGAAGCGTCCGTGTTCGCACGCCGCCGGCAGGGCCGGCTGGAACACGGAATGGCCGGCGGCGCGCATCCGCTCGACGTAGGCGACGAGCCGTCCGCGCGCCTCCGCGTCGATCACGGGGCCGACGTCGGTCTCCAGCCGCATCGGATCGCCGACGCGCAGTTCCGTCATCGCCGCGCGCAGCATGTCGAGCACGCGGTCGGCGATCTCCTCCTGCAGGCACAGAACGCGCAGCGCCGAGCAACGCTGGCCGGCGCTGTCGAAGGCCGAGGCAAGGACGTCCTGAACGACCTGCTCGGGCAACGCCGACGAGTCGACGATCATGGCGTTCTGCCCGCCGGTCTCGGCGACCAGGCTCGCCTCGCCGCCGCGCTCCGCGAGCGTGCGATTGATCGCCCGCGCGACCTCGGTCGAGCCGGTGAACAGCACCCCGCGCACGCGGCGGTCGGCGACCAGCGCGGCGCCGACGATCTCGCCGCGTCCCGGCACCAATCGCAGCACGGCGCCGGGCACGCCTGAGCGATGCAGCAGCTCGACGGCCGCCGCCGCCACCCGCGGCGTCTGCTCGGCCGGCTTGGCGACGACGGCGGCGCCCACCGCCAGCCCGGCGGCGACCTGACCGACGAAGATCGCCAGGGGAAAATTCCATGGACTGACAGCGACGAATACGCCCGATGCCTCGCGCGGCTGCGCCGCCCGCGCCTGCTGGGCGTAGTAGCGGCAATAGTCCGCCGCCTCGCGCACTTCGGCGGCTGCGTTCGCCCAGTTCTTGCCGGCCTCGCGGATGCACAGCCACATCAGGCGCGGGCGCTCGGCCTCGATGAGGTCGGCGGCGCGCAGCAGGGCTTCGGCACGCGCCTGGGCGCCGCACGCGTGCCACGACGCGGCGCCGGCGTGGGCGGCGGCAAGCGCGGCGTCGACCTCAGCGGGTCCGACGTCGGCGACGTCAGCGATGAATGATGGGGCGACATCGAATTCCGCGAATGCCTTCCCGAGCGCCGCGATCTCCGCATCGCTGGCGAGATCGACGCCCAGCGAATTGCGCCGTGCGGCGCCGTAGAGTTCCGGCGGGCGCGGGATCGCCGGGTGCGGGCGGCCGCCGGCCTGCCGCGCCAGGTCGGCCGGATCGCCGAGCAGTTCGTCGACCGGCACTGCCGCATCGGCGATGCGGTTGACGAACGAACTGTTGGCGCCGTTCTCGAGCAGGCGGCGCACCAGATACGGCAGCAGCGTCTCGTGCGTGCCGACCGGCGCATAGATGCGGCACGCCCTGCCGAGCCCGGCGCGGTCCACGACCTGGTCGCACAGCGGCTCGCCCATGCCGTGCAGGCACTGGAACTCGTACGCGTCGACGCCGCGCTCGCGCGCCATCTCGGCCACCGTCGCCACGGTATGCGCATTGTGGGTGGCGAACTGCGGATAGATCGCGTCCATCGCGTCGAGCAGGCGCGCGGCGCAGACGAGGTAGCAGAGATCGGTGTGCGCCTTGCGCGTGAACACCGGATAGTCGGCGAGCCCGTCGACCTGCGCGCGCTTGATCTCGCTATCCCAGTAGGCGCCCTTGACCAGCCTCACCATCAACCGCCGCCCGCTGCGCCGCGCCAGCGCGGCGAGATGGTCGACGACCAGCGGGCTGCGCTTCTGGTAGGCCTGGACGACGAAGCCGAGGCCGTCCCAGCCGGCGAGTTCCGGATCGGTGGCGAGCGCGTCGAGCAGTTCGAGCGAGAGCATCAGGCGCTCGGCCTCCTCGGCATCGATGTTGACGCCGATGCCGCAGCCGCGCGCCAGCGCAGCCAGCGCCTTCAGCCGCGGCAGCAGCTCGGCCATGACGCGCTCGCGCTGGGTGCGCACATAGCGCGGATGCAGCGCCGACAGCTTGATGGAAATGCCGGGGCCGGCGACCGGGCCGCGTCCCGCCGCCGCGGCGCCGATGGCGTGGATTGCGGTTTCATACGCGGCGAAATAGCACGCCGCGTCGGCAGACGTCAGCGCGGCCTCGCCGAGCATGTCGAACGAGTGACGGTAGCCGCGTGCCTCGTTGTTTGCCGCGCGCGAAAGTGCCGCCGCGATGTCCTCGCCGATGACGAACTGCTCGCCGAGCAGGCGCATCGCGACGTCCACGCCCTTGCGTACCAGCGGCGCGCCGCCGCGCGCCAGCAGCCCAGAGAACGCCCGGCTGAGTTCGCCGTCGCCTGGATGCGCGACGAGGCTGCCGCCGAGCATCAGGCTCCAGGCTGCGGCGTTGACGAACAGCGACGGGCTGCGGCCGAGATGCGATCGCCAGTCGCCGGTCGCGAGCTTGTCGCGGATCAGGCGGTCGGCGGTCGCCTTGTCGGGGATGCGCAGCAGCGCCTCGGCGAGGCACATCAGCGCGATGCCCTCGCGGCTCGACAGCGGGAACTCCTGCATCAGGCGGTCGATGCCGCCATGGCCGTGCCGCGCGCGGCGCACGCCCTCGGCGAGCCGGCGCGCGCTGCCGGCGGCGGCCTCGCGGTCGTAGCGGATGCCGTCGAACTCGGCCAGCAGGTCGGCGACGCAGGCCGCCTCGTCGCGCCGCGTCGCGCGATCGATTGCGGCGAGGCGGCTCAGGGCGTCGGCATCCATCGCCCACGCCCCTGCGGATCAGCCGAGGATGGTGACCACCACCTCGCGCGAGTGCGCATGCTTGCGGTGCTCCCAGAGGTAGATGCCCTGCCAGGTGCCGAGCAGCAGATGGTTGCCGCCGAAGGGAACCGAGACCGAGCTTCCCGTCAGCACGCTGCGCGCGTGCGCCGACATGTCGTCGCCGCCCTCGTCGCGATGGCGGTAGCCGGCGTCGCCGTCCGGCGCCCAGCGCGCGGCCAGCGTCTCGAGGTCGCGGCGCACGTCGGGATCGGCGTTCTCGGTGATCGTCAGCGAGCAGCTCGTATGGCGCACGAATACGTGTGCCACGCCGGCGGCGACGCCGCTGGCACGCGCCACTTCGGCGACATGCACGGTGATGTCCGTCATGCCGCGGCCGCTGGTGGCGATGCGCAGGGTCTGCTGTCTCGACATTCGCGATGCTCCGGTGTCTGGTGTCGTCCCAATCATTCCACCGCACGGAGCCGCTGTCCACCGGACCGGGATAGAATCCCGGCCACAACAAGCAGCATCCTGAAAAGGGCCAGTCCATCCGAAAGGACGGACGCGCAAAGTTCCGATCTAACGGCATGTCCCACGATCGCCGGAACTGCCAGGACGTGCGGAGAACGCTTTGGCCCTTTACCCCGATTCCCCTGCCGCCCCACAGGCGCCCAAGACGCGCTCGCAGCCGTCCGCGCTCGCCGCCGCGATCGCGGCGCTGGTGCTGGCGCTCGCGGTCGGCGCCGCGACCGAGCACGTCGCCCGCCTGGAGGCGCAGCGGGCTGCCACCCAGCAGCGCGAAAGCGTCATCAGCAAGCTCGGGGAATATCGGGCTTCGCTGGAGGGGGAACTCAACGCGACGCTGTACCTGACCAACGGGCTCACGGCCTACGTGGCCCAGCGCACGCGCCTGGATCCGGATGTCGCGCAGGCGATGCTGAAAGCGCTCCACGGCCACGCCCGCCATACGCGCAACATCGGCCTCGCGCCGGGGAATCGCATCACCTACGTCTACCCCGTCGCCGGCAACGAGAAGGCGCTCGGCCTGTATTACCCCGACGTTCCCGACCAATGGCCGGCGATCGAACGCGCCATCCGCGAGCGCCGGCCGACGCTCGCCGGCCCGGTCGTACTCAAGCAGGGCGGGGCCGGGTTCATTTACCGCGTGCCTGTCTACATCGGCCCGGAAGGCGACTACTGGGGCCTGTTGAGCATGGTCGTCGACCAGGACAGCCTGTTTTCCTTCGTCGGCAATGGGCAGTCGCATGACGGACTGGAGATCGCCATCCGCGGGCGCGACGGCACCGGCGCCAAGGGCGAAACCTTCTTCGGCGATGCCAGCCTTTTCGCGGGCGATTCGGTCAAGGCGATGGTCCGGCTGCCGGGCGGCAGCTGGCAGATCGCCGCCCGGCCCGCGGGCGGCTGGAACCAGACCAGCCGTGACGAATGGATACGCGCCGGCGGGTGGACGCTCGCGGTCCTGCTGGGTGCGCTGCTGTATGCCGCGCTGGCGTCGATGGCGCGGCGAGTGCGTGCGGAGAAGGTCCTGCGCGCGAGCCGCGACGAGCTCAACGAGGCGCAGCACGTCGCCGGGATCGGCAGTTGGACGCTCGACCTCACGACCGGTGCCCTGACCTGGTCCGACGAGACCGCCCGCATTTTCGGCGCGCCGAAGGGCGCAAGGCTGACGATCGAAGGCTTCCTCGCGCGCGTGCACGAGGCCGACCGCGAGCGCGTCGCCGCCGCCTGGGAGACGGCGGTGAAGGGCGGCAGCCCGTACAACATCGAGCATCGCATCGTCGTCGACGGCTTGGAGAAGTGGGTGCACGAGCGCGCCAACATCAGCTTTTCTCCCGAAGGGCGCCCGCTGGAGGGCATCGGCACAGTGCTCGACATCACCGTGCGCAAGCACGCCGAGATCGAGCGCAATCGCATCCACGAGGTGTTGCGCCAGAACGAGGAGCGCCTGCGCGAGGCCCAGCGCATGGCTCAGCTCGGCAACTGGGAACTCGATCTCGAGACCCGGCGCATGAACGTCTCCGACCAGGTGGCGATGATCCTCGGGCGCGGCGAGGCGGCATTCGAACTCGCCTACGACGACTATCTGGCGCTGGTGCATCCGGAAGACCGCCTCTGGGTGAAGACGCGCATCGACGATTCCGCCGCCGGCCGGCGCGAGTTCGATGCCGTCTACCGCCTCAATGCCGCCGACGGCACGCTCAGGTACGTGCGCCAGCGCAACGAGGCGCCGCCCGCCGACGGACCGCGGCGCCTGCTCGGCACGCTGCAGGACGTGACGCTCGACCGCCTCAACGAAGAGGCGCTCAAGGAGAGCGAGGAACGCTTCCGCACCGTCGCCGACTACAACTACGACTGGGAATACTGGCGCGACCCGGCCGGCGTCTATCTCTACCTCTCGCCGTCGTGCGAGCGCATCACCGGCTACACCCAGCACGAATTCATCAGCGACCCGGCACTGACCGAACGCATCGTGCATCCGGAAGACCGCTCGCGGGTCCTCTGCCACCTGGCCGACGCCGCCGACGACAGCGACCACATGCTCGACTTCCGCATCCTGCGCAAGGACGGCGAAGTGCGCTGGATCGCGCACGGCTGCCGGCCCGTGTTCGGCCAGGACGGAAGTTTCCGCGGACGGCGCGCCAGCAACCGCGACATCACCGACCGCAAGCGCACCGAAGCGGCGCTGCTCGAGGCGAAGAACTGCCTCGCGCTGGCGCTGGACGCGTCACAGCTTTCGATCTGGGATGTCGACGTCGAATCGCGCATGGTCATGCTCGACGCACGCTGGGGCAGCATCGTCGGCGGCTCCAGCAGCGTGACGGCTGCCACGGCCGACGAACTCAAGCGCGACATCCATCGGGACGACCTCGACCGCGTGACCGCCGCCGCACGGAAGCTGTTCGCCGGCGAGACGGCGAGCTTCGAGCAGGAGTTCCGCTTCCGCGTCGCCGACGGCGAATGGAAGTGGCTGCGTTCGAGCGGCACCATCCTCGAGCGCGACGCCGCAGGCAAGGCGTTGCGCGCGATCGGGACGACCCTGGACATCACCGAGCGCAAGCGCGCCGAGGAAGACATCCGCCGCATGGCCTTCCATGACCGGCTGACCAAGCTGCCCAACCGGCGCCTGCTCGAAGACCGGCTGCGCCAGGTGATGGCGCGCGCGCAACGCGACAGGAGCGGCGCTTCGGTCCTGTTCATCGACCTCGACAGCTTCAAGCCGATCAACGACGAGTTCGGGCACGCGGCCGGCGATTGGCTGCTGCAGCGCGTGGCCGAACGCATGCTGGCCTGCCTGCGCGAGTCCGACACCGTGGCGCGCGTCGGCGGCGACGAATTCGTGGTCCTGCTGCCCGATGCGCGCACCAGGCCGGACGCGGCCGGCGTGGCCGAGAAGATCCGCGCCGCGCTGCTCGATGCCTTCGTCACGCCGGAAGGCCGCGAACTGAGGATCTCGTGCAGCATCGGCGTCGCGCTGTATCCCGAGCATGCCGATGACTTGCGCGGCCTCCTGCGCTGTGGCGACGAGGCGATGTATCGCGCCAAGCATGCCGGCCGCAACGCCGTCGAAGTGTTCTCGCCGCGTCCCTAGCGCGCCCGCATCCCGATCGTCCCGCGGCGCGGGGAAAATGCCATTACAATCGCCGGCCGGTCATGCCGAGCGCCTCGATGCTGCGCACCTTCGCCCCGAACCTTAGCGATCCCCCCCTGTCGACACGACCGGGCGCAGACTTGAGCGGAGCCCTCACGGGCGCCATCGCCTCGATTCCGCAGACGCTCGCCTACGGCCTGATCGTCGGCGGCGCATTGGGGCCCGACCACCTCGGCATCGGCATCCTCGCGGCGCTCTACGGCTCCGTCATCGTCGGGCTGATCGCGGCGATCTTCGGCGGCTGCCCTTACCTGGTGTCCGGCCCTCGCGCCGCGACGCTGCTGGTCTTCGCCGGACTCATCGGCGTGCTCAAGGAGGCGCCCGGGATCGCCGGGCTCGCCGAACCGGGGCTGGCCGCCTTCGTGCTCGCCTGCGCCGCGGCCGCGATCGCGGCACTGCTGCAGATCGCCTTCGGCATCTTGCGGCTCGGGCGGCTTGCCCATTACATCCCGCTGCCGGTCGTCGCCGGGTTCATCAACGGTTCCGCGCTGCTGATCATCCTCAGCCAGGTGTGGCCCGCGCTCGGTCTGGCGCGCGAACGCTCCCTGCTCGACCTGCCGGCGCATCTCGGCGCGATGCAACCCGGAACGCTGCTGCTGAGCGCGCTCACCATCGCCCTGGTGTTCGGTCTCCGGTCCCGTTCGCGGCGGCCGTCGATGCTGCTCTGGGCGGTGTCGGTGGCGAGCCTGATCTACCTCGCGGCCGATGCGCTCGGTTTCGGCAGCGCCCTCGGCGGGGCCCTGCCGTCGCCGCCGACGGACGCCGGCTGGCGCTTCATCGGCGCCGAGGCCGTGTCGCTATTGTCGGGGCCGGACGGCGGCGAGTTGATGCGCCTGATCCTGCCGGCCGCGATATCGATGGCGATCCTGTCGTCGCTCGACACCCTGCTCGCCACCGCGGCGGTCGACGAGGCGACGCTGCGCCATTCGCAAGCCGGCCGCCAGCTCGGCGCCGAGGGCGCGGGCAACCTGCTCGCTTCCCTGTTCGCCGCGATTCCTGGCTCGAGCAGCATGCTGCGCACGCAGGCGGCGCTCAACGGCGGCATGGTCAGCGCCGCCGCCCCCATCGGCATCGCCCTGCTGACGCTGGCCGCGACGGCCCTGCTCGGCCCGCTGCTGCCTTACCTCTCGCAGGCGGTGATGGCCGGCCTGCTGATCGCGCTCGGCATCGACCTCTTCGACAAGTGGACGCTGGCGCGCATCCGCGGCGCGCTCGCCAACGAGCGCACGCCGCTGGTCGCGCTGGGCGACCTGCTGACCATGCTGGTCGTGGTGGCGGTCACGCTGTTCGCCGACCTCGTCACCGCGGTCGGCGTCGGCATCCTGGTGGCGCTGCTGTCGTTCGTGGTGCAGATGGCCCGCTCGCCGGTGCGGCGCGTCTATCGGGCCACGGCCCTGCTCGCCCGCATCCACGGCGATCCGTGGCGCCGACGCTTCATCGAGCACCACGGCAGGGAGATCGCCGTGATCGAGGTCGAAGGCGCGCTGTTCTTCGGCTCGAGCGCCAAGCTGAGGGAGGAAGTCGACAAGCTGCTCGACGACGGCATCCGCCACATCGCCCTCGACATGAAGCGCGTCGCCGACATCGACGCCACCGGCGCGCGCGCGCTCGAGCGCCTGAACCATCGCATCGACGCGCACGGCGGCCTGCTGACGCTCGGCTACCTCGACCGCGAGCGCCGCATGGGCCGCATCAACGCGTTCGGCCGGCCGCGGCGCGGCCTCGAGTTCGTCCCGCGGCGCATATGGCTGAAGCTCTCCTACCTCGGCACGCTGCGGGCCATCGGCGAAGGACGCTTCTTCCACGACATCGACGGTGCCGTGGCGGCGTGCGAGGCGCACCTCGCCGCCGCGCTGCCGGCCCGACCGCTCGAGCCGGAACTCGCGATGCCGCCGATACTCCACGGCATCGGCCGCGCTGCGCTCGGACGCCTGAAATCCCACGTCGCGCGGCTCAGCTTCGAGCCCGGCACAACCGTCTTCGCCCAGGGCGACGCCCCGACCGCGGCCTTCCTGCTGGTCGCCGGGCGGGTCGACGTGCTGCTCGACCTGCCGGGAACCGAGCGCAAGCTCAAGGTGCAATCGCTCGGACCCGGCGCGATCTTCGGCGAAATGGCCCTCTTGGCGCCGCAGCCGCGCTCGGCGACCGTCGTCGCGCAGGAACGGTCCGTCTGCTATGCGCTCGATGCGCAGGCGATGGAGCGCCTCAAGCGCGACCACAGCAGCATCGCGTTCGCGCTGCTCGGAAACGTCGCCGTCATCTTCGCCGAGCGCTTGCGCGCAACGAACAACATGCTGTCCGAAATGGATGCGTGAGCGGCATCAGGGCCGCGCCGCCGTCCGCGGCGACGGCGGCAGCGGCATCGGCACGGCGTTGCTGACCGGCGGCAGCGATTTCAGGTAGGCGAAGACCGCGCGCAGGTCGTCGTCGGACATGGTTGCATAGTTGAACCATGGCATCGGCGGCAGGATCGGGCGTCCGTTGCCCAGGTGCTTGCCGCTGCGCATCGATTGCATGAACGTCTCCGGCGTCCAGTTCGCCAGCCCCGAGGCATCGGGCGTCAGGTTGGCCGCATAGCTGACGCCCCACGGTCCCGCCCAGGCCGTCAGGTGCTGGTTGGTGAGGATGCCCCATTTGCCGGCACCGGCAATCCCGGGTGCAGGCGGCAATTCTTCCGTCGCGGGGTGTCCCGACAGCAGGCGGCCCGTGTCGAGCGTGGTGCCGCCGGCGGAGAACACCTTCGGCGTATGGCAGTCATTGCAGCCGCTGATGGTCACTAGATAGGCGCCGCGCTTGACGGCCGCGGTTTCGGCCGCCGACGCCGCATTCCCGGCGCATGACAGGGCGCCGACCAGGGCGCCGGACAGGATCATCGTCGAAACGCGGCCATTCGACCTCGGCAAGAGCATGTCGATTCCTCCTCGGGTTGTTCGCGCGCCATCGCGCGGGGCCGCCTCGCAGGCAAACGGCGCGCCCGCCGATGCCCCCGGCACCGCTGGCGTCACCGGCGACGTTTCCGAGAAAAGAGCCGCTTCCGTCCTGTATATTGCGGCGCCAAACCGGCCGCCGACGCCTCAATCTAGCAGCTTCAACCCTGCGGTTCCCATCATGAAGCAGACTTACGACGAATCCTCGTTCCGCGTCCTCAAGGGACTCGAACCGGTGCGCGAGCGGCCGGGGATGTACACGCGCACCGATTCGCCGGCGCACGTGATCCAGGAAGTCATCGACAACGCCGCCGACGAGGCGCTGGCCGGCCATGCCAAGCACATCCACGTGCTGCTGCACCGCGACGGCTCGGTGTCGGTGACCGACGACGGCCGCGGCATTCCGGTCGGGCTGCATCCGGAAGAGAAGATTCCCGTCGTCGTGCTGGCGTTCACGCGCCTGCATGCCGGCGGCAAGTTCGACAAGCGCTCGGGCCAGTCGGCCTACGCGTTCTCCGGCGGCCTGCACGGCGTCGGCGTGGCGGTGACGAACGCGCTGTCGACGCGCATCGAGGTCGAGGTACGGCGCGACGGCAAGGTGCACGCGGTGAATTTCGCCGAGGGCGGCGAGAAGATTTCGCCCCTGGCGACGACCGGCGAATGCGGCCGGCAGTCGGGCACGCGCGTGCGCGTCTGGCCGGACCCGAAGTACTTCGATTCGCCGAAGGTGCCGCAGGCCGAGATCGAGCGCCTGCTGCGCTCGAAGGCCGTGCTGCTGCCAGGCGTGCACGTGATGCTCGACGTCGAGCAGTCCGACGGCACGACGCTGTCGAAGACCTGGCGCTATCCGGAAGGCCTCGCCGGCTACCTGCGCGAACTCGCCGGCGCGCAAGAATCCGCAGCGCCGATCTACGCGGCGGAGAAATACGCCAGCGGCGACGACGAGAGCTTCGCCGAGGGCGAAGGCGCGGCCTGGGCGCTCGGCTGGTACGCCGAGGCCATGGGCTCCGAGTCGTACGTCAATCTGATTCCCACGGTGGCCGGCGGCACGCACGAGTCCGGCCTGCGTGCCGGCGTCTTCGAAGCGGTGAAGACCTTCATCGAGCACCACGCGCTGCTGCCGCGCGGCGTCAAGCTGCAGCAGGAAGATGTCTGCGCGCGCATGGCCTTCGTGCTCTCGGCGCGCATCCTCGATCCGCAATTCCAGGGTCAGGTGAAGGAAAAGCTCAACTCGCGCGAGGCCGTGAAGCTCGTCGCCGGCATGGTGCGCGATCCGTTCGAAATCTGGCTCTCGCAACACGTCGAGGCCGGCAAGGCGATCGCCGACATGGCGATCAAGCAGGCGCTGGCGCGGCAGAAGAACGCGCAGAAGGTGGAGAAGAAAAAGCAGTCGGGCGTGGCGGTGCTGCCCGGCAAGCTGACCGACTGCGAATCGACCGACATCGCGGAGAACGAACTCTTCCTCGTCGAGGGCGACTCGGCCGGCGGCTCGGCCAAGATGGCGCGCGACAAGGAGACGCAGGCGATCCTGCCGCTGCGCGGCAAGGTGCTCAATTCCTGGGAAGTGGAGTCGAACCGCCTGTTCGCCAACACCGAGATCCACGACATCGCCGTGGCGCTCGGCGTCGATGCGCACAGCGCCGAGTCGGAGCCCGACCTGTCGAACCTGCGCTACGGCAAGGTCGTCATCATGTCCGACGCCGACGTCGACGGCGCGCACATCCAGACGCTGCTGCTGACGCTGTTCTACCGCCACTTCCCGGCGCTGATCCGCCGCGGCCACGTCTTCATCGCCCAGCCGCCGCTGTATCGCGTCGACGTGCCGGCGCAGGGCAAGAAGAGGCCGGCGAAGCGCCTCTACGCGCTCGACGAAGGCGAACTCGACGCCATCCGCGACCGCCTCGCCAAGGAAGGCTTCGCCCCCGACAAGATCGAGGTCGGCCGCTTCAAGGGCCTCGGCGAGATGAACCCCGAACAACTGCGCGAAACCGCGATGGCGCCGGCGACGCGCCGCGTGCTGCCGATCGTCGAGAGCGCTGGCGCCGAAGACACGGTGAAGCTTTTCAACATGCTGATGGGCAAGGGCGAGGCGTCTTCCCGCCGCGCCTGGATGGAAGCCAAGGGCCACCTCGCCGAGGCCGACGTATGAACCACGACAACGACACTCCCGACCTGTTCGACGAAGCGGCCTTGCCGCCTGAAGATGCGGCGCCGCCTGCGCCGCCGGTCCCGCCCGCCGATGACACGCCGGCCGACTTCGACGACGGCACCTCGCTGCCGCTGGCGCGCTACGCCGAGCAGGCCTATCTGTCGTATGCGATGAGCGTGGTGAAGTCGCGTGCGCTGCCGCAGGTCGAGGACGGCCTGAAGCCGGTGCAGCGACGCATCCTGTTCGCGATGAACGAGATGCGGCTCGCGGCGGGCGCCAAACACGTCAAGAGCGCGCGCGTCGTCGGCGACGTCATCGGCAAGTACCACCCGCACGGCGACACCAGCGTCTATGACGCGATGGTGCGCGTGGCGCAGGACTTCTCGCTGCGCTATCCGCTCGTCGACGGCCAGGGCAACTTCGGCTCGCGCGACGGCGACGGCGCGGCGGCGATGCGCTACACCGAGTGCCGGCTGACGCCGATCGCCGAGCTGCTGCTTTCCGAACTCGACCGCGGCACCGTCGACTTCGAACCCAACTACGACGGCACCATGCGCGAGCCGGCGCTGATGCCGGCGCGCCTGCCGATGGTGCTGCTGAACGGTGCCTCGGGCATCGCCGTCGGCATGGCGACCGAGATTCCGCCGCACAACCTGCGCGAAGTCGCGGAAGCCGTGAAGCTGCTGATCCGCAAGCCGGGCGCGAGCCTCGAGGAAGTGCTGCCGCTCCTGCCCGGCCCCGATTTCCCCGGCGGCGGCCAGTTGATCTCGACGCCGGCCGACATCCGCGACGCCTATGCCGCAGGGCGAGGCTCGCTGCGCATGCGCGCGCGCTGGCGCGTAGAGGAACTGGCGCGCGGCCAGTGGCGCATCGTCGTCACCGAGCTGCCGCACGGCGTGTCGACGGCACAGGTGCTGTCCGAGATCGAGGCGCTGACCAACCCGCAGCCGCGCGCCGGCAAGAAGGACGTCTCGCAGGAGCAGAAGAACCTCAAGCAGGTCGTGCTCGGCGTGCTCGATTCGGTGCGGGACGAATCCTCGGACAAGGCGCCGGTGCGCATCGTGCTCGAGCCGCGCTCGTCGCGCCTCTCGCAGGATGAGTTCATGGCCGTGCTGCTGGCGCACACCAGCCTCGAATCCAGCGTGCCGATCAACATGACGATGATCGGCCGCGACGGCCGGCCGCGCCAAAAGGCGCTGCTGGCGATCCTGCACGAGTGGATCGAGTTCCGCCACACCACGGTCGAGCGCCGCAGCCGGCATCGCCTCGGCGAGGTCGAGCGGCGGCAGCACATCCTCGAAGGCCGGCTGGCGGTGTTCCTGCGCATCGAGGAAGTGATCCGCACCATCCGTGAATCGGACGAGCCGAAGGCGGACCTGATGGCGAAGTTCGGCCTGACGGAGATCCAGGCCGAAGACATCCTCGAGATTCGCCTGCGGCAGTTGGCTCGTCTCGAGGGCATCCGCATCGAGAAGGAACGCGACGGCCTGCGCGAGGAGGAGGACGGCCTGCGCCGCATCCTCGGCGACCGCAAGGAGCTGACCAAGCTCGTCGTCAAGGAAATCACCGAGGACGCCAAGCGCTTCGGCGACGAGCGCCGCACGCTGATCGAAGCCGTGGCGCCGACGGCGCCGGCCGAGATCGCGGTTCCCGACGAGCCGGTGACGGTGATCCTGTCGCAGAACGGCTGGGTGCGCACGCGCCAGGGCCACGGCATCGATCCGGGCGCGATCTCCTACAAGACCGGCGATTTCCCGATGCTGGTCGTGGAATCGCGCACCGTCTGGCCGCTGGTGATCGTCGACACGGCCGGCCGCGCCTACAGCGTGCGGGTTTCCGACCTGCCCGGCGGCCGCGGCGACGGCGTGCCGGTGACGACCATGATCGAATTGCAGGACGGCGCCAAGCTCGCGCAGGCGCTGACCGATGCGCCCGAAAGCCGCTATGTGTTCGCCAACTCGGGCGGCTACGGTTTCATCGCCACGGTGGCCGACCTCGTCTCGCGCCAGCGTGCCGGCAAGACCTTCATGAGCCTCGCGAAGGGCGAGAAGCCGCTGAAGCCGGCGAAGGTGCTCGGCGACACCGTGGCCGCGGTTTCGGCCTCGGGACGCCTGCTGTGCTTCGGGCTCGACGAGCTCAAGGAGATGCCGCGCGGCCGCGGCCTGATCGTGCAGGACATCCCGGCAAAGGACGAGATGGCGGCGGTGGCGGTGGGCGGCAACGAGTTCATCGTCAGCGGCGGCGGTCGCGGCGGCAAACCGTCGGAATGGCGCGTCGCCGGCAAGGAGCTGGCCGGCTATCGCGCCAGCCGCGCGAAGAAGGGTCAGCCGATCGCGTCGAAGCTCAAGCCGACCGGAATCAGCGCGCCAGGTACGCCCTGACCTTCTCGACGTCGAGGAAGTAGTGGCAGAGTTCCTGCCCGTCCGCTTCGAGGACGGGCACGAGCTCGTCGTACTTCGCTTCCAGCGCCGGATCGGCGTCGACGTCGAGCACTTCCACCTCGAACGAAAACTCGCCGCGCAGGGCTTCCAGCGCGGCGAGCATGTCTTCGCAGAGGTGGCACCAGCTTCTGCTATAGAGGATCAGCTTACTTGTCACCGACGCCCTTGATGGTGATGAAGGTCTGGGCGTCGCCGCGGCGCACGAGCAGCGTGATGGTCGCGTTGCGGTCGAGCTTGGAGAGCAGGCCGTTGAACTGGTCGACCGAGCGCACGTCCGTCTGCACGCCCTTGTTGGCGAGCGCGAGGATCACGTCGCCGGGACGCAGGTCGGTGCGCGTGCCGCCGTTCTTCACCTCCTCGACGACGAGGCCGTGATCGACGCCGAGCTGGCGTTTCTGCTCGGCCGTGAGTTCGGAGACGACGAGGCCGAGGCGGTTGGCCGCCTGCTCGGTCGGGCGTCCCTTGCGCTGCAGCGAGCCGGCCGTCTTCTCTTCCTGCACTTCGGCGACGGTGATCGCGATGTCGCGCGTCCCGCCCTTGCGCCAGACCTGCACGGTCGACTTGGTGCCCGGCTTGGTGCCGCCGACGATGCGCGGCAGGTCGCTCGACTGGCCGACCGCCTTGCCGTCGAACTTCAGGATGATGTCGCCGGCCTCGATGCCGGCGGCCTCTGCGGGGCTGCCCTTCTCGACGGTGGTGACCAGCGCGCCGACCGGCTTGGAGAGGCCGAACGATTCCGCAAGTTCGCGCGTGACTTCCTGGATGACGACGCCGAGGCGGCCGCGGCTGACCTTGCCCGAGGACTTGAGCTGGGCCGAGATTTCCATCGCGACGTCGATGGGAATCGCGAAGGCGATGCCCTGGTAGCCGCCGGAGCGGCTGTAGATCTGCGAATTCACGCCGACGACTTCGCCGCGCATGTTGAACAGCGGGCCGCCCGAGTTGCCGGGATTGATGGCGACGTCGGTCTGGATGAACGGCACGTAGTTTTCCTGCGGCAGCGAGCGGCCCTTGGCGCTGACGATGCCGGCGGTGACGCTGCTCTCGAAGCCGAACGGCGAGCCGATCGCGGCGACCCATTCGCCGACGCGCAGCTTGTTGGGATCGCCCATGCGCACGACGGGAAGCCCCGTCGCCTCGATCTTGATCAGCGCGACGTCGGTGCGCTTGTCGTAGCCGAGCACCTTGGCCTTGTACTCGCGCTTGTCGGTGAGGCGCACCAGCACTTCGTCGGCACCCTCGACGACGTGGGCGTTGGTCATGACGTGGCCGTCGGCGCTGATGATGAAGCCCGAGCCGAGCGACTGGTTCTTGAATTCGCGCGGGATGCCGGGCATCTGGCGCGGCAGGAAACGGCGGAACAGTTCGTAGGCCGGGTCGTTCTCGTCGAACGGCAACTGCATGCCGCCGTTGTGCTTGATGACCTGCGTGGTGCTGATGTTGACGACGGCCGGCCCCTGCTTCTCGGCCAGTTCGGCGAAGTCGGGCAACAGCACGTTGCCGACGGTATTGCCCTGCGCGGCCGCAAGCGGGGCGGCGCACGCCAGGAACAAACAAAGTGCGAGTCTTCTAATCATGCTCAGGCTCCCTTGTTGATGTTGATGATCGGTCTTTTGAACTTGAGTTCGAGCGAGGGTTCCGCGCCGCAGGCCGCGCGTCGCGACATCACGCGCAGGGCCATGAGCCCCGCGGCGAGACCGAGCACGGCGCCCGCGACGGCCGGCGCGCCGTCGCCCCAGCGCGCGGCCGCGACGAGCGCACCGGCGAAGAGGAACAGCAGCGGCATCAGGTAGGACAGCGCGGCGGCACGCAGCACGGCGCCCTCGGGCACCGAGACGACGACGATGTCGCCGACGCCGGCGCCGACCGTGTTGCGCAGCGCATAGCGCCGCGGGCCAGCCTGGGCCTTGCCGCAGTGTCCCTTGTCGCCGCAGCTGCCGCACGCGGAAACGGCGTCCTTGACCTCGATGTAGGCGAGGTCGCCCTGGACACGCACGACGACGGCTTCGCTCTCGCTGCTCATTTCTTCGGCTCGATGCCGTCGGCGATCGCCTTCAGCGCGGCGACGGGAACGTCGCCCATGACGATGAAGACATGGTTGCCGGCGACGCGCTTGTAGGCATTGACGGCGCCGAGCGTCATGGCGCCGGGGGCCGGCTTGCTGCGTCCGACCGGCTCGATGAATACCGACACGGCGGCAAGGCCGTCCGAGAACATCACGTGGCCGACTTCGCGGCCGTCGCCGCGTCCCTGGCGCACCATGTCGGCGACCTTGCGGAAACCCGGCGGCTGGCCGTTGAACTGCCAGCGCCCGGCGCCCGCATCGCCGGTGCGAACGTCATGGACCCGCCAGCCGCTCTCGACGCTGCGCGGCTTGAGGCTGGCGCGATCGATCGGCCCGCCGATACGCAGTTCGGTGAAGCTCACGCTCTCCAGCACTTCGCCGTGCTCGTCGACGAGCGCAGCCTTGAGCAACAACCCGGAGGCGGCATCGACCCAAAGGCGGTGGCCGTACCGCCACTCGTCCCTGGGCTTGATGACGATGGCCTGGCTGTCGAGGCCCGCGACGCGCGCGCTCGGCCCCTTGGTGATCACGTAGTGCTCGGCAAGGCCCGCGAGGCCATCGGCCGCGAGGGCCGGGAAGGAAACCGCCTGGCCGCGCCGCCGCCGCTCGACGATCAGCAGCCTGCTCTCGGGCAGGTAGCACTTGACTTCGTCATTGACGCGCAGCACTTCGCGCGGGCTGCCGTCGAGCACTTCGAGGCGCTCGTACTCGGTGCCGCCGTCGACGAAGTGCGTGATGCGTGAGGTCTCGCTCTGCTTTCCGCTCTGGTACACGAAGACGCCGCCGTAGTTGAGCATCCGGGCCGCGTCGGCCACGCGCTGCAACCACTGCAACGCATCGGCGGGAGCCTCGGCGCGCGCGGCAGGCAGCGCGGCGAATGCCAGGGCGATCAGGACCAGCCAGCGTCGCATCATCGTGCGAGGGCGCCTCCGCCGGCGGCGACGGTACGGATGTTCTCGGTGCCGCCGCGGAAGCGAAGCGAACCGGCCTGCGCCTGATGCGCGACCAGGTACTCCTGCATCTCGCCCGCGGCCTGCTGGGCCGGCGCCTGGGCGGCCACCTGCGCCGGAGCCGGTGTTGCCGCAAGTTCCGCCGCCGGCCGGCTGGCGTCGCTGTGCGGGCCGAGAGCCATCCAGCTGACGAGCGCGACGCCGGCGACGCTCGCCGCCAATGCCAGCGCGGTGCGCGGCCATTCGTGACGATGCGTGCGCCGCGGCGCCAGCACGACCGGCTCTTCGTCCAGCGCCGTCATGACGCGCGCCGTGATGTCCCGGTGCAGGGCGCCGCCGCCCTTCAGTGCATCGCCGATCAACTGGTAGTGGCGCCAGCGCTGGCGCAGTTCGGCGTCGTTCCTGACGGCCTCGAGGACGGTTTCGGCGTCGCGCGCCTCGAGTTCGCCGTCGATCAATCCGGAAAGCCGCGTTTTCATGCTGTTGTCACCTGTTTACCACCGCCGGTCCGGACCCGCATCGATCAAGTGCTTAAGTTTATCGGCAATCGCGTCGCGGGCGCGGAAGATACGCGAGCGCACGGTGCCGATCGGGCAGTCCATCGCCTGGGCGATCTCTTCATAGGACATGCCCTCGATCTCGCGCAGCATGATCGCCGTGCGCAGGTCGTCCGGGAGCTTTTCCATCGCCAGGTTCACCGTATCGGCGATCTGTTTCGACATCATCATGTGCTCGGGCGTGTCCGCATCTCGCAGCAGGTCGCCTTCGGCGTACAGCTCCGCTTCTTCGCTGTCGATGTCGGTCGACGTCGGAGTGCGGCGGCCGTTGGCGACCAGCCAGTTCTTCGCGGTATTGACGCCGATGCGATACAGCCAGGTGTAGAACGCGCTGTCGCCGCGGAAATTCGGCAACGCACGATAGGCCTTGATAAATGTTTCCTGGGCCACATCCTCCACCTCGGCTGGATCGCGTATCAAGCGCGACAGCAAGCGCACCAGCTTGCGCTGGTACTTGGCCACGAGCAGCCCGTAGGCCTGCTTGTCGCCCTGCTGCACGCGCTCGACTAGCGCCTGATCCGCTTCGCGGTCGCCCATGTGACTCAGTGAACCGTCGGGAGATGAATCCAGTATACCCGAACGTCACACTCGGGAATTCCCTTGTGCCACGCGGCTTTCCGCTGGCTAGAAGACCCGGACGTGAACGAATAGTTCCGCACGAACCAAACCGCGGGCGCCCGCCCCGCGCGCCGGGCGACCATACCCTGCGTGATATAGTCGCGGCCCTATGGCGCGTGACTATCTTCGTCAATTCGACGTTCTGGTGATCGGCAGCGGGCTCGCCGGACAGGCGCTCGCCCTGCGTCTCGCCGGCTCGCGCAGCGTCGCCCTCGTCACCAAGCGCACGCTCGAGGACACGGCAACGGCCTGGGCGCAGGGGGGCATCGCCGCGGTGCTCGATGCCGGCGACTCGGTCGAAGACCACATCCGCGACACCTTCGACGCCGGCGCCGGGCTCTGCGATCCCGAGGCGACGCGCTTCGTCGTCGAGCACGGACACGAAGCGATCCAGTGGCTGATCGACCAGGGCGTGCCGTTTACGCGCGACAACACTGAGTTCGGCTTTCACCTGACGCGCGAAGGCGGCCACAGCCATCGCCGCATCATCCACGCCGCGGACGCCACCGGTGCGGCCGTCCAGGAAACGCTGACCGAGAAGGTGCGCAAGCATCCGAACATCACGGTGCTCGAACGCCATATCGGCGTGGACCTGATCACCGGCGCCAAGCTCGGCCTCAAGAACAACCGCTGCTGGGGCGCCTACCTGCTCGACATCGACAGCGGCGAGATCGTCACCGTCGGCGCGCGCCACACGGTGCTGGCCACCGGCGGCGCCGGCAAGGTCTATCTCTACACGACGAACCCGGACACGGCGACCGGCGACGGCATCGCCATGGCATGGCGCGCCGGCTGCCGCGTCGCCAACATGGAGTTCGTGCAGTTCCATCCGACCTGCCTCTACCATCCGCACGCGAAGTCCTTCCTCATCACCGAGGCGATGCGCGGCGAGGGCGGCATCCTGCGCCTGCCCGACGGCACGCGCTTCATGCCCGACCACGATCCGCGCGCCGAACTGGCGCCGCGCGACATCGTCGCCCGCGCCATCGACTTCGAGATGAAGAAGCACGGCCTCGACTGCGTGTTCCTCGACGTCACGCACAAGTCGCCGGTGTTCCTGGCGCACCACTTCCCCAACATCTACGCGCGCTGCCAGAAGCTGGGCATCGACATCTCGCGCCAGCCGATCCCCGTGGTGCCGGCCGCCCACTACACCTGCGGCGGCGTGGTCGCCGACCTCGCCGCGCGCACCGACGTCCCCGGACTGTACGCCGTGGGCGAGACCGCATGCTCCGGGCTGCATGGCGCCAACCGCCTGGCCAGCAACTCGCTGCTCGAATGCGTGGTCTTCGCCGCCTCGGCAGCCAAGGACATCCTCGCCGACAAGACGCACAAGATTCCCAAGCTGCCGGCGTGGGACGAGAGCCGCGTCACCGACGCGGACGAGGAGATCGTCATTTCCCACAACTGGGACGAGCTGCGCCGTTTCATGTGGGACTACGTCGGCATCGTGCGTACCAACAAGCGGCTCGAGCGCGCGATCCATCGCATCCGCCTGCTCGAGCGCGAGATCGACGACTACTACGTGAATTTCCGCGTCAGCAACGACCTCATCGAACTGCGCAACCTCGTGCTCACCGCGCACCTGATCGTGAGGAGCGCCCAGCAGCGCAAGGAAAGCCGCGGCCTGCACTTCAGCCGCGACTATCCGGACATGCTGCCCGCGGCCAGGGACATCGTCCTCAAGCCGTCGCGCTAGCCTTCCAGCGCAGCCACAACCTCAACTCGCGATGGCCGCCGGCGACCGCGTCAGGCGGCAGCGCCAGGGCGACGACGCCCTCCTCGCCGCGAAGCCGCAATACCACCAGCCAGGGCAGGACCGTCGTGTCGGACAGGACGCGGAGGGTGGCCGATGAACCGTCTTCGCTCAGCGCGTCGAGCTGGCCATCCGCCCGCAGGCTCAGTGCGGCGAACGGCGGCCTCCGGACCTTGCGCAGCGAGAGCAGCAGCGAGCCGGTGAGCGCGAGCGCCGCAACCAGCTTGGCCGCCAGGGGAATGCCGGTCGCCAGCAGGCCGCCGAAGACGGCGGCATGGGCGAGCACCAGCGCCGCCGAGAGGCGGCGCGAGGGCTGCAACTGCAGGGTGACGGGCAGCCGCATCGCGCCGCTGCCTCCGGGGACTCAGACCTTGCGGAACGCCAGCGTGCCGTTGGTGCCGCCGAAGCCGAAGTTGTTCTTCATGGCGACGTCGATCTTCATCGGCCGCGCGACATTGGCGCAGTAATCGAGATCGCACTCCGGGTCCTGCTCGAAGATGTTGATCGTCGGCGGCGAAATCTGGTGATGCACCGCGAGCGCGGTGACCACCGACTCGAGGCCGCCGGCACCGCCGAGCAGGTGGCCGGTCATCGACTTGGTCGAATTGACGACCAGCTTCTTCGCGGCGTCACCGAAGGCGAGCTTGATGGCCTCGGTCTCGTTCTTGTCGCCGAGCGGCGTCGAAGTGCCGTGGGCGTTGACGTACTGGACCTGGTCGGCGTTGATGCCGCCGTCGCGCAGCGCCGCGACCATGCTGCGCCGCGGACCGTCGGTGTCGGGCGCGGTCATGTGGTAGGCATCGCCGCTCATGCCGAAGCCGACGAGTTCGGCGTAGATCTTCGCGCCGCGCTTCTTGGCGTGTTCGTATTCCTCGATGACCATGACGCCCGCACCCTCGCCGAGGACGAAGCCGTCGCGGCCCTTGTCCCACGGGCGGCTGGCGGTCGCCGGATCGTCGTTGCGGGTGGACAGCGCCTGCGCCGACGCAAAGCCACCGATGGCGAGCGGAGTCACCGTCGACTCGGCGCCGCCGCAGACCATGACGTCGGCGTCGCCATACTGGATCATGCGCATGCTGGTGCCGATCGCATGCAGGCCCGTGGTGCACGCCGTGACGACGGCGATGTTCGGGCCCTTGTAGCCGAACATGATCGACAGGTTGCCCGAGATCATGTTGATGATCGTGCCGGGAATGAAGAACGGCGAGATCTTGCGCGGACCGCCGCCGAGGTAGTCGTCGTGCGTGCCCTCGATCATCTGCAGCCCGCCGATGCCGGAGCCGATGTTGACGCCGATGCGCTCGGCGTCGGCCGGGTTCTCGCCGAGCCCGGAATCGCGGATCGCCTGGATGCCCGCCGCCATGCCGTAATGGATGAAGGTATCCATGCGGCGCGCTTCCTTCGGCGACAGATAGGCACCGACGTCGAAGCCCTTCACCTCGCCGGCGATCTGCGACTTGAACGCCGAGGCGTCGAAACGGGTGATGGTACCGATGCCACTCTTGCCGGCAACGATGTTTTCCCAGGCTTCGGCTACGGTATTGCCGACCGGCGAGACGATGCCCAGACCGGTCACGACGACTCTACGGCGCGACAATGTTGACTCCAGCGATGGCGGGGGTAGGAAAGCGCAGGGCTGCGCGGCTTACTTCTTGACGTTCTTGTTGATGTAGTCCATGGCTTGCTGGACGGTGGTGATCTTCTCGGCTTCTTCGTCCGGAATCTCGCACTCGAACTCTTCCTCGAGGGCCATCACCAGTTCGACGGTATCGAGCGAATCCGCGCCCAGATCGTCAACAAACGAAGACTCGTTCTTGATGTCGGCTTCGTTCACACCGAGTTGCTCGGCGACGATCTTCTTGACGCGTTGTTCGATATTCTCCATTTAATGCTCCTTCCCTGATTTTCGGGTGTGGTGAGAAACCCGAGTAGTTTACCAAAAATGCACGGCCATCCCCGCGGGGATGAAACCGGCTCAAACCATATACATGCCGCCGTTGACGTGAAGCGTGGTGCCGGTTACATACGCCGCGCCCGGACCGGCGAGGAACGCGACCGCGGCGGCGATCTCGTCTGCCTGTCCGAGGCGGTTCAACGGAATCTTCTGCAGCAGCGCGTCGCGCTGCGCATCGGGTAGCGCCTTGGTCATGTCGGTGTCGATGAAGCCCGGCGCGACGCAATTGACGGTGATGTTGCGGCTGCCGAGTTCCTGCGCCAGCGCGCGGGTCATGCCCGCCACGCCAGCCTTGGCGGCGGCGTAGTTGGCCTGACCGGGGTTGCCGGCGGCGCCGACGACCGAGGTGATGTTGATGATGCGGCCGGTGCGCGCCTTCATCATGCCGCGCATGACCAGCTTCGAGAGGCGGAAGACCGCCTTGAGGTTGGTGTCGATGACGGCATCCCACTCGTCGTCCTTCATGCGCATCGCGAGGTTGTCGCGCGTGATGCCGGCGTTGTTGACGAGGATGCCGACGGCGCCGAATTTCTTCTCGATCTCGCCGATCGCCGCTTCACAGGCGGCGGCGTCGGTGACGTTCAGCGTCGCGCCCCAGCCCTTGATGCCAGCGGCGTCGAGCGCCTTCTGGATTTCGGCGGCGCCGGCTTCCGACGTGGCGGTGCCGACGACGGTCGCGCCCTTGGCGCCCAACGCCAGCGCGATGGCGCGGCCGATGCCGCGGGTGGCGCCGGTGACGAGGGCGACCTGGCCTTGCAATTCGCTCATGTTCCTATCCTTTGACAGCGGCAAGCGCGGCTTCGAGGCCGGCGAGGTCGGCCATCGCACCGCCGTTGACGCCGTCGGCGCAACGCTTGACGAGGCCGGCCAGCACCTTGCCGGGACCGCATTCGTAGATGTGGGTGACGCCCGCCGCCTGCATGGCCTGCATGGTCTCGACCCAGCGCACCGGCGCGGCGGCCTGGCGGCCGAGCGCATCGCGGATCGCTGCGGGATCGGCCGGCGTGGCGACGTCGACGTTGTTGATGACGGGAATCTTCGGCGCCGCGAGGGTCATCTCGGCGAGTCGCGCCTTGAGCTTCTCCGCGGCCGGCTGCATCAGCGAGCAGTGGAACGGCGCCGACACCGGCAGCATCACAGCGCGCTTGGCGCCGGCTGCCTTGCAGCCTTCGGCGGCACGCTCGACGGCGGCCTTGTGGCCGGCGATGACGGTCTGCTCCGGCGCATTGAAATTCACCGCCTGCACGACCTGGCCTTGCGCAGCGGCTTCGCACGCTGCCTTGACGGCGGCGGCGTCCATGCCGAGCACGGCGGCCATCGCGCCCTCGCCCGCCGGCACGGCTTCCTGCATCGCCTTGGCGCGCAGTTCGACCAGCGGCACGGCGTCCGCAAGTTCGAGCACGCCGGCGGCGACCAGCGCCGCGTATTCGCCGAGGCTGTGGCCGGCGACCAGCGCCGGCTGCGGGCCACCCTTCTCCTGCCACAGGCGCCACACGGCGATGCCGGCGGTCAGCATCAGCGGCTGGGTATTGACGGTCTGGTTGAGCGCCTCGGCAGGACCCTCGGTGACGAGTTGCCAGAGATCGCGTCCGAGCGCCTTCGACGCCTCGTCGAACGTGGCGCGGATCACCGGGCTGTCGCCGTACGCGGCCATCATGCCGAGCGACTGCGAGCCCTGGCCTGGGAATACAAGCGCGAATTTCATTGGGACTCCCTGATTACAGTTTGAGCAGCGCCGCGCCCCAGGTGAAGCCGCCGCCGACGCCTTCGAGCAGCACGCTCTGGCCACGCTGGATCTTGCCGCTTCGCACCGCCTCGTCGAGCGCCAGCGGAATCGAAGCCGCCGAGGTGTTGCCGTGCCGATCGACCGTGACGATGCACTTCTCCGCCGGGACGTTCAGCTTCTTGGCCGTCGACGACAGGATGCGGACATTGGCCTGGTGGGGGATCAGCCAGTCGAGTTGCGCGGTGGTCATGCCCGCGGTCTCGAGGACTTCGTTGGCGACGTCGGCGAGCACGCGCACGGCGAACTTGAACACCGCCTGGCCGTCCATGCGCAGGAAGGGGTCGCCGGTGGCGACGCCGCCGCAGACATGGCCGGGAACGTTGAGGATGCCGCTGTGGCTGCCGTCGGCGTGCAGCGCCGTGGCGAGGATGCCTGGCTCGTCGGATGCCTCGAGCACCACGGCGCCGGCGCCGTCGCCGAACAGCACGCAGGTGCCGCGGTCCTTCCAGTCGAGGATGCGCGAGAACACTTCGCTGCCGACGACGAGCGCGCAACGGTGCGAGCCCGAGCGAATGAACTTCTCGGCCACGGCGAGCGCGTAGGTAAAGCCGCTGCACACGGCCTGCAGGTCGAAGGCCGGCGCGCCGTTGGCGATGCCGAGCTTGGCCTGCAGCAGTGCGGCCGCGCTGGGGAAAATGTAGTCGGGCGTCGAGGTGGCGACGATGATCAGGTCGACGTCGGCGGGACGCTTGCCGGCGGCTTCGAGCGCGTTGCGGCAGGCAGGCAGCGCGAGTTCGCTGGCGGTGACACCGGGCGCAGCGAGGTGGCGCGTCCGGATGCCGGTGCGCTCGACGATCCATTCGTCCGACGACTCGAGGCCGTGGGCGGCGATGATCTCGGCGTTGCCGACGGGAGTGCCGGGCAGGAAGCTGCCCGTGCCGGAGATGCGTGCGTAGCGCTTGTTGTTGTCTTGGCTCATGCGGTGGCAGCCATGGCCTGGGCCATGCGCGATTCGATTTTTTCGGGCAGGCGCTGGCGCGCCGCTTCGGCAGCGCGCTCCAGTGCGGTGAAAAAGGCGAGCGCATCGGCCGAGCCATGGCTCTTGACGACGATGCCGCGCAGGCCGAGCAGGCTCGCGCCGTTGTAGCGGCGATGGTCGAAGCGGCGCTTGAACGAGCGCAGTGCCGGCAGGGCCATCAGCGCGCCGAGACGCGTGATCAAGTTACGGCCGAATTCTTCCTTGAGGCTGTTGCCGATCATCTGCGCCAGGCCTTCCGAGGCCTTGAGCACGACGTTGCCGACGAAGCCGTCGCAGACCACGACGTCGGTCGTGCCCTTGAAGATGTCGTTGCCCTCGACGTTGCCGTAGAAGTTGAGGCCGCTCTGGCGCAGCAGCTCGGCGGCGCGCTTGACGGCATCGTTGCCCTTGATGTCTTCCTCGCCGATGTTCAGCAGGCCGACGGTCGGACGCTCCTTGTGTTCCAGCGCCGACACCAGCATGGAACCCATGATGCCGAACTGCAGCAGGTGCTCGGGCTGGCAGTCGACGTTGGCGCCGAGATCGAGCATGTAGGTGTAGCCGTTCACGCTCGGCATGATGCTGCAGATCGCCGGACGGTCGATGCCGGGCAGCGTCTTCAGCACGAAGCGCGAGATCGCCATCAGGGCGCCGGTGTTGCCGGCGGAGATCGCAGCGTCGGCGACACCTTCCTTGACGAGGTCGGCGACGACGCGCATCGAGGAGTCCTTCTTGCCGCGCAACGCGCTGGCGACGGGCTCGTCCATGCCGACGACTTCCTCGGCATGACGGACGCGCAGGCGCTCGCCGAACTCGCGGGAGGCCGAGTCCAGCAGCGGACGCAACTCGTCCTCGCGCCCCACCAGGATGGTGGCGCAATCCTTGTCGCGTCTGAGGAAGTCGAAGACCGCAGGAACGGTGACCTTGGGACCGTGGTCCCCGCCCATGCAGTCAACGGCGATGGTTATTGCCATCGTGAAAACGGCCGGCCGCGCATGACGCAACCGGCCGCATCCGGCCTCCCGAACGGGAGGCGCGAATGCTTATTCGCCCTTTGCCTTCAGGACCTTCTTGCCGCGGTAGACACCCGACGGCGAAATATGGTGGCGCAGATGCACCTCGCCCGTGTTCGGCTCGACGGCCAGCGGGGGCGCGGTCAGGAAATCGTGGGCGCGATGCATGCCGCGCTTCGACGGCGATTTCTTGTTCTGTTGAACGGCCATGTTGCTACTCCTTACTCAATGATCTTTCAGTCTCGCCAGCGCCGCAAAGGGCGACGGCTTCGACTCCGTTTCGACCGCCAAGGGCGGCCGGCAATCCTCGTGTCGCGCGACGATCGGCAGCGCCAGCAGGACCTCTTCCTCCACCAGCGGCAGCACCGCCAGTTCGCGGCTCGCCTCGATGGCGTCGATCCGGTCGTCGGACAATTCCTCGTCGGGCCAGGGCTCCCCCGGCGCGACCAGCATCAGCCGGCTGTCGATGTCGATGGCCAAGACCAGCGGCTGCAGACAACGCTGGCAACGCAGTGCCAGGTTTCCCTGCACGCGCAAGCCGATGAAGGCCTTGCCATCCCGGTCACGCCCGCCGTCCACCTCGACAGCCAGCGTTCCCGCGTCGTCGACCAGCACATCGGCCAGCCTGCCCAGCTCATTCAGCGCAACTTCCCCGGCGATGCTTCTGCCGTCGCGGGCAAACTCCAGGCTGTCGATCCTTGCCTGGCTAATACCCCCGGACGCTTCGTGTGCTTGGCGCGACATAAACGGCAGATGTTATCATCCCGCCCCTTTCCAAGTCAAAGAAAACAACGGTTTCAGTGCAGGCTAATGTCCGCGCAGCGGACGTTACGCCGGAACTAAATTGAAGGGAAAAGACCCGCATGCAGCGCCTTGTGCTCGCCTCGACCTCCCCTTACCGGCGCGAACTGCTGGCCCGGTTCCAGATTCCGTTCGAGGCCGCCGCGCCCGAGGCCGACGAAACGCCGCTGGCCGGCGAAAGCCCTGTCGAGACGGCCGAACGGCTGTCCGAACTCAAGGCCCGTGCCGTCGCCAACCGCTTCCCGGCCAGCCTGATCATCGGCAGCGACCAGGTCGCCCACATGGGCGAGCAGCGCTTCGGCAAGCCCGGGACGCGCGACAAGGCCATCGCCCAGCTCCGCACCATGAGCGGCAAGAGCATCGTCTTCGACACCGGCCTGTGCCTGCTCAACACCTCGACCGGCCGCCTGCACCGCCGCGTCATCCCGACCGAAGTGCGCTTTCGCGAGCTGTCGGACGCCGAGATCACGCGCTACCTGGACCGCGAGGACGCCCTCAACTGCGCCGGCAGCGCACGCTCCGAGGGGCTCGGCATCGCCCTGATGGAATACATGCGCGGCGACGACCCCAATGCGCTGATCGGACTGCCCCTGATCGCCCTCGCGGAAATGCTGCGCGCCGAAGGCGTCGCGCTGCCGTGACAGGCAGTCTGCATCTCGTACCGACCTCCCTCGGCGACGTCGCCTGGCAGGCCTACCTGCCGGGCGAAACCCGGGCGAACATCTGCCGGCTGACACACTTCGCCGTCGAAAACGCGAAAACGGCGCGTGCCGAACTCAAGCGCATCGGCCACCCCGTGCCCTTGCGCGAGATCGCGATCGAGGAGATTCCCAAGGAACCGACGGCTGCCGACATAGAGCGGCTGCTCGCGCCACTGGATGCAGGCCACGATCTGGGCGTGATGTCCGAGGCCGGATGCCCTGGCGTCGCCGACCCGGGCGCCCTGCTCGTGCGGCGCGCTCACGCCAAGGGGATTCACGTCCGGCCGCTCGTCGGCCCGTCGTCGCTGCTGCTGGCCCTGATGGCCTCGGGCCTCGACGGCCAGCGCTTCGCCTTCCACGGTTACCTGCCCCAGCGCGAACCCGAACGCGGCCGGCGCATCTCCGAGCTGGAGAAGGAATCCCAGCGGCTGCGCCAGACGCAATTGTTCATCGAGACGCCCTATCGGAATGCAGCACTCTTCGATGCGCTCCTGGCCGCCTGCCGGCCGGACACCCTGCTCTGCCTGGCCAGCGATTTGACGCTGCCGACGGAAACCGTGGCCACGCGCACGGTCGCTCAGTGGCGCAAGACGGAAGTGCCGGCGCTGGAGCGCCGGCCCACGGTATTCCTCCTGCTCAGCGCAGGGTGAAGCTTCCGAGCGCCGACACGGCGCCCTCGGCGACGTTCGCACCGATGCGCTTGGCGAACTTCTCGGCGAAGTTCGGCTTCACCGTGTAGTCGCGCACGTCCTCGGCCTTGATGACTTCGCGGGCAACGTGATCGACGTTGCCGAGCCCGTCCGCGAGCCCCAGTTCGATGCTCTTGGCGCCCGTCCACATCAGCCCTGAGAACATGTCCGGCGTCTCCTTCAGGCGCTTGCCGCGGCCCTGCCGGACGACGTTGACGAACTGGTCGTGAATCTCGCCGAGCATCTGCTGGGCGTGCGCCTTGTGCCTCGCGTCCTGCGGCGAGAAGGGGTCGAGGAAGCCCTTGTTCTCGCCGGCCGTCAGCAGGCGGCGCTCGACGCCGAGCTTGTCCATGGTGCCGACGAAGCCGAAGCCGTCCATCAGCACGCCGATCGAGCCGACGATGCTGGCCTTGTCCACGTAGATCTTGTCGCTGGCGACCGCGACGTAGTAGCCACCTGAGGCACAGACGTCCTCGACCACCGCATAGAGCGGCGTCTCCGGATGCTTGGCGCGCAAGCGGCGAATCTCGTCGTTGATGATGCCGGCCTGCACCGGGCTGCCGCCCGGACTGTTGATGCGCAGGATCACGCCGGCCGTTCCCTTGTCCTGGAACGCGGCCTGCAGCGCAGCGACGATGTCTTCGGCGTTGGCATCGCCCTTCTCGCGAATGACGCCGTTGAGTTCGACCAGCGCCGTGTGCTTGCGCCCGTCGCCCAGATGCTCGCTGCCGCCCCAGTCGACGGCCATGGCGATCAGCACCGTCAGGTAGGCGAATCCGAGCAGGCGGAAGAAGATGCCCCAGCGCCGGCGGCGGCGTTGCTCGGCCAGTGCGTCGAGCGCGAGCTTCTCGATCAGCTTGCGTTCCCAGTTCGGGTCGTCGGGGCGGGTGTCGGACACGTCAGTCTCTTCGGGCTAGTCGGGTGACAAGTATAAAGGGGGCCGCGCCGCTCAAGCGTGCGCGCGCAGCCACGCTGCCATGTCCCCGAGGCTGTCGGCGCAGTACAAGGGCGCTTCGGCCTCCAGCTGCTCGCGCGGATGAGCCCCGTAGGCGACGGCGAGCGAAGGGACACCGGCGTTCTTCGCCATCAGGAGGTCGTGGGTCGTGTCGCCGATCATCAGCGTGGCCTCGGGTGCGACGCCGAATTCCTCCATCAGCTCATGCAGCATTTGCGGGTGGGGCTTGGAATGGCACTCGTCGGCGCAGCGTGTGGCGTGGAAATGCGGACGCAGGCCGCTGCCGTCGAGCGCGCGATCGAGGCCACGGCGCGACTTGCCGGTGGCGACACCGAGCAAGTAGTCGGCGGCGGCCAGCTCGCGCACGAGTTCGGCGGCGCCGTCGAACAGGTCGAGTTCGTGATCGCGCGACAAATAGTGATGGCGGTAGCGGTCGGCAACTTCGAAGTAGCGCGATTCCTCCAGGTCCGGCAGCGCATGGCGCAGCGCGTCGATGAGGCCGAGCCCGATGATGTGGCGGGCGCGCTCCTCGCTCGGCGGCGCCAGGCCGAGGTCGACGGCGGCGCGCTGGACGCTGTTCACGATCAGCGCCGCAGAATCCATCAACGTGCCGTCCCAATCGAAGACGATCAGTTCAAACCTTCTTGCCATCGCTCCATTCCCGTTTCTCGTGGACATCGAGCCGTGCCACGAAGGCCTGCAGTTCCTCCGGCAGCGGAGCCTCGAAGGCCAGCGGCGCGCCCGAGAGCGGATGCGGCAGCGAGAGCCGCACCGCGTGCAGGAACATGCGTTTGAGACCCGCCTTTTGCAAGTCCTTGTTGAGAGAAAAGTCTCCGTACTTGTCGTCGCCGGCCAGTGGGAAGCCCAGATGGGCAAGATGCACGCGGATCTGATGGGTGCGCCCGGTCTTCAATTCCACCTCGACGAGGCTGAAGTTCTGCCAGCGCGCAACGAGCCGGACGATCGAATGGGCCTCCTTGCCCTCCGGCGCGACGCTCACGCGCCGCTCGCCGTCCGCAGTCAGGTACTTGTTCAGCGGCAGGCGCACGTGGCGCAGCGCGTCGCGCCACTGCCCCTTCACCAGGGCCAGATAGCGTTTGTTCACCTGACCGTCACGGAACTGGTCGTGCAGTTTCGCCAGTGCCGAGCGCTTCTTGGCGACGAGGAGCAGGCCCGAGGTCTCGCGGTCGAGCCGGTGGGCGAGTTCGAGCAGCTTGGCCTGCGGCCGCGCGCGGCGCAACTGCTCGATGACCCCGAAGCTGACGCCGCTGCCGCCATGCACCGCCACTCCCGACGGCTTGTCGATGACGATCAGCGCATCGTCCTCGAAGACGATGTCGAACTCTCGAGCCGGCACCGCGGCGGCGCCCTCGGGCTTGGCCGCCACCCGGATCGGCGGCACGCGCACGACGTCGGCCAGCTTCAGCTTGTAGTCGGCGCCGATGCGGCCCTTGTTGACCCGGACCTCGCCGCTGCGCAGGATGCGATACACGTGGCTCTTCGGCACGCCCTTCGCCAGCCGCAAAAGGAAGTTGTCGATGCGCTGGCCGGCCGATTCCTCGCCCACTTCGAGCAAGGTCGCCGAATCTTTGCATAAAGCATTCATCTGAAATACAATCAGTGCGGTTTGCCGTTTTGGACGGCGCGCCCGGCGACCCGAAGTGGCGTCGGCGGCGGTGATCCGAAACGTCGTTCCGCCCTCCGGGGATCCCGGTATGACGGCGGAACCTTGGTGCGGGACCCACGGTTGCCTGAAACTTGGCCCGGAAGATCATCCCGCTCGCAGCGACCCGAACCAGGGCACCTCGCTGGCCCGAAGCAGCGATACTACTTGATTTGCGCGCACCCGGCTTTACCGGCACAGAATGCTTGAAGCCGGCCTTCCCGAAGTCGAAGGCCCGGCGACACAACCAAAACGACAACTGTTTGCTCAACTCACATATGGACCGGTCCCTGACCCCGCAAACCTAGTCGGCCGCCAGATACCTCGTATCTGACGGCGTGCCGTGCCCTGCCCTTGCGCGCGGGAGCACTAAATGAAACGCATGCTGTTCAATGCGACGCAGGCCGAAGAACTCCGCGTCGCGATCGTTGATGGTCAGAAACTGATCGACCTCGACATCGAATCGGCCGCAAAAGAGCAACGCAAGAGCAACATCTACAAGGCGGTCATCACCCGCATCGAGCCCAGCCTCGAAGCCGCCTTCGTCGATTACGGCGCCGAGCGCCACGGCTTCCTGCCGTTCAAGGAAATTTCCCGCAGCTACTTCAAGCCCGGCGTCGACGCCGGCAAGGCACGCATCCAGGACGTGCTCTCCACCGGCCAGGAACTCATCGTCCAGGTCGAGAAGGACGAGCGCGGCAACAAGGGCGCGGCGCTGACCACCTTCATCTCGCTGGCCGGCCGCTACCTCGTGCTGATGCCGAACAACCCGCGCGGCGGCGGCGTCTCGCGCCGCGTCGAAGGCGAGGACCGCCAGGAACTGCGCGAGATCATGGATCAGCTCGAAGTGCCGCAAGGCATGAGCCTCATCGCCCGCACGGCCGGCATCGGCCGCAGCAAGGAAGAGCTCGAGTGGGACATGAACTACCTGATGCAACTCTGGCTCGCCATCGAAGGCGCCGCCAAGACGCAATCGGGCGCCTTCCTGATCTACCTCGAGTCGAGCCTGGTGATTCGCGCGATCCGCGACTATTTCCACGCCGACATCGGCGAGATCCTGATCGACACCGACGACATCTTCGAGCAGGCGCAGCACTTCATGGCCACCGTGATGCCGAGCAACGTCTCGCGCATCAAGCGTTACCGCGACGATGTGCCGCTGTTCTCCCGCTTCCAGATCGAGCACCAGATCGAGTCCGCCTACTCGCGCCAGGTTAACCTGCCCTCGGGCGGCGCCATCGTCATCGACCACACCGAAGCGCTGGTCTCGGTCGACGTCAACTCCGGACGCGCCACCAAGGGCAGCGACATCGAGGAAACCGCCTTCCGCACCAACTGCGAAGCAGCCGATGAAATCGCCCGCCAGCTGCGCCTGCGCGACCTCGGCGGCCTGATCGTCATCGACTTCATCGACATGGAATCGACGAAGAACCAGCGCGAAGTCGAGAACCGCCTGCGCGACGCGCTGCGCTTCGACCGCGCCCGCGTCCAGACGGGCAAGATCAGCCGCTTCGGCCTGCTCGAGCTCTCGCGCCAGCGCCTGCGCCCGGCGCTCGCCGAGACCAGCTACATCACCTGCCCGCGCTGTACCGGCACCGGCCACATCCGCTCGACCGAATCGGCCGCGCTGCACATCCTGCGCATCCTCGAAGAAGAGTCGATGAAGGAAAACACCGGCGCCGTGCATCTCCAGGTGCCCGTCGATGTCGCCACCTTCCTGCTCAACGAGAAACGCGCCGACATCGCGCGCATCGAGGTGCGCCACCGCATCAACCTCGTCATCGTGCCGAACCGCCATCTCGAGACGCCGCAGCACGAGATCATCCGCCTGCGCCACGACCAGCTGAACCAGGAAGGCATCGGCCTTCCCAGCTACCAGATGGCCGAAAAGCCGGCCGAGGAAACCTACCAGCCGCCGTCGGCGCAAACCGAGCCGAAGGCCCAGCGCCTCGAAGCCGCCGTCAAGGGCATCACGCCCGCCCAGCCGGCGCCGCTCGAAACCGTCAAGCCCGAGCCGAAGCCGCAAGCGCGCGCCGAAGAGCCGGGCCTCATCGCCAAGTTCTTCTCGTGGCTCTCGGGCAGCAAGGCGGAAGCCGAGCCTGCCGTCGAGAAGAAGGCCGACCGCCAGCCGCGTCGCGAACGCGGCGAGCGTGGCGAACGCAGCGAGCGCGGCGGCGAGCGCGGCCGCGGCCGTGGCGGCCGCAATCGCGAGGACCGCGAAGAGCGTCCGGGTCGCGGCGAGCGTGCCGAACGCGGCGAGCGCAAGGAGCGCGCCGAGCCGCGCGTCGATGCGCAGCAAAAGCCGAAGCGCGAAGAACAGCCGCAGGCCGAAGGCCAAGGCGGACGTCGCCCGCGCGGCGAGCGTGGTGAGCGCCCCGAGCGCAGCGAGCGCCAGCCGAAAGCCCCGCGCGGAGAAGCCGTAGCCGCCGCTGAAACACCGGTGGTCCAGTCGATCGAAGGTCAAGGTCCCGCCACCGAAGCGCCGCAGCAAGGCGCCGAAGGCGGCAACCGCCGTCGCGGCCGTCGCGGCGGCCGTGGGCGCGGCGAGCGTCGTCCCGACGAGAACGGAGCCGCCAACGGCGCCGAAACCGCGGCGCCGATGCCCGCCCCCGAAGCAGCCGATGCGGCAGTTCCCGCGCTGGAAGCCGCTCCGCCGCGCGCAATGCCCTGGCCGACGCCGCAGCCGATGACCCCCGTCGCCCCGGCAGTCGAAGCCGCTGAAGTCCAGGCGCCGGTTGCGGCCGAGCCCGTTGCCGCACCGGCTCCGGCTGCCGTCGTCGAGCCCATCGTCGAACCCGTCGTCGCGGCCGCCCCGGCGCCGGCGACCCCTGCCGCGCCGATCGTCGTGCCCGCGCCCGTCGCGCAGCCTGCCGCAGCCCCCGTCGATCTCGAAGCCGACCTGCAGCAGGCCGGCCTCGTGATGATCGAAACGGCCGGCGGCAACCGTCCGGCCGCGCCGCCCGTCGCCGAAGCCCCGCGCCTCGGCCGCAAGCCGAAAGCGCCGGTGGTCATCGCCGCCGAACCGCTGCAGATGGTGGAAACCAAGCACGACTGAAGCGTCGTCGCTTGAACAAAAAGGGCACGCGATTCGCGTGCCCTTTTTTTATTTGCTGCGCATCGCCGCGATCAGGCCGCGCGCCGCATCCTCGACCAGATCGAGGACATGCTCGAAACCGTCCTCGCCGCCGTAGTAGGGATCGGGAACTTCGTCCTCGTCGTAGTTCGCCGCGTATTCCAGGAACAGCGCCAGCTTGTGGCGGTGCTCGCGCGGACACGCCCTTTCCAGCATCGCGAGATTGTCGCCGTCCATCGCCAGGATGCAGTCGTAGTGATGGAAGTCGAGCGCATTGACCTGGCGCGCGCGCAGCATCGAGATGTCGTAGCCGCGGCGCTTCGCCGCCGCGCGTGCGCGCGGGTCCGGCGGCTCGCCGACATGGTAGCCGTGCGTGCCCGCCGAGTCGATCTCGAACGCGCCGCCGAGGTTTTCGCGCTGCACGAAGGCGCGCAGCACGCCCTCCGCCGTCGGCGAACGACAGATGTTGCCCATGCAAACCAACAGAACGCTGACTCTATCCATGACCCGGATTATAAGTTCGCCGACTCAAGTAAAATGCCGCCTTTATGAACAGAGGGCCGCAAGGCTCCGCCGCTCCGGCCTCCGAGCCGCATCCCATGCAACAAACCGAAAACCTGAACATCGAAGCCTTCGACGCCATGCCGACGCCGGAGGAAATCCACGCACGCCTGCCGCTCTCCGAGAAGGCCGCGCAAGCCGTCGTCGACGGGCGCCGCACGCTCGAGCGCATCCTCGACCGCAAGGACCCGCGGCTGTTCGTCGTCGTCGGGCCGTGCTCTATCCACGATCCGGTCGCCGGACTCGACTACGCCCGCCGGCTCAAGAAGCTTGCCGACGAGGTCGCCGACACCATCGTCGTCGTCATGCGCGTGTACTTCGAGAAACCACGCACCTCGACCGGCTGGAAGGGCTACATCAACGATCCGCGCATGGACGATTCCTTCCACATCGAGGAAGGCCTGCAGAAGGCGCGCGAGTTCCTGCTCCAGATCAACGAACTCGGCCTGCCGGCGGCGACCGAAGCGCTCGATCCGATCGCCCCGCAATACCTCGGCGACCTGATCGCGTGGACGGCGATCGGCGCGCGCACCTCCGAATCGCAAACGCACCGCGAGATGTCCTCAGGCCTGTCGACGCCCGTCGGCTTCAAGAACGGCACCGACGGCTCGGTCGACGCCGCCATCAACGCCATCATCTCGGCAGCGAGCCCGCACAGCTTCCTCGGCCTCAACAACCAGGGCCGCTCAGCCGTCGTGCGCACGCGCGGCAACCGCTACGGCCACCTCGTACTGCGCGGCGGCGGCGACCGTCCGAACTACGACACCGTCAGCGTCTCGATCGCCGAGCAGGCGCTGGCCAAGGCCAAGCTGCCGCAGAATGTCGTCGTCGACTGCTCGCACGCCAACAGCTACAAGAAGCCCGAACTGCAGCCGCTGGTGATGCAGGACGTCGTGAACCAGATCCGCCTCGGCAACCGCTCGATCGTCGGCCTGATGATCGAGAGCTTCATCGAGGCCGGCAACCAGCCGATCCCGTCCGACCTCTCGAAGCTCAAGTACGGCTGCTCGGTCACCGACGCCTGCGTCGACTGGCCGACCACGGAAAAGATGATCCTCGATGCGCGCGACGCGCTGCGCGGCCCGCTGACTGGCCGCGCCACTTCCTGAGACACGCCATGCCCCTGATCCAGCCCTTCCGCGGCCTGCGCCCGACTGCCGGCCGCGCCGCCGACGTCGCCGCCCCGCCCTACGACGTGCTCTCCAGCGACGAGGCGAGAGAGCGTGCCGCCGGCCGCCCGTGGTCCTTCCTGCACATCTCGAAGCCCGAGATCGACCTGCCGCCCGAGACCGACATCTACTCGCCGCAGGTCTATGCGAAGGCCGTCGAGAACCTGAAGAAGATGATCGACGCCGGCGTGCTGGCGCGCGACGATCAGGCGTGCTACTACGCCTATCGCCTGACGATGGGCACGCACGTGCAGACCGGCCTCGTCGCCGCCGCCTCGGTCGCCGCCTACGACGTCAACAAGATCCGCAAGCATGAGTTCACGCGCCCCGACAAGGAAGACGACCGCGTGCGCCAGATCGAGGCGCTGAACGCGCAGACCGGCCCCGTGCTGCTCGCCTACCCGGCGGCGAGCGATGCCGACGCGCTGCTCGCCCAGGCCAGCGCAGGCACCCCGGACGCCGATGTCACCGCGCCGGACGGCATCCGCCACGCGATCTGGGTGGTGCGCGACGCGGCGCTGATCGCCCGCATCACCGCCGCTTTCGACGCCATGCCGGCACTCTACATCGCCGACGGCCACCATCGCTCAGCGGCGGCATCGCGGGTCGCCGCGGCGCGCCGCAAGCCCGGCGTCGTACAGGCGAGCGATTATTTCCTCGCCGTGATCTTCCCGCACCACGAAATGAAGATCATGGACTACAACCGCGTCGTCAAGGACCTCAACGGCCTGTCGGAAGACGAGTTCCTGGCGCGCGTCGCCGAGCGTTACACGGTGACGCCGGGCAACGAACAAGTGCGCCCCTCGCGTCCCGGAGAATGCGGCCTGTATCTCTGCGGCCGCTGGCTGCGCCTCGCGATCAAGCCGGAACTCGTGCCGGCGAACGACCCGGTCGCGCGCCTCGACGTCAGTCTGCTGTCGGAGAACCTCCTCGGCCCGATCCTCGGCATCGCCGACCTGCGCCGCGACAAGCGCATCGATTTCGTCGGCGGCATGCGCGGACTCGGCGAGCTCGAGAAACGCGTGAACTCTGGCGAGATGGCCGTGGCCTTCGCCATGTTCCCGACGCGCATGGAAGACCTGATGGCCGTTGCGGACAGCAACAACGTCATGCCGCCGAAGTCGACCTGGTTCGAGCCCAAGCTCGCCGACGGGCTGGTGTCGCACACGCTCGACTGAGCGCTCGGATTTCCAATATCGGGAGCGATTCCCGCATCCGGGAAGTCGCTCCGATTCGCCGTCGCCGCCGGAATCCTTCCTGCTCGCCTTGCAGCCCGGCATCGCCGGGTTCATGCGGCGCAACGATGTCCGCATATTCCGCTGACGTCTCTGGCGCGAGAATTGCATCGTGGCAGCGCAATCTACAGATATCCGATGCCGCCATGCCGACGAATCAACAGAAGCGCCAACTGGCGATCCAGGCCCTGGACGACGAGCACGAGGCGATGTCCCGGCTTCTGACGACCTGCCCCACCTGTCGCCTGCCGCTGGGCGAGCGGATGACCCGTCGCTCCGACTGCCAATACGGCGCCGAGTGCGGCGCAGGAATCCGTCGCACGCTGAGCGAGCTTGTGCTCGCGAGCGTCGCCCACTTCGACCATGAGGTCGATGTGTTGCGCCGGAGCGTCTGCCGCGAGGATTTCGAGTCGCACAGCCGCGAGCATGTCCGCCTGACGGAGGCGCTGACCTCGATCCTGGCGGATTACACCGAGAACCGCGACTGCATCGACGCGATCAACAAGATCACGGCCTTCGCGGAGGCCATCAGCGCCCACATGGCGCGAACCGACGCACCGATGCTGAAGACGCGCCTTCCCGTCGCCTACCAGTAGTTCTCGAACGCGAGGTTGCCCGGCTCCCGGCTGCGGTCGGGCTTGAGGCCGCGTTTCGTCAGCACCTCGCGCAAATCGTCCAGCATCTGCGGATTGCCGCAAATGAGCACGCGCGAGCGCGCCGCGTCGAACGGCACGCCGACGGCAGATTCCAGCGCATCGTCGGCGCACAGCGCCGTCAGGCGGCGGTCGAGCGCGCCGGCCACCTTCTCGCGCGTCACGACGGGCACGAAGCGCAGCTTGTCGCCATGCGGCGCGAACAGCGGGTCGTGCGGCAGCGCCTCGATCTCGTCGCGGTAGACGAGGTCACGCGCCTCGCGCACGCTGTAGGCGAGAACGAGGCTGTCGAATCGCTCCCACACCGAGGGATCGCGCAGGATGGACAGGAAGGGCGCCACGCCGGTGCCGCTCGCCAGCATCCAGAGGTCGCCATCGAGCGCGAATCGGTCGACCGTCAGGAAGCCGTAGGCCTGCTTCTCGACCCAGAGCGAATCGCCGACCTCGAGGCGCGCCAGCCGTGTCGTGAAGGCGCCGTCGGGGATGACGATCGAGAAGAACTCGAGGTGTTCGTCGTAGTCCGCCGACACCATCGAGTAGGCGCGCCAGACGATGCCGCCGGTCTCGGTGGCGACGCCGAGCCGTGCGAACTGGCCCGGCCTGAAGCGGAAGCTGCGCTGGCGCGTGGTGCGGAAGGTGATCAGCTTGTCGGTCCAGTGGCGCATGGCGACGATGCGCTCGAGCGTGGCCTTCTCGGTCGGCGACGGTGGCGGTCGCGGCCTGAAGGTGGAACTCGTCTTCGCGTCTCGCTCGCCGCCGGCGTCCGTCACTTCAAGGGTTTCCAGTCCGGATGATCGAAATGCCGCCCGTAGGCATTGAGCGCCATCACCGCCTTGTGCGCGCCTTCCATCGGGTTGCCCGCCGCCTTGCCCTGCATGACGTCGGCACCCGCGATCAGATCGGCGACAACGATATGGAGCATCGCATCGGCCTTTGGTTCCAGCTTGCACTCGGCGACGATGTCGGCGACGGCGCCCTCGACGCGGCTGCCGAGCTCACGGTAGCCCTCGGGCGGCAGCTTGCCTGCATGGATGGCGTGGATTTTCCCGGCGAACGCCGCGCGCAGGCTGCTCATCGACTTGCGCAATGCGGCGTCGGACGGCCACTTGCGACCGTTGTCGAGCTGCAGCTTGGCACCGTGGGCGGCGTGGTCATCGTGCTGGTGGGCATCGGCAGCGACGGCCGGGGCAGCCGCGAGGGAAGCGGCGGCAAAGACGATCGCAAGAATCTTCTTCATGGGGTTCTCCGGGTTGAGGGGACCCCGACTCTAGGCCACGGCCGTGCGCCGGGAATTGACCCGGAATAATCAGCCCCTGCGTCAGATTGCCGCAGTCCGCAGTGCGGCTTGCGCCGCGCGGTATTCCTCCCTCATGCGGGCGATGACTTCGGCAGCCGGACGCACGTCGTCGATCGTGCCGACGCCCTGTCCCGCGCCCCAGATGTCCTTCCACGCCTTGGCGGCGCCGCCGCCGAAATCCATCGCGGACTTGTCGCGCTCGGGCAGCCTGTCCGGATCGAGGCCGGCTGCGACGATGCTCTTCTTCAGGTAGTTGCCGTGCACGCCGGTGAAGTACGGCGTATAGACCACGTCGGCCGCGGCGGAATCGAGGATCGCCTGCCGGTAGGCCGCGGCGGCGTTCGCCTCCGGGGTGGCGATGAAGCGCGTGCCGATGTAGGCGAAGTCGGCGCCCATGGCCTGCGCCGCGAGCACCGCGGCGCCGTTGGTGATGGCGCCCGAGAGCGCGATCGGCCCGTCGTAGAACTTGCGGACCTCGCCGACCAGCGCGAACGGACTCAGCGTGCCGGCATGGCCGCCGGCACCGGCACAGACGAGGATCAGGCCGTCCACGCCCGCCTCCAGCGCCTTCTCGGCATGGCGCACGCTGACGACGTCGTGGAACACCTTGCCGCCGTAGGCATGCACGTGCGGCACTATGTCGTTCGGCGCGCGCAGGCTGGTGATGATCAGCGGCACCTCGTGCTTCACGCACAGCGCCATGTCGTGCTCGAGCCGGTCGTTCGACTGGTGCACGATCTGGTTGACGGCGAAGGCGGCGGCCTTCGGGTCTGCCGCAAGTTCGGCCTTGATGCACGCGAGCCAGTCGTCGAGCTGCTCCTTCGGCCGCGCGTTGAGCGCCGGGAAGGCGCCGATGACGCCGCTGCGGCACTGGGCGATGACCAGGTCGGGATTGGAGACGATGAACATCGGCGCGCAGATCACCGGCAGCACGAGGTTACGGCCGAGCGACTCGGGGATCGGCATCAGGCGGCATCCCTCAGCGCCCGGCGCAGGATCTTGCCGACGTTGGTGCGCGGCAGGTCGTCGCGGAACTCGACGTGCTTCGGCACCTTGTAGCCGGTGAGCAGGCCGCGGCAGTGCTCGATCAGCGTGCGCGCGTCGAGCGCCGGGTCCTTGCGCACGACGAAGATCTTCACCGCCTCGCCCGAGTGCTCGTCGGGCACGCCGATGGCGGCGACGTCGATGACGCCCGGATGCATCGCCACCGCCTCCTCGACCTCGTTCGGATAGACGTTGAAACCCGAGACCAGGATCATGTCCTTCTTGCGGTCGACCAGGAAGACGAAGCCCTTCGGATCGATGTAGCCGAGGTCGCCCGTGCGCAGGAAGCCGTCGCCGTGGAAGACGTTCTCGGTATCCTGCGGCCGCTGCCAGTAGCCCTTCATCACCTGCGGGCCACGGATGCAGATCTCGCCGACCTGGCCGCCGGGAACGTCCCCGGCATCGTTGCGGATCACCACTTCGGTCGAGGAGATCGGCAAGCCAATGGCGCCGTTGAACTCGCGCATGTCGAGCGGATTGATGGTCGCCGCGGGCGAGGTTTCGGTCAGGCCGTAGGCCTGCAGCAGCGGCACGCCGGTCGTCTTCAGCCAGCGTTCCGCCACCGGTCCCTGCACCGCCATGCCGCCGCCGAGCGTGACGCGCAGGGGCGAGAAATCGAGCGTCGCGAAGTCCGGATTGTTGAGCAGTGCATTGAACAGCGTGTTGACGCCGGTGACCACCGTCACCGGATAGCGGCGCCATTCCTTGACGAATCCCGGGATGTCGCGCGGATTGCAGATCAGCAGGTTGCGTGCGCCGATCATCAGGAAGGTCAGGCAGTTCGCGGTCAGGGCGAAGACGTGGTACAGCGGCAGTGCCGTGACGATGAATTCCTCGCCCTCGCGGATCACCGGCTTGATCCAGTGATATGCCTGCGTCACGTTGGAGGCGATGTTGGCGTGCGTCAGCATCGCCCCCTTCGAGATGCCGGTGGTGCCGCCGGTGTATTGCAGGAAGGCGATGTCGTCGCGCGCCAGCGCGACCGGCTTCCAGCCGTGGCGCCGGCCCGTGGCGAGCGCGGAGCGGAAGTCGATGGCATCCGGCAGCCGGTAGCGCGGCACCAGCTTCTTGACGTGACGCACCACGAGGTTCACCGCCACGCCCTTGAGACCGAGCATCTCGCCCATCGGCGTGACGACGACGTGGCGGATCGCCGTGCGCTCGACGACCTGCTCGAGCGTGTGCGCGAAGTTCTCGACGATCACGATCGCCGTTGCGCCCGAGTCCTTGAGCTGGTGCTCGAGTTCGCGCGGCGTGTACAGCGGATTGCAGCTGACGACGATGCAGCCGGCCCGTAGCGTGCCGAACAGCGCCACCGGATACTGCAGCAGGTTGGGCATCATCAGCGCAACGCGCTCGCCCTTGCCGAGCCCGCGCGATTGCAGCCAGCCGGCGAAGGCGGCGCTCTCCTCGTCGAGCTGCCGGTAGGTCATGCCGCGGCCCATGCTGATGTAGGCGACCTTGTCGGCGTACTTCTCGCAGGCCTGCTCGAACAGCGCGACCAGCGAGGGAATGTGGGCGGTGTCGATTTCGGCCGGCACGCCTTCCGGATAGCTCTGCAGCCAGATCTTTTCCATGGTCTCTCCTCCCTCCCCGCTCAACCGCCGAGCAGCGCTTTTTTTAGCGCAGCGTCCGCCGGCCGATCGCCGAGCCAGACCCTGAGCAGCGCCTTGCCGAATCCCTCTCCCGCCACCGTGCCGCGCGCTTCGCCGTTGAAGCCGACGGCCACGCCGGCGGCCGAGAAGTCGAGTGCAATGGTATCGCCTTCGCGCGCCTTGCCGATGGAGTCGATGATGGCCGCGATCCGGCCGGCCTGCGGCCGGATCGCGTGCGCCAGCGGCGTCGTCGAGCACGAAGTCGTGCGTAGAGCGTGAAGCGAGCCGACGACGTTCTTCGTCCGCCAGTTCAGCGGCAGGCGGACGCGCATGCGGCGCAGATCGCCCCGCCGCAAGCCTCAGCCGGAGAGGCCGGGGAAGACGGCGCGGGCGTTGGCCGACGTCACCGCCGCGAGCTGCACGACGTCGACGCCGCGCAGTTCTGCGATGACCGAGGCGATGCGAGGCAGTTCCGCCGGCTCGTTCCGCGCGCCCTTTTCCATCCACGCCGGCGGTATGTCCGGCGCGTCGGTCTCGAGCACGATCAGCTCGTCGGGCAGCGTTGCCGCCAGTTCGCGCAGATGGGTGGCACGCGCCGGCGTCACTGCGCCGCCGAAGCCGAGCTTGAAGCCAAGGCGGGCGAACTCTTCCGCCTGCTGGCGGCTGCCGTTGAAGGCGTGCGCGATGCCGCCGACGACGCGGATGCGGCGCAGGTGCTTGAGGACCACGTCGATCGCCTTGCGCACGTGCAGCAGCACCGGCAGGCCGAGGCGGCGGGCGATCTTGAGCTGCTCGGCAAAGAGGACTTCCTGCCGCGTGCCGTCCTGGCCGGGCACGTAGAAGTCGAGGCCGATCTCGCCGACGGCCACGGCCGGCTCGCGCTGCAGCGTTTCGGCCAGCACGTCGATATCCTCCTCGCGCGCGCGATCGGCATAGAGCGGATGGATGCCGTAAGCCGGCGCGCAGATCGGATACTCGCGGCAGATGGAGGCCACGGTGCCGAAATTCGCCCGCTCGATCGCGGGGACGATGATGCGGGCGACGCGTGCCGCCCTGGCGCGTTCGACGACCTGATCGCGGTCGGCGTCGAACTCGGCGGCGTCGAGGTGACAGTGGGTGTCGATCATCGTGCCACCCGTGCGGACTCGCAGGCCTCGAGCTTCAGCTCGCCTCGTCGATCCAGGCCTGCTGGATGGCCTCGAGGATCTTCTCGCCGCAGTGCTTGGGGTCGTCCTCGAAGCCGGGCAGCGCCACCACCCAGCGCATCAGGTCCACGAAATTGACGCGCGTCGGATCGACCTCCGGATGCGCGTCGGCGAGTTCGATGGCGATGTCGTTGATGTCGGTCCACTTCATTTGCGCGGCCCTCCTCCGCCTTCCTTCGCCATATTGATCGTGTATTTCGGAATCTCGACCACCAGCGGCGTCTCGGTCACGATCGCCTGGCACGACAGGCGCGAGGTAGGCTCGAGGCCCCAGGCCTTGTCGAGCAGGTCGTCCTCGGTTTCCTCCGCCGGTTCGAGCGAGTTGTAGCCCTCCCGGATGACGACGTGGCAGGTGGTGCAGGCGCAGGATTTCTCGCAGGCGTGCTCGATCTCGATGCCGTTGGAGAGCAGCGCGTCGCAGATCGACTGGCCAACCGGCGCCTCGATGACGGCGCCTTCGGGACAGAGTTCGACGTGGGGCAGGACGACGATGCGGGTCACGGGTTCAGCTCCTCGAGCTTCTTGCCGGAGAGGGCGCGCTGGACCGAAGCGTTCATGCGGCGCGCGGCGAATTCCGCAGTGCCCTTGCTCAGCGCATCCATCGCGGCGTCGATCGCGCGCCGGTCGTCGCCGACCATGACGGCCTGGAGCCGCGTCACGCAAGCATCGACGTGCGCCAGTTCAGCCGGCGAGAGCAGCGCCGCATCCTCGCGCAGCGCCGACTGCACGGCTTCGATCAAACGCTGCGCTTCGACCTGCGCCTCACGCAGCGCGCGGCGGAAGGCGTCTTCCGAGGCGTGGCTGTAGCTGTCCTTGAGCATGGCGGCGATCTCGTCGTCGGAGAGGCCGTACGACGGCTTCACTTCGATGCGCGCCTCGTGGCCCGTGGTCTGCTCGCGCGCCGTCACCGACAGCAGGCCGTCAGCGTCGACCTGGAAGGTGACGCGGATGCGCGCGGCGCCGGCGACCATCGGCGGGATGCCGCGCAGCTCGAAGCGGGCGAGGCTGCGGCAATCGGACACCAGCTCGCGCTCGCCCTGCACGACCTGCAGCGCCATCGCCATCTGGCCGTCCTTGAAGGTGGTGAATTCCTGCGCGCGCGCGATCGGGATCGTCGAGTTGCGCGGGATGATCTTCTCGACCAAGCCGCCCATGGTCTCCATGCCGAGCGACAGCGGGATGACGTCGAGCAGCAGCCAGTCGTCGCCGGCGGCGCGGTTGCCGGCGAGCAGATTGGCCTGCGTCGCCGCGCCGAGCGCGACGACCTTGTCGGGATCGAGGTTGTTGAGCGGCTCCTGGCCGAAGTACTCGGCCACCGCATGCTGGATCTGGGGCATGCGCGTGGCGCCGCCGACCATGACGACGCCCTTGATGTCCTGCGGCGACAGGCCTGCATCGCGCAAGGCCTTGCGCGTCGGCGTGATCGTCTTCTGCACCAGCGTGCGCGTGATCTCGGTGAACTTCGCCGTCGTCAGCTTGACGTCGACGTACTCGCCGCTGCCGAGCCGCACGGTGATCGGCGCCTCGGCGTGGGTCGTCAGGTATTCCTTGGCCTCGCGCGCGCGGGTCAGCAGCAGGCGGCCGTCGTGCGGCGAGACGGGCTTGAGCTTCGCCTCCTCGATGATCCAGCAGAAGATGCGGTGGTCGAAGTCGTCACCGCCGAGCGCCGAGTCGCCGCCCGTCGACAGCACCTGGAACACGCCCTTGGAGAGCTTGAGGATCGAGATGTCGAAGGTGCCGCCGCCGAGGTCGTAGACGGCGAAGGTGCCCTCGGCCGCGTTGTCGAGGCCGTAGGCGATCGCCGCGGCCGTCGGCTCGTTGAGCAGGCGCAGCACGTTGATGCCGGCGAGCCGCGCGGCGTCCTTGGTGGCTTGGCGCTGCGCGTCGTCGAAGTAGGCGGGAACGGTGATGACCGCGCCGGTGATCTGGCCGGCGAGCGCAGACTCGGCGCGCGCACGCAGCGCCTTGAGGATGTCTGCGGAAACCTCGACCGGCGACTTCACGCCCTGCACCGTGCGCAGGCGGATCATGCCCTCGCCTTCCTCGAAGTCATAGGGCATGGATTCGATGTGGGCGATGTCCTTCAACCCGCGGCCCATGAAGCGCTTGACCGAGACGATGGTGTTGCGCGGATCGACCGACTGGCGTGCCTGGGCTTCATAGCCCACCTCGGCGCCGCCGTCGCCGTCGTAATGCACGACCGACGGCACGAGCGGCCGGCCGCTTTCGTCGCTCAGCACCACGGCCATGCCGCTGCGGACCGTAGCGACCAGCGAGTTCGTGGTGCCAAGGTCGATGCCGATCGCCAGGCGGTGTTCGTGGGGCGCGGCCGATTCGCCGGGTTCGGAGATCTGTAGGAGAGCCATCGTTGTTCTTTTTCGTTCTGGTGTCAGGCCTCGACGGCCTCGAGCGCCGCATCGACTTCGGCGAGCAGCTTCTGGTCGAACATCAGCCGGCGCACCACCTCGCCGGCGTGGGCGTAATCGTGCCGGGCGTCGAGCGCATCGGCGAGTTCGCCCTGGCGTGCGGCCATGTCCTTGCGCACGCGGCGATGCAGTTCGTCGAGCGCATCGACGTCGGCGCCCGCGCGCGCTTCCTCGACGGCCTCGCGCAGTTCCATCTGCTCGATCAGGAACTCGGCCGGCATCGCGGTGTTGGTCTCGATGCGCGGGTCGTGGCCTTCGAGGTGGAGCAGGTAGCGCGCGCGCTTCACCGGATCGAGCAGCGTCTGGTAGGCCTCGTTGACCTGTGTCGCCCACTGCATGGCGACGCGGCGATCGGCGTCGCCGGCGTGAGCGTACTTGTCGGGATGGACGCGCGCCTGAACGTCGCGGTAGAGCTGGTCGAGCAGCGGACGGTCCACCGCGAACGTGCGCGGCAGCCCGAACAGCGCGAAGTGATCCTGGTGCGCGAAGCTGGTATCGAGGCTCGTCATTGGCCGGCGGCAGTCAGACGTTGAAGCTCTCGCCGCAGCCGCACTGGTCCTTGACGTTCGGGTTGTTGAACTTGAAGCCTTCGTTGAGGCCTTCGCGCGCGTAGTCGAGTTCGGTGCCGTCGATGTACGGCAGGCTGCGCGGGTCGACCAGCACCTTGAGGCCATGGCTCTCGAAGACCACGTCGTCCGGCTCGGCAGCGTCGGCGAACTCGAGCTTGTAGGCCATGCCCGAGCAGCCCGAGGTCTTGACGCCGAGACGGATGCCGATGCCCTTGCCGCGCTTGGCGATGTAGCCGGAGACGTGCTTGGCGGCGCGTTCGGAAAGCGTAACTGTCATGGATCCAATCCTCAGGAAGTGTGTTTTTTCTTGTAGTCGGCGACGGCCGCCTTGATGGCGTCCTCGGCGAGGATCGAGCAGTGGATCTTCACCGGCGGCAGCGCCAGTTCTTCGGCGATCTGCGTGTTCTTGATGTCGAGCGCCTGGTCGACCGTCTTGCCCTTGACCCACTCGGTGACGAGCGAGCTCGAGGCGATCGCCGAGCCGCAGCCGTAGGTCTTGAACTTGGCGTCCTCGATGACGCCCTGCTTGTTGACGCGGATCTGCAGCTTCATGACGTCGCCGCAGGCCGGCGCGCCGACCATGCCGGTGCCGACGCCCTCTTCGTCCTTCTCGAAGGAGCCGACGTTGCGCGGGTTCTCGTAGTGATCGATGACTTTCGTGCTGTAAGACATGATGTTCTCCTTAGTGCGCGGCCCACTGGACGGTGTTGAGGTCGATGCCGTCCTTGTACATCTCCCACAGCGGGGAGAGTTCACGCAGCTTGCCGAGCTTGTCGTGCAAGAGTTTAACGGTGAAGTCGATTTCCTCCTCCGTCGTGAAGCGGCCGAGGGTGAAGCGGATCGAGCTGTGGGCGAGTTCGTCCGAGCGTCCGAGCGCACGCAGCACGTAGGACGGCTCCAGGCTCGCCGAGGTGCAGGCGGAACCGGACGACACGGCGATGTCCTTGATCGCCATGATCAGCGACTCGCCCTCGACGAAGGCGAAGCTGACGTTGAGGTTGTGCGGCACGCGCTGCTCGACGTCGCCGTTGACGAAGGTTTCCTCGATGTCGGCCATGCCGCGCATCAGCTTGTCGCGCAGCATGCGAATGCGCTCGTTCTCGGTCGCCATCTCCTCGCGCGCAAGGCGGAAGGCCTCGCCCATGCCGACGATCTGGTGCGTCGCCAGCGTGCCGGAACGCAGGCCGCGCTCATGGCCGCCGCCGTGCATCTGCGCTTCGAGGCGGATGCGCGGCTTCCTGCGCACGTAGAGCGCGCCGATGCCCTTGGGGCCGTATGTCTTGTGCGCCGAGAACGACATCAGGTCGACCTTGAGCTTCGCCAGGTCGAGCGGCATCTTGCCGGTCGCCTGCGCGGCGTCGACGTGGAAGATCACGCCGGCTTCGCGGCAGATCTCGCCGAGTTCGGCGATCGGCTGGATGACGCCGATCTCGTTGTTCACCGCCATCACCGAGGCCAGCACCGTGTCCTTGCGCAGCGCCGCCTTGAACTGGTCGAGCGTGACGAGGCCGTTCTCCTGCGGCGTCAGGTAGGTGACCTCGTAGCCGACGCGCTCGAGTTCCTTGCAGGTGTCGAGCACGGCCTTGTGCTCGGTCGCCACGGTGACGATGTGCTTGCCCTTGGTGGCGCCGTAGAAGTTCGCCGCGCCCTTGATGGCGAGGTTGTTCGACTCGGTGGCGCCGGAGGTCCAGATGATCTCCTTCGGGTCGGCGTTGACCAGCAACGCGACCTGTTCGCGCGCTTCCTCGACCGCCTTCTCGGACTCCCAGCCGAAGGGGTGCGAGCGCGAGGCGGGGTTGCCGAATTTCTCGACGAGATACGGAATCATCTTTTCCGCAACGCGCGGATCGACCGGCGTCGTCGCCGAGTAGTCGAGGTAGATCGGGAATTTCAGCATCGCTTGGCTCCGAAAAGCTTCATGGTGGGGGCTCCAGATTTCTAGTTATGTCAGGCTGCCAGCGCCGTCAGGCCGCGCAACTGGCGCAGCGTCTCGGCGAGGGCGGCGAGAAATTGTTCGACGACGATGTCGGCGGTCTCCGGTCCCAGGCTGGCGCGCACCGCGCCGCGCGCGAGTTCCGGCACCACGCCCATCGCCATCAGCACGTGCGAGGGCTCGGGATTGGCGCTCGAGCAGGCGGCGCCGCTGGCGACGGCAAAGCCGGCGCGGTCGAGCTTGGCGACCAGCGTCTCGCCGTCGAGGTTGAGGAAGCCGAAATAGACGGTGTTCGGCAGGCGCTCCGCCGCGGCAGCGAAAATCGTCGCGCCTTGCTGGACGAGGCCGCGCTCGAGCGCTTCGCGCAGCGCGCGCAGGCGTGCCGAGTGCTCGACGCGCCGGCTCGCCGCGAGTTCGGCGGCAACGCCGAAGCCGACGATCGCCGGCACGTTCTCGGTGCCGGAGCGCAGGCCGCGCTCGTGGCCACCGCCGGAGATCAGCGGACGCAACTCGACGCGCTTGTCGAGCACGAGTGCGCCGGCTCCCTTGGGGCCGCCGATCTTGTGCGCCGAGACCGTCAGCGCATGGACGCCGCTTGCGTTCAGCGCGCGAAAGTCGACCTCGACCTTGCCGAAGGCCTGCACGGCGTCGGTATGGAACCAGCCGCGCGTGCGTTTCGCCGCCTCGGCCAGCGCCGCGACGTCCTGCAGCGTGCCGGTCTCGTTGTTGGCGAGCATCACCGAGACCAGCTTCGGCGCCGCCTCGAGGGCGCGCACGTAGTCCGCACCGTCGATGCGGCCGTCGGCATCAACGGCGATCTCGTGCAGCGTCCAGCCCTGGCGTTGCAGTTCGAGCGCCGGCTGGCGCACGCACGGGTGTTCGATCGCCGAAACGGCGAGCGCACCCGGCTTCATGCTTGCCGCAGCGCCCTTGAGGAACAGGTTGTTGGCCTCGGACCCGCCGCTGGTGAATACGACCTCGGTCGGATGCGCGCCCAGCGCCGCCGCGACCTGCTGGCGCGCCGTGTCGACCGCCAGGCGCGCGGCGCGGCCGTACTCGTGGCGACTCGAGGCATTGCCGTACTGCTGCACGAAAAACGGCAGCATGGCCTCGAGCGCCGCCGGCAGCACCGGCGTGGTCGCGTTGTGGTCGAGATAGGCGGGCGCGAACATGCGAACCTCCCGGATTTCTTCCTCAGGCCGTCATGGCCGCGCTCGGGCGCCGCGCACGGCGCGCAGGACGCTCGTCGCTGATCGGGATCGGCTCGTTGCCCGGACGCTGCTGGCGCACCAGCTCGGCGAGTTTCACCGAGCTCAGGTATTCATACATGCGCGTGTTCAGGCTGGTCCACAGCATGTGCGTCATGCAGGGCTTCTCGTCGTGGCAGTTGCGCTTGCCGCCGCAGCTGGTGGCATCGAGCGGCTCGTCGACGGCCTGGATGATGTCCGCGACCGAAATCGTGTCCACGGGCTTGGCCAGGCAGTAGCCGCCGCCGGGGCCGCGCACGCTGGCCACCAACTGGTTGCGGCGCAGCTTGCCGAACAACTGCTCGAGGTAGGAAAGCGAAATGCTCTGGCGGTCGGCAATGCCAGCCAGCGTAACGGGGCCATCGTGCTGGCGCAGGGCCAAGTCGATCATCGCGGTCACGGCGAAACGCCCTTTGGTGGTCAATCTCATGATGCGATCCTCGCGAAAGAAAACGGTCGACCGAAGGAAAATACCTGACCGTTTTGATCGACTATATCCAACCCCTTCTGCTCAGTCAACTATCTTGGACAAGTATTTCGGATCGAATTTGTCGGCCGTGGCGACGTCGTCCTCGAGCGAAATACCGGCCCGCTCGATGTAGCGCAGCAGGAGTTCGATGCGGCGATCGGTCTCGACCGCATGGTCCAGCAACCCGTGAATGGCCTGGGAAAGCGGGTCGTCCTCGTTCTTCGACACCGCGTAGGCCGAGAACCCCATGGTCTCCGCCTTCGCCTCGCGCAACTCGGCGCGGCCGGCCTCGACGATGCGCGCCGGAATGCCGACTGCCGTGGCGCCGGGCGGCACGTCGCGCACGACGACGGCGTTCGAGCCGACCTTCGCGCCCTCGCGCACGGTGATCGGGCCGAGCACCTTGGCGCCGGCGCCGACGACGACGCCGCGCTCCAGCGTCGGATGCCGCTTGCCCTTGTTCCATGAAGTCCCGCCGAGCGTGACGCCGTGATAGAGCGTGCACTCGTCCTTGATCTCGGCCGTCTCGCCGATGACCACGCCCATGCCATGGTCGATGAACACGCGGCGCCCGATGGTCGCGCCGGGGTGGATCTCGATGCCGGTCAGCCAGCGCGTGAAATGCGACAGGAAGCGCGCCAGCCAGCGCATGCGCTGGCGCCACAGCCAGTGCGACGCCCGGTGCAGCGTCAGCGCGTGCAGTCCCGGGTAGCAGCTGACGACCTCCCAGATCGTGCGCGCCGCCGGGTCCCGCTCGAATACGCAGGCGATGTCTTCTTTTAACCGCGCGAACATTGGGGTCGATCCATCAGCAAAAGGTGAAATGGTAAAAAACCCGACATCGCGGGTCAAGTTTTTTGGTCGGGCTTGCGATAAGGCCCGGTCTCGAACGACGACAGCATTCCGCGCAGGATGTTCACTTCTTCCTTTTCGAGCCCGGCACGCGCGAACATGCGGCGCATGCGCGGGATCAGCCGCTTCGGCTGCGCCGGGTCGAGGAAGCCGGAACCGATCGCCGCGCGCTCGAGGTGGGCGATCATGCCTTCCACTTCCTCGTGGCTTGCCGGCAGGCCGGCGTCGTTGATCGGCGGCGGGGCGCCGCTGTCGACGGCGGCCATGCGCAGTTCGTAGCACATCACCTGCACCGCCTGCGCGAGATTCAGCGACGACCACGCAGGATCGGTGGGGATCTTCGCCCAGCGCGCGCACAGCGAAACCTCCTCGTTGCTGAGGCCGGCGGTCTCGTTGCCGAACACCAGCGCCACCTCGTCCTGGCATGCCAGCTGCGCCAGCTCGCCGGCCGCCTCGCGCGCCCAGAGCGGCTCGGTGGCCAAGCCACGGCGGCGCGCCGTCATGGCGGTAGCGAAGCGCGTGCCGGCGAGCGCCTCCGCCAGCGTGGCGCAGACGCGCGCGTTCGCCAGCACATCGTCGGCGCCGGCGGCCATCGCATCGGCCTGGGGATCGGGAAAGAAGCGCGGATTGACGAGATAGAGGCGCGACAATCCCATGGTCTTCATCGCGCGCGCCGCGGCGCCGATGTTTCCCGGATGGCTGGTATGCGAGAGCACGACGCGGATGCGCGCGAGCGGTGATGAGTCGTTCATATTAGAATTCGCGCCTTCGCGCCAAGCGCCTCATTGCCGTCCGCCTCCATGCATCCCATGCTCAACATCGCCGTCAAGGCTGCACGCCGCGCCGGCCAGATCATCAATCGTGCCAGCCTGGATGTCGGCGTCCTGACGGTCAGCGTCAAGCAGCAGAGCGATTACGTCACCGAAGTCGACCGCGCGGCGGAAAACGCGATCATCGATACCCTGCGCGAGGCCTATCCGCAGCATGCGATTTTAGCAGAGGAGTCCGGCGCGACCGCCGGCAGCGGCAGCGATTCCGAGTACCAGTGGATCATCGATCCGCTCGACGGCACGACGAACTTCATCCACGGCTTTCCGCAATATGCGGTCTCGATCGGCCTCGCCCACCGCGGCGTGATGACCCACGCGGTGATCTACGACCCGACCAAGAACGAACTGTTCACCGCCAGCAAGGGCGCCGGTGCCTTCCTCAACGACAAGCGCATCCGCGTCTCCAAGCGCACCAAGCTTGCCGAGTCGCTGATCGGCACCGGGTTTCCCTACCGCGTGTTCGATCATGTCGACGCCTACATCGCCATCTTCCGCGAACTGACGCAGAAGACCGCCGGGCTGCGCCGCCCGGGCGCCGCCTCGCTCGACCTCGCCTATGTCGCCGCAGGCCGCCTCGACGCCTTCTGGGAATTCGGCCTCTCGCCCTGGGACATGGCCGCGGGCACGCTGCTGATCACCGAGGCCGGCGGCCTCGTCAGCGATCTCGCCGGCGAAAGTGCCTACCTCGCCACGGGCAACGTGGTGGCCGGCAATCCCAAGGTGTTCTCGCAGTTGCTCCAGGTCATCGCCGCCCACAAGACGGCAAGGCTGGCCGCCTAGTCTTTCGCCCGCCCGCCGCACGGCGCGGCGGAAATCCCGTTCGCAAGTAGAAATGCCCATTGGGTGGCGCTGGCATTCTTGTGTAACATCCGCAGGGCTTCGCCTAGCGCGAAATAGGCCATCCCCTTTCTTCGTCGCAGGCCCGTCCCTCCTGCTCGTCAGCCGGAACGCAGACCATGCGCCTCTCAACTTCAATCGTCGCTGCCGTCATTTGCGGCCTGATCACAGTCGCCCTTCCTGCGACCGCGGCGGCTGACGAGCCCGTTCCCGACATCGGACTCGAGGAACTGGTCAATGCCGAGGTGGTCAGCGCCTCCCGCCGTACCCAAAGCCTGCAACGCGTCGCCGCAGCCGTCTTCGTCATCACGCGGGAAGACATCGTCCGCTCCGGCGCCCGCAGCCTTGCCGACGTGCTGGCGATGGCGCCGGGGATCGAAGTGGCGCGCATCGGCAACAACCGCTGGGCGGTTTCCGCGCGCGGCGGCAACGGCCGCTTCGCCAACCAGCTGCAGGTGCTGAAGGACGGCCGCAGCATCTATTCGCCGCTGTTCTCCGGCGTGTTCTGGGAGGCCGAGGACACGGTCCTCGAGGATATCGAGCGCATCGAGGTCATCCGCGGGCCGAACGCGGCGATGTGGGGTTCCAACGCCGTCAACGGCGCCATCAACATCATCACGCGCAAGGCGCGCGACACGCAGGGCGGGCTGGTCGCCGCCGTCGCCGGCAGCGAGGATAGGTACAACGTCAGCGCGCGCTACGGCTCGCCGCTCGGCGATTCCGGCCACCTGCGCGTGTACGGAAAATCCCTGGACCGCCGCGCCGGCTACAAGCCCGACGGCAGCCGCGCAACCGACTGGGGCGAGGCAGGCATGGCCGGCTTCCGCGCCGACTGGCTGTTGTCCTCGGGCAACCGGCTTTCGCTCAACGGCGAGGCCTTCCGCGACCGCAACGCGGACACCTACAACTTCGCCGACCCGACGAAGCCCAACAACATCGGCGTCGTCAACTCGGTGATGACCTTGTCCGGCAGCCACCTTCATGGCCGCTACGAATCGCTGGCCGACGACGGCTCCGAACTCGTGTTTCAGTCCTACTTCACGCAGCGCACGCTCGACGCGCAGCACGTGCTGCGCGAGGAGCGCGACACCTTCGATCTCGACGTCCAATACCGTCTCGCGCCCCGCGGCGACCACGACCTCATGATCGGCGCCAATTACCGGCTGTCGACCGACACCACGACGAGCCCGCCGGGCTCCTACGTGACCTTCGCCAGCCGGAGCCGCGATTTCCGCCTCGGAAGCATTTTCGTGAACGACGAGATTTCGCTGGTTCCGGACCGCTTCAGCATCACGCTCGGCGCGCGGCTCGAGAACAACAACTACTCGGGCACCGACCTCCAGCCGACGGCCCGCTTCCTCTGGACGCCGACCGTGCAGCAAACCTTCTGGGGCGCCGTCTCGCGCGCCACGCGCACGCCCTCGCGTGCCGAGGGCTCCGCCTCGATGCCCCTGAACGTCGATGCGAGCACGGGTATGCCGGTGCTGGCGGAGTTCCGCAACACGCGCGAGGCGAGCCAGGACTCGGAGAAGATGGATGCCCTCGAACTCGGTTATCGCGAGCGCTACAGCTCGGCGCTGTCGCTGGATGCCACCGCGTTCGCGCACCGCTATCGCGACAGCCTGACGAGCACCATGCTCGATCGCGACTTGAGCCATGCCCCCGCATACGTCATCCAGCCATCGAAGAACGTCAATGGCGGGCGCGCGCGCCTCAACGGCATGGAACTGGCCGCCGTGATGCAGATGACCGCGAACTGGCGCCTGCAGCCGTCGTACACGTGGATGATGGTGCGCGCCTTCGGCATCGGCAACGCCCAGTCGGACGCCAGCGCCCGCAAGACCGAGAAGAAGCTTCCGCGCCAGCAACTCTCCGTGCGCTCGCAGCACAATCTGGGCAGCGGCGATCACCTCGATTTCTGGTTCAAGTACAAGACGCGCAACGAAGACCTCGGCATTCCGGCGCGCGGCAACCTCGACGTCCGCTACGCCTGGAAGGCGCGCCGCGATCTCGAGATCTCGCTGATCGCGCAGAACCTGCTGCATCGCCGCACGCTCGAGTTCCTCCCGGACAGCCTGCCGTCGGCGACGGTCGAGACAGGGCGCAGCGCCCATCTGCGCGCCGAATACCGGTTCTAGGGACCGCCAGTGCACAAGCCTCGACGCTGTCCCTCGACAACCCTCCGGATGGCCGCTTTCTGTGCGGCGCTCGCCGCGGCGACGACCGTGCTCGCCCAGCGCGTCGATGAGGTACCCGATATCGGCCTCGATGAACTCGTGAACGCCGAAGTCGTCACGGCTTCGCGCCGGGCGCAGAGCCTCCATCAGGTTGCCGCCGCGGTGTTCGTCATCACCCGCGAGGACATCGCCCGCTCGGGCGCGCGCAGCCTTGCCGATGCGCTGGCGATGGCCCCCGGCATGGAAGTCGCCCGCATCGGCAACAATCGCTGGGCGGTTTCGGCGCGCGGCTACAACGGCCGCTTCGCCAACAAGCTGCAAGTCCTCCGGGATGGCCGCAGCCTCTATTCGCCGCCCTTCGCCAGCGTCGCATGGGAGGCCGAAGACACCCTGCTCGAGGACATCGAACGAATCGAGGTCATCCGCGGCCCGAACGCGGCCGTCTGGGGCGCAAACGCCGTCAATGGCACCATCAACATCATCACGCGCAAGGCGCGCGACACGCAGGGCGGCCTCGTCGCCGTCACCGCCGGCAGCGCAGACCGTCACCAGCTCTCCGCCCGCTACGGCACGATGCTCGGCGACACCGGCCACCTGCGCCTCTACGGCAAGAGCGTCGATCGCCGCGCCGGCTTCAGGCCCGACGGCAGCCGCGCGCACGACTGGGGCGAAACCGGCATGGCCGGCTTCCGCGCCGACTGGCTGCTGGCGGCGGGCAACCGCCTCTCGTTCAACGGCGAAATCTACCGGGATCGCAACGCCGACATCTACGACGTGCCCGCGCCGCTGTCGCCGAATTACGTCGATCCGGTCGCCTCCACGACGAAACTCTCCGGCGGACACCTGCAGGGCCGCTATGAATCGCTGCACGACGACGGTTCCGAGATCGTCCTCCAGTCCTATTTCACCCGCCGCCTGCACGACGACGAGCGCGTGATGCGCGAGGAGCGCGAGACGCTGGACGTCGACATCCAGTATCGCTTCGCGCCGCGCGGCGATCACGACCTGATGCTTGGCGCCAACTATCGCAAGACGACGGACGTCATCGATACCCCGGCCGGCTCCTTTCTCAGCTTCGCCAGGCGCAGCCGCAGCTCGCGCCTCGGCGGCATATTCCTCAACGACGAAATCACCCTGGTGCCGGATCGCTTCCGCGTCACGATCGGCGCCCGCCTCGAACACAACACCGCCTCGGGCTCCGACCTGCAACCGACGCTGCGCTTCCTGTGGACGCCGAACGCGCAACAGGCGGTCTGGGGCGCCGTTTCGCGCGCCGCACGCACACCCTCGCGCGCCGAACTCGACATCTCGATGCCCTTGAGCGTCAACCCGCCGACGCCGGCGACCGGCGGCCTGCCCGTGTTTCTGACGATGAACTCGAACACTTCGGACACCCAGAAGTCGGAAACCCTCAATGCCGTCGAGCTCGGCTACCGCCAGCGCTTCAGTCCCGACCTGTCGGTCGACGCGGCGTTCTTCGCCCACCACGACCACGACACGCTGTCGGTCCTGCCCGGCACGGCGACGCCGCAGGCCGGCTACCTGCTGCTGCCGCTGACCAACGTCAAAGGCGGCCGCGCGCGCCTGCACGGCATCGAGTTGAGCGCCTTCGTCCAGGCCGACCGGCGCTGGCGCCTCAAGCCGGCCTTCACCTGGCTGCACGGCACGGCGCGGGGGCTCGGCGACCACTACTCCGAGGGAATGGCGCGAAGCGACATGAACAAGATGCCGCGCCGCCAGTTCTCGCTGCGTTCGCAGCACGACCTCGAGGCCGGCGGCCAGCTCGACTTCTGGCTCAAGCACAAGAGCCGCACCCGCTTCGAGGCCACGCAGGTTCCGCTCGACATTGCGGCCTACACCGATCTCGACATCCGCTACGCCTGGCACCCAAGCCGTGATACGCAGGTTTCGCTGGTCGGGCAGAACCTCCTGCATCGCCGCCGGATCGAGTTCGTGGCCGACCAGCTGCCCTCGACCCGGGTTGAAATCGGACGCAGCGTCCATGTACGCGCCGAGTATCGCTTCTGACGCCATGAACGCACGACAACATTTCCTCCGTCACACGTTCGCCGCCCTGCTTGCCGGGCTGCTGCTGTCGCCGCTCGCCACGGGCCAGACCAGCGGCCTCAGCGACCAGCAGCTCCGGAACGCCTACGTGCTTAACTTCATCCGCTACGTTGACTGGCCCGACCGGGCATTCGCGGGCAACGACGCCGGCATCGTCCTGTGCACGTCCGGCGGCGATGCCGGCGCATCGCCACTGGCCGGCATCGGCGGCAAGCAGGTCCGCGGCCGCACCATCACCCTGCGCAGCATCACTGGTGCCGAGGAGGCGCGCGGCTGCAACGTGCTGTTCGTGCGCGAGCCCGAGGCCCGCCGCTTCGTCGGCACGCTGCGCGCCCTGCAGCATCTGCCGGTGCTGACGATCAGCGAGGCCGACGCCTTCATCGACGCCGGCGGCATGATCGGCCTCGTCCACCTCGACGACCGGCTCCAGTTCGAAATCAACCTCACCGCCATCCAGCAGGCGCAGCTGAAGGCCAACCTGCAGTTGCTGCGACTGGCACGCAACGTCATCGAAGCGCGTCCGCGCTGAACAGGCACATCATGAGCACCGATACCGCCCTCCCCAAACGCACGCTGCGCGCCCAATTGCGGACGCTCGTCGCCGCCACCGCCGGCTTCTGCCTGGCCCTGACCCTGATCTACTTCGTCGGCACCAGCGTCGTGCGCGAGCAGCATGCGCTGCTGCACCAGCTCGACATCGTCACCGAGATCATCGTCGACAACAGCTCTGCCGCCATCCGTTTCGACGACGCCCGCGCTGCCGCCGGCACGCTGTCCGCGCTCGGCAACAGCAACGACGTGCACGCTGCCTGGATCGAGCTCCAGGACGGCAGCACGATGGCCCGCCACCCGGCCGCGGCTAACCCGGCCGAGCTGGCCGACGTCCCGCTCGCCGGCGGCCGGCTGCCGATGTTCCTGGGGCAACGACTGATGCGCGTCGACAAGCCGATCGTCCACGAGGAAGAGCGCCTCGGCACGCTGTCGGTGATCGTCGACCTGGAAGGGATGTGGCAGCACATCGTCACCAGCGTAGTGCTCGGCGTCGCCATGACGATCGGCGTCTTCATCGCCGCCCTCTGGTTTGCCGAGCGGCTGCAGCGGCGCATCAGCCAGCCGATCCTGGAACTCGCGGACACCAGCCGCCGCGTCGCCGCAGAGGGACGCTACGACCTGCGCGCGCACGGCAGCCAGCCTCTGGCCGAAACGGCCGCCCTGCTCGCCGGCTTCAACCGCATGCTCGAGGAAATCGCCGCACGCGACGCGGAGCTGAAGCAGCATCGCGCCGCGCTCGAGGACGAGGTGGCCGCGCGCACCTCGGAGCTGCGCGTGGCGATGGAGCAGGCGCAGGCGGCGAACCGTGCCAAGTCGCAGTTCCTCGCCAACATGAGCCATGAGCTGCGCACGCCGATGAACGGCATCATCGGCATGACGGAACTGCTGCTCGACACGTCGTTGAATCCCGAGCAGCAGCACTTCGGCGCGGCGGTGCTCAAGTCGGCCGAATCGCTGCTGCACCTGCTGAACGAGATCCTCGACTTCTCCAAGATCGAGGCCGGCAAGGTGGTGCTGGAGGCGACGGCCTTCTCGATCGGGCCGCTGATCGAGGAAGTGGCGCTCGCCCAGGGCAACGTCGCCCAGGCGAAGGGCGTCGAAATCGCCAGCCATATCGCCGACGGCATGCCGCGGACGCTGATCGGCGATCCGCACCGCATCCGCCAGATGATCGGCAACCTCGTCAGCAACGCCGTGAAGTTCACCGAACGCGGCGAAGTGACGGTGTACGCGACCAATCGCAGCGAGGACATGCCGGCGCACGAAACGCTGGCGCCGAACGAATATGCCGTCCTCGTCACCGATACCGGTCCGGGGGTTCCCGCAGGCATCCGCGACCAGCTGTTCTCCGCCTTCACGCAGGCCGACGCATCGACGACGCGACGCTACGGCGGCACCGGCCTCGGGCTCGCCATCACGCGCCAGCTGGCCGAACTGATGGGCGGCCGCACCGGCCTCGCGAGCGAGGAAGGACGCGGCGCGACCTTCTGGATCGTCCTGCCCGGGAAACTCGGCGGCAACTCCGTCCGCCACGTCGCGACGACCGACCAGCTCGCCGACAAGTCGGTGCTGATCGTGCACCCGGTGTCGCTGGCGCGGCGGCACATCGCTGCCGGCCTCGCGGACTTCGGCTGCCGCGCCGAAGGCGCCGCGACGCTGCCGCCGGGACACGAGCGCTTCGACCTGCTGTTCGTCGACGACGCCGAGTGGTCGCGCCTCGGCCCGCGGCGGCCGACGCAACTGCGCGTGCGGCTGGTCCCGTTGTCGGCGACCACCTCCGACCCGGCGCTGCGCGGCGCCGACGGACTCCTGCGCAAGCCCGTGCAGAGCAAGGAACTCCATGCCCTGGTCGCATCGCTGCTCGACAGAAACTCGGACGCCGAAGCGCTCAGCCCGCCGGCTGCTCCCGGCGGCCATCGCTTGCGCGCGCTCGTGGTCGAGGACAACGAGGTCAATCGCATGCTGCTCGAGGCGATGCTGCGCCACTCCGGCTGCCAGGTCGCGTCCGCCCGCGACGGCGCCGAAGGCATCGCCGCCGTGCGCAACGAAGGCCCGTTCGACATCGTGTTCATGGACTGCCACATGCCCGTGCTCGACGGCTACGAAGCGACGCGCGCAATCCGCACCTGGGAGGGCGCGCACCCCGAGCAGCGGCCGCTGCCGATCGTGGCCGTCACGGCAAGCGCCATGGCCGGGGACCGCGAGCTCTGCATCGGCGCCGGCATGACCGACTACCTGACGAAGCCCGTCAAGCGCGTGCAGATCGAGGCCATGCTGCACACCTACGTGCCGCAGGCGTTCGCCGACGATTCCGGCGCATGAGCCGGAGGTAGCTGCCGGACGCTAGAATGCGCGCTCGCCGCCGGGCGACACGCCCGGACACGCAACAAGGGACGAAGCGCGCATCCGATGGGTAAGGAAAAGACCGAGCAGCCGGGCGCTGACAAGGGGCTCGACGGCCACACGCCCGTCATGCAGCAATACCTGCGGCTGAAGGCGCAGCATGCCGACAAGCTGCTGTTCTATCGCATGGGCGACTTCTACGAGCTGTTCTTCGACGACGCCGAGAAGGCGGCGCGGCTGCTCGACATCACGCTGACGGCGCGCGGCCAGTCTGCCGGCCGGCCGATCCCGATGGCCGGCGTGCCCTTCCACGCCGCCGAGCAGTACCTCGCCAAGCTGGTCCGGCTCGGCGAATCCGTCGCCATCTGCGAGCAGATCGGCGATCCCGCGACGTCCAAAGGCCCGGTCGAGCGCGCCGTCGCGCGCGTCGTCACACCCGGCACGCTGACCGATGCCAGCCTGCTCGACGAGAAGACCGACAGCCTGCTCGCCGCGCTCGCCGTCGAGCGCGAACGCGTCGGGCTGGCCTGGCTCAACCTCGCCAGCGGCGCCTTCCGCCTCACCGAAGTGCCGCTGTCCAGCCTGCCGGCGCACCTCGAACGGCTGCGGCCCGCGGAGTTGCTGATGCCAGACGGGCTGACGCGCGAGCTCGCGGTCGACGGCATCCGCAAGCGCCTGGCCGACTGGCATTTCGACGCCGAGGCCGCGACGCGCGAGCTGTCGGCTCACTTCGGCACGCGCGACCTCGCCGGCTTCGCCGTCGACGGCATGCCGCTCGCAGTCGCCGCCGCCGGCGCGCTGTTCGGCTATGCGCGCGCGACGCAGATGCAGGCCCTGCCGCATGTCACCAGCCTCGTCGCCGAACCCGAAGGCGCGTGGCTGCGCCTCGACGCCGCGACGCGGCGCAACCTCGAGATCAGCGAAACGCTGCGCGGCCAGCCGTCGCCCACCCTGCTCTCGCTGCTCGACACATGCGTCACCGGCATGGGCGCGCGCTGGCTGCGCCACTGCCTGCATCATCCGCTCGCCGACCGTGACGCGGCCGCGGCGCGCCACGGCGCCATCGCCGCGCTGATCGGCGAAGGCGACGGCGCCCTGCCGCACGTGCGTGCGGCGCTGAAGCCGATCGCCGACGTCGAACGCATCACCGCGCGCGTCGCCCTCTGCAATGCGCGGCCACGCGACCTTTCCAGCCTGCGCGACACGCTCGCCAGCCTGCCGCAGCTCGTCGCCGTGCTCGGCGACGCCGACGGCGGCCTGCTCGCCGGCATCGCCGCCGATCTCGCCGCACCGCCCGGCTGCCATGAACTGTTGGCCAAGGCCGTCGCGCCCGAGCCCTCCAGCCTGCTGCGCGAGGGCGGCGTCATGGCCGACGGCTGGTCGCCCGAACTTGACGAACTACGCGGCCTGCAGGCGAACTGCGGCGCCTTCCTCATCGACCTCGAAGCGCGCGAGCGCGAGCGCACCGGCATCGCGAGCCTCAAGGTCGAATACAACAAGGTGCATGGCTTCTACATCGAGGTCACGCACGCGCACGTCGAGAAGATTCCCGACGACTATCGCCGCCGCCAGACGCTGAAGAACGCCGAGCGCTACATCACGCCGGAACTCAAAGCTTTCGAGGACAAGGCGCTGTCGGCCAACGACCGCGCGCTGGCGCTCGAGAAGCGCCTGTTCGAGGAGCTGCTGGCGACGCTGGCGCAGTGGATTCCCGACCTGCAGCGCATCGCCCGCGCGCTCGCCCTGCTCGATGGATTGGCCGCGCTGGCCGAGGCCGCCGCGCGTTACGACTACGTCCGGCCCGAGTTCTGCGCCGAGCCGGCGATCGACATCGCCGGCGGCCGGCATCCGGTGGTCGAGCGGCAGGTCGACAGCTACATCGCCAACGACGCGCGTCTCGCCGCCTCACGCAAGCTGCTGCTGATCACCGGCCCGAACATGGGCGGCAAGTCCACCTACATGCGCCAGGTGGCGCTGATCGCGCTGCTCGCGCACTGCGGCAGCTTCGTGCCGGCGGAGAGTTGCCGTCTCGGCCCGCTCGACGCCATCTACACGCGCATCGGCGCCGCCGACGACCTCGCCTCTGGACGCTCGACCTTCATGGTCGAGATGACCGAGGCGGCGGCGATCCTGCACGGCGCCACCGAACGCAGCCTGGTGCTGATGGACGAGATCGGCCGCGGCACCTCGACCTTCGACGGCCTCGCGCTGGCCTTCGCCATCGCGCGCCACCTGATCGAGAAGAACCGCGCCTACACGCTGTTCGCCACGCACTACTTCGAGCTGACGCGGCTGTCGCAGGACTATCCGGAATGCGCCAACGTGCACCTCGACGCCGTCGAGCACGGGCACCGCATCGTATTCATGCATGCGGTGGAGGAAGGGCCGGCGTCACAGAGCTACGGCATCCAGGTCGCGGCGCTGGCGGGGATACCCGGCAGCGTCGTGCGCGACGCCAAGCGCCACCTGGCGCGGCTGGAGAATCGGGAGGCGACCGGCGGCGACGACGCGCAGCCCGATCTCTTCGCCGCCATGCCGCCGCCCGTCGAGGCGGCGCCGCATCCGGCGGTGGACGCGCTGCGCGACCTCGATCCGGATGCGCTCTCCCCGCGCGAAGCGCTCGAGCGCCTCTACCAGCTCAAGAAGCTTTCCGAGTCCTGAGCGGCAGCCGGCGTCGAACCGCCGAACCCGCTCAGCCCAGCCCGGTGGCCCGCCACGCCGCGTCGATCCTGGCCATGCGCAGGTTGCCCGGATCGCGCTCGCGGACGAAGTTCAGATAACCGTCGAGGCGGTTGGAGAGCCGCTTGCGGTCGTCGTCGGCGATCGAATGGCCGCGTCCGAGCGCATCCTCGAAGTACTTGACGATGGCGGTCGCGGCATTGAGGAACACGGCAATGTTGCGATTCGCTTCCGCCAGGCGCGAAAACTCCTCGATGGCCGCGAGCAAGTCGCCGCGCTTGGCGAGATCGACCGCCGCCTGGTTGAGCTTCTTCAAGTGCTCCGCCGCGGCGCCGGCGAGCTCAGCCGCCTTCTCGCTCATGCCTCCCGTCGCCATCAACGCATCGATGCGCTCGGTCATCGATTCGTTGCCGACGTAATCGACGAACAGCCCGTCGGCGAGACCGACAGCCAACTCGTGGTCGCCCATGCCGATGGCGGCCTCGAGCAGCGCCAACGATTGCTCGTTGTCGATCGGCCTACCCCGGTCCGCGGCAGCGGCGCGCGCCTTCAGCAACTCGCCGTATGCCGCCTTCACGGCCTTCTCGTCACCCGTCTGCTTCGCCACGGCGTAGCGCACGGTGCGCTCGGAAAAATCGAACGCCGCGTCCTCGCGATGGAAATCGCGCAGGTTGCAGGCAAGGGAATCCAGCCGGTCGTGGGCAGCACGCGAATCGGCCTTCATCAGCATCGACGCGTAGGCGCAGAAATCGCCGGGCGTCAGGAAGCTCGAGCCGCGGCCGTGCTGGTGCATCAGGGCGTACGCTTCGATCGCGGACTCGTTGTCGCCGGTGGCGACCGCGACGCGCACCACTTCGCGGTGGCGATGCAGCGCCTTGGGATTCTTCTGCAGCACGGTGCGCAGCAGTTCCTTGGTGGCGTCGAGCTCGCCACGGCTTTCATGCACCTTGGCCTTGAGGTCGTGGGCCTGGAGGAAGTCCGGATTCTCGGCGATCAAGCCGTCGAGAATCTGCTGCGCCTCGTCGTGGCGGTCGAGGTGGAAGAACGCGCGCGCCTTGCCGAGCTTCGCCCAGGGCAGCGCCGGCCGCTCGGCCAGGATCGCGTCGTAGTGATCGTAGGCCTCGCGGTAGTGCTCGAGCTGCAGCAGGCAATCACCCATGAGCCGCTGGAAGGCCACGGTGTGGCGGCTGCCGGCGGCGATCTCGCGCGCGCACTTGTCGATGGCTTCGGCGTAGCGATCGGCATCGAAGGCATCGCAGGCGGGCTTCAACGCCCGCTTCTTTTCCCAGGCGCGCCCCAGCCGCTCGTGGAGGATGGCGGGCGTGATCGGCTTCAGCAGGTAGTCGTCGGGCGCGAGCTCGGCCGCCGAGAACACCTGCTCGTAGGCGCGCTCGCCGGTGATCATCAGCCAGACGGTGCTTTGCGGCAGCAGCCGGGCGCGCCGCACTTCCTCGAGCAGCTGCTGGCCGTCGCGCGTGTCGGACAGAAGGTAGTCGCACAGCACGACGTTGTAGTCGCCGCGCGAGCGGATGCGGTAGAGCGCATCGTAGTAGCTCTCGGTCATGTCGATGCGCTTGCCGCCGGCCTCGGCGACGGCGCCGCGCAGCCAGTTGCGCATCATGCGGGAGTCTTCGACGATCAGGTACGACAGGTCGCCATACGGGCAAGGTTCGGCGAGGCCGGGAGGGACCGTGGCCATGCAACTGTCCTCGTGGGAAGCGAGTACATGACTTTACCTCAACACACGCGACTACCGGCTGAGCCGGTGTACCCAGGCCCGGCGCCAGGCCGGGCCAACCCCGAGTTCAGTGGTGATGCCCGCCGGGCGCGTGGGCGTGCCCGTGCGAGATTTCTTCGGGCGATGCGGCACGCACTTCGGTGACGGTGCCGGTGAACAGCAGTGCCATGCCGGCGAGCGGATGGTTGCCGTCGACGACGACCTTATCGTCGGCGATGTCGGTGATGGTGAACAGCTCGTCGTCCTCGCCTTCCTCGGTCGCGCGCTCGAACTGCATGCCGACTTCGATCTCGTCGGGGAACAGGTTGCGCGGCTCGATCATCACGAGTTCGGCGTCGTACTCGCCGAAGGCATCTTCCGGTTGCAGGCCGACGCTGAACGCCGCGCCGGCTTCCTTGCCTTGCAGTTCTTCTTCGATCTTGCCGAAGATGCCGCCGTAGCCGCCGTGCAGGTAGACGAGCGGCTCGGTGCCCTCGTCCACGAGGTTGCCATCGCTGTCGGTGACGCGATATTGGAGGGTTACGACGGTGTCTTTGCCGATTTGCATGAGTGGTTGAGCCCCTTGACCATCTGGAAAATCTCCGCAGCGTGGCCCTTGGGACTCACGTCGTAGAGCGCGTGACGCACGATGCCGTGCTTGTCGATGACGAAGGTCGAACGCACCACCGTCAGTTTTTTTTGTCCGTTGTGTTCCCTGAACTGATAGACGCCGTACTGATGCCCGACCTTGCCGTCGATGTCCGACAGCAGGCGCACCGAGATGCCATGCTTGTCCGCGAACTCCGCATGGGCGAGGCAGTCGTCGCGCGAAATGCCCAGGATCACCGCCCCCACGCGCTGGAATTCCTCTTCGTGATCCGAGAAATCGATCGCTTCCTGCGTGCAGTAGGGCGTGCCGTCCTTGGGGTAGAAAAACAGCACTACGTGATGTTTGCCGAGCAACGAGGCAAAGTCGAAGAGTTCCATGTCCGCATCCGGCAGGGTGAATCCCGGTGCGTGTTGACCGACTTGGAGCATGCTGCACCTCCCTCAGAAGTCGAGTCGATTCTAGCCGAAGGCTCTCGCAAAAAGTCGACCGAAAATTTTTCGCACGTCGTCTACGATGGCAATGTGAAACCCATGAGACGAGCGATGGTTCTGGCCGCGCGCGGACATCCGCTGCGGCATGAAATCCTGCCGCTGCCGGAGCCCGCGGAGGGACAGTTGCTGCTCGAGGTGGAAGCCTGCGGCGTGTGCCGCACCGACCTGCATCTGCTCGACGGCGAACTGCCGCACATTCTCTATCCGATGATTCCGGGACACGAGATCGTCGGCCGCGTCGTCGGCGGCGACGATGCGCGCAGGGGCCGGCGCGTCGGCGTGCCCTGGCTCGGCTGGAGTTGCGGCGAGTGCGATTTCTGCCGCAGCGGACGCGAGAATCTCTGTGCCGCGGCGCGCTTCACCGGATACCAGATCGAAGGCGGCTACACGACGCACACCGTCGCCTACGCGCGCTACTGCTTTGCGCTGCCCGATGACGCGGATGCGCCGGCGCTGGCGCCGCTGCTGTGCGCCGGGCTGATCGGCTACCGCGCGCTGCGCATGGCCGGCGACGCGCATCGCATCGGCCTCTACGGCTTCGGCGCGGCCGCGCACATCATCTGCCAGGTGGCCGTGCATCAGGGCCGCGACGTCTTCGCCTTCACGCGCGAAGGCGACGTCGAGAGCCAGTCCTTCGCGCTCGCCATGGGTGCGAGCTGGGCCGGCGATTCGGCTTCCGTTCCGCCGCGGCCGCTCGATGCCGCGCTGATCTTCGCGCCGGTGGGCAGCCTGGTGCCGGCCGCGCTGCGCGCCGTCGAACGCGGCGGCCGCGTCATCTGCGCCGGCATCCACATGAGCGACATCCCGGCCTTCCCTTACGAGATCCTCTGGGGCGAGCGCAGCGTACAGTCGGTCGCCAACCTCACGCGGCGCGACGGCGAGGAATTCCTCGCGCTCGCGGCGACGATGGACATCGACACGGAAGTGACGCGCTATCCGCTCGCGCAGGCCAACGAGGCGCTGTCCGACCTGCGCGCCGGCCGGCTTCAGGGCGCGGCAGTGCTGGTGCCCTGATCCTTGGCGTGGGTCTCGAAGCGGCGGTGGCCGCTGGCAAGGTATTCGTGCGAGCGCATTTCGATCAGGCGCGACACGGTGCGCTGGAACTCGACGGCCTGCGTGCCCTCGGTGTAGAGCGCCTCGGCCGCGCAGTCGGCGGCGAGCACGAGCTTGACGCGGTGGTCGTAGAAGACGTCGACCAGCCAGGTGAAGCGTCGCGCCTCGGAAGACATCGTCGCCGACATCTTCGGCACGCCCGAGAGGAACACGGTGTGGAAGCCGTGCGCGATTTCGAGGTAATCGTTCTGCGAGCGTGGGCCGCCGCACAGCGTGGCGAAGTCGAACCAGGCGACGCCCGGCGCGCGGTGGATGACCGGCACCTCGCGGCCCATGACGAAGATGGTCCGCGTGTGGCCTTCGCCGTGAGCGACCTGCGAAAACGTGCGCATCAGCTTGGCGTCCGCCGCGGCGTCCGACGGCACGAGATAGATGTCGGCCTGCTCGAGCGCGCGCAGCCGGTAGTCGATGCCGGCGTCGATCTTGACGACGTCCAACTTGTCTTCGAGCAGGGCGATCGTCGGCAGCAGGCGCTCGCGCTGCAGGCCGTTCGGGTAGAGGCCGTCGGGCGGATAGTTCGAGGTGATGCAGAAGACGACGCCGGCATCGAACAGCGCCTGCATCAGGCGGCCGAGGATCATCGCGTCGGCGATGTCGGAGACGTGGAACTCGTCGAAGCACATCAGCCGCGTCTCGCGCGCCACCTGCGCTGCGACCTTGGCGAGCGGATCGGACTCGTTCCTGTGTGCCTGCAGGCGCTCATGGACCTCGCGCATGAAGGCGTGGAAATGCACGCGGCGCTTGCGCTGGTAGGGCACCGCCTCGAAGAAGCAGTCCATCAGGAAGCTCTTGCCGCGGCCGACGCCGCCCCAGAACCAGACGCCGCGCGGCAGATCCGGCCGCACCAGCAGCTTGCGCAGTGCCGTGCGCCGGGCAGCCTTGAAGGCAAGCAGGCCGTCATAGAACTCCTGCAGCCGCTCGGCGGCCGCGTGCTGGGTTTCGTCGGCGACGATGCCGCGCTCCGCGAGCGCGCGCTCGAAGCCCTCGATCATGCCGAGCTTGGGGACGTTGAGGATTCGGTGGGGCATCGCAAAGAAAAGGGCGGCGGGATGGCCGCCGCCCTGGTGACGAGTTGCCGCGAGTCTACTAGAAGTGCAGCGGCCGCTTGTCGACGGCCAGCGCAGCTTCGTGCATGACTTCGGACAGCGTCGGGTGCGCGTGGCAGATGCGCGCGATGTCCTCCGACGAGGCGCCGAATTCCATCGCCGTCACGGCTTCGGCGATCAGCTCCGAGGCATTGGCGCCGATGACATGAACGCCGAGCACGCGGTCGGTCTTCGCATCCGCCAGCATCTTGACGAAGCCAGTGGTGTCGCCCTGGCCGAGCGCGCGCCCGTTGGCGGCGAACGGAATCTGCCCGGCGCGGTACTCGACGCCGGCGTTCTTCAACTGCTGCTCGGTCTTGCCGACCCAGGCGATCTCGGGATGCGTGTAGATGACGTAGGGGATGGCGTCGTAATTGACGTGGCCGGCCTGGCCGGCGATCAGTTCCGCGACCATCACGCCCTCCTCCATTCCCTTGTGCGCGAGCATCGGGCCGCGGATGACGTCGCCGACCGCCCAGACGTTCTCGAGGTTGGTCTGGCAATGGTCGTTGACCTCGATGCGGCCGCGGTCGTCGAGCTTGAGGCCGACGTTGTCGGCGCCGAGGCCCTGCGTGTTCGGCACGCGGCCGACCGAGACGATCAGGCGGTCGCATTCGAGCGTGAAGGCGCCGTCGCCCATCTCGTAGTCGAGCGTGATGCCCTTCTTGCCGGTCTTCACCGAATTGATCTTGACGCCGAGGTTGATCTTCAGGCCCTGCTTCTGCGTGAAGACTTTCCAGGCTTCCTTGGTGACGGCCGCGTCGGCGCCGCCGAGGAAATCGGGCAGCGCTTCGAGGATGGTCACGTCGGAACCGAGGCGCTTCCAGACCGAGCCGAGTTCGAGGCCGATGACGCCGGCGCCGATCACGCCGAGGCGCTTCGGCACGGCATCGAACGACAGCGCGCCGGCGTTGTCGCAGATGATCTTGTTGTCGACCGGAATGCCCTCGAGGTGGCGCGGATTCGAGCCCGTGGCGACGATGACGTGCTTGGCATCGACGACCTCGGTCGCGCCGTCCTTGCCGGCGACGGCGACCTGCCACATCTCGTTCTCGCGACCGGCGAAGCTGCCGCGGCCGGCCAACAGCGTGACCTTGTTCTTGCGGAACAGGCCCTTGATGCCGCCAGTGAGCTGGGTGACGATGTTGTCCTTGCGCTGGACCATGGTGCCGACGTCCATCTTCACGCCGGTCGCAGTGATGCCGTGCATGACGAAGGCGTGCATCGCCTCATCGTAAAGCTCGGAAGAACGCAGCAGCGCCTTCGACGGAATGCAGCCGACGTTGAGGCAGGTGCCGCCGAGGCGAACCTCGCCCTTCGGGTCGGCGTAGGGCTCCGACTCGATGCAGGCCGTCGAGAAGCCGAGCTGCGCGGCGCGGATCGCCGCGATGTAGCCGCCGGGACCGGCACCGATCACCACGACGTCGAATTGCTTGTTCGCCATTTACGGGCTCCCTTCCCTCTTAGATGTCGAGCAGCAGGCGCGCCGGATCTTCGAGCGCTTCCTTCATGGTCACCAGGCCGAGCACCGCCTCGCGACCGTCGATGATGCGGTGGTCGTAGGACATGGCGAGGTAGTTGATCGGACGGATGACGATCTGGCCGTTCTCGACCACCGGGCGGTCCTTGGTGGCGTGGATGCCGAGGATCGCTGACTGCGGCGGGTTGATGATCGGCGTCGACAGCATCGAACCGAAGATGCCGCCGTTGGAGATCGAGAACGTGCCGCCGGTCAGCTCTTCCAGCGACAGCTTGCCGTCGCGAGCCTTGGCGCCGAACTCGGCGATCTTCTTCTCGATCTGGGCCAGGCTCATCTGGTCGGCGTCGCGCACGATCGGCACGACCAGGCCGCGCGGCGAACCGACGGCGATGCCGATGTCGAAGTAGCCGTGATAGACGATGTCGTTGCCGTCCACCGAGGCGTTCAGCACCGGGTACTTCTTCAGCGCTGCAACCGCGGCCTTGACGAAGAAGGACATGAAGCCGAGCTTGACGCCGTGCTCCTTCTCGAACTTCTCCTGGTACTTCTTGCGCAGCTCCATCACCGGCGCCATGTTCACCTCGTTGAAGGTGGTCAGGATAGCGTTGGTCGATTGCGACTGCACCAGGCGCTCGGCGACGCGCGCGCGCAGGCGGCTCATCGGCACGCGCTGCTCGGTGCGCTCGGCGGTGATGGCGTCGGCGTTGACGACGGCGGGCTGCGGCAGCGCCGCACGCGCGGCGGGCGCCGCTGCCGGGGCCGGAGCGGCCGGCTTCGCGGCCGGGGCCGAGGTGCCGAGCACGTCGGCCTTGGTAACGCGGCCGCCGGGGCCGGTGCCGGGAACGACGGAGGCGTCGATGCCCTTCTCGGCCAGCGC
>JBKPAD010000011.1:0-120398 GCA_046726235.1 Pseudomonadota bacterium
TAGGCCTTCGCCTCGCCACCGAACTTGCTCGACAGCACCGTCGTGATCGCCGCCGTCAACGTCGTCTTGCCGTGGTCAACGTGACCGATCGTGCCCACGTTCACGTGCGGCTTGGTACGCTCAAACTTGCCTTTTGCCATGGTCGGTTACCCCTAAAGTCCCGGTCCGAAAAATGCGCCTTGCGGCGATCCAAATATCCAATGAAAACTGCTGGTGCCCATGGGCAGGATTGAACTGCCGACCTCTCCCTTACCAAGGGAGTGCTCTGCCACTGAGCTACATGGGCAAAACCATTTACTGTGGAGCGGGTGAAGGGAATCGAACCCTCGTCTTAAGCTTGGAAGGCTTCAGCTCTACCATTGAGCTACACCCGCCCGCGATTCAATTCACTTTCACTGCTCCCTGCGCCACCCGAAACCGCCGGATGCCGCAGTCCTTCCGAATTGCTTGGTGGAGGGGGAAGGATTCGAACCTTCGAAGGCAGAGCCGTCAGATTTACAGTCTGATCCCTTTGACCGCTCGGGAACCCCTCCAGCGAAACGCGCTATTATCGTGGGCCTTCTGGAAGTTGTCAATGGCGATCACACTTTCGCGAGCAAGCCCATGAGTCATTCCCCCAACGACGCCGTGGCCATCGACAACCCGTTGGGGCTCGACGGCCTCGAATTCATCGAATTTGCCGCTCCCGAACCTCTGGAACTCGACCGGGTCTTCCGCGCCCTGGGCTTCGTCCCGGTCGCGCGCCACCGCTCCAAGGACGTCACCTTGTATCGCCAGGGAGGCATCAACTTTGTCCTCAACGCGGAGCCCGAGAGCTTCGCCCAGGCCTACGCGCGGGTTCATGGCCCCTCGGTCTGCGCCTTGGCGCTGCGCGTGCATGACGCGCGCGAGGCGGCGAATCGCGCCAAGGCCCTCGGCGCCGACGTGCTTCCCGGCAGCGCACGGCCCGGCGAAATCAACATCCCGGCCGTCCGCGGCATCGGCGGCAGCCTGATCTATCTCGTCGACCGCTATGAGACGCCGGAATCGCGCATCAGCCTCTACGACGTCGACTTCGTGCCGATCCGCGGCGCCGAACCCCGCCCGCGCGGCAAGGGGCTGCGCGGCGTCGACCACCTCGAACTGGCCGTCCACGGCGGCCGCGCCGTCACCGCGGCAGAATTCTGGGAACGCCTGTTCGGCTTCCGCAAGACGGAGAGCGGCGAGTTCGTCAGCCCTTGCCAGCGCATCCGCCTGCGCATCGGCGAGGCGCCGCAGGCCGGTGCATGCCACGCCGAAGGCATTTGCCGCCTCGCGCTGGGGGCACCGGACATCGCCGCCATCGACGAGCGCAGCATCGCCATCGGCCCGCTCGCCATCGACATCGTCCAGGCATGAACGAAAGGATCATCGAACTCGTCGATCGCGTCCGCAAGCTCGAAGACGAGATCGAAAGCGAGGTCTCGCGCCGCCGCGCCGAACTGCACGCCGACTTCGAGTCGCGCAAGGTCCGCTTCGAGCGCGAGGTCGTGCTCCAGCAGCGCCGTTTCAAGGAAGGCCTGGCGCGCTACATCTTCTTGGCGCGCCCGCTCGTCGTGCTGTCCGCGCCCATCATCTACCTCGTATTCATTCCCCTGCTGCTGCTCGATCTCGCCGTCTGCCTCTACCAGGCCATCTGCTTCCCGATCTACGGCATCCCGAAGGTGCCCCGGCGCGCCTACTTCGTCTTCGACCGCGGCCACCTCGCCTACCTGAATGCGCTCGAAAAGCTCAACTGCCTCTACTGCTCCTACGGCAACGGCCTGGTCGCCTTCGTGCGCGAAGTCGTGGCCCGCACCGAGGAGTACTGGTGCCCGATCAAGCATGCGCGCCGCATCCTCGACGCGCATCCGTACTACACCGACTTCACCGACTTCGGCGATGCCGCGTCCTACCGCGGCGAACTCGCCCGTCTGCGCGAGGAGCTGAAGAAACTTGAGCGCTGACATCGCTCGCGGCGCGCTGCCGCCGGCTCTCGCCGACGCGCTCGCAGCCCGCTTCGGCGCTCGCTTCTCGACCAGCGAAGCGGTGCGCCTGCATCACGGCAAGGACGAATCCTCGTTCGCGCCCCAGCCGCCCGACGGCGTCGTGTTCGCGCAAAGCACCGAAGAGGTTGCCGACGCCGTGCGCCTCTGCCACGAGCACAAGATTCCCGTCATCGCCTGGGGCACCGGCACTTCGCTCGAAGGCCACCTGCTCGCCGTGCGCGGCGGCGTCACGATCGACCTCTCGGGCTTGAACCGCGTCGTCGCCGTGCGCGCCGAGGACCTCGATGCCACGGTCGAAGCCGGCGTCACGCGCAAGCAGCTCAATGCCGCGCTGCGCGATACCGGCCTGTTCTTCCCCATCGACCCCGGCGCCGACGCCAGCCTCGGCGGCATGGCCGCGACGCGCGCGTCGGGCACCAACGCCGTGCGCTACGGCACCATGCGCGAGAACGTGCTCGGCCTCACCGCCGTGCTCGCCGGCGGCCGCATCGTGCGTTGCGGCAGCCGCGCGCGCAAGTCCTCGGCCGGCTACGACCTGACGCGCCTGCTGGTCGGCTCGGAAGGCACGCTCGGCATCATCACCGAACTGACCGTGCGGCTCTACCCGCTGCCCGAGGCGGTGTCGAGCGCCGTCTGCGCCTTCCCCGACATCGGCGCCGCCGTCGCCACGGTGATCGCGACCATCCAGCTTGGCATCCCCGTCGCGCGCATCGAGCTCCTCGACACCCTCGCGATCACCGCCATCAACCGCCACAGCAAGACCTCGCTGCGCGAGGCGCCGACGCTGTTCTTCGAGTTCCACGGCTCGCCGGCCGGCGTCGAGGAGCAGGCGCGTACGGTGCAGGACATCGCCGCCGACCACGGCGGCATGGACTTCGACTGGGCGACCCGCCCCGAAGACCGCAGCCGCCTCTGGCAGGCGCGCCACGACGCCTACTACGCCTGCCTCGGCCTGCGGCCCGGCGCGCGTTCGCTGACCACCGACGTCTGCGTGCCGATCTCGCGCCTCGCCGACTGCATCGCAGAGACCGCCGCCGACCTCGCGCAAAGCGGCCTCGTCGCGCCGCTGGTCGGGCACGTCGGCGACGGCAACTTCCACGTGCTGCTGCTCGCCGACCCCGACGACGCCGGGGAAAACGAACGCGCCCGCGCCTTCTCCAACCGCCTCGTCGAGCGCGCCTTGAGCATGGACGGCACCTGCACCGGCGAGCACGGCGTCGGCATCGGCAAGCGCAAATACCTGGCGCGCGAGCACGGCCCCGAGGCGCTTGAGGTCATGCGCGCGATCAAGGCCGCGCTCGATCCCGACGACCTGCTGAACCCCGGCAAGATCCTGCCCGACTGAGCGCCGCGCCGGCGCTTGCCTCGCTTTCGCGCTCGCATACAATGGTGCTGCCGCTTACCGGCGGCATCGAAGCGGCGCGCCCACGAGGCAGCCGACCGCGAGACAACGAGGAGGAGGATATATGGCCCCCACGCTCACTGCGTTCGCTGCCCCCACGGGGGGCGCTGCCTCCTTAGGGGCGGCCCGTCAGGAGGCGTTGCCATGAACGCCCCGCTGCGCCAGGTCAGGCTCGACGACAAGTACACGCTCGAGGAAGGCCGGCTGTTTCTCAACGGCACCCAGGCGCTGGCCCGCCTGCCGATGCTCCAGCGCGAACGCGACCTCGCCGCCGGCCTCAACACCGCCGGCTACATCTCGGGCTACCGCGGCTCGCCGCTCGGCGGCCTCGACATCGCGCTGTGGAAGGCCAAGGAACACCTCGCGCGCCACCACATCGTCTTCCAGCCCGGTGTCAATGAAGACCTCGCCGCCACCGCCCTGTGGGGCACGCAGCAACTCAATCTCTTCCCCGGCGCCAAGTACGACGGCGTCTTCGGCCTCTGGTACGGCAAGGGTCCCGGCGTCGACCGCTGCGGCGACGTCTTCAAGCACGCCAACTCCGCCGGCACCTCGAAGTTCGGCGGCGTGCTGGCGATCGCCGGCGACGATCACGCCGCGCGCTCGTCGACGGTCGCCCACCAGTCCGAGCACGCCTTCAAGGCGGCGATGATTCCCGTGCTGGCGCCCGCAGGCGTCCAGGAGTATCTGGACCTCGGCCTGCACGGCTGGGCGATGAGCCGCTACTCCGGCTGCTGGGTCGCCTTCAAGGCGGTGGCCGACACCGTCGAGTCGTCGGCCTCGGTCGACCTGGCGCCTGGCCGCGTAAGCATCGTCATCCCGACCGACTACGAACTCCCGCCCGACGGCCTCAACATCCGCTGGCCCGACGACCGCTGGTCGCAGGAGCAGCGCCTGCTCAACCACAAGCTCTACGCCGCGCTCGCCTACTGCCGCGCCAACCGCCTCGATCGCGTGGTCATCGACGCCCCGCAGCCCAGGTTGGGCATCATCGCCTGCGGCAAGAGCTACCTCGACGTGCGCCAGGCCTTCGACGACCTCGGCATCGACGATGCGCTCGCCGCCGAGATCGGCATCCGCCTCTACAAGGTCGGCATGGTCTGGCCGCTCGAATCCGACGGCGTGCGCCGCTTCGCCGAAGGCCTCGAGGAAATCCTCGTCGTCGAGGAGAAGCGCCAGTTGATCGAGTACCAGCTCAAGGAGGAGCTCTACAACTGGCGCGAGGACGTGCGCCCGCGCGTCATCGGCAAGTTCGACGAGAAGGGCGAGTGGGCGCTGCCTCACGGCAACTGGCAACTGCCCGCCGCCGGCGAGCTGACGCCGGCGCTGATCGCGAAAGTGATCGCCGCGCGCATCGACCGCTTCTTCACCTCCGAGCGTATCCGCGAGCGCCTCGCCGTCATCGAAGGCAAGGAGCGCGAGGCAGGCAAGCCGATCATCCCGATCGCGCGCATTCCGTTCTTCTGCCCCGGCTGCCCGCACAACACCTCGACCAAGGTGCCCGAAGGCTCGCGCGCGCTCGCCGGCATCGGCTGCCACTTCATGGTGACGTGGATGGACCGCAACACGGCGACCTTCTCGCATATGGGCGGCGAAGGCGCGGCCTGGCTCGGGCAGGCGCCCTTCACCGAGGACAAGCATGTCTTCGTCAATCTCGGCGACGGCACCTACTTCCATTCGGGTTCGCTGGCGATACGCGCCGCCGTCGCGGCCGGTGTCAACGTCACCTACAAGATCCTCTACAACGACGCCGTCGCCATGACCGGTGGCCAGCCCGTCGACGGCACGCTGACCGTGCCGCAGGTCGCGCGCCAGTTGCAGGCCGAGGGCGTGCAGCGCATCGTCGTCGTCACCGACGGCACCGAGCGCAGCTACCGCAAGGAAGAACTGCCGGCCGGCGTCGAGATGCGCAGCCGCGACGAACTCGACCTCCTCCAGCGCGAGTTGCGCGAGACGCCCGGCGTCTCGGCGCTGATCTACGACCAGACCTGCGCCGCGGAGAAGCGCCGCCGCAGGAAGCGCGGCAAGATGGCCGATCCGGCGCGGCGCGTGTTCATCAACGAACTCGTCTGCGAAGGCTGCGGCGACTGCGGCGTCGCCAGCAACTGCCTCGCCGTCGTGCCCGTCGAGACCGAGTTCGGCCGCAAGCGCGCGATCGACCAGTCGGCCTGCAACAAGGACTACTCCTGCCTCGACGGCTTCTGCCCGTCCTTCGTCACCGTCGAAGGCGGCCGCATGCGGCACGGCAAGGCGCTCGACGTCGGCGACGTCGCGACGCCGGCCGAGCCGCCGCTGCGTTCGACCGCGCAGCCCTTCGGCATCCTCGTCACCGGCGTCGGCGGCACCGGTGTCGTCACGCTCGGCGCGCTGATCGGCATGGCCGCGCACATCGACGGCAAGGGCGTCACCGTGCTCGACATGACGGGCCTGGCGCAGAAGGGCGGCGCCGTGTTTTCGCACGTGCGCATCTGCGACGATCCCGACGCGATCCACGCCGTGCGCGTGGCCACCGGCGAAGCCGACGCCATCGTCGGCGGCGATGCCGTCGTCACCGCCTCCGCCGAGGCGCTGGGCAAGATGCAGGCGGGGCGCACGCGCGTCGTCGTCAACGTCGCCGAGACGCCGACCGCCGAATTCACGCGCAACCCCGACTGGCAGTTCCCGCTCGACAAGATGCACGGCGCCATCGCCGACGCCGTCGGCGCGAACGCGCTGCACAGCCTCGACGCGACGGCGCTCGCCCGCAAGCTGATGGGCGACGCGATCTACGCCAACCTGTTCCTGCTCGGCTACGCCTGGCAGCTCGGCTTGGTGCCGGTGTCGCTGGCGGCGCTCGACCGCGCCATCGAACTCAACGCCGCCGCCGTCGAGCTCAACCGCAAGGCCTTCCTCTGGGGCCGCCGCGCCGCGCACGATCCGGCCAGCGTCGCCGCCTTCGCGCCGCCCGAAGAAGCGCCTGCGCCGAAGACGCTCGACGACATCGTCGCCCGGCGGGTCGAATTCCTCACCGCCTACCAGGATGCCGCCTACGCCGAGCGCTACCGCCGCCTCGTCGATCGCGTGCGCGCGGTTGAAGCGCCGCTCGGCGGCACGCGCCTCGCGGAAGCCGTCGCGCGCTACTACTTCAAGCTGCTGGCGATCAAGGACGAGTACGAAGTCGCGCGCCTCTACGCCGAGACCGATTTCCGGCAGCGCGTCGACGCCGCCTTCGAGGGCGACTATTCACTGCGCTTCCACCTCGCGCCGCCGCTGCTCGCACGCCCCGACCCGCGCACCGGCCGCATCAGGAAGATCGCCTTCGGCCCGTGGACGATGAGCGCGTTCCGCTGGCTGGCGCGCGGCCGCAAGCTGCGCGGCACCTTCTGGGATGTCTTCGCCCGCCTGCCCGAGCGCCGCATGGAGCGCCAGCTGGTCGCCGACTACGAGGCCGACGTCGACCTCATGCTCGAACGCCTGTCGCCGCAGACGCTGGCGCCCGCCGTCGAACTCGCCGAGTTGCCCGAAAAGATCCGCGGCTTCGGCCACGTCAAGGCGAAGAACGTCGCGGAAGCGCGAGCGCGCCGCGAAGCCCTGCGCCGAAGGATCGCGTGAGCCGCGGCGCGAAGCTCGCGATGCGCCTCGTCCTCTATGCGCTGCTGATCGCCGGAGGCCTCGCCTTGTTCCAGGATGACCTTCTCTACTACCCCGACAAGGCGCCGCTCGAACGCGTGCTCGACGACGCGCGACGCGACGGCCTCGCGCCCTGGCCGTCCGCCGACGACTACCGCGGCCTGCGCCGCGAGCCGGCCGGCGCCGCGCGCGCCACCGTCGTCCTGTTCCACGGCAACGCCGGCCACGCCGGGCACCGCGCCTGGTATGCCGACGAACTCAGCCGCCTCGGCCTGCGCGTGATCCTCGCCGAGTATCCCGGCTACGGCCCGCGCGACGGCAAGCCCTCGGAAGCGACGCTCGTCGCCGACGCCGTCGAAGCACTCGCCCTTGCTCGCCGCGAGTTCCCCGGCCCGCTGATCCTCGCCGGCGAATCCATCGGCGCCGGCGTCGCCGCCGCAGCCTGGGCCAAGGCGCCCGACGGCATCGGCGCCCTGCTTCTGCTCACGCCATGGGACAAGCTCGAGGGCGTCGCCAAGCACCACTACCCGTGGGCGCCCGTCGGCTTGCTGCTGCGCGACCGCTACGACAACGTCGCCAACCTCGCCGCCTTCAAGGGCCGCATCGCCGTCGCGATCGCCGAACACGACAGCATCGTTCCGCCGCAATTCGGCCGTGCGCTGTTCGATTCACTGCCGGAGGCGAAGCGCTTGTGGGTCGTCCCGTCGTCCGACCACAACGACTGGTGGAGTCGCGCCGATGCTGCGTGGTGGCGGTCTGTCGTCGGCTTTCTTCTCGACGAACCGACGCAATAGTCGATTGCTGTCCGCCGCACCGCCACCGCTGGCAGCGCCGAGTCGGTTTAACATGCCGCCGCATACATGGCACGCCGTCGCCCCAAACCCGAGTCACCCATCAAGACCGCCCTGCTCGCCCAGTTCTTCGGCGCGATCATGGCCGGCGGACTGGTGCAGCTCGTCTATCCGAAGCTTTGGCTGACGCCGCTCACGGTCGCGGCCGTGCAGGGCGTCTGCGCGGCGTTCATCAGCCGCAAGCTCGAAGCGCCGCCGTGGTGGCTATGGATACATCTGGGCTTCATGCCGCTGGTCGTCGCGGCGAGCACGCTCGGCATTGCGCCGGGCTGGTGGCTGGCGGCCTTCGTCGTCGTGTTGCTGACCTTCTGGCGCACCGACAAGAGCCGCGTGCCGCTCTACCTGACCAACGCGACCACCGCCGAAGCGGTCGCCGCGCTGCTGCCGGCGCAGCCCTGCCATGTCGTCGATCTCGGCTGCGGCAACGGCGGGCTGCTGAAGCAACTCGCGCAGAAGCGGCCCGATTGCGAGTTCCTCGGCATCGAGCATGCGCCGCTGCCGTGGCTGTGGGCGCGCATCGCGACGATGCAGCTGCCGAACGTCCATGTCCGGCGCGGCGACCTCTGGCGCCAGCACCTCGGGCTGTTCGAGGTCGTCTATGCATTCCTGTCGCCGGCGCCGATGCCGGCCCTGTGGCAGAAGGCGATCGGCGAGATGCGGCCGGACGCGCTGCTGGTCAGCAACAGCTTCGCGGTGCCCGACATCGAGCCCGAGCGCACGGTCGAAGTCGCCGACCGTCGCGCCACGCGGCTGTTCCTGTATCGTCCGGCCGAGGCCAAATAGGGCTGCGATTTCCTCGCATTTCCGTCCATCCCCGGACGGCATAGTCGCCAATAATCCTTGCCCATGCGGTCGCCGGACGGGCCGCGACAAGGAATCTTCATGGCAGACATCATCTGCGTCATCGGCAACAAGGGCGGCACCGGCAAGACCACGCTTTCGCACATGCTCTGCCAGGGCATGGGTCTGCTCGGCCAGCGCTCGGTCTGCGTGCTGACCGACACCTACCGCGAGCCGCTGGCACCCGCCGGCCGCCGCTACCTGGTCGCCGACGCGCGCACGCGCGAGGCGCTCGGCAAGGTCGTCGACAAGGTGCGTTCGCTGAAGGCGTGGATGGGCGTCATCGACGGCGGCGGCAACCGCACCGAGATGGACCGCAAGCTCTACAGCGTCGCCGACCTCGTGCTGCTGCCCTTCCGCGATTCGCACGAGGACATCCGCACCGTCATCCGCGATCTCGAGATGTTCCCGCGCGCCTACGCGATCCCGACGCAGTGGCCGACCAACCTCTGGCAGCGCGAAGCGGCCGAGAAGACTGTCGCGGAACTGCTGGCGCCGTATCGCGACCGCATCCTCGAGCCGGTCTCGGTGCTGTCGGCGAGCAAGATGCTGCTGCAGAAGGAACTGCCGGGCCTGCCGAGTCCGCTGAACAACGCCTGCCGCGGCGTCGCGCGCCAGGTGCTCGAACTGCTGCAGATTTCGATCGACGCGAGCCTCGACGTCGACGAGGATGTGCCGGCCGCCCGGCCGGCTACGCGCCGCGAAGGCGCGCTCGCCGCTTCCGCGTAAGGCGGTCTAGACGCGGACGCGCTGGCGGCTCGCCACCAGCAGGGCCTGCGAACGGTTGGTGACGTTCAGCGCCTTGAAAATCGCGGAGACGTGGATCTTCACCGTGCCTTCGGTGACGTCGAGCATTTCGGCGATCTGGCGGTTGGTCTTGCCCTGCGTCAGCAGCTCCAGCACGCGCATCTGCGCGGCGGTGAGGCCGTAGCGGTCGGCGATCGACTTGCCGCGCGTGCCGTCGCCGCGCTCCATCGCCTCGCGCATGGCCTGCGGCAGGTAGACCTCGCCGTCGAGCACCTGGCGCAGCGCATCGAGCAGCGAATCGGTGGAGCTCGCCTTGGGCACGAAGCCCGAGGCGCCCTGGCGCATCGCGCGGCCGGCCGTCTCGGCATCGTCGAGCGCGGAGAGGATGACGACCGGAATCGTCGGATAGCGTTTGCGGATCGCGCCCAGCAGCGCCATGCCGCTGGTGCCCGGCAGCATCAGGTCGAGCACGACGAGATCGATGTCGTCGTTCGCCTCGAGGACCTTGAGCCCCTCGTCGGCGTCTTGCGCGCCAAGAGTCTCGGTGCCTTCTTCGAGACTGCGGACGGCAACCAGCAGACCTTCGCGGACAAGGGCATGGTCTTCGATGATCAGAACCTTCAGCACGGACGCTCTCCCCGGAGTTCCCATATGACGCGCGATAGTCTAGCGCGGTTTCGCCGCGCCTGCGGCATGCCGTAGAATCGGCCAAATTCCCGCCCCCTGGAGTCTGCCAGCATGTCCAACGAAAATGATCCCCTCGAATTCATAAAGACCATGTGGGGCAACATGGGTTTTTCGCTGCCCGGCATGGTGACCCCGACGCTCGACGTCGACGAACTGGACAAGCGCATCAACGAGCTCAAGACCGTCGAAGGCTGGCTGAAGACCAATCTCGGCCTGCTGCAGATGACCATCCACGGTCTCGAGATGCAGCGCACGACGCTGGCCGCGATGGCCGCCATCAGCGAATCGGCGAACAACCCGGACGCCGACGCCAATCCGTTCGGCAACCCCGCCCTCTGGCCCTGGCCCTTCATGCCGCAGACCGACGGCCAGCCGACCGCGACGCCGAAGCCCGAGAAGAAGCCCGCGCGCAAGCCCGCCAAGGGCGGATAAGCGCCCGGCAGGCCCCACGGCGCTACAGCAGGGTCATCCAGGCCGGCAGCGTCAGCATCGCCAGCAGCGTCGTCATCGAGATCAGCCAGGCGACGCGTGCGCCGTCGCCGCCCATGCGCTGCGTCAGGATGTAGGCCGAACTTGCCGTCGGCAAGGCGGCGAAAGCGACGGCGATGGCGAAGTAGACGCCAGTCAGGCCGATTGCGCGCGCGATCAGCAGCGCCGCGGCGGGCATCGCCGCCAGCTTGACGGCGACGAACCACGCCGCCGCCCCATGACCGCCGTCGCCGAAGGCGCCGCGCATCTTGAGCGCCGCGCCCACCGTCAACAGGCCGAGCGCGATCGATGCCTCCGAGAGGCGGCCGAGGAAGCTCAACGCCGGCTGCGGCACCGGCAGGCCGGCGGCGCTCCATGCCAGCCCGGCAAGCGTCGCCAGGAACAGCGGGTTGCGCGCCAGCTCGCGCAACACCCCGGTGCTGCCATGGCGCGCCAGCATCGAGACGGCGGCGATGTTCGCCAGCGGCACCATGGCGCCGGTCAGGATGCCCATGGCGGCGATGCCTTCGGCGCCGTGCAGCTTGCCGGCGACGGCGAAGCCGATGTAGGAATTGAAGCGGAAGGCGCACTGGAACTGCGAGGCGAAGGAGACCGGGCTGATGCGCGAGAGCCAGCGTACCGGCAGCGCCAGCAGCATCGCCACGCCCATCGCCGCGGCGCCCGACAACACCAGCGGCGGCGCCGCCTGCCAGTCGATCGGGTTCTTCACCAGCGCGTTGAACAGCAGCGCCGGGAAGAGGACGAAGTAGACGAGCTTCTCGAGCCCGGTCCAGAAGTGGTCGCCCAGGTGCATGAAGCGCCGCAGCCCGAAGCCGAGCAGGATCAGCGCGAAGTCGGGCAGCAGGGCGAGCGCGGTATTCACTCCGCGTTTATATCAAACGCGTGCGGCGCTGCCTGTTGCGGAAAGCCGCAGGCGCTTAATCGAATTTCCTGGCGTCTTCGATGACCTTGCCGTCGTTCGGCAGGCTGCCCGTCGCGACGAGTTTCACTTCGCCGCGCAGCTTGGTGACGTCGCGCACGCTGTCGGCCAGCGCGGCGGCGAGTCCGTCTGCTGCCACGGCCTCGCAGAGCAGCGTCATGACGTCGGTGGAATCCGGATTGGTGACGACGAGCCGCGCCTTGGCGACTTCCGGATGGCGCTTGAGGATGGCCGCCACCTGCTCGGGGTGCACGAACATGCCCTTGACCTTGGTGGTCTGGTCGGCGCGGCCCATCCAGCCGCGGATGCGCACGTTGGTGCGGCCGCAGGGCGAAGTGCCCGGCAGCACGGCGGAGAGGTCGCCGGTGCCGAAGCGGATCAGCGGGTAGTCGGTGTTGAAGGTGGTGACGACGACTTCGCCGACCTCGCCTTCGGCGACCGGATCGCCGGTGCCGGGACGCACGATCTCGAGGATCACGCCTTCGTCGACGACGAGGCCCTCGCGCGCCGATGTTTCGTAGGCAATGACGCCGAGGTCGGCCGTCGCGTAGGCCTGGTAGCCCTCGATGCCGCGCGCGCGCAGCGCGTCGCGCACCGGCGGCAGGAAGGCCTCGCCGGAGACCAGCGCCTTGGTCAGCGACGGAATCTTGACGCCCATCTCGTCGGCCTTCTCGACGAGGATGCGCAGGAAGGAGGGCGTGCCGACGTAGCCGTTCGGCTGCAGGTCGGCCATCGCCTGCACCTGCTGCTCGGTCTGGCCGACGCCGCCGGGGAACACCGAGCAACCGAGCGCGTGCGCGCCGGCTTCGAGAATCCACGCACCGGGGGTCATGTGGTACGAGAAGCTGTTGTGCACCAGGTCGCCGGCGCGGAAGCCGGCCGCGAACAGGGCGCGCGCGGTGCGCCACCAGTCTGGGGTGCGGCCTTCCGGTTCGTAGATCGGGCCCGGCGACGAGAACACGCGGCCGAGCTTGCCGTAGGGCGTGGCGACAAGGCCGCCGAACGGGCGATGCTTCTTCTGCAGCTCGATGAGTTCGTGCTTGCGGATCACCGGCAGGCGCGCCAGCGCGGCGCGCGAGTACACGGCGGCGGCCTCGACCTCGGCCAGCGACTCGGCGAACCAGGCGGTGTTCTTCTTGGCGTGCGCGATCTGCTCGGGCAGGCGCGCCATCAGGTCGCGTTCGCGTTCGTCGCGCGAGCGCGTTTCTAGGTTGTCGTAATGCATGGTCAGGCGAGCCAGCGCTTGCGCCGACGGTAGTGTTTGACTTCGCGGAAGCTCTTGCGGCCGTGGCTCGAAAGCCCGAGGTAGAACTCCTTGACGTCCTCGTTGTTGCGCAGCTCGGTCGCCTCGCCTTCCATGACGACGCGGCCGTTCTCGAGGATGTAGCCGAAGTCGGCGTAGCGCAGCGCCACCATGGTGTTCTGCTCGGCGAGCAGGAAGCTCACCTTCTCGCGCGTGTTGAGGTCGCGCACGATCTCGAAGATCTCCTCGACGATCTGCGGCGCCAGGCCCATCGAGGGCTCGTCGAGCAGGATCATCTGCGGGTTGGCCATCAGCGCGCGGCCGATCGCCGTCATCTGTTGCTCGCCGCCCGAGGTGTAGCCGGATTGCGACGTGCGCCGCTGCTTCAGGCGCGGGAAATAGCTGTAGACCTTCTCGAGGCTCTGCTTCAGTCCGGCGCGCGACTGCTTCTGCGTGTAGGCGCCGGTCAGCAGGTTCTCCTCGACGGTCAGGTGGGCGAAGCAATGGCGGCCTTCCATGACCTGAATGACGCCGCCCTTGACCATCTCGTTGGGCGTCATCTGGTCGACGCGGCGGCCCTGGAACTCGATGTTGCCCTTGGTCACCTCGCCGCGCTCGGCGCGCAGCAGGTTGGAGATGGCCTTGAGCGTCGTGCTCTTGCCGGCGCCGTTGGCGCCCAGCAGCGCCACGATCTTGCCCTGCGGCACTTCGAGCGAGACGCCCTTGAGCACCAGGATGACGTGGTCGTAGATGACCTCGACGTTGTTGACTGACAGGTAGGCGGACATGAGGGGTTCCAGAGTTCGGAAGCTATGGGCGGGGGACGCGGCCCCCGCCCGGTCTCGCAGCTTTACTTCTTCTTCGCCTCGGCGGCGCAATCACGCGGCGTGATGCCCTTTTCCTTGGCGAACTTCTTGGCGTCGGCCTGGAACAGCGGGTGGATCAGCGCCTTGTTGCCCTCGAGCCAGTCGGACAGCACGACCCACTTGGTGCCGTCCCACTGCTGGAGCTTCACCTTGCCCGAGCCCTCGTGGTTGTCGCAGGAGGTCTTCACTTCCGGCAGCAGGCCGGTGGCGCCGAGCGCCTTCAGGCGGGCTTCGGTGACGTTGAGGTTCTCGAGGCCCCAGCGCACCTGCTCGGGGTTCATCGCCTTGCCCTTGCCGTACTTGGCCTGCGCGGTGCGGATCGCCTCGACCGACAGCACGGCGGCGGAGACGCCGCGGTTGTAGAGGATGGTGCCGATCTTCGACTTGTCGGACACGTTGCCCTTGCCGGCGCCGTAGACGGTCTTCTCGATGTCGGCGATGAGCGGCACGTCCTTGCCGGAGACGTTCCAGGTCGCGGACATGTAGCCCTTGGCGGCGTCGCCGGCCGGGATCACGTCCTCTTCGGAACCGGCCCACCAGGAGCCGATCATCTTGTCACGCGGGAAGCCCATCTTCTGCGCCGTCTTGAGGGCCGTCATGTTCATGACGCCCCAGCCCCACATGATCACGTAGTCGGGCTTCTCCTGGCGGATGCGCTGCCACTGGGCGCCCTGCTCGTTGCCCGGATGCGCGACCGGAATCTGTACCAGTTCGAACTTGTTCAGGCGCGACTCGGCCTCAAGGGCGAGGATCGGCTCCTTGCCGTAGGCGGAGTCGTGATACAGGAAGACGATCTTCTTGCCGGCGAGGCTGCCGGCGTTCTTGTCCTTGAGGAACTTGATGATGGCGGAAGCCTGCATCTGGTAGGTCGTCACCAGCGGGAACGCCCACGGGAAGACGGAACCGTCCACCGCCATCGTCAGGCCGTAGCCCATCATCGTCAGCGGCAGTTTGTCGGCGGCCGTCTTGTCGACGAGCGCGTAGGAGATGCCGGTCGACATGACGTGGATCGGGCCGGGCGCGGCCTTGGCCTTCGCCTTCATGCGCTCGTAGCACTCGACGCCCTTGGCGTTGTTGTACTCGGTCTCGCACTCGTCCCAGGTGACCTTGACGCCGTCGATGCCGCCCTTCATGTTCAGGTAGCTCAGGTAGTCGATGAAGCCGCCGTACCAGGCGGCGCCGTTGGCGCCGTAAGGACCGACGCGATACGAGGGCAGCATGAAGTACTGTTCCTCGGCAGCGACGGCCGGCGACGAGAACGCGGCGCTCAGGCAGGCGGCCGACACGGCCGCGGCGATGACGAATCGTTTGCTTTTCTTGAACATCGATTGCTCCTCCTTATTGAACTTCTGGAATCGAACCTGCAACGATGGCATCAATGCGGGAATGGCCAAAGGCGCAGCTTCTCCTTGGCAATCTGCCATAAACGCGCCAGGCCGTGGGGTTCCACGACCAGGAAGAACATGATCAGCGCGCCGAACACCATCAGCTGGATGTGCGACACGGTGGCGTTGTCGAACGGCAGGTGCAGGAGCCCTGCAATGCCCGGCAGCGCGACGTCGAGGAAGATCGGCAGCAGCAGGATGAAGGCGGCGCCGAGGAAACTGCCGAGGATGCTGCCGACGCCGCCGACGATGATCATGAACAGGATGCGGAACGACATGTCGAGCGAGAAGCCGTCGGGCTCCACCGAGCCGAGGTAGCAGAACGCGTAGAGCGCGCCGGCGACGCCGCAGTAGAACGAGCTGACGGCGAAGGCGAGCAGCTTGGTGTGCATCAGGCGGATGCCGATGACCTCGGCGGCGACGTCCATGTCGCGCACCGCCATCCAGGCGCGCCCGGTGGTCGAGCGCACCAGGTTCTTCGCCGCCAGCGCCAGCAAGGACACCAGCGTCAGCACCAGCAGGTACTTGGAGGCCGGCGTGTCGAAGTCGAAGCCGAGGATGCTGACGCCGGGCACCGAGATCACGCCCGACGAGGAGTTGTTCGAGAGGTAGGGAAACTTCGTCAGGCACCAGACGATGAAGAACTGCGCCGCCAGCGTCGCCACGGCGAGGTAGAAGCCCTTGATGCGCAAGCTGGGGAGGCCGAACAGGATGCCGACGCCCGCCGCCGTCAGGCCGGCGAGGATGAAGGAGACCAGCACCGGCATGCCCTCGACGCGCACCTGGAAGTTGTAGGCGGCGTAGGCGCCGACCGCCATGAAGGCCGCCGAGCCGAGCGAGAGCTGGCCGGCGTAGCCCGTCAGGATGTTGAGGCCCAGCGCCGCCAGCGCGAAGATCAGGAAGGGAATCAGGATCGCCGAGAGCCAGTATTCGGAGCTCAGCAGCGGCACGCCGACGAAGGCGACGGCCAGCAGCAGCGCGATGCCGATGCGGTCCTGGCGGATCGGGAAGATCTGCTGGTCGGCGGCGTAGGAAGTCTTGAACTGTCCGGTTTCTCTGTAGAACATGGCTTACACCCGGTCGATGTGCTTCTCACCGAAGAGGCCTTCGGGGCGAACCAAGAGGAACAGCAGGGCCATCACGTACGGGAACCAGCCCTCGATGCCGCCGAAGTTGCCGGCGAACATGCTTTGCATGACGGGCGGGATGTAGATCTCGGCGAGCTTCTCGGAGGCGCCGATGATCAGGCCGCCGACGATGGCCCCCGGCACCGAGGTGAAGCCGCCGAGGATCAGCACCGGCAGCGCCTTCAGCGCCGTGAAGGTGAGCGCGAACTGCACGCCGTTGCGCGAGCCCCATAGCATGCCGGCCACCAGCGCCACCAGCCCGGCCACGGCCCACACCAGCGCCCAGATGTGCTGCAACGGAATGCCGATCGACAGCGCCGCCTGGTGGTCGTCCGCCACCGCGCGCAGCGCGCGGCCGACGCGCGTGTATTGGAAGAACAACGCCAGCGCGACCACCAGCAGCCCGGCCAGGCCCGCGGCCGTGAGGTCGAAGCGGCTGACGACGATGTTGAAGCGGTCGAGGATCGCCGGGATCGGCTCGTCGACGAGGCCGATGTCGAGCGGACGCACTTCGTTGCCGAACAGCAGCGGCGCCAGGCCCTCGACGAAGAAGGCCAGGCCGATGGTCGCCATGAACAGCGCGATCGGCGGCTGGTTGACCATCTTGCGCAGCACGAACTTCTCGGTGGCGATGCCGAACAGCGTCATGACGACGAAGGCGAGGACCACCGCCAGCCACAGCGGCGCGCCCATGCCCAGAAAGCCGACCACCGCCAGCGCGGCGAAGTACACCATCGCGCCCTGCGCGAAGTTGAACACGCCGGAGGCCTTGAAGATCAGCACGAAGCCGAGCGCCACCAGCGCGTACATCACGCCGGAGAGCAGGCCGCCGATCAGCACCTCAAAGAAGAATTGCATGGCTTTCCTTTCGAAGGGCCGCCCCGAGGGAGGAAACGCCCCCTCGGGGGGCAGCGAACGAAGTGAGCGTGGGGGCCATTTAACTTCCTCTCAGTGCTGCGTGCCGAGATAGGCAGCGATGACTTCGGGATTGTTCTTGACCTCGTCGGGCACGCCGTCGCCGATCTTCTTGCCGTAGTCGAGCACGACGACGCGATCGGAGATGTCCATCACCACGCCCATGTCGTGCTCGATGAGCACGATGGTGGTGCCGAACTGGTCGTTCACGTCGAGGATGAAGCGGCACATGTCCTGTTTCTCCTCGACGTTCATGCCGGCCATCGGCTCGTCGAGCAGCAGCATCGACGGCTCGGCGGCGAGCGCGCGGCCCAGCTCGACGCGCTTCTGCAGGCCGTAGGGCAGGCGCCCCACGGGCGTCTTGCGAATGTGCTCGATCTCGAGGAAGTCGATGACCTCCTCCACTTTCTTGCGATGCTCGAGTTCCTCGGCGCGCGCCGGGCCCCACCACAGCGCGTGGCTGAGGAAACCGCACTTCATCTTGAGGTTGCGGCCCGTCATCAGGTTGTCGAGCACGCTCATGCCCTTGAACAGGGCGATGTTCTGGAAGGTGCGCGCGATGCCGGCGGCGGCGGCGGCATGGGTGTCCATGTCGTGGCGGTGCTCGCCGTGGAACACGATCTCGCCTTCCTGCGGCCGGTAGACGCCGTTGATGACGTTCAGCATCGAGCTCTTGCCCGCCCCGTTGGGGCCGATGATGGCGCGGATCTCGTGCTCGCGCACGTCGAAGGAAATGTCGGTCAGGGCCTTCACCCCGCCGAAGCGCAACGAGATGTTGCGCAGGTCGAGGATGACGTCGCCGATCTGTCTTGCCATGTCGGTTCCTTACGCGGCCTTGCGGCCTGCGCCCTTCGGGAAGGTCTTGGTGTCGTGGATCTTGAGGTCGGCGGCGACCTTGCCGCGGCGGCCGTCCTCGAACTTGACCTCGGTCTCGATGAACTGGCTCGGCTTGCCGGTGTAGAGGGCTTCGATCAGCACCGCGTACTTCTCGGCGATGAAGCCGCGCCGCACCTTGCGCGTGCGCGTCAGCTCGTCGTCGTCGGGGTCGAGCTCCTTGTGCAGCACGAGGAAGCGATGCACCTGCGTGTCGGCCACCATCTCGTCGGCCGCCAGCGAGGCGTTGACCTGCTCGACGCACTCGCGGATCAGGTCGCCGACCTCCGTCTTGCAGGCGAGGTCGGTGTAGCCCGAGTAGGCGATGTTGCGGCGCTCGGCCCAGTTGCCGACGGCACCCATGTCGATGTTGATGAAGGCGCACACCATGTCGCGGTCGTGGCCGAAGCAGACCGCCTCCTTGATGTGCGGGAAGAACTTGAGCTTGTTCTCGATGTAGTTGGGCGCGAACATCGCGCCGTTCGAGAGCTTGCCGACGTCCTTGGCGCGGTCGATGATCTTCAGGTGCCCTTCGGCGTCGAGGAAGCCGGCGTCGCCGGTCATGAAGTAGCCGTCGGCGTTGATCGACTCGGCCGTCGCTTCGGGGCGCTTGTAGTATTCCTTGAGCAGCATCGGACCCTTGACGAGGATCTCGCCGTTCTCGGCGATCTTGATCTCGACGCCGGGCGCGGGCTTGCCGACCGAGTCGAGCTTGATCTCGCCGTCGGGCTGCAGGCAGACGTAGGCGCAGGTCTCGGTCTGGCCGTAGAGCTGCTTCAGGTTGATGCCGATCGAGCGGTAGAAGCGGAACAGGTCGGGGCCGATCGCCGCGCCCGCGGTGTAGGCGATGCGCACGCGCGACAGGCCGAGCACGTTGCGCAGCGGGCCGTAGACGAGCACGTTGCCGAGCGCATAGAGCAGGCGATCGCCGAAGCCGACGTCCTTGCCGTCGAGGATCTCGGCGCCGCAGCGCTTCGCCACGTCCATGAAGTAATGGAACATGCCGCGCTTGATGGCGCCGGCGTCCTCCATGCGGATCATCACCTGCGTCAGCATGTTCTCGAACACGCGCGGCGGAGCGAAGTAATAGGTCGGGCCGATCTCGCGCAGGTCGGTCATCACCGTGTCGCCCGACTCCGGGCAGTTGACCGTGAAGCCGCCATAGACGGCCTGCGCGATCGAGAACAGGTGGTCGCCGACCCAGGCCATCGGCAGGTAGGAGAGGATCTCGTCGTCGGGCGTCAGGCGGTCGAACTCGCAGCCGCCGCGCGCGGCGGAGATGAAGGCATGGTGCGTCTGGCACACGCCCTTCGGCTTGCCGGTGGTGCCCGAGGTGTAGAGCATCACCGAGACGTCGTCGGGCTTGCCCTTGTCGATCTCCTGGCGCAGGAAGTCCGGCTGGTGCTGGTTGTGGATGCGGCCCATCGCGACCACTTCCTCGAAGCCGTGCAGGAAGGTCTGCGTGTAATGGCGCATGCCGCGCGGGTCGTCGTAGATGATGTGCTGGAGCTCGGGGCACTGCTCGCGGATCTCCATCAGCTTGTCGACCTGCTCCTGGTCTTCGACGATGGCGATGTGGATGCCGGCATCCTGCAGCACGAAGACCATCTCGGCCGCGACGGCGTCCTGGTACATCGGCACCGGAATGCCGCCGAGCATCTGCGCCGACAGCATGGCGCCGTAGAGATGGGGACGGTTGTCGCCGATGATGGCGAGGCGGTCGCCGCGCTTGAAGCCGAGTTCGGCGAGGCCGCAGGCGAGCGCCTGGGTTTCCTCGGCGACCTGCGACCAGGTCCACGTCTGCCAGATGCCGAGATCCTTCTCGCGAATCGCGGGACGATCGCCGCGGACGCGGGCATGGTGCATCAGTAGGCGCGGAAAAGTGTCGAGCACCTCGCCGCCGGGCGTTGCTGACATGCTGTGTCTCCTCGTTCCTGTTGCCGCTTTGCGGTCCCGCCGGGGCGGTCCGCGCGATCTGTCGGATTGCGGACGCATTCTAGCTTGGGGCGTCCGCCGTATCGCCCTTCGGGGAGCGATGGGACCCAGTCTATGTCGGGGCCGTGCCTATAATTGTCTCGTGCCTGACAATTCCAGCAAAAAATCGCCCGAGCTCGCCGAGGTCTTGCGCAGCGCCCGTTGGGCGTCCGGCCTGAGCGAAGAAGAGATGGCCCGCGCCATCAAGGGCACGGTCGAGCGCCGCATGCCGGCCGGCGGCTTCATCTGCCGCAAGGGCGAGCCGGTCGAGTGCTGGATGGGCGTGCTCGAAGGCCTGGCGAAGATGTCCTCCGACTGGGTGACCGGCAAGACGGCCTCGTATACGGGAATTCCCGTAGGCGGCTGGTTCGGCGAGGGCTCGCTGCTGAAGACGGAGGTGCGCCGCTACGACGTCGTCGCCCTGCGCGACGCGCGCGTCGCCTGCATGCGCCGCGAGACATTCCTCTGGCTGCTCGACCACAGCATCGCCTTCAACCGCTTCGTGATGATGCAGATCAACGAGCGCCTCGGCCAGTTCATCGGCCTGCTCGAATCAGAGCGCCTGCTCGACACCGATGCGCGCGTCGCACGCTGCCTGACGGCGATGTTCAACCCGGTGCTCTATCCGGGCCAGACCTCGCACCTGAACATCTCGCAGGAAGAGATCGGCTACCTCGCCGGCGTTTCGCGCCAGCGCGTGAACCGCTCGCTGAAGATCCTCGAGGACGCGGGCTTCCTCGCCACCGAGTACGGCGGCATCTCCATCCTCGACCTCGACGGCTTGCGGCGTTTCGGCGGCTGAGCCGCCTGCGCCCCGCATCGCGCATGCCGCCGTAATCCTACTTACGGCATAATAGGCCCGACACAAGTTCATCCGGAGCCGGCATGGCAGGCGACAAAGAACCTGTCGCGCGTCATCTCGAATCGCAGCGGCGGAGCATCATCCCTTGAAGCGCACGGCGCAGCGCCTTGCGTTCGCCGCGCTTGCGGCTGCCTCGGCTTGCGCTGCGGCCGACAGCGGCATCGACCGGCTGCTGTCGCTCAGTCTCGAAGATCTGATGGCGGTGAAGGTCCGGATCTCCACCAGCACCGAACAGACGCTCGCCAAGGCTCCCTCCGTGGTCTCGGTCATCACCGCCGACGACATCAAGGCGACGGGCGCGACGAACCTGACCGAGATCCTCCAGAGCGTCCCCGGGGTTTACATCCGAGCCAACATCTTCGGATTCCGTCCGCTGGTGACCTTCCGCGGCGCCGCCGGCACGCACACGCTGATGATGATCAACGGCGCGCCGATCAAGGACCTGGTCTGGAATTCCGGCATGCTCTGGCGCGGCCTGCCGACGAGCATGATCGAGCGCGTCGAGATCATCCGCGGCCCCGGTTCTGCGCTGTACGGTTCGGACGCATCCGCCGGCGTCATCAACGTCATCACCAAGACGGCCGGCAAGATCACCCAGTCCGAAGCCGGCGTGCGTGCCGGCAGCTTCGACACCCAGTCCGCCTGGGTGCAGCACGGCGACAACTGGAACGGCTTCGACATCGCCTTCACGGCAGACGTGTCGCGCACCGACAGCCACCGGCCCCAGATCTTGCGCGACGGCCAGACGACCAAGGACGCGACCAGCGGCACCAGCGTCTCCTATGCGCCGGGTCGCGCGGAGTTCGGCTGGGAGAACCAGGACGTCCGCTTGTCGATCGCCCGCGGACACTGGCGGCTCAACGCCGACCTGATGCGCAAGAGCAACGCGGCGGTCGGCCTCGTCGGCAACGGCATCCTCGATCCCGTCACGCGCGCCGGCGATACTCGCTACAACCTCGACCTGTTCTACGACAACGCCGAGTTCGCCAGGAACTGGGGCCTCAACGCCGAAGTCCGCTACCTGAATCTCGACTACACGTCGGGCAACGGTTTCCAGGAGCGGCCGCCGGGTTACGAAAACACCTACCCTGCGGGACAGATCAACCAGCAGCGCGCGGCGGAGCGTCGCCTCAGCTTCGAGGCGAGCGGCCTGTACACCGGCTTCAAGTCGCATTCGATCCGCATCGGCGCCGGCAGCGTCTCGCAGAACCTGTACCGGGTCGAACACTACGTCAACTACGGCACCGGCCCGACGGGAGCCGCCCTGCCTGCCGGCGGACCACTGGTCAACCTGACCGACACGCCCTACGCCTTCGCGCCCGAGAAGACGCGCAACATCCATTACGCCTTCGCCCAGGATGTGTGGACCCTCTCGCCCGACTTGGAACTGACAGCCGGGGCCCGTTACGACGACTACTCCGACTTCGGCAGCACCTTCAACCCGCGGCTCGCGCTGGTGTGGCAGACGCACGAGAAGCTGACGACGAAGCTGATGTACGGCCAGGCCTTCCGCGCACCGTCCTATCTCGAGTTGTATGCCGGCGCCGGCGGCACGTTGCCGAACTCCGGTCTCGCACCCGAGCGCTCGAAGACCTGGGACCTGGCATTCTCGTGGTCCGCGACGCGGGATCTCAAGCTCGGCCTCGACTTCTATCGCTTCGTGCAGTCGAACCTGATCGGCTCGCTGGGAGGGCGATACGCCAACGTCGGCGAGTACACGGCACGCGGCATCGAGGCCGATGCGCAGTGGCAGGCGACGAAGAGCCTGCGCCTTTCCGCGAGCCTGACCAAGCGCGAGGAAGAGGAGTCGGCCTACCGCAGCTTCAACGTCCCGAAGCAAAAGACCTACGTGCGCGCGGACTGGGCTTTCATGCCGAACTGGAACTGGAACGTGCAGGCAACCCGGATCGGGCGCCACATCCTGCCCAGCACGGCGACCAAGCCGCTCAACGCCTACACGCTGACGGATACCACGATCCGCTACGCGCACGGCAGGCACTGGGAGTTCGCCGCATCGCTGCGCAACCTGTTCGATGTCGATGCGCGCGAATACGCCAGCAGTTCGCTGCCGGACTTCCTGCCGCTTCCGCGACGCAGCGTGTTCGCGGAGATGACCTACAAGTTCTAGATGGTGACGACGAGACGATCGACCCGCGTCTTCGGCTGGCCATGGGTCATGCTGCTGACATGGTTCGTCTTTAGCGCGCCTGCCCTTGCCGTCGAAACCGCGTCGGAACAGGCGGTGCGCGCCGCCATGGTGTTCAACTTCCTCAAGTTCACCGACTGGCCCGCCGAGGAGCAGCCTGCGCGGCTGCAGATCTGCGTCGTCACCGCCGACCCGCAGTTGATGGCGGCCATGCAGACCCTGAGCGAACGGCAGGTGCGCGGCAAGACCGTCGTGGCGGTGCGCTACGCGCAGCAGCCGGATTGCAGCGTGCTGTACGTCGATGCGCGGCAGCGCTGGCGCGCCATGGCCGAGCAGCGGCCGCCGCGCGCGCTGACCATCGGCGGCTACCCGGGATTCGTCGCCGACGGCGGCATGATCGAAGTCGCGCTGCAGGAGGAAGGCGGCGTGCGCTTCGACCTCAACCTCGCGGAAGCCCGCAAGGCCGGCCTGCGCTTCTACCCCCAGTTGCTGCGGCTTGCGCGCCGCGTCACGGAGTAGACGATGCGACCACTGACCGGCTACTTCAGCAGTCACTCGATCCGCTTCCAGCTGTTCCGGCTGGTGCTCGGCGCGACCGTCGTCGCGCTCGTCATTTCGATGCTCGGCGGGGCACTGCTGGAATGGAACCGGCATCGCGACCGCGTGACGCAGTCGCTGGAGACGGCCGCGCGATCGGCCGGCATCGCGGCCAGCGCGGCCGTGGCCTTCCATGACGCGAAGGCCGCCGGCGACGCCCTGCTGATGCTGGCGGCGCAAAAGGACGTCGAGGCCGCTGCGGTGTACCCGCTTGAGGGCTATCGCATTGCCGCCTACGGCAATGCCGCCGCCTTGGCCGACAGTGCGACGCATCTGGTGGAGCATGCGCCCGAGTTCGGCCCGCTTTCGTCGACGGCGACGCTGTTCCGGCCCATCGTCCTCGACGGCGCGCCGATCGGGCACGTCTTCGTGCGCGCAGACCTGCGCAGCTACCGCACCACCTACCTGCTGCAGGTCATGGTCGCCGTCGGCGCGAACCTGCTCGGCCTGTTGCTGGCCGTCGGTTTCGGAATGCGCTTCATCGGCCGCATCGTCAAACCGGTGAACGACCTGGCGGAAACCGCACGGCAGGTGCGCGAGAGTCGCGACTTCTCGCTGCGCGCTGCTGCGCCGGGCGCGAGCCGCGACGAGATCGCAGACCTGATCCTCAGCTTCAATGCCATGCTGGCGGAGATCGAGCGGCGCCAGCACGAACTCGCCGGGTATCAGGAGAACCTGGAGATGATGGTGCTCGAGCGCACCGAGGCGCTGCGCCTGGCGAACCGAGAGCTTCAGCTCGCCAAGGAGGCCGCCGAAGCCGCCACCGAGGCGAAGTCGCTGTTCCTCTCGCACATGAGCCACGAGATCCGCACGCCGCTGAACGCCATCATCGGTATCGCCGGCCTGCTCGACTCCGACCTCCCCGAGGCGAAGCGCCAGCTCTTCGTGACCACGCTGCGCCAGTCGGGGCAGTCGCTGCTGGAGCTGGTGAACCAGGTGCTCGACCTCGCCAAGATCGAGGCCAACCGCATCGAACTCGAGCACGTCGCGTTCGACCTGCGCGCCTTGCTCGCCGAGAGCCTCAACCTGGTTCGCGGCACGGCGCAGGAGAAGGCGCTCTCGGTCGCTGCCGAGGTGACGCCGGACCTGCCGCGCAATGCGATCGGCGATCCGGTGCGCATCCGCCAGGTCATCAACAACCTGCTGTCGAACGCCGTGAAGTTCACGCCGGCCGGCAGCGTCCGGCTGCAGGCTGCGCTGCTGCGCACCTTCGGCGACGGCTTCGTGGCGCGCATCAGCATCGCCGACACCGGCATCGGCGTGCCCCCGGAGCTGCGCGAGCGCATCTTCGAGGCCTTCCGGCAGGCCGACAGCAGCACCACGCGCAAGTTCGGCGGCAGCGGGCTCGGTCTGCACATCGCACGCGAACTCGCGCGCCGCATGGGCGGCGACCTGCGCGTCGAGGACGGCCAGGGCAAGGATGGCGGCGGCGCGACTTTCGTGTTCGACGTTGCCCTCGGCACGGCCCGGGCGGTGGAGGAACCCGGTAGCAGCTACCACGTCCTCCCCGACAAGCCGCGCGAGCTTCCGTTCGACGGATACCGGGTCCTCGTCGTCGAGGACCACGTGCCGAGCCAGCTCGTCATGCGCGAATTCCTCGAATCCAAAGGCGTCGTCGTGCGCCTGGCGAACAACGGGCACGAGGCCCTCGACCGGCTGAGCGAAGAGCGCCCCGACCTCGTGCTGATGGACTGCCAGATGCCCATCATGGACGGCTTCGAGGCCCTGATGCGCATTCGCGCGCTGGAAGCCACGAACACGAGGCGCCTGCCGATGATCGCCATCACCGGCAACGCGATCCAGCGCGATCTTGACCGCTGCATCATTTGCGGCGCCGACGATGTCCTGACCAAGCCGGTGATGCCCGCGGCTCTCGACCGCATCCTCTCCTCCTGGCTGCGCCGGCCGGACGACGATGAGACGCCGGATGCCGCCGAGACGCCCGACGACGGGCGCTCGCGCGTGCTCCATCACCGCAATTTCGCCGAGTTGCGCGCGGCATTCACGCCCGAGCACTTCGCCACCTTCGTCGCGAAGCTCGACGGCGCACAGTCAAAGCTGCTCGACGACGCGCGCGATGCGCTGGCCGCAGGCGATGCACCGGCCGTGGCCACCGCGCTGCACACGCTGAAGGGCGGCGCCGCCTACATCGGCGCGGTGGAAGTTCCGGCGATTTGCGCCGAACTGGACGAACTGGCGCGCGAAGGCCAGTTGGAGACGGTCAGGGCGCGCATGGACGAACTCGTCGCCGCATGCGCGGTCTTGAAGCAGACGCTGGACGAACTGCTGCAAACCGCTTAGCAGGTCGCCAGCGCCGCGGACACTCAGCGGCGGACGATGCTCGCGCCGGACAGCCTGACGGGGTCGCCGGCCTTGTAGCCCGGGTCTTGCTCGAACTGGAAGCTGCGCTCCTCGCCGCTGTCCATGCGCACCTTCACCGCCCAGGCCTTGGTGGTGCGCACGTGCTCCTCGACCTTGTGGCCCGCGTAGGCGCCGCCTGCGGCGCCCGCGACCGTCGCCACGGTCTTGCCCGTGCCGCCGCCGATCTGGTTGCCGAGCAGCGCGCCGGCCACGCCGCCGGCGATGACGCCGATCGGCCCGCCCTCGCCCTTCTTCTCGACGACCGCGACCGACGTCACCTTGCCGCAGTCCTTGCAGGTGGTCGCCGCGGCAGTGCGCGTCGCTGTCGGCGTCGCGGCGGCCAGCGCCTTGTCGTACTCGGCTCGTGCGTCGCGCAGGCATTGCATGCGCGTGCTGGAGGTGGTCTCCTCGGCGCAGAGCTTCTTGTCGGCCTCGTAGCGCGCCTTGGCGGTCTGCGCGTCGGCGGCGGTGGCGAGCGGCGCACCAGCCGTGAGCAGGGCGGCGAGCAAGGTGTACCGTATCGTTTTCATGGTCATGCCTCCTTGATGGGACGAATCCGCGTCAATGGTAGAGCAGGCATGACGAAAAATCTCGACTTCCCCAACGGGGTCAATTTGTCGCGATCGATCCTTCGCACGTCAGAACAGCATCGTCACATGAACGGTGTCTTCGTCACGTTCCACCTGGATGTTGTCCGAACAGGCCCGTGCCAGCGCCAGCATCTTGGCATTTTCCGGCAACACCTCGGCGACAAACCCTCGCAGGCCGCGGCTGCGCCCATGCTCCGAGAGCCGCCGTTGCAGTGCGGTGCCCAATCCGGTGCCCTGCCAGGCCGGATCGACCATGAATGCGCTTTCGGCCAGATTGGAGGACGGATTGACGAAGTAGCAACTCTGCCCGATGACCTTCTCGTTTTCGCGCGGACCTTCGACGGCGACGAAGGCGACTTCCGTCTCGTAGTTGATATTGCATAGCCGCTCGACATCGCGATTCGAGAGCGATTTCAGGCGACGGAAGAATCGCGTGAACACATCGTCGGCCGGCATGGCGTGGAACAGGGCGCGAATCTGGTCCGCATCGGAGGCACGTGCCGGACGCAGCAGCACCGGGCTGCCATTCTTGAGCGTGACGCTCCGCTCCTCTTCCACGGGATAGTCGCGCATGCTCTGCAGGCGCTGCTCGGGCCTTATGTAGCCAAGGCGCCTGCCTTCATCGAGAAGCTGCGAGCGGAATTTCGGATGGGCGATCTCGATCAGGGCCACGGCGCGTTCGCTGATCGACTTGCCGAACAGGTAGGCGACGCCGTACTCCGTAATGACGTAATGCACGTCCGTGCGCGCCACCGACACGCCCTCTCCCGCACGCAGCACCGGCCGGATGCGCGAGGTCGAACCGTCATCGGTGGTAGACGTGAGGCAGATGATCGGCTTGCCGCCCGGCGAACGCGCCGCGCCTTGGAGGAACTCGCCCTGTGCCGCGAGCCCGCCGTAGAACTGACCCTCGAACTGGTCCGAGCAGACCTGCCCCGTCAGGTCAATGGAAAACGCCTGGGTGACCGAAACGAGCTTGTGCTGCGTGGCCAGTGTGTAGGGGTGACATACCGCTTCCATCGGCCGGAAACAGAACAGCGAGTTGCGATCCAGCAGTTCATAGAGCCGTCGCGTACCCAGCGCGAAGCTGGTGACGATCTTGCCGCGCTGCTCCGACTTGCGGCGACCGGTGAGAATTCCTTTTTCCAGCAGCGGAATTATCGCGTCCGTGATCACGTCCGAATGGATGCCGAGGTCGCGGCGATCGTCGAGGTACTTCAACGATTCGTTGGGGATGCGCCCGAGCCCAATTTGCAAGGTCGAGCCGTCGTCGATGATGCCCGCGATATAGCGCGCGATGCGCTGCACCACCTCGTCCTCGACCGGCGAGTGAAGGTATTCGATGACGGGCGTGTCGACCGGGACCAGCTTGTGGATGCGGCTGATGTGCACCGTCGAGTCGCCAAGAGTGTGCGGCATCGCGGAATTGACCTCGGCGATCACCAGCTTCGCATGCTCGACGGCCGCTGCGACGATATCCACGGATACGCCAAGGCTGACATACCCGAAGTCGTCCGGCGGCGATACTTGTATGAGCGCCACATCCAGTGGAATGCGCCCGATGCTGATCAGGTGCGGCACCTGCGCAACCGAGATCGGCACATACTCGGCAACGCCGTCCTTTACTGCCTTGCGCGCGTCGGAGCCGACAAAGAATATCCGGTGCCGGTAATGGCTCGATGCGTGGTTCTTCGCATCATGCTTGAGTGCGCCGTTGGTCAGGAAATAGACCAGCTTGACGTCATCGGGCGGCTGCTGGAGCGCCTCCATGGCTGCCACGAGGGTCTGCGGCGTGGCGCAGGCGGTGCCGACGAATACCTGTTGACCTGGCTTGATCAGGCGCGCGGCGGCCTCCGCCGTGATGACTTTGTGTCGATGCGCCGGCATGAAATCTTCGAGTGCGGACATGGGCTCGGCTTCCGTCAGGAATGCTTGCGCGTGCCGCCGGGCTGTTGCTGCAGCCAGGCGGCAAGGTTTCCGTGACCGGGCGAGGTCTTGTGAAACCGGACGCGCGTATTGCCATCGAGATGAGCCACGACCTCGCAATCCAGGTCACCGATGAAGTCGAGGCGCATCGAAACAGCGTCTCCTTCGGTCACGGAAATCTCGCGATCCAGACGGGCACCCGTCACCGAAATGTTCTGTACGCCGACCGGGTGGTCGGCATCTTCGAGGCGGATCAGCCCCTGGAGAGTGCTGAGGACGCGAGTAGCCTGCCTGCGCTCGGCCGCACGACGCGAGTAGTCAACCGTCGCGCGCTTGATCTGGTCGAATGCGCCCTTGGCGTTGATGGACTCGAACAGGTGCTGGGTGTCGCTCATCAGCAACGCAGAGCCGTTGATGGCGCGCGCGAGGTCTTCCGCAGGTTTCGTCGACATGCGTCCATGCCCCGGGTAGAGCCCGACGATCCGGAATTCGCGCAGGCGCTCGAGACTGTTGATGTAGTCGCTGATGTTTCCCGACGCGAAGATTCCGCCGAGAATGCCGCCGGCAAAGATGGTGTCCGACGTGAACAGGGCGCCGCGCGTGGGCTCGTACAGGCAGATCGCTCCGGAGCAATGTCCGGGTGTGTAGATCGTCCTTAGGCGAATCCCGCCCAGGTCGATCAGGGAGCCGTCCTCGAGGTGGATGTCGACATGACCCGACATCCTTCCCGCGGCAAACGCGCCACTCATGCTCGAAAAGCTGTCGTCAAGTTGCAGCTTGTTGGCGGCACGAGTATGTGCCGCCACGACGATGCGCTTGGGCAGGTCGCGAAGGCCTCCGACATGGTCGATATGCTCGTGGGTCAGGATGACCAGACTCACGTCATCGATGGCAAGACCGATTTCGGCGAGGCCGGCACAAAGGTAATCATGATCGCCGGGCATTCCGGCATCGATCAAGGCCGTCTTGTGCGAGCCCTTCAGCACGAAGATGTTGCAGCCGCCCGATTTTCGACCGGGGATGAGGAATATCCCTTCTTCCAATTGAACGACTGAGCCGCCGGTGTTTTCAACCTTCATGGCAGGCCCCCAACTTGTCGTTGTGGGAACGCAGCCGCAGGGCCATTGCCTCGAGCACAACCAGGGCGAAGGCGGGCTGCTGGCTCACCAGGTAGACGAAATGAGCGCTGTCGATGGCGAGCAGCTTTGCGCCTTGCGGTCCGGCATTGGCGCTGGCGGAACGCGGGCTCCGGTCGATGAGGGCCATCTCGCCGAACAGGTCGCCCTTGCTCAGGGTGGCCAGCTGAACGGTATCTCTCGGTCCTTGCTTGCGGATATCCACCGATCCGGCGTGCACGACATACATCACGTCGCCGGGCTCACCCTCGTGAAATATGTGCTGATCCGGATCGTAGGCCCGCAAGAAGCGGGTCAATTTGCCGGATTCCTGGCCATCCATAACGCCTCCCCCGTGAGTCCGTCGCTGACCACGTCGAACTGACTTGCTTATGTTCGCGGCCGTCGCACGGCAACGCCTGTCTCATGCTGCCGGCGTCAAACCAATGCTGCATTGCACCGAGCAGTCGAGGGGACATATAAAGCAGATGGCATGCCATGCCATGCGCAAAGCATCTGCGGCCGCACAGGGCCGTTACTGTCTAATACAATGGGGTTTCTTGTTCGCGGGAGCGAACGGACGTCCGGCGCCGGTTTCCACGCATGAAGAATGCATTCCCCGGTTTCAGGAAAGCCTTCGTCCGCCGCTCACGTCGCGTGTTGCGCAGCGGCAAAGACGCCCACCCGGTGACTCGCCGCTCGAAAAGCGGACGACCGCAAGGCCGCGCGGCTCACATGCTGCGCCGGTACTGCCCCCCGACCTCGTAGAGCGCGTTGCTGATCTGGCCGAGCGAGCAGTGGCGCACGGCGTCGACGAGCACCTCGAAGACGTTGCGGTTCTCGATCACGGCCTGCTTGAGCTTGCCGATCCAGAGCGGCGCCTGATCGGCATTGCGGGCGTGGAAGTCGCGCAGGCGCGTGAGCTGAGACTGCTTTTCCTCGTCGGTGGAACGCGCGAGTTCGATCTCGCTCGCCACGCCGGAGCCATGCGGATTGAGGAAGGTGTTGACGCCGACGATCGGGTGCGAGCCGTCGTGCTTCTTGTGCTCGTAGTGCAGCGACTCCTCCTGGATCTTGCCGCGCTGGTAGCCGGTCTCCATGGCGCCGAGCACGCCGCCGCGCGCGGCGATCGCCTCGAACTCCTTGAGCACGGCTTCCTCGACGAGGTCGGTCAGTTCGTCCATGATGAAGGCGCCCTGGTTCGGGTTCTCGTTCTTCGCCACGCCCCACTCGCGGTTGATGATGAGCTGGATCGCCATGGCGCGACGCACCGATTCCTCGGTCGGCGTGGTGATCGCCTCGTCGTAGGCGTTGGTGTGCAGGCTGTTGCAGTTGTCGTAGATGGCGATCAGCGCCTGCAGCGTGGTGCGGATGTCGTTGAAGTCCATCTCCTGCGCGTGCAGCGAGCGGCCGGACGTCTGAATGTGGTACTTGAGCTTCTGGCTGCGCTCGTTGGCGCCGTACTTGTTCTTCATCGCCACGGCCCAGATGCGGCGCGCGACGCGGCCGATCACCGAGTACTCGGGGTCCATGCCGTTGCTGAAGAAGAAGCTCAGGTTCGGCGCGAAGTCGTCGATGTGCATGCCGCGCGCGAGGTACGACTCGACGTAGGTGAAGCCGTTGGCGAGCGTGAACGCGAGCTGCGAGATCGGGTTCGCGCCGGCTTCGGCGATGTGATAGCCGGAGATCGACACCGAGTAGAAGTTGCGCACGCCGTGGTGGACGAAGAACTCCTGGATGTCGCCCATCATCTTGAGCGCGAACTCGGTGCTGAAAATGCAGGTGTTCTGGCCCTGGTCCTCCTTGAGGATGTCGGCCTGCACGGTGCCGCGCACGGAGGCGAGCACCCATTCCCTGATCTTCTCGGCTTCGTCGTCGGTCGGCTCGCGGCCGTTGTCGGCGCGGAATTTCTCGAGCTGCTGGTCGATGGCGGCGTTGAAGAACATCGCCAGGATCATCGGCGCCGGGCCGTTGATGGTCATCGACACCGAGGTCGCCGGGTCGCAGAGGTCGAAGCCCGAGTACAGCACCTTGAGGTCGTCGAGCGTGGCGATCGAGACGCCCGAGTTGCCGATCTTGCCGTAGATGTCCGGGCGCTCGTCGGGGTCGCAGCCGTACAGCGTCACCGAATCGAAGGCCGTCGACAGGCGCTTTGCCGGCATGCCCTCGGAGACCTTGCGGAAGCGGCGGTTGGTACGGAAGGCGTCGCCCTCGCCGGCGAACATGCGCGTCGGGTCCTCGTTCTCGCGCTTGAAGGCGAAGACGCCGGCGGTGAACGGGAACGAACCCGGCACGTTCTCCTTCATCAGGAAGCGCAGCAGCTCGCCTTCGTCCTCGTAGTGCGGCAGCACGACCTTGCGGATCTTGGTGCCGGAGAGCGACTCGCTGACGAGCTTGGTGCGGATCTCCTTGTCGCGAATCTTCACCACGTATTCGTCGCCGCTGTAGGCCTTCTTCATGTCGGGCCACATGGCGAGCAGCTTCTTCGCCGTCGGCAGCAGCTGGCCGTCCTTCCAGGCGATCAATTCGTCGAAGTCGGCCGGGGCGGCCTTGCCGCAGCCCTCGAAGATCGCTTTTGAAGTCTTCAGCGACTGGCGTTCGCGGGCGAGGGTCGCCTGCTCTGAAGCCAGCCTGTGATAGGCGCGCAGGGCGTCGGCGATTTCGGCGAGATAGCGGGTGCGCTCGGGCGGCACGACGGCGCGGCCGGGCGACGAATGCCGCACGTCGACCTGCGGCAGCTTTCCGGCCGCGAGCTTGAGGCCGCGCTCGGCGAGCTTCGGCGCCAGCGCCTGGTAGAGCGCGGTGACGCCGTCGTCGTTGAAGCGCGCCGCCATGGTGCCGAACACCGGCATCTCGTCGGGCGACTGGCGGAACAGCTCGCGGTTGCGCTGGTATTGCTTGCGCACGTCGCGCAGCGCGTCGGCGGCGCCGCGGCGGTCGAACTTGTTGATGGCGACGAAGTCGGCGAAGTCGAGCATGTCGATCTTCTCCAGCTGCGAGGCGGCGCCGAACTCGGGCGTCATCACGTACATCGAGACGTCGACGTGCGGCACGATGGCGGCATCGCCCTGGCCGATGCCCGAGGTCTCGACGACGACGAGGTCGAAGCCGGCGACCTTGCAGGCGGCGATCACCTCGGGCAGCGCGGCGGAGATTTCCGAACCCGTGTCGCGCGTCGCCAGCGAGCGCATGAAGATGTTCGGCGACTCGATTGCGTTCATGCGGATGCGGTCGCCGAGCAGCGCGCCGCCGGTGCGCTTGCGCGACGGATCGATCGAGATGATGGCGATCTTGAGCTTGTCGTCCTGGTCGAGGCGGAAGCGGCGGATCAACTCGTCGGTGAGCGACGACTTGCCGGCGCCGCCGGTGCCGGTGATGCCGAGCGTCGGCACCGCGAGCTTGGCGGCCTTCTCGCGCAGCTGCTGCTTTGCCTTCTCCGGCCAGGTGCCGTTCTCGAGCGCCGTGATGATGCGAGCCAGCGCACGCCGGTCGCCCTTCTCGAGCGCCTTGCAGTCGGCCGGCGCCAGCGGCGAAAGATCGACGTCGGCGCGCGCCACCATGTCGTTGATCATGCCCTGCAGCCCCAGCTTCTGGCCGTCGCCGACCGAGTAGATGTGGGCGATACCGTAGGCGTGCAGTTCCTCGATCTCGTGCGGCACGATGACGCCGCCGCCGCCGCCGAACACCTGGATGTTCTCGCCGCCGCGCGACTTCAACAGGTCGAGCATGTACTTGAAGTACTCGACGTGGCCGCCCTGGTAGGACGACACGGCGATGCCCTGCACGTCCTCCTGCAGCGCCGCGTTGACGATCTCCTCGACCGAGCGGTTGTGGCCGAGGTGGATCACCTCGGCGCCGGTGCCCTGGAGGATGCGGCGCATGATGTTGATCGAGGCGTCGTGGCCGTCGAACAGCGATGCGGCGGTGACGAAGCGCACCTTGTGCTTGGGCTTGTAAGGGCCCAACTGGGCGGCGATGGCGAGGTCGGTCATGGCATGGCTCCGGGAGTCTTGCTTCGCATCTTAGGTAGCGCTGCTCAAGCCGCCTTGGCGCAAGATGCCGCCGACTATGCATTATTTGCCATAATGAACGCATGTCCGCCGGCACCGCCGCCCGCCGTAATCCGCATTCGACCGTTGCCGTCGGCTTTGTCACGGGCATAACAGCGGGCCTCGCGCGCGCCGGCGTCGACGCGGGCGCACTGCTCGATCGTGCAGGAATTGCCACTAATCTGCTTGGCAAGCCGGACACTCGGATTCCGGTCACGCGCTATGCGACGCTCTACCGGCTGATCAACGAACGCCTCGACGACGAAGCCTTCGGCCTGTTCTCGCGCCCGCTGCGGCGCGGCAGTTTCGAGTTCCTCTGCCGCGGAGCATTGTCGGCGGCGACACTGGACGAAGCCCTCGACCGCATCGCGCGCTACCTGCGCATCGTCCTCGACGACCTCGAAGTCGAGGTCCAGCGCGCCGGCGCCAGCGCCCTGCTGGTGATCTCCCAGGAGCGGCCGCTACCGGTCGGCGAGCCGGGGCGCGTGTTCGCGTTCGAGTGGCTGCTGCGCATGATCCACGGCCTCGCCGCCTGGCTGACGGCCCGGCCGCTGGCGCTCGACGAAGTCGCCTTCCCCTACACGCCGCCGCCGCACGCGGCGGACTACGAACTCGTGTTCGCACCCCGCTGCAGCTTCGACGCGCCGCGACTGGTGGCGCGCTTTCCCGCCAGCGCACTGGCTTTGCCGGTGCGTCGCGACGAGGCCGCCCTACGCGAATTCCTCGTCGATGCGCCGGCCAGCATCACGACGCTCTACGGCCGCGACCGCGCGCTGGCGCAGCGCGTGCGCGAGCAGTTGCGCGCCGCGCTCCCCGCGCAACGGCCGCTGCCGGAGATCGCGCGGTCGCTGTACCTCTCGCCGCGCACGCTGCATCGCCGGCTTGAGGACGAGGGCACCAGCCTGCGCGCGATTCGCGAGGGCCTGCGGCGCGACCTGGCGATCGAGTGGCTGGCGAAGACGCAACGGCCGCTGACGCGCATCGCCGCCGATCTCGGCTTCGCCGACGCGTCGGCCTTCTATCGCGCCTTCATGGCGTGGACGGGCGAAGGCCCGCGCGATTACCGCAAGCGGGTGAAAGCCTAGTTGAGGACCAGATGGAAGCCGGCGCCGGGGCGGATGTGCTCTTCGGTCTCGGCGATGAACAGGTCGCGCACCACCAGGCGGATCTTCGCCTTCAGCAGGGCAGACAGCGAGGCGCTGTTGTCGAGCACGAGTTCTTCGTCGGCGCGCATGGCCAGCGGAATGGGGCCGTAGCGGAAGCCGCGCGGGCCGGATGCATCGAGGCCGATCAGTTCGTCGAGATCCGTTTGCGGCGTGCAGAGGTGGCGCATTTTCCCGCTCCTTCGGCGCCGAAAGCGGCGCCTGAGTGGGATAACGGACGCCGGTGCGGGAAGTTGAGCGCCCGGCGCCGCGCTCACTCGGCCTGGAGGGATTCCTGGGCGCCGTCGACGAGGTTGATGAAGTCTTCCTCGCCGAGCGAAAAGTGGCGCAGCACGATCGGCTCGAACTTTACCCACTCGACGTCGACGGTGCTGCGCATCATCAGGTGCTGGATGTGTTCGGCGAGGTGGATGATGCCGATGAAGCTGCGCACGGTGCCCGGCACCGAGGGATCGGCGAACGCCTCGATGTCGTGGTGGCGCAGGATCGCCGTGCTCAGCGGTTCGGAGAGCTGCCAGGAACGCGCCAGGAAGTAGCCGACCGCGGCGTGGTGCGTGCCGACATCGTCCTCCTCGGTCTGGGTGAAGCTGCGCTCCACGCTGCGGTTCGCGCGCGCCAGCGTTTCCTTGTAGCCCGGGAACTGGCGCATCAGCAGCGGGATGCCGCAATCGTGGAACAGGCCCAGCGTGTAGGCCTCGTCGGCGGGCACTTCGCGCAGCGCGCGCGCCAGGTGGGCGCTGATGATGGCGGTCTTCTCGGCGCTGTCCCAGAAACGGTCGAGAACGGCGTTGGCGGCACCCGAAATCGAGTGGCGGATGGCCAGCCCGGTCGCGATGCCGGAGACGTTGCGCATACCGAGCAGGTCGACCGCCTGCGCGATGCTGGTCGCCTTGCGTGTCAGGCCGAAGGCCGCGGAATTGACGGTCTTCAGCATCGCGCCGGCGATGCCGACATCGGCGGAGATGAACTTGGCGACCCGGCGCAGGTCAGGTTCGTCGCGGCTCATCTCCTCGAACAGCTGGCTGACGACCTGGGGTCGCGGCGGTATCGCCAGGTTCTTGACGAAGGCCTGTTCTATCGGCTGGTTCATGGCGTCTCCAAAGGGCGTCAGATTGTCACCGCCCCAGGGAGTCGCTGTAAATCCATCCTACGTAATAGGGCTTACCCCAGCACGGGAAATCACTCCTCGTCTTCGCGGATGCGGTACTGCGAGGCCAGCTTCTGCTGGGTCTGCGGCGGCACCGGCGCGTAGCGCGCGAATTCCATCGCGTAGCTGCCCTGCCCGCCGGTGAGCGACTTCAGGCGCGAGGCATAGTCGCCCATCTCCGCCAGCGGCACTTCGCCGGCGATCGCCGTCGTGCCGTGGCCGCGCTGCGTGGTGCCGGTGACGTGGCCGCGGCGGCTCGACAAATCCCCGGCGAGATCGCCCATGCTGCTCTCCGGCGTGACGACCTCGACGTTGACGATCGGCTCGAGCAGGATCGGTGCGGCGGCCTGGATCGCCGCGATGGCGGCCTTGCGCCCTGCCGTGACGAAGGCGACTTCCTTGCCGTCGACCGGATGCGTCTTGCCGTCGAAGACGACGACGCGCAGGTCCTCGACCGGATAGCCGGCGACGACGCCGTCGGCGAGCGCCTGGCGCACGCCCTTCTCGACCGCGGGCATGAAGACGCCGGGAATCACGCCGCCCTTGACGTGGTCGACGAACTCGAAGCCGCTGCCGCGCTCGAGGGGCTCGACGCGCAAGTAGACCTCGCCGAACTGGCCGGCGCCGCCGCTCTGCTTCTTGTGGCGGCAATGGCCTTCCGCCGCCCCGGTGACCGTCTCGCGGTAGGGGATGCGCGGCGGCTTGGTGTCCAGTTCCATCTTGTACTGGTTCGCCATCTTCTCGAGCTTGTAGCGCAGGTGCATTTCGCCGAGGCCGCGGATGACGGTCTCGTGCGTGGTCGGATGACGCTCGACCTGGAAGCACGGGTCCTCGATCTCGAGCTTGTGCAGGATGTCGAACAGGCGCTGCTCGTCACCGCGCCGCCGTGTCTCGACGGCGAGCCCCTGCATCGGCTTCGGGAACTCGAGCGGCGCCAGATGGATATGGTCCTCGTCGTGCGAATCGTGCAGGACGGCGTCGAACTCGATCTCCTCGACCTTGGCGATGGCGCCGATGTCGCCGGGCACGAGTTCGTCGACCTCGACGTAGTCCTTGCCCTGCAGCTGGTAGAGATGGCCGACCTTGAACGGCTTGCGGCCGTCACCGACGAAGAGTTGCGAATCGCGCCGCACCGTGCCCTGGTGCACGCGGAAGATGCCGACCTTGCCCATGTAGGGATCGGCCACGACCTTGAAGACATGCGCCAGCACGTGCTTGGCGGGATCGGGGGCGCACCTGAATTCCTCGGCGGCGGCGCCTTCGCCTTTGTAGAAGGGCGGCGGATTGCCCTCGGCCGGACTGGGGGCGAGCGTCGCCAGCACGTGCAGCAGTTCGTCGACGCCGGCGCCGGTGCGCGCCGAGACGAACAGCACCGGGATCAGGTGGCCCGCGCGCAGCGCCTGCTCGAAGGCCGCATGCAGTTGCTCCGGCGTCGGGTCTTCGCCGTCCTCGAGGTAGCGCGCCATCAGCGCCTCGTCCTCCTCGACGAGCTGGTCGATGAGCTCGCGGTGGGCGTGGGCGACGCTGTCGATGTCGGCATCGCCGGAATCGTGGCCCAGCACCTCGACGACGTCGCCGCCGCGATGCGCGGGCAGGTCGAGGAACATGCACTGCTTGCCGAAGCGCTCGCGGATGTCAGCGACGAGCGCGCCGAGGTCGACGTTGTCGGCGTCGATCTTGTTGATGACTATCATGCGGCACAGGCCGCGATCGGCAGCCCATTTCATCATGCGCTCGGTCATCAGCTCGACGCCGAACTGGGCGTTGATGGTGATCAGCGCGGTGTCGACCCCGGCCAGCGCCGAAATCGCCTGGCCGGCGAAATCCGGATAGCCCGGCGCGTCGACCAAATGGACATGCGTGCCTTCCCAGGCGAAGTTCACGAGTGCGGCGTTGAGGGAATGCCCGGCTGCCTTCTCCTGGGCGTCGAAGTCGCAGACGGTGTTGCCCTTGTCCACGCTGCCCTTGGCCTGGATGACGCCCGCCTTGTGCAGAAGGGCCTCGGCCAGCGTCGTCTTGCCGGCGCCGCCGTGTCCCACGAGGGCAACGGCGCGGATCGCGGAGGTCTCGTATCTCGGCATTGCAATGCTCCCTTTTCGTCGTCTTTTTCCGGGGTGGCCGTGGCCGACGGAAGCCGTGCAACGGCGCGCTGGGATGGCGACAATATACGCCTGTCACGATTAGCCGGACCGCTTTTCGCATCAGTATGATTTCTCGCCGCATGGCCCATTTTTCAGGCATATTTGGAGTATTACTAATGGGGGGATTCCGCCTCGCGGCGGAGGCAGCGCCAAGCTCGCGCGCGAACCTCAGGGGAGGAAGCAATGCAGTTGCGCGATCTCAAGATCTGGGTGCGCCTCGTCGTCGGCATCTCGGCGATCCTCGTCGTCGCCGGCTCCGGGCTGGTCGCCTGGACGACGATGAAGCAGCGTGAAACCGCCATCCTTCAAGCGCAGGATTTCTCGCGCAGCGTCCACCTGATGACCATGTCCAGCCTGACCGGCATGATGCTGACCGGCACCATCGGCGAACGCGCGGTCTACCTCGACCAGGTGCGCAAATCCGAAGACATCCGCGAACTGCGCGTGCTGCGCGCCGAGGCCGTCGTCAAGCAGTTCGGCGCCGGCGCCGCCGAAGAGACCCGCACCGACGAGGTCGAGCAGCGCGTCATCGCATCGAAGACGCCGTATTTCGAGGTCGTCGACGACCGGGACAGCGAGAGCCTGCGCGCCATCATCCCCGTGATCGCGCAGAAAAACTACCTCGGCAAGGACTGCCTGACCTGCCACGTCGTGCCCGAAGGCACGGCGCTGGGCGCGGTCAGCATGCGCATCTCGCTCGACAAGGTGAATCAGGCAGTCGGCAGCTTCCGCGTCGGCATCCTGCTCGCCGCGCTGGGCCTGCTGATCCCGGTGATCGGATTCGTCTACTACTTCACCCGGCAGACCGTGACGCTGCCGCTCAACGGCGTCACGGATCGCCTGCGCGACATCGCCGAGGGCGAAGGCGACCTGACGTGCCGGCTGCCGGTGCAGGGCCGCGACGAGATCGGCGAGACCGCGCATGCCTTCAACGACTTCATGGAAAAGCTGCAGGGCATCATCGGCGAAGTGAAGTCGGGCACGGCGCAGGTGCTCGAGACCTCCGCCTCGCTCGCGCAGTTGTCGGAGCGCATCGCCGCCAACTCGCAGGTGCAGAGCCAGGAAGCCTATTCGATGGCGACCCAGGTCGAGATCATGACCTTCACGCTCGACGGGCTCGCCGGCCAGGCCGAAGACGTGCAGCGCGCTTCCGGCGAATCGAGCGCCGATTCGACGCGCGGCGGCAAGGTCATCGACGACGCCGCGGCCGAGATGAACCAGATCGCCGCCACCGTCACGGAGTCGTCCCGCATCATCCAGGACTTGGGCCGCCAGTCGGACCAGATCACCGAGATCGTGAACGTCATCAAGGAAATCGCCGACCAGACCAACTTGCTGGCCCTGAATGCCGCCATCGAGGCGGCGCGCGCCGGCGAACAGGGCCGCGGCTTCGCCGTCGTCGCCGACGAGGTGCGCAAGCTCGCCGAGCGCACCAGCGCGTCGACGCAGGAGATCACGGCGACGATCGAGAAGATACAGACCGGCACCCGCAGCGCCATCGAGAGCATGGAGGCCGGCGTCTCGCGCGTCGGCCAGGGCGCGGCGCTGGCGCAGCAGGCCGGCGAGGCGATGGACCGCATCAAGACGGGCATCGCCGGCGTCGCCGCGTCGGTCAACGACATCTCGGCGTCGCTCAAGGAACAGGCGCACTCGAACGGCGAGAATGCGCACAAGGTGGAGAGCATCGCCCGTCTCTCGGAAGAGAACAGCAACGCCTTCCAGGAAACGGCGCGCACGATCCAGTACATCGACGAGCTGGCCCGCAACCTGGGCAATCTCGTCGGCCGCTTCAAGACCTGATTTTTTCGCACCACAACAAGGAGGGAGACACACATGAATTTCGACGACGCCATCGCGGCCCACATCAAGTGGAAGGTTCGCCTGACCCAATTCATCGACGGCACCAGCACCGAAAAGCTTCAGAGCGCCACCGTCTGCAAGGACAACCTGTGCGATCTCGGCAAGTGGATCTACGGCGACGGCGTGAAGTACAAGCCCCTGCCCCACTACCAGGACCTGGTGAAGAAGCACGCCAACTTCCACATGTGCGCCGCCGAAGTCGTGAAGAAGGTCGAGACCAACGACAAGCCGGGCGCCAAGTCGGCCCTCGGCGGACCGTTCGCCGCGGCCTCGAAGGAGACCGTAACGGCGATCATGGAACTCAAGAAGGAAGCCGCAAAGGGCTGAGCATCTGCGCGCCGCGCCTGCGTCCGAGGGCGCGGCGCCTTCGCCGCTTATTCGACGGTTACCGACTTCGCGAGATTGCGGGGTTTATCCACGTCGGTCCCCTTGACCAGCGCCGCATGGTACGCGAGCAGTTGCAGCGGCACGACGTGCAGCACCGGCGACAGCGCGCCGTAATGCTCCGGTAGCCGCAGCACGTGCAGGCCGTCGCCCTCGTGCACGGCCGAGTCGCTGTCGGCGAAGACGTAAAGCTCTCCGCCGCGCGCCTTCACTTCCTGCAGGTTCGACTTCAGTTTTTCCAGCAGCGCATCGTTCGGCGCCACGGCGATCACCGGCATGTCGCGGTCGACGAGCGCCAGCGGGCCATGCTTGAGTTCGCCCGCCGGGTAGGCCTCGGCGTGGATGTAGGAGATTTCCTTGAGCTTGAGCGCGCCTTCGAGCGCGATCGGATAGTGGTGGCCGCGGCCGAGGAACAGCGCGTGCTGCTTGGTGGCGAAACCCTGCGCCCAGCGCTCGATCTCCGGCTCGAGCGCCAGCACCTTCTGCACGGCGACCGGCAGGTGGCGCAGGGCTTCGAGGTGCTTCTGTTCTTCCGCGTCCGGCAGGCGGCCGCGCAGCTTCGCCAGCACCAGCGTCAGCAGGAACAGCGCCGCGAGCTGCGTGGTGAAGGCCTTGGTCGAGGCGACGCCGATCTCGGGGCCGGCGCGGGTGATGAAGCGCAGCTTGGCCTCGCGCACGATCGCCGACTCGGGGACGTTGCAGATCGCCAGCGTCAATTCCTGACCGAGTTCGCGCGCGTAGCGCAGCGCGGCGCCGGTGTCGGCCGTTTCGCCCGATTGAGAAATCGCAACGACGAGCTGGTTGGGACGCGGCACCGACGTGCGGTAGCGGTACTCGCTGGCGATCTCGACCGTGCAGGGAATCCCGGCAATGGCCTCGAGCCAGTAGCGCGCGACCATGCCCGAGTGGTAGCTGGTGCCGCAGGCGAGGATCAGTACCGAATCGGCGCGGCGCAGCGCGGCTTCCGCGTCGGCGCCGAACAGCCCCGGCTGCACGCTCTTGGCGGCACCCGCCATTTCGAGCGTGTTGGCGAGCGCATCGGGCTGCTCGAAGATTTCCTTCTGCATGTAGTGGCGGAAGCGGCCGAGTTCGACGGCGTCGGCCGACAACTGCGAAAGCGCCACCGGACGCTCGACGGCAGTGCCGTCGCGGCGTACCACGCGCCAGCGCTCGGGCGTCAGCTCGGCGATGTCGCCGTTCTCGAGATACACCATGCGCCGCGTCACTTGCAGCAGCGCAGCGGCGTCGGAAGCGGCATAGTGGCCGTCGTCGGCGACGCCCAGCAGCAGCGGCGCCCCTTCGCGCGCGACGACCACGCGCGCCGGATCGCTCTCGCGCACGACGGCGATCGCGTACGCGCCCCTGAGCCGCTGCACCGTGCGGCAGACGGCGGCGAGCAGGTCCGGCTCGGACTTCAGCGTGTGCTCGATCAGGTGGGCGATGACTTCGGTGTCGGTGTCGGAATCGAACGCATAGCCGAGCCCCGTCAGTTCGGCGCGCAGTTCGGCGAAATTCTCGATGATGCCGTTATGCACGACGGCGAGGCTGCCCGAGACGTGCGGATGCGCGTTGCGCTCGCAAGGCACGCCGTGGGTCGCCCAGCGCGTGTGGGCGATGCCGGTGACGCTGTCGAGCTTCGCGCTCGCGGCCTGCGATTCGAGTTCGGCAACGCGGCCAACGCTGCGCAGGCGCGTCAGCCTGCCGCCGGCAAGCACGGCGAGGCCGGCGGAATCGTAGCCGCGGTATTCGAGCTTCTTGAGGCCTTCGAGCAGCACCGGCACGATGCCGCGGCTATGGGCGGCGCGCTGCGCGCCGGCGACGATTCCGCACATTCACTTATTCCTTCTTCTGCTTGACGGGGCGCTTCCAGCCCGCGATCGATGCCTGCCTCGCGCGCGACACGGTGAGCTGGTCAGGCGGTGCGTCGCGCGTCAGCGTGGTGCCGGCGCCAAGCGTGGCGCCGCGGCCGACGGTGACGGGCGCGACGAGCTGGGTGTCGGAACCGATGAAGGCGTCGTCCTCGATGATCGTGCGGTGCTTGTTGGCGCCGTCGTAATTGCAGGTGATCGTGCCGGCGCCGACGTTGACGCGGCTGCCGATGGTCGCGTCGCCGATGTAGGCAAGGTGGTTGGCCTTCGAGTGGTCGGCGATGGCGCTGTTCTTGACCTCGACGAAGTTGCCGATGTGCACGTCCTTGCCGAGCACGGTGCCCGGCCGCAGGCGCGCGAACGGGCCGACGACGCTGCCGGCGCCGACGACTGCGTCCTGCAGCACGCAGTTGGGGCCGATACGCACGCCGTCGCCGAGGACGACGCGGCCCTCGAAGACGCAATTGACGTCGATGCTGACGTCGCGGCCGCAGACCAATTCGCCGCGCACGTCGATGCGCGCCGGATCGGCCAGCGTGACGCCGGCGTCCATCAGCGCGTCGGCAATGTTGCGCTGGTGCACGCGCTCCAGTTCCGCGAGCTGGCGCTTGCTGTTGACGCCCTCGACTTCCCATTGCGCGCCGGGCTCGGCGGACTGCACGCCGATGCCCTCGCCGACCGCGAGGGCGACGATGTCGGTCAGGTAGTACTCGCCCTGCGCATTGCGGTTGCCGAGGCTCGGCAGCCAGCGCTTGAGCGCTTCGGTCGGGGCGACGAGGATGCCGGTATTCACTTCGCGGATGGCGCGCTCGGCGTCGTCGGCATCCTTCTGCTCGACGATGCGGCGGATAGCGCCATTGACGCGCACGATGCGGCCGTAGCCGGTCGGATCCGGCAGGCGCACGGTGAGCAGCGCGAGCCCGCCGTCCGCGGTATCGAGCAGCGCGCGCAGCGTGGCGACGCGCGTCAGCGGGACGTCACCGTACAGGACCAGCGTCGGCTGTGCCGGATCGAGATGGGGCAATGCCTGCAGCACGGCGTGGCCGGTGCCGAGTTGCGGCTCCTGCCTGGCCCAGACGAGGTCGTCGGCCGCCAGCGCTTCGCGCACGCGTTCGCCGCCGTGGCCGTAGACGACGACGATGCGCGCCGGCGACAGCTGGCGCGCGGCATCGATGACATGGGCCAGCATCGGCTTGCCGGCGATCGCATGCAGGACCTTGGGCAAGTCCGAATGCATGCGCTTGCCCTGCCCCGCCGCGAGGATGACGACGTTCATATTTCAAATCCTACAAAGACAAACCCCGCCGGAGGCGGGGTTCGTGTCAGCGCGGCAGGGTGCTGGTCCCCATCAGGAACTCGTCCACCGCCCGTGCGCACTGGCGCCCCTCCCGGATCGCCCAGACCACGAGGGACTGGCCGCGCCGGACGTCGCCGGCGGCGAACACGCCGGCAACGCTCGTAGCATAACCGCCCTTGGCCTCGGTTGTCGCCTTGGCGTTGCCGCGGTTGTCCTTGTCGACGCCGAAGGCATCGAGCATCGAGGCGGCCGGATTCGTGAAGCCCATCGCCAGGAAGGCGAGGTCGGCCTTGATCTCGAACTCGGAGCCCGGGATCTCGGTCATCTTGCCGTCCTTCCAGTCGAGGCGGACGCACTTCAATGCCTTGAGCTTGCCGTTCTCGCCGACGAATTCCTTCGTCGCCACCGACCAGTCGCGCGTACAGCCTTCCTCGTGCGACGACGAGGTGCGCATGCGCGTCGGCCAGTAGGGCCAGACCAGCGGCTTGTTCTCCTGCTCGGGCGGACGCGGCAGCAGTTCGAACTGCGTGACCGAGGCGGCGCCGTGGCGGTTCGAGGTGCCGACGCAGTCGGAGCCGGTGTCGCCGCCGCCGATGACGACGATGTGCTTGCCGGCCGCGGAGAGCGCGTTCTTGCGGTCGCCGGCGACTTCCTTGTTCTGCGGGATCAGGAACTCGAGCGCGAAATGCACGCCCTTGAGTTCGCGTCCGGGCACGGGAAGGTCGCGCGGCACTTCGGCGCCGCCGGCCAGGACCACGGCGTCGAAGTCCTTGGCGAGCTTCTTCGGATCGACAACCTTGACGGCGTCGTTGACGATGCCCTTCGGCATGTCCTTGCCGCCCACCAGGGTCTTGGTCTGGAAGGTGACGCCCTCGGCCTTCATCTGCGCCATGCGCCAGTCGATCAGGCGCTTGTCGAGCTTGAAGTCGGGGATGCCGTAGCGCAGCAGGCCGCCGATGCGATCGTTCTTCTCGAACACCGTGACGTCGTGGCCGGCGCGCGCGAGTTGCTGCGCGGCGGCGAGGCCGGCGGGGCCGGACCCGATGATCGCGACCTTCTTGCCGGTCTTCTTCGTCGCCACCTGCGGCACGACCCAGCCGCTCTCGCCGGCCTTGTCGATGATCGCGCGCTCGAGCGACTTGATGCCCACCGGGTCGGCGTTGATGCCGAGCGTGCAGGCGGCCTCGCAGGGCGCCGGGCAGATGCGGCTGGTGAACTCCGGGAAGTTGTTGGTCGAGTGCAGCGACTCGATCGCCTCGCGCCACTTGCCCTTGTAGACGAGGTCGTTCCAGTCAGGGATCAGGTTATTGACCGGGCAGCCGTTGTTGCAGAACGGGATGCCGCAGTCCATGCAGCGCGCGCCCTGCGTCTTGGCCTCGTCGTCGGTCAGGTGCGCGACGAACTCGTGATAATGCTTGAGCCGCTGCTCCTTCGGCTCGTAGCTCTCGGCCTGGCGGTCGAACTCGAGAAATCCGGTGGGCTTGCCCATTACGCTGCTTCCTTCAATTGACCGGCCGCGATCTCCTTAAGCGCGCGGCGATACTCGTTGGGGAATACCTTGACGAACTTGGCGCGGGAAGCCGGCCAATCGGCCAGCAGGGCCTGCGCCAGCTCGCTGCCCGTCAGCGCCAGATGCTGCTCGATCATCGCCTTGAGCTGCGTCTCGTCGGCCTGGCCGCGATGGCGCGTGCCGTCGTCGGCCTGCTCGGCCGCCGGCAGCACCTTCTCGAGCGCGACCATCGCGAGGTTGCAGCGCTTTTCGAAACAGCCGTCGACGTCATAGACGTAGGCCACGCCGCCCGACATGCCGGCGGCGAAGTTGCGGCCGGTGGCGCCGAGGACGGCGACGGTGCCGCCCGTCATGTATTCGCAGCAGTGGTCGCCCGTGCCTTCGACGACGGCGGCGGCGCCGGAGTTGCGCACGCAGAAGCGTTCGCCAGCGACGCCGCGGAAGAACACCTCGCCTTCGATGGCGCCGTAGAGCACGGTGTTGCCGACGATGATGTTCTCGGACGGCTTGCCCCTGAATTCCTTCGGCGGCTTGACGATGATGCGGCCGCCGCAGAGGCCCTTGCCGACGTAGTCGTTGGCTTCGCCGGTCAGCTCGAAGGTGATGCCGTTGGCGAGGAAGGCGCCGAAGCTCTGGCCGGCGGTGCCCGCCAGATTGACGTGGATCGTGTCCGCGGCGAGGCCGGCATGACCGAAGCGCTTGGCGACTTCATGCGAGAGCATGGTGCCGGCGGTGCGGTTGGCGCTCTTGATCGGCGTGTCGATGATCACGCGCTCCTTGCGCTCGAGCGCCGGCTTGGCCTTGGCGATCAGTTGGTGGTCGAGCGCCTTGTCGAGGCCGTGGTCCTGCGTCTCGCGATGGACGCGGGCGACGTCGGCCGGGACGGCCGGCATGTGGAAGATGCGCGAGAAGTCGAGGCCCTTGGCCTTCCAGTGCTCGATGCCCTTCTTCATGTCGAGCAGGTCGGTGCGGCCGATGAGGTCGTCGAACTTGCGGATGCCGAGCTGGGCCATGATCTGGCGCACTTCCTCGGCGACGAAGAAGAAGTAATTGACGACGTGCTCGGGCTGGCCCGAGAAGCGCTTCCTCAGCACCGGGTCCTGCGTGGCGACGCCGACCGGGCAGGTGTTGAGGTGGCACTTGCGCATCATGATGCAGCCCTCGACGACCAGCGGCGCGGTGGCGAAGCCGAACTCGTCGGCGCCGAGCAGCGCGCCGACGACGACGTCGCGGCCGGTCTTCATCTGGCCGTCGACCTGCACGCGGATGCGGCCGCGGAGGCGGTTCAGCACCAGCGTCTGCTGCGTCTCGGCTAGGCCCAGCTCCCACGAGGTGCCGGCGTGCTTGATGGACGAGATCGGCGAAGCGCCGGTGCCGCCGTCGAAGCCGGAGATCACGACGTGGTCGGCCTTGGCCTTCGAGACGCCCGCGGCGACCGTGCCGACGCCGACTTCCGACACCAGCTTGACCGACACGCTGGCGGCCGGGTTGGCGTTCTTGAGGTCGTGGATCAGCTGCGCGAGGTCTTCGATCGAATAGATGTCGTGGTGCGGCGGCGGCGAGATCAGGCCGACGCCCGGCACCGAGTGGCGCAGGAAGCCGATGTACTCGGACACCTTGTGGCCGGGCAGCTGGCCGCCTTCGCCGGGCTTCGCGCCCTGGGCCATCTTGATCTGGATCTGGTCGGCGTTGGCCAGGTATTCGGTGGTGACGCCGAAGCGGCCCGACGCGACCTGCTTGATCGCCGAGCGCAGGCTGTCGCCGGCCTTGAGCTCGATGTCGCGCTCGATGCGGCTCTTGCCGATGATGTCGGAGAGCTTCTTGCCGGCCTCGACGGGCTTGAAGCGCGTCGGATCCTCGCCGCCCTCGCCGGTGTTCGACTTGCCGCCGATGCGGTTCATGGCGATGGCCAGCGTCGAATGCGCCTCGGTCGAGATCGAGCCGAGCGACATGGCGCCGGTGGCGAAGCGCTTGACGATGTCCTTCGCCGGCTCGACTTCCTCGAGCGGCACCGGCGGGCTCGCCGGCTTGAGTTCGAACAGGCCGCGCAGCGTCATGTGGCGCTCGCTCTGGTCGTTGATGATCGCCGCGTATTCCTTGTAGGTCGACGCCGAGTTGGCGCGCGTCGCGTGCTGCAGCTTGGCGATCGCGTCGGGCGTCCACATGTGCTCTTCGCCGCGCGTGCGCCAGGCGTACTCGCCGCCGCAGTCGAGCCCATTGGCGAGCACCGGGTCGTCGGAGAACGCCGCCAGGTGCGTGCGCACGGCCTCTTCGGCGACTTCGGCGAGGCCGATGCCTTCGACCTGCGTCGCGGTGCCGGCGAAGTAGCGCGCCACGAAGGCGGAGTTGAGGCCGATGGCCTCGAAGATCTGCGCGCCGCAGTAGGACTGGTAGGTCGAGATGCCCATCTTGGACATGACCTTGTTGAGGCCCTTGCCGACCGCCTTGACGTAGTTCTTGATCGCCGGCTTGTAGTCGGCGCCGACGACGTTCTTGATGGTTGCGAACGTCAGCCACGGGCAGACGGCTTCGGCGCCGTAGCCGGCGAGCAGCGCGAAATGATGGACCTCGCGCACCGAGCCGGAATCGACGACCAAGCCGGTGCTGGTGCGCAGGCCCTTCTTCGTCAGGTGATGGTGAACGCTCGAGCAGGCCAGCAGCGCCGGCACGGCGACGCGCGTGCGCGACACCTGGCGGTCGGACAGGATGATGACGTTGTAGCCGTCGGCGACCGACTTCTCGGCGGCGGCGGCCAGGCGCTCGATCGCGGCTTCGCAACCGGCGGCGCCGTCGGCGACCGGATAGGTGATGTCGAGCACCAGCGACTTGAAGCGGCCCTTGGTCAGGCGCGAGATGTCGGCGAGGCGCGCGCAGTCCTCGTCGGTCAGCACCGGCTGGGTGACTTCCAGGCGCGGCGTCAGCGTCTCCTCGTCGTCGGCGATGCCCATCAGGTTGGGCTTCGGGCCGATGAACGACGTCAGCGACATGACGATCTCTTCGCGGATCGGGTCGATCGGCGGGTTCGTCACTTGCGCGAACAGCTGCTTGAAGTACAGGTAAAGCGACTTGTTCTTGGACGAGAGCACGGGCAGCGCCGTGTCGGTGCCCATCGAGCCGGTCGCTTCCTCGCCGTTCTTGATCATCGGCTCGAGGATGAACTTGACGTCCTCGTCCGAATAGCCGAAGGCCTGCTGGGTGTCGAGCAGCGTTTCCTTGCCGTGCGGCAGCACCTTGGCGGCGTCGGTGACGGCCGGCAGTTCGCCGACGAAGACGCGCGAGTCGCCGATCCACTTGCGGTAGGGCTCTTCGGTGGCGATCTGGTTCTTAAGCTCGGCGTCGTCGATGATGCGGCCCTGCTCAAGGTCGATCAGGAACATCTTGCCGGGCTGCAGGCGCCACTTCTTGATGATCTTCTGCTGCGGGAAATCGAGCACGCCCATCTCCGACGCCATCAGCACGACGTCGTCCTCGGTGACCAGATAGCGGGCCGGACGCAGGCCGTTGCGGTCAAGCGTGGCGCCGATCTGGCGGCCGTCGGTGAAGGCCACGGCGGCGGGGCCGTCCCACGGCTCCATCACCGGGGCGTGGAATTCGTAGAACGCGCGGCGGTCGTCGTCCATCAGCGGGTTGCCGGCCCAGGCTTCGGGGATCAGCATCATCATGGCGTGGGCCATCGAATAGCCGCCCATCACCAGCAGCTCGAGCGCATTGTCGAACGAGGCCGAGTCGGACTGGCCTTCGACGATCAGCGGCCACAGCTTGTCGAGGTCGGTGCCGAGCGCCTTCGACGCCATCGCCTTCTGGCGCGCGGCCATCCAGTTGATGTTGCCGCGCAGGGTGTTGATCTCGCCGTTGTGCGCGATCATGCGGAACGGGTGCGCGAGGTCCCAGGTCGGGAAGGTGTTGGTCGAGAAGCGCTGGTGCACCAGCGCCAGCGCCGAGACGACGCGCTCGTCCTGCAGGTCGAGGTAGTACTCGCCGACCTGATGGGCCAGCAGGAGACCCTTGTAGCCGAGGGTGCGCGACGACAGCGTCGGGATGTAGAACTGACGACCGTCGGCGAGCTTCAGGCGACGGACTTCATGCTCGACGCACTTGCGGATGACGAACAGCTTACGCTCGAAGGCGTCCTGGTCTGCCGTGCCGGCGCCACGCCCGATGAACACCTGGCGCACGACCGGCTCGGCGTCTTTCGCCGCCTGGGCGAGGCCGCGGTTGTCGCGGGGAACGTCGCGCCAGCCGAGGAACACCTGGCCCTCGGCGTGAACGATGCGCGCCAGGGCGGATTCGCAGGCGGCGCGGCCATTGGCCGATTGCGGCAGGAAGATGTTGCCGCAGGCGTAGTCGCCGGCGGAGGGCAGCTTCAGGCCAAGCTTGGCGGTCTCGGCGCGCAGGAAGGCGTCGGGAATCTGCAGCAGGATGCCGGCGCCGTCGCCGAGCAGCGGATCGTAGCCGGTGGCGCCGCGGTGCGTGAGGTTCTCGAGGATCTGCAGGCCCTGCTTGACGATCGCATGGCTCTTGCGGTTCTTGATGTGGGCGACGAAGCCGACGCCGCATGCGTCATGCTCGAATGCGGGATCGTAGAGACCCTGGCGCTCAGGCCGCTGAGGCAATTCCATCACAGTTCCTTCCAGTCGCTGCCGCGGCGGTTCCCAATGGAACACGCGGCCGTGAAAAAGCCGGGGGACTTCTGCCTCCCCGGCCTTCGGTAAACCCTATGGGCGAACGGTCAAATATACCTAGATTCTCCCCCGAACTCAATACGGTAATCGTCCGGCGGCCTTGGGCCGCATGGGAAGCGCGTTGGCGGTCAGGACTCGGCCAGGGCGAAGATCCGGCCGTGCTCGCGCAGGGCGTAACGGTCGGTCATGCCGGCGATGTAGTCGGCGATGGCGCGGGCGCCGGCGCGGGCGGCCGCCGCCTGATACTGCGGCGGCAGGAGCCGCGGTTCGCGGCGGAAAGCCTCGAAAAGGTCGCGGATGATCCGCCGGCCGCGGTCGGTTTCGCGCAGGACGCGCTCGTGGCGGTAGAGGGCGGCGTGAAGGAAGCGCTTGAGCTCGGCGTTGTCCCGGCGCATGTCGTCGGTGAAGGCGACCAGGGCGGGAGCCGCATGGACCTCGGCGGGACTGGCGACGCCGGAGGCCGCGATATTGCGTTGCGATTCCGCCAATAAATCCGTGACTTGGGCGTCGATCATGCGCCGCACCGTCTCATGAACCAGCCGGCGGGCATCGATACGGGGGAACTCCGCGCGCGTCTGGGCGGCGTGGCGTGCAAAGAGGCTGATGCCCTCGAGCTGGTCGAGCGAGATCAGCCCGGCGCGCAGGCCGTCGTCGACGTCGTGGTTGTTGTAGGCGATCTCGTCGGCGAGGTTGCAGACTTGCGCCTCGAGCGAGGGGCGGCGGTTTTCGAGAAAGCGCCGGCCGAGCTCGCCGAGCGTCGCCGCCTGGGCCGGCGGGCAGCGCTTGAGGATGCCCTCGCGCGTCTCGTACATCAGGTTGAGGCCGTCGAAGGCGGCGTAGCGCTCCTCGAGTTCGTCGACGATCCGCAGGCTCTGAAGGTTGTGCTCGAAGCCGCCGTCCTCGCGCATGCACTCGTCGAGCGCCTCCTGCCCGGCGTGGCCGAAGGGCGTGTGCCCGAGGTCGTGCGCCAGCGCGATGGCTTCGGCGAGGTCGTCGTTCAGCCGCAGCGCGCGCGCGACGCTGCGCGCGATCTGGGCGACCTCGATCGAGTGGGTGAGGCGCGTGCGGAACAGGTCGCCCTCATGATTGACGAACACCTGCGTCTTGTATTCGAGGCGGCGGAAGGCCGTCGAATGGACGATGCGATCGCGGTCGCGCTGGAATTCGCCGCGCGTCTTCGGCGGCGGTTCGGCGAAAGCACGTCCGCGCGAATTGCCGTCGCTGACCGCGTAGGGCGCGAGGTCAGGCACAACAGGCGTCGATGGCGGCGCGGATTTCGGCCTCGGGCGCGTCGCCCCAAGTCACCGCCTCGCCGAGACGTCGCAGCAATACGAGGCGCAGCTTGCCGGCGATGACCTTCTTGTCGTGGCCCATGAGGTCGAGGTAGCGATCGGCGCCCAGCTTCGCGCCGGTTACCGGCAGGCCCGCGCGAACGAGAAGGTAGCGCACGCGCGCGACGTCGGCCGTCGACAGCCAGCCGAGCCGGCGCGACAGCTCCGCCGCCATCACGGTGCCGGCGGCAACGGCTTCGCCGTGCAGCCATTCGCCGTAGCCAAGCCCGGTCTCGATCGCGTGGCCGAAAGTGTGGCCGAGATTCAGCAGCGCGCGGCCTCCGTCCTTGGCGGTCTCGCGCTCGTCGCCGGCGACCACCTCGGCCTTGTTGGCGCAGGAGCGCTCGATCGCGAACGACAGCGCCTCGGCGTCGCGCGCCATCAGCTTGTCCATGTTAGCCTCGAGCCACTCGAGGAAAGGCAGGTCGCGGATGAAGCCGTACTTGACCACTTCCGCGAGACCCGCCGATAGTTCGCGGTCCGGCAGCGTCATCAGCGTGTCGGTGTCGGCCAGCACCAACCTCGGCTGCCAAAAGGCGCCGACCATGTTCTTGCCGCGCGGGTGGTTGATACCCGTCTTGCCGCCCACCGATGAATCGACCTGCGACAACAGCGTCGTCGGCACCTGGATGAACGGCACGCCGCGCTGGTAGCTCGCCGCGGCGAAGCCCGCGAGGTCGCCGATGACGCCGCCGCCGAGCGCGATCACGGTCGTCGTGCGGTCGCAACGCTCGCGCAGCAGCGCGTCGAAAATGAGGTTCAGGGTTTCCCAGCTCTTGTACTGCTCGCCGTCGGGAAGCACGATCTCCGTCACACCGATGCCTGCCGCACGCAGCGGCGCCGCAAGCTTGGCGAGATAGAGCGGCGCCACCGTAGCGTTGCTGACGATGGCGACGCGGGGCGTCGACAGGAAGCCCATTACCAGCTCTGCGTTCCCTAGCAGGCCGGGGCCGATATGGATCGGGTAGGCGCGCTCGCCGAGCGCGACGTTCAAGGTGCGCATCGCGCTCTGATCTCCGTTTCGACTTTGCTTACCAGGTGACCCACGCCGCCGGGCGCCGAGTCGACGACGAGATGTGCCATCTCGCGATAGAGCGGGTCACGAATGACGAACAGCTCGTTGATCTTCGCCAGCGGATCGGCGACACGCAACAACGGCCGGTTGCGGTCGTGGCGCGTGCGCTCGTACAGCAGGAGCGGCGGTGCGTTGAGATAGATGACGAGACCGCTCCCGGCCATGACCGCACGGTTGGCCGGATCGAGCACTGCGCCGCCGCCCGTGGCCAGGACCAGGTCCGCTTCCTCCGCCAGTTCGGCGATCACTTTGGACTCGCGCTGGCGGAATCCCGCCTCGCCCTCGATCTCGAAAATGGTCGGAATGCTGACGCCGGTACGCGCTTCGATCTCATGATCGGCGTCCGCGAATCGGCGCCGCAGACGCTTTGCCAGTTGACGCCCGACGGTCGTCTTGCCGCAGCCCATCATGCCGACGAGGTAGATGTTTCCACAGGGTTCCACGCGAGCGATTCTAGCAGTCGAAAAGAAAAGGGCCGGCTGCGCCGGCCCTTGTCCCGTGCGGCTTTGCTCAGCGCACGGCCAGCGCTTCGGAGACGATCTTCGGCGTGATGAAAATCAGTAGTTCCGTCTTCGAGTCGTTCTTCGACGTGGTCTTGAACAGCGCGCCGACATACGGCAGGTCGCCGAGGAACGGTACGCGCGTCACGTCCGTGCGCTCGTTCTGGGTGTAGATACCGCCGATGACGACCGTGCCGCCGTTGTCGACCAGCACTTCCGTCTTGACCTGCTTGGTGTTGATCGCCGGGCCTGCCGCCGTGGTCGCGCCAACGGCGTCCTTGTGGATGTCTAGCGTCATGATGACACGTCCGTCCGGGGTGATCTGCGGCTTCACCTTCAAGGACAGCGTCGCCTTCTTGAACGAGACGGTCGTATTGCCTGCGCTGCTCGCGGACAGGTACGGAACCTCGTCGCCCTGCTCGATGACGGCCTCGACCTGGTCGGCCGTCAGCACGCGCGGATTGGAAATCGTCTTACCGCGGTTGTCGGACTCAAGAGCGGAGATCTCGAGGTTCAGCAACTGCGTCTTGTCGCCATTGAACAGCGACAGGTTGATTGTGCCGGCGGCGCCGGCGACCGGAAGGTTGACGAAGCTCATGCTGCTCAATGCATTGTCTCCGGCCGCTGGCACCTTGCGGGTGTAGCTACTACCAATGAGGGAGGAGCCCTGATACGAGAGGGGACTCGTATTAAACAGAACCGACTCCGGTATGTTCTGATAGGCGTCTTGCGCTGTCCCTGCCAAGCCGAATTTGAGGCCGTTCTGACCACCCACACGATGTCCGGGTCCGACGAGGCCCTGGTAGTCCTGGCCTCCGAGCCGGACGCCGAGCTTGTTCACAAACCCGTCATCCGCCTCGACGATGCGCGCCTCGATCATCACCTGCCGAACCGGAATGTCGATTTCCTTGATGAGGGCACGGACTTCGTCGAGCTTGCTCGGGATGTCGGTGATGAACAGCTTGTTCGAGCGTTCGTCGACGATCGCCGAGCCGCGCTTGGTCAGGATCGTCTGGTCCTTGGTCTTGAGGACGTCGAAGATCGCTTTCGCCTTGTGGTAATTGAGCTGGAACGACTCGGTCCGTGTCTGTTCGAGTTCCGAGATCTGCTGTTTCGATTCCAGGCTCAACTTCTCCTTGGCGGCCAGTTCGTCGCGCGGGGCGATCCAGATGACGTTGCCGCTCTTGCGCATGTCGAGGCCACGCGTGTTCAGGATGATGTCCAGCGCCTGATCCCACGGCACGTCCTTCAGGCGCAAAGTCAGCGCGCCCGTCACGGAGTCGCTGACGACCACGTTGAGGTTCGTGAAGTCGGAGATCACCTGAAGCACCGCGCGGACTTCGACGTTCTGGAAGTTCAGCGACAGTTTTTCGCCCTGATAGCCGCCGCGCGTGCCCTGGACGAGCTTGTTCGGATCCTCGACGACCTGCTTCACCTCGATGACGAACTGGTTGTCGCTCTGATACGCGTTGTGCTCCCATAGGCCGCGCGGGGTGATCACGAGCCGGGTGCCTTCGCCCTGGCTCATCGCGTTCACGGTAGTGATCGGCGTTGCAAAGTCGGTGACGTCAAGGCGGCGGCGCAAGCTTTCGGGAAGCTGCGTCTTGGCAAAGTCGACGACGAGGTTCGTCCCCTGCTGGCGGATGTCGATCCCGATGTCCGGATCGGAGAGGTCGACAACGACGCGTCCTTCTCCATTCTTGCCGCGGCGGAAGGCCACATCGCGAATAGCGCGCTGCGCGTCGACCGCAGGCTTGGCCGCAGCAAAATGGGTGACCGCCGGCGCCGCGGCCTGCGCGTCAGCTGCCGCCTTGGCCTGCAGCGTGACGTAAAAGTCCCGGCCTTCGATTTTCGTTTCGTAGGGCACGCTGGTGGCGAGATTCAGCACCAGCCGCGTCCGATCGCTGACTTCGACGACATTCAGGCTACGCAGTTCGCCCTCGTTGACCTGTTGTGCCGCGCGGCCGAGGCCGTTGGTCGTCGACGGAAAGTCGAAGGCAAGCCGTGCCGGGTTGGCGACGCTGAAGCTGCCGGGAACGGCGGCAAGCGGCTTGCGCATGGTTAGCTTGACGATGGTGTTCGCGCCTTGCTGCGCCACTTGGAGGGCTTCGATGCTGTTCGACGAGTCGGCCGGCGTCGCAGTCTGCGCAAACGAAAGCGCCGCGGCGAACGTCACGACCATGCCCGCGAGCAGGCGCCTGGAGTTCAATAGGATAGGTTTCATTTCTTGGCCTCCTGGCCCATTTCTAGGACGCTCGTGCGCTCCATCCAGTCTCCGCTGGGGTCTTGCACCTGCTCGCGCAGAACGATCTTGCCCTCGTCCAGCGCGGGCGAGGCCTGGATGTCGACGATGCGACCGAAGTCCTCGCCCATGTAGTTTCCGACCTTGACCCGGTAGATGCGCTTGTCGGCGACGATGACGCCGTAGAGGCGCTTGTCGTCGCGGATCACGCCGACGAATTTCAGTGCGTCGAGCGGGTGGCGCTCGAGTTCCTCCTTGCGACGGTCAAGATCCGGCTTGACGCCGCCACCGCCGCCCTTCTTTTCCGGTTCGATCTTCGCGGGCCGGAACGGATCGAGCGCATCGCCGGCCTCGTAGGAAACGACGGGGAACGGCTTCACCTCGGGCAGCGGAGGCACGCTGCCCCGCAGGTCCCTAGTGGCCTCGGCCATCCATTGCTTGACGTCCGAATGCTCCTCGCTGCCGCAACCGGCGACGAGCAGCGCGCCCAGGATCACCGAAGGAAGCGCGCGCCTCATCAGTGACGCCCTCCCGACGGTGCCGGCGCCGGCGCCGCGCCTTTCTGCTTGGCCGCCGCTTTTTCCTTGCGCTGCCGCGCGACTTCCTCTTCGTCGAGGTAGCGGAAGGTCTTGGCGACCGTCGACATCGACAATACGCCCGATCCCGCCCCCTTGCCGTCCTTGCCTGAAGGCAACTCGGCGATTTCCATGTCGTTGAGCGTCACGATGCGCGACATCTTGGCGACGTCGCCGGCGAAGGCGCCCAGGTCGTGGTACGAACCGGTCAGCTTGATGGTGATCGGCAGTTCGGCATAGAAGTCCTTCACCGCCTCGGTTCCGGGCTTGAACAGCTCGAACTGGAGGCCGCGGCCGAGGCCGGCCTGGTTGATGTCGATCAGCAGGGCTTCCATCTCCGCCTTGTTGGGCAACTGCTTGAGCAGGGCGCCGAACGAGCGGTCGATCTCGGCCAGTTGCTTGCGGTGCTCCTCGAGGTTGACGGCCTGCTTCTTCTTGTTCAGCCATTCCTCCTTGAGGCGGATTTCCTCCTTCTCCTTGCCGTCGAGCTCCTCGAGCTGGACGCGCCAGCCGAGCCACCACGCCATCAGCAACAAGGTGAAGAAGATCGCGATCAGGATCAGGATGCGCGGGATCAGCGGCCACATCCCCGGATCCTTGGGATCCAGGGTCTTGAAGTCCTCGGCGATCTGCTTGAAATCGATCGGCGGCAGCTTGAGGTCGAGCTTCGGCAGCGTCGGCTTTTTCATCACTTCGCCCCCGCGGGCTTGGCGCCCTTCTTGACGTCGTCGGTCGTCTGCCGCGTGATGAATACGTTCAGATTGAACTCCGACAGGCGCCGGTTACCGACCGTCGCCGACTTGATTTCCGCCAGATCGGGCCGCTCCATCACCGGCGACGCATCGAGATTGCGCATCAGCGACGACACCCGGGAGTTCGACTGCGCATAGCCGACGAGGTTGATCTTGTCGCCGGTCTGCTTGATCGTCTTGAGATAGACGCCTTCCGGCACCTGCCGCACAAGCTCGTTGAAGAGGTGGACGGTTTCCGTGCGGTTGGCCTGCAAGGATTCGATCACTCGCTTGCGTGACAACAGGGAGTCGGTCTGTTCCTTGAGGCGCTTGATTTCCTCGATTTCCTTGTCGAGCGCCGCAATCTCCGACTTCAGGAATGCATTCTTGCCTTCCTGGGCGCTGACGTAGCCGTTGATCGCGCCGTAGCCCAGGAACCAGATGAGTGCGGCGACCCCCGCAATGACGCCAGCAAAGGCGAAGAACTGCTGTCGCCGCGCCTTGCGGCGCTCTTCGCGCCAGGGGAGGAGGTTAACGCGGATCACTCGTCGAACCTCCGCAAGGCTAGCCCGCAAGCGACCATCAGGGACGGTGCATCGGCGGCCAGCTGCTTGGCGCGCACCTTCGACGAAGCCGTCATGCGCGCGAACGGATTGGCGATCGCCACCGGCACCTGGCAGCGTTCGGCGACGATGTCCCCGACGCCGGGCAGAATCGCGCAGCCGCCGGAAAGCACGATGCGATCGACGTGGCCGTGGGGCGTCGAGGTAAAGAAGAACTGCAGGGCGCGCGAAGCCTCGAGCGCCAGGCTTTCGAGGAAAGGCCGCAACAGTTCGGCCTCATAGTTCTCCGGCAGCGATCCGCTGCGTTTTCCGGCTTCCGCTTCCTCGAAGCTCATGCCGTAAGTACGCATGATGTCCTGGGTCAGCTGGCTGCCGCCGAAGGCCTGCTCGCGTGTATAGACAGGCTGGTCGTTCTGCATCATCGCCACGTTCATGACGTTCGATCCGACGTCGACGAGCGCGATGATCTGGTCCTTGCCTTCGCCGGGGAACTGCTTCTGGATCAGCTCGAATGCCGCCTGCGCCGCATAGGACTCGACGTCGACGACCAGCGGCTTCAGGCCGGCCGCCTCGACGGCGGCGACGCGGTCTTCGACCTTTTCCTTGCGCGACGCGGCGATCAGCACCTCGACTTCGTCAGGGCTCGGCGCCGGTCCGATGACCTGGAAGTCGAGATTCACCTCGTCGAGCGCGAACGGTATGTACTGGTTGGCCTCGCTCTCGACCTGAACTTCCATCTCCTGCTCGCGCAGGTCGGCCGGAAGGACGATCTTCTTGGTGATCACCGCCGCGGTCGGCAGGGCGAGAGCCACGTATTTGGTGGAAGTGCCCAGGCGATCCCAGCAGCGGCTGATGCTGTCGCTGACGACCTCGAGATTGGCGATATTGCCGTCGACGACCGCATCCTTGGGCAGCAGCTCGATCGCATAGCGCTCGATCCGATAATCCCCGTCGCCGCCGCCCGAGAGCTCGACCATCTTGACGGCGAACGAACTGATGTCCACGCCGATCAGCGGACGGGCCTTCGGGTTGAAGATCGAGAGGTCGATCTGCAATGGATTTCCTCTGTTGATTCAGTCCCTTACGAGACCTATTAATAATCTACTTTAGATGCTAGCAGCAACTATATCGGCTGTAAAGCCAAATTATTGAGTCGTATCAGTGGCCTGTGGCCCGGTCGCGACACCGACGGCCGATATAATAGGCGCCCGTTTCCGGTCACGAGCATTTTCTTGCCCTCCAAAATTCGCTGGTTCTTGCTGCCGATCCTCCTGCTGGTCGGAACGGCACTCATGATGGTCGCGCTCGCGGGCATCGTCTTCATCCTCGCCTATCCGCAGTTGCCCTCCGTCGAGGTCCTCACCGACTACCGGCCGAAGATTCCCCTGCGCGTATTCACGGCTGACGGCCACCTGATCGGCGAGTTCGGCGAGGAACGTCGCGACTTCGTCCGCATCGGCGACGTTCCCGCAGTGATGAAGCAGGCCATCCTGGCCGCGGAGGACGAGCGTTTCTACCAGCACCCGGGCATCGACACGCTTGGCGTGCTGCGCGCCGCGTACTCGAACTTCGTCAGCGGCGGGCGGCGCCAGGGTTCCTCGACGATCACCATGCAGGTGGCGCGCAACTTCTTCCTCTCCAGCGAGAAGACCTACACGCGCAAGATCTACGAAGCGCTGCTGGCCTTCAAGATCGAGCACAACCTGTCGAAGGACGAGATCCTGCAGATCTACGTCAACCAGATCTATCTCGGCCAGCGCGCCTACGGCTTTTCGGCAGCAGCGCAGATCTACTACGGCAAGCCCCTCAAGACGCTGAGCGTCGCCGAAGCGGCGATGCTCGCCGGCCTGCCCAAGGCGCCGTCCGCCTACAACCCGGTCGCCAACCCCAAGCGCGCGCGCCTGCGCCAGATGTACGTCCTGCGCCGCATGCTGGAGCTCGGCCATATCGACGACAAGCAGTTCGCGGCTGCGGAAAAGGAGCAATTGCGCATCAAGCGCGACGTCAACGACTTCGGCGTGCACGCCGACTACGTCGCCGAGATGGCGCGCCAGATCGCCTACGAGCGTTTCCAGGAGGAGGCGTATAGCCAGGGGCTGCGCGTCGTCACCACGATCCTCAAGGATGACCAGGAAGCCGCCTACGCCAGCCTGCGCAAGGGTGTCATGGACTACGACCGTCGCCACGGCTACCGTGGGGCCGAGGCCTACGTCGACATGAAGGAGGTCAAGAAGGACGACGACGAGGAACTCGAGGAACTGCTGCAGGACTTCCTCGACGCCGACGACCTCAAGCCCGCCATCGTGCTCGATGCCGACGCCAAGCGCCTGCGCGCCTACCTGCGCGGCGGCGAGATCGTCACCGTCTCCGGCGACGGCCTCAAGTTCGCGGCGCGCATGCTCGACGACAAGGCGCCGGCCAACAAGCGCCTGCGTCGCGGCGCCGTGGTCCGCCTGCAGAAAGGCGAGAAGGAGTGGCAGGTCAGCCAGTTGCCGGAGGTCGAGGCCGCCTTCGTCGCCGCCAGCCCGATCGACGGCGCCGTGCGCGCGCTGGTCGGCGGCTTCGATTTCAGCCGCAACAAGTTCAACCACGTCACGCTCGCCTGGCGCCAGCCAGGCTCGAGCTTCAAGCCCTTCATCTACTCGGCGGCGCTAGAAAAGGGCTACTCGCCCGCCTCCGTCATCGAGGACGAGCCGATCTCCATCTCGGCCGCGGAGACTGGCAGCCAGGACTGGGAGCCGAAGAACTACGACGGCAAGTACGAAGGCCCGATGTCGATGCGCACGGCGTTGACCAAGTCCAAGAACATGGTCTCGATCCGCATCCTGCGCGCGATCGGCACCCAGTATGCGCAGGACTACGCCACCCGCTTCGGCTTCGACGCGGAAAAACATCCGCCCTACCTGACCATGGCGCTCGGCGCCGGCTCGGTAACGCCGTGGCAGCACCTGACGGCCTATTCGGTGTTCGCCAACGGCGGCTATCGGATCGAACCCCACGTCGTCAAGCAGATCCTCGACAACCAGGGCAACGTGCTCGCCTCGACCGAACCGGTGGTCGCCGGCGACGAGAGCCTGCGCGTCATCGATGCGCGCAACGCCTGGCTGATGGACAGCATGATGCACGACGTCACACGCCGGGGAACCGCCGCCCGCGCCGCGCAGCAGCTCAAGCGCCACGACCTCGCCGGCAAGACCGGCACCACCAACGACTACATCGACGCCTGGTTCTGCGGCTACCAGCCGACCGTCGTCGGCGTCGCCTGGATTGGTTTCGACCTGCCGAAGAAACTCGGCAACGGCGAGACCGGCGGCTCGGCCGCCCTGCCGATCTGGATCGGCTTCATGGACAAGGCGCTCAAGGGAGTGCCCGAGAGCTACATGGATGCACCGGACGGCCTGATCAGCATCAACGCCGAAGATCCGGGCGGGCGCGGGACGGTACGCGAATACATCTACCGCGAGCACATCCCGCCGCCGCCACCGGAAGACCTGCTCGCGCCGGTTCCGGGGCCGACGCCGGCTCCCGAGCAGCCCCCGGCGCCGGTACAGGACGCGCGGCCGAAGCCGGTGGAGAAGAAGCTCTAGCCGAGCGAGACCGGCTCGCCGGCCTGTTCCGACAGGCAGCGCGACAGCGCCGCCATCAGTTCCTCGCCGTTGCGCGCCGCCACCCAACGCCCATCCTCGGGCTTGAAGTGGTAACCGCCGGAGCGCGCGGCGACCCAAATCTCGCGCGCTGCGGTATGACGATTGACGATGACCTTGGTGCCGTCGTCGAACTCGATTTCGATGACGCCGCCGGGCTTGATCTCGAAGTCGATATCCGCCTCGACGCCCTCCAGGGCCGCCTCGATCCGGGCCAGCATGGCATCGGCCAACTGATTGAATTCGCGCTCTTCCAAGAAAACCCCCGTGTTAGGATTTGCCTCTTTTTTGGAATCAGTCAGATGCGCAGACTGCTCGTTTCCGCGGCCCTTTTCGCCCTGCTCGCCGGCTGCGGCACCAAGGGTCCGCTGACCCTGCCGCCCGGCCCTCCGGGACCGCCGCTGTTCGGCAATCCGTCGCCGCCGCCACCGACAAAGAAGCCTACGGCCGATGATAGCAACAAGCCCGCCGAACCCGCGCCGGAGCAACGCAAGTGAGCGCCTTCCAGTCCCGCGGCGGCAAGCTGCATGCCGAAGGCGTAGCCCTCGACGACATCGCCGCCCAATACGGCACTCCCTGCTACGTCTACTCGCGCGCGGCATTGACCGCCGCCTATGACGGCTACCGTGCCGCGCTGCACGCCCACGGTCGCGACGGCAACGCCACCGTCTGCTACGCCGTCAAGGCCAACTCGAACCTCGCGGTGCTGAACGTCTTCGCCCGCCTGGGCGCAGGCTTCGACATCGTGTCCGGCGGCGAACTCGCCCGCGTGCTCGCCGCGGGCGGCGACGCCGCCAAGGTCGTGTTCTCCGGCGTCGGCAAGTCGCGCGACGAAATGCGCGCCGCGCTCGAGGCCGGCATCCGCTGCTTCAACGTCGAATCGCCGGCCGAACTCGATCAGCTCGATGCCGTCGCCGGCAGCCTCGGCAAGCGCGCGCCGATCGCCTTCCGGGTGAATCCGGATGTCGATCCGAAGACACATCCCTACATCTCGACCGGCCTCAAGACCAGCAAGTTCGGCGTCGCCTATGCCGACGCGCTGGCGCTGTATCGCCGCGCGCGCTCCCTAGCCAACATCGACATCCGCGGCATCGACTGCCACATCGGCTCCCAGCTGCTCGACCCGGCGCCCGCTGCCGAAGCGGCGGAAAAGGTCCTGGTTCTAGTCGACGCGCTGGCCGCCGAGGGCATCACCCTCGCCCACATCGACATCGGCGGCGGCATGGGCATCCGCTACCGCGACGAACCAGCGCTGTCCGCCACCGAGTATCTCGAGCCGGCGCTGAAGGTGCTCGACGGCCGCAAGGAGCACGTGCTGCTGGAACCCGGCCGCTCGCTGGTCGGCAACGCCGGCCTGTTGCTCACCCGCGTCGAAGTCCTCAAGCACGCCGAGGAGCGCAACTTCGCCGTCGTCGACGCGGCGATGAACGACCTCGCGCGGCCCGCCCTCTACGACGCCTGGCACGACATCGTCGCCGTCGCGCCGCACGATGGAGCGGCGACCGCCTACGACATCGTCGGCCCGGTGTGCGAATCCGGCGACTTCCTCGGCCACGGCCGCGAGCTCGCGCTGCGGCAGGGCGACCTGCTCGCCATCATGTCGGCCGGTGCCTACGGCATGGCGATGAGCTCCAACTACAACACGCGTCCGCGCGCCGCCGAAGTCATGGTGGACGGCGACCGCGTGCATCTCGTCCGCCGCCGCGAGGAACTCGCACAGCTGATGGCGCTCGAATCGGTCCTGCCGTAGGTTCCCGATGAAGTTGCGCCTCGTCCTGCTCTGCGCCCTCGCGCTGCTCGCGGCCTGCGATCGCAAGCCCGAGCAGAAGAAGTCCGGGCCGCCGCCGACGCTGGTGACGACGACGCAGGTGACGAGCGGCGCCTTCGAGGTCGCGGAGGAGACCCTCGGCACGCTCGAGGCACTGATCGATCCGAAGCTCGGCGCCGAAGTCGCGGGCAGGGTCGTCAAGGTCAGCGCCGGCGCCGGCAAGCGCGTAAAGCAGGGCGAAGTCCTCGCCGTCATCGATGCCGCCGACTTCGCGCTGCAGAGCCAGGCCGAGCAGGCCGAGGCGCGCCGCCTGGAAGCCCTGCTCGCGCAGCAGGAGCGCCTCGTCGAACGCCAGGAAAGCCTCGTCGCACGCGGCTTCATCTCGAAGAACGCCGCCGATGACGCGAAGGCCCAGCGCGCCGCCATCGCCGAGCAGCTCGCTGCCGCACGAGCCCGCGCCGACGTCGGCCGCCGCAGCGTCGGCAAGACCACCGTGCGGGCGCCGCTGGACGGCATCATCGAAACCCAGTTCGTCTCGACCGGCGACTACGTCAAGGTCGGCGATCCGCTGTTCCAGTTCGTGTCGGATCGCCGCCTGCGCGCCCACCTGCCCTATCCCGAGAGCGCCGCGACGCGCCTGCAGAAGGGTCTGCCGGTGAAGCTGACCTCGCCGCAGGCGCCCGGCAGGACCTTCGAGGGGCGCATCGCCGAGATCAAGCCGATGGTCGCCGAAGGCAGCCGCGCGCTCGACGTGCTGGTCGACCTCGACAACGACGGCAGCCTGCGTCCCGGCGGCACGGTCAACGCCGCGGTGCAGATCGCCGCCAAGAGCGAGGCCCTGCTGGTGCCCGAGCAAAGCGTGGTGCTGCGGCCGGCCGGCAAGGTCGTGTATGCGCTGGTCGACGGCAAGGCCCAGCAGCGCGTGGTGCAAGTCGGCGCCAAGCGCGGCGGCAAGGTGGAAATCCTTTCCGGCGTGAAGGCCGGCGAAACCGTCGTGCTCGACGGCGCCGGCTTCCTCACCAACGGCGCCGCCGTCGCCGTCAAGGCCGTCGAAGCGAAACCCGGGGCAAAACCCGAAGCGAAATGACGCTCCCCGAGCTTTCCATCAAGCGCCACGTCCTGGCGTGGATGCTCTCGGCGGTGCTGGTGCTGTTCGGCGTCATCTCGTTCAACCGCATCGGCATGGACCGCCTGCCGTACATCGAGTTTCCGGTGGTCTCGATCACGACCACGCTCAAGGGCGCCAACCCCGAGATCGTCGACTCGAGCGTCACCAACATCGTCGAGAGTTCGGTCAACAGCGTGCCGGGCATCGAGCACATCCAGTCGACGTCCTCGCCCGGCGTATCGGTCGTCAACGTCACCTTCGCCCTCGAGAAGAACGTCGACGTCGCCTTCAACGAGGTGCAGTCGAAGGTCAACCAGGCGCAGCGGCGGCTGCCGAAGGACGTCGATCCGCCGATCGTCGCCAAGGTCGAGACCAACGCCTCGCCGATCTTCTGGATGGCGCTGCAGGGCGACCGCACGCAGCAGCAGCTCAACAACTACGCCATCAACGTCGTCAAGAAGAAGCTCGAGACCATCGACGGCGTCGGCGAGGTTCGCCTCGGCGGCCGCCGCGACCGCACCATCCGCGTCAATCTCCTGCCCAGCCGCATGGCGGCGCTGGCCGTCACGCCGCAGGACATCACCGCCGCCTTCGCCAACGAGCACGTCCAGCTCGCCGGCGGCTTCGTCGTCGGCCAGGCCACCGAGAGCCTGGTCAAGCTCGACCTCGAATACCACACGCTCGACGGCCTCGCCGAGCTCGTCGTCGCCCAGCGCAACGGCGTCGCCATCCACCTGCGCGAGGTCGCCGAACTCGAGGACGGCCTCACCGACAACCGCCAGCTGGCGCGCTTCAACGGCGAGACCACCGTCGGCCTCGGCGTCGTCAAGGTCGCCAACGCCAACACCGTCACCATCGTCGACCGCATCAAGGAAAAGCTGGCGACCGACATCGAGCCGGGGCTGCCGCCGGGCATGAAGATCACCGTCGTCTCCAACGACGCCGTGTTCATCCTCGAGATCGTGAACTCGCTCAAGGAGCACCTGATCGAGGGCACGCTGCTGGCCTCGCTGGTGGTCTGGTTCTTCCTGCGCTCGGTGCGCTCGACGCTGATCGTCGCGCTGGCCATCCCGGTGTCGCTGATGGGCGCCATCGCCGTCATCTACTTCTTCGGCTACACGCTGAACTCGCTGACGATGCTGGCGCTGCTGCTGCTGATCGGCGTCGTCGTCGACGACGCCATCGTGGTGCTTGAGAACATCTTCCGCCACCGCGAGGAGATCGATCCCGACCCGCACGCCGCCGCCGTCAACGGCTCCAACGAGGTGGTCTTCGCCGTCATCGCCGCCACGCTCTCGCTGGTGTCGATCTTCGCGCCGGTGATCTTCCTCTCCGGCATCATCGGCCAGTTCTTCCGCTCCTTCGCCGTCGTCGTCACCTTCGGCGTGCTGGTGTCGCTGTTCGTCTCGCTGACGCTGACGCCGATGCTCTGCTCGCGCTACCTCAAGGTCGAAAAGCAGCACGGCCGCGTCTACCACCTGCTCGACGGCTTCCTCGGCGGCCTCGACCGCCTCTACGTCCGTTTGCTCGACCGCGCGCTGCGGCATCGCTGGGGCGTCGTCGGCCTGACCGCGCTGGTCGTCGCCACGAGCGCCTTCTTCTTCATGAACGTCGGCAAGACCTTCGCGCCGGAGGAGGACGAGGGCCGCTTCCGCGTTTCGCTGCGCACCCCGCTCGGGTCGAGCATCGACTACACCGACGCCAAGCTGCGCGAGGTCGAGGCGATCCTCAACCGCTACCCGGAGATCCGCACCGAGTTCGCGCTGATCGGCCTCGGCACCGCCGGCCAGGTCAACCAGGGCACGGTCGTCGTGCGCATGGCGCCGCGCGAGGAGCGCAAGCGCAGCCAGCAGGAAGTCATCGCCGACATCCGCAAGGAACTCGCGGCGATTCCCGGCGCGCGCGCCTTCGCCGCGCCCTTCGCCATCGTCGGCGGCCAGCGCGGCGAACCACTGCAGTTCGTGCTGGCCGGCGACAACATCGACGAGATCGGCCGCCTGGCGAAGGAACTGCAGCAGAAGTTCGCCGCGCTGCCCGGCATCGGCCGCGTCGACAGCGACGTCCAGCTCGACCTGCCGCAGCTCGTGTTCAAGCCGGATCGCCTGCGCATCGCCAACGCCAATCTCTCGACATCCGACGTGGCGCTCGCGGTCAACATGCTCACCGGCGGCGTCGATATCGCCAAGTTCAACGACGAGCCCGGCGACGGCCAGCGCTACGACATCCGCGTCAAGGCGCGCGAGGGCGAATTCACCCAGCCCTCGGACCTCTCGAAGATCTTCATCCGCAGCCGCGACGGCAAGATGGTGCGGCTGGATTCCGTCGCCCGCTTCGAGGAGAAGCTCGGCCCGGCGGTGATCGGGCGTTTTGACCTGCAATACGCCGCCACCTTCTACGCCACGCCGACGATGCCGCTCGGCGAAGCGGTCGAGCTGGTGCGCACGACGGCCGCCGAGACGCTGCCGGCCGGCTACCGCATCAAGATGATCGGTCAGGCCGAAGAGTTCGGCAAGACGATGAAGTACATGGTGTTCACCTTCGCGCTGGCGCTGGTGCTGCTCTACATGGTGCTGGCGAGCCAGTTCAATTCCTTCCTGCAGCCGGCGATCGTCATGCTGGCGCAGCCGCTCGCCGTCGTCGGCGGCGTCGCCGCGCTGTGGCTGTTCAACCAGTCGCTGAACATCTACTCGATGATCGGCCTCGTGCTGCTCGTCGGCCTGGTCGCCAAGAACTCGATCCTGCTCGTCGACCTGACCAACCAGCGCCGCGACGCTGGCATGGCGGTCGATGACGCGCTGCGCAACGCCTGCCCGATCCGCATGCGGCCGGTGCTGATGACCTCGGCGACGGTGATCCTGGCGCTGTTCCCCGCGGCGCTCGGCCTCGGCGCCGGCGCCGAGACCAACCAGCCGCTGTCGATCGCCGTCATCGGCGGCATGATTTCGTCGACGCTGCTGACGCTGGTCGTCGTGCCGTCGGTGTATTCGCTGGTCGAGGGCTGGCGCGAGCGGCGGCAGCCGATCGCTCCCATTTCCTAGACCGTTTTCCCATCGGCGGGACGAAAGCGGGCCTTTTCGCCGCTTTCGGGCGTCCGATGGCGACATTCCGACCGGCTTGGAAGTTGCTACGTCTGGCGCCACCATGGGCGAGATGAAACGCCTCGTGCCGGCCGACCTGCGGCTGGGCGAGCCGCTCCACTTTTCGATTTTCGACGAGCGCGGCAACCTGCTGCTGCGCAAGGGCACCGTCATCTCCATGCCGGACCAGATCGACCGGCTGGTGCACCGCGGCGCGCTGGCCGACGAGATCGAGCTGCGTTCCGCCAGCGCGCCGGTGCGCCCGGTTTCCCCGGTACCGGCTCCGGCATCCGCGCCAAAGGAAGCGGCGTTCGAGCGCATGGGCAGCCTGATGCTCAACCTGAAGCACATCCTCGGCACCTTCCTCAAGGCGCCCGAGCAGATCGAATTGCCGGCGCGCATCGCGCGCGTCGGCAGGGCGATCCAGGAAGTCTGCGCCGAAGACGCCGACAGCGCGCTCGCCGCGCCTTACCTCGACAGCAGCAACAGCCCCGTCGTCGTGCACCACATCCTGGGCGCGGTGCTGGCCGAGCTGATGGCGCGTCGCCGCGGCCTGCCCGAGGAGCAGCGCCTTTCCATCGTCTGCGCAGCCCTGACGCGCGACCTCGATCAACTGTCGCTGCAGGGCGAGCTCGACAAGCTGGGCACGCCCTTGCCCGAGCCGATGCGCGAACGCGTCCGGCAGCATCCGTCGTTCGGGGCGGACCGCCTGAAGGCGGCGGGCGTTGATGACGAGGCCTGGCTGGCGGCCGTGCGCGGTCACCACGAACGCCTCGACGGCAGCGGCTACCCGGCCGGCGTGCGCGCCGACGACATCGGGCCCGGGGCACGCATCCTGGCCATCGCCGACGTCTATAGCGCCATGGCGCGACCGCGCCTCTACCGCAGCCGGCAACCCTCGCCGCAGGCGGCGCTGCGCGAGATTCACGCCCTCAAGGGCGCCGCCCTCGACGCCGAACTGGCCAACGTGCTGCTGCAGGAAGTGGGCATGTACCCGCCCGGCAGCACGGTGCGCCTGAACTGCGGGGAGATCGCCGTGGTCGCCAGCCCAGCGCTCAAGGCCGACGCGGCGAGGGTCTTCAGCGTCTACGGCCGGACCGGCATGGTCCTGGCGGCGCCGGCCCTGCGTGACGTGACGTCCCCGGATTACGAGATTGCCGGCATAGTGCCGCTGGCGGAATGCCGTTCGGCCTCGGTCATGATGAAGCGAATCTGGTCAAAGGAAGCAGCATGAAAATAAACCTCCCCCTCACCGGACAAGAACGCCTGTTTGCCGCCGGCCGGACGCTGGTCTCGCGCACCGACACCAAAGGCATCATCACCTTCGCCAACGACGGCTTCGTCGAGGTCTCCGGCTTCTCGCGCGAGGAACTGGTGGGCGAGAACCACAACATCATCCGGCATCCCGACGTGCCGCCGATCGTCTTCGAGACCATGTGGCAGACCCTCAAGCGCGGCCTGCCGTGGCACGGCACGGTCAAGAACCGCTGCAAGAACGGCGACCACTACTGGGTCGACGCGCGCATCGTCCCGGTCAAGAAGCACGGCCACATCATCGGCTTCATGTCGGTACGCACCTGTCCCTCGCGCGCCGACGTCGCCCGCGCCGAGGCCGCGTTCGAGGCCCTGCGCCACGCGCCGGCCGCGCCCGCCGCGGACGCCGTCTCGAACTGGAAGCACAGCTTCTCGATCCGCAACGGCGTCACGCTCGGCATCGTCTTCGTCACCCTGCTGATGATCGCCGGCGGCATCCTCGGCATCACCGGCCTGCGCATGTCGAACGCCTCGATGGAGGCGCTCTACCGCAACGAGCTCGAGCCGATGAAGAGCATCGGGCGCATCAACTTCCTCATGGCCGACAACCGCGCGCAGGTGGCGCTCGCGCTGCATCACAACCTCGAGACGCACGAGGCCGGCAGCCTCGGCCACGACCTGGCCTCGCACATCGCCTCGCTCGACCGCAATCGCAGCGAGATCGACGCGCTATGGAGCGGCTACGGCGCGCGCATCGCGAGCGACGAGGAACGCGCGCTCGCCGACCGCTACTGGCAGGCGCGCAACCGCTACGTCCAGGAGGGCCTGCTCGAAGCGCGCGGCGCGCTGATCGAGGGCGATTTCCGCCGCGCCGAGATGCTGCTGCTGCAATCCGTCAACCCGCTCTACGACGCAGCCAACCGCGAAGTGACGACGCTGCTGGTACACCTTTCCGCGCGGGCGCAGGAAGATTTCGACCGCCTGACGCGGCGCAATGCCACGATCGCGGCCGTCGCCGTGGCCGGCATCGTGATCGGCAGCCTGGCGATGGTGCTCGCCGGCTTGTATTTCTTCCGCGCCACGGTGCTGCCCTTGCAGAAGGCGGTGAAGGCGCTCGAGAACATCGCCGAGGGCAACCTCTCGGAGGCCGTCGACGACGCCGGCTACGGCGAGCCGGGACGGGTGATGGCGGCGGTGACGGTCATGCAGATGCACCTCAAGGTGATGATGAACGAGATCAGCCAGTCGTCGGACTCGATCCGCGAACAGTGCCGCAACCTGAACCGGACGATGATGAACGTTTCCGAGCACACGGACGAGCAGCACGACCGCGTTTACGAAACGCTCGACGCGATCCTCGGCGCCTGCGACGGCCTGCGCGAGCTTGCCGAAGGCGCCGAATCGCTGATGACGGCGGAGGGCGCCGCCGCAGCGGCGGTGCCGGACGTCGTCGGCGCGGCACGCGTCCAGCTCTTCGCGGTGGAGGACGTCGCCGCCAAGCTGCGTCAGGTAGCGGCGCTGATCGTCGACAACCGCGCCGAGGTGCAGGGCGCGTGGAGCGCCTCGCAGCAACTCGAGAAGACGGCCGAGGAACTCGACCGCCTGGTCAAGTACTTCGAGTGAGCGTCAGCGCACCGGCGCCATCAGGTGCTGGTACGGCGTTCCCGGCCACATGATGTAGGGCGCGGAGGTGTCGGGCTTCGCCTCGCGCGGATACATCTCGTAGAACGCCGAATCCGCGCCGACGATCATCACGTGCGGACCGGTGGTGACCCAGTTCGCCCCCGCATGCGGCGTGGTGGCGTAGGGATCCGTGTTGCTGGCGTCCGTCCCGCCGGCCAGCATGTACATGAATCCGACGCGCCCGCTCGGCGGCGGTGTCCTTCCGACCCAGGCGTGCACCCACTCCATCGCGTTCCGGTCCATGCACATCGGATCGGGGCCGGGCGTCGTCGGGTTGTCCGGCATGCAGGTGAAGGCATTCGTCCCCTTCCGCAGCGTGCGCATGGTCTTGCCGTCCACCTGCATGGCGACGATGGTCGCCTGCTTGCCCACGCCCGGCGGCGCCGCCGACATGGCGCTGGCGATCAGTTCGGCGTCCGCCGAGGGCACCGCTCCTTGCGCCACGGCGTCCAGGCAACCGGCGGCGAGCGCCGCCGCCAACGCGATGCGTATCCTCTTTTCCATCTGAGCCTCCTCGTCGATGACGCCGGGAGGCGGGCAAGCGCTGTTCCGGGGACGACGCCGGGGACTACAGCACGTAGCGCGACAGGTCCTCGTTCTGCGCCAGTTCGGCGAGGCGAGCATCGACGTACGCGGCATCGACCATCAGCGTCCTGCCGCCGTGCGACCCGGCATCGAAGGAGACTTCTTCCAGCAGCTTTTCCATCACCGTGTAAAGCCGGCGGGCGCCGATGTTCTCGGTCTTCTCGTTCACCTGGAAGGCGATCTCGGCGAGTCGCTTGATGCCATCGGGCGCGAACTGGACATCGACCTGCTCGGTCTCGAGCAGCGCCTGGTACTGGCGCATCAGGCAGGCGTCGGTCTGGGTCAGGATGCACTCGAAGTCGTCGACCGACAGCGAATCGAGCTCGACGCGGATCGGGAAGCGGCCCTGCAGTTCCGGAATCAGGTCGGACGGCTTCGAGAGATGGAAGGCGCCGCTGGCGATGAACAGGATGTGGTCGGTCTTGATCATGCCGTACTTGGTCGTCACCGTCGTGCCCTCGACCAGCGGCAGCAGGTCGCGCTGCACGCCTTGGCGCGAGACGTCGGCGCCCTGCATCTCGGCGCGCGAGGCGATCTTGTCGATCTCGTCGAGGAAAACGATGCCGTTCTGCTCGACGTTCTTCAGCGCCTGCGCCTTCACCTCTTCGTCGTTGATCAGGCGCGCGGCCTCTTCGTCGGCGAGGGCCTTCATCGCCTCCTTGATCTTCATGCGGCGCTGCTTGCGGCGGCCGGAGCCGAGGTTCTGGAACATGCCCTGGATCTGCTGGGTCAGGTCTTCCATCCCCGGCGGCGCGAGGATTTCCATCTGGCTGGGGGCGGCGGCGACCTCGATCTCGATCTCCTTGTCGTCGAGTTCGCCTTCGCGCAGCTTCTTGCGGAATTTCTGCCGCGTGGTCGTGTCTTCCGCGGGAGCGGGCGCCGCCGCCTCGTCAAACCCGACCGGCCGCGCCAACGGCAGCAGCACGTCGAGCACGCGGTCCTCGGCGGCATCGGCGGCGCGGCTGTGCACGGCGCGCATCGCTTGTTCGCGGTGGTTCTTGATGGCGACCTCGACGAGATCGCGAATGATGGTATCGACGTCGCGGCCGACGTAGCCGACTTCGGTGAACTTGGTCGCCTCGACCTTGACGAAGGGCGCGTTGGCGAGCCGCGCCAGGCGGCGCGCGATCTCGGTCTTGCCGACGCCAGTGGGACCGATCATCAGGATGTTCTTCGGCGTAATCTCGCTGCGCAGCGGCTCCGCCACCTGCGCGCGGCGCCAGCGGTTGCGCAGCGCGATGGCCACCGCGCGCTTGGCGCGCGCCTGGCCGACGATGTTTTTGTCCAACTCGGAAACGATCTCGGAGGGGGTCATCTGGCTCATGCGGCGATTATTTCACAGTCCCCGCGACGCCTGCTATGATCCCACGAAAGTTAGACTGGTCTCATATGTCGAAGGCATCAGGACGCGACGCCCGGACCGACAGGGAAGACGCGGGCACGGCGCAGGCGGCCCGCCTGCGGGAAGCGCTCGGCCTGTTCGCCGAATGGAGCGACTGCCTGCAGCGGGCGCGGGACCCCGACGCGCTCGTTTCCTGCCTGTGCCGCGCGCTCATCGCCTCGAACCAGTACAGCCATGTCGACGTCGTCCTCGGCCAGCCGGCGGCGGGTGCCGGCACGCAGAGCTGGGCCTTCGTCCCCGACGCGTTCTCGCTGCCCCTGCGTCACCAGGGCCGGCGCATCGGCAGCCTCACGGTGGCACCGGCCGGCGGCACCGACGCGCTGCTCGACGACGACCTCGACGTGCTCACCGCGCTCGCCGACGACCTCGCCTTCGGCATCGATTCGCTGACGATCGCGCAGCAGCGCGAGGAAGCCGGTGCCCGCCTCGAACTCCTGTCGCGCGCCATCGAACAGAGCCCCTTCGCCGTCGTCATCACGGACGGCCAGGGCCGCATCCAGTACTGCAACCCGACGCTGACGCGCCTGACCGGTTACGAGCCGCACGAGGTGGTCGGCCAGCTGCCATCGCTGTGGAAGTCCGGCGACACTCCCGAGGACGTCTACCGCGAGATGTGGGAGGCGATGCTCGAAGGCCGCCGCTGGCAGGGCGAAATCCGCAACCGGCGCAAGGACGGCACGATCTACTGGGAGCGGCAGACGATCTCCTCGATCCGCGATGCCGACGGCCGCATCTCCAACATGATTTCCGTGAAGGAGGACACGACGCTGCTGCACGAGATGGCGCAGGCGCTGTCGATCCGCGAGCAGGCGCTCGCCTCCTCCTCGAACGGCATCATGATCACGCGCAGCAGCGATGACGACCACTCGATCGTCTACGTCAATCCGGCCTTCGAACGCATCACCGGCTACCGCGCCGACGAAGTCATCGGCCGCGAAGGCCGCTTCCTGGTGCGCGACGACCTCGCGCAACCGGGCCTCAACGAAATCCGCTCCGCCCTGCACGAGAAGCGCGCCGGTCACGCCGTGCTGCGCAACTACCGCAAGGACGGCACGCTGTTCTGGAACGAGCTGCACATCGCGCCGATCAGCGACCTCGCGCGCCACGCGACCACGCACTTCGTCAGCGTCATCAACGACGTCAGCGAGCGCATCCACTACCAGCAGGCGATCGAGCACCAGGCGACGCACGACAACCTCACCGGGCTCGCCAACCGCACGCTGCTGCATGACCGCATCAGCCAGGCGATCGCCTTCGGCCGCCGCTCGGGGCGCTCGGTGGCCGTGATGCTGCTCGACCTCGACCACTTCAAGCACGTGAACGACGCCTACGGCCACTCGGCCGGCGACGACCTGCTGAAGGAAGTCGCCGCGCGATTGCGCCTGTGCGTGCGCGAGAGCGACACCGTCGCCCGCCTCGGCGGCGACGAGTTCGTCATCGTGCTGGTCGACCTCGTCCAGCCCGAGGACGTCGAAGGCATCGCCGACAAGATCACCGAGTCGCTGGCCCAGCCGATCATGATCGGCGGCGAACGCGAGGCCTACGTCGGCGCCAGCATCGGCATCTCGATCTACCCGCGCGACGGCGAGCACGGCGAGACCCTGCTGCGCAACGCCGACATGGCGATGTACCGCGTCAAGGAACACGGCCGCAACAGCGTGCGCCTGTTCTCGCCCGAGATGGCGACCATGGCCATCGAGCGCGTCGACATGGAAGGCGCGCTGCGCCGCGCCATCGAGCGCAAGGAGCTGCTGCTGCACTACCAGCCGAAGGTCGACCTGGCGACGCGGCGCATCATCGGCGCCGAGGCGCTGGTGCGCTGGCAGCATCCGCAGATCGGGCTCGTGCATCCGAACGAGTTCATTCCGCTCGCCGAGGACACCGGCCTGGTCGTGCCGCTCGGCGCCTGGGTGATGCGCGAGGCGTTCCGCCAGCAGGCGACGTGGAAGGCGGCCGGCCTGCCGCCGGTGAAGCTCGCGATCAACCTGTCGGCGCGCCAGTTCCGCCTCGAGAACCTGCCCGAGATCGTCGAGGGCGCCCTGTACGAGACCGGCGCCGTCGCCGACGCCTTCATCTTCGAGCTCACCGAGAGCATGGTCATGCAGGACGCCGAACGCGCGCTGTCGGTCATGCATGCGCTCAAGCAACTCGGCATCGCGCTTTCGCTCGACGACTTCGGCACCGGCTATTCGAGCCTTTCCTACCTGCGGCGCTTCCCGATCGACGAGGTCAAGATCGACCGCTCGTTCGTGCGCGACCTCCACCACGACCAGGACGACGCGGCGATCGCGGCCGCTGTCGTCGCGCTGGCGAAGAGCCTCGGCTTGCGCGTCGTCGCCGAGGGCGTCGAGCTCGAGGCGCAGGTGCACGTGCTCGAGAAACTCGGCTGCGGCCAGGTGCAGGGATTCTTCTTCGGCCGCCCGCTCTCGGTCGAGGATTTCGAGGCGCGATTGCGCCGTGAGGCCTCCTTGTGAAGCTCGCCTGGCGGCGCCTCGAACGGCGCGCGCTGGCCGACCTGTTGACGACGGCGCGCGCGATCGATTCGAGCGCGGCCGGTGCGACGACGATCTACCGGCTCGAAACCGACGCCGGCGAAGTGCTGGCCCTGGCGCTGCCCGACGGCGAAGCGCTCGTCGTCGGACTCGCCGCACCGGCGCCGAAACGCAGGCGCCGTGCGGAGCGCAAGGACCTCAGTCCAGCGTCTCGATGAGGTGGCTCTGGTTGGTGTAGATGCAGAGGTCGCCGGCGATCGCCAGCGACTTGCCGACGATGGCCGCCGGTTCCAGGTCGGTGTTTTCCAGCAGCGCCCGCGCCGCAGACTGCGCAAAGGCGCCACCGCTGCCGATGGCGACGATGCCGTACTCCGGCTCGAGCACGTCGCCGTTGCCGGTGATCACCAGCGAATGCTCGCGGTCGGCGACCGAGAGCATCGCCTCGAGCCGGCGCAACATGCGGTCGGTGCGCCAGTCCTTGGCCAATTCCACCGCCGAGCGCAGCAGGTTGCCCTGGTGCTTGTCGAGCTTGGCCTCGAAACGCTCGAACAGCGTGAAGGCGTCGGCCGTGCCGCCGGCGAAGCCGGCGAGGATGCGATCGTTGTAGAGGCGGCGCACCTTCTTCGCCGTCGCCTTGATGACGATGTTGCCCAGCGTGACCTGGCCGTCGCCGCCGAGCGCGACGCGATCGCCGCGCCGCACCGAGAGGATGGTCGTGCCGTGGTACTGCTCCATGCTGTTCTCCGTCCGATTCTTCTGCTGTCGAAGCTTACCGCATCGGCGCTCAGGCAACCTGCACCAGCAGGCCCTTGAGGTACTCGCCTTCGGGAAAGGCCAGCGCCACCGGATGGTCGGCCGCACCTTGCAGGCGGCGCACGATGCGCGCATCGCGACCGGCGTCGAGCGCCGCGCTGGCGACGATGGTCTGGAACAGTTCGAGGCCGACGCCGCCCGAGCACGAGTAGGTCATCATCAGGCCGCCCGGCTCGAGCAGCCTGAAGCCGTGGAGGTTGATGTCCTTGTAGGCGCGCGCCGCGCGCTCGGCATGGCTCGCCGAGGGCGCGAACTTCGGCGGATCGAGCACGATCATGTCGAAGCGCTCGCCGGCCTCGCGCAAGCGCCGCAGCTCGTCGAAGACGTTGGCGCAGCGCCACTCGGCGCGCGCGGCGTCGAGCTGCGGATTCAGCGCGAAATTGGCGCGCGCGGTCGACAGCGCCGGCTCGGAGCTGTCGACCGAGACCACCTCGCGCGCGCCGCCGGCCAGTGCCTGCAGCGAGAAGCCGCCGGTGTAGCAGAAGCAGTTGAGCACGCGCCGGCCGCGCGACAGCTCGCCGAGCAGGCGGCGGTTCTCGCGCTGGTCGAGGTAGAAGCCGGTCTTGTGGCCGCCGACGATGTCGACGCCCATGCGCACGCCGTGCTCGGCGATGGCGACGCCGCCCTCCGGCGCCGCACCGTGCAGCCAGCCCACCACCGGCTCCAGGCCTTCGAGACCGCGCACGTCGGAATCCGAACGTTCGTAGATGCGCGCGCAGCCGGTCGCCTTCTGCAGCGCAGCGGCGATCGCGTTGCGCCACTTGTCGGCGCCGGCGCTGGTCAGCTGGACGACGACGGTGTCGCCGTAGCGGTCGGCGATGACGCCCGGCAGGCCGTCCGACTCGGCATGGATCAGCCGCACGCCGTCCTGGCCCGCCAGTTCCGGCAGCGCGGCGCGACGGGCGACGGCGGCAGCGACGCGGCGCTTGAAGAAGGCGTCGTCGATCGACTCCTCGTCGAAACTCCAGACGCGTGCGCGGATCTGCGACGAAGGGCTCCAGGCGGCCTTGCCCAGCACCTTGCCCGCATAGCGGCCGCCGCCGGCGACGACGTCGACCGTGTCGCCGGCCCGGGCGCGTCCCTCGAGGCGCTCGACCGAGCCCTCGAAGATCCAGGGGTGGCGGCGCAGCAGCGATTTTTCCCTGCCGGGAGCGAGTATCAGTTGTGCCATATGACGGGTGCTGCGATGCGGAAGGCGCGCATCATGACGGCTGCGCGCGCCGCTGGCAAGTTGAGAGTTCCTAACAGGATGAAACGCGCCTGCGTTGGCCCCGAAATGCGGATGATCGCGCGAAGCACGGCGAAGCCAATGGTCGATCCATTGGCGAGCCGTGCGACAAAGCGAGCGCCGCATTTCGGCGCCAACCCGAAGGGCCGGGGCATGCCGGGGCGCATCGCGGCGTTGCGGCACCTTGCGAGGCGTCGGGCATCGCTGCGGTGCCGCTCCTTGCGCTGCATCCCGGCATACCCCGGCGCAGGCGCGTTTCATCCTGTTAGGAACTCTTAAGCTTCGAGCGCCCGCAGTTCGGCGTTGGTATAGCGCAGCCGGCTCGCCAGCACGCTGGCGATGGCCTCCATGACGCCGACGGCCAGCTTCTTGTGCTCCTCCGCCATGGCGTCGAAGGCCTTGCGCGAAAGCACGAACAGCTCGGTGTCGACGAAGGCGACCGCGTCGGCCGAGCGCGGTTCGCCGTCGAGGAAGGCCATTTCGCCGAAGACGGAGCCGCGCCCGAAGGTGCCGAGGTGATGGCTCTGCCGCTCGGAGATCGGCAGCATGATGCGCACGGCGCCGCGGCGGATCAGGAACAGCTCGTCGCCTTGGTCGCCGCGCGCGAAGATCTTCTCGCCCGCCTTGCACGAGCGCTGCTGCATGTGCTGCTCGAGCACCGCCAGCGTCTGCGCCTTGCGCCCGCGGAACAGCTCGCTCTCACGCAGCGCCAGCGGCGCCTCGTCGCCGACGCTGCACAGCGACTCGCCGACGATGCGGTCCTCGACCCATTCGAGGGCCTCGTCGAGCGTGGCGAAGACGCGCACGGGGCTCTGCGGGCGAACCAGCCCGACCTGGTCGAAGTACTGCTCCATGTCGCGGCCGGACGGCAGGTTCTGCGGCAACTGGCTGAGGATCAGGAAGCCCTTGCGCTCGGCGAGCATGTCCTTGATCTGGTCGAGCATGTGGGCGGCGGTAACGTCGATGGTCTGCACGCGGCGCAAGTCGAGGATGACGAAGTCGCGCGTCTTGAGTTCCGGTTCGAGCGCGCGGTAGAGCTGCGCCGCCGTGCCGAAGAAGATGCTGCCCTGCAGCTCGACGACGACGCTGCGGCCACCGTGGGCGACGAGGATCTCCATCTCGTCGCCGGTGCGGATGCGCTTGGAAAACGTCTCGCTGCCGCTGAGCTTGCGCCGCACTATGGAGCCCCCGATCTGCTCGCGCACGAACAGCAGCACCGCAAGCACGACGCCGATGCCGGACGCCGCGATCAGGCTCACCGTCAGCGCCGTCACCACCACCGCGACGATGACGACGAAGTCGAGCACCGTCGAACGCTGGCGCAGCAGCTGGAAGCTGTGCCGATCGATCATGCGCACGCCGACGACGATCAGGATGCCGGCCAGCGCGCCGACCGGCACCCAGGCGATCAGGGCGCCGAGCGCGAGCAGTGCGGCCAGCGACAGGATGCCCTCCATGACGCCAGAGAGCCGGCTCTGCGCGCCGCTCGAAATGTTGACCAGCGTCGCCCCCATGGTGCCGGCGCCAGGGATGCCGCCGATCACGGCCGAGGCGACGTTGCCGATGCCCTGGCCGAGCAGTTCGCGGTTCGAATCGTGGCGCGAGCGCGTCAGCGCGTCGAGCACGACGCAGGTCTTCAGCGTGTCGATCGACAGCAGCACCGCCAGCGTCAGCGCCGGCACGGCGATCTGCCGCAGCGTGTCGGCGCCGATGCCGCCGATAGCGTCCCAGCGCGCGCCGAGCGCGTCCGTGAAGCTGCCGCCGCCGTCGCCGAGCGGCCCGATGACGAAGGCGTTGCCGGCCAGTGTCATCAGGCGCGGATCGAACCAGGCGAGCGCGAAGTACGCCGCCACGCCGGCGAGCAGGCCGAGGATGGCCGCCGGCACCTGCTTCGTCAGCTTCGACGCGAGCAGCATGACGGCGATGGTGACGACGCCGACGGCGATGCCCTGCCACTGCCAGGCGCCCGGCGTCGCCAGCGACTCCCAGAAGTGCATGCCTTTGGGAGCGCCGAGCAGCTTCGGCACCTGCCCCGCGATGATGTAGAGCCCGACGCCCGACAGGTAGCCGCTGACGACCGGGTAAGGCATGTACTCGATCAGCTTGCCGAGGCGCACGGCGCCGAACGCGATCTGCAGCAGGCCCGCGGCCAGGCCGAGCAGCGCGAGCATCAGCAGCGCCGTGCCGGGGTCGCCGCCGCGCTGCATCCATTCCATGCCGAATGCCGCGAGCACCGCGGCCGCCGGCGCACACGGCGCCGTGATCAGGCGATTCGTGCCGCCGAGCGCGGGAGCGAGCAGGCCGAGCGCCGTCGCGCCAAGGATGCCCGCCAGCGCGCCCTGCGCCGCGTACGCGGCACCGAGAGGCGAGTAGATCGTCACGCCGAACGCGATCGCCGACGGCAGCGCGACCAGCATGGCCGCGAGCCCGCCCCAGAAATCGCCGGCTTCGAGCTTGGGCAACCTCATGTCGAGGTTCCTTGTCGTTGTGTCCTAGAAGCTTATACCCCGGGCCGCAAATGCCAAGGAGCGGCTATTTCTTCCGTGCTCTCGGGTGCGCCGCGTCATAGACCTTGGCGAGATGCTGGAAGTCCAGGTGCGTATAGATCTGCGTCGTGCCGATGTTGGCGTGGCCGAGCATTTCCTGCACGGCGCGCAGGTCGCCGCTCGACTGCAGCACGTGGGAGGCGAACGAGTGGCGCAGCATGTGCGGGTGGACGTGGACGCCGGCGCCCTGGCGCTTCGCCCACTGCTCGAGGCGGCGCTCGATCGAGCGCGCGCCGAGGCGGCCGCCGCGGTTGTTGACGAACAGCGCCGGCTCCCCGGGCTTCGCCAGCGCGGCACGCTCGTCGAGCCAGCGGCGCAGCGCTTCGGCGCCCTTCGCGCCGACCGGCACGATGCGCGTCTTGCCGCGCTTGCCGGTGACGGTGACTTCGCCGGCCTGCAGGTCGAGGCCGCCATCGACGTCGAGGCTCGCGAGTTCGGACAGGCGCAGGCCCGACGAATAGAACAGCTCGAACATCGCCAGGTCGCGCGTCTCGAAGATGGTCTCGGCCGGCGCATCGAGCAGGGCCATCGTCTGGCTCACCGACAAGGCCTTCGGCAACGCCTTCGACTGCTTGGGCGCGCGCAGGCCGTCGCAGGGATTGCGCGCGATTTCGCCGCGGCGCGCGAGCCAGCGATACCAGGCGCGCCACGCCGACAGGACGCGCGCCAGCGAGCGCGGCGCGAGGCCGCGCGCATGCAATTGCATCAGATGACGGCGCAGCTGGAACGGTTGCAGCGCCTTGGCGTCGGCATCGCCCGACGCCGCCAGCAGCGTTCCCAGATCGTGCCGATAGGCGGCCAGCGTGTGCGGACTGGCGCGCCGCTGGTGCGCCAGCTCGGCGAGGAACTGCTCGACCGAGTCATGCCCGGTCATGGAAGCGTTCAGGCGCGCGTGCGCACGAGCGCGGCGGCGGCGAGGTCGCCGATCTGCTCGAGGTAGAGCGTGCCCATGCCGGGATAGAAGCGCTGCTGCTCCTCGCTGCCCATGACGAGCAGGCCGAAGGTGGCGCCCCCTTCGCGCAACGCCAGGAAGGCCAGCGAGCGCACGTGGCTGCCGGCTTCGCCGAACCAGCCGATGACGTCGGGGCCGCCGCCTGGGCCGCAGTAGGGATGCGTCAGCGTCTCGGCGAACTGGCGCGCCTCGTCGCTGACGGGCGCGAACTCCGGCCCGTCGCCGCTGCCCGCCGCGCCCCAGAGGCGCAGGGCGACGTGCGGCACGGCGAAGGAGCCGCCGAGGTGGTCCTGCAGCGCGCTCGTGACGGCCTGCTTGTCGCGCGCGGCGACGAGCGCGACGGCGAGCTTGTGCACCTTGGCGGAGATGGCGTCGTTCTCCTCGCCGAAGCGGATCAGCTCGGCGAGCTTGGCCTCGAGCTGCTTGACCTTCTCGCGCAGTGCGCCCATCTGGCGCTCGGTGATCGAGACGGCGCGCCCGTCGTGCGGGTTCGGGATCGTCAGCTGCGTCAGCAGTTCGGCGTAGTGCTCGAAGAACTCGGGGTGACCCTGCAGATAGCGGGCGATCTCGTTTGCGTCCATGTCTTCTTTCAACTGAGGTTTTCCGGAATTTCGATTTCGCCTTCGAACACCGTGACGGCCGGGCCGGTCATGCGCACCGGCATGCCGGCGCCGTCCCAGGCGACGGTCAGGCTGCCGCCGCGCATGCTCACTTCGACCGGCGAGTCGAGCACCTGCTGCCGGATGCCCGTGACGGCGGCGGCGCAAGCGCCGGTGCCGCAGGCGAGCGTCTCGCCGGCACCGCGCTCATAGACGCGCAGGCGGATCGAGTGGCGATCGACGACCTGCATGAAGCCGGCATTGACGCGCCGCGGGAAGCGCGGATGGGATTCGATGCGCGGGCCGTCCCTGTCCACCGGCGCGGCGTCGACGTCGTCGACCACCTGCACCGCGTGCGGGTTGCCCATCGAGACGACACCGATGTCGACGAAGCGGCCGGCGATCTCGATCTGGTGGGTCGGCGCGTCGGCGTCGCCGACGAAGGGAACCTCGGTCGGCGCGAAGCGCGGCACGCCCATGTCGACCGTGACCTGTCCATCGGCCTCGAGGCGCGGCGAGATCAGGCCGCCGGCGGTCTCGACGCGGATCTCGCGCTTGTCCGTCAGGCCGCGGTCGAAGACGAAGCGCGCGAAGCAGCGCGCGCCGTTGCCGCACTGCTCGACTTCGCCGCCGTCGGCGTTGAAGATCCGGTAGCGGAAATCCGCATCCTTGCCCTGCGGCTTCTCGACGATCAGCAACTGGTCGCAGCCGACGCCGAAATGGCGGTCGGCGAGGAAACGCACCTGTGCCGCCGTCGGCACGAAGCGCTGGTTGACGGCGTCGAGCACGACGAAGTCGTTGCCGAGCCCCTGCATCTTGGCGAAGCGCACTTTCACGCGATCAGCGCCCTGTAGTCTTTCCAGATGCAGCGGTCCATGACCACCATGATGCCGGCGGCGCGGGCGCGTTCGGCGGCGGGCTCGTTGATCACGCCCTCCTGCAGCCACAGGCGCTTGACGCCGATGGCGATGCAGTCGTCGACGATCTCGTCGACGGCGTCCGGGGCGCGGAAGACGTCAACGAGGTCTGGCGCTTCGGGCAGGTCGCGCACACGCGCGAAGGCCTTCTCGCCGAACGCCTCGTCGAGCATCGGCCGCACGGCGATGATGCGGTAGCCGAGGTTCTTCATGGCATGCGCGACCCGGTGGCTCGGCCGGTCGTCCTTCGGCGAATAGCCGACGACGGCGATGGTCTTGACCGTGGTCAGCAGTTCGCGGATCTGGTCGGGAGACGGGTTCTTGGACATCGGAAAATCATACTCCGGCGGCAGCGGCGCTGTCTGTGAATAGGCGGCTCAATAGACCGCTTTTTCGCCCGGCGGACGGGTCTTGAAGCGCTTGTGCAGCCAGAAGTACTGCTCCGGCATCGCCTTCACCTCGTCCTCGATGAAGGCGTTCATGCGCCGCGTGTCGGCTTCGATGCTCTCGCCGGGGTAGTCCTGCCAGGGCGCGCCGATGCGCACGACGTAGCCGCCGTCCTCGATGCGCGTGACGATCGGAACGACCGCGGCGCCGCCCATGCGGGCCAGGCGCGAGAGGCCGGTGATGGTCGCCGCGGGAACCCCGAAGAAGGGAACGAAGATGGTGTCGCGCTGCCCGTAATCCATGTCCGGCAGGTAGTAGAAGGGCTTGCCCTCCTTCATCGCCCGCAGCGCCTTGCGCGTGCCTTCCTGGCGCGACAGCAGCAGCGAGTCGCCGAAGCGCATGCGGCCCTGGTAGAGCGCGGAATTGAACAGCAGGTTCTTCTGGTTGGCGTAGATGCTGACCATGCCGAGCTCGAGCGTCAGGCGCGTCCAGCCCATGTCGAGGCCGACGAAGTGCGGCACCAGCAGGATCACCGGCCTGCCCTTCAGCGCGTCGAGATGCTCGAAGCCCTCGATGCGGGCGAGGCGGCGCAGCCGCTCGGCCGGCGCCCACCAGAGCAGCCCGCGTTCGAGGAAGCTGCGGCCGAAGGCGGCGAAATGGCGCTTCGCCAGCGCGACGCGCTCGGGCTCGGGCATGTCGGGAAAGCACAACCGCAGGTTGGTCAACGCGACATGGCGACGCTCGCGGCCGAACACGTAAAGGAAACCGCCCAGGGTGCGGCCGAGCGCGGCCAGCGCCGGCAGGGGCAGCCAGTGGCAGAACCACATCAGGAAGAGTGAAAGTCGGGTCATGCGGAATCGGGGGCGCCCGAAGGGCGCTTGTAGCGGTTGTAGCCCCAGAGATACTGCTCGGGACAATCGCGAATCAGCGCCTCGAGTTCGGCGTTGATCTGCGCGACGCGCGTTGGCAGATCGCCGCTCAAAGGCTGCGACAAGGGAAACAGCTTCAGGTGGTAGCCGGCGCCGTAATGCAGGCGCTCGGCGTAGGCGAGCAGCACGGTCGCACCGGTTTCCGCGAGGCGTGCCGCTAGCGTCATGGTGTACGCGGGACGGCCGAAGAACGGCGCCCAGATGCCTTCGCCGGCGCCCGGCGCCTGGTCGGGCAGCATGCCCACGGCCTCGCCGCCGCGCAGCGCCTTGATCAGTCGCCGCACGCCCGACATGTCGGCCGGGGCGAGGCGGAGATTGGCGCCGCGGCCGGACTCGATCAGCGGCGCCAGCCATGCCTGCTTGGGCCGGCGGTAAAGCACGGTGATCGGACCCACGCCGGCGTAGTACTGGGCGGTGATCTCGAAACAGCCCAGATGCGGCGTCAGGAACAGGATGCCGCGGCCCTGCTCGCGCGCCGCTTCGACGAGTTCCCAGCCGCTGACGCGCACCACGCGCTCGACCACCTCGGCGTGCGGGCGCAGCCATATCTTGGGCAGTTCGAGCAGGCTCTTGCCGGCCTCGGCGACGGCGGCGCCGGTGGCGGCGCCGGCACCCGCAAGCCCCGCGTTATCGCGCAGGTGGCGGCGATAGGTCGGCGAGGCCAGCCACGCGACCCACCCCAGCAGAGCGCCGAGGTTGTGCAGCATGGGCAGGGGCAGGAAGGACAGGAGGCGGAACAGGGCGCCCATGCGTGCGTAAGGTTTGACCGGGTCTTCGATAAAAAGATAATATTATTCGCTACCGCCGAGTTAATCAGGACAACTTGCAGGGCGGAGCCGCCGAGCGCGGCATCAAATACTGCTAAAGCGTCGCCTGCTCTCCTCCCCGGAGCCGGTCGCGCCGGCCACAATGGGGAGTCGCAAGGAGCAGTTGCAATGTCCAACGAGTACTTCTTCACCTCGGAATCGGTCTCCGAAGGCCATCCCGACAAGGTTTCCGACCAGATTTCCGACGCCATCCTCGACGCCATCCTGGCGCAGGACAAGCATTCTCGCGTCGCCGCCGAGACGCTGTGCAACACCGGGTTGGTGGTGCTGGCCGGCGAAATCACCACGAACGCCAACGTCGATTACATCGGCATCGCGCGCAACGTGCTGAAGCGCATCGGCTACGACAACACCGAATACGGCATCGACTACAAGGGCTGCGCCGTGCTCGTCGCCTACGACAAGCAGAGCCCGGACATCGCCCAGGGCGTGGACAAGGCCTACGACGACAACCTCAACCAGGGTGCCGGCGACCAGGGCCTGATGTTCGGCTACGCCTGCGACGAGACCCCCGTGCTGATGCCGTTGCCGATCTACCTGTCGCACCGCCTCGTCGAGCGCCAGTCGATGCTGCGCCGCGACGGCCGCCTGCCGTGGCTGCGCCCCGACGCCAAGTCGCAGGTGACGGTCCGCTACAACAAGGACGGCAAGGCCGAGGCGATCGACACCGTCGTGCTGTCGACCCAGCATTCGCCCGAGATGTCCGACGGCCCGAAGATGAAGCAGGCCGCGATCGACGCCGTGATCGAGGAGATCATCAAGCCGGTGCTGCCCAAGGAACTGATGAAGGGCAACGTCAAGTACCTCGTCAATCCCACCGGCCGCTTCGTCGTCGGCGGCCCGCAGGGCGACTGCGGCCTCACCGGCCGCAAGATCATCGTCGACACCTACGGCGGCGCGGCCCCGCACGGCGGCGGCGCGTTCTCGGGCAAGGACCCGTCGAAGGTCGACCGCTCGGCCGCCTACGCCGGCCGCTACGTGGCGAAGAACATCGTCGCCGCCGGGCTGGCCAGCAAGTGCCTGGTGCAGATCTCCTACGCCATCGGCGTCGCCGAGCCGACCTCCGTCTGGGTGACGACGCAGGGCACGGGCAAGATCGCCGACGCGACCATCGCCGAACTGGTCAAGAAGCACTTCGACCTGCGTCCGAAGGGCATCGTCCAGATGCTCGACCTGCTGCGCCCGATCTACGAGAAGACCGCCGCCTACGGCCACTTCGGCCGCGACGAGCCGGAATTCTCGTGGGAAGCCACCGACAAGGCCGCCGCCCTCAAGGCCGACGCCGGCGTCTAAGGCAAAGCCCGCTGCACCAGGCAACGGCCGGCCCCTCGGGTCGGCCGTTTTCTTTGGGCCGGCTCCCGCGTATAATCCGCCGCCTTCCGAGGAGCGCTGCGAGGGATTCCCCCAGGCTCGGATATTCCAGAACCGCGCTCACCTGACCAACCCTGCCGGGTTCGGGATCACGGGTGAGCTGCACGCAGTACCCCTTCCCTCCCGGTCGCAAGTTCAAGGAGTTCGCATGAACGCTGTGACTAAACAAGCCGCAACCGACTACGTCGTCGCCGACATGGCGCTGGCCGATTGGGGCCGCAAGGAAATCCGCATCGCCGAGACCGAGATGCCAGGCCTGATGGCGATCCGCGAGGAATACGCCAAGAGCCAGCCGCTCAAGGGCGCGCGCATCACCGGCTCGCTGCACATGACCATCCAGACCGCGGTGCTGATCGAGACGCTGACCGCGCTCGGCGCCGAAGTGCGCTGGGCCTCCTGCAACATCTTCTCGACCCAGGACCATGCCGCCGCCGCCATCGCGGCCGACGGCGTCGCCGTGTTCGCCGTCAAGGGCGAGACGCTGGTCGACTACTGGGACTACACCCACCGCATCTTCGAGTGGCCCGACAACGGCTACTCGAACATGATCCTCGACGACGGCGGCGACGCCACGCTGCTGCTGCACCTGGGCGCCAAGGCCGAGAAGGACATTTCCGTCCTCGCCAAGCCGGGCTCCGAGGAAGAGACCATCCTCTTCGCCGCCATCAAGGCCAAGCTCGCCGTCGACAAGACCTGGTATTCGACGCGCCTCGCACAGATCAAGGGCGTGACCGAAGAGACCACCACCGGCGTGCACCGCCTCTACCAGATGCACGAGCGCGGCGACCTCAAGATCCCCGCCATCAACGTCAACGACTCGGTCACCAAGTCGAAGTTCGACAACCTCTACGGCTGCCGCGAATCGCTCGTCGACGGCATCAAGCGCGCCACCGACGTCATGATCGCCGGCAAGGTCGCGCTGATCGCCGGCTACGGCGACGTCGGCAAGGGCTCCGCCCAGGCCATGCGCGCGCTCTCCGCCCAGGTGTGGGTCACCGAGATCGACCCGATCTGCGCGCTGCAGGCGGCGATGGAAGGCTATCGCGTCGTCACCATGGAATACGCCGCCGACAAGGCCGACATCTTCGTCACCTGTACCGGCAACTACCACGTCATCACGCACGACCACATGGCGAAGATGAAGGACCAGGCCATCGTCTGCAACATCGGCCACTTCGACAACGAGATCGACGTCGCCTCGATCGAGAAGTACCAGTGGGAAGAGATCAAGCCGCAGGTCGACCACGTGATCTTCCCGGACGGCAAGCGCATCATCCTGCTCGCCAAGGGCCGTCTCGTTAACCTCGGCTGCGCCACCGGCCACCCGAGCTACGTGATGTCGTCGTCGTTCGCCAACCAGACCATCGCGCAGATCGAGCTGTTCACGCGCAACGCCGATTACCCGGTGGGCGTCTACACGCTGCCCAAGCATCTCGACGAGAAGGTCGCGCGCCTGCAGCTGAAGAAGCTCAACGCGCAGCTATCGACGTTGACCGACCAGCAGGCCGCCTACATCGGCGTGCCCAAGGACGGTCCGTACAAGTCCGAGCACTACCGGTACTAAGCCGATGGCCATGCGGTCCTTCCATGCGCGTACGCGCAAGAGCGAAATGCACTACGAGGGCATCGCTCCCGAGCGTCCGCCGGCGGAGCCGCGCGACCGCCACGGCCTGGTGCGCGCCGATGCGCTGATGGTGACGCGGGGGCTCGCGCCCTCGCGCACCGTCGCCCAGCGCATGATCGCCGCCGGCCGCGTCAGCGGCCCGGACGGACGCATCGACAAGCCTTCGCATGAAGTGGCGCCCGACGTCGCGCTGCAGGTGACGCAAGACGAGGACGACCGCTACGTCTCGCGCGGCGGCCTCAAGCTGGCGGGCGCGCTCGCGCACACCGGCATCGACGTGCGCGGCAAGACCTGCCTCGACGTCGGCCAGAGCACCGGCGGCTTCACCGACTGCCTGCTGCAGGCCGGCGCGGCGCGCGTGGTCGGCGTCGATGTCGGTCACGAGCAATTGCGGCCGAAGCTGCGCGACGATCCGCGCGTCGCCTGCATCGAGGGCATCAACGCGCGTGCGCTCGAGCGCGAGGATATCGGCGAGCATTGCCCCGAAGCGGGCTTCGACCTCATCGTCGCCGACGTCAGCTTCATCTCGCTGACCCTGGTGCTGCCGCAGCTGCCGGCGCTGCTGGCCGCGGGCGGCGAGATGCTGCTGCTGGTGAAGCCGCAGTTCGAGATGGGCAGCCCCGAGGCGGTCGGCAAGGGCGGCGTGATCCGCGATCCGGCCGTCTATCCGAAGGTCGAGGCGAAGATCCGCGCGGCCTGCGGGGAAGCGCAGCTCAAGCCAGGCGAGTGGTTCGAGAGCCCGATCCCCGGCGGCGACGGCAATCGCGAGTTCTTCATCCGGATTACCCAATGAACCGACCCGAAATCTCCATCGAATTCTTCCCGCCGCAGACCACCGAGGGCCTGGAGAAGCTGCGCGCGGTGCGCGCCCAGCTCGCCGCCATCGAGCCGGCGTTCTTCTCCGTCACCTTCGGTGCCGGCGGTTCGACGCGCGACCGCACCTTCGACGTGGTGATGGAAATCGCCGCCGAGGGCCGCGTCGCCGCGCCGCACCTGTCGTGCATCGGCTCGACGCGCGACAACGTGCGCGCCATCCTCGAGGACTACCGCGCCCACGACATCCGCCGCCTCGTCGCCCTGCGCGGCGACCTGCCCTCGGGCATGGCCGATGCTGGCGCGTTCCGCTACGCCAACGAGCTCGTCGAGTTCATCCGCAAGGAGACCGGCGACTGGTTCCACATCGAGGTCGCCGCCTACCCCGAGTGGCATCCGCAGGCGAAGACGCCGCGCGAAGACCTGACGAACTTCAAGCGCAAGGTCGACGCCGGCGCCGATTCGTCGATCACCCAGTTCTTCTACAGCGCGGACGCCTACGACAACTTCGTCGCCGAAGCCCGGGCGGCCGGCGTGACGATCCCGATCGTACCCGGCATCATGCCGATCGGCTCGTTCTCCAAGCTCGCCCGCTTCGCCGACAACTGCGGCGCCGACATCCCGCGCTGGATGCGCCGCAAGTTCGAGAGCTACGGCGACGACGCCCCATCGATCCGCGCCTTCGGCCTCGACGTCGTCACCGGCCTGTGCGAGCAGCTCCTGGAGCGCGGCGCGCCCGGCCTGCACTTCTACACGCTGAACCAAGCCGGACTTACGACCGAGATCGTCAAGCGACTCGGACTTGCGACGACATGAGCCACACCAAGTCGCGTGAAGTCGTTCTTCCGGTCAGGATCACGCCGGAACTGGTCAAAGGGCTTGATGCGCTGCGAAGTGCCTGGAAGCAGGATCCTCATTCGATCCCCAGGGGGCTGTCCTGCTCCGAATCCAAGGCGGGTCAGTTCGTCCTCGTCGCCGCGGAGTCGGTGTTCACGACCATCCCGGGCGCGTGTGTCATCAAGGGGATCGGAGCCCTGGAACTCGTTGGGTCCGAACCTTTGTTCGAAGAGGGTGCGAGCTCGAAGACGCTGGTCCTGCGGGATACACCCGAGGGGTGGCGGTTTTCCGTGAAGTACCTTCCGCCCATCGTCCGCGAACGCAACGCGAAGTAAGCCGAGTTACCGGCGGCCTCAGGCCGCTTTCGCCAGCGCCAGCATCTGCTGTACCAGCGCACGCAGCTTGCCTGGCCGCACCGGCTTCGTCAGCAGCGCGAACTGCCGGCGCGCCGCGCCGACGATCAGCCGGTCGTTGACGTCGGCCGTCAGCAGCAGCACCGGCAACGCACCGTAGCGCGCGCGCAGCGCGAAGCCGGCGGCGATGCCGTCGGTGCCGTCGGTGCCGTCGGCGAGGCGGAAATCGCAGATTGCCATGTCCGGCGCAATGCCTTCGTCGCCGCAGCGCTGCAGCGCCTCGGCGACTGAGGCGGCGCTGATCGCCACGCAGCCCCAGCTGCGCGCCAGTTCAGCCAGGCCGGCGGTCGCTTCGGCTTCGTTCTCGATGATGACCAGCGTGCCGGTCAGCTGCGCCGCGCCCGCGGCCGGTTCCTGCGTCACGGCCCTGCGCGCGTGTCCCAGCGGCACTTCGATGCGGAACACCGAGCCGCGCCCCGGCACCGAGCGCACGCCCAGCGGCAGCTTCAGCAATTGCGACAGGCGATCGCAGATCGCCAGCCCGAGGCCGAGGCCCTTCTCCCGGTTGCGTTCGGGGTTGGCGAGCTGCACGTATTCGCTGAAGATTTCCTGCAGGTGCTCGGCGCCGATGCCGGCCCCGGTGTCCCAGACCTCGATGACGGCCTTGTCGGCTCGCCGGCGGCAGGCGAGCAGCACGCCGCCGCGTGTCGTGTAGCGCAGCGCGTTGCTGAGGAAGTTCATCAGGATGCGGCCGAGCAGTTGCTGGTCGGTGCTCAGCCAGACGTTGCAGCGGCGCACGCGCAACTGCAGGTTGCGCGCCTCGGCGCTGCCGGCGAACTCGAGCCGCAGGCGCGCGAACAGCTCGTCGAGCTGGAAGTCCGACGGCTTCGGCACCACCAGCCCGGCGTCGAGACGCGATATGTCGAGCAGCGTGTCGAGCAGATCCTGGAGCGCGGCGACGGACGCATTGACGTTCGCCACCAGGGGTTGCGCCTCGGGCGTGTTCGGCACCTGGGACAGGCGCGAGGCGAACAGGCCGAGGGCGTGCAGCGGCTGGCGCAGGTCGTGGCTGGCGGCGGCGAGGAAGCGGGTCTTGGCGGCGTTGGCGCGCTCCGCTTCGTCCTTGCGCTCGCGCAGTTCGGCCGTGGCGGCGGCGATCTGCTGCACGAGGTAGTCCTGCGCCAGGCCGACGCGCTGCGCCATGTGGTTGATGCCGTTCTCGAGCGCCGGCATCACCTCCGAGGGGTCGGGGCTCACGCGCGCCGAGAGATCGCCCTGGCCGATGCGTTCGACGACGTCGCCGATGTGGAGGATCGGCCGCGTGACGCCGCGCGCGATGCGCAGCGCCAGCGCCGCCGCCAGCAGCAGGCCGGCCAGCGCCACGACGGCGTCGATGAGGAGGTGCCGGTCGCGCTCGGCGTCGAGACGCGCGCGCGACATCTCGAGAATGACGAAGCCATCGACTTCGCCTTTCGGCTCCGGCGTCTCGGTGCCCGAGTAGACGTCGTCCACCGGCAGGCGCGAGCGCCGGATCGGCGTCGTCACCACCGTGACCGGCCCGGCGTTCACGATCTCCTCCTCCCAGCCGACGATGCCGGACGTCCGGCGCACGCTCGCGCCGCTGCTGGCGAGCGGCGTGCCGCGCACGTCGAGGATGGTGACGGCGCGGATCTCCTCGTCGCCGGCCTGCGCCGCCCGCACCAGCGCATCGAGGGCTTCGCGGCTGCCGGAGAAGACGCCGAACTCGGCGGCGCTCGCCACCTGGCGCGCCTCGGCGCGCGCCCGCGCGCGCAAGGCTTCGTCGAGACTCTGGTACTGGCGGTCGGCCAGGATCGTCGCCAGCGCGACCGCCACCAGCACGGCCGGCAGGACGGCCGCAACCAGTAGACGCATGACGAGCCGGCTGCGCTTCATTGCACTTTCTCCCTCGACAGCCGTTCGGTCCAGCGCGCGGCAGCGTCTTCCTCGATGGCGATGCCCAGCGAACGGGCGACGTCGGCATTGACGCCGATCACGAACGCCCGCGGTCCTTGCGGTGGCGGCAACGAACGCCCGCCCAGCACGCCGCGCACGACCTCGGCCGCCTGGACGCCGGCCTGCGCCGGGGTCGAATAGAGCGACAGCAGAGCGCCGGCCCTGACATACGCCGGCGAAAACCCGATCAGGGGCACGCGCTGCCGGTAGGCAGCCATGAGGATGTTCTGGATCGTCGCGCCGTTGTAGACCTGGCCGTCCGGCAGCGCCATGAGGACATCCGCTTCCTCCAGGACGCGCTGGGTCGCACCGGACAGCTGATCGGGCGCACCGACGCGCCCCACGACCAGTTCGAGGCCGTGTTCCGCCGCCGCGCGCGTCAGTTCCGGTTCAAGGCCACGTGAATCGGGCCCCAGGAGCATGCCGATGCGATTGCGCGCCGGCAGGGTCAGGCGGAGCAGCGCGAACTGCCGCGCCAGCGGCTGGTCGAGCCAGATGGCAGAGGCGGCGGCGCGCGCGCGCCCGTGCGTTTCCACCAGCTTCGCGTATGCGGCCCGCGGCACCAGGATCGCGAGCAGTGCTGCCCTGGCATCTGCCTCGATCATCCCGCGCAAGGCACCCAACCCGACGGTGACGATCACGCGCGGCGTCGCCGCCGGGCTGCCGCCGACCAGTTCGCGCCAGGGGCGGACCAGGATGTCTACATGTCCCCCGCGCTGCAGTTCGCTGCGGACCGCTTCGGCGGCTTCCGCATACGCGCCGCCCGGTTCGGACAAGGCGACCCAGACCGCAGGCTCCGCGGCGAACGCACGCCCGGCGAATGTATATGTCATTAGACATAGACAGGCGGCCGCGATGAGGGATGCCCGCATGGTCAGAACTCGAGCAGCAGGCTGAAATAACCGCGACGCGAGGACAGCGTCTCGCTCGAATGCTCGCCGTGAGGCGTGCCGTCGCTCTGCACGGTAAAGGCGAGTTCGCCCTTGCTCGGGCCGGCGCGGAACCGGTAGCCGAGGCGCCAGTCGAGGCGCTGCCAGCTCACCGCGCGCGTGTTGTTGGACCACTTCATTGCGCCGACGGTATGGTGGGTCGCCGACAACTCGAGGCCGCCGGGCAGCCGCTGCATGATCATCAGCATCGTCGTGTGGGTCGGTGCGGATTCGCGCGCCAGCCCCAGCTCGCGGTTCTCGATGTCGGACACCGGCGGATACAGCCCGGGGACGAAGCCGGCCACGCTGCCCGCGGCCGGCAGGTTCAGCCGCGGCAGCACGCGCACGAACGACTGGTTCAGGATCACGCGGGTGTCGCGCGCCGGCTGCCAGCGCAGCTGGTACTCGCCGCCGCGTATTTCGAACGCCGCGGCGTTGTAGCCGCGCGTGGCGACGCAGGATTTGACGCGCAGCACATTGCAGACGGGAACCGGGAGGATCGTTTCGAGCGCCAGGATGCGATCGGCCACGCGCTCCCGGAAGAGGCGGACGTCGCCGACCAGGCCGACATTCCGGAATTCGCCGACCCAGCCGATCTCGGCGCTGGTCACGCTCTCGGGCCGCAGCGGCGAGCCGTCGGCCAGCATGCCGCGGCGCGTCACCAGGCCTGTGGTGGAAACGAAGGCCGCGTTGCCCCTCGTTTCATACAGGGAAGGCGCGCGATAGGCGCGCGCCACGCCGAAGCGCAGCGTCTGCTCCGGCGTCACGTGCCAGTTCATGACCGCACGCGGTGCGAAGGTGGTCTTGGAATTGGTGTCGCGTTCCCAGGTGCCGCCGACGTTCGCCGTCGCCGCAGTACCGAAGCGCCACTCGACATTGGCGAAACCACGCACGACCGATAACGACACATCGTCCTGCGTCCCGTACCAGATCGGCGCGCGCACCTGGTCGGTCCTGTATTCCCCGCCCCAGACGACGCGGCCGTCGCGCCAAAAGCCGAAGCTGTGCTTCGCCTCGACGTTGTTGCGGATCGAACGGTAGCCGTAGTCGACGAACACCGTGTCGCCGTTGTCGTTTCCGACGAAGGCGTCGATGCCGCTCTCCTCGGTGCGGTAGTAGCGCAGCGACAGATCCTCGCCTGCATCCAGGGTCCGCTTCCAGCCCGCGGCGACGAACTGCTGGCTCAGCTGCTGGTTGCGGCGCGGATTGGTGGTGGAGCCGCTGCCGACGTCGATATTCGTGACGATCTCGCCGGCCTGGAGCTGCAGTTCGTCGCTCAAGCCGAGGCGCCAGTCGGCGCGAAGGTCGAGCAGCTGCTGGCGCCTGTCGTCTTTCACGAACTCGTAACCCTTGTCCTTCGTGCCTTCGGCGGTAGCGCGCACATGGAAATCAGAGCCGCCCGCCCCGAGCCGCACGCGCCGATCATTGACGCCCTGGGTGCCCGAGCGCACTTCCAGCGCAGCGCCGTGCGTGTCGGCAGCATGGCGCGTGACGATATTGACGACGCCGAGGAAGGAGTTGGATCCGTAGGCCGCGGAGTTCGAGCCTCGCATCACCTCGATGCGCTCGATGTCGTCGAGGCTGACGGGAACGAGATTCCAGTTCACGCCGCCCATGAAGAACGGCGAGTACTGGGAGCGCCCGTCGACGAGCACCTGCAGGTGCCGCGAGAAGTCCTCCGCGATGCCATGGTAGGAGGCGGTCGGCTGACCGTTCGGAACATGCGCGACCTGGAAGCCCGGGACCAGCCGGAGCACCTCTGCAAGCTCGCGCACGCCAGAACGCCGGATGGTTTCGCGGTCGATCACCGTCACGGCGCCCGGCGCATCCTGCAGGGGCTGTGCAAGTCGCGATACCGACAGCACGACCGGAAGCTCCTCGAAGTAGTCGCGCTCGCTGGGTTCGGGCGGCGCCTGGGCGACTGCGAGAGCCGGCCAGATGGACGCGGCCAGCAGGCCGCAGCACTGGACAAGGGATAGGCGCGGGTTCATGGCGTTGGGATGGATATTCCGGCGGATTATATGCCGCCGGAAACCGGCTCAGCGCCTGCCCGCGATGACCACTCCTGCGACGACGAGCGCCGCGCCGACGAGTTGCCAGAGCGACATCGCCTCGCCGAGCAGCCACCAGCCGAGCGCGATGGTGACCAGCGGGCCGAGCGTTCCGATCAGCGCCGCACGGCCGGCGCCGATGCGGCGGATCGCCGCCGATTGCGCGAACACCGGAATCACCGTCGATACCACCGCCATGCCGATGCCGTAGCCGTAGATCGGCAGCGGCTGGATCAGTTCGCTGACCGGCTGCGTGGCGAAGAAGTGCAGCAGGGTCGCGGCCGTCGACACCAGCATCGCCAGCGCCGTGAAGCGCGCGGCGCCGAGCCGGGCGATCATGCGCGCGCTGCCCGCGAGGTAGGCGGCGTAGGACAGCGAGGAGGCGAAAACGAAACCGCCACCGATCCACACCGCCGCCGCATCGGCCGCGACACCGAGGTCGTGCGCGAAGGCGGCGGCGATGCCGAGGTAGCAGAGCAGCAGCGCTGCCATCTCGCGCCGCTTGGCGGCGTGGCCGAAGAACAGCATCGAGATCAGGATCGTCAGCGTCGGATAGGTGAACAGGATCAGGCGCTCGAGGCCGGCGGTGATGTACTGGAGGCCGACGAAATCGAAGATGCTGGCGCCGTAGTAGCCGAGCAGGCCGAGCGCGACGACGGCCGCCCAGTCGCGCGCCGTCAGCGGCGGCGCGCCGCGCGATTCTCGCAGGCCGATCCAGGCGAACACCGGCAGGGCGAAGGCCATGCGCAAGGCGAGCAGCGTCACCGGCGCCACGGGATACGACGCGTAGGCGAGCTTGACGAAGATCGCCTTGGCCGAGAAGCCGAAGGCGGCGAGGATCGCCAGCCAGAGGCCGGCGGAGTGGCCGCCCTTCAGCGCCTGCGTCCGCCGAGGATGGAACCGAGCACGCCGCGCACGATCTGGCGGCCGACCTGCGAGCCGATGGCGCGGGCGGCGCTGGTTACCGCCGCCTCGACCGCCGTCTGCCGGCCGCGGCCGCTGCCCGAACGACCGCCCAGTACGCCGCCGAGCATGTCGCCGAGCCCGCCGAGCAGGCCGCCGCCGCTGGCCGGCGGCGGTTCGGCGGCTGCCGGCGCAGCCGCAGTCGCGGCACGCTTGTCGCCATTGAGCTTCTCGTAGGCCGATTCACGATCGACGCTCTTCTCGTAATGACCGTAGAGGACCGACGCCGCGATCGCCGCCTTGCGCTCGTCCGCCGTCAGCGGCCCGATGCGCGAGGCCGGCGGCAGGATCATGCCGCGCTCGACGACCGTCGGCCGGCCGTGCTCGTCGAGGAAGGACACCAGCGCCTCGCCGACGCCGAGCTCGGTGATCGCCGTCGCAGCGTCGAAGGCCGGATTCGCGCGCAAGGTCTCGGCGACGCTCTTCACCGCCTTCTGGTCGCGCGGCGTGAAGGCGCGCAGGGCATGCTGGACGCGGTTGCCGAGCTGGCCGAGCACGGCCTCGGGCACGTCGAGCGGATTCTGGGTCACGAACCAGACGCCGACGCCCTTCGAGCGGATCAGGCGCACGACCTGCTCGACCTTGTCGAGCAGCGCCGGCGGCGCTTCGTCGAACAGCAGGTGCGCCTCGTCGAAGAAGAACACCAGCTTCGGCTTGTCGAGGTCGCCGGCCTCGGGCAACTGCTCGAACAACTCGGCCAGCAGCCAGAGCAGGAAGGTCGAGTAGAGCCGCGGCGAGTTCATCAGCTTCTCGGCCGCCAGCACGTTGATGACACCGCGGCCGTCCGCCGCCTGCATCAGGTCGGCGATGTCGAGCATCGGTTCGCCGAAGAAGCTGTCGCCGCCTTGCTGCTCAAGCGTCAGCAGCCCGCGCTGGATGGCGCCGATCGACGCCGCCGAGACGTTGCCGTAGCGCGCGGTGAACTCCTTCGCGTTCTCGCCGACGTGCTGGACCATCGCGCGCAGGTCCTTGAGGTCGAGCAGCAGCAGGCCCTGGTCGTCGGCGACCTTGAAGACGATCTGCAGCACGCCTTCCTGCGTGTCGTTGAGACCCAGCAAACGCGCGAGCAGCAGCGGCCCCATGTCGGAGATGGTCGCGCGCACCGGATGGCCTGATGCGCCGAAGACGTCCCAGAAGGCGACGGGATTCGCGCGCGGCGTCCAGTCGGCGACACCGAGGCGCTCCAGGCGCTGCTTGAATTTCTCCGACGCGACGCCGGCGGCGCCGAGGCCCGAGAGATCGCCCTTGGCGTCGGCGAGGAACACCGGCACGCCGATGCCGGACAACTGCTCGGCGAGGCGTTGCAGCGTCACCGTCTTGCCGGTGCCGGTGGCGCCGGTGACGAGTCCGTGGCGGTTGGCGAACCCCGGCAGCAGCGCGATTTCGCGCTCGCCGGCCTTGGCGACGGGCAGGGGGCGGGTCATGGCGGCGGGAACCCGGATGTTAGAATTCTTCGATTCTAGCAACGCAAGGAACGCATCATGGCCGGCCATTCCAAATGGGCGAACATCCAGCACCGCAAGGGGCGCCAGGACGAAAAACGCGGCGCCGCCTTCTCCAAGATCGCCAAGGAAATCACCGTCGCCGCCAAGATGGGCGGCGGCGATGCCAACTTCAATCCGCGCCTGCGCCTCGCCATCGACAAGGGCAAGGCGGTGAACATGCCCAAGGACAAGATCGAGAACGCGATCAAGAAGGGCACGGGCGAACTCGAAGGCGTCAGCTACGAGGAAATCCGTTATGAGGGCTATGGCATCGCGGGCGCCGCGATCATGGTCGACTGCCTGACCGACAACAAGGTGCGCACCGTCGCCGAAGTCCGCCACGCCTTCAACAAGTACGGCGGCAACATGGGCACCGACGGCTCGGTCGCCTTCATGTTCAAGCACTGTGGCCAGATGATCTTCGCCCCCGGCACCGACGAGGCCAAGCTGATGGATGCCGCGATCGAGGCCGGCGCCGAGGACGTGGCGACCAACGACGACGGCAGCATCGAGGTGATCTCGGGCCCCGGCGACTTCCTCGCCGTCAAGGACGCGCTCGAGAAGGCCGGCTTCAAGCCCGAGTTCGCCGAGGTGACCATGAAGCCGCAGAGCGAAACGGAATTCACCGGCGAGGACGCCGCCAAGATGCAGAAGCTGCTCGATGTGCTGGAAGGCCTCGACGACGTGCAGGAGGTCTATACCAACGCCGTGATCGCGGAATGAAGCTTCCCGCCCACGGGCAAGGACGGCGCCGCCAGGCGCCGTTTTGTTTTGGAGCGCCGGCGTGATCCGCTGGGCGCCGCTGCTGTTCGTGCTGCTCTGGAGCACCGGCTTCATCGGCGCCAAGTACGGTCTCGCGCATGCCGAGCCGCTGACCTTCCTCGCCATCCGCTACGTGCTCGTGATTGCGCTGATGGCGCCGCTGGCGCTCGCCATGCGCGCACCCTGGCCCCGCGACGGCCGCAAATGGATCCACGTCGGCATCAGCGGCCTGCTGGTCCATGCCGTCTATCTGGCCGGCGTGTTCCTCGCCATCGCGCGCGGCTTACCGGCCGGCGTCACGGCGCTGGTCGTCGGCCTGCAGCCGATCTTCACCGCGCTCGGCGCCGCCTGGCTACTGGGCGAGGCCGTGCGCCGCCCGCAGTGGCTCGGACTGGCGCTCGGCCTTGTCGGCACCGCGCTCGTCGTCTCGGGAAAACTCGGCGGCGAGCTCGGCCTCGCCGCGCTGTGGCCGGCGCTGATGGCGCTCGCCGGCATCACCGCCGGCACGCTCTACCAGAAGCGCTTCTGCCCCAGCTTCGACCTGCGCAGCGGCGCCGTGCTGCAGTTCGTGCCGACGGCGATCGTGACTTTCATCGCTGCCGCGGCCTTCGAGGACCTTCGCGTCGACTGGACGCCCTCGTTCATGTTCGCGCTCGGCTGGCTGGTGCTGGTGCTCTCGGTCGGCGCCATCAGCCTGCTCAACCTGCTGATCCGCAGCGGCTCGGCGGTCAACGTCGCCAGCCTGTTCTACCTGACGCCGGTGGTCACCGCCGTCATGGCCTGGCTGCTGTTCGACGAGACGCTGCGCCCGGCGGCGCTGGCCGGCATGGTGATCGCGGTGTCCGGCGTCTGGCTGGCGCGGCGTACATGATTGGCGCGCCCTTCCGCGACGGTGTATCGTTCGCGCCGACATGAATGCCCCCGTTCGCATCCTCGGCATCGACCCCGGCCTGCGCATCACCGGTTTTAGTTCCGGCCACTCGCTACGCTGGCTTGACCGGCTGCGCCGGTCAGCCTGCTCTGAAACCGGTGACCTCGGCTTGTTCAGTCCTGCACCGTGACAGAGCCCGTGCGCATCCTCGGCATCGACCCCGGTTTGCGGGTCACCGGTTTTGGCGTCATCGACAAGCTCGGCAACAAGCTGACCTATCTCTCCAGCGGCTGCGTCCGGACGAACGACGGCGAATCGCTGCCCGAGCGCATCAAGACCATCCTCGAGGGCATCGCGGAAGTCGTCGCGCTGCATGGCCCGCAGCAGGCCGTCGTCGAGAAGGTGTTCGTCAACGTCAATCCGCAATCGACGCTGCTGCTCGGCCAGGCGCGCGGCGCGGCGATCTCGGCGCTGGTCACCGCCGGCCTGCCGGTCGCCGAGTACACGGCGCTGCAGGTCAAACAAGCCGTCGTCGGCCACGGCAAGGCGGCCAAGGAACAGGTCCAGCAGATGGTCATGCGCCTGCTGGATCTGCCGGGCACGCCGTCCCCCGACGCCGCCGACGCGCTCGCCTGCGCGATCTGCCACGCCCACGGCGGCCAGGGCCTCGGCGCCTTGTCGACGACCGGTTTTCGCGTCCGGGGCGGGCGGCTGGTCTGATGGCGACCGTCGCCTACGCCTGGGAGTTCGGCGCCGGCCTCGGCCACATCGGCGCCTTCCTGCCGATGGCGCGCGAACTGCGACGGCGCGGCCACGACGTGCGCTGGATGGTGGCGCAGGTCGGCGCCACGGCGCGCCTGCTGGCACACGAAGGCTTCGGCTGGATGCAGGCCCCCGTCATGCCCGAGGCGCGGCGCGAAGGCCCCCCGCTTACCTACGCCGACATCCTGCTGCGCTTCGGCTACGGCAACGTCGCCGACCTGCTCGGCGTGGTCGTCGGCTGGCGCGAGCTGTTCCTGGCGACGCGCGCGCAGATCGTCATGGCCGACCATGCGCCGAGCGCACTACTTGCCGCGCGCACCCTGGGCCTGCCGTCGGTGCTGTTCTCCAGCGGCTTCTGCGTGCCGCCGCCGGTCGCGCCGACGCCGAACATGCGGCCCTGGATGGCGCTGCCCGCCGAGCGGCTCGCCGCCATCGAGCGCGAGGCGGTGGGCAACATCAACGCCGTGCTGGCGCACTTCGGCTGCGCCCCGGTGGGCGCCGTGCACGAACTCTTCGCGGTCGCCGAAGACACCCTGCTCGGCTTCCCCGAACTGGACCACTACGAGCGCGGCGCCGCCCGCTACTGGGGCAACCTGCCGGATGCCGGCGTCGGCGAGGCGCCCGCCTGGCCCGCCCTGCCCGGCAAGCGCATCTTCGCCTACCTGCGCGCCGACTGCCGCCACCACGAAGCGGCGCTGGCGGCGCTGGTCTCGCTGCGCCAGCCGGCGCTGATCTTCTTTCCCGATGCGCCGCCGCAGACCCTCGCGCGCTTCGCGGCGCCGCATCTGGCGTTCTCGAAGGCGCCGGTCGACCTCGAGCGCGCCGCCGCGGAAGCCGACGCCGCCGTCACCTACGCCAGCCTGGCGACGACGACGCGCTTCCTGCTCGCCGGCAAGCCGGTGCTGCTGCTGCCCTTCCACCTTGAGCAGTACCTGATGGCGCGCCGCGTCGAGGAGATCGGCGCCGGCCTGCTCGCCGATCCCGAGCGGCCTGCCGACGACCTGCCGCAGAAGCTCGAACGCGTGATCCACGATCCATCCCTCGCCGCCAACGCCGCCGCCTTCGCCGCCAAGTACGCGGCGTTCCCGCAGGCGACCGTCGTCGGCAACCTCGCGCGCCGCGTCGAGGAAATCCTCGGAGTCCCCCAATGATTGGCAAGCTGACGGGCACGCTGCTCGAAAAGAATCCGCCGCAGATCGTCGTCGACGTGCACGGCATCGGCTACGAAGTCGACGTGCCGATGAGCACCTTCTACAACCTGCCGGCGACCGGCGAGAAGGTGACGCTGCACACGCACCTCGCCGTGCGCGAGGACGCGCACCTGCTGTTCGGCTTCCTGACGGCGGACGAGCGCGCCGCCTTCCGCCAGTTGCTGAAGATCGGCGGCGTCGGCGCGCGCACGGCGCTCGCGGTGCTCTCCGGCCTCTCGGTCGCCGAACTCGCGCAAGCCGTGGCGCTGCAGGAGGCCGGCCGCCTGGTGAAGATCCCCGGCATCGGCAAGAAGACCGCCGAGCGCCTGCTGCTGGAACTCAAGGACAAGCTGCCGAAGGCGACACTCGCCCAGGCGGCGAGCGCGCCGCCCGACGCCGGCAGCGACATCCTCAACGCCCTGCTCGCGCTCGGCTACAACGAGCGCGAAGCCGTCGGCGCCATGAAGTCCTTGCCGGCCGGCGCAACTGTCTCGGACGGCATCCGCCAGGCGCTGAAGCTGCTGGCGAAGGCATGAAGTAAACTCGTCCGCCTATGGCCATCGAAACCGACCGTCTCATTGCCGGAACCAAGGAGTCGCCGCAAGAGGACGCCGTCGAGCGCGCACTGCGGCCGAAGAAGCTCGCCGAGTACGTCGGCCAGCAGAAGATCCGCAGCCAGCTCGAGATCTTCATCGAGGCCGCCAAGCGCCGCAAGGAGGCGCTCGACCACGTGCTGCTGTTCGGGCCGCCCGGCCTCGGCAAGACGACGCTGGCGCACATCATCGCCCACGAAATGGGCGTCGGCCTGCGCCAGACCTCCGGCCCGGTGCTGGAGCGCGCCGGCGACCTCGCCGCGATCCTGACCAACCTCGAACCGCACGACGTGCTGTTCATCGACGAGATCCACCGCCTGTCGCCGGTGGTCGAGGAAATCCTCTACCCGGCGCTCGAGGACTTCCAGATCGACATCATGATCGGCGAAGGGCCGGCCGCGCGCTCGGTGAAGCTCGACCTGCCGCCGTTCACGCTGGTCGGCGCGACCACGCGCGCCGGCATGCTGACCAATCCGCTGCGCGACCGCTTCGGCATCGTCGCGCGGCTCGAGTTCTACACGCCCGACGAACTGGCGCACATCGTCAACCGCTCGTCGCAACTGCTCAACTGCGACATCGCCGCCGCCGGCGCCGCCGAAATCGCGCGCCGCTCGCGCGGCACGCCGCGCATCGCCAACCGCCTGCTGCGCCGCGTGCGCGACTTCGCGGAAGTGAAGGCCGAGGGTGCGATCACGCAGGACGTGGCCGATGCGGCGCTGTCGATGCTCGATGTGGACACGCTGGGCCTCGACGTCATGGACCGCAAGCTGCTCGGCGCCATGCTCGAAAAGTTCGGCGGCGGCCCGGTCGGCCTCGACAACCTCGCCGCCGCCATCGGCGAAGCGCGCGACACCATCGAGGACGTGCTCGAACCCTATTTGATCCAGCAGGGCTACCTGCAGCGCACGCCGCGCGGCCGCATGGCGACGCCGAGCATCTGGCGGCACTTCGGCCTTTCCGCCCCGGCGCAAGGCCTGTTCCGGGAGGAGTGATGGCGCATCCCGAACAACAGCTGTTCGTCTCCCACTGCAAGCGCTTCCTGCCGGGCTGGTTCCGCAACAGGACGGTGCTGGAAATCGGCAGCCTCGACATCAACGGCTCCGTGCGCGAGTTCTTCGAAGACTGTCGCTACACGGGCATCGACGTCGGACCCGGCAAGGGTGTCGATGTCGTCGCCGACGGCCAGAGCTTCGCCGGCGCAACGCATGGCTACGACGTCGTGATCAGTTGCGAGGCGATGGAGCACAACCCGTATTGGCGCGAGACGCTGCACAACGCCGCGCGTATGCTGAAACCCGACGGCCTGATGCTGCTGACCTGCGCCACCTACGGCCGCCGACAGCACGGCACGCCGGAACGCTCGCCCGGCGATTCCCCGCTGACGGCATCCGCCGGCTCCGGCTACTACCGCAATCTCGGCGAGGCCGACCTGCGCGGAGCGTGTCCCTTCGACGAGTGGTTCGGCTGGCATCGCTTCTTTACCGACCACGTGATCCGCGACCTTTACTTCCTCGGACTTCGCTCGGGTACCGGCGCGCACGATGCCGCCGCGCAGGCCTGCGCCGACGAATTCGACCATCACCTGCGCCTGCGGAACTTATTCGGCGCGTGGTGATGTCGCGCGACTTCCATGTCGTGCTGGTCAACAAGTGGTTCGGCGCCGGCAATCCGTTCTCGGAGCTCATCGACACCCTGCTCTGGGGCCTCGACAAGCTGGGCTGCCGCGCCTCGACGGCCGTCAATCACTGGCGCGCCGACGCGCGCCAGATCGTGCTGTGTCCCCACCTGCTGGCCGATGCGACGCTGGCCTCGCTGCCTCCCGGCACCATCGTGTACAACCTGGAGCAGATCGGCGCCGCATCCCAGCTTCCGCCCGAGCGGCTCGCGGCCTTCAGGTCCCTTTGTGTCTGGGATTACAGCCTGCGCAACATCGAGGCTTGGCGCACGGCCGGCATCGAGGCAGCCCATCTGCCCGTCGGCTGGCATCCGGGGCTGGCGCGCATCGCACCCGTCGCCGTGCCGGACATCGACGTACTGTTCTTCGGCATCGTCAACCAACGCCGCCGTGCAGCCCTCGAGCGCATCGGCGCCGCGGGTCTCAAGCTCATAGTCGCGGAGATGGTCTTCGGCCGGCAGCGCGACGAGTTGATCGCCCGATCCCGGGCAGTGGTCAACATCCACCATTACGATTCCGGAATCTTCGAGGCCGTGCGCGCCTCATACCTGCTTGCCAACGGCACCGTGCTCGTCTCCGAGCGCGCGCCGGATGACGAAATCCCGTCCGAGTACGAGGACGTAGTCCAGTGGTCCTCTTATGACGACCTTGCCGCCCGTTGCACGGCGGTCGTCGACGATGCGGACTTGCGTACGCGTTCGCGCAACACTGGGCCGGCGGCAATGCGCGCCGTCGACATCGTTCCGCTGCTGCAGGCCGCTCTCGCGGGCCCGGGCGGCCTCTGACGATCTGGCATACTTGGCCGCTTTGCGGCAGGTCCATTGATGAGCAAACCACGATTCGCGCTGCCGGTTCGCGTCTATTACGAGGATACCGACGCCGGAGGCGTCGTTTATTATGCGAACTACCTGCGCTTCCTCGAGCGCGCTCGCACTGAATGGCTGAGGGCGCTGGGCTTCGACCAGTCGGTGCTGATGCAACAGGGGATCGCTTTCGCGGCGCGCTCGATCAGCGCCGAATACCTGAAGCCGGCACGGCTCGATGACGAGCTGGTCGTCGTGTCGACGATCGAATCGCTCGGCCGCGCACAGTTGGTGTTCGCGCAGCGCGTCGAGCGCAGCGGCGAGTTGCTGATGGACGCGAAGATGCGCATCGCCTGCTTCGACCCCGTGCGCGGCAAAGCGCAGGCGATGCCGAAAGAAATTCACGAAAAATTCAAGGCGCTGCTATGAACGTTACCCAGGACCTCTCGATACTCGAACTCATCATCCAGGCCAGCCTGGTCGTCAAGCTGGTGATGGGCCTGCTGACGGGCGTCTCGGTGATGTCCTGGTACTGGATCTTCCGCAAGGCGTTCGCGATTCGCGACGCGCGCGCCAAGACCGACAAGTTCGAGCGCGACTTCTGGAGCGGCGGCAGCCTCGACGCGCTCTACCAGAGCGCGGTCAACGACCGCCACAGCGCCGGCGCGCTGGAGCGCATCTTCGAAGCCGGCTTCCGCGAGTTCACCAAGCTGCGCGGCCAGAAGAGCCTCGACCCGGCGACCACCATCGACAGCGTGCGCCGCGCCATGCGCGCGACCTACCAGCGCGAGATCGACGATCTCGAGGCGCACCTCGCCTTCCTGGCCTCGGTCGGTTCGGTATCGCCTTACGTCGGCCTCTTCGGCACCGTGTGGGGCATCATGCATTCGTTCCGCGGCCTGGCCAGCATGACGACGGCGACGCTCGCCGCGGTGGCGCCGGGCATCGCCGAAGCGCTGGTCGCGACGGCGATCGGCCTCTTCGCGGCCATCCCCGCGGTGCTCGCCTACAACCGCTTCGCGCACGACATGGACCGCATCGCGGTGCGCTTCGAAAGCTTCATGGAAGAGTTTTCCAACATCCTGCAACGGCAGCTCAAATAAGCAGGAGCCCCAAGGAGGAGACGTCGTATGGAGAGACTTCTGACGCGCATGAGCATCCGCACGCGGCTCGGCCTCGTGATCGCGATGATGCTGGCGGGCATGCTGTACTTCTCGCTCAGCCACGTCGCCGAGAAGCACGCGACCATGCGCAATCTCGAATCGGTGCGGGGCCTGGCGATGCTGGCGGTGAAGTCCAGCGCCCTGATCCACGAACTGCAGAAGGAGCGCGGCCTTTCGGCGGGCTTCCTCGGCTCGCAGGGCGCCCGCTTCGGCACGGAACTCGATGGCCAGCGTCGCGACACCGACGGCAAGCTCGCCGACTACCAGGCCTTCGTCGCCGGCATCGGCGCGCCGGCTTACGGCGATGCCTTCGTGCGCGCCATCGACCGCGCCGCTGAGGCAGCAGGCCGGCTCGCAGCGATGCGGGCACGCGTCACGCGCCTCGAGTTGCCGCCGCCCGAGTCCTTCGCGTATTACTCCGAGACCATCGCCGCGCAGATCGAGGTGATCTCCTTCCTGACCGGGCTCAGCGACGACGCGCGCGTCGGCCGCGGGCTGACCGCCTATCTGCTGTTCCTCAACGGCAAGGAACAGGCGGGCCGCGAGCGCGCGACGGTGAACGGCGTCTTCGCCGCCGACGTCGCCATGGCGCCGGCGGTGTTCCAGCGCCTCGCCGGCATCATCGCCGCCCAGGACGCCTACTTCGGCCTGTTCCGCGCCACCGCCGAGCGCGCCGAGATCGATTACTACGCGACCAAGCTCGACCACCCGGCCGCGCGCGAGGTCGATGCGATGCGCAAGCTCGTCGTCGCCAAGGCCCAGGAAGGCGGCTACGGCGTCGATCCGGCGCTGTGGTTCAAGACCATCACCGCCAAGATCGACCTGATGAAGGCGGTGGAGGATCACCTCTCCCGGCAACTGCTCGATCTGGTCGACCGGCTCGAGGGCCGCGCACGCTCTGCCCTCGCCCTGGCGGCGGGGCTCAGCCTCGTAGGCATTCTCGCCGGCATCTGGCTCGGCATCGCCGTGTCGCGCAGCATCGTGCGGCCGATCGACGAGGCGCTGCACGCGGCCGACCGCATGGCCTCGGGCGACCTCACCGTCAGCGTCGCATCGACCGCCACTGACGAGACCGGCCGCATGCTGGCCGCCATCGGCAACATGATCGGGCGCCTGACCCACACCATCGGCGAAGTGCGCGCCGCATCGAAGCAGCTGCACGATTCGGCGGGGCAGGTCGCCTCGACCTCGCAATCACTGTCGCAGGTGTCGTCGGAGCAGGCGGCGAGCGTCGAGGAGACCTCGGCCTCGGTGGAGCAGATCGCCGCGTCGGTCAGCCTCAACAACGAGAACGCGCGCACCACCGAGGGCGTCGCCGCGCAGGCCGCGCAGGACGCCGTCGCCGGCGGCGGCGCGGTGCGCGAGACGGTCGACGCGATGCAGCAGATCGCCGCCAAGATCGGCATCGTCGACGACATCGCCTACCAGACCAACCTGCTGGCCTTGAACGCCGCCATCGAAGCGGCGCGAGCCGGCGAGCACGGCAAGGGCTTCGCCGTCGTCGCCTCGGAAGTGCGCAAGCTCGCCGAGCGCTCGCAGGTGGCGGCGCGCGAAATCGGCGAACTCGCGCGCGGCAGCGTGCGCACTGCAGAGCATGCCGGCGGCCTGCTCGAACGCATGGTGCCGAGCATCGAGAAGACCTCGGCGCTGGTGCAGGAAATCGCCGCCGCCTCGGCCGAGCAGACCAGCGGCATCAGCCAGATCAACACCGCGATGGCGCAGATCAGCAGGCCGATCCAGCACATGGCGGCCGCTTCCGAACAGCTGTCGGCCACCGCCGGCGAGATGAGCGGCCACGCCGAGCATCTCGAGGACCTGATGAGCTTCTTCAAGCTGCCCGAAGCGGAAATCGAACTTTTCGAGAAGTAACCGGACCGTAATCCATGCGCTCGCGCCGTCTCATGAACCAGATCAACGTCGTGCCCTACATCGACGTCATGCTGGTGCTGCTCGTCATCTTCATGGTCACCGCGCCGATGATCCAGCCGGCCAGCGTCGAGCTGCCGAGCGTCGGCAAGGCGGCGCAGCCGCCGGTGGCGCCGCTCGAGATCATCGTCAAGGCGGACGAGAGCATGACGATGCGCGACCGTTCGCTCGGCGGACAGGAGGTCACCGTGGGTCGCATCGAGCTGGCCGAGCGCATCCGCGAGGCGCAGGCGAAGAATCCACAGCAATCGGTGCTGATCGCCGGCGACAAGGCGGTGCGTTACGAGGCGGTGCTGAACGTGATGGACGAACTGCAGCGCCAGAACGTCGCCAAGATCGGGCTGCTGGTGCAGCCGAAGGCGACCGGCCGATGAACGACCGCCGCCCCGAAGGCGAGAAGCCCGAACCGCCGGGCCGGCGCGCCGCGATCGCGCTGGCCGTGGCGATGCACGTGCTGCTGGCGATATTCCTGATCTACGGCGTGCATTGGCAGTCCGACCGTCCCGAGGCGGTCGAGGTCGATCTCGTGCGCAGTTCGCCCGCGCCGGCGCCGGCCCCCGCCGCGGCCAAGCCCGAGCCGCCACCGGAGCCCAAGCCGGAACCGAAGCCCGCGCCGAAGCCGGAGCCCAAGCCGCTGCCCCTGCCGCCGAAGCCCGACATCGCGATCAAGGAAAAGCCGAAGCCCAAGGACGAGCCGAAACCCGTCTTCGACCCCGCCGCCGAGATGCTCAAGCGCGAGGAACGCGACATGGCGGCGCGGCGCGAGGCCGATGCCGCCGCGCGCGAACTGGCCTCGCTCAAGGCGCGGCAGGGCGCCACCGCCCGCGACAAGGCGATCGCCGAGTACCTGGCGAAACTGCGCGCCAAGATCCGCGGCAACATCGCGGTGCCGCCGGACGTGAAGGGAAATCCCGAAGCCATATTCGACGTGACCCAGCTGCCGACGGGGGAAATCCTCAGCGTGCGCCTCAAGAAGGGCTCCGGCCACGCCGGCCTCGACGCCGCGATCGAGCGCGCGATCCTCAAGTCAAGTCCCTTGCCGAAGCCGGACAATCCGGGGCTCTTCGAACGCCAGCTGGAGCTCAAGTTCAGGCCGCTCGACGAGTGACGGGCTATAATCCCGGCCTATGAAATTCCGCACCCTGCTTGCCGGCGGCATGCTCCTCGCATCGGCCGCCCACGCCCAGCTTTCGATCGAGATCACCGGCGCCGGCGCCAATCGCCTGCCGGTCGCCGTCGCCGACTTCGCCGGCGAGCGCATCGTCTCGCAGGCGCTGACCTCCGTCGTGCGTATGGACCTCGAGCGCAGCGGCCTGTTCAAGCTGGTCGACGCCGGCAGCGTGGCGCTGACCGATACCAGCGCCATCGACTATGCCGACTGGAAGTCGCGCGGCGCCGATGCGATCGCGGCCGGCAACATCGCCAGCGTCGACGGTCGCTACGAAACCCGCTTCCGGCTGCATGACGTGCAGAAACAGGCGGTGCTCGGCAACCAGGGCTACACGCATACCTCGGCGCAGCTGCGCGCCACGGCGCACCGCATCGCCGACTTCATCTACGAGAAGCTGACCGGCGAGCCGGGCATCTTCTCGACGCGCATCGCCTACGTCGTCAAGAGCGCCGGCCGCTACGAACTGCAGATCGCCGACGCCGACGGCGGCGGCGCCCAGACAGCGCTCGCCTCGCGCGAGCCGATCATCTCGCCGACCTGGTCGCCGGACGGCACCAAGCTCGCCTACGTCTCGTTCGAGGCCAAGAAGCCGGTCGTCTACGTGCATGACCTGGCCTCCGGCCGGCGCCACGTCGCCGCCAACTTCAAGGGCTCCAACTCGGCGCCGGCGTGGTCGCCGGACGGCAAGACGCTGGCCGTGGTGCTGACCAAGGACGGCGGCTCGCAGCTCTACCTCGTCAATGCCGACGGCAGCGGCGTGCGGCGCATCGCGGCCTCCTCCGGCATCGACACCGAACCGAAGTTCTCGCCCGACGGCCAGTCGATCTACTTCACTTCCGACCGCGGCGGCAGCCCGCAGATCTACCGCATCGGCGCCGGCGGCGGCGAGGTCCAGCGCATCACCTTCGAGGGCAGCTACAACGTGACGCCGCGCCCGTCGCCCGACGGCAAGAGCCTCGCCTACGTGTCGCGCAACGGCGGCCGCTTCCAGCTGACGCTGATGGACCTGGCGACCAAGCAGACCCAGGTGCTGACCGACTCGGCCAAGGACGAGTCGCCGAGCTTCGCGCCCAACGGCCGCATGATCATCTATGCCACCGAAGTCGGCGGCCGCGGCGTGCTCGCCGCCGTCTCCGCCGACGGCCGCGTCAAGCAGAAACTTTCGGTCCAGGCCGCCGACGTGCGCGAGCCGTCCTGGGGTCCGTTCGTCAAATAATCGAATCGCAAGCAACGTTTCCGGAGAACACCATGCGCCTTATCCCCGCCCTTCTCGCCGCCCTGCTGGTCGCGGCCTGCAGCTCGCAACCCCCCGCTCCCGAGCAGGACCCCGCCGGCGTCGAGAGCCGCACGCCGCGCTCGGCCGAAACCAGCCCGGTGCAGGGCGACGGCTTCGACCCGCAGAGCGTCGCCGCGCTGAAGGACCCGCGCAGCATCCTGTCGAAGCGCTCGGTGTACTTCGACTACGACGCCTACGTCGTCAAGGACGAGTTCAAGGCCCTGATCGAAGCGCACGCCAAGTTCCTCGTCGCCAACCCCAAGGCGAAGATGCTGATCCAGGGCAACGCCGACGAGCGCGGCAGCCGCGAGTACAACCTCGCCCTCGGCCAGAAGCGCGCCGACGCCGTCAAGAAGGCGCTGCAACTGCTCGGCGCCCGCGAAGCCCAAATCGAATCGGTGAGCCTCGGCGAAGAAAAGCCGCAGTGCGGCGAAGCGACCGAGGACTGCTGGGCCAAGAACCGCCGCGGCGACATGCTGCACTCGGCCGCCAACGAGTTCTGACGCATGAAGCGCGCGCTCCTCGCCGTCTGCCTCGCCGCCGCGCTGGCCGCGCCGGCACATGCCGGCCTGTTCGACGACGAGGAAGCGCGCCAGCGCACCGAGAAGCTGCGCAAGGACTTCGACGAGCTCGCGAAGCGCGTCGACCTCGCGTCGCAGAACCAGATCGACTTCGCCAACCAGGCCGAGATGCTCAAGGCCGACGTCGCCCGGCTGCGCGGCCAGATCGAAGTCATCGTGTATGACCTCGACCAGACGCAGAAGCGCCAGAAGGACTTCTACGTCGACCTCGATTCCCGGCTGCGCAAGCTCGAAACCCCCGGCCAGGCGCCCGCGGCCGACGCCCCCGGCGACACGGCGCCGAAGGCCGCCGCCGTCGATCCGGCCAACGAGACGCGCGACTACGAAGCGGCGCTGACCGCCTTCAAGGGCGTCAAGTACAAGGACGCACTCGCCGCCTTCCAGGCCTTCATCAAGAACTATCCCGAGAGCACGCTGCAGGCCTCGGCGCATTACTGGGCGGCCTCGAGCAACTACCAGCTCAAGAACTATCCGCAGGCCGCCGAGCTGTTCGGCACCGTCGCGACCAAGTGGCCGAACGACGCCAAGGCGCCCGACGCCCTGCTCGCGCAGGCCAACGCGCAGATCGAGGGCGGCGACGCCAAGGCCGCGCGCAAGACGCTCGAGACCCTGGTCGAGAAGTACCCGAACAGCACCGCCACGCCGTCCGCGAAGGCGCGCCTCAAGAGCCTGCCCGCCGCGCCGCGCAAGAAGTGAGCGCTTCACCCGACGCGCTGCTGCGCGTCAGCGAAATCTTCCATTCAATCCAGGGCGAGTCGACGCGCGTCGGCCTGCCGACGGTGTTCGTGCGCCTGACCGGCTGCCCGCTGCGCTGCGTCTGGTGCGACACCGCCTACGCCTTCGTCGGCGGGGAGCCGATGAGCATCGCCGCCATCCTCGAGCGCGTGGGCGCGTTCGATTGCCCGACCGTCTGCGTCACCGGCGGCGAGCCGCTGGCGCAGAAGCCGTGCCTCGACTTGTTGAAAGCCCTCTGCGACGCCGGCCATTCCGTCTCGCTCGAAACCAGCGGCGCCCTCGACATCGCCGGCGTCGATGCACGCGTCTCGCGCATCGTCGACATCAAGGCACCGGGCTCGGGCGAGGAAGCGAAGAACCGCTGGGAGAACCTCGCGCTGCTGACCCCGCACGACGAGATCAAGCTCGTGCTGGCGTCGGAGGACGACTACCGCTGGGCCTGCGGCATCCTGCGTGAACGGAATCTCGCGACGCTTTGCCCCGTGCTGTTCTCGCCCGTCCAGGGCAAGCTCGAGCCGCGGCAACTCGCGGAATGGATGCTGCGCGACCGGCTGCCGGTGCGCTTCCAGCTTCAATTGCACAAGATCCTCTGGGGAGACGCCCGTGCCCGCTGAGCGCGGACCCGCCGTCGTCCTGCTCTCGGGCGGGCTCGATTCGGCGACGACGCTGGCGATCGCCGCGGCGGAAGGCCACGCCTGCCACTGCCTGTCGGTCAATTACGGCCAGCGCCACGTCGCCGAACTCGATGCCGCGCAACGGGTAGCCGCCGCGCTCGGCGCACGCACCCACCGCGTCCTCACGCTCGACATGAACCAGTTCGGCGGCTCGGCGCTGACCGACGCCTCGATCGACGTGCCGATCGGAGGCGTCGGCGAGGGCATCCCCGTCACCTACGTGCCGGCGCGCAACACCATCATGCTTTCCCTGGCACTCGGCTGGGCCGAGGTGCTCGGCGCCCAGGACATCTACGTCGGCGTCAATGCCGTCGATTACTCCGGCTATCCGGACTGCCGCCCCGAGTACATTCGCGCCTTCGAGGCGATGGCGAACCTCGCCACCAAGGCCGCAGTGGAAGGCCGGCGGCTGCGCCTGCATGCACCGCTGATCAACCTGACCAAGGCCGAGATCATCCGCCGCGGCGCCGCGCTCGGCGTCGACTATGGCCTCACGGTCTCCTGCTACCAGGCCGACGAACAGGGCCGCGCCTGCGGCGTCTGCGACTCCTGCCGGCTGCGCCGCGCCGGCTTCGAGGCGGCCGGCGTGCAAGACCCCACGCGCTACCATTCAAACCCGTAATCGCCCGGCAAGCATTGTTGATTCGCGGCCCCAGAGCCGTTTCTCTAGAATCACGGCTCGCGCGAAAGGCCATTACCAAAGGCCAAGGGAGGAGCAACCATGGAATTCGCCATTCACCAGAAAATCCTGCTGTCCGTGTTCGCGATCGCCGCGATCATGGGCGCCACCGCCAACAAGACCAACTTCTGCACCATGGGTGCGGTGTCCGACTGGGTCAACATGGACGACAAGGGCCGCCTGCGCGCCTGGCTGCTGGCCGTCGCCGTCGCCATGGGCGGCGTGCTGGCGCTCGAGGCCCTCGGCAAGGTGAGCCTCTCGGGCATGACCTTCCCGCCCTACCGCACCGCCAACTTCGCCTGGCTGCGCTACCTGCTCGGCGGCCTGATGTTCGGCGTCGGCATGACGCTCGCCTCCGGCTGCGGCAACAAGACGCTGGTGCGCATCGGCGGCGGCAACATCAAGTCGCTGGTCGTGCTCGCCATCGCCTCGACCATGGCCTACCTGATGCTCTGGACCGACTTCTACGGCAACTTCTTCGACAGCTGGATGTCGCCGCTGACGCTCAAGCTCGGCGAAATGGGCGCCAAGAGCCAGACGCTCGACGGCGTGCTCGGCGGCCTGGCGGGCATGGACGACACCTCGACGCTGCACCTGATCATCGGCGGCCTGCTGGTCATCGGCCTGCTGGCCTACGCGTTCTCGTCCGAGGACTTCCGCGGCAACAGCGACAACATCCTCGGCGGCGTCGTCATCGGCCTGGCCATCGTCGCCGGCTGGTACCTGACCGGCGGCGCCATGGGCGCCGAATGGAAGGAGTGGGCCGAGATGGCCGACACGCCGCCCTCGCGCGTCGAAGTGCAGTCCTTCACCTTCATCAGCCCGATGGGCGACGGCGTGCGCTACCTGATGAACCCCAAGGAGTTCTCGCTGATCAACTTCGGCATCGCCGCGCTCGCCGGCGTCATCGTCGGCTCGTTCGTGTATGCCATCGCGACGCGCAGCTTCCGCGTCGAGTGGTTCGTCAACGGCGGCGACTTCGCCAACCACGCCTTCGGTGCCGTGCTGATGGGCGTGGGCGGCGTGCTGTCGATGGGCTGCACCGTCGGCCAGGCGATCACCGGCGTCTCGACGCTGGCGCTCGGCTCGATGCTGACCTTCGCCGCCATCGTCGCCGGCGCCGCCGCGACCATGAAGTACCAGTACTGGAAGATGATGCGGGAGGCCTGAACGCCGTTTGACACGGCAGGAAGGTCTTCCTTATAATCCGCGCCTTTCGGCGGGTGGTTAGCTCAGTCGGTAGAGCAGTTGGCTTTTAACCAATTGGTCGCAGGTTCGAATCCTGCACCACCCACCACACCGATATCCGGCAACACCGGGGGTATAGCTCAGTTGGTAGAGCAGCTGACTCTTAATCAGTAGGTCGTAGGTTCGAATCCTACTGCCCCCACCACGGTGATGTAGCTCAGCTGGTTAGAGCGACGGATTCATAATCCGTAGGTCGAGGGTTCAAGTCCCCCCATCACCACCAGAATTCAAGCGGCTTCCAGCGATGGAAGCCGTTTTTCTTGGACTAGCGATCGGCGTCGCAATGTTTCTTGTGAGGGCGATTGTGTCGGCTCCGAGGTCTCGTTCTCGCCCCCTTCAACTCAGCTGAACGGCTTTTCGAGCGCGTCGAGAATCGGACGGCAGACGTAGTAGCGGCCCCATTGGCGCCCCGTGACTTCCTTGAGGATCTGCCTCTCCTCGAGCACCGTGATTGCAGCCTTGGCGGTCGGGTGCGTCTTGTCGAGTATCTTCGCAGCACGGCCAATCGTCATGTACGGGTTGGTGAAGAGTTCGTCGATCAGGCCGAGGGCATTCGGCTTGTCGCGCAGCATGGCGCGGTATCCCTCGCGCAGCCGGTGCAGTTCCTTGGCCTGCAGGCCGCCCTCGGTGGCGATCTCCGTAACGCCCTGCAGGAAGAAGCGAATCCACGATGCCCAATCGCCGTGAGTCCGCACGCGCTGCAGGAGGTCGTAGTAATCGCCCTTGTGGGCATCGACGAACGCGGAAAGGTACAGCAGCGGCTGAGAGAGCCGCCCGCGCTCCATCAGGAAGAAAGTGATCAGCAGTCGACCGACGCGCCCGTTACCGTCAAGAAACGGGTGAATGGTCTCGAACTGCACATGCATCATGGCGCACTGGATCAGGTCCGGCATGACGTCGCGGACGTGCAGAAACTTCTCCCAGTCGCCCAGGCAATCCATCATGTCATCGACGGTCGGCGGCACGAAGGCAGCCGTCATGGGCGTGCTGCCGGCAGGCCCAATCCAATTCTGCGAGCGCCGGAACTCGCCCGGCGTCGCCTTGTCGCCGCGGACGCCCGTCATCAGCTTGGCGTGAATCTCGCGAATCAGGCGAAGCGACAGGGGCAAGTCCGGCAGTAGGGCGATGCCATGCTCCAAGGCGTGGATGTAATTCCGCACCTCCTGGATGTCGTCGGCGTCGGCGGGCGCCTTGGCATGGCCGTCTTCCAGTTCGTCGATCAGCAGGTCGGAAAGGCTGGCCTTCGTCCCCTCGATCCGAGACGACAGGACGGCCTCGCGCCGGATGTAGGGCGAGATCAGCAAATGGGGATTCGGTAGCTGGCCGCCCAGGCCCGAGAGTTCAGATAAGGCAGCATCCGCCCGGGACAACGCGAGCGCGAGCCCCATATCGAACTGAAGCGGCGGCGGCAAAGGGTGCGGTTTGAAGGCTAGAAAACCCTTGGGGGTATGGATCAGCGCGCCGCTAGCCTGTTCGGTGAAGTCGTTTTGATTCATGGGGTTGGATCGGACACCGCGGAAACATTTTCAAAAGATTATAGGCTTTGAAAAAAAACAGGCAATATTTTTCAAAGCAGTTCCCCTGTTTGAAAGATTCTTGCGTTCTGGTGCTTCTGCGAACTGCAAGACGCCTCCTAGGCGCAGGTTCGCGAACGTGGGAGTTGGGCCGATTGCAGAAGTGCATGCAGGCAATTGAATGGACTGGCTTCCGGCCGGCATTCTGTCGTGCGGGTTCTGCGCGCCGCCCTGAAAACCGGTAGCTCAAATAGCTCCAACCCTGTATTTCCGCCTCCGCCGAATCGTCGCCTAATGAGCCGGCGCGCGGCGAATTGTGGCCGCCCGCACGGAGATCGGGAGAACGGCCATGGCAGAACAGCGGAATGCCGACATCAGGATCGCGGGTAATCGCGTGACGGAGTACTTCCGGGACAGCGGCAGCCTGGGGCAGCGGTTGTCGATATTGGCGGCTGCCGGCAGCGCGAATCTGGTCTATGGTCGAACCAACGGCATGCACTACCTCTGCTATCGCGGCAACGAGGTCGTCGACGGCCTCGAGCAGGAGCACCATGTTTCCCCAAGCGCAGCCTGAGATCGCCAGGACAGCTCCCTTCGACGTCGCCGGCGCCGCCGCGGGGTACGTGCGCGATGAATATGATCCGACTGGCGAGGTGAATCTCCAGGATCCGGCGGCGGTCGCCGCCGCCATCGGCCGCATTCTGCGGGGGCTTTACGGTCGCGACTACGATGCCCCGCTGCTGATGCGCGCGATCGCGGATCTGGTCGATGCCTATCGCGGCAGCTACCCTGGCCTCCTGCGCTGCGACACGCTGTACCACGACTTGCGCCATGCGCTCGAGACGGGGCTGACGACGGCACGGCTGATCGACGGCCATACACATTCACCGGACACCGCGCCCGCCGAGCGCATCGGCGCCGACGAGGCGCTGCTTTGCGTGCTGCTCGGCCTCTATCACGACATCGGACTGCTGCGGCGCAGGCACGAGGCGCATCTGTGGGGCCCCGTGCTGATTCCCGTGCACGAGGAGCGCGGCGTCGAGTTCATGCAGGGCTGGCTGGCGGCGACGCGGCTTGCGCCGCTGGCCGACAAGGCGAAGCTGATCATGCCGACGAAGCTGGTCTTTCGCATGCCGGCCGACTGGCCTGACAGCGAGCGCCTGCAGGCGAGCCTGATCGCGACGGCCGACCTGCTGAGCCAGTTCGCCGATCGCTGCTACCTGGAGAAATGCCGCGACTTCCTGTTCGAGGAATTCCGCGCCTTCGGGCTTGCCGGAACGGCCGACAGCCCCTACCCGGACCGCGAGACGCTGCTGCGCAAGACGCCCGACTTCTTCGCCGCCACCTTCCGCGACCGCCTCGAGAACGAATTCGGCGGCGCCTACCGGCTCATGGAGGCGCACACGGCCAACGGCAACCCCTGGCAGGAGGCGATCGACCGCAACCTGAGCTTCCTCGGCGACGTACTCGCGGCGCGAGCGTTTTCGCGCCTGCGCCGCCGGCCACAGACCTTCGTCTAGTTCGCGCTGCCCTTGGCGAGGTTCTGCTCGAGCTGCGCCGCCGGGATGTAGCCGGGAACGCGGCTGCCGTCGGCGAAGAAGATCGTCGGCGTGCCGCGGATGCCGAGCTTGCGGCCGAGCGCCGAGACCTTCTCGATCGCTGAAGCGTCGCACTTGCCCGTCGCCGGCTCGGCGCCGTTGATCATCCAGTCGTTCCAGGCCTTGGCCTTGTCGGCCGCGCACCAGATCGCCTTCGACTTTTCGGCCGAGTCCGGGGAGAGGATCGGCAGGAGGAACGTGTAGATGGTCACGTCGTTCATCGCCACGAGCTCTTTCGCCAGCTTCTTGCAGTAGCCGCAGTTCGGGTCCTCGAAAGTCGCGAACACGCGCTTGCCGTTGCCGCGCACCTGCTTCACCGCGAGTTCGAGCGGCAGGTCGGAGAACTTGATCTGCGCCAGCTTGTTCTTGCGCTGCTCGGTCAGGTTGCGGCGCGTCTTGGTCTCGACGACGTCGCCGAGCACCAGGTAGCTGCCCTTGCGGTCGGTATAGACGACGTCGCCGTTGACCACGACCTCGTAGAGGCCGAGGAAGCCGGCGTCGCGCACGCTGTCGACCTTCACTTCCTTGCCGAGCGCGGCCTCGATGTTCTTTCTCACCTCGGCTTCCGCCGCCCCCTGGGCGAAGGCGGGCAGGGCAAACAGGGCAGCGGCCAGGGCGGCCGTCAAGGCACGAGCGATCATGGAGTCTCCTGTAGGTCAGCCCATCGCGTAGCGCACCAGCGCATCGCGTATGACAGGCAAACGATTGGTCAGATTCAATCCGGCGTTGCGCAGCACCGAAAACGGCAGGCCGGGAAGGGCGAACAGCTTCTGCAGGCCGTCGGTGACCGATTGTAACGCGACGATTTCCTCCTTGCGGGCGCGCTCGAAGCGGCGCAGCCACGCGGCATCGCCGCAGTCGACGTGCGTCGGGCGATCGAGCAGCACTTCGGCGAGCACGCGCGCATCCTGGAAGCCGAGGTTGATGCCGTGGCCGGACAGCGGGTGGATCGCATGCGCGGCGTCGCCGATCAGCGCGACGCGCGGGGCGACCATGCGCGGCGCGCGCATCAGGCGCAGGGGAAAGCCCGCGGCGGGCGTGACGAGTTCGAAGCGCCCGAGGCGCTCGCGGCCGGCGGCGGCGACGCGGTCGCAGAGTTCGCGCGGCGGCAGCGCGAGCAGTTCGCCGGCCTGCGCCTCGCCGCTCGCCCAGACCATCGACATCAGGTTGCCCGGTAGCGGCAGCCAGGCGAGCACGCTGCCGTCGTCGCGGAACCACTGGAAGGCCGTGTCGCGATGCGGCTTTTCGCAGGCGAAGTTGGCGACCACGCCGAGCTGGCCGTAGGGCGCGAAATCGACCTCGATGCCGGCCGCCGAGCGCGTCCAGGAATCGGCGCCGTCGGCGGCGACGACCAGGCGACCGGTAAGCACTCGGCCGTCGGCGAGCTTCAGCGTGGCGCGCTCGGGCGCGATGTCGAGCGCAACCGGACGCGCCGGGCACAGCAGCGTCAGGTTGGCCTGGCGCTTGGCCGATTCGCGCAGCTCCTCGAGCATCAGCGCGGCCTCGACGATCCAGGCAAGCTCGCCGACGCCGCTGTCCCAGGCGGAGAAGTCGAGGCGGCCGCCGGCGTCGCCATGGATTTCCATGCGCTGCACCGGGGCAAGGCGGCTCGCATCGAGATGCGGCCAGACGCCGATCGCCTCGAGGAAGCGCACGTTGGCGGGGCTGACGGCGTAGATGCGCGCGTCCCAGCCCTCGGGCCGGTGCGGCGGCGAGCCTTCGACCACGGCCACGCGCAGCGCGCTGCCGCGCAGCGCGACGGCCAGCGCCATGCCGGCGAGGCCGCCGCCGACGACGATGACGTCGAAGTCGCTGGCGTCGCGCGCGGCGTCGCGGTGGAGGCGGTGGCGGTGAGTCATAGGCGCCGAAGCTTACCGGAATCCCTGCCGCGGCGACGCCCCGAAAGGGGGTATTGAAATCCGGCCGGCTGAACCTACGTTCACGGCGGAAGGCCCGGGACGCAACCGCCCCGGACCCGAGCGAACCAGCCTGAAGGAGTGTGCAATGTACCGATCACTGTTTTCACGCGACCTGTTTTCGCAGCTCGACCGCCTGCAACGCGAGATGCAGCAGGCATTCGAGGTCTCCCCGAGCATCCGCGGCTTCGGCCACGGCGGCTTCCCGGCCATGAACGTCGGCGGCACGCCGGAAAGCGTCGAGATTTACGCCTTCGCGCCGGGCGTCGATCCCGCCAGCGTGGACGTCAGCCTCGACCGCGGCATCCTCACCATCGCCGGCGAGCGCAAGGCCGACATGCCGCCGCGCGACGAGAAGGCGACGGTGCACATCGACGAGCGCTTCGCCGGCCGCTTCCGCCGCGTCGTCAGCCTGTCCGACGACATCGATCCCGACGGCGTTTCGGCCCGCTACCAGGACGGCGTCCTGCACGTCAGCGTCAAGCGCCGCGCCGCGAGCCAGCCGCGCCGCATCGCCATCCAGTAACAGGAGGAACACCATGAACACTGCCGTTGCCAAGGAAACCCAGGCCCAGAGCCCGCAGGCCGCAGCGCGCACCGACGCGCAGCGCCCCGACATCGACCTGCTGCCCCCCGTCGACGTGATCGAGGACAGCACCGGCATCACGCTGTATGCGGACGTTCCCGGCGTGCCGCGCGACAAGCTCCACCTGCGCATCGAGGGCGACACCCTCGCCATCGAGGGCGAAGTCGCGCTCGACGTGCCGGCCGGCATGGACGCGAGCCACGTGGAAGTGAACCTGCCCCGCTACCGTCGCGTGTTCACGCTGAGCCAGGAGCTCGATCGCGACAAGATCGACGCCGAACTCAAGCACGGCGTGCTCCGCCTGCGCATCCCGAAGGCGGAACACGCGCAGCCGCGGCGCATCGAAATCAAGGTGTCCTGACGCCTTCTGCCTCGGGAGGACGAACATGAGATTCGACGAACTGAAACAGGGCTTCAACGCCCTGTGGGACTCGGCCGCCGAAGGCTGGCAGCGCCTGCGCCAGAACGCCGCCGGCGCGCTGACTTCGTTCCGCCCCGGGGCCGAGACGCGCGCACCGACCAAGCACGAGGTCGACGACGCCTTCTACCTGCCGTCGCTGGGCTGGTCGATGCTCGGCGGCGACGTCTTCGAGGACGAGGACCGCGTCGTCGTGCGGCTCGAGATTCCGGGCATGGAGAAGGAGCAGTTCGACATCGAGGCGGTGGAAGGCATGCTGATCGTGCGCGGCGAAAAACGCTTCGAGCGCGAGAGCACCGGCGGTCGCTACCGCAGCGTGCAGTGCGCCTACGGCAGCTTCCGCCGCGTCGTGCCGCTGCCGGCCACGGTGCTCGCCGACAAGGCCGAAGCGAGCTACCGCAACGGCGTGCTCAAGGTCGTGCTGCCGAAGGCCGCGCCGCAGCAGCCGGGCGTGATGAACATCAAGGTCAACTGAGCGTCGCGATTTTCCGGCGCAGGTGAGGCGGCGCACAGATTGCGCCGCGCGAGTGCCGTATGAATGTCCACGCAAGCCCCGGATACGGGGTGTGGACAAGGACTCGCCATGATCGCCGCCATTGCGCCGATATCCTTCATGAGCCTGGCGCCGGTGATGCCGGTTTCGCTGGGCGGTGTGCTCGGTCCGGCGCTGGCACCGGCCGCGGTCGGTGCGTTGCCCGGCGCCAGCACCATCGTCAGCCTCGCCAGTGCCGCCGGCGCGAATGCTGCCGCCGGCGTGCCGCTGACCTACACCGCGACGGGCACCTTCCGCACTTCGCTGCAGATCACCCCGCTCGGCGCCACGCCGACCACCGGCACGCCAGGGGCGCCAATCGCGCAGCGCGTGCATCTCGAGTTCGACGCCGACCTCGATCTGCTGATCATTCGTGATCGCGCGACCGCCGGCCTGCCGTTCTCCGCCCTGCCGCCGGACACCGTGCGCCGCCTCGCCGATGCCATGACGACGGACCTGCTGCTCGCCAGCCTCGGCGCCTCGTCTGGCACTACCGGCAATCTCGCCGGCTCGATGCTCACCGGGCTCTTCGGCGGTTCCTCGCTGTTCGGCGGCGGCTCATCGCCGCTGTTCGGCGGTTCGTCGCTCGGGGTGAGCCCGCTGCTGGGCAATACGCTGGCGGTGAACACGGCGAACACGACGACGCCGAGTACGTCGATCACCGGCACCGTGACGACGAACCTGACCCTGACCTTCGGCCCGACGACGCCCGCGGCGCCGACCACCGCGCCCGCCACCACCGCCGTCAGCGCCGCGCTGCCGGGTACGGCGACGCCGGCCGCCCCGACGGCCGTTACCGCAACGCCCGCTGCTGCCGTGACGGCGCCGGCGACGACGGTTGCCGTCACGCCGACGCCTGCCGCGGCGGCAACGCCGGGGGCACCGGCGGCCGACGCCGCGCTGCAGCGCTTCCTCACCGACGCAGCGGCACGCGCGCTGGATACGATCGCGAACAACCCGAGTTATGCCGCCGCAGCAGCCACGCTGTATGCGAGCGTAGCCGTGGCACGCAACCAGAACGAGATAGCGACGCTGGCCGTGCCGGGACGTGACGACGCCATACGCCAGATCAACCCGACCGTAGCGGTGCAGCCGCTGCCGAGTTCGGTGGCCTGATGAACTAGCGCCTGCGGCCTGACCGCAGGCGCGTCGCCCAAGCGTTGCCCGCGGCTAGGCCGAGGCCGAACAGCACATAGACCGCAGCTAGGCCTCCGGCCGACAGCCTCCGTTGGAAGCCCGGCGTCAGCCGGTGCGGCACCAGGCGCAGGTCGACCCAGGCGGCGAAGGCCGTCGTCAGCAGCGCATTGCGCAGTTCCGCGCGCACGCTTTTCGGCCCGAGGCCGAAGGCGCGCGCATGCACGGCGCCCCAGAACATCGACGATAGGTGGTGCACGGCGAACCCGACCGCGGTGTAGCGCAGGCTCAGGCCGTCGCGATGGAGCGCGCGGTCGCCCCAGACCCAGTGGCTCGGCGCGTTCACCGGCGCCGGCGCAGCGCCGGCCTCGCTGCGGCCGCGCAGGACCAGCGCCGCGGCGGATGCCACGCTCGCCACGCCGCCGCTGATCACCGCCACACGCAGCGCCTGCGGCCATGTGCTGCCGCCGTGGCGAGAACGTCGTTTGCCCTGCCTCATCCCGGGCCGACGGCAAGCGCCGTTCCGCCCGCCTTTCGGGAGTGCGCACGGGTGGTCGTCCTGCTCACGGGTGCCAGCGGCTTTCTCGGCAAACGCATCGCCGCGGCGCTCGCGCGTGCGGGCCACGATGTCGTCTGCGCCGTGCGCGAACCGGCGCGCTTCACATTCCTCGGCCTCCCCGGCCGCGCCGTCGCCGCCGACTTCTCGCGCGACCACGATCCGGAAATCTGGACGCCGCGGCTGGCCGGCGTCGAGGTGGTCATCAACGCGGTCGGCATCCTGCGCGAAACGGGCACGCAGCGGTTTTCCGACATCCACGTCGCGGCCCCGCGCGCGCTGTTCGCCGCCTGCCTCGCGGCCGGCGTGCGCCGCGTGCTCCAGATCTCGGCGCTGGGTGCCGACGACGCGGCGCGCAGCGGCTACCACCGCAGCAAGAAGGCGGCCGACGACTTCCTCGTGCGCCTGCCGCTGTCGAGCGTCGTCATTCAACCGTCGCTCCTCTACGGCCCGGGCGGCGCCAGCGCGCGGCTGTTCACGCTGCTTGCCAGCCTGCCGCTGATCCCGCTGCCGGGCCGCGGCGAGCAGCGCGTGCAGCCGATCCACGTCGACGATGCCGTCGCCGCGATCCTCGCGCTGCTGCCCGGCGACGCCTTTCGCGGCGAGCGCGTGGCGCTTGTGGGCCCGGCGCCGCTGAGCCTGCGCCAGCTGCTGGCCGACCTGCGCGCCGGCATGGGCATGCCGCCGGCGCGCTTCGTCGCCGTGCCGCCGGCGCTGGTGCGCGTCGGCGCCGCGCTCGGCGCGGCCCTGCCGGGCAGCCTGCTCGACGACGAAACC
>JBKPAD010000012.1:0-238999 GCA_046726235.1 Pseudomonadota bacterium
CGCTCGACGCGGCCCTGCGCGGCGCCGGCAAGGCCGCGGCCAGCGCGGCGCCGCCCGCAGCCTCGCGCGCCGGCCTCGACAAGCTGGCCGAGCAGATCGCCACCTACCTGATGGCGATCCAGGAACTCGCGCGCCAGGGCAGCGGCGAAGCCGCGGGCATCGCCACCCGCCTGGGCACCCTGAGCGCCGAGGCGCAAAAGCTCGCCGCGGACGGCCGGCTCGCCGAAGCGGACCGCCGGCTGAGCGACGCCTACGGGCTGGCCGTGCAGGCACTGGTGCGCCTGCGCGCCGGGCAAACCGTGACCATGAGCCTGCGCTTCGACACGCCGGCCGAGGAATACGCCTACGAGCGCCGACGCTTCCGCAGCAACGAGATGCTCGTCGGCATGATGGTCGGCGAAGGCCGCGCCGAGGGCGAGCGCGCCAAGACCGTCGACGCCTTGCTGCAGGAAGCGCGCAACCTCGCCGCGGGCGCTGCCGAGAAGGCGGCGAGCGACGACCATCGCAGCGCCGTCGCGGCGATGGAAGCCGCGGCCGTGCGCCTCAACCGGGCTCTGCAAACCATGGGCGTGCCGGTGTTCTGAGGGGCATGGACGGCTGTGATGGCGACATCATGGCGTCTTATGACTTTCGCAGGATTGGCGGCGTATGATCCGGCGACTTTTCACGCCCCCGGAGCCGCCCCATGACTCTGCGCAACCGCCTGTTGCTCGTCCTCGCCGTCATGGCGATCGCCACCGTCGTCGCCAACGGCTACAGCTTCTTCAGTTTCTCGCGCCTCGCCGACGAAGCCGGCAAGGCCAACCCGCAAATGCGCGCCCTCGCGGATTCGATGCGCATGTCGATGATCGGCATCACCGTCGTCGCGGCGGTGATCGGACTCGCCGCCTTCATCCAGATCGGCCGCATCGTGCTCAACCTGCTCGGCGGCGAGCCGCAGTACGTTTCGGATGCCGTGCGGCGCATCGCCGGCGGCGACCTCGGCGTCGAGCTCCAGGTTCGCCCGGGTGACCGCGACAGCATCTGCGCCGCGGTGGCCGCGATGCAGGCCAACCTGCGCGAGACGGTCGGAGAAATGCGCGCCGCGAGCCGCCAGCTCGACGACGCGATCAAGCAGATCGGATCGATGACCACCGACATCGTCGCCGGCTCCGCGCGCCAGGACGAAATGGCGCACGAGACGGCGGCCGGCGTCAATGATCTGGCCGAGAGCGTCCGCCGCGTCGTCGCCGGCGCCGGCAACGTCGGCAGCCACGTCGCCGCCAGCCTCGACCAGACCGGCACGGCCAACGAGAGCCTCTCGCACATGATCGGCGAGATCTCCGCCGTCGAGGCCGCGGTCGGCGACATCGCGACGACGGCGAACGAATTCATCGAGCGCACGCGCGCGATCACCGACATGACGCGCGAAGTGCGCGACATCGCCGACCAGACCAACCTGCTCGCCCTCAACGCCGCCATCGAGGCGGCGCGCGCCGGCGAACAGGGTCGCGGCTTCGCGGTGGTCGCCGACGAAGTGCGCAAGCTGGCGGAGAAGTCGGCCGCCGCCGCGGCGCAGATCGACAGCGTGACGCACGCGCTCGGCAACCGTTCCGGCGAAGTCGAAAGCGCCATCCAGCGCGGCATGGCCTCGCTGGCGACCAGCCAGGAATACCTCGAGCAGGTTGCGATGGCGCTTGGCGACTCGAATCACGCGGTCAAGAAGACCACCGCCGAGACCGACGACATCGTCGCCGCGCTGGCGACGCAGGAAGAGGCCAGCAACCGCATCGCCGGACACATCGACTCCATCGTCGACATGTGCACCGAAAACCGCGCAGCGCTCGAACGCGCCGCCAGCGCGATGCACGGCCTGGAAGCGCTCGCCGGCCGCCTCGAAGACGCCGCGGCGCGCTTCAACCTCGATCCGAAGGCAGCCTAGCGGCTAGTGCAGCATCCAGGGGTCGCGGCCGCCGTCGCATTCGACGACGCACTCCTGGACGATCGCGGCCGACTTGCCGTAGTACTCGGGGCCCGCCTTGGTCCACACGCGCCCGCAGTTCCCGCACAGGTAGCCGTCGAAGGCGCATGCCAGCTCGGCGCCGCGTTCGCCGCGGACACGGTAGATCGCAGCGCGCGTGTAGTGTGCGGAGTCGGCTTCGGCGCCGCACTCGCAGCCCTGCTCGGGAATTCCGACGAATCGACTTTGCGGCATTGCGGTCTCCTCGAACGGCGGTTCAAAACGGCGGCAAGTGTCGTGCCGACATGGCTTCCGGCGCCGGCGTGACCTATAAAGGCATTAGCGCGTCGTGGTTATCGGGGAGACGGCGATACGAACCGTCGGAGACGCGCCCTCGTCAGGGAGTGCAGGTCATGTCAAACGCCAAATTCTCGACTCAGAGAAACGAAGACCAGCGGTCCGACGATCGCTTTCTGGTGTCCATCTCAAAGTGTCCCGCCGCCGTCACCGTCGAAGGCACCGGAACCATGTCCGGATACCTGTTGGACGTCTCGGCGTCGGGCTGCAGCCTCGTCATCGACTCGTGCGAACTGCCGACGCATACCGCCGATGCGGACGTCCAGGCGGGCGAGCATCGGTTCCCGGGGCGGATCATCCGTGCGGCGGCATTCGGCACGCGCCTCACCCTTGGAATCGAGGCCTCCGTTCCGCTCAAGCTGCTGGCCGAGGCCAGGACCATGGGCGGCGCGATTCGATTCAGCGGAAAGACCGTTGCCGTCATCGGCAAGCTCAACATGCCGGTGGCCATCCAGGCGATACGGCTGATGCACCGGCCGGACGTCACCCAGCTCGACCTCGGCGAGTGCACGGACATGGAAATGGCCGGCGCCGGGTTCGTGTTGTTGATGGTCGAGCGCGACAAGCGCATCGTCCGCATCAGCGCCGCCATCCGGCGCCTGATGCACGACGCCGGCTTCGACCTCGACCGCCATGATCCGTCCCAGGGTCGCTCACGGACGACGGGGGTCGTTCTGGCGGCATAGCGGCTTACATCTGCTGGTAGATCGGCCCCTCGCCGCCTTGCGGCGCGACCCAGCGGATGTTCTGCAGCGGATCCTTGATGTCGCAGGTCTTGCAATGCACGCAGTTCTGCGCGTTGACCTGCAGGCGCGGATCGGTGTCGTCGGCATTGCGCACGATCTCGTAGACGCCGGCCGGGCAGTAGCGCTGTTCCGGTGCGTCGTAGAGCGCGAGGTTGGTGCTGATCGCGACGTCGGCATTCTTCAGTTGCAGATGGCAGGGCTGGTTCTCCTCGTGGTTGGTGTTGGAGAGGAACACCGAGGAGAGGCGGTCGAAGGTCAGAACATTGTCGGGCTTCGGATAGACGATCGGCGCGCATTCGGCAGCGCGCCTGAGCTTCAGATGATCGGCCCGGTTATGCAGCGTCCACGGTGCCTTGCCGCGAAGCAGTTGCTGGTCGATGCCGAACATCAGGGAGCCGAGGTAGAGGCCCTTCGCCATCCACGGCTTGAAGTTCCGGGCGCGATGCAGTTCGTCGTAGAGCCACGAATGGCGGAACGCTTCGGGATAAGCGGTGAGATCGTCCTGCGCGCGTCCCGCCGCGATCGCCGCCGCAGCGGCTTCCGCCGCCAGCATGCCGCTCTTGATCGCGGCGTGGCTGCCCTTGATGCGCGAGGCGACGAGGAAGCCCGCGTCGTCGCCGATCAGCGCGCCGCCGGGGAAGATCAGCTTCGGCAGCGCCTGCAGCCCGCCCGCCGTCAGCGCGCGCGCACCGTAGGCGATGCGCTTGCCGCCGGCGAGCATGGCGCGGAAGATCGGGTGCGTCTTGAGGCGTTGCATTTCCTCGAACGGCGACAGGTAGGGGTTGGCATAGCCGGCGCCGACCACCATGCCGATCGACACCAGATTGTTGTCGCCGCTCGTCGATCCGTGGTGGTAGCAGAACGAGCCGCCATAAGTCGCGGCGTCGAGCGGCCAGCCGGCGGTGTGCATGACGAGGCCCTTCTGATGCTGCGCAGCCGGCACTTCCCACAGTTCCTTGATGCCGATCCCATAGACCTGGGGATCGGCGCCGTTCCTGAGGTCGAAGCGCTCTTCGAGTTCCTTGCCGAGATGGCCGCGGCAGCCTTCGGCGAACAGCGTGTACTTGGCGCGCAGTTCCATGCCGGGCTGGAAGGCATCGGTCGGCTGGCCGTCGCGGCCCACGCCCATGTCGCCGGTGACGACGCCCGCGACGCGTCCGTGCGCGTCGTAGAGCACGCTGGCCGCGGCGAAGCCCGGATAGACGTCCACGCCTAGCGCTTCGGCCTGCTGCCCGAGCCAGCGGCAGACCAGGCCCAGGCTCACGATGTAGTTGCCGTGATTGAGGAAGCAGGCCGGCAGCATGAATTCGGGAAAGCCGACGCCGCCGGATTCCGTCAGCATGACGAAGCGGTCCTGCGTCACCGGCGTACCGAGCGGCGCATCCTGGGCCTGCCACTCGGGAATCAGCTCGTTCAGCGCGCGCGGATCCATCACGGCGCCGGAGAGGACGTGGGCGCCGATCTCGGCGCCCTTGTCGATCAGGCAGACGGCGAGGTCGCCGTTCAACTGCTTGAGGCGGATCGCCGCCGCCAGGCCTGCCGGACCTCCACCGACGATGACGACGTCGACGTCGATGACTTCACGTGAAATATCGGTCATGTCTGTGCTCAGAAATGAAAGTGCGTCAAGGTGATCCGTGAATTCCCGCTTCGGTCAGAGACGTTCGAAGATTCCCGCGGCGCCCATGCCGGTGCCGATGCACATCGTCACCATGCCCCACTTGAGGTTCTCGCGCCGCAGGCCGTGGACCACCGTGGCGGTGCGGACGGCGCCGGTGGCGCCGAGCGGATGGCCGAGCGCGATGGCGCCGCCGAGCGGGTTGACCTTGGCCGGGTCGAGTTCGAGCGTCTTCATCACCGCCAGCGACTGCGCGGCGAAGGCTTCGTTGAGCTCGATCCAGTCGAGATCCTGCTGGCGGATGCCGGCGGCCTTCAGCGCGCGCGGGATCGCCTCGATGGGGCCGATGCCCATGATCTCCGCCGGCACGCCGGCGACCGAGTATCCGGCGAAGCGCGCCAGCGGCTTGAGGTTGAACTGCTTGAGGATCTTCTCGCTCACCAGCAGCACGGCGGCGGCGCCGTCGGACATCTGCGAGCTGTTGCCGGCCGTCACCGAGCCCTTGGCCGCGAACACGGGGCGCAGCTTGGCGAGCTTGTCGACGGTACTGTCGGCGCGCGGACCTTCGTCGGTGCCGACCGTGCGCTGCCTGAGCTTCACTTCGCCGTTGCCGAGATCCGGCAGGTGTTCGGTGAAGGCGTAGGGCGTGATCTCGTCCTTGAACTTGCCGGCCTGGATGGCGGCGATGGCCTTGGCGTGGCTCGCCGCCGCGAACGCGTCCTGCTGTTCGCGCGTCACTTGCCACTGCTGCGCCACCTTCTCGGCGGTCAGGCCCATGCCGTAAGCGATGCCGAGGTTCTCGTCCTTCTCGAACACCGCCGGATTCATGGCGATCTTGTTGCCCATCATCTGCGGCATCACGGTCATCGACTCCGTGCCGGCGGCGATCATCACGTCGGCTTCGCCGAGGCGGATGCGCGCCGCGGCGTCGGCCACGGCCTGGACGCCCGACGAGCAGAAGCGGTTGATGGTGTAGCCCGGCACCGTGTTGGGCAGACCGGCCAGCAACAGGCCGATGCGCGCGACGTTCATGCCCTGCTCGGCTTCCGGCATGGCGCAGCCGACGATGACGTCGCCGATCAGCTTCGGGTCGAGGCCGGGCGCCTGGGCGAGCACGGACTTGATGGCATGCGCCAGCATGTCGTCGGGGCGAACATTGCGGAACATGCCGCGCCGCTTGGCCACCGGCAGACGGGTGGCGGCGACGATGTAGGCGTCCTGGATCTGTTTACTCATTTCTGTGTCCTTTGCGGTTCTCAGTTGCGCAGGGGCTTGCCGGTTTCCATCATGTGGGCGATCCGCGCCTGCGTCTTCTCGTTGTTCAGCAGGTCGACGAACAGCTTGCGCTCGACGGTAAGCAGCCATTCCTCGTCGACCAGGCTGCCCGCCTCGACGTCGCCGCCGCACAGCGCGGTCGCGCCGGCTTTCGCCACGGCGTAGTCGTGCGCGGAAATCATGCCGCCTTCCTTCATGTTGACCAGCATCATCTCCAGCGTGGCGATGCCGGTACGGCCGCAGACCGGCACGTTGCGCGCCGGCAGCGGCGGCTGGTAAACGGACTCGGCGAGCCCGCGTGCCTGGCGCAGCGCGACATAAAGGAGCTCGCGGGGATTGAAGACGACGACGTCGGCGTCGTCGAGGAAGCCAAGCTCGCGCGCATTGAGCGCGCTCTTCGATACCATCGCCATGGCGATGGTGTTGAACACCGGCTGGATGAAATCGAACGGCTGGTTGTTCGCCGTCTGTGCGGCCTTCCTCGCCGCGCGCAGCGCGAACTCCTTGCTGCCGCCTCCGGCCGGGATCAGACCGACGCCCGCCTCGACGAGGCCGATGTAGGACTCCAGCGCGACGACGCGGCGCGCGCAGTGCATCGCGAACTCGCAGCCGCCGCCCAGCGCCATGCCGCTCACCGCAGCGATCACCGGCACCTTGGCGAACTTGAGCGCCATGGAAGCGCGCTGGAAGTTCTCGACGTACTGTTCGAACTGGTCGAATTGCCCGGCACCGATCGCCTCCGTCACCTCCTTGAGATTGGCGCCGAGGGCAAACGGCGCCTCGTGCCAGATCACCAGGCCGTCGCACTCGCGCTCCGCGAAGGCCACGGCTTCGCGCACACCGGCGACGACTTCGGCGCCCAGCGCATGGTTCTTCGACGTGACGGACAGGATGGCGACGCCGGCATCCACCTCGGGCAGGCGCCACAGACGCACGCCTCCGTTCTGCCACAGCGTTTCGCCTGCCTTGTCGGGCGTCGGCGCCGCTTCGCCGAGCACGCGCTCGGGGAATATCTGGCGCCGATAGACCGGCAGCGTCGAGCGCCCCTTGAGCTTCTTGTCGGCAGCGGACCAGGAACCTGCCGCGCCATGCACGCCCTCTGCCACCGCTGCCTCGAAGACCCAGGCCGGCAGCGGCGCCGCCACCATGCCCTTGCCGGCTTCGATATCCGCCTTCACGGCGGCGGCGATCGCCTTCCAGCCGGCCGCCTGCCAGGTCTCGAACGGGCCTTGCGACCAGCCGAAGCCCCAGCGCATGGCGAAGTCGACGTCGCGCGCGTTGTCGGCGATGTCGGCCAGGTGGTAGGCGCAGTAATGGAAGACGTCGCGGAAGATGGCCCACAGGAACTGGGCCTGCGGGTGCTGCGAGGCGCGCAGCTGGGCGAACTTGTCGGCCGGGTTCTTGAGCTTGAGGATGGCGTCGACTTCGGGGGCGACTTCGCCCCTCGACGCGCGGTAATCCTGTGCCTCCAGGTCGAGCACCTGTATCTCCTTGCCCTGCTTGCGGAACACGCCGCACTGGCTCTTCTGGCCGAGCGCGCCTTTTTCGATCAGCACGCGCAGCCACGCCGGCGACTGGTAGTAGTCGTGCCAGGGATCGTCGGGCAGCGTGTCCTGCATGGTCTTGACGACGTGCGCCATGGTGTCGAGGCCGACGACGTCCGCGGTGCGGAAGGTCGCGCTCTTCGACCGGCCGATCTTCGGGCCGGTGAGCGCATCGGCTTCGTCGAAGCCCAGGCCGAGCCGCTGCGTGTGGTGCATCACGGCCAGCATCGAGAAGACGCCGACGCGGTTGGCGACGAAGTTCGGCGTGTCCTTGGCGCGAACTATGCCCTTGCCCAGGCGCGTCACCAGCCAGGATTCGAGGTTGTCCAGCAAGGCGGCGTCGGTCTGCCGCGTCGCGATGAGTTCGACGAGGTGCATGTAGCGCGGCGGGTTGAAGAAGTGGATGCCGCAGAAGCGCGTGCGCAGCGCCTCCGGCATCACGCCGGCCAGGTGGTTGATCGACAGCCCCGAGGTATTGGAAGCGATGATCGCGTGCGGCGCGACAAAGGGCGCGATCTTGCGATAGAGGTCTTCCTTCCATTCCATCTTCTCGGCGATCGCCTCGATGATCAGGTCGCAGCCCTTGAGCAAGTCGAGATGCTGGTCGTAGTTGGCGGCGTCGATGTAGGCGACGCGGTCCTTGGTGGCCAGCGGCGACGGCTCCAGCTTCTTCAAGCCCTCGATGGCCTTGTTGACGATGCCGTTCGGATCGTCCTTGCCGGCGAGGTCGAACAGCACCACCGGCACGTTGGCGTTGGCGCAATGCGCGGCGATCTGCGCGCCCATGACGCCGGCGCCCAGCACGGCCACTTTGTTTACGATGACGTTCTGCACTGCGATTCTCCTTTTCGCTATTCCGCTGCGGACAATTGTTCGCGCATCGCCCGCTTGTTGAGCTTGCCGACGCTGGTGCGCGTCAGGCTCTCGACGAACCGGACCTGGTCCGGCACGCCGTACTTCGAAATATGGCCCTGCTCGGCAAAGGCCTTGACGTGGGCCTGGATCGCGGCGGCATCGGCGCTCTGGTCCTGCTTCAGGACCACCATGGCCAGCGGCCGCTCGCCCCACTTGTCGTTTTTCACGCCGATCACCGCCACCTCGGCGACCGCCGGATGGCGCCCGATGATGTCTTCGATCTCCAGCGACGACACCCACTCGCCGCCGGTCTTGATGACGTCCTTGATGCGATCGGTGACCTGCAGGTAGCCGCGCGCGTCGATGTGGCCGATGTCCTGCGTGTGCAGCCAGCGCGCCCGCCACAGCGCTTCGGATGCGGCCGGGTTGTCGAGATAGCCCTGGGTGAGCCACGGCGCGCGCACCACGACCTCGCCCACCGACTTGCCGTCGTGCGCTACGTCTTCCATTTCCGGCGTCACCACGCGCAGGTCGACCAGCAGGTTGGGGCGGCCGGTCTTGGTGCGGATCGTCGTGGCGTCGCCGTCGAGATCGGCCGAATCCACCTGGGCGAGAGTCAGGATCGGGCAGGTCTCCGACATGCCGTAGCCGGTGAAGATGTCGATGCCGCGCGCCATGGCCGTCTGCGCCAGCGCCGTCGACAGCGCCGAGCCGCCGATGATGACCTTCCAGCCCTTGAAATCGGCCTTTTCGGCCGCCGGACAGCTGAGCAGCATGTGCATGATCGTCGGTACGCAATGCGAGAGCGTGACCTTCTCCGATTGGATGAGGCCGACGAGCTTGTCCGGCACGTAACGGCCAGGATATACCTGCTTGGCGCCGGCCGCCGTCGCCATGTACGGAATGCCCCAGGCATGAACATGGAACATCGGCGTCAACGGCATGTAGACGTCGTCGCGGTCGAAGCCGCCCTGGCGCGGCGCAATGCCCAGAAGGCCGAGCAGCGCCATCGTATGGAGCACGAGTTGACGATGGCTGTAATAGACCCCCTTCGGCAGGCCCGTCGTTCCGGTCGTGTAGAAGGTCGTGGCGCGGGTGTTCTCGTCGAAGTCGGGGAAGACGAAATCGGCATGCGCCGAGGCCAGCAACGACTCGTAGTCGCCGACGAAGCCGTCGGGCAGAACGATGGTGGCGTCGTCCTGGAGCAGGACGAAGGTCTTCACCGTCTCCAGCTTGTCGCGGATGGCGCCGAGGATGGGAAGGAACTCGGCGTTGATGAAGAGCGCGCGCGCCTTGGAGTGGTTGAGCGTGTACAGGATCTGGTCGGGCGACAGGCGGACGTTCACCGTCATCAGCACGCTGCCGGTCATCGGGACGGCGAAGAAAGCCTCGAGGTAGCGATGCGTGTCCCAATCCATGAACGCCACCGTATTGCCATCGAGACCGAGACGCTCGATCAGGCTGCCGAAACGCTTCAGCCTCGAATGGAAGTCGCGGTAGCTGTAGCGCCACTTGTCGGCATAGACGATCTCCTGATCCGGCGCGATCGCCAAGGGCGTATGCAGGAGTTGCTTGATCAGCAGCGGGTAGGTATAGGCCGAGGGTGTCACCTGAATCGACTCAACTGACATGCGAGTTCCTCCGAATATTTGTGACCCGAGGGAAAGCGAGGGCACGACGGCGATTCGCGACATGCAAACTGCGCCGCAATCGTGCAGGTACTATCGACTGTGAGCCGCTGCATCGATTCCTTCTCGGGCTTGTGTAATGAGATCAGCCGCTTGTGATTCCGCGGCATTCTAAGTTCCCGCCTCCTCTCGCAGGTAGCCAGTTGAGCCTAAAAACTTGCATAATGGGCCATCTTGTACTGTCCCGGGTTCTTTTGCCCGACGCATGCATATGGACGAAGCCCGGCTGACGACGGTCCCGATGTCTTTCGTTCTCGGCTTGTTGAGCGGAACGCCGCTCAATGCGGAAGCTCGAGCCGAGGCCCTGTCGCGAGCCGGCATCGCGCCTGCGCTGCTCGACGCCGAGACGGCCCGGGTCACGAGCGATCAGTTCGCCAGTCTCTATCAGCTTCTGGCCCGGCAGCTCGACGACGAGCTTCCGGGAATGTTCTCGCGTCCGGTGCGGGCCGGGGCGTTCAAGTTCTTGTGCTTGAGCCTGTTGGACGCGCCAAGCCTCCAGACGGCACTATTCCGCCTCACCCGTTTCCTTCACTTGCTGGTCGACGATTTCGCCGTTGAACTGTCGCGCGAGGATGACCTCTTCCGCCTGGCGCTGATACCGCGCTGCGAGCAGATGCAACGAAATACGTTTGGACAGGAAATCCTTTTCAAGCTGATCCATGGCGTGGCCTCCTGGCTCAGCGGTCAGCGCATCGGCTTGTTCCGCGTGGATTGCAGCTATCCACGCCCGCCCCATGCGTCGGAATACCGCTTCCTTTTTCCCGGCCCCGTGCACTTCGGGCAACCGGTATCCGCGCTCTATTTCGAAGCCTCCCAGTTGGCAGTGCCGATTCGCCAGGACAAGAAGTCCCTCACCCGATTTCTGGCGCGAGCACCGGGCGACTGGCTCTTCGTCGCATTCGACAACCAACCGACCAGTCAGCTCGTCAGGGAGACCCTGAAACAGCGAATGAATCGAGCGGTCGCCGCACCGGACGCCGCCCGCGCGCTTCATCTGTCCCTACGTACGCTGACGCGGCGGCTCAACGAGGAAGGCACGACCTTTCAGGCCCTGAAAGACGAACTTCGCCGCGACCTGGCCATTCAACTCCTGACGAAGACCCATACGGCCATCGGCCTCATCGGGCAGGAGATCGGCTTTCAGGATTCCAATGCCTTCTACCGCGCCTTCCGGCAATGGACGGGAAGTACACCGGGGGCCTATCGCCTGGGCACGGCGGCGCCTCACCCGAAGGCGACACGGCGATGAAGGATCGGGATAAGGCGCTGGGGAGTGGGTGATGGAAAACCACAACCACCCACCCGACGATGACGGGATACGAGACCAGGCCTGCCGTACAGATGCCGTACGAAAACAAAAAGGCCGCCCGAGTGTGCCGTTAAGCATATCGCGGCCACGAATAAGGCATAACTTGGCCGAATTCCGCTGCGTTTGACGCCCAACGAGCCAGGGCGATAACGCATATCCTGGCCAAACGTCCGGAAATCAAGCAAAACTTGGCCAAAAAAATGTCCTGCGTCACAAGGCCTTTTCTTGTGACGGGCTAAGCCTTCGCGAAGCGCCCCAGTGTGGCTGCCCGAGCGCTACACACCAGGAGGCTCACTATGATAGGGTTGCCCCATGAAAACGAAACACAATCAGCACGTGGGCCAGCAGCGCACAGGAAGCAGTCAACAGCCCCCACAAACCCGCATGGAGGCATACTTGAAGAATACGCACAGTGCGTTTGTAGCTGCGGTTGAACAGGCCAGCCAACTGGGCCCGGCGGCAAACGGAGTGCTAGCCGGCCCCCGGGTCCCCGTGAGGGACATCCCCGGCGAGGCTCGACAAGCCGCGCTTACGAGTTCGTCGCCACTGGCCGATGGTGTCTCGGGGTCGCCAGAATAGAGAAGCGGCACAAGGTCGAGGAGAGAGTCAGCATCGAGTTTGACCATCCTGTGCCAGGGATTTTTCGGAGAGCTACGCCTGCCGCCGCTGACCGCCGTTATTCGCCCCCCCTAAAGTATCGCAAGCGAGCGCTGCTCTTCGGAAAAGGCGCGGCCGACGACAAATTCTGGCTTGTCCAAGCTTGGTGCAATTTGTGAAGTCGCAAAGATGAGTTGAAAGTCGCATGGGTACTTCATGCACTCGTTCGCAATGATTTCTTGTAGACGATGGGAGCGCGGAAGCTCCATGCCCCCGTCCTCAATTCCATCAAGAATCATAAAGCGGGGTAAGCGCATTGAGGCAACCTTACAGGCTGTACTTAGTAGGGCGACATGAAAGAGGTGCCTGAGCACCACCGTTGAGCTTTCGGAGAACTGTTTGGCACCGTCCACCGAAACGACGTTGTCAGTAAAGCTGAACTGGACGTTCTCTGCTTTCTTAAACTCTTCCTGCCGATGCAAATCCTGTCGGAGAAGGCTTCCAAGCGTTTGCGCGACCTCTAAAGACACCTGCCTCTTCCTCTCCTCTTGAGAGTACACGAGCGATTCGATTTGCGTATCAAGTGTGGCTGATTGGATGGCGATTTCGTCGCGGCGTTCTTGTAGTTGCCTGACCACCGCTACCAGGCGCTGGTTTTCGAGGAGACTCTTGATTTCCTGCTCTAGTTCGCCAATGCGTCTGGCTGCCGCTTCAATCGCTTCTTCAAGTTCCGACGACCAGACCTTGGTCGATGCGTCAAAACGCTTCTCGAGCCGTTTGAGGTTCTCTTGAAGCGTCGGGATTTGATTCTTCAGGTCCGTTACCTCTTTGGACCGAGTCGCGATGAGTTGCAGAGATTCCGAATGTTGGATTCGCAGTTCGTTCCTCATCCTAATCATTTGAGTGTCCCCCGCTATTTCGGTCAGCGGACTCTTGCACAGGGAGCAAGTGTCAGGCTGCTCAGGCGGGGACGTCGGGGTAAGGCAACTAGGGCAGAATGCAAATGCGAGGGAGCCAATATAGTTTCTCGCGGCGCGAGACTCTTCTAGATTTCGAAGTCGGAGTTCAATCTCACGCACCAGGTTCTGCGAATCTGCGATATCCAGTTCCTTCCTGATTATGAGTTCCTCAGTGGCAATAAGTCCTGCCTTGGCATCGCTCAGTTCGCGCCGAAGCGATTCCTCGGGCTTTCTCTCTCTTTTTTTGCTCGTAGCGACGACTCTATCCGTCTTGAGACGAGTCAGTTCGTTAACCGTGAGGTCCCTCTCCAATTCGACAGCTTGGATTTGGGCGCCGATAAAGTCAAAGGCGGTGCTCTTCTGGGACTTAGCCAGTACCGTGAAGATGCTCTTCAGTTCGGCATCTAGCTGAGCAGCCTCCTTCTCGAGAGTTCGCCGTTCCAGTTGCGCGGAATAGAGCTTGTCATCATAGATTCCGCAAAGATAGTTCCCAACCGTTTCCCTGGTTAGGGCACTGTCGAAGGTGTCTGTGCGGAATATTAGACTATGCAGCGAAGGCTGGTCAGCGTACAGCACCCGCATGAACTGGTGCATTGTCAAATTCGACATGCCATCGCCTTGGGCGTCGGGTAAGCCGAGTCCGACCAGAAGCGCCTGCGTAAAGCTAATCTTGTTTGGGCTTCGTTTGAACGGGTACGTCTCCCATTGGGTAACCGAGGCTTCCAGAGCCGCATCCATGGCTCCCCAATACAAATGCATTGGGTTTAGCGGCTGAGGGTTAACTGGGCGCCGAAGCGTAACAGGCGACTCGTTCAGTTCCACCTCTGCGAGAACGTCGGTGCAAAGGAGGGCTTCCTGCTTCCAAGGAATGTTCTCCGCACCGAGCACATAGGCGATGAAATCTAAAACCGTCGTCTTGCCAGAACTGTTGTGACCTCGTACTACGTTTACTCCTTTGTGAAATGACGCCTCAAAGACTTTGCGGCGTTCCTTCAAGACCACTAGACGCTTAAATAGAATTGTCGGCTTGCGTAAAGTCATAGCGATGCTCTAGAAGTCCGGTTCTGGCCTTAAGGCCACCCACTCCGGTTGTCGGAAGACCGCCCAATTTGGACAGAATGAAATCAGTCACCTCGGGTTCCCTATCTCGCGCCGACTCGAGAACCTCTCGGAATTCCTTTGGAATTGGAACTCGAGTTCGTTCTGCAATTCCACCGTCAAGCTTTTCCTTGTCGAGGAGACTTGAGGCAACCAGTGCACGAACTGCTGTTGTAAAGATGTGTTGCATATCGAGGAACGTCTTCCGCGAATTTAGCGGGCCGTGGTACTCATTACGTAACGGCTGTGCGATTCTCCTAATGTGAGAGAACTCTTTCGGAAGAGTGATGCTCAGGACCTCCGCTGGGAATGCGAGGTAAAAATCTAAAATCCGCAATTTTGAGACGTCCACTGACTGAAGAGTCTCTACGGCGAGCAACACTCGAAACGCACAGTGATACGCGTCATAAGCTGGGTGGTATATCAGCACGGGTCCCACCGAATGTGGCAGTTCCCGCCCAGAAAGAAGACAAGCCCAACGATGTCTGCTTCGGTAAGGTTTAGGTCATTGTCACCGAGCATACCCACGGTGCTGGCTATGACGTCTTCGCCGATTAGAGCGTCAACTTCCTGTCGCGACTTGCCTGCTTGAACGGCTGGAGTAACTCGGAACAAGAACTGCGTGCAGAGCCTGGCCAGAATGTGGGTAAATATGTCTTGGGCAACGCCAGACGTTTGATACTTCATTAGCGTCTTTGTCGCTAACTCCTTTAGTTCGGAGGCATACTGGAGCAGGTCATGGCGTCCGGCCGCTTCGAGCTTTTGCCTAAGTCCTCTGACATCGCCATCCGTTCTTGCGGTGCAGAAGTGCTGCAGTTGCTCGGATATCCGAGCTATCTCGGGAATACCCGCTTGTTCCGCTCGTAATTTGGCGTAGAGCGGTGCCAATGGAGAAGCGGAAGGCGCATGGAAAACGTATTTATTGCCCGCGACCAGGTCTCCGTACGCCGTATTGTTTTTTTGGCTGACCCACCGAATGGGACCGCCGCTATAGGAAGTCGCAGTCGTTACTTTGCCAACAATCTCAGCGACGTCCTGTGCAGAAAGAGAACCTGTGGAGACGGTTAGGGCGCCGCCTCTGTCCTTCGGGGTGTCGGACATCTATTGCTACTTGCGTTTTTCCGTCTTAATACAGTCTCCGGCGATTATGTCGCCGCCGGCTGTGTTGTCTCGTTGCGAGACGAAGCGAATATCCGTACTCGACCTCTTGCGACGCGATATTACGTTCTTAATCGTGAGGCCTGCCGCAAAGGCTGCGATAGCGCCGCCGACTACCTTAAGGATATCCATCGTATCCATCCGCTGTACCTTATTTGGCGAGTTCGGCGAATACTGTAGCAGCAACTTGGCATAACGACAACGGTATGGTGCCGCGGTGGTGCAGCCTGACAACGCGGTCCTAGAACTAACGTTTGTCCCACGAGATTTCCTGATATCGTTCCTCGGTGCGGTAGAAGTTCTGCAGAGGGCCGCTCCGCCTTCAACGATTCCTAAGGAACCACGGCATTCCTGGGAAATACCGGCGTTCGATGGTTGATGGGGAGACGCTTGCCGGTTGAGCGGTGACTCTCTGGGCGGGGCGTGTCACCTCAGATTCAGGCTCCCCACCGAGAATGCCCTCCCTCGATTCGACAATTGTCTGAATCGCCCCGCGAATCGGGTCCAACTTGTCAGCCTCGGCCAGCGCCCAAGTGCTCCACGCTTCCACGAGCTCAAAGTGGTCCGGAGCTTCAGGATGCTGTCTAACCGCGGCGACGAATTCCCTAAGCTGGCCCGACACCTGCCAACTCATGACCTGCCCGAACAGGTGGTCCTGCCGTGCCTTGTCTTGGCGCAACCTCGCTTCCCGAGCGTTCCTTTCAGCAAGTTCTTCCGCTTTCCGCGCTGCTTCCTCTTCTTCTGCCTTGCGTTTGACCAGCCAGTCGTAGCCGTGCCTTACGTCGGCCCGGTAATGGAGTTCCCCCATGACCGCCAGGCTCAGTACAACGTCTGGAATGACGCTCTCGAGCGTCTGGTCTTCAGTGTCCGTCCATTCTGTGCGGACTCCCGGGGGACAGGCCACCGTCGAACGCACTTTGATTCGAAGCGGCTGACGAGGGCCGCTATTGTTTTCATCGAAGAGGGCGATGTGCGAACGGGACGCCTTGGTGGGCTCGATGGAAAACTCCACCCACTGCTCCCCAACGCACACCCGAAGATGCTCTGCATCTTTTCCATCACACACGGGTTTGAAGCCCGCACGAGTCATTGCCATCAATATGGCGTTAATGAGTCGTAAGCGCCTCTTCGCTGCCGGCGCTTCAAAACGCGGCTTGTCCCAATAGTAGCTAGCCTCAGCCACCTTCCTCCTTCGCTCGTCGTCTTGCGTAAGCAGCTTGGCCACTAAGTGATGTGGGCTTTCCAGCGACTTCGGTACCGTGACCTTGCCGACCTGTCGCGCCGCACGCTGGATGACCTCTTCAACGGGTTCATCAAAGACTGGAGGCGGTGGAAGCTCTCCGACGGGCTCGTCGTGACGTGGGGCGGCAGTGCTTACTGTGATGGTGTCAGATTGGCCCAGCGCTCTCGGCGGGAGAGGAATTTTGGCGACGGGTTTACCAGCACTCCGCAACGCCCAGTAACCGCGTGGTGGAACGGGGATGTTGGCTCTTTGACAAACCTTGCCAAGGCCCACGTCTGAAATGCCGAGACGTTTGGCTAGTACAGCCTTCGGCTCACTCCAGACTAGGTCGTACAACTCTTGCCTCGCGTACTGTCGTCCCATCGATGTCTCTCCAAGTCTCGAGCCTCAATAGCCTCGCTAACCCGACCGAAACGCTTCGCGCCAAACCAACCGCTCATGCCCGAAGCGTGCTGCCACGCCACTTATGAAAACCTGATACATTGCCTTGGCATATATGATTATGCATTCGTAAAACCTAACGACGTCACTTGCACTACTAGCGCCCAGGGGAGTTGGTCATGAGTCAATGGACAGACAGGGTCCGTCTTCACGCTGTTTGGACGACGCTAGCGTCGGTAGGCCCAGCAATAGACAAGGCGCTCGACCGAGAGTCCATCGACGCGTCATCCATTGACTCTCTTGAACGGCTGCGAACGGTCCTTGCATTCTCGGGAAAGCGCCTGGCTGCCACGGAACCAGCCGTCATCCTTCCCGGGTCGCTAGACAACCTGAACAAGCAGTTCGTTGCAATCCAAGCGAGCGTTGACGCCTTTGCAGCCAATGGCGACCCCGCACAACTTGTCGCCGCAAACGGTGCCGCCGATAACGTTCTCGCGGGCCTCGCTTCCGTACTGGGCGTCCAGACGTCAGAGGAGTTGGCTGCGCTCGGAAGTGCTGCAGCCGAGTATCGGAACACGCTCGTAAAGTACCTGCACGAGGCCATCCAGAAGCAACCAGAACTGGCAGCCAAGAACCAAGCACTCGAAACAAAGATTGCGGCTTTGGAAGCTGCCTTGACAGCCGAACAGCAACGACTCGCGACGCTCGCCACGGAACAGCAGTCGCAGTTTTCCGCCGCTCAGGACAAGAGAGCTACCGACTTTGCGGCATCGCAGGCTGACCATCTGGCGAAGTTCACGTCTGCCGCGACCGACCAACAAACTCAGTTCTCGACGGACCAAGACACACGACGAACCGCCTTCTCTGAGTTCCAGACAGAAAGCCAACAGCAGTTGTCGGCGCTGTTATCAGCATATGACCAAAAGCTGAAGGAACACCAGTCGGCGTTCCTGGAGCGGGAAAAAACCGCCGATGAAACCAATAAAGCTCACATCGACGCTCTTCAAACCCAGTACAAGGAAAGTGCCGAAGAAATCCTCAAGGAGATACGCCGTCATAAATCCGAGGTAGAAGCCCTTGTTGGCGTCATCGGCAACCTCGGCGTCACATCGGGTTACCAGAAGGTCGCCAACCATGCGCGAAAGATGCTCTACACATGGCAGGCCCTGACTGTCGGTGCGCTTGGTTTTCTGATGTTCATTGCTGTAACGATGGCGTTCCCGAAGCTCGGCGAGAGGCTATTCTCAACCCAAGACGACGTTGCTCTGCACGCCAAGGTAACTGCGCCTAGTGCGGCGGCAGCGCCCTTGGCTATCCGGACTGCGGCATCACCGCCTGTAGTTGAAGCCAGCGTTGACCGGACGCCATCCGATTCGGAGTTCTATCGCGGACTTGCAGTACGTGTATTCCTATCGATGGCTTGCATCGTGTTCGCGGCGTACTCGGCACGACAGGCCCGTCACTTCCTTGCAATTGAAGGCAAGAATCGAAAGCGTGCGCTGGAACTCGAAGCAGTCGGACCGTACATCGCCCAACTCAGCAAGGAGGCCCAGGACGAGTTTCTGATAAAGCTGGGAGAACGGTCGTTCGGTGTTTCAGAAGGAGAACAACAAAAATTGGACGACGACCCCGTTAGTATCGCGGACACAATCAAGCCACGTGTTCTGGGCGAGTATCTACAAGAGGTACTAAAAGGCTTTAAAGGAAAATAACTCTGAGCGAGTCAGAAACTTTCTGACCACGGCACGCCTGTTAATAACGCCGCTGGCTCTTACTCGACGCGCTTCCGAGGGACGTGAAGGCTTCAATCGCAACAGCTCCATGACGACACAACCACCACCAACGCTAGGTGCCTCTTCATGACGGAAGGGAAAGCAGTCCTGTTCTGGCTGGTGGTTGCAATCGCGGGTTATGTCTGGGGGCCGCTGCTATACGCAGATGGTGTGCCATTTCCAGAGGAACCCCCTAGAACCACTTTACTGCAGCATGTCGCTCAAGCATACGCAAGGAAAGCTGGTATCGATGAGCCGAAGCTTGTTCTTTCCAAAGACCCACGCGCTCCCTTGGCGGTGCGTACGCCCTTCTTTGCCGGAGTAATTGCATTGCCGGAAACTATGCTGCACCCGGAGGTCTTCAACGATGACGACGTGAAAGGCATCGTCGCCCATGAAATTGGACACCTCCTCCACTGGGATACCTATCGTTACTGGAAGATAGCATCTACCGACAGTCGCAAGAACATCGAACTGAAAGCAGACAAGGAAGGTGGGAAACTGGCTGGCTGTAAGCTAATGCAGGAGTTGTTTCGCCGTCACTATAAAGAGGCACTGGCCGGGTGGAATAATCGGGACGACCCGCATCCCCATCCAGAGGAACGTATTGCTGCTTTGTCCACATGCGAATAGCAGCAGCGGGCACCTCCTGTGCAGAACGTCTCACTAGGGCAACCGCGCGCTATTGAAGAAACCACGGAATCCTGCCCGCTTGATTTTCAATTAGCGCTTCCTGAAGCCCTCGCCGTTGCTGCTCGCGGACCTTAGGCAACCTTGGCGGACACAGCTACCGCAGCGTCCACTATTTGCGCGATGCGGCTTGCGGCCCTGCCAGTTACCAACAGGCCAAGCTCAAGAGAGTACTGAAACGACCACTTGGTCATGTTTGATGACCCAACGTAGGCCGTCTTGTCATCCGCCAATACCACCTTAGCGTGGAAGGTTTCGGTCCCCGTCGCCTCTGCCTTCTCCAGCCTAAAGTTGAAGACATCCGTATTCATCGCTCGAAGCTCGCTCTCGATACAGAAGTAACCCGGCGGCATGTGTCCTTCGGGGGTTGCCCGAAGGATGAGTTGCTTTTCGGCACTCGAAGAAGCCTGGCGAAAGAGCGCTATAAGAATATCCGCTCCTACCTCATCGAGAAAAGGTGTCATCACTGCAAAGCGCGTGACCGCACGTTCAGCAACCGACGGCAGCACCTCCCTCGTATCAAGCAGCCCCCAAGTGCCGAGCAATTTGTGGGACAAGACCTGCGTAAGGTGGCTAGGGTTGGGCGGTTTTGTGAGAACGACATCAACCCGGTCCGCGTCGCTATGTACTTCAGACCTGTAGATATGCACCGCCCATAGCATCGGCATAAGTTGGGTGAACAATTCCTTGTCTCGAATTCGCCAGTTGAGCTCACTCACTCGCTCGACGAGCCCTAGTTTCGCCGCGGCACCAAGGAATCCCATGGCCTCTGCTGCCCGTGCCTGCGCGACACCTGAGAGCAAACAGACTTGCCGTACGTTACTTACACCGGACAGCCGTCCTTCTGCAACAGCAGCGGAGATGGCGCTACCGACAGCCGCATGCGGGCAAAGGGCTTTGAACGCACTAGCGAGTCGAGACTCATCCATCTGCGTTCACAGTCTCGAGGAATCCGCGTATACGCTTGCCCTTGTGTGTCAGGTCCTCACGTGGGGCCAAGCCTCCTCTTAGTACTGCACGTGACAACAGTTGGTTCTGAGCAATGCAGGAGGTCTCGGGAACCATGATGCAGTCTGGGCACGCCCCAAAGTTAAAGTCGCACAAGGCGCCGGAGTTACAGCGATGAGACGACGGCTCCAAGAGGTGCGCGAGGAAGCGGTTATTTTCGTTGCGCCAAAGCGACGATAGGTTACCCAGGTCCATCGTCGTGCCGTTCCGGTAGATGACGAATGCAAGGTCTGCTGGGAATAGATATTCGCCAAGCGACCCGAGGTCCAGTCCCGAGAACTCCGAGATAGCCTTCATCACGAGATGCGCGTAACTGTGCAGCAGCGTATACACATAACGGTAAGTCTGGGCGTCGCCAGGATGCAGATTAGAGAAATATCGGCCAAATGGCTCAGCGGTTTCCAGAATGCGCCCGCCCAACTTTACCGTTCCATCTGGGGCCCATTCAGGCAGGTCCCGTACTCCGACCTCGGCCAGCCAAGCATGGACATGCCGGGGCACGAGGCTCGCATATACGGCCTCGTTGCCCTGTGAAACAACGTAGATTGGACGTTTCCCGTTTCGTAGCTGCTCAAATAGGCGCAGGCGTACCGGAACGTCGTTCCCGCGCTTCTCCATGGTCGGGGTTGCAGAAACGCGAGAATAGCCATGTGTGAAACGACAGAGTTCGAACTCGCGGACCAGGCCCATATCAGCCAGGCCTAGTCGGCCCAGCAACTCAGTGGTTTTCTGCTCTTGTGAAACCTTGGCCTCAGCACTCTTAGGCGCGAGGTCTTGGTCGAGACGGTCAAACCGAACAAAGGGAGCGCGTGCCCCCGCTTCCGCCGTCCGCTGAAGCTTGCTTCGCTGCAACGCCTCGTGCTCAACGGCAAGAACAAACGGGTCGTATCTGCTTGAGAATTCAGACCTACGCACCATCAACGTACGCAAGACCGGAGGAAGTTCACTCTTGACGGGAACAAGAGGTGGGTCCCACGTTAGCCATCGATTGACCAGCTTCTTGAGCTCAGCCTCCATCGCGGCCTCGGCGTCGGCTTGCTTCATTGAGACTGCCATCTGCCTCATTTTCTCAAAGGTCTGGTAGCTCTCCCATTCGGTGTCGTGTCCGCCCCTCTGAAGAATTTCCTTCATCTCCTCGGGCGTCGGAGCCGCTCCACCGAAGCCGTATTTGGTCGCGATAAACCCCTCCAACTCGACCTCATTTCCTTCGGTCAGGAGTTTCAGGAGTCCTTGGTCTCGTTCGGAGAAGACGACAAACTGTTCCGCTTGCGCATAGAAGGCAGACGACGCTCGATATGAAATTGGCTCCATCCGGCGCTCGCCCACGGGCCTCCCGCCAGTGTCTTGGAACACCTCGGTAGTGAACGGGTCGTTCTGCAACCAGGACGGCCGCTCACGATGGCCGCACGAAGCGCATTCAAAACCCCATTCGCCAATTCTTGGAGACTCCGTACGTAGCAAGAATTCCTTGCTGTTGCACATTGGGCACGCCTCGCCATATAGGCGTTTCGTCTTGTCGCGGTCGCTCCATTCCCACATGCCGGGCGTAGCAGGCTGCCACTCACCGGACCAATGCACGAATACCACGTCCAGCTGACGCCACTGACACTTCCCTTTCTTCTTAGGATTCGGGCAGTGGCCGCGCTTAAACGTATTCGTGTCCTTAGCCAGTTCGGATGTTGAGCCGTAGGACTTAAACATTCCGCAGGTGTTGCATACGAAAGTCAGCGGCGCTGGCGCATACCCGATTCGTAGTGGATTCACAAATGCGAGCCGGTCGGCGCCGAGCGGATTGATAGCGTCATCGCGCAACAAAACGTCGTCCACACACTGCCGAGATGCAATGGGTCTCCCTGCACCATTTAACGCGTAAGCGCGTGAAAACCAGCCCTGCCAGACCTCGCGAAGTCGAATCATGATTTGCTCGCGGGTCTGGTCGTCTAGCGGCGCTTCGTCCGGGTTATCCGATTGGTCTGGGACAGCGATACACGAGCCCAGCCCCCCCTCGAACGTGAAGAATGCGCCGGGCGCATATGCCGAAGCGAGTTGGTTCCGCGAGCGACTCATGCTCGGCGGCTTGAGCTGCTTGTCGTCGTCATCGTCGGCGAAATACCCCTTCTTGGCCATGTTACTAGGCCTCCAAGTCATCAGCTTCAGCGACACCATGGCGCACTAATGCCATGACTCCAAGAACCTCGGGAACTGTCTGCCGACGACCCGAAGCGTCTCTAGAGGACATCTGAATCAGTCCCCCTTGGTCGACGTCGCGCAGCGACGTCATTGGCTTTAGCATTGGGTCACTCTGCCCCTTAAAGAATGCGTCCAGCGGACCGCTGCCCCACATCGCGCTACTTGCCCAGTTGGTCACAAGTTTGCGAACGTTGTCGTCAATCATCTTTCGATAGTGGTCCGCGCCCTCTGGGCAGTAACCATCGCGTAAGCCGATAGCGAGTTCAATGAACTTTGTGACTTCAGTAATGAACGCAGTGCCTCTCAGGTTGTATTCCCTCGTGATATTAGGGATGTACGTGTAGTCAGGGACGTCTCGCTTCTGGCTCTCCTCCAGCTCAATCATTTTTCGGGTTGGGGCCACGCCAACCAAATACGCCTGGAACAGGCTTGGCAGAACTCTCTGGATGGCCTTCTCAGCCCAGCGGTCAATAGCTGCCGGTTGAACCATGCGCTCCAGGAACCTGTGGAAGATGTCGAAGACTTCCACGATGTACCGGTCACGCCTCCGTTGGGGGGTCGGGATGAGCACGACAAAGCCAATGTGTGTCCGACCGACGCGGGACGATGCCTGGATGTACTCCGCTATATCCGACGGCATCCCCGCAAAGAACATCGAGTTGAACTCCTCGACATCCACACCATGCGAAATGGCAGAGGTGGCGATGACCGAGCGCAAGACCTTTGAAAGTGGCGTAAATGGCTCTCCAGGTTCATCACGCAGCTGAGCTAACCGAACGACTTCCTGAATTTCACCTTGCTCAACCGAGCCTGTGATTAGGCGGGTATCCAGAGCGTCTAGCGGTAGACCGTCATTAAGGTGCCGCTTTCGGGTCTCCTCAGCCTCAGCAGCCATAATCTGGTCGCCGCCCTTCTTGTTCGTTACGTAGGTCAGCGCGATACGGTGCAAGTCAATAACTGTCGCCAACTCCTCGACGGAGGCGTCGAGCAATACTTGTTGGTGAAGCTGTTGGAGTGGTCCAGGGCTGACGCACGACACCAGGTCCTGTCGAACTTGCTCAACCTCAGAATCGTCGCCATCGACGAGGCCATTGAATAGCCGGCTGACACACAGATGGAAGCTCGACAGGACGGCAACACTGGTTGCGGTATGCGGCTTGCCGTTAGTCATGAAGGCGCAGTAAAGACGCGCCTGCTTTGCTCTGACCTCTGGTTCCTCTAGCTTGCGTCGCTCCGTTTCGCTGGCATCTGGTTCATCCGGAACCGCGTAAAACGATTGATATAGCGTCGGCCCCGGATGTGGAAACTGCGATGCGGGGATTTCTCTCTGATACAGATGCTCGAGTTGCCGTTCAGGCTCATTCACGGTCGCGGATGCGGCAATCACCTTCGCCCGGCGTCTGCGGCCAGCAGGGTCCTTGGCGATAATTTCAGTGAGAGACCTCGATAGATGGGCAAGGACAGCGTCAAGAGTCGATTCAAAAAGGCTGGCGAAAGTACCTAGCGATTCGTCCAAGAGATGCGCTTCGTCTTGAATAAGCAAGCTCGGGAACGGGTCCCAGAACAGCCTTTCACCCGTAGGATAGGCTGGCGCCAAGGTTTCACAGCCACATGCTGCCGGCCCACGCTCCAAGTCCCTATGACTCGGTATGCGCAACCGTTTGGTGGCCTGGTCTCGCCAAGGCGCAGCCCCCAACATGCCATACACACGCCTGATAGTGCCGGCAGAATGGCCAATGAGGGCCAACTTATCAACCGTGCCTAGAAGAACCGACGGCGCGATGTCATATATGTCCTCGTCGCAAATCAGGAAGGGAAGTGGCTTCCATTCATCGCCATTACTCGGGCATTTGATGTCGGAACAAACGTGAGCGAGCGTCCCGCCGCGTAGCGGAAACCGGCGCAGCGCTGTCCTTGAGCCGCAAAATGGACAGCTTGGAATCTTGTTCCACGCACGAACCGCAGCTTTGTACTTGGCGTCCTCATCGAGCAGCTTTTCTTCGCTTGCGAGGTCGGCCGGAACATCATCAATCGTACGGATGCTGGCCACGCCCTTCTCGTTTAGCCGGTTTGGCGAACCGCCGCTGCCAACCCAGAATCCGATTGCAAATTCATTGCCACCGTATCGGTGTATGCGCCGTACAAGTTCTGCCTGGGCAAGGACTCGCGCACAGCGCTGCGCTTGCTGAATAGTCAGCAGCCGCAACGGATAGCGAAGCATCGCTGTTACGCCGGCCTTCTTACCGCGCAAGCGGTCAAGCAGCAGATTGAAGACAAGCAAACCAAAGAAGGCCTCGGATTTACCGCCGCCAGTTGCGAAGTACAGCAGCGTGACGGAATCGTCCCTCGCCGCATCATAGTGATGTTTGAATTCAGGAATCCTTGAGGCAAGCGCAGGGATATTTGCGATGATGAAGGCCAATTGGAATAGGCGCCATTCGCCGGCATCATTCCCAAAGCGTATGCGCATGAAGTTCGCCATAGCCTCATTCATAGCTAGCCAGGCTTCGAACACGCACGCCACTGGGTTCTGCTGAGGTCCACGAGCCAACCAAGCGGCCTTCGACTCCTTGAGGACAGTTAAGCCAGCCTCAATTGACTTTAACTCGTTACTCCAACGGCTCAGGTCTTGATGGAACTTGTTGGTCTCATCTTCAATCGTCTGCTTGTCCGAGGCATCTAGTCCGTCGGCAGGGTTGACGACCTTGGGTTGCTCTGCGAGCCACTGGGCCATTTCATCCGCGATGGGGAGGACGCGGTCAAACTCTCCCGGATTGCAGAGCTTACGAACGACGCGGAGAATGCTGGGGCGCTCGCTCGGAACAATTCTTGGCTGAACAAACCTGGGAGACCAGGTTGTTTCTAGTGTCACTTCCGTCGCGGTTTGGGAAACCAACTCAACGCCACCGTTATGACCCATCGCTGGATACTTCAAGTAACGGTTGTAGCGGTATGAAGGCGTCACTCGCTCCATTTTGAGGGGGCGATATAACGACTTAGGCAATGATGCCGTGACGCTAACTAGAAACAGTGCAGGCTCTACCTCGTCCTTAAGCTGACGTGGTTCAGTGCCAACGTTGTCCAGTGCGATGAGGATATTGGCGGTACCGGGGTCCATCCAATCCGGCGCGATTTCGACGGTCCACTCGAGCGATGCCTGGGGTAGTGCAATCGGATTAGGTGACTTTCGAGCAGCATCGAGGAATTCAGACCATTTGCGATATTGACTAGGCTTGACTGACAGCTGGCTACGGTAACCCCAGAACTTGCCCCCCATCTCAGGGTCTGGGCTTGCTGCCCAATCCGCTAGGCTCTTTAGTAGAGCGGCTTTCATCACGTCGGAGTGACGGGCGGCGGCCTCCACGACAGCCTCATAGCCAGCAGCGGGCGAAAAGCAAAATTCTGGAAGTGACACATCCAGACGCATCCACTTGTGCGGAACAGCCATGGGTTCAAAGTGTTCGTCACTGATGGCTATGGTCGCTACCGCGGCGGACTCCATGCCTTCCGTGGTCGCCTCACCCTCTCCGCTGCCGAATTCCTCCTTGGGTTCTTCCGCTCCCAGCAGGACAACGTTAATGGGTATTCCTCGGGCCCTATAAAGCTCGGCACGAGTGTCCTCGCGAATGCGAAGCCAATTCGGGTGCTTGTAGCGCGATGTATAGGTGCCCTTTACCTTTTCCCATTCCTCATCAAGGCGTACTTTTAGAGCGGCCTTGAGTTCATCAGCCACGTGACGCCTAAGTCGAAATGTCGGCCGGCAATTGGGCCGCGCTAAGTCTTCTTCTTTTGGCAAAACTCGGACATACACTGACACGTGAGGCTGAACGCGAATCTCGCCCGATACACCGGCCAAAATCTGGACTTGCATGCCGTGCGAAGTTATCCAAATTGGAGACGTTACTTCGTCCCCCTCTCGGCCCTGAATCTCCGGCAACAAGAACGCTGAGTTCAGCAACGTTCTAGGGCGTGCGCCAAACAAATACTTTCCGAACTTACCCGCGCCGCTTACCTGTGCGTGGGTCATCTGCACCAGCGCGCCTACGACAGCTTCCTTAATAGTTGTCGAAATTGTTGCCGGATTGCTTCTAACAGTCGTCTCAGCCATTCGGCTTACCTCCTTGGGGAGCAGCGGTGTTCTCAACGACCATTGTGTTTTCCCGCGCTTGTTGGAACAGGACCTTCAGCGTTTGACGGGATATCTTCGAGTGCAACATCGCTGACTCGGGTTGAAGCAACATGTATGAATAGATGTCTGACACATGCCGGCCATCGATGCGCCGAGCATTCCTGATTGCCATAATGACCGACTGCCAGTAGAACGCAGCCTGTAAACCATGGATTCCGAGAGCGCGAGCAAAGGCGGCAAAGTGCGCCTCCTTCATTGGTGCCTGCGGCTTCCGCTCCTTGAAAGGCTTGCTACCCAAGTCTTCGACATCAATCCAATATCGAACCGCTTCCTCTTCAGGGAAATCACTTACCCAATTCGGGTTGTCGGCAAGGATGGCTGCACGGATTCTTCTCGCCCGTTCGGAAGTGGTCTTTGCGGGGAAGGTCCGCTGGAGACACGCCGCAATGGCTTGATGGTAGTCGTGAAGCGCCGACTCGAAGCTCTTGTCGTGTTCGATATGTACGCCTGCATCTTTTAGGGCAGACTCGACCAGCTCTCGCAGCTCCGGGGACATCACGAACAGACGGTCACCCGGACCAAGCGAACTCACGTTGCATGGACGGAACCCCCGTTCGGTCGAGTTGCTGCTCGCGGGGTCGTACACATAAACAAGGTGCGTCGGCCTTCTATAGAGGGTAAGTCCACCTTCGAGGCGAATGCTCCAAGCCTCCGGGTCATTCTTGTTCGCGCTTTCCGCTAGGTCAGTTGAAAGTTCCGTCCGGAACGCAGGCATCGAAAACGTATCCACAAATATCGTCTGGTCCTCTGGAAGCTGGCTTAGCTGCCTTAGGAAGGAGTCCATCCGCGGCTTAAGAATGTTGAACTCGGAGAACTTATCCTCTATCAAGTGGAAAACGGTCCGGAGGTGCTGGCCGGCGCGCTGCGTCAGAAGTACCGCCGCGTGTTTCGGAATTCGATTATCGGTTAGCGCTAGCCTCAGCCCTTCGTCGTCGAGCCCCACAAACACCAAGCGCGCACCATCGAGTTGGTCGAGCGATTCGTCCAGTTGCGCGGACGTCGTTAGTACGACACGGTCAGCGAACTCGGCGAACTTTGCCCCACTGGTGAACTCGTGTTGGCTGAGGAAGCGCTCTGCGAATCGGCGATTGATAGGGCTGGTAAACACCAGATACATCCGATGTCGGCTGCAGGTGGACGCATACTCGACAAACGATGCCAGGCGCAGTGCGAAGGGCGTAGCCGGTTGGTACGCCTCATGCATCCTCGTACCATCTTCCAGACATGTTTCAATTGCTTGACGCTCCCCCGCTGCTTCCTCTGTTTGGCTAAAAGCAGCCAAGGCGGCATGAAACGTCGACCAGCTATAGATACGCCGCATGTAATCCGATGCGGCCGAATCCCTTAGCCATTCCACAACCGTGCGGATGCCGCAAGGCCAAGACGCCATGCGCGACAAGTAACCAGCCGCAGCAGTGACGGCGTTTCCCGCGGTTCTCGCGTTGGGCAGTCTATTGGCGATTCGATATAAGCGAGAGATGACGCGTGCAGCTTCCGTATCCACTACCTCAACATCAAATTCACGTGGCGCCGGCGGCGTCCAGGTGGAGATTCCAGGTGGGAGCAACCCATCGTTCTTTGTTCCACTGCAAATACCGGTTATCCAGTAATCGCGGGAAACTGCGTGATGCTTGCCGTTGTGGGGGTGTCCCTCCTGCCCCGTGAGTTCCTTCCGAAGTTGAAATGCTGCACTTGGGTCGTCGGTTACCACGACGACGCCAGGGGGTGTCGGCGAAAATACAAGGTCAATGTCCGCACAAACCTTTCCGACCAGTTTCGGAAGTGAGCGTGTCTCAAGCCGAACCTGGCGTGTTGCATTGACCAAGACAACTTCCGGTTGGCCTAGGTTCTTTAGTGCGCGGAGCGCAATCAGCCGTTCATCCTTGGACATCCGGGTATCTAGTGCGAACAGTGCATCTGGCGCAGTCTTCGGTGCGCCGAGCTCCTCGCGATTGTTCCCGAGCGCTTTCTTGTGCCGGCGGGCAAGGCGCGCGGCGATGTGCTCCAAGAGATTGGCCGCACACGAAGACCATTGTTGGAACCCCGCCCCGGCGACGAAGCGAGGGATGAGTTCACTCATCGTTGGATTGAATGTCTCGCCGGCTTCCGACTTTAAACTAGCCAGTGAGTAGAGGAACGCGTCTTTCGCCCAAAACGCTTTCTCGACGTGAGGGTTTGGCTTGTCGCGCGACTCAAGGAGCAACTCGGCCCACTCGAGTATTTTTTCTCGGTCCAGATGCAGGTGATTAAGCGGGTGAAATACATTGGTCTTCGCCGGAAACAGCAGTCCCCTAACACCCTGCTTATTGCCAACGGCCCAACGCTCAAGGGTCGCCAGAACATGCACCATCGCAAGGGCATGTGGAGCGGCGGGCCATAGGAGAGCAATATGCTTCGTACGCGACTTGGCAGCGTCCAGATATAAATTAACGAGGGAGATAACGGCTTGCGTGGGCGCGCTTGCGACTGATTCGTCATCACGATACACCGAGACCCCTGCCTTACCGTATCGCTCAGGACATGGCGTGGGTGCGCGTGGCCCAGCGGCAGGTTCAATCGGTGCCACCACTGCGCTGTTACTCGAGCCCTTTGGGCGTCTCGCGAGCATCCGGTCAGCCAACGCCTTCCGTTGCTCAAGCGCCTTTCTGCGATTTTCGAGGGCAGTAGGTGATGTCATGAACAACCAAAAATGACGGTGATTGCCGAGTTAGAAACTACTACGGCTTGTTAAACGCCTCGACTACTGCACAGTCGATGTCCAAGCCGCTAGCCAGGCCCGCCTGTACCAAAAGAGCATCTGGCATCGGAAGTTGTAAGAGCTCAAAAACGGACACATTTATTGCTCCAGAGATGCATCGGAAGTAGCGCTCAATGGCGCTCGCACCAAGAATGCGAACGAGCGTTTCGGGGCTTACTTGGCAACCTTCTCTGGACTCCAAGATGACAACGTGATTCTCCCCTACAAACCCCCCATGCTGTCGAATGAAATTTGCATCGACGTATCCGGCCACAAGGCGTCGCGGCTGGTCATTCGAGGTGACTCTCTGCATCACCACGGCTGGATTACGAATGATGATGCGGCTGTCACCTGACACTTCAACAAGTGTTGGCTCTCCGTTGTCCTTGCCGTTTGGGGCAAATGACACCGCAGTGCCAGCGGACACATCACTCGACCACAGTAGGGGCCACACATTTTTGGCCTTTGCTTGCTTGGCGCGCCCCTGCGTTAGGAATGTTCGGCGCTTGTCTCGATTCCACACCAGAGCGCCGATACGAACGCGATAACCATAGTCGCTCAGTCTCAAACGACTCTGTCCCATCAGCCTCAACATTTCCGCGTCCCCAACTGTTCGCGGTATGGGCCAAGCACCTCCACAATTCGGAAGCATGCAAGCACCAACCGATTGCACGGTACCGTTACGAGATACGACGGCGACGTTCGCTGATGTCTCAGCGACGTGCTCAACTGGGCGTTGTCGCAGCATCGTGATTGCGGTTTCTTGCTCAACATCGATAAAGATGCCAGTACGGTCCGCAACGATACCGACCTGCAATATGCTGGATTGAGCCATCAGGTAAGTGCGCAGCTTCGCGAATGACTGCCCAGAAAGAAAGCTGGTTGGCGTCACGAGGGCAGCAATACCGTTCTGCTTGAGAAGGCGCAAGCATTGCGCCATGAATACGCCGTAGAGGTTAGGCTGAAGCTCCATGACCTCCGAGAAGCGGCTTCGATGAGTCTCAACCTCATCGCTCCGCATCTTGCGATATGGCGGGTTGCAGACGACCACGTCCACCTGACCTAACAATGCGTCAAGGCCAGACAAAGAATCCGCGTTGGCAAGGAAGAATTTTGGCGCGTACTGGGCGGCTGAGATTTCATCAGCCAAAACCATCAAAAGGAAGTTTCGCGAAAGCTGACAAAGAGTCTGGTCTATGTCGGTTCCGAATAGACGCTTCTGAACGCTTTCAAGAATGTCTCGGGGGCATAGGCCTCGTTTCTTGAGCGCCAGTCGCATCCTTGTCGCGATTGGCGCCAGGAACGCAGCTCCACCGCAGGCCGGGTCCAGAAACGAGTGGCTTTCAAACGACACTCCTGCCGCTTCGAGGTCATCCAGTAGCCGGTTGGTGATGGAGGGCGGTGTGAAGAACATCGCCGACTCCTTCCGTCGTGCATCACCCACCCACCGAGCGTACGCTGAACTCAGCCAGTAGGCTGCATCGAGCAGGCTATGTTGTCCGAGCCAAGCCGCAAACTTGAGGACGGACCCGTCCTGAGCGAGTCGAGTGGAGTACGCGAATTCGATGGTGGCCAAACCAGGACGAACTTCAGCAGCCCAAATGCAAAAAACAGTACCCACCACCGTCGCGGCGGAATACCGCCCTGCTACCAGCACCTGCCCGACTGCTTTAACGTGCGCGAGAAATTCTTGTCTTTGTTGGTTAGTCATGCAGTGAGCCTACCGGCGGTATGCCAACTCCTCGCAAATTGACGCTGCCATATCGGGAAAGTCATTGCTTGGTCGCCACAGCAGGCCAACACAAGCACGGCGGTTCTATGTATCCCCTAATTCAGATTCCCAAGCCTACTTGGCTAGCATAATGCATTTCAAGCGCCATTCGCTCGTTCTTGACCAGGTCCTTTTGATGATTACTGACCAACAACCGCACGCATTGCAAGGTAATGGTCATGCATACAGCTCGTGCCCCTACGGGCGAAATCTCCTTCTTCGCGCCATTGTGAGATACTGAGACCGTGACATGACTGTCTGACGGAATGGGGCGTAGCTACCCCAGGTCGCCATTTTGTGAACGGACCACAAAATGGGGGCCATGCAGTGAGCATCGTCGACGAATTGTTAACAAACCGGGCGTCACCGCCCGGAATGCCACGCAGTAGCTGCCTTTCTACCTTGCAGCGCCCGCATCCCAAGTCAGTCCAGCCTCTTCCGACGCCCCCAAGTCCCAACGACTGCTTCAAGCCCCGTCCCGGGCTTCATCGAGCCTACCCTGGGCCGCTTGACTGCCTTCTGCCCCGTCGCGACGACATCGGGTACCTCGGCCTGAGGACCCAGTCGAATCCCCAGAACCTCACAGCACATCAGCAGGAATCCGGCACTGAAGTTTCCCCTGTTGATGCGCCGGTTGAGCACTTGCGGCGCGAGGGTGACTCCGAGCGCTTTGGTCAAGGCAGTCGCCAAGTCGCCGTACCCCCACCCGCGTTCTTCCATCGCGGCTTTGACGATGCATATGGCTCGCTCCCGCCATACATCGCCTGCCTGAGCCTCGGCTTTCTCACTCCGTGGTTTCTTGACGGAAATCGGCCGACCCCGCTTTGCGTTTTTCACCTCAGAAGGTCCGTCTCGGCATCCATAGGATGCCAATTAGAGTCATTTTTGACGTGGTGCGCAAGACGCTTTTTATACCTGTGCCTGGACATCACGGAGGCAAGGGATGCTTGAAACGCCACAAAGGGAGCGACTGCTCGACCGGCTTGGGCTGCCGCCCGCAGGACGGCGCTTGGTCTTAGACGCTGCCAAATTCGCTCCGATACGGCAAGTCGCCTCGAAAGGCCGGAATGTCGTGACGCCGTACCAGAGCTGGAAGATGCAGCGACCCGTGGAAACCGAGAGCCGACATCTGGAGTTTCCGGCGGCCGTCGGCTATGAACAGGACCCGTCCGTGCTTGAGTACTTCATGCAACCGTGCCGGCTGCGATTTGAGGTGGTTGATGCTGATGGCGAGATACACATTGTCGACCACACCCCCGACGCCCTGGTTATCACTGAGCACGGGATTTGGATAGACGAGTGGAAGCTGTGGCGCAAGGTTGAGGGCCTTGCCCGACGCCATCCCTGGCGCTACCAACTCGGCTCCGACGGTCGCTGGTACGCGGCAGGCATCGAGCAGTGGTTGGCGGAGCGCGGCATCGGCTACCGCATTCGGACGGACCAAGATATCCCGCGTCGTCGAGTCGAGAACATCCTGTTTCTCGAGGACTATCTGCATCCGTCGGCTGACCGCTGCCCCGTGGACGTCGCTATGCGGGTGCGCGATACCCTCGCAGCCCAACCCGTCCTGTTCCTTGCCGAGTTGTACGAACAGGCCGAGTGCCGCCCGGACGACGCCTTCCAGTTGATTGCAGACGGCCTCCTCGTCGCAGACATCGACGTCGCGGCGCTGAAAGACCCCACTCAGTGCCGCGTGTTCCGCGATGAAGCCGTCCGTGAGTTCGAGCATGCTCGGACGACGCCGACCGCGTTTCCCGTTCCTGGGGTCGTACACCTCAGCGACGGGGCGCGACTCGTCTACAACCATCAGTCTTACACGTTAGCCATGCTCGGGACGAGCAAAGCCGTCCTCACCAGCGACGACGGCAAGCCGGTCGAAATCCCGATAGAAACGCTCGAACAATTGGCGGCCAGCCGCGACCTCTTGATGGATGCGGCCTCTTCATCAGAAAGGAGTGAACGTAGCCTGTGCGACTTCTCGGCGGAAGAGCTCCGGATGGCCGTCTCCCGGAGGACGCAGCTCGAGCACATAACCAAACCCAATCGCAGCCAGCGACGTCATCTCAAAGCCATAGCCATCGCTCGGATGACGGGCACGGACGAGCTTGTCGCATTGGTGCCGCGCATTCGCGACCGAGGAAACAGACAACCGCGCTTGACCCCGGAACAGGAAGCAGCAATCGACGAAATCATCAAGACCGTATATCTGACGAACAGGGCGGCTGGATATCGTCACTGCTACAAAAAGCTCCTCGTCCTATGCGCCGAACGCCACATAAAGGCGCCGTCGTATCCCGTGCTCATCCAGCGCATCAAGGCGCTACCGCAAGAGGAATCGGACAGGGCGCGGCACGGCAAGCGTGTTGCCTACCAAAACGCCGAGTTCGTCACCGTCCTCCACGTCGATACGCCGGTACACGGGTCGCGTGCCTTCCAGTACGTCCACCTGGACCACACGCAGCTCGACATCGAGCTGGTAGCGATTAAGACCGGTGAATCGCTCGGGCGACCCTGGCTTTCTCTTGCCATCGATGCGTTTACCCGACGGATTCTCGGCATTTACCTGAGCTATGACCCGCCTTCATACCGCTCGAACATGATGCTGTTGCGCGACATGGTGCGACGCCACCGACGCCTGCCGCAATTCATCGTGGTCGACAACGGCGCTGATTTCCGCTGCGAGGACTTCAAGCAATTCGCAGAGTTGATGCACATCCATGTTCGTTACCGTCCAGCGGGGCAGCCGCGGGCTGGCGCCGTGATGGAACGCATCTTTGGACGGTTGAATACCGAATACATCCATAACTTGGCGGGCAACACCAAGGCACTCAGGAACGTGCGCCAGACCACCGGCAAGTTCCTTCCGTCGCGGCTGGCCGAGTGGACGCTTGAAACCATGTACTTCGGCATCGAATACTGGGCGTTCACCTATTACGACCAGTGTGAGCACTCGGCGCTCGGACTTAGCCCTCGCGAAGCATTTGAACGAAGCATCGCCTGCTCGGGAGAGCGAGCGCACCGCATCGTCACCCTCACGCCGGAGTTCATAATTCTGACCTGCCCCACCGTGGCACGTGCGGGCGCACGGACCGTGGACCGGCAGCGGGGCATCAAGGTCAACAACAACTATTACTACTGGTGCCCGGAGTTCCGCGACCCGAAGCTGCATGGCAAGAAGCTCCCAGTGCGATATGACCCCTGGGACGCTTCAACGGTGTACGTGCAAATCGACAAGCGGTGGGTGCCCGCCCGTTGCAACGTACTCGCGCAATTGGGGCGCATGACCGACAAAGAGCGCGAGCTATTCACCGCCGACTTCATCGCCCGCCATCCGACCTCTGGGACCAGCGAGCCCACGCTGCAACGTCTGTCTGAATTCTTGCAGACGTTCGAGCCCGAAGGTGCGGCGCGCTTGGCACTCGAGCGCCAACAAGAAAACCGCGAGCTCTACGAAATGCTCAACCTCGCTTCGATTAGCCGGACATCCCAACCCGATGCCATCACAGCTGGACTGTCCTTGGTCGGCGCCAAGCCAGCGCATGTGCAGCCGTTGTGCGTGACATCTACGGGGCTCGAGGTCGCCCCCGCGAACACCGAACTCCTTGACTTCGACACCTTCTGATTCTGATTGGATTACGAACATGACTGCCAACAAAACTGCCAGCCCGTCGAACCCCTCCTCCGTTCCGCCTGGGCAGCGAATCCGACATCCGCGCATTGCAGGCGTCATCGACGAGTCGCGCTTGATGCTGAACGCCGGCGTCAACGCGAACCTGCTGACGATTTGCGGCCCCACCGGCGTCGGGAAGAGCACGTTGGGTGATTTCTTGGTCGAGGCGGAATTGAGGGACCAATCGGCCTTGCTCGAAAGCAACCCGGGACTCATCCCTGCGATTCGCGTCGAGGCGCCATCGTCAGGTGAGCGGGAGTTCTCCTGGCGTCTGTTCTACCAACGCATCCTGGCCGCGCTGGAAGGCGAACTTGATGCCCCGCGAACCGCATACGGTGTCGACGCAATTACCGGCAAGGTCGTGCGGCCTCTTGGCTCGCAGACGAATCGCTTGTCGGGACTGCGAACCGCGGTCGAGCGGTCGCTGCGTCATCGCGGGACCCGGTTTATCGTGGTCGACGAGGCGGCTCACATGATGCGCCAGTGCCACCCGACTCGTGTCGAACAGCAACTTGACACCCTCAAGTCGCTCTCGAACGAATATGGCGTGCAATGGGTCTTGCTCGGCTCCTACGACCTGTTCGAGTTGGTATCGTTGAGCGGCCAACTGGCACGCCGCACCCACGTCCTGCATTTCAGTCGCTACCGCGAAGACGATGAGTTCGACGTCGCGGCCTTCCGAACCTGCGTGAAAAAGCTCGGCGAATGGATGCCGGCGCTGCGGGACATCGACCTGCTGAAATACGCGCCTGTGTTTCACCGGACAACACTCGGCTGCGTCGGCACCCTGCGTACGGTCCTGACGCGCCTCGACCTGCTCGTTGCCAAGAAAGGCTGGTCGGAGGAGACGCTGCGTACTGCCCTGCTGACCAACGCGCAGATTACGCAAATCTTGCGCGAGATTGAGGAAGGCGAAGAGCGCATTGCGCCCGGACTCGAGCGCGCATTGGTTGCCTGGGCGCCGACGACCTCTCGTAAGGTGGCGTGATGGTCCCGGTTAGCAACCCTCGTTCGACGCTTCACGCGCTTACGCCTCTCGGCGTCGGCACGGCAGAGGTAGAAAGCCTCACGAGCTACTTTTGTCGGCTGGCTCACTCGCACGGTATGACGGCACGGAATCTGGGTGCCTGGATACTCACCCACTTTGACCAGCCGGTGCCGGCCGACTTCAAATGGTCGCAGCGCTCTTTTTCGAGTCTTTCTCCCGAGACGGAAGAGTGGGCCGCCCGCCTGGCCGAGCTCACCGGCGTCGGAGCGCTGGACCGCTTGACGCTGGTGCCGTGGCGACAACTGCTCCCCACGCAGGGATTGGCACCATCCTCAGACCGCTGGTGTACCTGCTGCTTGGCGGAAGACCGTGCCGCCGAGAACCCGCCCCACCTGCGCCTCGCATGGGACCTAGCACCGGTCACGGCCTGCGCCCATCACGAAGTCCAACTCGTGTCCGCCTGCCCGCATTGTCAGCGGACAAATGTCCGCAACCGGGCGGCGACGGTAGTGCCCGGCTACTGCACGTCGTGCGGCGGCTTCTTGGGTAACGCCCAGACAACGCCCGCGGCGCCAGAAGCGCTTTGGGTCGCCCGTCAGGTCGGCCAGATGCTGGCAGGCAACCCAGCCGTTGCTCCCGACGGCGTCGGAGCTCTATTGGAAGTGGTCATCGAGAAGATGGCATCCGGCCGTGTTGGCACCTTCGCCAAGAAATTGGGCGTCTCGAAAAGCGGGGTCTGGCACTGGGTCAGGAAAGGTGGGCTCCCGAACATCCAAGCTTGGCTTGCGATAAGCCTTCACGGCGGCATCGGATTGGACAGGCTGTTTGCCGGTGACACAGAGGACTGGGTTCTGCCCGTTGAGCCGGTGCAAGTGGTAATTCCCCAGCTATCTTCACCCCGCAAGGGCATCAAGGCTCGGGCGCTCGACTGGGACGCCATCCGGGCCCAACTCCGCGAGTTTCTTCAGGCCGCTCAACCAATTAGCCTCGGACAGGCATGCGCACGGGTCGGCGTTGATTATCGGCACCTTTACCTGCGTGCCAACGTCGAGGCTCGGGCAATTGCCGACCGGTACATGCGCTTCATGGCGTCCCGAAGGGCAGACCGCGAGGCCCGTCTCAAGGAAGAGGTTGGGGGGCTACTTCGCGAGCGCCGAGAAGCGGGCTACACCGGGATGAGCGCACGCGAGGTCTGGTATCAACTGGAGGGAGACGTGAAGTCAGTCAGGTACAGCTACACACACATTCGAGCTGCGGTGGCCGCCAACGACTAGTCGCAGCAGTCGTTCCAGCCAAAGCAAACGGGACCCGCGGGTCCCGTTTTTTTGCGCCTGTTTTCCAGCCAGGTCGCCGAAATCTTGCCCATTTTCTATGGCAAAACTTTTCAATCTACTCCACGCACCCCGGAAAAGCATAATGTGGCCAAACGTGAAATCAAGCATAACCTGGCCAACCGGCCACTTTATGCTTAACGGCACACCGAGGGCAGCCTAAGTGTTTGATTCTTTGGTGGGCGGTACTGGGATCGAACCAGTGACCCCTGCCGTGTGAAGGCAGTGCTCTACCGCTGAGCTAACCGCCCCGCCTTGCGGGAGGCGCGCATTTAACCACAGCGGCCGGAGGCGGTCAATTCGGGCGGCGGCGGCGCACGCCGAGGATCTCGCCGATGGTCACGGGCTTGCCGGCTCCGGCCCAACTGCGCGCGAGCCCGACGACACCGCGCACGGCCTCGGCGTCGTCGTTCAGGTAGGGCAGCAGCACGGTCTCGAGATCGAGCCCCAGTTGCCCGCAGTAGCGGTCGAGTGCGGCGAAGCCGATGTCGGCGGCGCCGTGTTCGAAGCGGCCCAGCTGGTCGGCGGCGACGTCGCAGCGGGCGGCGACCGCGGCGCGGTCGAGCCGCGCGGCCTGGCGCGCCTTGCGCAGTTGCTGGCCGAGGTCGTAGAGCACGCGCGGCTTGTCGGCCTTGACGCGCATCTCCGCGAGTTCGGCGGCGCTGAATTTCCCGGTCTTGAACAGCTTGTTGTCTGCCACTGCGGATTCCTTAGCGAGCGCTCGCGGCTTCGCGGCGCCGGTGGGCCCACCAGGCCGGCAGCGCCAGCGCGACGAGCGCGAGCACGGCGACCAGCGCCTGCCAGAACACGGGGCGGTTCCATTCGGCGCGCAGGCGCGAGCGTTCGGCGACGTCGACGCGCTGGTACTTGAGCGTGTTGTTGCCGACCTTGGTCGGCTTGCGGTTCTTGAGCCAGGCGTGGCGCAAGGTGTACTCCTTGGGATGGAAGCCCCAGATCCACGGCGCGTCGCGGCGCAGGATCTCCTGCATGCGCGCGATCACGGCGAGTCGCTCGGGGCCGTTCTCCATGGCGCGCATCTTCTCGAACAGGCGGTCGTATTCGGGATTGGCGTAGTTCGCCGCGTTCTCGCCCTGGTGCTTGACCTTGCCCTGCGGCCCGTAGAGCAGGAACAGGAAGTTCTCGGGATCGGGGTAGTCGGCGTTCCAGCCGAAATAGAACAGTTGCACGGCGCCCTTGCGGATCTTTTCCTGGAAGCGGTTGTAGTCGGTGCTGCGCACGACGAGCTGCAGGTCGAGCTTCTGGAACTGCTTGTTGAGCCAGTCGATGCGCGACTTGGCGCCGACGCCGCCGGACGTGGTGTCGAGGTTGATGACCAGCGGTTCGCCGCTCTTCGCGTCGCGGCCGTCGGGATAGCCGGCCTCGGCGAGCAGGCGCCGCGCCTCGGCGATGTCGCGGCGCACGGGCCGGCCGTCGCGCCATTCGTACATGGCCTTGTTGATGCCGGCCTCGCCCTCGAGGTAACCGAAGATGCCCGGCGGGATCGGCCCCTGCGCCGGGATGCCGCGGCCGTTCTGGAAGATCGAGATGAATTCTTCCTGGTCGACGGCAATCGAGATCGCCTGCCTGAGCTTGCGCGCGCGCTCGTCGTCGGGCCCTTTGCCGCCGAGCAGCGGATCGAGCATGTTGAAGCCCATGTAGAACGTGGACGTCGCCACAGAGGTGCTGAGCTGGATGCCCTGCCGTTGCATCTCGTCGGTGATGCCGACCTCGCCCGCGCTGCCCACCTGCACCGCCTGGTCGAAGGAATCGGAGGCGATGCCGGAGGCGTCGTAGTAGCCCTGCAGGAACTTGTTCCAGTACGGGATCTGCTCCTTCTCGCGCGTGAACACGACCTTGTCGATGAAGGGCATCGTCTTGCCGCAATCGGCCAGCAGGCCGGCGGCGCGGTCCTCGGGCTCGCCTTCGCAGGGATAGGTCTCGCCGCGGAAATTCGGGTTGCGCTCGAGCACCATGCGCGCGTTGGGATTGTTCTCGGTCAGCATGTAGGGGCCGGTGCCGATCGGATACCAGTCGAGCGTCAGGTTCTTCTCCGCCATGCCCGGCCGGCTGTGGAAGCGGTCGGCCTCCCAGGGCATCGGCGCGAAGAAGGGCATGGTCAGCCAATAGACGAACTGCGGATACTTGCCCTTGATGCGGATGCGGTAGCGGTGCGTGTCGACGACCTCGACGCCGGTCAGCGCGAACTCGCGCAGGTCGAGCCATTCGCCGCGCCGCTCGGGCGGCAGCGCCTTCACGTGCTGCTGCAGCTGCGCCGCGAATTCGCCCAGGCCGACGATGTACTCCGACATCAGGCCGAGGATCGGCGTGTGCAGGCGCGGGTGCGCGAGGCGCTTGATCTCGTAGACGTAATCCTCGGCGCGCAGCTCGCGCGTGCCGCGCAGCTTGAAATCGGCGAGCGTCTCGGCGCGCGCGGGGTCGATCTCCTGCTCGACGAAGGCCGGGTGCGGCTGGTAGCGGATGCCCGGCCGGATGTCGATCACGTAGTCGGTGAAGGCGATGCGCGATGCGTCCGCGTTGTCGGGCAACGGCCGGCCGTTTGCGTCGAGGTAGCGCGGCTTCGGCACCGCAACGGCGGTGGCGGCGATCACCGTGTAGGGCCGCTTCAGGTAGTGGTATTGCAGCGGCGGCTCGTAGATCTGCGCCGTGAAGGTGATCTCGTCCTCGCTGTACGACTGCACGGGATCGAGATGCTTGGGCCGATCGGTGAACGCGGTGTAGAGGATGTTCTTGCCACGCTCGGCCGCCGGGTACGGATCGTTCCATGCCGAACCGCAGGCAGACAGCACGAAAACCAGGGAAATCAGCGCGAGGCGACGCATCTGTGAAGTGTAGCCGAAGCCTGCGTTCCGCTATAATCCGGCGGTCATTTTCCGAGGTCACACACATGGGATTTCTCGCCGGCAAGCGCATTCTGATCACCGGCCTGCTCTCCAGCCGCTCGATCGCCTACGGCATTGCCAAGGCTTGCCATCGCGAAGGTGCACGGCTTGCATTCACCTACCAGAACGAACGATTCAAGGACCGCATCGCCAAGTTCGCGGAGGAATTCGGCAGCCACCTGATCTTCCCGTGCGACGTCGCCGAAGACGCCCAGATCGACGCGCTGTTCGCGGAACTCGGCAACGGCTGGGAGGGCCTCGACGGCCTCGTGCATTCGATCGCCTTCGCGCCCGGCGACGCCATCGAGGGCGACTTCCTCGAAGGCATCTCGCGCGAATCCTTCCGCATCGCCCACGACATCTCGTCCTACAGCTATCCGGCGCTGGCCAAGGCTGCGCGCCCGATGCTGATGAAGGGCAACAACCCGGCGCTGCTGGCGCTGTCCTACCTCGGCGCCGAGCGCACGCTGCCGAACTACAACACCATGGGCCTGGCCAAGGCGAGCCTCGAGGCGGCGACGCGCTACCTGGCCTTCTGCCTCGGCCCGCACGGCGTGCGCGCCAACGCGATTTCGGCCGGGCCGATCAAGACGCTGGCGGCCTCGGGCATCGGCAACTTCGGCAAGCTGCTGGCGTACAACGCCCACCACGCGCCGCTGCGCCGCAACGTGACGATCGAGGAAGTCGGCAACGCCGCGGCCTTCCTGCTCTCCGACCTCGCCAGCGGCATCACCGGCGAGATCATGTACGTCGACGGCGGCCTCAACACCACGGCGCTCGGCAACGCCGATCCGCTGCCGCCGTGACACGGCAGCAGCTGCCATGAAAAACGGCGCCCGCGGGCGCCGTTTTTCGTGGACCGCGACGGGCCCTACTGCTGCTTTGTCTCGAGCGCTGCCTTGTTGATCTCGACCGGGAAGCGGTCGCGCAGCGTCAGCATCCAGGCGGCGAACTCTTCCTCGCCGACGGTGGTGGCGTACTGCTGGCGCAGCGCCTTGACGCGCGGCGGCTCCTCGCCCGCGGACGGCGCCCAGGGCTTGACCTGCGAGATGCGGTAGAGCGCGTAGCCGGCGGGCACGGCGGCGCCGGCATAGGCCGGCGTCTTCGCCGCTGCGGCGTTGAACACGGCGCGCGCCGCCTCGGGCGCTAGGTTCGGCGCATAGCTGCGCGCGACGGTGCGCGGCGCCGACCACGCGAGCTCGACCTTCTCGCCCTTCGCGAGCGCGGCGAGCTTCGCCTGGCCGTCGGCGGCGGCGAGCTTGGCGGCTTCCTGGCGTACGAGGTGCTTCTCGATGTTCGGCGTCACGGCTTCGAGCGGCTGCAGCGCGGCCGGCTTGTGCTCGGCGACGCGCGCGGCGACGATGGTGTTCGGCGCCACTTCCACCGCCTCGGTGTTGCGCTTGTTCTTGATCGCGTCGTCCGAGAAGATCGCGGCCATCAGCTTGGGGTTGGCGAAGGGCGGCGTCGCCTGGCCGCCGCGCGCGATCCATTCGCCGCGCTGGATCGTCAGCTTGTACTTCTCGGCCGCCGGCTGCAGGCTGTCGGCCTGCTCGTACACCATGTTCGTGAAGCCCTCGGCGGCCTCGGCGTACTTCTTCGACGCCGCCTGGCGCTTGAGCTCGGCGGCGATCTCGGCGCGCACCTGCTCGAACGGCCGCGCGCTCTCGGCGCGCACGCCGGTGAGCTTGATGATGTGATAGCCGAAGTCGGAGCGCACCGGCTCGCTGATCTGGTTCTCCTTGAGCGCGAACACCGCCTGCTCGAAGGGCGGCACCATCATGCCGCGGCCGAACCAGTTGAGGTCGCCGCCGTTGGCCGCCGAGCCCGGATCCTGCGAATGCTGCTTCGCCAGCTTCTCGAAGTCGCCCGGGTTCTTGCGCAACTGCGCGGCGAGTTCCTCGGCCTTGGCGCGTGCCGCCTTGTCGTCCTCGCCCTTCGGCGCCGCGATCAGGATGTGGCTGGCGCGGCGCTCCTCGCCCTGGCGATAGCGCTCGGGATGCGACTGGTACCAGGCGCGGACCTCCGCCTCGCCGGGCGCCACCTCGGCGGCCATCTTGTCGAGGCTCAGCACGACGAATTCGGGGCGCACCTGCTCGGGCAGCTCGAACTGCTTGCGGTTGGCTTCGTAGAAATTCCTGACGGCGTCGGGCGCGAGCTTGACCTGCGCGACGTAAGCCTCGGGGCGCAGCACCGCTTCGGCGATCTCGCGCTCCTCGAGCTGCGCGGCGAGCCAGCGGTCGGCGGCGACGCGCCCCGGGAAGGCCGAGCCGACGGCCAGCAGGGCCTGCTGCATCGCCAGGTCCTGGCGCACGCGCGCTTCGAAGGCTTCCTTGCTGAGGCCCTGCGAGGCGACCAGCATCTGGTAGCGCTGCGGCGAGAACTTGCCGTTTTCCTGCAGCGCCGGGGCCGAGGCGATGAACTGGGCCAGTTGCTGGTCGGAAACGGAGAGCCGGGACTTCTTCGCATGCAGCGCCATCAGGCGCTGGTTGACCAGCCCCTGCACCACGGCCGAGCGCATCTGCGGGTTGTCGAGCAGCGCCGGATCGACGTTGCCGCCGAGCGCCGGGCGCATGCGCTCCTGCTGCTCGCGCAAGGCCTGCTGGAATTCCTGCGGACCGATCTTGCTGCCGCCTACGCTGGCGATGTCGTCGCCGCCCGAGCTGTTGCGCACGTAGGAGTCGACACCCCAGAAAGCGAAGGGAAGCGTGATCAGGACCAAGAACCACTGAACGTAGCGGCGATTGTTGCGAACGATATCGAACATGCTGGAAACCTGTGGTCGGGGAAGGCGGCGAACGACGGTTCGCCCCGGAATTGCGGGCCGAATTCTATCAGCAGTCGAAGAGCGCCGCGGTCTGTCCGGCCTTTGCGCGGGGCTCGGCAGCCGTCGCCGCCGTCAGTTCGGCGACGTTGGCGTTGAGGAGGTCGAGATCGATCGGCTTGTGCTGCACGCGTACGCCCTTGCCGGTCATGCGGCGCAGCACCTTCGGGGCGGTGTCGCCGGTGATGATGAGCGCCGGAATCTCCGTTCCGAACGCCTCGCGCACCGCGGAGATCACTTCGAAGCCGGTCTTGCGGCCGGTCAGCCGGTAATCGGAGATGACGATGTCGGGCGCGCATCCGCCGAGCGCCGCCAGCAGCTCCCGGCGCGTCGCGGCAGAGACGACCTCGTGACCGGCGTCGCGCAGCGCGAAGTCGAGCGCGTGGCGCACGGTCGGGCTGTCGTCGACGAGGCCGATGCGCAGCCTGCGCTGCGGTTGCGGCGAGGGAACGCGTGCGGCGATGTCGCGGCCGGGCGGCAACTCGAGCGCGAACAGCGAGCCGCGGCCTACACGCGAAGCGACGCGCAGCTGCAGGCCGAGCAGCGCTGCCGTCTTGGCGACGATGGTCAGGCCGAGCCCGCTGCCCTTGTCGTGCTCGGCGCCGGTGCGCAACTGGGTGAATTCCTCGAACACGGTCGCGGTCTTGTCGTCCGGAATGCCGATGCCGGTGTCCCAGACCTCGATCCAGACTTTGCCGTCGCGACGGCGGCAGCCGACCAGCACGCCGCCGGACTCGGTGTAACGCACCGCGTTCGCGACCAGGTTGCCGACCATGCGGTGGAACAGCACCGGGTCCGTTCGCGCGGCCAGACGCCACGGAGCGCAGCGCAGGAAGATGCCCTTCGCCGCGGCCTTCGGCGCGTAGGCGGAGGCGATGCGGCCGAGCATCTCGTCGACGGCGAAATCGACGACGTTCGGCTTGACGACCCCCGCCTCGAGCTTGCTGAGGTCGAGCAGGTCGGAGAGCATCTCGCTGAGGCTGCCGACGCAGGCGCGCATGTTGGCGACGAGGTCCGCCTCGCCCGGTCCGACGCGGCCCGCGAGCACGCCGACATACAGCGCCAGGGCCGAGAGCGGCTGGCGCAGGTCGTGGCTCGCCGCCGCGAGGAAGCGCGACTTGGCGTCGTTGGCGCGCTCGGCCTCGGCCTTGGCCGCCTGGAGGTCGTTCTCCACGCGCAGGCGCTCGGTCATGTCGACACAGGAGCCGACATAGCCGAGGAATTCGCCGTCGGGACCGACATGCGGCAGGCCGCGATCCAGCAGCCAGCGGTATTCGCCGTCGGCGCGGCGCAGTCGGTATTCCATCTCGAAGCCGAGGCGGCTGTCGAAGGCCTGCGTGTAGACCTGCCTGCAGTGATCGAGATCTTCGGGATGCACGCCCTCGAGCCAGCCGTCACCGAGTTCCTGCTCGAGGCTGCGCCCGCGGAACGCCAGCCATTGCTCGTTGACCCAGGTGCATCGCTTGTCCGGCCCCGCGAGCCAGATGTAGGCCGGCGCCGAATCGGCCATGGCGCGGAAGCGCGCCTCGCTGGCGACGGCCTGCGCGGTGCGCTCGGCGACGCGCTGCTCGAGTTCGGCGTTGAGTTCGAAGAGGCGCTGGCGCTCGGCGCGCACCACCGAGTTGGCCTGCACCAGCTCGGCCGTGCGCAGCTTGACGAGGCGGCGCAGCGTCGTGGTCCACAAGGCCAGCACTGCGAGGACCAGCGTGATGCCGGCGACGCCCGCGACGGCGTAGCGCACCGGAAACATCGCCGGCTCGTGGATCTCGAGCCACTCGCGATAGAGCTCGTCATACCGGCCGCTCTGCTTGACGTGGGCCAGCGCGCGGTCGAGGCGGTCGCGCGTCGCCATGTCGCCCTTGCGCACGGCGAAACAGAACTCGCGCCGGTATTCTGAAAGCAGCGGGCCGCTCTCGACGGCGCCGAGCAGTTCCGTCTTGCGCAGCACCATGCGCCCCTGCAGCAGGGGGGCCAGCAGCGCGTCATGGTGCCCCGAGGCGAGCAGGCGCATGCCGTCGGCCAGGCTATCGACGATGAAAAGCTGGCGATCGAAGCCGCGGCCGAGCAGCTCATGGTGCCCGGCGTCGGAGCGCACGACGATGATGCTGCGCGCGCGCGCCTGCTCGATGGTCTCGATCTTCGGCTCGCCCTTGCGGACGAAGAAGCTGTCGTAACCGATGGTATGCGGCCGGGTCAGCTCGACGAGGACTTCCCGTTCGGGCATGCGCGCGACCAGCGGCAGCGCATGGTATTCGCCGCCAACCAGGCCGCGCCAGACGGTGTCCCACGGCCCCGGCACGAACTCGACGTCGATGCCGGCTTCCTTCGCTACGGCGCGCATGAGTTCGACGGCGAAGCCGGTCGCGCGGCCCTCGGCGTCGACGTCGGCGAACGGCGGGAAGTCGACCTCGCTGCCGACCCGCAGCGGCTTGCCGTCCGCCAACGCCTGCGCCGCCAGGCTGAAGGCTAGGCAGGCGACGACCAGCAGGCGCCGCATCATCAGTCGGCGGCGTCCACCACCGGAGCGCAACTCTCGCCGAGGCGGGCGAGATCGTCTTCCCCGATGCCGAGGACTTCCAGGCAACGCGCGCCCAGCTTGCTCCACTCCTGCGTCTGGCTTTGCCCGGTGCGCTGCTGGATCAGGTGCTCGGCTAGTTGCGACACGGCGATCAGCTTGCGCGGAACGGCCGCCAGCGGCGAATCGGCCAGCAACGAATCGGGATCGTGGTGATGCGCGATGGCGACGCCGAATTCATCGGGCAGCAGCCAGCCGGCGGCGAGTTCGGCGCCGATGCTGGCGTGGTTGGTCTGCAGCAGTTCATCCTCGATGGCCGTGAAGCTGCGGTCCTTCTCCTGGTTCGCCTTCTTCAGCACCTCGCGGTACTCGGGGAACGGCATCATCAGCACCGGGATGCCGCAGTCGCGGAACAGGCCGAAGGTATAGGCGTCGTCGGCACGCAGGCGCAGGCCGTCGATCTGCTGCGTCAGCCACCCCGACAGGCGCGCGATGCGCGCCGAGGCGCTCCAGAAGCGCTCGAAGGTCGCGGTGGGCGGGAAGATCTGGCGCAGCGCGAGGCCGGCGATGGTGCGTCCTGCGACCTTGAGGCCCAGCACGATCAGCGCCTCGTTGACGGAGCGCACGCGGCAGCCGAAACCGAAGTACGGGGAGTTCGCCGTCTTGATCAGGCCGGCGACCAGGCTGACGTCGGAGCCGATGGTCGTCGCCAGCATCTTGAAGTCGGGCTCGTCCCTGCCCATCTCGGCGTTGACGCGATTCAGGATCTCGGGACGCGGCGGAATGCCGATGTCCCGCACCTGGGCGACGAACATCGTGGCGATATCCGACGACGAGTTGTTTTCGGCTTCGCTCATTGGACGCATGGCGGGTGGTGGGTGCTGAGGGGCTCGAACCCCCGACATTCGCCGTGTAAAGGCGACGCTCTACCAACTGAGCTAAGCACCCGCGGGAAGCGGATTTTAGCAGCTAAAACAAAGCCGCCCGGAGGCGGCTTTGTTCGGGTGCGGCAATGCCTGCGTCAGTGCGTGATGGCGGGCGGAGCGGGCGTCTCGGCGGGCAGCGCCGCAACCGGGGCATCCGCCGCCGGCGACTCGGGCAGCGGCTCGGGCATGCGCTCGAGCGCGAGCTCGAGCACCTGGTCGATCCACTTGACCGGCCGGATCTCGATGCGATTCTTGATCGTGTCGGGAATCTCGGCGAGGTCCTTGACGTTCTCCTCGGGGATCAGCGCCAGGCGGATGCCGCCGCGCACCGCCGCCAGGAGCTTCTCCTTGAGGCCACCGATCGGCAGCACTTCGCCGCGCAGCGTGATCTCGCCGGTCATGGCGACGTCGGCGCGCACCGGGATGCCGGTCAGCGTCGACACCAGCGCGGTCGTCATGCCGATGCCGGCGGACGGGCCGTCCTTGGGCGTCGCGCCTTCGGGCAGGTGGATGTGGATGTCGTTCTTCTGATAGAAGTCCTCGGCGATGCCGAGCTGCTTGCAGCGACGACGCACCACCGTCAGCGCGGCCTGGATCGACTCGGTCATGACTTCGCCGAGCTTGCCCGTCGTCATGGTCTTGCCCTTGCCGGGCACGGCGACGGATTCGATCGTCAGCAGTTCGCCGCCGACTTCGGTCCAGGCGAGGCCGGTGACCTGGCCGACCTGGTTGTCCTTCTCGGCCATGCCGAACGAGTAACGGCGCACGCCGATGTACTTGTCGAGGTTCTTGGCGTTGACGATGATCTTGTTCTTGCGCTGCTTCATCACCAGCGACTTCACGACCTTGCGGCAGATCTTGGAGATCTCGCGCTCGAGCGCGCGCACGCCGGCTTCGCGCGTGTAGTAGCGCACGATGTCGCGCACGGCGTCTTCCGTGACCGAGACCTCGTCCTTCTTGAGGCCGTTGTTCTTCATCTGCTTCGGCACGAGGTAGCGCTGGGCGATGTTGACCTTCTCGTCCTCGGTGTAGCCGGACAAGCGGATCACCTCCATGCGGTCGAGCAGCGCCGCCGGGATGTTGAGCGTGTTCGCCGTGGCCACGAACATCACGTCGGAGAGGTCGAAGTCGACCTCGATGTAGTGGTCCTGGAAGGTGTGGTTCTGCTCCGGATCGAGCACTTCGAGCAGCGCCGACGACGGATCGCCGCGGAAGTCCTGGCCCATCTTGTCGACTTCGTCGAGCAGGAACAGCGGGTTCTTGACGCCGACCTTGGTCATGTTCTGCAGGATCTTGCCCGGCATCGAACCGATGTAGGTGCGACGGTGGCCGCGAATCTCGGCCTCGTCGCGCACGCCGCCGAGCGCCATGCGGATGAACTTGCGGTTGGTCGACTTGGCGATGGACTGGCCGAGCGAGGTCTTGCCGACGCCCGGGGGGCCGACCAGGCACAGGATCGGCGCCTTGACCTTGTCGACGCGCTGCTGCACGGCGAGGTATTCGACGATGCGTTCCTTGACCTTCTCGAGACCGTAGTGGTCCTTGTCGAGGATCTTCTCGGCGGCCGAGAGATCCTTGGAGATGCGCGACTTCTTGCGCCAGGGCAGACCCAGCAGCGTCTCGATGTAGTTGCGCACGACGGTGGCCTCGGCCGACATCGGCGACATCAGCTTGAGCTTCTTCATCTCCGAGTTGGCCTTGGCCAAGGCTTCCTTGCTCATGCCGGCAGCCTTGATCTTCTTTTCCATCTCGTCGAGGTCGGCACCCTCCTCGCCCTCGCCGAGTTCCTTCTGGATCGCCTTGACCTGCTCGTTCAGGTAGTACTCGCGCTGGCTCTTCTCCATCTGGCGCTTGACGCGGCCGCGGATGCGCTTCTCGACCTGGAGGATGTCGAGCTCGGTTTCGAGCTGGGCAAGCAGCTTCTCGAGGCGGCCGCCGACGTCGAACAACTCGAGGATTTCCTGCTTGAGCTCGAGCTTCATCGGCAGGTGAGCGGCGATGGTGTCGGCCAGGCGGCCGGCTTCCTCGATGCCCGCCAGCGACGTGAGGATTTCCGGCGGGATCTTCTTGTTCAGCTTAACGAACTGGTCGAACTGCGCCAGGATCGTGCGGCGCATGGCCTCGACCTCGTGGCCGCCGCGCTCGTCGATGGAAAGCGGCTCGACATCGGCAACGAACTGGGTGCCGCGGTCCTCGACCTTCTCGATGCGCGCGCGCTTGGTGCCCTCGACCAGCACCTTGACGGTGCCGTCGGGCAGCTTGAGCATCTGCAGAATGTTCGAGATGCAGCCGATGCCGTAGAGGTCGCCGGCTTCGGGCTCGTCCTTGGCGGCCGATTTCTGCGCCACCAAAAGGATGCCCTTGCCCGCTTCCATCGCGCTCTCGAGCGCCTTGATGGACTTCGGGCGCCCGACGAACAGCGGGATCACCATGTGCGGGAATACCACCACGTCGCGCAGGGGCAGCAGCGGCAGTTCCAGTTTCTCTTGGGGGAAGTCAAGCTCGCCTGACATTATGTGTTTCCTTCGCGTTGAGACTCATCGCCCATGTGAGGGCATGGTCGGGACACTTCAAGCGCAGCGACGCAAAAAGCCTTCTCGGCTTTAACTGGAACTGGCCTTCTTCGGCTGGTCCGTGTAGATCAGCAGCGGCTGGCCGCCGTTCTCGATCGTATTCTCGTCGATGACCGCCTTTTCCACGTTGTTCGTGGCCGGCAGCTCGTACATGGTGTCGAGCAGCACGGCCTCGAGGATCGAACGCAGTCCGCGGGCTCCTGTCTTGCGTTTCAATGCCTTGCGCGCGATCGCCTGCAGGGCGCCAGGACGAACCTCAAGTTCGACGCCCTCCATGCTGAAAAGTTTCTGGTACTGCTTGATGAGGGCATTCTTGGGCTCGACCAGAATCTGGACCAGCGCCGCCTCGTCGAGTTCCTGCAGTGTCGCCAGCACCGGCAGGCGGCCGACGAACTCGGGAATCAGGCCGAACTTGATCAGGTCTTCCGGCTCGATGCGCTTGAGCGTCTCAGTGATGCTCTTGCTGTCCTTGCTGCGGACCTCGGCGCCGAAACCGATACCCGACTTCTCGGAACGGTCGCGGATCACCTTGTCGAGGCCGTCGAAGGCACCGCCGCAGATGAACAGGATGTTGGTGGTGTCGATCTGGACGAAGTCCTGGTTCGGGTGCTTGCGGCCGCCCTGCGGCGGCACCGAGGCGACGGTGCCCTCGATCAGCTTCAGCAGCGCCTGCTGTACGCCCTCGCCGGAGACGTCGCGCGTGATCGACGGGTTGTCGGACTTGCGCGAGATCTTGTCGATCTCGTCGATGTAGACGATGCCCTGCTGCGCCTTTTCGGCCTCGTAGTCGCACTTCTGCAGCAGCTTCTGGATGATGTTCTCGACGTCCTCGCCGACGTAGCCGGCTTCCGTCAGCGTCGTCGCGTCGGCCATCACGAAGGGCACGTTCAGCAGGCGCGCCAGCGTCTGGGCGAGCAGCGTCTTGCCGGAGCCGGTGGGGCCGATCAGCAGGATGTTGCTCTTGGCGAGCTCGACGTCGTCGTTGCCCTTTTCCTTGTGGCGCAGGCGCTTGTAGTGGTTGTAGACGGCGACCGAGAGGATCTTCTTCGCCTGGTCCTGGCCGATCACGAACTGGTCGAGGATGCCGCGGATCTCCGGCGGCGACGGCAGGTCGGAGGCCGACTTGCCGGACGGCTCGGCCGAGATCTCGTCGCGAATAATGTCGTTGCAGAGGTCGATGCACTCGTCGCAGATGAACACCGACGGTCCGGCGATGAGCTTCTTGACCTCGTGCTGGCTCTTGCCGCAGAAAGAGCAGTAAAGCAGTTTGTCGCCCGATTTCTTGTCCGTCATGGCCTTCTCCGTCGTTCGTGCGCGCCGCTCAGGCTGCCGGCGCCGCTTCGCCGCGGTTGGAGATCACCTTGTCGACGAGGCCGTAGCTCACGGCGGCCTCGGCCGACAGGAAGTTGTCGCGATCGGTGTCGCGCTCGATGCGCTCGATCGGCTGGCCGGTGTGCTTGGCCAGCATCTCGTTCAGGCGCTGCTTGAGGAACAGGATTTCCTTGGCGTGGATCTCGATGTCCGAAGCCTGGCCCTGGAAACCGCCCATCGGCTGGTGAATCATGACGCGCGAGTTGGGCAGGCAGAAGCGCTTGTCCTTGGCACCGGCCGCCAGCAGGAAGGCGCCCATCGAGGCGGCCTGGCCGATGCACAGCGTCGACACGTCGGGCTTGATGAACTGCATGGTGTCGTAGATCGCCATGCCTGCCGTCACCGACCCGCCCGGCGAGTTGATGTAGAAGTAGATGTCCTTGTCGGGGTTCTCCGACTCGAGGAACAGCAGCTGGGCGACGACGAGGTTCGCCGAGATGTCGTTGACCGGCCCGACGAGGAACACCACGCGCTCCTTCAGCAGGCGCGAGTAGATGTCGTAGGCGCGCTCGCCGCGGCCGCTGGTCTCGATGACCATCGGCACCAGGCCGATCGCCTGCGCGTCGAGGCCGCCCTGCATCATCGCGTCGGGCCGCGCGATCACGCTGCGTTACCCATGAGTTCGTCGAAGGGCACCGGCTTCTCGGTCACCTTGGCCTTGCCGAGCACCCATTCCACGACGTTGTTTTCCATCACCAGCGCCTCCGCTTCGGCCAGCCGCTGCGGCTGCGAGTAATACCAGCGCACGACTTCGGCCGGATCCTCGAAGGTCGCGGCGAAGTCGTCGACGATTGCGCGCACCTGCTCCGGCTTGGCGTGCAGATCCTGCTTCTGCACCAGTTCGGCAAGAATCAGTCCCAGCTTGACGCGGCGCGTCGCGGAATCGGTGAACCACGACGGCTGGACCGGAATGTTGTTCCCCGCCATGCCGCGCTGCTGCAGGTCCTTGAGGGCATTTTCGGCCATCTGCTGCGACTCGGCCTCGATCAGCGCGGCCGGCACCTCGATCGGCGTGGCGGCGATCAGCGCATCCATGACCTGGTTCTTGACCTTGGCCTGGAGGCGCTTCTTGACCTCGCGCTCGAGGTTGCTGCGCACTTCGCTGCGCATCTTGGCGAGGTCGCCGTCCTTGACGCCGAGCGACTTGGCGAACTCGGCATTCACCTCCGGCAGCACGGGCTTTTCGACCTTCTTCACGGTGATGTCGAACTGCACGGTCTGGCCGGCGAGGTCGGCAGCGTGGTAATCGGCCGGGAAGGCGACGTCGAAGGTCTTGCTCACGCCCTCGGTCAGGCCGACGAGGTTGGTCTCGAAGTCCGGCACCATCATGCCGCCGCCGACGGAGACGGCGTAGTCGGTGGCCTTGCCGCCCACGAACTCCTCGCCGTTCTTGCGGCCGGTGAAATCGATCACGAGGCGGTCATCCTTCTGCGAAGGACGGTCCGCGGGTTCGAAGACGGTGCGTTGCTTGCGCAGCACCTCGATGGTCTTGTCCACTTCGGCTTCGGTGACTTCGAGCAGGGGCTTCTCGATCGACTGGGTGGCGACATCGCCGACGACAACGTCGGGATAGACCTCGAACACGGCGGAAAATTCAAACGCCTCGGCGCTGCCCTGCTTGGGCTCGATGCGCGGGTAGCCGGCGACGCGCAGGTTCTGCTCGCGCACCTTCTCCCCGAAAGCCTTCTCGACGGCGGCGCCGATCGCCTCGGAGCGGGCCTGGCCGCCGTACTGCTGTGCGACCATCTTGAACGGCACCTTGCCCGGCCGGAAGCCCGCCATCTTGACGGTCTTCGACATCTGGCGCAGGCGCTGCTCGACCTGCTTCTCGACTTCCGCCATGGGAACGCTCATGTCGATGCGGCGTTCGAGCGAACTCGCGGCGGGGCTCGTTGGGGTTTCCGTTTGCATGAAAAATCCTTGAAATTCCAGTGGGGTTCGGGCGCTGCGGCCCTTCAGGCGAGGAGCTGCGGACTGGTGCGAAGGAAGGGACTCGAACCCTTACGCCTCGCGGCGCTGGAACCTAAATCCAGTGCGTCTACCAATTCCGCCACCTTCGCGCGTTGCCGCCGGATTCTACCCGATTCACCCGGCGACTGTCAGGGCGCCGGCCGGGCCGGTCCCGCGCCGCCGGGGCGCGCCAGGGGCGTGCCGGCGCAGTTCGTCATGTGGCATTCGAGGAAGCGCTCCGCGGCGGGATCGCCGCCGACGCGGCGCAGCACTTCGAGCGCCAGGCGGTCGGCCTCGATCTCCTGCTGCGGCGGCTTTTCCCACTCCAGCGTGACGCCGGTGCCGGAGGCGCCGTGATGCCGCAAGGCCACGTGCGCCATCTCGTGCGCCAGCACGGCGCGGGCCGCGGCCCGGTCGCCGCAAACGGCCGTCGTGCGCAGGCGGATGCGGCCGCCGGGCGTGGCGTCGCCGAGCACCTCGCCGGGCTGGCGGAAGCCGCCGGCACGCATTTCGCCGTCGAGCTGGATGCGTACCTCCGGCCGATGGCCCAGCGCGGCGAAGCCCGGCAGCAGCTCCTGCGCGTGGCTGTTCATGCGCTGCAGGCAGGCGGCTTGGGCGGGCGACTGCGGAGGCGCCACGGCGCAGCCGGCCAGCAGGCTCAACAAGGCGATCACGGGTAGGCGGAACCTCATGGGGTCGCAGGATAACGCGCTCGGTCCGATCCGAACACCTGTCGGTCCGGCAGGTTTGGCACAAGGCGGCCATGACGCTATAGTGCGCACGCCCGCGCCGGACGCGGGTCCGCGCCCATGTCCGTCGACCATTACGAAAACTTCCCCGTCGCCTCCATGCTGCTGCCGCCCGCCTTGCGCGAGCCGGTGGCCGCGATCTACGTCTTCGCGCGCAGCGCCGACGATTTCGCCGACGAGGGCAGCCTCGCGCCCGAGGAGCGCCTGCGCCTGCTCGGCGAATACGGGCGCGAACTCGATGCGATCGAGACCGGCGCGCCGACGACGCATCCCGTCTTCCTGCGCCTGCGCCCGGTCATCGCCGAGTATGGCCTGCCGCTCGGGCTGTTCCGCGACCTGCTCGACGCCTTCGCCCAGGACGTCGTCAAGGCGCGCTACGAGACCTGGGCCGAACTGCTCGATTACTGCCGCCGCTCGGCCGATCCGGTCGGCCGCCTGCTGCTGCACCTGTTCGGCGCCGCGACGCCGGAAAACCTGCGCCGCTCCGACTGCGTCTGTTCCGCGCTGCAACTGATCAACCACTGGCAGGACGTCGCCATCGACTGGGCCAAGCCGCGCGTCTATCTGCCGCAGGAAGACCTCGACCGCTACGGCGTCGCCGACGCGCAGATCGAGGCCGCCTTCTGCGACGAGAAGTGGCGCGCACTGATGCGCTTCGAGGTCGACCGCGCGCGCGCCGTGATGCTCGAAGGCGCGCCGCTCGGCAGCGACCTGCCGGGCCGCATCGGCCTCGAGATCCGCGCCATCGTCGCCGGCGGGCTGCGCATCCTCGAGAAGATCGAGGCCGTCGACTACGACGTCTTCCGCCGCCGTCCGGTGCTCGAAAAATCCGACTGGCTGCGCGTGATGTGGCGCGCCGCCTTCCGCTCCGCCCGATGACGCCCGACGAATACTGCGAACAGAAGGCCGCCGCCAGCGGCTCGAGCTTCTATTACAGCTTCCGTTTCCTGCCGCGCGAGAAGCGGCAGGCGATCACCGCGCTCTACGCCTTCTGCCGCGAGGTGGACGACGCCGTCGACGAGTGCTCCGACGCCGGCGTCGCGCGCATGAAGCTGGCCTGGTGGCGCACCGAGGTGGCTGCACTCTACGCCGGCACGCCGACGCATCCGGTGACGCAGGCGCTGGCGATCTCCTTGCAGCGCTTCGCCCTGCCGCAGGAGCAGCTGGGCGAGATCATCGACGGCATGGAGATGGACCTCGACCACGACCGCTACGCCGATTTCAAGGCGCTGCATCTCTACTGCTACCGCGTCGCCAGCGTCGTCGGCCTGCTCGCCGCCGAGATCTTCGGCTACACGGACCGGCGCACGCAGAAGTACGCGCACGACCTCGGCCTCGCCTTCCAGCTCACCAACATTATCCGCGACGTCGGCGAGGACGCGCGCCGCGGCCGCATCTACCTGCCCCAAGACGAACTGGCGCGCTTCGGCGTCAGCGAGGCCGACATCCTCGCCAGCCGCCACACCGACGGCTTCACGCGCCTGATGGACTTCCAGGTCGCCCGCGCACAGGAGTGCTACGAGCGCGCCTTCGCGCAACTGCCGCAGGCCGACCGCCGCAGCCAGGTCGCCGGCCTGATCATGGCGGCGATCTATCGCACCACGCTCGACGAGATCGTCAAGGACGGCTGCCGCGTGCTCACGCACCGCGTCTCGCTGCCGCCGCTGCGCAAGCTGTGGATCGCGGCCCGGACATGGCTGGCCGCGTAGCCGTCGTCGGCGCCGGCTACGCCGGCCTCGCCGCTGCCGTCGAACTCGCCGCCGCCGGCCGCCGCGTCGATCTCTTCGAGGCCTCGCGCACCCTCGGCGGCCGCGCGCGCCGCATCGAGGCCGAGGGCCTCATCCTCGACAACGGCGCCCACATCCTCGTCGGCGCCTATCGCGAGACGCTGCGCCTGATGCGCAAGGTCGGCGTCGATGCGGACCGCGTGCTGCGCCGTCATCCGCTGCATCTCGAATACCCGGGCGAGCTGCGCATCGCCGCGCCTTCGTGGCTGCCGGCGCCGCTGCACATGGCCTGGGCGCTGCTCGCCGCGCGCGGCCTGCCGCTCGCCGACAAGCTCGCCGCCGTGCGCTTCATGCGCGCCATGGAGGCGCAGCATTTCCGCCTGCCCCAGGACATGTCCGCGGCCGCACTCTTCGCCGCCCACGGCCAGAGCGAGCGCCTGCGCCGCTACCTGTGGGAGCCGCTCTGCGTCGCCGCGCTGAACACCGAGGCGGAGCGCGGCTCGGCGCAGGTGTTCCTCAACGTCCTGCGCGACAGCCTCGCCGCCGACCGCGCCGCGAGCGACCTGCTGCTGCCGGCGACGGACTTCTCGGAACTATTCCCCGAGCCGGCCGCGGGCTGGCTCGCCACCAATGGCGGCACTGTGCGCCGCAGTTGCCGCATCGACGCCGTGCAGCGCACCGATGCCGGCTGGACGCTCGCATCCGCAGGCGAAACCAACGGCCCCTACGCCGACGTGGTCCTCGCGGTGGCGCCCTACCATCTCGGCAAGCTCGTGGCCGAGCTGCCGCTCGCGCAGCTCTTGGAAACGGTTCAAGGCTTCGAGTGGGAACCGATCGTCACCGCCTATCTGGCCTACCCGCCGGACGTGCGCCTGCCCTTCGCCATGGTCGGCGTCGGCAACGGCCATGCGCAGTGGCTGTTCGATCGCGGCGCGCTTTGCGGCCAGCCGGGACTGATCGCCGCCGTGATCAGCGCCCACGGCCGCCACGAGGAACTCGGCCATGACGAACTCTGTTCGCGCATCGCTGCCGAAACCGAGCGCGCGGTCGGCCGCCCGCTGCCGCCGCCGCGCTGGCAGCGCGTGATCGTCGACAAGCGGGCGACCTTCGCCTGTACGCCCGGCTTGCGGCGACCGCCCTGCGCCACCGGCCTGCCGGGCCTGCATCTGGCGGGGGATTACGTCGCCGACGATTACCCGGCGACCATCGAAGGCGCGGTGCGCAACGGCGTCGGCGCCGCCCGCGCCGCGCTCGCGCGCTGACCGCGCCCGCTCTCAGGCGACCAGGCGACCGCCTGCCAGCCGCAACTGCCGGCCGCAGCGGCGCGCCAGCGCCTCGTCGTGGGTGACGAGCACCAGCGTCGTTCCTGCCTCGCGGTTCATCTCGAACATCAGTTCGATGATCTGCTCGCCGGTGGCGGCATCCAGATTGCCGGTGGGCTCGTCGGCGAGCAGCAGTTGCGGAGCGACGGCGAAGGCGCGCGCCAGAGCGACGCGCTGCTGCTCGCCGCCGGACAAGTGCTTGGGATAGTGGCCGAGCCGGTGCGCGAGGCCGACGCGCGCCAGCATCGCCTCGGCGCGGCCGCGCGGCTCGGGCAGGCCAAGCAGTTCGAGCGGCAGCATGACGTTCTCGCGCGCCGTCAGCGCCGCCAGCAGATGGAAGGACTGGAAGACGAAGCCGAGCAGCCGCCCGCGCAGTTCCGCGCGCGCGTCCTCGTCGAGGGCGGAGAGGTCGTGGCCGGCCAGCTTCACCTTGCCGACGCTCGGCAGGTCGAGCCCCGCCAGCAGGCCGAGCAGGGTCGATTTGCCGGAGCCGGAGGCGCCGACGATGGCCACCGCCTCGCCGGGGTCGACCGCGAACGAAATCGCGTCCAGTATGGTCAAATCCGCGCCGTCGCCCGCACTGCCGGGCACGCGCTTCGTCAGGTTCTCGACTTCGATCGCCGCCATGTTCCGCTCATCGACCTCGCTCATCGTCCTGCTGGTGGCCTTGCTGCAAGGCGTTTCCGCCCATGCGGCACAAACCGTGCTCGTGTTCGGCGACAGCCTCTCGGCCGGCTACGGCCTCGCCAGCAGCCAGTCCTGGCCCGCCCTGCTCGCCCAGCGCATCGAGCGCGAGAAGCCGGCATGGAGCGTCGCCAACGCCAGCCTCAGCGGCGAGACCACGGCCGGCGGACGCACGCGCCTGCCGGCGGCGCTCGATCGCTTCAAGCCGGCCGTGACGCTGATCGCGCTCGGCGCCAACGACGGCCTGCGGGGGCTGCCGCCGGCGCAGGTGCACGACAACCTCGTGGCCATGGTGCGCGCCGCCAAGGCACGCGGCGCGCGCGTGCTGCTCGCCGGCATCCGCCTGCCGCCGAACTACGGCGCCGAGTACAACGGACGCCTCGAAGACATCTATCGGCGGGTCGCCGCCGAGGAGAAAGTGCCGCTGCTGCCGTTCCTGCTCGAACCGATCGCGCTCGACGCCGCCGCCTTCCAGGCCGACGGGCTGCATCCGACGGCAGCCGCGCAGGCGCGCATCCTCGATCACGTCTGGCCGGCGCTGAAACCGCTGCTCAAATGACCGTCACGCGCGGCGCGCCGGCCGCCATGCGGCCGACCACCGCCGCCTGGCCGAAGCCGTCGGCGGCGAAAGCGGCCAGCACTTCGGCCACCGATTCGGGCGCGCAGGCGACCAGCAGGCCGCCGCTGGTCTGCGGATCGGTGACGAGCTTCTGCCGCCACTCTTCGCCCGCGATCGTCACGTCGGCGCCGTAGCCGCTCCAGTTGCGCGTCGAGGCGCCGGTCGCGATGCCCGCGCGCACGTGCTTCACCGCCTCGTCGATCAGCGGCAGCTTGGCGAATTCCAGTTCGGCGGCGAGCGTCGAGCCGCGGCAGATCTCCAGCAGGTGGCCGGCGATGCCGAAGCCGGTGACGTCGGTGACGGCATGGACGCCGTCCATGTCGGCGAGCTTGACGCCGGTGACGTTGAGCATGGTGGTCCAGCGGATCATCTCGTCGTAGCCGGCCGGCGACAGCAGGCCCTTCTTCAGCGCCGCCGAGAGGATGCCGATGCCGAGCGGCTTGCCGAGCACCAGCACGTCGCCCGCCCTGGCGCCGCTGTTCTTCTTGACCTTCTGCGGATGCACGACGCCGAGGCCGACGAGGCCGTAGATCGGCTCGACGACGTCGATCGAGTGGCCGCCGGCGATGGGGATGCCCGCCGCGGCGCAGACCGATTCGCCGCCGGCGAGGATCTCGCGCACGACGTCGAGCGGCAGCTTGTCGAGCGGCATGCCAACGACGGCGAGCGCGAAGATCGGCTTGCCGCCCATGGCGAAGACGTCGGACAGCGCGTTGGTGGCGGCGATGCGGCCGAAGTCGCGCGGGTCGTCGACGATGGGCGTGAAGAAGTCGGTCGTGGCGACGATCGCCTGCTCGTCGTTGAGCCGGTAGACGGCCGCGTCGTCCGAGGTCTCGATGCCGACCAGCAGGTCGCTCGGCATGGTCTTCAGCGCCGATTCCGAGATGATCTGCGACAGCACGGCGGGCGCGATTTTGCAGCCGCAACCGCCGCCATGGGAGAATTGGGTCAGGCGAATCTTTTCCATCAATTAAATGTCTGCAAGGCTTCCAAAAGGGCTGGCAACGGTAGCACAAGTCGCCGGGTTCGACGCCGTCATAGACGCGCGCTCGCCGGGCGAATACGCCGAGGATCACCTGCCGGGCGCGATCTCCTGCCCGGTGCTCTCGGACGAGGAGCGCGCCCGCGTCGGCACGATCTACAAACAGGTCTCGCCGTTCGAGGCGAAGAAGGTCGGCGCCGCGCTGGTGGCGAAGAACATCGCGCGCCACATCGAGGAACGCTTCGCCGACAAGCCCAAGGACTGGCGCCCCCTCGTCTATTGCTGGCGCGGCGGCAAGCGCAGCGGCGCCTTCACCCACATCCTGCGCGAGATCGGCTGGGATGCGCACCGCCTCGAAGGCGGCTACAAGGCCTGGCGCCGGCAGGTGCTCGACGAGCTCGAAGTGCTGCCGGGGCGCTTGCAGTTCCGCATCGTCTCCGGCGCCACCGGCAGCGGCAAGAGCCGTATCCTGGAGGCGCTCGCCGCGCAGGGCGCGCAGGTGCTGCATCTCGAGGAACTCGCCGCCCACAAGGGTTCGGTGCTCGGCAACCTGCCGCACGAACCGCAGCCGTCGCAGAAGATGTTCGAGTCGCGGCTGCACGCCGCGCTGTCGGCCTTCGATCCGGCGCGGACGGTGTTCGCCGAAGCCGAGAGCCGGCGCATCGGACTGCTGCATCTTCCGGACGCGATGATCGAGGCGATCCGCGCCGCGCCCTGCCTGCGCATCGAGGCCACGCCGGCGGCGCGCGTCGAATTCCTGCTGCGCGACTACGACTACTTCCTCGCCGACCCGGCGTGGCTGTCCGAGAAGCTTGGGCACCTGCGCGAACTGCAGAGCAAGGAAACCATCGAGCGCTGGCTCGCGCTGGTGGCGGCCGGCGACTTCCGCAGCCTGGTCACAGAACTGCTCGAGCGCCACTACGATCCGCTCTATCAGCGCTCGCAATCGAAGAACTACGCCGACTTCACGGGCGCCGCGGCCTTCGCCACCGACGATCTCTCGCCGGCGGGCGTCGACCGGCTCGCCGCCGCTATCCTGGCAGCCTGAACGCCCGCCCCCGGCCGACGCAGATGCGCTGCACCACCGCGGCGCGCGGCGAAGCGACCTCGCCCTGCTCGAAGGCGATCACCGTGAAGCGCTTGCGCACCAGTTCCAGCAGCTCGCCGCTGCGCAGCAGGTAGGCCGGGTTCTCCGGCTTGCCCAGGCGCTCGTTGCCGACCATGAAGGTCTCGTAGATCAGGATGCCGTTCTCGCCGAGCGCCGCCAGCAGGTTCGGCAGCAGCGGCCGGTGCAGAAAATTGGTGACGACGATGCCGTCGAAGGCATGGCCGTAGTACGGCCAGGGTCCGGCTTCGAGGTCGGCACGGCGCGTCGTCACCCCGCGCACCCCCGCCAGGCCGGCCAGCGCCTCGGCGTCGCCGTCGACGGCCTCGACCTGGTAGCCGAGCCCCGCGAAGTGGCGCGTATGGCGGCCCTTGCCGCAGGCGAGGTCGAGCACCCGCCCGCCGGAGACGACCAGCGGCGTGAAACGGGACACCCAGGGCGAGGGCTCCCCGGCGTCGGACAGGAACGGCATATCGTTCATTGGGGTATGATTTTACTTCCCCAATCGGCCGACCAACCCGTGAATTCAAGGCAGCAAGAAGGTTCCGCGGCGCCCGCCCGGCGCACGCTGCTCGACGAGGTCACCGCGCACGAGGCGACGATGGAGCGCCTCAAGAGCGTGGAGGACGCGTACGAGCGCTTCGTGCCGCGCCAGTTCCTCCACCTCATGGGATTCCAGGACATCCGCGAAGTTCGCCTCGGCGACCAGGTCGAGGCGCCGATGACCATCCTCTTCGCCGACATCTGCGATTTCACCGGTCTCTCCGAGTCGATCTCGCCGCAGGAGAACTTCAACTTCCTCAACTCCTACCTGTCGCAGATGCAGCCGGCCATCGCGGCCAACGGCGGCGTCATCGACAAGTACGTCGGCGACGGCATCCTGGCGCTGTTCCCCGCGTCCGCGGACGACGCCCTGCGCGGCGCCATCTCCATCCTCGGCCAGCTCGACATCTACAACGCCGGCCGCAATCGCGCCGGCTACGTGCCGATCCGCATCGGCATCGGCGTCAATAGCGGCACCGTGATGCTCGGCACCGTCGGCTCCGCCTCGCGCATGGACGTCACCGTGATCGGCGACGCCGTCAACCTCGCCGCCCGCCTCGAGCGCATCACCCGCGAATGGGACGTGCCGCTGCTGATCAGCGAGCACACGCTGCTCTCGCTCAACGATCCGGCGCCCTTCGGCATCCGCTTCATCGACCGCCGCCAGGTGCGCGGCAAGCAAGAGATCCAGTCGATCTACGAGGTCTGCGACGCCGACCCGGCGCACCTGCGCTCGGCCAAGCGCCAGACGCGCAAGCTGTTCGAGAGCGCGCTCGCCTGCTTCCATCTCGGCTACATGGCGGACGCCGCCCGCATGCTGCGCGAGTGCGTCGACGCCGCGCCCGAAGATCGCCCCGCGCGGCTCTACTACGAGCGCTGCCAAGGCCAGCAGGATGGTCCCGTCGACCTGCTGCGGCCCTGGATAGACGACTACCGGACGGGCATCGCGGCTATGGACGCCGAGCACCAGAAGCTGCTCGCCGCCGCCAACGCGCTCATCGAGGCGCTGCTGATGCAGCGGCGGGAAAGCGTGGCGTCGGGCGTCGAATCGCTCGGCAAGGCCCTCGACCGGCACTTCGAAAGCGAAGAGGCGCAGATGGACGAGTCCGGCTACCCGCTGATCAAGGAACACGCGCGCGAACATCGGCGCCTGCGCCAGTCCTACCTCCAGTTCGCCGCCGCCGTGGGCTCGGAGGCCGACGATTTCCGCCACCTCGCCTTCACCTGCCAGCGCCAGGTCGCCGACTGGCTGATCGACCACGCGCTGAAGTCCGACCGCTCCTTCGCCACGCACCTCCTGCGACGGCAAGATCAGCCCTGAAAGAGGCGTTTTCACTGGCTTCTCGCGGATAACCACAACTGGCCCGCCGGTATGTTTGATGTTATTCTTTGTGCATTGCAGCATCGCCAGGAAGCGTAGGCCATGCACTACGAACAGCACTACCTGACATCCTTCTTCGAGCCGAAGTCGATCGCCATCGTCGGCGCGTCGGAAACGCCCGGTTCCATCGGCGCGACGCTCGCGCGGAACATGCTGGAAAACGTCGATTCCGGCTACAAGGGCAAGGTCTTCTTCGTCAATCCCAAGCACGACACGGTCTTCGGCCTGCCGAGCTACGACTCCGTCGAAAGCATTCCCCAGCGCCTCGATCTGGCGGTGATCTGCACCAAGGCGCAGACCGTGCCGGCGGTGATCGACGCCTGCGGCCGCGCCGGCTGCCGCAACGCCATCGTGATCGCGGGCGGCTTCACCGAAGCCGGCGCGCGCGGCGCCGCCCTCGAGCGCTCGGCCGTCGAAAGCGCACGCCGCCACCGCATGCGCCTGCTCGGCCCCAACTGCCTCGGCATCATGCGGCCGTCGCAGGGCATCAACCTGACCTTCGCCCACGGCAACGCCCACCCCGGCACGATCGGCCTGATTTCCCAGTCCGGCGCGCTGTGCACGGCCATCCTCGACTGGGCGCTGCCGCATAAGGTCGGCTTCTCGACGGTGGTTTCGCTCGGCGCCGAGAGCGACATCGACTTCGGCGAAGTCCTCGACTACATGGTCGCCGACCCGCGCACCGAGAACATTTTTCTCTACATCGAGGGCATCAAGAATTCGCGCCGCTTCATGAGCGCGCTGCGCGCCGCCGCGCGCTGCAAGCCGGTGCTGCTGATCAAGGTCGGCCGCCATCCGGCCGGCGAGCAGGCCGCGCTCTCGCACACCGGCGCCGTCGTCGGCGCCGACGACGTCTTCGACGCCGCGCTGCGCCGCGCCGGCGTCGTGCGCCTCGGCACCGTCGGCCAGATGTACGCCGCCGCTCAGGCGCTGTTCTCGCACTTCCATCCGCGCGGCAACAAACTCGCCATCATCACCAACGGCGGCGGCCCCGGCGTCATGGCGGCGGACCACGCCTCCGACATCGGCATCCCGCTCGCCAAGCTCTCCGAGCCGACCGTAGCGAAGCTCGCCGAGGTGCTGCCGCCCACCGCGTCCAAGACCAACCCGATCGACCTCGTCGGCGACGCCACGCCGGAACGCTACCGCGCCGCGCTCGAGGCCTGCCTCGAGGACGAACAGGTCGACGGCGTGCTGACGATCCTGACGCCGCAGGCGATGACCGACCCGACCCAGGCCGCACGCACCGTCATCGAAGCGGCGCGCAAGTCCGAGAAGCCCGTCGTCACCTGCTGGATGGGCGAGGAGCAGGTCGGCGAGGCGCGCATGCTGTTCAAGGGCGCCGGCATTCCGAGCTTCCGCACGCCGGAGCCGGCGGTCGAACTGTTCTCGCACATCTCCGCGTACTACCGCAACCAGAAGCTGCTGATGCAGACGCCGGCTTCGATCTCGGACCACGTGCCGCCGCGCCTCGAATCGGCGCGCCTGGTGATCGAGACCGCGCTCGGCGAAGGCCGCAAGGTGCTCAACGAGATGGAGTCGAAGGCGCTGCTCGCCGCCTTCCGCATCCCGATCGCGCAGACCGTCGTCGCGCGCTCGCCGTCCGAGGCCATGGTGCTGGCCGAAGAGATCGGCCTGCCGGTGGTGATGAAGATCGATTCGCCGAACATCACGCACAAGAGCGATTCGGGCGGCGTGCGCCTGAACCTCAACGCGCTCGCCGCCGTGCGCGACGCCTACAGCGAGATCATCGAGGACGTGAAGAAGAACCGTCCCGACGCGCTCATCCACGGCGTCTCGATCGAACCGATGATCCAGAAGGCCAACGGCCGCGAACTCATCGTCGGCATGATCCGCGACGAGATCTTCGGCCCGACCATCGTCTTCGGACCCGGCGGCGTCGGCATCGAGGCGACCGGCAAGGATCGCGCCGTCGCGCTGCCCCCGCTCAACAAGTACCTCGTCGCCGACATGCTGGCGTCGACGCGCACCACCGCCAAGCTCGGCCAGTTCCGCAACATGCCGGCCGTCAGCATGGAAGCGCTCGAAGCTGTGCTGCTGCGCGTCTCGGAAATGGTCTGCGAGCTGCCGTGGATCCGCGAGATGGACATCAATCCGCTGATCGTGGACGAGAACGGCGCCGTCGCCGTCGACTGCCGCATCGCCATCGAGAACCTCGCGTTGACCGCCGGTCGCTACGACCACATGGCGATCCATCCGTACCCCTCGCACCTGACGACCAGCTACCAGACCAACGACGGCAAGACGGTGCTGATCCGCCCGATCCGCCCCGAGGACGCCGACATGGAGCAGGAATTCGTCAAGCGCCTGTCCTCGGAAACCAAGTACTTCCGCTTCATGAACACCATCCGCGAACTCTCGCAGTCGCAGCTGACGCGCCTGACGCAGATCGACTACGACCGCGAGATGGCCTTCGTCGCCACCGTCGGCGGCGAAGAGTCGGTCGGCGGCGAGCCGCTGGAGATCGGCGTCGCCCGCTACGCCACCAATCCGGACGGAGAATCCTGCGAGTTCGCCATCGTCGTTTCCGACGACTGGCAGGGCCGCGGCCTCGCGCGCCGGCTGATGGGCACGATCATCGAGACCGCGCGCAGCCGCGGCCTCAAGTACATGAACGGCGACTTCCTCGCCGAGAACTCGCGCATGATCGCCTTCGTCACCAGCCTCGGCTTCGTGCTCTCGCCGCACCCCGACGATCCGGGCCTCAAGCGCGGCGTGCTGACGCTCAACTGACGGCGTGACGCCGATGCGTTGCCCTTGGTGCGGCGACGACCCGCTCTACGTCGCCTACCACGACCACGAGTGGGGCGTACCGCAGCACGACGACCGCGTGCTGTTCGAGTTCCTGATCCTCGAAGGCGCGCAGGCCGGGCTGTCGTGGATCACGATCCTGCGCAAGCGCGAGAACTACCGCCACGCCTTCCACGGCTTCGACCCGGAACGCATCGCCCGCTACGGCGCGAAGGATGTCGCCCGGCTGATGGCCGATGCGGGCATCGTGCGCAACCGCCTCAAGATCGAGGCGGCGATCGCCAACGCGCGCGCCTTCCTCGACCTGCAGGCATCCGCCGGCAGCTTCGATGCCTGGCAATGGCAGTTCGTCGACGGTTGCCCGGTGCGCAACGCCTGGCGCTCGCTTGACGAAGTGCCCGTCACCACGCCGGCCTCCGACGCGATGTCGAAGGAATTGAAACGCCTCGGCTTCAAGTTCGTCGGCTCGACCATCATGTACTCGCACATGCAGGCCGTCGGCCTGGTGAACGACCACCTCGTTTCCTGCCCGCGCCACGCCGAGATCGTCTGACGCACCGCATGCGCGCCGCGCATGCGAACCATGGCGAAAACTCGTTTGTCGCCCCGCTACGGCGCACTTAGAGTCGCGCCATGGAAATCCAAGATCCGCTTCTCCTCTCCGTCCGCGCCGACGACGGCTATGAATTGGGGGGCTTCTGCTGGCGCCATGCGTCGGGCAAGGCCGGCCGCCCCGTCGTCATCGTCAACCCCGCGACCTCGGTGCGTTGCCGCTACTACGGGCGCTTCGCCGCCTGGCTGCATCGCCACGGCTTCGACGTGCTGACCTACGATTATCGCGGCATCGGCGAATCGCGCCCCGCCAGCCTGCGCGGCTTCGAGGCCGGCTGGATCGACTGGGGGCGGCTCGACTTCGAGGCCATGCTGCGCCATGCGCTCGAGCACTTCCCCGGCCAGCCGGTCCATGTCGTCGCGCACAGCGTCGGCGGCTTCCTGGTCGGGCTGGCGCCGTCCTCCGACCGCATCGAGCGCGTGTTCACCATGGGCGCCCAGTTCGCCTACTGGCGCGACTACGACCGCCGGCGCTTGCCCGGCATGCTGCTCAAGTGGCACGTGGTGATGCCGGCGCTGACGCGCGCGTTCGGCTACTTTCCCGGCAAGCGCCTCGACTGGCTCGAGGACACGCCGCGCGGCGTGGTGCGCGACTGGACGGCGCGCCATCCCCGCTTCGAAGACACCTGGCGGCACGGCAGCCTCGTGCTCGACGAAGCCGAGCGCCGCACGCTGGTCGAACGCTTCGCCGCCGTGCGCGCGCCGACGCTGGCGCTCAGCGTCAGCGACGACGAATTCGGCACCGTGGCCGCGATCGAGCGCCTGCTCGCCTACTATCGCGGCAGCGCACGCACCCACCTGCATTTGGCGCCAGCCGACATCGGGCTGCGCGAGATCGGCCACTTCGCCTTCTTCCACAACCGTTTCGAGCACACGCTGTGGAAGCTGCCGCTCGACTGGCTGCGCCACGGCAGGCTTCCGCCCGGCGCACCGGGCACCGTGGTCAGCGCCGCATGAGCGCGGTGGCGTCCTCGGCCGTCATCGGCCGGCCGAACAGGAAGCCCTGCACGCGATCGCAGCCGTAGGAGCGCAGGAAGTCGGCCTGGCCCTTGGTTTCGACGCCCTCGGCGACGACGTCGAGCGCCAGGGCATGGGCGAGCGCGATCACCGAACGCGCGATCGCCGCATCCGAAGTATCCGTCTCGATGTCCATGACGAAGGAGCGGTCGATCTTCAGGCGATGCACGGGCAGTCGCTTAAGGTAGGCGAGCGAGGAATAGCCGGTGCCGAAGTCGTCGACGACCAGGCGCACGCCCATGCGGTTGAGTTCCTCGAGGATGCCGAGCACCTCGGCATCGGCCTCCATGAGGCCGGTTTCCGTGATCTCGAGTTCGAGCATGCCCGCCGGCAGCCCCGACGACTTCAATACGTCGCGCACGGTGTCGACGAGCTCCGGCCGCGCGAAGTGCCGCGCCGCGAGGTTGACGGCGACGTGGCCGAAGTCGAGGCCGGCATCCTGCCATGCGCGCGCCTGGTGGCAGGCCTCCTTCATCACCCAGTCGCCGATGTCGACGATCATGCCGCTTTCCTCGGCGACCGGAATGAAGTCGCCCGGCGGCACCAGCCCGCGCTCCGGGTGCCGCCAGCGGATCAGCGCCTCGAAGCCGGTCAGGCTACCGCTGGCGAGGTCGAACTGCGGCTGGTAGTGGAGCAGGAACTGGCGCTCGCGCAAGGCGGCGTGCAGCGCGTTTTCGATGCCGAGCCGGGTGCGCGCGGACTCGTTCATGTGGGCGCTGAAGTACTGGGCGTTGTTGCGGCCGAGCGACTTGGCGTGATACATCGCGACGTCGGCGTTGCGCATCAACTCGTCGATGTCCACGCCGTCGTCGGGATAGAAGGCGATGCCGACGCTCGGCGTCGTATGCAGGTCGTGGCCCTCGATGCGGCAGGGCTTCGCCAGGTTCTCGAGAATCTTGCGCGCCACCGGCCCGGCGTCCTCGTTGCGGCGCATGCGCTCGAGCACGACGACGAATTCGTCGCCGCCGAGGCGCGCAACCAGATCCTCGTCGCGCACCGACTCGCGCAGGCGCGCGGCGACGATGCGCAGCAGCTCGTCGCCGACGTGGTGGCCGAGCGAATCGTTGATGGTCTTGAAGCGGTCGAGGTCGAGGAACATCACGGCGACGCCGCCGGACTCGCGTCGCGCCCGCGCCAGCGCCTGCTCGAGGTGCACGCGCAGCGCGAAGCGGTTCGGCAGGTCGGTGAGCGCATCGTGGTGCGCCAGGTGGTGGATCTTGTCCTCGGCCGCCTTGCGCTCGGTGATGTCGGAGAACACCGCGACGTGGTGAGTGATCTGGCGCGTCGCCGGGTCGCGCAGCAGGTTGATGCGCAGCCACTTCGGATAGATCTCGCCGTTCTTGCGGCGGTCCCACACCTCGCCCTCCCAGTGGCCATCGACGAGCAGCTTCTGCCACATGCGGCGATAGAACTCCTTGTCGTGGCGCCCGGATGAAAGCATGCGCGGATTGTTGCCGATCGAGTCGGCGGCGCCATAGCCGGTGATCGCCTCGAAGGCGGCGTTGATGGAGATGATCTTGTTCTCGGCATCGCTGATGAGGATCGCCTCGTTGCTCGAGTCGATCACCTTCTTCGCCAGCAGCAGCTCGCTCACGGCCTGCTTCTCGGCGGTGCGGTCCTCGAGCATGATCATCAGGCGCTTGCGCCCGCCGTCTTCGAAGACGACGACGCGGCCGCTGACCGAGACCTCACGGCCGAACGTGGTGCGGAACTGGGCCGCCCAGCTCTGCGGCTTGCCGTCCTGCAGCACCTGGATCGCCACCGCATAGAGCCCGCCCGTCCGCCAGCTCTCGATCTGGTGGTAGTTCTGCTGCAGCAGCCGTTCGCGCGTGCCGCCGACGAGGTCCGCGAGCGCCTGGTTCGCGGCCAGGCACTGGCCGTCGCGCGCATCGTAGAGCGCGATCCCGGTCGGCGAGGCTTCGAGCGTGCCCGCGGCGATGCCGAGCGTTTCGTCGACGCGGCGCCAGGCGCGCAGCAGCATGGCGCCGCCGCCGGCCATCAGGCCCGAGATCAGCAGCAGGAAGCCGACGTAGGCGGGCGCCAGCTGGCGCACGTCGGCCGCGACGTCGGCCTCGGCGACGCCCACCGCCACCATGAGCGGGAAGCCCTCGATCTTGCGGTAGGCGATGATGCGGCGCTGGTTGTCGACCGGGCTCGCACGCACGGCGACAAGCCCCTCGGCGGCGCCCGGCAGGCGCTGGAAGATCTCGCTGCGGCTGATGTCGGCGCCGAAGCTCTTCTCGAACTCCGGCACGCGCGCCATCACCCGCCGCGTCGGCGTGTGGCCGAGCGTGACGATGCCGTTGGCGCCGATGGCGTTGGCGGCGAAGTAGTCGGCCAGGTGGCCGGCGTCGATCGAGCCCATGATGACGCCGAGGAACTTGCCGCCGGGTCCCTCGATGCGCCGGCTGAGCGCGAAGAAGCGCTTGCCGAACGAGCGTCCCTGCATCGGCTCGCCGACATACAGGCCGGTGCCGGGCTTTTCGACATGGATGCGGAAATAGCTGCGGTCGGCGAAGCTGCGCATGCGGTCCAGCCCGGGCTCGGAGGCTGCCACGCCCATGCCGTGGGCGTCGAACACGGCAAGCGAGAAGGCGCGCGAGAAGTCGCCGCTGGCGCTGCGCAGCAGGCGCTCGATCTCGTCGGCGGCCGCCTCGGGCGGCCGCCCGATCCGCACCACGGCCTCGGCCTGTCCGCGCATGGCGAGGTCTACGGCCTGGAGCGTGCGGCGCACGTGCTCGTCCATCGCCAGGGCGACCGTGCGCGCCTGCACCTGGGCATGCTTCAGCCGCGTCGTGTAGATGTGCCACAGGTGGTAGGCCGCGACGGTCCAGACGAGCGCCGTCACGCCGCCGACGAAAATCAGCAGGCGGCGGCGGAACGAGGAACGCTGGTGAAAGCCCGCAAGAACCATGCGCCGATTCTAGCCTCGTCGTGCTGCCGCGCGGGCGGCATCACGACGGGCCGCGGCGTCAGGCCTTGGCAAACTCGAGGTGGCCCTTGGCGGCCGTCACGCGAACCACGTCCTTGGCGCCGAAGCGTCCTTCGAGGATCGCCTTGGCGAGCGGGTTCTCGATGCGCTCCTGGATCGCGCGCTTGAGCGGCCGCGCGCCGAACACCGGGTCGAAGCCGGCCCTCGCGACCTCCGCCAGCGCCTTGTCGTCGACCTTCAGCGCCATCTCCATGCGCGCGAGGCGCTTCTCAAGATAGCCGAGCTGGATCTTCGCGATCGAGGCGATGTTCTTCTCGTCGAGCGCGTGGAACACCACGATCTCGTCGATGCGGTTCACGAACTCCGGCCGGAAGTGCGTCTTGACCTCGCCCATCACCGCCAGCTTGATCACCTGGTAGTCGTCGCCCGACATCTGCTGGATCATCTGGCTGCCCAGGTTCGAGGTCATGACGATCACCGTGTTCTTGAAGTCCACGGTGCGGCCCTGGCCGTCGGTCATGCGGCCGTCGTCGAGCACCTGCAGCAGCACGTTGAACACGTCCGGGTGCGCCTTCTCGACCTCGTCGAACAGGATCACCGAATAGGGCTTGCGCCGCACTTGCTCGGTCAGATGCCCACCCTCCTCGTAGCCGACGTAGCCGGGCGGCGCACCGATCAGGCGCGCGACCGAGTGCTTCTCCATGAACTCGCTCATGTCGATGCGAATCAGGTGCTCCTCGGAATCAAACAGGAAGCCGGCGAGCGTCTTGCACAACTCGGTCTTGCCGACGCCCGTCGGGCCGAGGAACAGGAAGGAGCCGTAGGGCCGGTTCTCTTCCGACAGCCCGGCGCGCGAGCGGCGGATGGCGTCGGAAACGAGGCGCACGGCCTCGTCCTGTCCGACGACACGCTCGTGCAGCTTCTCTTCCATCTTCAACAGCTTGTCGCGTTCCCCCTGCATCATCTTCGAGACCGGGATGCCGGTGGCGCGCGAAACGACCTCGGCGATCTCCTCCGCGCCCACCTGCGTACGCAGCAGCTTGTTCGGCTGCTTGCCGTCGCCGGACTTTTCCGCCGCCTTCAGTTGCGCCTCGAGCTGCGGCAGCTTGCCGTACTGCAGCTCGGCGACCTTGTCGAGCTGGCCCTTGCGCTGCAGGTCCGCCATCTGGGCGCGCGTGCGGTCGATCTCCTCCTTGATGTGGGCGGAGCCGTGCACCTGCGCCTTCTCGGCCTTCCAGACCTCCTCGAGGTCAGAGTATTCCTTCTCGAGCCGGCGAATCTCGTCCTCGATCAGGGCGAGGCGCTTCTGCGAGGCCTCGTCCTTCTCCTTCTTCACCGCCTCGCGCTCGATCTTGAGCTGGATGGTGCGGCGATCGAGCTTGTCCATGACCTCGGGCTTGGAGTCGATTTCCATCTTGATGCGCGCTGCCGCCTCGTCGATCAGGTCGATCGCCTTGTCGGGCAGGAAGCGGTCGGTGATGTAGCGATGCGACAGTTCGGCCGCGGCGACGATCGCCGGGTCGGTGATGTCGACGCCGTGGTGGATTTCGTACTTCTCCTGCAGGCCACGCAGGATGGCGATGGTCGATTCGACCGACGGCTCGTCGACCAGCACCTTCTGGAAGCGCCGCTCCAGCGCGGCGTCCTTCTCGATGTACTTGCGGTATTCGTCGAGCGTGGTGGCGCCGATGCAGTGCAGCTCGCCGCGCGCCAGCGCCGGCTTCAGCATGTTGCCGGCGTCCATGGCACCTTCGGCCTTGCCGGCGCCAACCATGGTGTGCAGCTCGTCGATGAACAGGATGATGCGGCCCTCGTCCTGGGCGAGTTCCTTGAGCACCGCCTTCAGGCGCTCCTCGAACTCGCCGCGGTACTTGGCGCCGGCCAGCAGCGCCGCCATGTCGAGCGACAGCACCTTCTTGCCCTTGAGCGTCTCCGGCACCTCGTCGTTGACGATGCGCTGGGCCAGGCCCTCGACGATGGCCGTCTTGCCGACGCCCGGCTCGCCGATCAGCACCGGGTTGTTCTTGGTGCGGCGCTGCAGGATCTGGATGGCGCGGCGGATCTCGTCGTCGCGGCCGATCACCGGGTCGAGCTTGCCCATGCGCGCGCGCTCGGTCAGGTCCATGCAGTATTTCTTCAGCGATTCGCGCTGACCCTCGTCCTCCTGCGAGCCGACCTTGGCGCCGCCGCGCACGGCATCGATCGCCGCTTCCAGCGCCGGGCGCGTCAGGCCCTGCTCCTTGAGCAGCCGCCCGGTGTCGCCCTTGTCGCCGGTCAGGGCGAGCAGGAACATCTCGGAGGCGATGAACTGGTCGCCGCGCTTCTGGGCTTCCTTGTCGGTGACGTTGAGCAGGTTGGACAGGTCGCGGCCGATCGACACCTCGCCGCCGTGGCCCTCGACCTGCGGCAGGCGGTCGACGGCGGCATCGAGCGCCTTCTTCAGCGGCGCGACATTGACGCCGGCGCGCTGGAGCAGCGAGGCGGTGGCGCCGTCCTCCTGCTGCAGCAGCGCCAGCAGCAGGTGCTGGGGCTCGATCAGCTGGTTGTCGTGGCCGACGGCCAGGCTCTGGGCGTCGGCGATGGCCTGCTGGAACTTGGTGGTGAAGCGGTCGAAGCGCATGGCTTTCCCTCTGAAAAGTCGGTCTCCTGAGAAGTATGGGGTGGAAGGCGGTTTTTCAAGCCCATGGCAGGAGCATGGACAAATGCCATAATCAAGATGCCCTGCCCCGTTTCTCCATTCGTGGAACCCAGAACATGTTCAAGACCGCCCGCAGCATCCAGACTCCTTTCATCGTCACCGTCGGCATCGCCGCCGTGGTGACGACGGTGGCCTTCGCCTTCGCCCTGACCAGCCTGCAGCGCATCACGGACCGCTTCACCGCCTTCATCGACCACGATCAAGCCCGCCTGTCGCTGTTCACCGAAATGTATGCCCACGGGCTGCAGACCGGCCAGGCGCTGCGCAACATCATCCTCGACCCGCAGAACCCGCAGGCGTACAAGAACTACGAGTCGGCCAACGCCAAGTTCGGCGAAGCAGCCGAAAAGGCCGCCGCCCTGGGCAGCGGCGATCCGTCGGCGGCGGCGCTCGCGGCCGTGCGTGCCAAGTGGCAGTCCAACCTGGCGACGCGCACGCGCCTCATGGAGCTCGCCAAAAGCGACCGCGACGAAGCGATCCGCGTCCTCAACAAGGAGGAGACGCCGGCCTGGCGCGAGGTGCGCGAGGCCCTGCTCAAGCAGATCGATGAGAACGGCAAGGCGGTCGCGGCCACGCGCGCGCAGGTTCGCGAACAGGCGGCGAACGCCATCTCGGTCTCGATCGTCATGGTCGTGGTCGCGGGCATCGTGGTCGCCCTGGTGATGACCCTGATCGGCCGGCACGTGATCGGCTCGCTGCGCCGGCTCGACGCCTCGATGGCCGGACTCGCCTCGGGCAGCAGCGACCTGACGCAGCGCCTGCCGGTGATCAGCCATGACGAAGTGGGACGCATCGCCGAGAACTTCAACAGCTTCCTGTCCGGCCTGCAGCACACCGTGCAGGACATCCGCGCCCATGCCGAACAGGTGTCCGGCAGCGCCGATCGCGTGCTGACGCAGGTCGACGGCATCACCGGCACCGCCGCCCAGCAGAGCGAGGCGGCAACGTCCATCGCGGCCGAGATCGATGAACTCAGCACCAGCATCGCCACCGTCGCCGACGCCGCGCAGGACGTTCGCCGGCTGTCGACCGCCAGCAACGAGCAGTCGCAGAGCGGCGCCGCCGCCATCGCCAAGCTGAACGAACAGATGCGCGAGATCGAGGCGGCGATCGACGAGATCACCACCTCGGTCGCCGACTACGTTTCCAGCGTCGCCACCATCAACAACCTCACCGGACAGGTGAAGGGCATCGCCGAGCAGACCAACCTGCTGGCGCTGAACGCCGCCATCGAGGCCGCCCGCGCCGGCGAGCAGGGCCGCGGCTTCGCCGTCGTCGCCGACGAGGTGCGCAAGCTGGCCGAGAAGTCGGCCGCGACCGCCAACGAAATCGACGCCGTCACGCAATCGCTCGGACACAAGTCCCACGGCCTGCAGACCACCGTCGAAGGCAGCGTCGGCGCCCTCCAGTCGAGCCACGAGGCGCTGGACTTCGTTTCCACCACCATCGCCGAAAGCGCCAAGTCGGTCGCCCAGGCGCACGGCGGCGTCGACAGCATCGCCGGCTCGGTGCGCGAGCAGCGCGTGGCCAGCGAGCGCGTCGCCGTGGCGGTGGAGCAGATCGCCCAGCGCGCGCAAGAAAACTCGGCCCTGGCTTCGGAAGCCAGCGAAGCCAGCCGCCAGCTCGACGAGATCGCCGGCAAGCTGCGCCAGTCGGTAAGCCACTTCCAGGCCTGACGCCGGGGGCGCCTCCGGCGCCCATTTCCGTCAGCCGGCGCTAAACTCCCGGAAAACCAAGGGAGGAAGCCCGAATGCCCATGCCCAGCCATCCGGTGGTCGCGGCCCTCACGGGCGGCGATGCCGGCAAAGTGGTCTCCGCCCGCGAGGCCGTGCGCCTGATCCGCGACGGCGACACCGTCGCCACCAGCGGCTTCGTCGGCATCGGCTTCCCCGAAGGCATCGCCGTCGCGCTCGAGAACCTGTTCCTGGAAACCGAGAAGGGCGACGTCCACGGCCTCGGCCGCCCGCGCAACCTGACGCTCGTGTACGCGGCCGGCCAGGGCGACGGCAAGGAGCGCGGCCTCAACCACCTCGGCCACGACGGCCTCGTCAGCCGCGTCATCGGCGGCCACTGGGGACTCGTGCCCAAGCTGCAGCAGCTCGCCGTCTCCAACAGCATCGAAGCCTGGAACCTGCCGCAGGGCGTGATCACGCACCTGTTCCGCGACATCGCGGCGGGCAAGCCCGGCACGCTGACGCGCGTCGGGCTCGGCACCTTCGTCGATCCGCGCTTCGGCGGCGGCAAGCTCAACGCGAAGACGACGCAGGATCTCGTCCGCGTGATGGAAATCGATGGCGAGGAATACCTGTTCTACAAGGCCTTCCCGATCAACGTCGGCATCATTCGCGGCACCACCGCCGATCCCGACGGCAACATCACCATGGAACGCGAGGCGCTGACGCTCGAGGCGCACGCCATCGCCATGGCCGCGCACAACTCCGGCGGCATCGTCATCGCCCAGGTCGAGCGCATCGCCGAGCGCGGCACGCTGAACCCGCGCCAGGTCAAGGTGCCGGGCATCCTCGTCAATTGCGTGGTCGTGGCCGAGAAGCCCGAGCACCACATGCAGACCTTCATCGAGCAGTACAGCGCGGCCTTCGCCGGCGAGATCCGCGTGCCGCTCTCGGCGATCGGCGGCATGGCGATGTCGGAGCGAAAGATCATCGCGCGGCGCGCCGCGATGGAGCTGTGCACCAACGCCGTGGTCAATCTCGGCATCGGCATGCCCGAGGGGGTGGCGGCGGTGGCCACCGAGGAACGCATCCTCGACCTGATGACGCTGACGGCCGAGCCCGGCGTCGTCGGCGGCGTGCCGGCGGGTGGCCTCAACTTCGGCGCCGCCACCAACACCCAGGCCATCATCGACCAGCCGAGCCAGTTCGACTTCTACGACGGCGGCGGGCTGGACCTCGCCTTCCTCGGCCTCGCCCAGGCCGACCGCCTCGGCAACCTCAACGTCTCCAAGTTCGGTCCGCGCCTTGCCGGCGCCGGCGGCTTCATCAACATCTCGCAGAGCGCGCGCAAGGTGGTGTTCGTCGGCACCTTCACCGCCGGCGACCTCGAGGTCGAGGTGGCGGACGGCAAGCTCGATATCCTCCAGGACGGCAAGTCGATGAAGTTCGTCGACGAAGTCGAGCATCGCACCTTCAGCGGCCCCGAAGCGGCGCGCCGCGGCAAGACCGTGCTCTACGTCACCGAGCGCTGCGTCTTCCGCCTCGGCCCCGAAGGCCTCGAGCTCACCGAGATCGCGCCCGGCGTCGACCTGCAGAAGGACATCCTCGACAAGATGGCGTTCACGCCGGTCATGCGCCGCCCGCCGACGCTGATGGACGCGCGCATCTTCCGCGACGAGCCGATGAACCTGCGTCCCGGCATGCTCGAGCGCCCGCTCGAGGAGCGCCTCGCCTACGACGCCGCCGAGAACGTCTTCTACCTCGACTTCGCCGGCCTGCGCGTGCGCAGCCGCGAAGACATCGAGCGCGTGCGCGCTGCGGTCGAGGCCCGGCTGGCGCCGGTAGGCCACAAGGTCTATGCTATCGTCAATTACGACCGCTTCGACATCGCGCCGGAACTCGAAGACGACTACATCGGCATGGTCAAGGAAGTCGTCGAGCGCCACTACCACGATGTCACCCGCTACACCTCGAGCACCTTCGTGCGCATGAAGCTCGGCGAAGCGCTCGAACGCCGCCAGGTCGCTCCGCACATCTACGCGAGCGAGCTCGAAGCGCGCGGCGGTCTCGGCGTTTGAGCCCCAGGCGGCCGCCTGGGCTAGAATCGGCAAACATAACGGAGAGGGAGCAGCATCATGAAGAACGACCAAGCCAGCGAGATGAACCGCAAGAACATGGAAGCCGCCATGCGCCTGGCGCAGCTTTCGATCGAGAACTCGCAGAAGATCATGGCGCTGCAATCCGAACTGGCGCGCGAGCTGTTCCAGGAAAGCGTCGCCAACGCCAAGGCCATGACCAGCGCCTCCGATCCCCAGGAGGTGATGAACCTGCGCAGCCAGTACGCGCAGGACACCGCCAAGAAGATGATGGAAAGCGCGCAGAAGATCGCCGAGATCGGCAACGAGGCGCGCGTCGAGTTCTCGCGCCTGCTCACCGAGCAGCTCGCCTCCGGCAGCCACGACCTGATGGATTCGTTCCAGTCCTTCTTCAAGTCGCTGCCCGGCCAGAGCCCGGCCGTCATGGAAGCGATGGAACAGGCGCTGGCGCGCGCCAACAGCGCCTTCGAGCAGATCAGCCAGGTCTCCTCGAACGCCTTCAACAGCATGAGCGAGCTGGCGAAGAAGTCGACGCCCAAGCCCAAGAAGTAGCGTCGGCCTGCCGCACGCCGAAGAGCCCTCCGCGGAGGGCTCTTCTTTTTTCTACTGCGCGTGGATCTGGAAGTTCTCCGGCGCTTCGTACTTGAACACGACGAGATGGTTGCCGAGGCTCGCGGCGCCGAGGTCGGCGGCGATGCTTCCTGCGACCTCCTCCTGCATCTCGACGATGCAGGTCATCTGCCGCGGCGGCTTGTCCTGGGTGCTGTACATGACGCCGGTGCGCACCACCGGGCCATGCACTGCACAAACGGACTGCAACACCGAGCGCACTTCGCCCGCGCTGGTCGCCTTGCGCAGCAGGGTTTCGATTTCAGTACGCATCCTGTTCCTCCTTTGGACAGAGTCTGTCGATGCTCTGCTGAGGCGGAATCTAGGGCGCAGCGACAACGCGGGAAATACCGTGAAGCCGGTATTTTCAGTAAGCGTAACCGGGTAATCAGGCCGTCAGGCGTTCGCGGTACCAGCGCGTGAAATCGTCCCTCGCCAGCGGGCGGCTGATGTAGAAACCCTGCGCCTGATCGCAGTGGTGGGCATCGACGTAGTCGAGCGACTCCTCCGTCTCGATGCCCTCGGCGACGACGGCGAGATCGAGCGTGCGGCCGAGCGCGACGATGGCGTCGGCGATCGCGCGGCTGGTGCGTTGGGTGCGCGCCGCGCGCACGAACGACTGGTCCACCTTGAGCTTGTCGAGCGGCAGGCGCCCGAGCGAAGTGAGGCTCGAGTAGCCGGTGCCGAAATCGTCGAGCGCGACGCGAATGCCGATGCGCCGGACCTCCTCGAGCACCCGGACCGCCTCGTCGACGCCCTCCATCACCGTGTTCTCCTTGACTTCGATCTGCAGCCATTGCGGATCGACGCCCGACCGGCCGACGATCTGCTCCAGGCGGCCGACGAAGCTGCGCTGGTGGAACTGCAGCGTCGAGACGTTGATGCCGACGGCCAGCGGCGGCAGCCCGGCTTGCTGCCACGCCAGCGACTGGCGGCAGGCTTCCGTCGCCACCCAGTCGCCGACGGCCCCGATCAGGCCGGAGGATTCCGCCACCGGCAGGAAGCGCTCCGGCCCGGCCAGCGTTCCGTCGGCCATGCGCAGGCGCAGCAGCGCCTCGGCGCCGACCGGAAGACGAGTCTTCATGTCGATCACCGGCTGGTAGTGCAGTTCGAGCGTGTGCTCGTGCAGGGCCCGCCGCAGGCTGGCCTCGAGCGCACAGCCGTCCGCCTGGCGGCGCTCCAGCGTCGGCGAATAGGTCTGGTAGTTGGCGCGCCCGCCGCGCTTGGCCTGGTACATGGCGATGTCGGCGGCGCGCACCAGCGCATCGGCGTCCTCGCCATGCTGCGGGTAATAAGCGATGCCGATCGACGGCGAGACGGACAGCGTGAGGCCATCGATCTCGAACGGCCGGCCGATGCTGTAGAGCACGTGCTGCGCGACGGTGGCCGCGCGATGCCCCTTGCCCGGATGCGGCAGCACGATGACGAACTCGTCGCCGCCGATGCGCCCGATCAGGTCTTCCTGGCGCACGCACTGGCGCAGGCGATCGGCGACCTCCTGCAGCAGCCGGTCGCCGACCTCGTGGCCGTAAAGATCGTTGATCGGCTTGAAGCGGTCGAGGTCGACGAACAGGAAGGCGCCGCTGCTCTGGTTGCGCTTGGCCGCGGCCAGCAGGTGGCCCGCGTACTCGAAGACGAGGTTGCGGTTGGGCAGGCCCGTCAGCGTGTCGTGCTGGGCGGCCTCGCGGATGCGCTGCTCGGCGGCCTTGAGGCCCGTGACGTCGAAATGCGTGCCGAGCAGACGCGTCGCCCCCCCGTCGGGCCCGGTCTCGGCGATCGCCCGGCAGGCGATCCAGCGGTAGCTGCCGTCGCGGTGCCGCAGGCGCTGCTCGCTCAGGTAGTCGCCGTCCGGATGCGCGACGTAGCGCATCAGATCGCCCACCACCCGCTCGCGGTCGTCGGGATGCAGGCGCGATTCCCATTCCTCGTACCGGTTCGGGACCTCGTCGTCGGCATAGCCGAGCTGTTGCTTCCACTGCTCGGAAAAGAACACCGCGTTGTCGGCCGGACGCCATTCCCAGAAGCCGAGATGAGCGATGCCGACGGCAAGGCGCAGCCGCTGCTCGGTCTCGAGACGCCCCTGTTCCGCGCGCTTGCGCTCGGTGACGTCGCGCGTCACGATCACCGCGCGCGCCGGCCCGCCCTCCTCGTTGCGCACCGGGACGCCGCTGAAGTTGAGCGCCCAGCGTTCGTCGGTCCCGATGCGCCGCGCCTCATACTCGAGATCGACGATCCGCTCGCCCTTCAACACGCGCCACAACGGCCACTCCTCGACGGGAACGGCGCGGCCTGAGGCTTCGTAGAGTTCAAAGCGGGTGCCGAAATACGCGACGTTCCGCTTCAGGTCGTCGACACTTGTGAAGCCGTAGTGGCGCGCCAGCGCGGCATTCGCCAGCATCAGGTTGCCCTCGGCGTCGATGACCGCGATGCCGTCGTCGATGGATTCGAACACCGCCTCGAGCTTGGCGCGGCTGGCCTCGGCCGCGGCGGCCATGGCCCGCCCCTGCTCGACCGCTTGCGCCTTCTCGGCCTCGGCGCGCTTCTGCGGCGTGATGTCGCTGAAGATCACGGTGCACTCTCCCTTGACCGGGCTGTAGGCATAGACCGAGAACCACTTGTCGAGATAGCGGAAGTCGACCTCGAAACGGGTTTCGCCGCCCGCGAGCGCGATCCGGCCGTAGGTGCCGATGAAGTCGAATTCATAGCGCTCGATGCCCGGAAATACCGCGGTCGCCCGGCGGCCCTCGATGTTCTCGCGGCGAATGCCGGTGATCTCCTCGAACGCGTCGTTGACCTTCTCGATCACGTAGTCGACGGGGTGTCCCTCGTCGTCGGTCAGCGGGCGCAGGTGCGCGATGGCATTGATGCGGTTGTTGAACAGCGCGGTGTAGCGGCGCTCGATGTCCTCGAGCGCGCGTTCCGCCGCCTTGCGCTCGGTGACGTCGAAGGCCAGCACCATGACCAGCGTCGAACCGTCGGCATCCTCGATCGGCTCGTAGTGCGTCCATAGCGTACGGTCGCGGATCAGGGCCTCGTGGCTGCCGGCGCGTCCTGCGAAGGCCGCAGCCAGGCGCGGCACCCCGACTTCGAGCACCTCGGCATCGAAGATGTCCTTCACCGGCCGGTCGAGCAGGCCGCGCTCGGCGCCGATGCGCAGCGCGAGTTCGCCCTCGGCCAGCAGGCAGCGGAAGTCCTTGTCGAACAACCAGACGCCGCCGCCCGGCAGGTTGCGCGCGATGGCGCGATACAGGGATTCGCTGCGATGCAGGCCGAGGAGCTTCGCCCGCAGCCGATCCATTTCGGCAGCGATTTCGTCCGGCGATTGCCCGCTGGCCAGTTCGGCGGCAGCGGTGTCAGGCGCGCCCATTGGTACTTGCCCGCATTGAATGTTCACCTCTTGACGACCGGGCGTCTCGTCCGAGGTTCAGCCGAATGGCGCCGAAAAATGAAGGCGTTAGAATCGGTCGCATGTCCTGCGTCCATCCGCCTGCCGATCGCAGCATCCTGCGCAGCGCTGCGCTGCGCGCCGTCGAGGCGCGCCATCGCGACGCGCAACCGCCGCTGATGGAGCGCGCCGGCCATGCCGCCGCCGATGTGGCCGCCGCGATGCTGGCGGCCGGCGGCACGCCGCTGGTCGTGGCCGGTCCCGGCAACAACGGTGGCGACGCGCTCGTCGTCGCACGCCTGCTGCGCCAGCGCGGCCATGCGCCGGCCGTCGTCTTCGCCGGCGACGCGACGCGCCTGCCGGCCGACGCGCGTGCCGCCCACGACGCCTGGCGCGCGGAGGGCGGCGAACTGCTCGACGACATCCCGCCGCTGGATTTCGCGCTCGCCGTCGACGGCCTGTTCGGCATCGGCGTGACGCGCCCGCTCGAAGGCCGCTACGCCGAACTCGTCGGGCGTATCAACGCCCTCGGCTGCCCGGTGCTGTCGCTCGACGTGCCGAGCGGCCTCGATGCCGACACCGGCCGCGTCATGGGCATCGCCGTCAAGGCGACGCGCACCATCAGCTTCATCGCCCTCAAGCCCGGACTGCTGACGCTCGACGGCCCCGACCGCTGCGGCGACGTCGAGGTCGCCGCGCTCGGCCTCGTGCCGGAACAGATGGAGGGCAGCGTCGTCGCCATCGAGGACTTCCGCGCCCATCGCGCGCCGCGCCCGCGCAACAGCCACAAGGGCAGCTTCGGCAGCGCCGGCATCCTCGGCGGCGCGCCGGGCATGGCAGGCGCCGCCCTGCTCGCCGGACGCGCCGCGTTGAAGCTCGGCGCCGGGCGCGTCTATGTCGGCATGCTCGAGCGCCTGCCCGTCGACCCGCTGCAGCCCGAGCTGATGCTGCGCACGTCCGACGAAGTCCTGCGGCACGCGACGGCGCTCGCCGCCGGCCCCGGCCTCGGCCAGTCGCCCGACGCGCTCGCGCTGCTGCGCCGCGCGCTCGCCGTGCCGCTGCCGCTGGTGCTCGACGCCGACGCGCTGAACCTGATCGCCGCCCACCCGGTGCTAGGCAACCACGTCGCCACGCGCGGCGCCGCCACGCTGCTGACGCCGCACCCCGCAGAAGCCGCGCGCCTGCTCGGCTGCGAGACGGCCGACGTGCAGGCCGACCGCGTCCGCGCCGCGCTAGAGATCGCGCGCCGCCTGCGCGCGCATGTCGTGCTCAAGGGCTGCGGCAGCGTGCTCGCCGACGCGGACGGCCGCTGGCAGATCAACACCACCGGCAATGCCGGCCTCGCCTCGGCCGGCAGCGGCGACGTGCTGAGCGGCATCGTCGTGGCGCTGCTCGCGCAGGGCTGGCCCGCGGCCGACGCGCTCGCCGCGGCGGTGCACCTGCACGGCGCCGCCGCCGACGAACTCGTCGCCGATGGCACCGGCCCGGTCGGGCTGGCGGCCGGCGAAGTCATCGACGCCGCGCGCGAACTGTTCAACCGCTGGACCACGGATGCCGGCTGACCAACGCCCGCTGCTGGGCATCGTGCTGATGCTCGGCTCGGTCCTCTGCTTCGCCGCCCTCGACGCCACCTCGAAGATCCTCTCGCAGACCTTCAGCGTGCCGCTGCTGGTCTGGGCGCGCTACGGCTTCCACCTGCTGCTGATGCTCGTGTTCCTCGGTCCGACGATGCGCCTGCGCCTGGTGCGCACGCGGCGCCCGGTGCTGCAGACGGTGCGCGCGCTTCTGCTCGTCGGCGTCACCGGCTTCGCCATGGCCGCGTTCCGCCTGATGCCGCTGGCCGAGGCGACGGCGATCCTGTTCGTCACGCCGCTCGCCGTCGCCGTGCTCGCGGGGCGCTTCCTCGGCGAGCGCGTCGGCCTGGTGCGTTGGCTCGCGATGCTCGCCGGCTTCGCCGGCATGCTGCTGATCGCGCGCCCGGGCAGCGAGCTCTCGCCACCCGGCGTGATGTTCACGCTGCTCGCCGCTGCCTGCTATGCCGTGTACCAGATCCAGACGCGCATGCTCTCGCCGAGCGAGAACACCTGGACCATGCTGTTCTACACCGCGCTCGTCGGCACCGTCAGCATGAGCCTCGCGCTGCCGCTGTTCTGGTCCGGCCCGGTGCCGAGCCTGCGCGAAGCGGCGATGATCGCCAGCCTCGGCATCTACGGCGGCACCGGCCACTTCCTGCTCATCACCGCCTTCCGCCATGCGCGCGCCTCGACGCTGGCGCCGCTGCTCTACGTGCAGCTCATATGGGCAGGACTTTTCGGCTGGCTGTTCTTCGGCCATGTTCCCGATGCGCTCTCCGTCGCCGGCGCCGCAGCGATCGTCGCCAGCAGCCTCGCCGTCGCGGGCTGGGAGCGGCGCGCTGCTAGAATCGGCGCCACTTAAGGGAAGCCACATGAACCAGCTGCACCTCGCCGCCGAAGTCGAACGCAACGTGCTCGCCGCGCTGGCCGAGGACATCGGCAGCGGCGACCTCACCGCCCTGCTGACCCCGGCCGATCGCCGCGCCTTCGGCACCGTCGTCAGCCGCGAGGATGCGGTGCTCGCCGGCCGCGCCTGGTTCGACGCCTGTTTCCGCCACCTCGACCCGACCGCGCGCATCGTCTGGTCCGCCGCCGACGGCGAGCGCATCGCCGCAGAGCAGGTGCTGTGCGAGATCGAAGCCGACACGCGCGCATTGCTCACCGCCGAACGCCCCGCGCTCAACTTCCTGCAACTACTCTCGGGCACGGCGACGATCACGGCGCGCTACGTCGAGGCCATCGCCGGCACACGCGCGCGCATCGTCGACACGCGCAAGACGCTGCCCGGCCTGCGCCTGGCGCAGAAGTACGCGGTGCGCTGCGGCGGCGGCACCAACCACCGCCTCGGCCTCTACGACGGCATCCTGATCAAGGAAAACCACATCCTCGCCGCCGGCGGCGTCACCGCCGCGCTGCAGCAGGCAGCGCCGCTCGCGAAGGGTGATGTCTTCGTGCAGATCGAGGTCGAGAACCTCGAGCAGCTCGCCGAAGCGCTCGACGCCGGCGCCACGCTGATCCTGCTCGACAACATGACGCTGGGCGAGATGCACCAGGCCGTGGGCCTCACGGCCGGCCGCGCGCAACTCGAAGCCTCGGGCGGCGTGCGCCTCGAGACCGTGCGCGCGATCGCCGAGACCGGCGTCGATCGCATTTCCGTCGGCAGCCTCACCAAGGACGTCCGCGCCATCGACCTCTCGCTGCGCCACGTCGAACAGTAGTGTAAAATCCGCGCCTCGCTTCGCCCGGAGCGACCACCGCGGAGAGGTGGATGAGTGGTTTAAGTCGCACGCCTGGAAAGCGTGTTTAGGTTCATAGCCTAACGCGGGTTCGAATCCCGCCCTCTCCGCCACACCCCAGATCGAACAGCTTCAGCGGACGGATTCCGTCATCTGCCGGCTCGCGGTTATCGTCCGCGCCGCATCGAGGCAAAGCTTCTCGCAGGTCTTGCATGCCTCCGCGCAGATGGCGCAATGCTCGTGCTGCTGCGCGTGGCGTTCGCACTCGTCGCCGCAGGTGTGGCACGCCAGGGCGCAGGCTTCCAGCATCGTGCGCAAGGTCTTCTCGTTACTGCCGGTGCGGCGCGACGCGAGCGACCCGGCGGCGCGACAGGCGTCGGCGCAATCGAGGTTGAGGCGGATGCACTGGGTGAGTTCCTGCACCATCTGCTCGCCGAGGCATGCGTCGGAACACGCGATGCAGGCCTGCTCGCAGTCGAAGCAGGCTTCGAGGCAGTGGATCAGGACGTCGTTGGTGTTGCCCCGGACGTGGGGATGGGTGCTGATCATTTGCTGGGCGTGCATGGCTGTCTCCTCCTGAAAATCGGCCCGACAACACGGGCAAGCCGCAGTCCCGCCCGCTTTTCCGGCGCCGCTCGCCGACGCCTTTACCGAATTTTCATTGCCTTTCGCGCCAAACTAGTCCATAGTGCGCGGGCGATTTTCAAGTAGTGCTGTTGTTGTTCGGTTCTAAACCGCTTCGCGGTCTTCCCTGCATCACCCCCGCTGTCTTGAGTCTCGCCCCATCTATCAGGGGCAACGTCCCCGCTTTTTCAAGGATTCAAGACATGGCAAACGGTACCGTCAAGTGGTTCAACGACTCCAAGGGTTTCGGCTTCATCACGCCTGAAGGCGGCGGCGAGGACCTCTTCGCGCATTTCTCGGCGATCCAGTCGAGCGGCTTCAAGACCCTGGCCGAAGGTCAGCGCGTAACTTTCGACGTTACGGCTGGTCAAAAAGGTCCGCAGGCGGCCAACATCCGCCCGATCGAGTAAGACTCGAGCGCGGCGCGGCCTTCGGGCCGCGCTACACGGTGCCCGGTTCGCCGGGCCTTTTCCCTTTCCCGCCCGAGGTGACCGCATGGCCAAAGAAGAACTCCTTGAAATGAACGGCGTCGTCGACGAAGTGCTGCCGGATGCCCGCTATCGCGTCACGCTCGAAAACGGACACAACCTGGTGGCCTACAGCGCCGGCAAGATGCGCAAGCACCACATCCGCATCCTGGCGGGCGACAAGGTTTCCCTCGAACTCTCCCCCTACGATCTGAGCAAGGGAAGGATCACCTTCCGCCACATCGAGGGGCGCGGCGCCCCCGCTTCCCCCGCACGCCGCCGCAGCTGAACACCGCGTCGGCTTCCGCCGGCCCCGGTTACCAAGTCAGGCTGCAGCAGGTCGCGATCGCAGGCGCGGACGACTTCGACATCCGCTCGCTGCTCGACCGGCAGCAATACGACGACCCCGACGGCGCCGCCGAGCGCGTCGGCATCTCCCCCGCCACCTGGTCGCTGTTCGGCCAGGTCTGGCCCTCGGCCGTGGTGCTCGCCGACCTCATGCAGACCTGGGACCTGCGCGCGACGCGGGTGCTCGAAATCGGCTGTGGCCTCGCGCTGGCTAGCCTGGTCATCCATCGCCGCCAGGGCGACGTCACCGCCAGCGACATCCATCCCCTCGCCGAGACCTTCCTGCGCGAAAACGCGCGGCGCAACGGACTGTCGCCGATGAAGTACCGCGACGGGGACTGGCTGCATCGCGGCGACGCGCCGGGAACCTTCGACCTGATCATCGGCAGCGACGTGCTGTACGAACGCAACCATCCGGCGCAGCTCGCCGGCTTCGTCGCGCACCACGCGGCCGAGCACGCGGTGGTCGTCATCATCGACCCGGATCGCGGCAACCGCCCCGCCTTCACGCGCCTGCTCGACGCCGACGGCTTCGTGCTGACGGAAACGAAGCTCTGCCACGACGGCTACCGCGGCCGCATCCTGCAGTACCGGCGTTAGCCGGTTCGGCGGTTCTCCGCCGGCGCAACCCCACCGGACTTGCTCCACAGCCACGCCAGGCACAGCGCCGCGAACGTCGCACCGGCGATGAACGTGGCGCCGGCGCCGAGCGTGTCCCACAGCAGGCCCGCGATGACGCTGGCGGCGAGCATGGCGATTCCCGAAACGAGGTTGAAGAAGCCGAAGGCGGTGCCGCGCAGGTCGGCGGGCGCGGCGGCGGCGACCATGGTCGCCAGCAGGCCCTGCGTCATGCCCATGTGCAGGCCCCAGAGGCTGATGCCCAGCCACACCCAGGTCCAGTGGTCGCTCCAGGCGAGCGCCGCGTCGGCGGCGATCAGCACGACGAGGCCCCACGCCAGCAGCCGGCCGTGGTCGGCCGAGTCGGCGAGCCGGCCGAACGGATAGGCGCTCGCGGCATAGACGAGGTTCATCGCCACCAGCACCAGCGGTGCGAACGCGAGCGGCAGCCCGCCCTGCTGCGCGCGCAGGATCAGGAATGCCTCCGAGAAGCGCGCCAGCGTGAACAAGGCGCCGAGTGCGACCACGTGCCAGTAGGCGGCGGGCAGCCGGCGCAGGTTCTCGCGCCGGATCGGATTCGTGCGCTTGCCGTCGCCGTGCGCCTCCGGTTCCCGCACGCCGAACGCCAGCAGCGCGACGGCGATGAAGGCGGGAATCGCGGCGATCCAGAACACGGCGCGGAAGTCGTTCGCCCACAGCAGCATCAATGCCATCGCCAGCAGCGGGCCGAGGAAGGCGCCGAGCGTGTCGATCGACTGGCGCAGGCCGAAGGCGGCGCCGCGCAGCTCGGGCGGCGCAAGGTCGGCGACCAGCGCATCACGCGGCGCGCCGCGGATGCCCTTGCCGACGCGGTCGATGACGCGCGCGGCGATGACCAGCCCGGCGCCGCTCGTCAGCGCGAACAACGGCTTGGCGGCGGCGCTGAGCCCGTAGCCGAGCAGCGCCAGCGGCTTGCGCCGGCCCGAGCGATCGGAGAGCACGCCGGAGAACACCTTCACGAGCAGCGCCGTCGCCTCGGCGAGGCCCTCGATGATGCCGATGGTCAGCGCCGAGACGCCGAGCGCGACGGAGAGATAGACCGGCAGCAGGCTGTGGATCAGCTCGGACGAGATGTCCATGAACATGCTGACGAAGCCGAGCACCCAGACGGCACGCGGAATGCGGCGGCGTTGCGATGAGGCGGAAAGCGTCATGGCCGGGACAGCGAGGCAGCGATGCCCGCGACCCTAGCACAGCCGAAAGCGGCTAGCCGTGCCGCGATTCCTTGCCCATCGCGGCGCCCATGACTTCCAGCGCCGCGAGCACGGCATCGGACGCCGCGCGGAACTCGGTCTGCTCGATGGCGCGCGCGCCGGCGACGTCGCCGTCATGGAAGCGGCGGAGCATTTCGCCGGCGGCCTCGTGGAAGCGCCGGTGGCTGCGATCGAGTTCGGCGACGTGCGGCAGATGGCCCAGTTCGCCGCCGTGGGCGATGAGCCATTTGCCGAGATCGCAGGCGCCATGGTCGGCGGCGATCTCGGGATTGCAGTGGCTGGCGTCGTTGCCGTCGACGAGCACTTCGAGCTTGAAGGCGAAGATCTTGTGCGCGGTCGAGGCAAAATTGAAATTGATCATTGCGGGGCTTCCTTCATCGCTGGGACGTGGCGAACTGCATCCGAAGCCGCAGAAATCGTGCCGGTTTCCGCGCCGTCACGCCGCATTTCGGCGAACGCCGGAATTCATGCGGCATCCCGATTCCGATGTTAGGCCTTAAGTCATACCACCGCGCGCGTGCATTTTTTCCACGGGCGGGAAGCGGCGGCCGCGATGGCTCCCGCATTCGGGAAGATCCCGCGGCGAAATGGCTGCGGTCGCTTTTTGACGTTTCGCAAAGCCGCGGCCGGCGACCGCGGGTAACGTTGCCTCCTCGCACGAACAGCCGGGGGAGTGGAGATGACATACAAGTGCGCCGGCATCGACATCACGCCGGAAGTGCTGCGCCGGGTCAGCGCCTCGGCCGGCGAATGGGCGGCCAGCCCGGCACTGACGCACGGCCAGCAAGCGCTGGCGCGCGCGCTCGAGCAAGAGGCGGCGCGCCTCGCCGAGGCGACGGAGCCGGCGGAAAGCGAAATCGACTTCGTCAAGAAAACCTGCTGCCACCTGCTCGCCGCCGTGCATGGCGGCAAGCTGCCCGAACGCAGCCAGTGGCCGTGCAGCCCGCGCAGCGCCGGGTGACGCCGCGCGCGCTGCACGCTCAGCCGCAGCCGCAACCCGCGACGGCACGCTTGGGCTGGGCGCCGGCCGACTCTCCAGCGTAGCGGTCCATGCGCGCGGCGGCGCCCGCGCGCACTTCCCTGCCGGCATCGATCGCCGCGGCGATCTCCGCTTCGCCAGCGCCGGCCTCGCGCGCCTTGCGCAGGTGGAACTCGAGGCAAGGTTGGCAATTCGCCGTAATCGTCGCGCCGATGGCGATCAGTTCGAGGGTCTTTTCGTCCAGCATCTGCTTCTCCTGTTTGAGTACCCGATCGGTACCTTCCTTGGACGAAGCAGTGGCCGCGATGGATACGCTCAGGTTTGCTTGGGGGCGCAGCAGAGCACGCCGCCGTCGCGATGATGAAAGTCGCAGCGCGACTCGAGCGCCGCCTGCATGGCGCGGCGCGCACGGTGCAGGCGGATCTTGGCGTTGCCGGTGGTGATGCCTGCGGCGCGCGCGATCTCGGGCGCCGTGCGGTCGAGGACGTCGGCCTGAACCAGCAGTTGGCGCTGCGGCGCCGGCAGCGTCGCCAGCACCTGCTGCACGCAGTCGCTCATCTGGCGGCGTTCGAGCGGATCCTGGCCGGCTTCGGCGGCTATCTCGTCGGCCGGCGCGTCGTGTTCGAGCGGCTCGCGACCCTGGCGGCGCAGCAGGTCGTAGGCGAGATTCACGCCGATGCGATGCAGCCATGTGCCGAGCGCCGCCTCACCGCGAAAGTCGTCGACGGCAGACAGCGCGCGCAGCAGCGTTTCGTTGGCGAGGTCCTCGGCGTCGACCGGCGCGACGAGCCGCGCCAGCGCGGCGACCAGCCGCGGGCGCAGACGCGGAAACTCGCCGAGCAGCGCCGCGCGGTCGATCACTTCAACCAGCCGACGATCTTCGTGCGCTCGGGAATGCCGCCCGAGTGCACGACCTTGCCGTCGACGACGACGCCCGGCGTGCTCATGACGCCGAAGCCGACGATCTTCTGCATGTCCTCGACCTTCTCCATCGCGACCGCCACGCCGAGCTCGCCGGCGACGTCCTCGATCAGCTTGAACGTGGTCTTGCAGTTGGCGCAGCCGGAACCGAGCACCTTGACGTTTTTCATCGTTGCCTCACAGGACGAGATTGAACAACCAGCCGACCAGCAGGATGCCGGCGGCGACCGTGCCGGCGAAGACCGCGATCAGCGTCGGCTTCAGCACCTTGCGCAGGATGATCATTTCCGGCGCCGACAGCGCGATCACGCTCATCATGAACGCGAGCACCGTGCCGAGCGCCGCGCCCTTGCCGATCAGCGCCTCGACGACGGGAATGATGCCGGCCGCGTTGGTGTACATCGGCACGCCGATCAGCACGGCGACGGGTACGGACCACCACGGCGCATCGCGGCCCATGATCGCGGCTAGGAAGTCCTGCGGTACGTAGCCGTGGATGCCGGCGCCGAGCGCGATGCCGACCAGCACGTAGGGCCAGACCTTGCCGACAATGCTCCGGACGTGGCTCCAGCCGGCCTCGAAGCGCTCGGGCCAGCCGAACCCATCGATCTGCGCGGCCGGCGCTTCGCCGGCCTGGATGGCGCGCACCCAGTCCTCAAGATGGTGTTCCAGCTTCAGTTCGCCGATGACGTAGCCGGCGACGATGGCGACGAGCAGCCCCATGAACAGATAGAGCGCGGCGACCTTCCAGCCGAACATGCCGAACAGCAGCGCCAGCGCGACCTCGTTGACCATCGGCGCCGAGATCAGGAACGAGAAGGTCACGCCCATCGGCACGCCCGCCGAGAGGAAGCCTATGAACAGCGGCACCGCGGAGCACGAGCAGAACGGCGTCACGATGCCGAGGGTCGCGGCAAGCACGTTGCCGACGCCGAGGCGCTTGCCGGAAAGCAGCGCTCGCGTGCGCTCGGGCGAGAAGAAGGTCTGCACGATGCCCATCACGAAGACGATGCCGACGAGCAGCAGCAGCACCTTCGGCGTGTCGTAGATGAAGAAATGCACGGCTTCGCCGAAATGCGTGCCGCGCTCGAGGCCGAAAACCGCGACGGCGACGTCGGCGAAGTCCGTCAGGTGAGCGTACGCAGCGATCCAGGCGACGAGTGCGACGCCGACGACGACCAGCCACTGCGCCAGCGTGCGCGGCCCCGGCAGCGCGGCGGCGGTCCCCGTCATGCCCGCGCTCCGCGCTCGTACCACGGCTTGCTCGCATTCACGACGCGCACCACCAGCAGCATCACCGGCACTTCGATCAGCACGCCGACGACGGTCGCCAGCGCGGCGCCGGACTCGAAGCCGAACAGGCTGATCGCCGCGGCGACCGCGAGTTCGAAGAAGTTAGACGCGCCGATCAGGGCCGACGGGCAGGCGACGGCATGCTGCTCGCCGAGCTTGCGGTTGAGCCAGTAGGCGAGCGCCGAGTTGAAGAACACCTGGATCAGGATCGGCACCGCCAGCAGCGCGATGACCAGCGGCTGCTCGATGATCGCCTTGCCCTGGAAGGCGAACAGCAGCACCAGCGTCGCCAGCAGCGCGGCGATCGACCAGGGGCCGATCTTCTCCATGGTGGCGTCGAAGTGCGCGCGGCCCTTGGCCAGCAGCGACTTGCGCCACATCTGCGCCAGCGCCAGCGGGATGACGATGTAGAGCACCACCGACGTCACCAGCGTGTCCCACGGCACGACGATCGCCGCCATGCCGAGCAGCAGGCCGACCAACGGCGCGAAGGCGAACACCATGATGGTGTCGTTGAGCGCCACCTGCGACAGCGTGAACAGCGGATCGCCGTTCGACAGCCGGCTCCAGACGAACACCATCGCCGTGCACGGCGCGGCCGCCAGCAGGATCAGGCCGGCGACGTAGCTGTCGAGCTGGTCGGCCGGCAGCCAGGGCGCGAACAGGTTGCGCACGAACAGCCAGCCGAGAAAGGCCATCGAGAACGGCTTCACCAGCCAGTTCACGAACAGCGTCACGCCGATGCCGCGCGCGTGCCCGCGCACCTCGTGCAGCGCGCCGAAATCGACCTTCACCAGCATCGGGATGATCATCACCCAGATCAGCAGGCCGACCGGGAGATTCACCTGCGCGAACTCCATGCGGCCGAGCGCCTGGAACGGACCCAGCATGGCCTGGCCGAGCGCGATGCCGGCGACGATGCAGAGGAAAACCCAGAGCGTCAGCCAGCGCTCGAAGAAGCTCATCGGCGCGCCGGCGGCGAGCTTGACGGCGGTTTGGCATTGGGCGGACATGGCTTTACTCCTGGAGGCCGAGCGCGGCGCGCACGGCGGGAACGAGGCGGGCGCGGATGTCGTCGCGCACGCGCACGAAGCTCTCCAGCGGCTCGCCGTGCGGATCATGGAACGGCAAGTGGATCTGCGGCACCGGGCGCGGGAACACCGGGCAGGTCTCGCGCGCGTTGTCGCAGACGGTGACGACGAGGTCGATGGCCTCACCGAGCAGGCTGTCGGCATCCTTCGGGAACAGGCCGTCCGTCGGCAGGCCGGCGAGCCGCAGCGCCTCGATGGCGCCGTCGGCGACCTTGGGCTGCGGGCGCGTGCCGGCCGAGAGCGCGCGCACCGTGCCAGCGAGGTCGCGGTTGAGGATCGCCTCGGCCATCTGCGAGCGGCACGAGTTGCCGGTGCATAGCACCAGCACGGTCTTGATCGTCATGTCAGTTCTTTCTCGGGGTGCGGCGCTTGGCCGTGGTGTCGCAACGCGCGGTCTTCGGCAGGCACTCGGCGACGCCCTGGCAGCAGTTGCGGGTCAGGAAAGCGATGAGGTCGTCGACGGCGCCGAAGTTCGCCGAGTAGCGGATGAAGCGGCTCTCGCGCCGGCCGGCGATCAGGCCGACGCGTGCGAGGTGCGCGAGATGGAAGGACAGCGTCGCCGGCGCCATGCCGAGCCGCTCGCCGATGGCGCTGGCGACGACGCCCTCCGGGCCGGCCTCGACCAGCAGGCGGAACACGGCGAGCCGCGATTCATGGCCGAGCGCGGCAAAGAGCTCCGAAGCGTCCAACGTTTCCATAGTTCGACGATTATCGAAGCGTTGAGCGCCGGCGTCAAGCGCGATGAACTATGATCGGCCCATGCTGACCATCGATATCGTTTCCGACGTCGTCTGCCCGTGGTGCTGGATCGGCACGCGCCGCCTGCGTGCGGCCGTGGACATCGTGCGCCGCGAGATACCCCGCTTCGACGTCGCGCCGCGCTGGCGCCCGTTCTTCCTGAATCCCGACACGCCGCCCGAAGGCGAGCCCTACCTGCCCTTCCTCGAGCGCAAGTTCGGCAGCCGCGAGGCCGTCGAGGCGCTGTTCGACCGCGTACGCGCGGCCGGCCGCGAATACGGCCTCAACTACGCGTTCGAGAAGATCCGCCTGCGCGCCAACACGCTCGACGCCCATCGGCTGATCCACTGGGCGCAGCGGCAGGGCGACGCGCGCGCGCTGGTCGAGCGGCTCTACGTCGCCCAGTTCATGAACGGCGAGCACGTCGGCGACCGTGCGCTGCTGGTGGCGGCGGCCGCCGAGTGCGGCTACGACACGGCGGCGGCGCGCGCCTTCCTCGACTCGGGCGAAGCGCGCGACGAGGTGATCGCCGAGGAACGCGCCTATCGCGAACTCGGCGTGCGCAGCGTGCCGACCTTCATCGTCGACCGGCGCATCGTCGTGGTCGGCGCCGAGGAACCGGTGCGGCTCGCCGAAGCCATGCGCACGGCACTGGCGGAAACGCGCGCATGAGTCGCCACGCCCGCGCCTTCATCGCCTTGGGCGCCCTCGCCGCGGCGCTCGCCGTCGCGCTCGGCGCCGCCGCCAGCCACGGGCTGCGCGCGCACCTGGCCGCCAACGATCCCGCCGGCTGGTTCGCCACCGCGCTCGACTACCACCGCTGGCATGCGCTCGGCCTGATGCTCGTCGGCCTCGCCGCCGCGCGCTTAGACTCGCGCTGGTTCGTCGCCGCCGGCTGGCTGCTCGTCGCCGGCCTGCTGCTGTTCAGCGGCAACCTCTACCTGCGCAGCCTCTTCGGTGTGCACACGTTCCACGTCGTCACGCCCTGGGGCGGCGGCGCCTTCATCGCCGGCTGGCTCTGCGCCGCGATCGGCGCGCTGCGTGCGCGAGCCGCTTGATCGGCCGCGGCGCGGCGTATTGACTGGCGGCATGGCCGCCCTGCGCATTCTTGCCCTGCTGTTCTCCGCGACGCTCGCGGGCTGCGCCGGCTACGGCGGCGCCGGGCTCGTCTCGGGCGAGGCCACGGCCGACGACGTGCTGCGCACCATGGGGCTGCCGGCGCAGCAATGGACCAACGCCGACGGCTCGCGCCAGTTCGCCTACCCGCGCGGGCCGATGGGCGTGCATACGCACATGGTCTTCATCGACCGCGAAGGCCGCCTGCAGCGCATCGACAACGTGCTCGACGAAGAGGGCTTCGCGCGCATCCGTCCCGGCATGACGCAGGACGAGGTGCTGCGCACCCTCGGCCCGCCCTGGCCGGCCTGGACCGTGTATTTCAAGGCGCGCGACGAGCTGGTCTGGGAATGGCGCTACTGCGATGTCTGGGCGCAGTACGCGCGCTTCGACGTGCTGTTCGACGCCACCCGCGGCACCGTGCGCTCGACGCTGAGCCAGCGCGAATCCCAGACCGGCCAGTGCGGCGGCCCGTGGGGCGGCTGCTGGTGCTCGCGCTGAGCGAAGCGTCCCGCTACCAGCGGCCGCCCCCGCGCGAGCGGCGCATCTCGGGCCAGGTGCCGGGGAAGCCGTAGCGGGCGACGAGGCGTGCCTGCCGCAGCGCGCGCCGCTTCTGCACCACGCGCAGCGCGTCGGCCATCGGCCGGCATTCGACGCGCATCAGCGCATGCTGGTCGCGCTCGAGGTCCCAGAGGCCCATGCGCGTCCATTGCTCGCGGTCGTGCCACTCGGGCATGCCGAGGATGGGATAGAGGCAGATGCCCGCCAGCGGCACGCCCTCGGCGAGCAGTTGCGTCGCCATCGCCGACAGTTCGTGCACCCAAGGCGCGCGGGCCTCGCCGAGCGCGCTGGTCTCGGTGATCAGCACCTCCGTGCCGTAACGCTCCCAGGCCGATCGCACCAGGTCGGCCAGCGGCACGCGGCGCGGATCGTCGTCGGCCAGCGGCGTGCCTTCCGCGCCGAGCTGCCACTGGTTGGTCCAGTAGTAGTTGAGGCCGACCACGTCGAGCTGCTGCGGCGAGCCGCCGAGCTCCGGCATGATGCGTCCGGCGACGATGTCCCAGAACTCGAACACCGCCTGCTCGTTGAACCAGCGTGCATGCTCGCGCTGCGCCGGGTCGTCGCCGGCCGGCACCACTCGGCAGATCGGGTCGACGTTCACGATGCGCGCCCACGGGCAGGCATCGCGGATGGCGGCGATGCCCGCGAGCGCGGCGCGCGCCAGCGCCACCTTGAGCTCGAAGCCGCGCCCCTGCGCGTGCGGCGCGAAGCGGCCGACCTCGCCGGCGGCCCACGCGAAATACGAGGGCTCGTTGATCGGCGTGAAGTAGCAGGCGCCGTCGCTGCGCGCGGCGACGAAGCGCGCAGCGGCGTGGCAGTAATCGGCGAAACGCTCGGCGAAGGCCGCGCCGAAGGGATCGAGGTGGTCCGGGTAGCCGTAATGGAACAGGTCCCAGATGACGTCGAGCTCGTGCCGCCGCGCCGCCGCCATGAACGGTTCGACCGATGCGAAGTCGTAGCGCCCGTCGCGGTCCACCAGCGGCCAGCGGATCGCCTCGCGCACGGCCTGGATGCCGACCTCGAGCAGACGGCGGTAGTCGGCGTCGACGTGGCGGTCGTGCTCGGTGGCGGCGATCTGGTCGATCCACTCGCCGTGCATGTTGTAGCCGGTCGCGCACTCGAAGCCGGCGAGGTAGAAGCTACGGAACATGTTCTGCGGTCTCCGCACCGGCCAGCCTGCCCACCGCCGACGCGCCGCCGGCGACCAGCTGGCGGAAGCGGGCGGCGAGCGGCGTCGGCACGCGCTCGAAGCCGGCCGGCCCCGCCTTGAGGTCCCACAGGCCCATCTGCCGGATGTAGTCGTGCGGCGGCTTCGTGCCTTCGCGGTAGCCCCAGGTGACGAGCGCGAACAGCGGCCACCACGTGTAGCCGATCAGCGGCACGCCGCGCGCGCGCACGCGCGCCGTCGCCGCCACCGAATCGTCGAGCCAGGCCATGCGGCGCGCGACGCTGCCCAGCGACGCCGTCTCGCTGATGAACAGCGGGCGGCGGTAGCGGCGCCAGTAGAGCTCGGCCAGGCGGTCGACGATGTCGGCCGCCGCGTAGCGCATGCGGATGCGCAGCCGTCCGCCGGCATCGCGCAGCAGCGCCTTCTCCGAGAACAGCGGATAGAGGTTGATGCCGACGAGGTCGAGGCCGATGGCGTGCTCCTCGAACCATTCGAGGTCGGCCGCCGCGGCGCCGTGGGCGAGCAGCCAGCCGTGCAGCGGATGCCCCGGCCGCACGGCGCCGCTGACGAGGTCGAGCGCGAGGAACACCATTTCCTGGCGCCGCCGCACTTCGATCTCGAGGCCGGGCGAGGCGGCGGCATACAGGTCGGTGGCGTCGACGTGCGCATGCACGATGTCGGGGTCGATCGCGCGCTGCCGCTCGACCGTGGCGACGATGCCGCGGCAAAGCCCGAGCATCACGGCGACGAAGCCGCGCCAGCTGCGCCGGAACGGCGGCCACCAGCCGAGCCGGCCGCAGTACCAGGCGGTGACGCGCGGCTCGTTGAGCGGCGTGTAGGTGTGGATGCGGCCGCGGTAGCGCTCGGCGATGCGCGCCGCGTACTCGGCCATGTAGTCGGGCAGGCGCGGATGCAGCCAGGCGCCTTCGATCCAGCCGGGCAGGCCGTAGTGCACCAGGTCGACCACCGGCTGGATGCCGAGGTCGAGCAGGCGTTCCAGCGGCCGGTCGGCCCATGTGTAGTCCCACACGCCGGGCGCCGGATTGATGCGGTGCCAGGGAATGCCGTAGCGCACGGCGCGCAATCCGAGTTCCGCGAACATCGCGAGGTCGTCCTCCATCTGCTCGTAGTGGCCGGTGAGCTCGTATTCGTCGAGCGTGCGCCCGGTGCGCGGCGAAGGCGCGGTGATGAAGGTGTCCTCGATGCCGGCCAGCCACTGGAAGGCATTGGGCGCGACAAGCTGCGACAGGGTGCTGCGGCGGACATGCATGGCGGCGGCCTAGGCGAAGGCGGACTCGCGCAGCGCCAGCGTGCGCTCGGTCCAGGTCGGCCCCGGCGAGCGCGGCCCGTCCGGCGTCATGACGAGTTCGTCGATGCACATGCGCCGCGCCGACATGTCCGGCCCCCAGGCGTGATAGACGATGTAGCGCGTAGCGTCGTCCGGCCCGGTAACGACCGAGCAATGGCCCGGTCCGATTACGCGACCCGGCACGGTGCGCAGGACGCGCGGACCGGACGCGGCGCCGGCGTCGGACCACGGCCCGGCCACCGACTCGGCAACCACGTAGTCGACGCCGTAACTTTCCGTCTGCCAGCAGCCGCCGCTGTAGAGGCAATACAGCCGGGTGCCGTCGCGCACGACGCAAGGGCCCTCCAGCGTGTGCCAGTCCAGCACGCAGCCGTAGATCTCGCGCGCGGCCGCGAAGCGCTGCCAGTCGTAGCCGGCGCGTGCGACGACCCGCCCCGTCGGCGCCAGCGCCGTCATGTCGATGAGCGCATGCGCGACCAGCGCCGTGCCGATGCGCACCTGCCTGCCCTCGAGGTCGATCGGATCGAGGAAGTCGCGGCTATGGAACAGGTACCAGTTGCCGTCGGCGTCGCGCCACGGATGCGGGTCGATGGCGAAGGGCACCTCGTCGGGGTCGGTCAGCGCCGCGGCGTCCTCGTAGGGGCCGAGCGGATCGTCGGCGACCGCGACCCGCAGGTGGTGCCGCCGGTCGCCGTGGCCGACCGAGTAGTAGAGGAACCAGCGCCCGCCGGCCTCGGCGACCTCGGGCGCCCAGTAGGAGTCGCCGAGCGCCGGGTCGGGCCGCAACAGCGCCTGTCCGGTCGGCCGCCACGACACCAGGTCGGGCGATTCCAGCAACGGGAACACACGCGCTTCGGCGCTGCCGTGCACCGTGCCGGCGGCCTCGGCCGGGCCGGTGCCGATCGCGCAGTAGCGATCCCCGGCGCGCCAGACATAGGGGTCGGCGAAGTACCCGGCATACACCGGGTTCGCATAGGCGCGCCTCATCGCATGCCGGCGCGCGCGAGCTGCCGTTCGAGGCTCATGCCACGCCCGGCGGCAATGGCTGTGCCTGTCGCCTCAGGCGGCGTGCAGCGACCAGCCGGCGACGCCGAAATCGGCGCGCCAGCGGCGGCATGCCTGGAAGCCCTCGGCGCCTGCGTAGTCGCGCTGCTCGACGTCGATGCGGCGGCCGGCTGACTTGTCGAAGCGCACCAGGTGGTAGGAGTTCGGCCGCCCGCCGCGGCGGCGCGTCGACACCGCCGTGCCGGCCTGGAGGACCACGGCGCGGCTCGCCTCGGGACCGGCCGGCACGCAGTACGGCAGGTGGATGTGGCCGCCGAGGAACAGGTCGGCGCCGGCCGCCGTCCATGCCGCCAGCGCGGCATCGGCGCCGCGCACGCGGTTGCGGCGATCCGCGTCCTCGACGATCTCCAGCGGGTGGTGCAGCACGACGACGCGGAACGCCGCGTCGGAATACTGCGCCAGCCGCCGCGCCACGGCATCGACCACGTGCGGCGGAAGCTCGCCGTGCTTGTGGCGCAGCACGCACGTCGAATTCACGCCGAGCACGGCGACCTCCTCGCCGAGCCACCAGGGCGACAGGTCGGCGCAGATGTGGCGGCGGTACTCGCCGTAGGGCGCGAGCAGCCGCGCCAGCAGGTCGAACAGCGGCAGGTCGTGGTTGCCCGGCAGCGCCAGCACGGGCAGCGGCGCCAGGCTGTCGATGAAGGCGCGTGCGGCGCGGAACTGCGTGCGGCGCGCGCGCTGCGTGATGTCGCCGCTCAGCACCACCAGGTCGGGCGCGGCGGCGAGCAGGCTCGCGCGCAGCGCGGCGCAGACCGGCGCATCCTCGGTGCCGAAGTGGGTGTCGGAAATGTGCGCGAGGCTGCTCAGGGCGGCGGCTCCCACGGGCGCGGCACGACCACCGCCAGCGCGTCCTGCACCACGCGTACGCGCAGCGGCAGCCGGCAGTCGGCGAGTTCGCCGTCGAGGGCGACGCGAAGGCGGCGCGGGCCGCGTCCGGCGAAGTCGACCTCCACGCTGGTCGCGCAGTGCTGCTGCAGGTTTTCCGCCGTTTCCAGCCGGGCCGTGGCGCCGCGCAGCGCGAGGCCGAGCAGCTCGCGGCGGCCGACCTCGCGCAGCGCCAGCACGGCGAGTTCGCCGCGCGCGACGCACAGCGCCTCGTCGAGGCCGAGCCGCGCGAGCTGCAGCGCGTTGCGGCCGAAGAACACGCCCGGCGTCGACAGCACGGATTCGCGCCCGTCGATGGCAAGGCGCAGCCGATACGGCCGGTGCTCGCCCAGCAGCGTCGCCAGGCCCGAGGCGATGGCGACGAGACGGCTGCGGCCGAAGCGCTGCTTGTCCTGCTCGCGCCGCTCGACGAGCCGCCGGTAGAGGCCGAGGCTGGCGTTGTTGAGGAACAGCCGGCCGTCCATCTCGCCGACCGGCACACGGCGCAAAACGCCGCCGGCGATCGCGCGCGCCGCGGTGCCGGGGTCGGCCGGCATGCCGAGCTCGCGCGCGAAGTAATTGAAGGTGCCGAGCGCGATGGCGCCGAACGGCAGGCCCGCCGCCCACGCGACGCCGGCAACGGCGTTCATGGTGCCGTCGCCGCCCGCGGCCACCAGCACGCCCGGGCGCTGAGTCGCTGCGGAGGCTGCCAGCGCCACGACGTCCTGCGGCCGGCGCGCGATGCGCACGGCGCAGTCGCAGCCGCGAAACCCGGCTTCGATCGCGGCGCGCGCGGCGCCCTTGTCGGTGCTGCCCGAGCCGGCGTTCATCACCACGGTGATCGGCCTCCCGGTCCCGGCGTCGGGCGGGGCCGGCGCGTCGCTCAGAGCGACCACCTCCAGCCGCAGCCGCACTCGGCGCGGAACCAGGCGCAGGCCAGCAGCGCGTCGAGGTCGAGGTCGATGCCGCTGGGCATCGGCTTGGGGCCGCATTCGACGACGCGGAAACGCGAATAGCGATGGCAGGCAGGGCAGACGGCGCGCGCGCTCATGCAATCGGCGATCGCGAGCATGTTGCGGTAGCGGTGCCAGGAGAACATGCCGATGATGATCCCGGCCAGCATCAGGAGCATGCCGACCGCGCGTCCCTCCAGGGTGCCGTGGCCGAACACCTCGAGGCCGCTGGCGACGGCGATGACGGCGAGGAAACAGGTGACGAGCCAGGCATGGCCCTCGATCAGCTGGCGTTCATGCCAGCGCTTGAAGCCCAGCGTCCGTATCCGGTCCAGCGATGCCATCTCGCCTCCTCGACAGAGACGATACGCAAGCAGCGGGGGAAGAACCGTGCGGCATTCCACGTTGGCCGCGCGGGGCAGGCAACGCACCGCGCCGGAAGCTTTCCGGCGCGGGCGGACAAACTCAGGCGTGGCGCTGGGGGTTCCAGGAGAACAGCGGGCGCAGCGCTTCGGCGACCGATTCGAACGCGCCGAGCAGGGTGCTGCCGGCCAGCACGGCGACCAGGCGCAGGCGGTCGGCCATCAGGTTCTCGATGCGGCGCATCTCGGCGGCACGCAGTTCGCGGGCCCGGCGCTCGATGGCGAAGACGTCAATGTGTGTCATGATTCGAACTCCTTTTGTGCAATGCAACAAGATCCACAGCCCGAACTTTAAGCCGATGGCAGGGAATGACAATCCGGCGCGCGGGAACTTTATTTGTGACTTGAATTCCTTAATTCCATGGACCGATCTGCCGAAATGACTGCGTTGGTGAGCGCCGTGGAAGCGGGAGGCTTTTCCGCCGCCGCCCGCGAACTGGGCCTGACGCCCTCGGCCCTGTCGAAGCTGATCAGCCGGCTCGAGGACCGCCTCGGGGTCCGTCTGCTGCATCGCACCACGCGACGGTTGCAGCTGACGCCGGAGGGCGATGCCTATTACCAGCGGGCGCGCACCATCCTCGAGGCGATCGAGGAAGCGGAGGCCGAGGTCAGCGCCGCGGCGGGAAAGCCGCGCGGCCTGCTGCGCGTGCATTGCGGCTCGGCCTTCGGCCTCCATCAGATGGCGCCGGCCGTGCCGCGCTTCCTGGAACGCCACCCCGAGATCCGGCTCGACCTCACCATCGCCGATCGCCCGCAGGTGCTGGCCGAGGACGCCTTCGACCTGTTCGTCCGCGCCGGCACGCCGGACGAGGCGACGGCGGTGATCCGCCGCATCGCCGTGCTCCAGCGCGTGATCTGCGCCGCACCCGAGTACCTCGCACGCCGCGGCACGCCGCGCACGCCCGACGACCTGCAGGACCACAACTGCCTGTGGGTGGCGAGCCAGCCGGCGCTGCGGCGCTGGCCCTTCGACACCGACGACGGCATCCGCGTCGTCAACATCGACGGCAACGTCACCGCCAACAACACCGAGACGGTGTTGTTGCTGGCGCTGGCCGGGGTCGGCGTGGCGCGGCTCACCGACGACATCGCCGGCGCCGCCATCCGCCGCGGGGCGTTGGTGCCGCTGTTGCGCGACTGGCACCACGCCGAGCCGGTCCCGCTCGTCGCCAGCTATCCGAGCAGCCGCCATCTGTCGCCGAAGGTGCGCGCGATGGTGGATTTTCTGGTCGAGGAATTCGGCGCCGCCCCGTGGCGCGCCGATCCGCACGCATGAGGAGAAAGCCGTGACCGCACGCACCATCGAACACATCATCCGCCCGCTGTTGACCAGCGACGGCGCCGGCGTCAAGCTGCAGCGCACGCTCGGCCAGTCGCCCGAGCATCGGCACGATCCCTTCCTGATGCTCGACGAATTCTCGACCGACAATCCGGACGACTACATCGCCGGCTTTCCGGCACATCCGCATCGCGGCTTCGAGACCGTGACCTACATGCTCGACGGCCACATGCTGCACGAGGACCACCTCGGCAACCGCGGCGACCTGCGCGCCGGCGGCGCGCAGTGGATGTCGGCCGGGCGCGGGGTGATCCACTCCGAGATGCCGCAGCAGAAGTCGGGGCGCATGCGCGGCTTCCAGCTCTGGATCAACCTGCCGGCGGCGGAGAAGATGAAGCCCGCCGCCTACCGCGACCTACAGCCGGAGGACATTCCGCAAATCGAGCCGGCGCAAGGCGTCGTGGTGCGCGTGGTCGCCGGCCGCTACGACCATGCAGGCAGGACCTGCGCGGGACCGCTGCAGGGCCTGACGACGCAGCTGACCTACTTCGACGTGCACCTCGCCGGCAGCGCGAGCTTCGAGCATCCGCTGCCCGCCGACCACAACGCGCTGGTCTATCTCTACGAGGGCTCGCTCGAGGTTCCGCTCAGCGATAGCGTGACCAGCGTGCTGACCAGCCACCATGCCGCCCTGCTCTCGGCCGGCGATCTCGTGCGCATGCACGCCGTCGGCGACGGCGCCGGCTTCCTGCTGCTGGCGGCGCGGCCGCTCAACGAGCCCGTGGTCCAGCACGGGCCGTTCGTGATGAACACGCAGGAGGAAATCCGGCAGGCGATCGCCGACTACCAGCGCGGCGAACTGGTGTGAAGCGGGCGGCGCGCCGGCCGCCGCGACTTCAGCAGTGGCGGGCGATCAGCGCCTTGACGGCGTTCACGTCCGGCGCCATGACGTCGACGCGCTGCGGCAGGGCCTCGATGCCTTCGAGTTCCTTCGGGCGCGAGGGCTCGCGGCCGAGCGCCTCGCGGATGGTCTCGGCGAACTTCACCGGCTGCGCGGTCTCGAGCACGATCATCGGCATGCCGGCTTCGCGGTGCTCGGCGGCGACCTTGACGGCATCGGCGGTGTGCGTGTCGATCATGGTGCCGTACTGCTCGAACACCATGCGGATCGTGGCGAGGCGGTCGGCGTGCGTGCTGCTGCCGGAGACGAACTTGTAGTCGGCGAGCTTCGCCATGTAGGGCGTGCCGTTGAGGTCGAAGGCGCCGCCGGCGTCCACCTGCTGCCACAGCTTGCGCACGACCGACGCGTCGCGGCCGACGAGGTCGAAGACGAAGCGCTCGAAGTTAGAGGCCTTCGAGATATCCATCGACGGGCTCGAGGTGACGTGCGTCTCGGCGGTGGCGCGCGGGCGATAGACGCCGGTGCGGAAGAATTCGTCGAGGACGTCGTTCTCGTTCGTCGCCAGCACCAGCTTGCCGATCGGCAGGCCCATCATGCGCGCGATGTGGCCGGCGCAGATGTTGCCGAAGTTGCCCGAGGGCACGCAGAACGCGACCTGCTGGTCGTTGCTCTCGGTGGCGGCGAAGTAGCCCTTGAAGTAGTAGATGACCTGGGCCGCGACGCGCGCCCAGTTGATCGAATTGACGGCGCCGATCTTGTACTTGGCCTTGAACTCGGCGTCGTTCGAGACCGCCTTCACGATGTCCTGGCAGTCGTCGAACATGCCCTTGACGGCGATGTTGAAGATGTTGGCGTCCTGCAGCGAGTACATCTGCGCGCGCTGAAACTCGCTCATCAGCCCGTGCGGCGAGAGCATGAAGACGCGCACGCCCTGCTTGCCGCGCATGGCGTATTCGGCGGCCGAGCCGGTGTCGCCCGAGGTGGCGCCGAGGATGTTGATGGTCTCGTTGCGCTTGGCGAGCACGAACTCGAACAGGTTGCCGAGCAACTGCATCGCCATGTCCTTGAAGGCGAGCGTCGGGCCGTTGGAGAGTTCGAGCAGGTGCAGGCCGGGTTCGAGCGTGGTCAGCGGCGTGATGTCGCCGGGGTCGCGCCCTTTGCGGCACCAGCGGTAGGTGTGCGAGGTGTAGGTGCGATCGACCAGCGGCTTGAGCTCGCAGGGCGTCAGGTCGTCGACGAACTTCTCGAGCACGCGCAGCGCCAGCGCGTGGTACGGCAGGTGGCGCCATTCCTCGAGTTCGGCCGGCGTCACCTGCGGATACGACTCGGACAGATAGAGGCCGCCGTCCGGCGCCAGGCCGCCGAGCAGGATGTCGCAGAAGGACTGCGATTGCGCGTGGCCGCGCGTGCTGATGTAGCGCATGGCGGGCCTTACTTGTCGAGGTTTTCGAGGCGCAGGCGGATCACCTTGCGCTTGACGACGGGCAGGGCCTCGATCTTGGCGATGGCGCCGTCGACGTTCTTCTCTTTCGTCTCGTGCGTCAGCATGATGATGTCGGTCTGGTCTTCGCCCTCGGCCGGCTCGCGCTGGATCATGGCGTCGATCGATATCTGCTGGTCGGCGAGGATGCGCGTGACGTCGGCGAGCACGCCGGGCTTGTCCTCGACGCGCAGGCGCAGGTAGTAGCTGGTCTTGACCTCGGACAGCGGCAGGATCGGCGTGGCGACGACGGCGCCGGGCTGGAAGGCGAGGTGAGGCACGCGGTTCTCGGGGTCGGCGGTCGCCATGCGGGTGACGTCGACGAGGTCGGCGATCACGGCCGAGGCGGTCGGCTCGGCGCCGGCGCCCTTGCCGTAGTAGAGCGTCGAACCGACGGCATCGCCCTGCACCAGCACGGCGTTCATCGCGCCCTCGACGTTGGCGATCAGGCGCTTGGCCGGCACCAGCGTCGGATGCACGCGCAGCTCGAAGCCGTCGGTGCGGCGCTTGGTGATGCCGAGCAGCTTGATGCGGTAGCCGAGCTGCTCGGCGTACTTGATGTCCTCGGCCTCGAGCTTGCTGATGCCCTCGATGTGGGCCTTGTCGAACTGCATCGGGATGCCGAAGGCGATGGCCGACATGATGGTCAGCTTGTGCGCGGCATCGACGCCCTCGACGTCGAAGGTCGGGTCGGCTTCGGCGTAGCCGAGGCGCTGCGCTTCCTTCAGCACCGTCTCGAACGAGAGGCCCTTGTCGCGCATCTCGGAGAGGATGAAGTTCGTGGTGCCGTTGATGATGCCGGCGATCCACTGGATGCGGTTGGCGGTGAGGCCTTCGCGCAGCGCCTTGATGATCGGGATGCCGCCGGCCACCGCGGCTTCGAACGCGACCATGACGCCCTTCTTCTGCGCGGCGGCGAAGATCTCGTTGCCATGCACGGCGAGCAGCGCCTTGTTGGCGGTGACGACGTGCTTGCCGTTCTCGATCGCCTTCAGCACCAGTTCCTTGGCGATGCCGTAGCCGCCGATCAGCTCGACGACGATGTCGACGTTCGGGTCGGTGACGACGGAAAACGCGTCGTCGGTCAGCTTGCACTTGCCTTCGGTGACGTTGCGGGCCAGCGCCAGGTTCTTGTCGGCGACGACGGTGATCTGGATCGGGCGGCCGGCGCGGCGCGTGATTTCCTCCGCGTTGCGATTGAGGACGGTCCAGGTGCCGCCGCCGACGGTGCCGATGCCGAGAAGGCCAACATTGATGGGTTTCATGGGTTCAGTCTTTACGGAAAGAAGTGTTCGGGAGAAGCGTCAGCGGCTCAGGTGCCGTGGCGCTTTCTGTAGCCATCGAGGAAGCGCGCGACGCGGCCGATGGCCTCGCGCAGGTCGTCCTCGTGCGGCAGGAAGACGAGGCGGAAGTGGTCGGGGTGCGGCCAGTTGAAGCCGGTGCCCTGCACCAGCAGCACGCGCTGCTCCTGCAGCAGTTCGAGCACGAACTGCTGGTCGTCGTCGATCGGGTACATCTTCGGATCGAGGCGCGGGAACATGTAGAGCGTCGCCTTCGGCTTGACGCAGCTGACGCCGGGAATCGACGTGATCAGTTCGTGGGCGACGTCGCGCTGGCGGCACATGCGCCCGCCCGGCGCGACGAGGTCGTTGATGCTCTGGTAGCCTCCGAGCGCGGTCTGGATCGCGTACTGGCCGGGCACGTTGGCGCACAGGCGCATCGAGGCCAGCATGTCGAGGCCCTCGATGTAGTCCTTGGCCGGGCGCTTCTCGCCCGATACCACCATCCAGCCCGAGCGGTAGCCGCAGGAGCGGTAGTTCTTCGACAGGCCGTTGAAGCTGATGGTCAGCACGTCCTCCGACAGCGAGCCCAGCGCCGTATGCGTGACGCCATCATAGAGCACCTTGTCGTACACCTCGTCGGCGTAGAGGATCAGGTCGTGCTGGCGCGCGATCTCGATCAGTTCCTTGAGGATTTCGTCGGGATACAGCGCGCCGGTGGGATTGTTCGGGTTGATGACCACCAGCGCACGCGTGGTCGGCGTGATCTTGGCGCGGATGTCGGCGAGGTCGGGCAGCCAGCCGTTGGACTCGTCGCACAGGTAGTGGCGCGGCGTGCCGCCGGAGAGGCTGACGGCGGCGGTCCACAGCGGGTAGTCGGGCGCCGGCACCAGCACCTCGTCGCCGGGATTGAGCAACGCGTTCATGGCCATGACGATCAGCTCGGAAACGCCGTTGCCGAGGTAGATGTCGTCGATGGTGACGCCCTTGATGTTCTTCTGCTGCGTGTAGTGCATCACCGCCTTGCGCGCGGCGAAGATGCCCTTCGAATCCGTGTACGCCGCCGCATTGGGCAGGTTGCGGATCATGTCCTGCTGGATTTCCTCGGGCGAATCAAAGCCGAAGGCGCCGAGGTTGCCGATGTTCAGCTTGATGATGCGATGGCCTTCCTCCTCCATCTGCTTGGCGCGCGCCAGCACCGGGCCACGGATGTCGTAGCAGACGTTGGCGAGCTTGGCGGACTTGGCGATCGGTTGCATCATGGTTTTCCTTCGGTTCCGGCGCCGGTTTGGTCCCGGCGGGCGGCGAAGCCGCAATTGTAAAGAATAAAGTGCCCGAAACCATGGACTTCGCGGCGGATCGGGCGCGGGATTTGCCGCGGCTATAATCCGCGCACCGTCTGGTCCCGCCCGCCGCAGCCCCATGAAACTCACCCTCTCGAACCCCACCGGCCAGAACGTCGTTTCCGCTTACGGCCCGGGCTACGTGATGATCAACCAGCAGCGTCACGAGAAGAACCTCGTCGTCATGCCCGATGCGCTGGTCGAGCCGTGGGCGCCCGGCGGCTTCGAGGCGCTGGCGGAACAGGACTTCGCGGCGCTCGCCGACATGAAGCCGGAGATCGTGCTGCTCGGTACCGGCAGCCGCCAGCGCTTTCCGGCGCCGCGCCTGCTGCGGCCGTTGGTCGAGGCCGGCATTGGCTGCGAAGTCATGGACATGCCGGCGGCCTGCCGTACCTACACGATCCTGATGGCCGAGGGCCGGCGCGTCGCCGCCGCCCTGCTGATCGACTGATGCCGGCGCGCCGTCTCATTGCGCTCGGACTGGCCTTCGCGCTGGTCTGGATGGGCACGCTCGGCTGCCGCAAGCTGGTGACCCCCGACGAAGGCCGCTACGCCGAGATCTCGCGCGAAATGGCGCTCTCGGGCGACTGGGTGACGCCGCGCCTCAACGGCATCAAGTATTTCGAGAAGCCACCGCTGCAATACTGGGCGACGGCGGCGGCGTTCAATGTCCTCGGCGAGACCGAGTTCGCGGCGCGGCTATGGACCGGCTTCGCCGGCCTGCTCGCGGTGCTGGCGACCTGGTTCACCGGGCGGCGCCTGTTCGGCGCGCACGCCGGATTGATCGGCGCCGCGGTCTGCGCCAGCAGCCTGCTGTTCGTCTTCATGGGCCACTTCAACGCGCTCGACATGGGGCTGGCCGGCATGCTGCATCTCACGCTCTGCGGCTTCCTGCTGGCGCAGCAAGGCAGCGCGCGGGAAAGCCGGCGCTGGATGCTCGCCGCCTGGGCGGCGCTGGCGCTCGCCGTGCTCGCCAAGGGCATCGTCGCCCTGGTGCTGACCGGCGGCACGCTGGTGCTCTATTCGCTGGCGACGCGCGACTTCTCGCCATGGAAGCGCCTGGCGCCGGTGTCGGGCCCCCTGCTATTCCTCGCCGTCGCGGCGCCATGGTTCATCGCCGTCTCCGCCGCCAACCCGGAATTCGCGCGCTTCTTCTTCATCCACGAGCATTTCGAGCGCTTCCTGACCAAGACGCACGGCCGCGTCGAGCCGGCCTGGTACTTCCTGCCGGTGCTGGCGATCGGCTTCCTGCCGTGGACCGCTGCCGCGCTGCATGCGGTCGTGCCGGCCTCGTGGCGACGCGAAGGCGAAGGCTTCCAGCCGCGGCGCTTCCTGCTGCTCTGGTGCGTCGTGGTGCTCGGCTTCTTCAGCGCCTCGGGATCGAAGCTGCCCTCCTACATCCTGCCGCTGTTCCCCGCGTTGGCTCTGCTCGCGGGGGACGCACTGCCGCGACTCTCCGCGCGCGTGCTGCGCGGCCACATCGTCGTCCTGGCCCTGCTCGCCAGCGCGGCGCTGATCCTGGCGCCGCGCGCCGCCGGCCTCGGCGACGAGATTCCCGGCGCGATGGCCGAGTACGCGAAGTGGCTGACGGCGAGTGCCGCAGTGCTGCTGGCGGCGACGCTCGCCGCCCTGTGGCTGGCGGTGCGCGAACGCCGCACCGGTGCGCTGCTGCTGGTCGGCGGCGGCGCATTCCTCGCCGGCACCGGTGCGCTGCTCGGCCACGACAGCCTTTCGCGCACCCAATCGGCTTACCATATTGCCCTCGAAATCAAGCCGCTGCTGCGGCCCGACACGCCCTTCTACAGCGTCAACATGCACGATCAGACCCTGCCCTTCTACCTCGGCCGCACCGTGACGCTGGTCCAGTACCGCGACGAATTCGACTTCGGCCTGCGCCAGGAGCCACAGCACGCGGTGCCGACGATCGCCGAGTTCCGGCAACGCTGGCTGGCCGATGCCGAAGCATTCGCCATCATGCGGCCGGACCTGTACGCCGGCTTCGCCGCCGACCCGGCGTTCGAGCTGGTGGCGCGCGATCCGCGCCGCGTCGTCGTGCGCAAGCGGAGGCCGTCATGAGCGTCGTCAGCTTTTCCCTGATCCTCGCCGGCGTGCTGCTCAACGCCGCGGCGCAACTGCTGCTGAAGGCCGGCACCAACGCCGTGGGCCACTTCGAGTTCCACGTCGACAATCTCGTGCCGGTCGGCCTCAAGCTCGCGCTCGAGCCGCACATCCTCGGCGGCATGGTCTGCTACGCGGTGAGCCTGGTGGTCTGGATCATGGCGCTGTCGCGCGTGCCGGTGTCCATCGCCTACCCGATGCTGTCGATCGGCTACGTCATCAACGCCTTCGTCGCCCACTTCTGGTTCGGCGAGGCGCTCGTCTCGCAGAAGCTGCTCGGCATCGGCTTCATCGTGATCGGCGTCTGGCTGGTGGCGCGTTCGTGAGCGCCGTGCCCTTCCTGCCCTTCACGCGGCCCTCGATCGACGAGGAGACCATCGCCGACGTGGCGAACGTGCTGCGCTCCGGCTGGATCACCAGCGGGCCGAAGGTGCAGGCCTTCGAGGCGGCGCTGTCCGAGTATTGCGGCGGCCGTCCGGTGCGCTGCTTCAGCTCCGGCACGGCGACGCTCGAAGTCGCCCTGCGGCTGGCGAACGTTGGCCCCGGCGACGAGGTGATCACGACGCCGCTGACCTGGGTGGCGACGGCCAACGTGATCCTCGAAGTCGGCGCCACGCCGAAGTTCGCCGACATCGATCCCGCGACGCGCAACCTCGATCTCGACGCCCTCGAAGCCGCGATCACGCCGAAGACGAAAGCGATCATCCCCGTCGATCTCGCCGGCCTGCCCGTCGACCGCGACCGTCTTTACGAAATCGCGCACGCGCACAAGCTGCGCGTGATCGAGGACGCCGCGCAATCCCTGGGCGCTTCGTGGCACGGCAAGCCGATCGGCGCCTCGTTCGGCGGCGGCCGCGACTTCGTCTCCTTCAGCTTCCACGCCAACAAGAACCTGACCAGCGGCGAAGGCGGCGCGCTGGTGCTGGCCGACGACGCCGATCCCGCCCTGTGCGAGCGCCTGCGCCTGCAGGGCGTCAGGCGCTTCCCCGACGGCGGCATGGACGTCGACGTGCTCGGGGGAAAATCGAACCTGACCGACATCGCCGCGGCCATCGGCCTCGGCCAGATGAAGCGCCTGCCCGAATTCACCGCGCGCCGCCGCGTGCTGGCGCAACGCTATTTCGACCTGCTGGCGCCGGTCGCCGCTGAAGCCGGCATCGGCCTGCCGCTCGCCGACTTCGCCAACGCCAACTGGCACATGTTCCAGGTCCTGCTGCCCGCGGGCACCGACCGCGGCACGTTCATTGCCGCGATCAAGGATCGCGGTATCGGCGTCGGTGTGCACTACCCTGCGCTGCACTTGTTCTCGCTCTACCGCCGCCTCGGCTGGCAGGAAGGCGACTTTCCGCACGCGGAGGACGTCGGCCGCCGCATCGTCACGCTGCCGCTGTTCCCGGCGATGGCGGATGCCGATATCGACCGTGTATGCTCCGCGCTGCTCGACGTGATGAAAAAGAAATGAACAATCCGGAAATCTCCGTCATCGTCCCGGTCTACAACGAAGAGGAAGGCCTCCCGGCGTTGTTCGCGCGGCTCTACCCGGCGCTCGACGCGCTCGGCGCCTCCTACGAGGTCATCTTCGTCAACGACGGCAGCCGCGACCGCTCGGCGGCGCTGCTGCGCGAGCAATGGGAAAAGCGCCCCGACGTCACCCGCGCCATCCTGCTGGCGGCCAACGCCGGCCAGCACATGGCGATCATGGCGGCCTTCGAGCACAGCCGCGGCGAGATCGTGGTCACGCTAGACGCCGACCTGCAGAACCCGCCCGAAGAGATCCACAAGCTCGTCGCCAAGATGCGCGAGGGCTACGACTGCGTCGGCTCGATCCGCCAGCAGCGCCAGGACACCGCCTTCCGGCGCTGGGCGTCGAAGGCGATGAACGGGCTGCGCGAGCGCATCACGCGCATCAAGATGACCGACCAGGGCTGCATGCTGCGCGCCTATTCGCGGCGCGTGGTCGACGCCATCAACTCCTGCAAGGAAGTCAGCACCTTCATCCCGGCGCTGGCCTATTCGTTCGCGCAGAACCCGACCGAGGTCGAGGTCGCGCACGAGGAGCGCCACGCCGGCGAATCAAAGTATTCGCTCTACAGCCTGATCCGCCTCAACTTCGACCTGATGACCAGCTTCTCGCTGGTGCCGCTGCAGTGGTTCTCGATGGCCGGCATCACGATCTCGCTGCTGTCGGCGATCTTCGTCGTCTTCCTCGCCATTCGCCGCTTCATGGTCGGCCCCGAGGCCGAGGGCCTGTTCACGCTGTTCGGCATCGCCTTCTTCCTCATCGGCCTGACGCTGTTCGGCGTCGGCCTCGTCGGCGAATACATCGGCCGCATCTACCAGCAGGTGCGCCACCGCCCGCGCTACCTGATCGGCGCGATCCTCGAGACCAAGGAATAGCGCCATGACGCGCGCCGTCGTCTTCGCCTACCACAACGTCGGCGTGCGCTGCCTGCGCACCCTGCTGGCGCATGGCGTCGAGGTGCCGCTGGTGTTCACCCACGAGGACAACCCGACCGAGAACATCTGGTTCGAGAGCGTGCGCGCCACCGCCGCGGAGCACGACATCCGCACCGCGACGCCGAACGAACCCAACCGCCCGCGCTGGCTGGCCGAGATCGAGGACCTGCGTCCCGACTTCATCTTCTCGTTCTACTACCGCCACATGCTGAACCCGGCGCTGCTGGCCGCGGCGCCGCGCGGCGCCTACAACATGCACGGCTCGCTGCTGCCGAAGTACCGCGGCCGCGTGCCCATCAACTGGGCCGTGCTGCACGGCGAGCGCGAGACGGGCGCGACGCTGCACCGCATGGTGACGAAGCCCGACGCCGGCGAGATCGTCGCCCAGCAGGCGGTGCCGATCCTGCCCGACGACACGGCGCACGAAGTCTTCGGCAAGGTGACGGTCGCCGCCGAGATGGCGCTCGACCGCGTGCTGCCGCAACTGATCGCCGGCACGGCGCCGCACGTGATGCCCGACCTCGCCGCCGGCAGCTACTTCGGCGGCCGCAAGCCGGAGGACGGCCGCATCGACTGGACGAAGTCCGCCGGAGAGATCCACAACCTCGTGCGCGCCGTCGCCCCGCCCTACCCCGGCGCCTTCAGCGACCTGCCCGACGGCCGCCGCCTGCGCGTGCTGCGCACGCACCTGATCGACGCCGGCTCGACGGCCGCCACGCCTCTACTCCACGCGCTCGGCAACGACCTCGTCGCCGACTGCGGTCGCGGGCGCCTGCGCATCCTCGCTGCGGAACTGGACGGCAAGCCGCTGGCGGCGGAAGACCTGGGGCGCACGCCGATCGCACTCGGCTGAGCGCATTCGGAAGCACCCGGCGCATTTCCACCCCCTGAAAAGAAAACGGGCTGCCGAGGCAGCCCGTCCTTGCTTCTTTGGATCGAGATCAGGCGACGAGCGGCAGGATCAGCAGCGCGACGATGTTGATGATCTTGATCAACGGGTTAACCGCCGGGCCGGCCGTATCCTTGTACGGGTCGCCCACGGTGTCGCCGGTCACCGCCGCCTTGTGCGCGTCGGAGCCCTTGCCGCCGTAGTGGCCGTCCTCGATGTACTTCTTGGCGTTGTCCCAGCAGCCGCCGCCGGTGGTCATCGAGATGGCGACGAAGATGCCGGTGACGATCGTGCCCATCAGCACGCCGCCGAGGGCGCGCACGCCGGCGCCCGGACCCATGAGCAGGTTCATGATCACGGCCGTGGCGATCGGCACCAGCACGGGCAGCAGCGACGGGATCATCATTTCCTTGATCGCCGCCTTGGTCAGCATGTCGACGCAAGTGCCGTATTCCGGCTTGGCCGTGCCTTCCATGATGCCCTTGATCTCTTTGAACTGGCGACGGACTTCCACGACGACCGCACCGGCAGCGCGACCGACCGCTTCCATGCCCATGGCGCCGAACAGGTAGGGCACCATGCCGCCGACGAACAGGCCGATGATGACGGCCGGATCGGACAGGTCGAAGGCGAAGTGCTTGCCCATGCCCTCGAGGCCGTGGGTGAAGTCGGCGAACAGCACCAGCGCGGCGAGGCCGGCGGAACCGATCGCGTAGCCCTTGGTGACGGCCTTGGTCGTGTTGCCGACGGCGTCGAGCGGATCGGTGATCGCACGCACGCTGTCGGGCAGTTCGGCCATTTCGGCGATGCCGCCGGCGTTGTCGGTGATCGGACCGTAGGCGTCGAGCGCGACGACGATGCCGGCCATCGACAGCATGGAGGTCGCGGCGATGGCGATGCCGTAGAGGCCGCCCAGCGCGTACGACGACCAGATCGCGGCGCACACCGACAGGACCGGCCAGGCGGTGGACTTCATCGAAACGCCGAGGCCGGCGATGATGTTGGTGCCGTGGCCCGTGGTCGACGCCTGCGCGACGTGCTGCACCGGCGCGAATTCGGTGCCGGTGTAGTACTCGGTGATGTACACCATCAGGCCCGTCAGCACCAGGCCGACAACCGCTGCGGCGTAAAGCCTCATGTGGCTACCGCCGCTGATCTGCAGGACGCTGTCGAGCAGGTGGTCATCGACGAAATACATCGTCATCGGGTAGAAGGCGACCAGTGCCAGCAGGCCGGCGACGATGAGGCCCTTGTACAGGGCGTTCATGATCTTCGCGCCGGGCGTCGTCTTGACGAACATCACGCCGATGATCGAGGCGATGATCGAGAAGCCGCCGAGAGCCAGCGGATAGATCACGGCTTGTTCGGCGAACATGGCGTTGGCCTTGAACAGCAGCGCACCGAGCAGCATGGTGGCGACGGTCGTGACCGCGTAGGTCTCGAACAGGTCGGCGGCCATGCCGGCGCAGTCGCCGACGTTGTCGCCGACGTTGTCCGCGATCACCGCCGGGTTGCGCGGGTCGTCTTCCGGAATGCCGGCTTCGACCTTGCCCACCAGGTCGGCGCCGACGTCGGCGCCCTTGGTGAAGATGCCGCCGCCCAGACGGGCGAAGATCGAGATCAGCGAGGAGCCGAAGCCGAGGCCGACGAGCGGATGGATGAGTTCTTCCATCGTGGCGCTCGCACCGCCCATGACCTTGAGCACGCTGAAGTAGCCGGCGACGCCGAGCAGGCCGAGGCCGACCACCAGCATGCCGGTGATGGCACCGCCCCGGAACGCGACGTTGAGGGCTTCGTTGATGCCGACACGGGCAGCTTCCGCGGTGCGCACGTTGGCGCGCACCGAGACGTTCATGCCGATGTAGCCGGCAGCGCCCGAAAGCACGGCCCCGAGCACGAAGCCGATTGCCGTCGCCGTGCCGAGCGCGACGAAAATGACGATGGCCAGAATGACGCCGACGATGCCGATCGTCGTGTACTGGCGATTCAGGTAGGCCTGGGCGCCCTCCTGGATTGCTGCGGCGATCTGCCGCATCCGATCGTTACCTGACGCTTGAGCGAGAATCCAACGGCTCGAGATGTAGCCGTAAATAATCGCCGCGAATGCGCAGACGAGCGCGAATACCAAGCCCACTGACATAGATTATCCCCTTGTTATTGAATAAACCTACTTTATAAGCCTATCATGAACTCTCCGGGGATTGTGTCCCCGGAGAGCACTCCCTGGGTGCTGCTTAAAGCTTGAATGCAGCCAGTTTCTTGGCCACGGCGACGTTCTTCAACGTCACGTACTGCGGCAGGCCATCCTTGTACGGCGGATAGTCCTCGCCCTTCATCAGCGGCGCCAGATACTCGCGGCACTTTTCGGTGATGCCGAAACCGTCGGAGGTGATGAAGTTCTTCGGCATCATCTTCTCGACGTTCGCGACCTTGGAAAGCGGCGCCATGCCGACCTTCCACTTGTACGGCTTGTTCGACACGCGGTCGATCGTCGGCATCACGGAGTTGTGTCCCTTGAGCGCGAACTCGACTGCTGCCTTGCCCGTGGCGTAGGCCTGATCGACGTCGGACTTCGACGCGATGTGGCGCGCGGCACGCTGCAGGTAGTCGGCGACGCCCCAATGGAACTTGTGGCCGAGCGCATCCTTGATCATGTTGGCGACGACCGGTGCCGCGCCGCCCAGCTGCGCATGGCCGAAGGCGTCACGCGTGCCCTGCTCGGCGAGGAACTTGCCGTCGGGATGGTGGCAGCCTTCCGAGACGACCACGGTGCAGTAGCCGAACTTCTTCACCAGCGAGTCGACGCGGGCGAGGAACTTCTTCTGGTCGAAGATCACTTCGGGGAACAGCACGACGATCGGCAGCTCCGTGTCCTTCGTCGACGCCATCGCGCCGGCAGCCGCGATCCAGCCTGCGTGGCGGCCCATCACTTCGAGCACGAAGACCTTGGTCGAGGTCTTGGCCATCGAGCGCACGTCGTACGTGGCTTCGAGGGTCGACACCGCGATGTACTTCGCCACCGAGCCGAAGCCCGGGCAGTTGTCGGTGATCGGCAGGTCGTTGTCGACCGTCTTCGGGACGTGGATCGCCTGCAGCGGGTAGCCCATGGCGTCGCCGAGCTGCGAGACCTTCAGGCAGGTGTCGGCCGAATCGCCGCCGCCGTTGTAGAAGAAGTAGCCGATGTTGTGCGCCTTGAAGACTTCGATCAGGCGCTCGTACTCGCGGCGATTGGCCTCGAGGCTCTTCATCTTGTAGCGGCAGGAGCCGAAGGCGCCCGAAGGCGTGTGGCGCAGCGCGGCGATCGCCTTGGCGGTCTCCTTGCTGGTGTCGATCAGGTCCTCGGTCAGCGCGCCGATGATGCCGTTGCGGCCGGCGTACACCTTGCCGATCTTGTCCTTGTGCTTGCGCGCGGTCTCGATGACGCCGCAGGCCGAGGCGTTGATGACGGCCGTCACCCCGCCCGATTGAGCGTAGAAAGCGTTCTTCTTCATTCTTGATCCCCTCAGCCGGCGAGCGCCGCGAACGCACTGTCGCGGATCGCATCGACCTTGCCCTGGCCCGCGATCTTGCGGTACTTGGGCGCCTTCGCATCGCCGTTCGCGGCCCACTTGGAGTAGTAGGCGACGAGCGGCTTCGTCTGTGAGTGATAGACCTCGAGACGCTTCTTGACCGTCTCTTCCTTGTCGTCGTCGCGCTGGATCAGCGGCTCGCCGGTGACGTCGTCCTTGCCCTCGGCCTTCGGCGGATTGAACTTGACGTGGTAGGTGCGGCCCGACGCGACGTGCACGCGGCGACCGCTCATGCGGGCGACGATCTCTTCGTCGGGAACGTCGATCTCGAGCACGTAGTCGATCGGGACGCCGGCTTCCTTCATGGCCTCGGCCTGAGGAATCGTGCGCGGGAATCCGTCGAACATGTAACCCTTGGCGCAGTCCGGCTCCTTGAGCCGATCCTTGACGAGGCCGATGATGATGTCGTCGCGAACGAGGCCGCCCGCGTCCATGATCTTCTTCGCCTCGAGGCCCAGCGGCGTACCCGCCTTGACCGCCGCGCGCAACATGTCGCCGGTGGAAATCTGCGGAATGCCGAACTTCTCCTTGATGAAGTTGGCCTGAGTGCCCTTGCCGGCGCCCGGGGGGCCCAAGAGTATGAGTCGCATCGTTTCTGTTCCTCTGGTGTAGTTAGTGGATCCGGCCTCATGAGCCGGACAAGCCTTTTCGGTCTTATCTTGGCTCCACTCCCTCCGCTACATCCGATCGAACCAGCCGCGCACCATAACCGCATTCGCGGCTTCGGTCAAACGACCGCGTCAAAAATGCGCCTGACACGATCGAGGTCTTCCTGCGTGTCGACGCCGGCGGCGGGCGCGTGGTCGCAATCGACGACGCGAATCGCATGTCCGTGCCACAGCGCACGCAGTTGCTCGAGCGACTCCCACTGTTCCGTCGGCGCCGGAAGCAGGCTGCCGTAAACGCAGAGGAAGGACACGCGATACGCATAGATGCCGATGTGCCGCCGGGGCACGAAGCCGGCGGGCAGCGTCTCGCGCGCGGCGGCAAAACCATCGCGATGCCAGGGGATCGGCGCACGCGAGAAGTACATCGCGCGCCCTGCGGCATCGCTAACCACCTTGACCACGTTCGGATTGAAGAACTCTGCCGCGTCGGCGAGCGGGTGCGCGGCCGTGGCGATCGCCGCGCCGGCGTCCTGCGCCAGCGCGGCAGCAACGTCAGCGATCAGTTGCGGCTCGATCAGCGGCTCATCGCCTTGCACGTTGACGACGATCTCGTCGTCGCCCCAGCCGAGCACGCGCGCCACCTCGGCGATGCGATCGGTGCCGCTGGGATGATCGCTGCGCGTCATCACCGCCTGGTAGCCGTGCGCCGCGACGGCCTGCGCCACGCGCTCGTCGTCGGTGGCAACCCAGATGCCGTCGGGCTTGGCGGCTTGCGCCGCCTCGACGACGCGCACCACCATCGGCTTGCCGGCGATGTCGGCGAGCGGTTTTCCGGGCAGGCGCGTCGACGCGTATCGCGCCGGCACGACGACGCGGAAACGCGTCGTCATTCCTCGGTCGCGGCGAGCTGGCGCGCTTCCTCTTCGAGCATCACCGGAATGTCGTCGCGCACCGGATAGGCCAGCCGGCAGGCCTTGCACACCAGCTCCCCGGCCGCCTTGCGGTAGTCGAGCGGTCCCTTGCAGACCGGGCAGACGAGGATTTCAAGCAGGCGGGAGTCCATCGAGTTTCTCCATCACGAAGGTGGCGAGATCGGGTTCGATCAGCGCGTCGACCGGCAGCACCCACACGGGCAGGCGCGACAAGCCGCGCAATTTTACCCCGTCCTTTTCCGTCGCCAGGATCGCATCGCCCGCGAAATCGAGGTCGCACGCGGCATAGCGATGGTGGTCCGGGAAGGCATGCGTCTCGCAGCGCAAACCCAGCGCCGCGAGGTGGTCGAAGAAGCGCTGCGGCTCGCCGATGCCGGCCACCGCGTGCAGCCGCTGGCCGGCGAAGCTCTCGGGCGTGCGTGCCGGCTGCGACGGGTCGTCGAGGCTCGAGAAGCGCGCGCCCTCGAGCCTCATGTCGAAGCGACGCGCGCCTCCGAGCGCCATGTCGACGCTGCCGTTCCTGATCACCGCATCGACCTCGTCCAGGCGCGCGAGCGGCTCGCGGCACGGTCCGGCCGGCTGCATCCATGAGTTCGCCGGCAGGCGGCGGTCGACGACGGCGATTTCGACGTCGCGCGCGAGGCGATAGTGCTGCAGACCGTCGTCGGTCAGGATGACGTCCCGATCCGGATACGCACCGAGCAGCGCCTGTGCCGCCGCCGCGCGGTCGCGGCCGACGAAGACCGGGCACCCGGCGCGCCGCCTGAGCAGCAGCGGCTCGTCGCCGACGAGTTCCGCCGTATCGTTCTCCTGGACCTCGCGCACGCCGATGGCCGCCCCGCCGTAGCCCCGACTGACAATGCCTGGACGCCGCCCGCGCCGCGCCAGCTCCTGCGCCAGCGCCAGCACCAGCGGCGTCTTGCCGGCACCGCCCGCGGCGATGTTGCCGACCACGACCACCGGCACGCGCAGGCGGATGCTTTCGAGGATGCCGAGACGATAGGCCAGGCGCCGCAGCGCGACGACGAGGCGGAACAGCAGGGCCAACGGCAGCAGCAGCCAGGCGGCGAGCCCGCGCCGTTGCCAGATGCCGATCACTGCTTGTGCTGCGTGGCGAAGGAGATGTGCGTCAGCCCGGCGCTCTGCGAGGCCTGCATGACGTCGATGACGCTCTGGTGCGTGGCCTTGGCGTCGGCGCTGATGATGACGACCGGCTGCTTCGGGCCGCTACCGGCGACGCGCTTGAGCGCCGTGGAAATCGCCTCGACGTCGCGGCCGCCGACCGGCGACTTGTTGACCAGGATTTCGCCCGTCGCCGTGACGACGACGTTGATCTCGCTGGGCTGCTCCGGGGTCGACTGCGCGTCGGCCGTCGGCAGGTTGATCTCGAGGCCGGCGAACTTCGAGTAGGTCGTCGTGATCATCAGGAAGATCAGGATCACCAGCAGCACGTCGATCATCGGGATCAGGTTGATCTCCGGCTCTTCGCGCTGCCTGCCGCGCAGGAAGTTCATGTCACTTGCGCTCGCCGTGCACCAGTTCGACCAGCTTCACCGCCTGCAGCTCCATCTCCATCACCAGGCTGTCCACCTGGGCGCGGAAGTGGCGGTAGGCGATCATGCTCGGGATCGCGATGATCAGGCCGAAGCCGGTGTTGTAGAGCGCCACCGAAATGCCGTGCGCGAGCTGCTGCGGGTTGTTGCCGGCGGCCGTCGCCGAGCCGAAGATCTCGATCATGCCGACGATGGTGCCGAACAGGCCCATCAGCGGGCTGATCGAAGCGATGGTGCCGAGCGAGGTCAGGAAGCGCTCTAGCTCGTGCGCGACGCCGCGGCCGGCTTCCTCGATCGACTCCTTCATCACCTCGCGCGAGCTCTTGACGTTGCGCAGTCCGGCGGCGAAGACACGGCCGAGCGGCGAGTGCGCCTCGACGCGCTTCACCATGTCGTCGGTGACGCCGGCCTTGCCGAATTCGGCGACGACGCTCTGGAGCAGCCCCGGCGGCACGATGCGGTTGCGGCGCAGTGCGCCGGCACGCTCTATGATCAAGGCGACCGCGATGATCGAGGCGAACAGTAAGGGCCAGATCGGCCAGCCGGCAGCCTGAAGGATCGAAAACACGGACCCGCCTCCGAAAGAAAACAAACAGGCGGCACTTTAGCGTCATACCCCCGATTCAGCAAGGAGAGTTGGGGCTTTTCCCGACTGCAGTTCGGGCCTTCCGCGCCCCCGCGCGGCCTCGGGCGCGCAGGTACAATCGAGCCATGATGAACGAGGGCATCGACGCCGCCGTAGCCGCGCAAGCCTGGCTTGCACGCCTCGACGCGCCGGATTCGCCGCCCCTCTTCCAGGCCGAGTTGCCGGTCGAACCGGCCGCCGTGCTCGCGGCGCTTGCCGCCGAAGCGCTGGCGCGCGAACGCCGCCTGCTGATCGTCGTCCCGGATGACGAAGGCCTGCCCGACATCTCCAACGCGCTCGACCTCGGCCTGCGGCCGCTGTGCCTGGTGCTGCCCGGTGCCGACTACGCCGTGCGCATCGCCCTGCGTGCGACGCTGTCGCTGCTGAAGAGCCGCCTCGCGCGCCATCCCGACGACAGCGAAGGCCCGGCCTGGATCGCGCAGCGCACGCGCCTCGAGCACGATGCCGCGCTGTGGCAGTCGGCGCTCGAGTGGAGCAAGCGCGGCCTGGACCGCGAGGCGTGGCCCGAGGGCGTCGGTTGCCTGTTCCCGGTGCATATCCTGCCGCTGTCGGTCGCGCGCGCCCTGCAGACCGAGTCGCACTGGGCCGTGCTCGTGCAGCCCGAGCGCCTGCCGGAAGAGGCGCGCGCCGCGTGGCCGGGCGCGGCGCGCACGCTGCTGCTCGGCGGCGGCGCCGTGCCCGCCGGCGGCGGACCGCTCGCCGCCGTCGACACCGCCGCACGCCTGCGCGCCGAACTCGAACTCCTGACGCAGGAACTCTCCGAACTCGAACTCGAGCTGGCGACGGCGCAAGCCGAGATGGCCGAGTTCACGCGCCGCTACTCGCTGCTCGTCGGCGGCCGCATGACCGAACTCGATGCGCTGCAGGCCGAACTCGCGCTGCACCGCGCACGCAACGCACCGCAGGATCGGCAGGCGCAGCAGCAGGCGCAGGCGGCGCAGCAGCGCGCGGAGCAGTCGCAGCGCGAACACCAGCGCTTCGCCGACGTCGGCCGCGAGGAGCCGCCGGCCTTCCGGCCCACGCGCGACGTCAAGAAGCTGTATCGCACGCTGGCGCAGAAGATCCATCCGGACCGCGCCAGCAACGAGGAGGATCGCACCTGGCGCACGCAGTTGATGAGCGAAGCCAACCGCGCCTACCGCAGCGGCGACGAAGCTGCGCTGCAGGAAATCCTCTCGCTCTGGCAGGAAGGCGAAGGCCGCGTGCCGGCGGCGCGTACCGGCGGCGTGCAGGCGCCGGCCGGCCTGATGGCCCAGGTCGCCGCGGTGCGCCGGCGTGTGGCCGAGATCGAGGCCGAGCTCAACCGGCTCTACGGCTCGCGCCTCTACGAACTTTTCGCCGCCGCCCGGATGGCGAAGCGCCAAGGCCGCGACCTTCTGCAGGAAATGGCCGACAAGCTCGACCTGCAGATCGATGCCGCCAAGGCCGAGCGCGACGGCACCTTCCCGGAGATTCCCGCCGTCAGCTAGCCGGCGTCAGTTGAGTCGGCTGCCCTTGCCGACGCGTTCGAGGAAGGCACGCGCCTCCTCGTGGCCGTGCCCGGCGGCCATGCGCAGCCACTTCATCGCCAGGCGCGCGTTCTTCGCCACGCCCGCGCCGCGGTAGTACGAACAACCGAGCTCGTATTGCGCGTTGGCGTCGCCGAGCGTCGCGGCACGGCGCAGCCAGCGCGCCGCCTGCTGCGGGTCGCGGCGCGTGCCGTGGCCGTGCAGCAGGCAGAAGCCGAGGTTGTACATCGCATACGCGTCCTCGTGCTGCGCCACCGCCTGCTCGTACCAGCGGAAGGCCTCGCGCGGACTGCGCTCGACGCCATGGCCGAAGTAGTACATGTCGCCGAGCGCGACCTTGGCGTCGAACAGCGCCGCTGCCTTGCGGTACCAGAGCAGCGCCTGCTCATGGTCGACCGGCGTGCCGAGGCCGTGGCGATAGCATTCGCCCAGCATGAAGGCAGCGCGGCGGTGGCCGAGTTCGGCCGCCTTGCGATAGCAGGCGAGCGCCGCCGGCATGGTGTCGGCGCCGGCATGCGCATTGCGCTCGCCTTCGCCGAACCAGTAGCGTTCGAGTTCGCCGAGCGCGGACGCCCAGCCGGCCTCCGTCGCCGCGCGCAGCAATTCCTCGCCGCGACGAACGTCGGCCCGCACGCCGAGCCCGCGCAGATGGCAGCGGCCGAACTCCGCCATGCCCTGAGGATCGCCGGCAGCGGCCGCGGCGCGGTAATGGCCGACCGCGGCGACGAGATCGACGGCCGCACCCTCGCCGTGCTCATAGCACTCGCCGAGCCAGACGTGAGCCTGCGGATCGCCGGCCTCGGCGGCGCGGCGATACCAGGCGACGGCGAGCGTCGCGTTCGGTTCGACGCCCTCGCCCCAGCGATAGCAGTGGCCGAGCTTGACCTGGGCGCGCGAGTGTCCCTGGCGCGCCGCCGATTGCCACCAGCGCAAGGCTTCCTCCATGTCGGGCCCGGCGATCCCGCGGCCGCTGGCGCAGGCGAGGCCGAGCTCGAATTCGGCCTCGCGGTTGCCGCGCTCTGCCGCGCGCCGGTACCAGGCGAGCCCCGCCTCGGGATCGCGCGTGACGCCGAAGCCGAAGCTGTAGCACTGGCCGAGCAGGAACATCGCCCCGGTCAGCTGCTTCCTCGCCGCGGCGCGGAACCACGACACCGCCTCGGCCTGATCGACGGCGGTGCCTTCGCCCGCATACAGGCACATGCCGAGGCAGAACATCGCCGCCGGCAGTTCGGCGGCGGCCGCGAGGCGCCACAGTCGCACGGCGGCGGAGCGATCCTCGGCCACGCCGCGGCCGAAGAAGCGGCAGCGCGCGAGCAGATCGCAGGCCGGCGCAAAGCCTTGTGCGGCTGCGGCCTCGAGCCGGCGCGCCGCCAGCCCGAAATCGGCGGCGACGTACTGGCCGGTGTAATGGAAGCGGCCTAGCCAATATTGCGCCAGCGCCGAGCCGCGGCCGGCGGCCGTGTCGAGCAGGCCCAGCGCGCGCGGTGCGTCGGCGTCGATGCCGTGGCCCTGGAGCAGGCAGAGCGAAAACCAGGTCATGCCCCGGCGATCCTCCTTGCGCGCGGCCCGCTCGAAGAGACGCGCCGCCTCGGCCTGGTCCTTCGGCAATCCGAGGCCTTGGTAGAGCAGCCAGCCGAGCACCGCCTCGCCGGCCGGACACGCTTTCTCGGCGCTCTTCGCGGCCCAATTGACCGCCTGCGCGCTCGACTTGGGCGCCCCTTCGCCGGTCACCAGGCGCCATGCCAGCTCGGCCTGCGCGACAGGATTGCCGCCCTCGGCCATGCGGCGCAGTTCGCCCAGCGCCAACGCCCGCCAGAACTCGTCGGGATCGCCGAGCAGTTCCAGCCCCTGCGCGGCGCTGCGCTCGGCGAGGCTGCTGTCCAGCACTTCGCGGAACAGCCCCATCAGGGCAGGCATGCGCAGGGGAACGATCTGGGTGGTCATCGGGGCGGAAAACGCGGCCGGAGCAGGGCAGCCAAGCCTAGCCGACATACGGTGCCGCCCTTATCCACAAAAACTGTGGAAAAGTCTGTGAATCCTTCGCCTTAGACGAGCCTAAGTAACGTCTGGGTAAGGACTTTTTGCCCGGTGAGGAAAAAGTGCGCAAGTTTTTTATCGTTTATTTTCAATGCATTAAATCACACACCCTCTGCTGGCGCGGCTTTCGGGGCGGCGACGGGCCGGGAAGCCCGTGGCTGTGGATCATGTAGAATCCGGCCGGCCCAAAACCCAGTCTGGGAGCCCGTTTTGCCCCCCCCTGTCCTCACGGTTTCCGAGCTGAACCGGCTGGCCCGGACGGCCATCGAGCAGCGCCTGCCCCTGCTGTGGGTTTCGGGCGAAGTCTCTAACCTGACGCGCGCTCCCTCCGGGCACTATTACTTCTCCCTCAAGGATGCGTCTGCGCAGGTGCGCTGCGTGATGTTCCGCAGCCGCGCGCAGTTGCTGCCCTGGCGGCTGGAAAACGGCCAGCAGGTCGAGGCCAACGCGCTGCCGTCGCTCTACGAGGCGCGCGGCGAATTCCAGCTGGGCGTCGAAACGCTGCGCCGCGCAGGGCTCGGCAAGCTCTACGAAGCTTTCGTCCGGCTGCGCGACCGCCTCGCCGCCGAGGGCCTGTTCGCCGACGGGAGCAAGCGCTCCCTGCCGCGCTTCCCGCGCGCCATCGGCATCGTCACCTCGCCGCGCGCCGCCGCGCTGCATGACGTCCTGACGGCCCTGCAGCGGCGCGCGCCGCACGTGCCGGTCCTCATCTACCCGACGCTGGTGCAGGGCGACGATGCGCCGGCCCAGATCGTCGCCGCGCTCCAGGCGGCCGGCAGCCGCGCCGAATGCGACCTGCTGCTGCTCGTGCGCGGCGGTGGCAGCCTGGAAGACCTGATCGCATTCAACGATGAAGCCGTCGCGCGCGCCGTGCGCGGCTGCCCCGTTCCCGTCGTCGTCGGCGTCGGCCACGAAACCGACACGACGATCGCCGACCTCGCCGCCGACCTGCGCGCGCCGACGCCGACCGCCGCCGCCGAGTTCGCCAGTGCCGGCTGGCACGCCGCCGCCGAAGAGATCGCCGCGCTCGAGGTCGGGCTGCGCAGCGCCATGCACCGGCGGCTGGAGCGGCGCATGCAGGCGGTCGACCTGCTCGCGCGCCGGCTCGTGCATCCGGCCGAGGCCTGCGCACGCACCGCGCAGCGGCTGGCCCACCTCGCCACGCGCCTCGAAGCCGCCGCCCATCGGCGCCTGCATCGCGAACAGGGGCGCCTCGCCGATCTGCGGCTGCGCGCGGCGTCGTGCCGCCCGCGCGTCGAGCCGAGCGCTGCGCGCGTGGCCGCGGCGGCGCGGCTGCTCGACCAGGCATGGCGGCGCGCGCAGGAAACGCGCAGCGCGCGGCTCGAGCGCCTCGCCGCCTCGCTCGCGGCATTGAATCCCGAAGCCACGCTGGCGCGCGGCTACAGCATCGTGCGCAACGCCGCCGGCGCGATCGTGAGCAATGCCGCCGACGTGAACGAGGGCGAGAGCCTGTCGCTGCGCTTCGCCAGCGGCGGCGCCGAGACCGTTGTCATCCGCACAGTTCCCGACTAGACTACTCAGGCTTAATAAGCCAACCCCCAACCACCGCTCCGGAGATAAAAAATATGGAACACACACTCCCGCCCCTGCCCTTCGCCAAGAACGCGCTCGCGCCGCACATGTCGGAAGAGACGCTCGAGTATCACTACGGCAAGCACCACCAGGCCTACGTCACCAACCTCAACAACCTGATCAAGGGCACCGAGTACGAAAGCCTCGACCTCGAAGCCATCGTCAAGAAGGCGCCGGCCGGCGGCATCTACAACAACTCAGCCCAGGTCTGGAACCACAGCTTCTTCTGGAACTGCCTGAAGCCGAACGGCGGCGGCGCCCCCAAGGGCGCGCTGGCCGATGCCATCAACAAGAAGTGGGGCTCGTTCGACGAGTTCAAGAAGGCCTTCCAGACCTCCGCCGTCGGCAACTTCGGTTCCGGCTGGACCTGGCTGGTGAAGAAAGCCGACGGCAGCGTCGACATCGTCAACATGGGCGCCGCCGGCACTCCCCTGACGACCGGCGACAAGGCGCTGCTGACCATCGACGTCTGGGAACACGCCTACTACATCGACTACCGCAACCTGCGCCCGAAGTTCGTCGAAACCTTCCTCGCCAGCCTGGCGAACTGGGAGTTCGCCGAGAAGAACTTCGGCTGAGTCGCGACTAGTTCGGCACAACAGAAAGGGCACCCAGGGGTGCCCTTTCTATTTGGTGAGCGCGCATCCGACGAAGAGCGCCGGCATGCCGGTTGCCGCGTCCGCGCATGCTCGAGACCGACATCCACGAACAGCCTGTCGCGCCGCCGCCGCCGCCGGCGATCAGGCGCCGCTTCGTGGTCGCCGGCGGGCAACTGGCGGGGCTTGGCCTGCTGCTTGCGGTTCCGGTGCTGGCGAGCCTCGGCGTCTTCGGCGCCACCGACGAAACCGTCTCGGCCCGGTTGGGCAACCTGGAAGTCACCGTGGTCCATCCCGGCCGCACCCGCTACATGACGACGCAGGCGCTCGACGTCGCGGTCGCGAACACCGGCCGCGAGGCGGTGGCGGCCGTCGACGTCGGCATCGACCGCACCTATGTGGCCGCCTTCTCCGACGCGCGCTTCGTGCCCGACGTCCGGCGCGTCGACGCCGAGGACTACCGAGTCGATCTCGGCGAACTTCCGCCCGGCGCCACGCGGCACCTGCGCGTCTGGCTGCAGGCGGACGCCTACGGCCGCCACACGGGCGCCGTTTCGATCTCGGCCGACGGCCGCCGCCTCGCCCCGCTTCCGATCGCGACGCTCATCCTGCCCTGAAGCGTGGAAACCGTACTGCGCGTCGCGCTCGTCTATGTCCTGGTGCTCGCCGGCTTGCGCGTGCTCGGCAAGCGGGAGTTTGCGCAGCTGACGCCGTCGGAACTGGTGAGCCTGCTGATGATTCCCGAGATCGTCTCGCAGGCGCTGACGCGCGAGGACTACTCGCTGACCAATGCCGTCATCGGCGTCTGCACGCTGCTTTTCCTGGTCTTCCTCACCTCGGCGCTGGCCCACCGCTTCAAGCGCTTTGAAGACGCCATCTTCGGCGAGCCGACGGTCCTGGTGCATCGCGGGCGGCTGCTGGAGGACGCGCTGAACAAGACGCGCATCTCGCCGGAAGAAGTGCTTTCGGAAGTCCGCAAGGCCGGCTTCGAGCGCCTGTCGCAAGTGCGCTGGGCGATCCTGGAGCCCGACGGGAAGATTTCGGTGGTGCCGTCGGATGCCGCGGGAACCGAGAGCGCCGGCAGCGACGCCGAGCGTCCGCTCTGATCCGCCTACTTCGCCGGCGTGCGGCTGGCGCACTCCATGGGCAGAAAGGCGTTCGGCACGTTCGTCTGGTTCTGCCCGCGCACGGTCATCTTCTCGGGAGCCGCCGCGTTGCCGCAGATCCACGAGATCGGCACGACCGGCGCATCGACCACCACCGCCGGCCGCAGGCTGAGGATTTTGCCCTTGATGGCGTTGCTGGCCTGGTTGCCGAAGGTGATGTGGATGGCGCCGTCCTGCACCGCGACCGAGGTCACGTAGTTGGCGACGATCTTGTCGGCGGCCGGCAGGTTCGCCGCGGCGTTGTCGGGCGGGAAGGCCTGCGTCTGCGCCCAGGCGAGGGCGATGGGCTGCTTGGCGATGTCCGCGAGCGGCAGTGCCGCCTCGATCTGCTTGCGCACGATGCGGTCGAGGTAGGACGGCACGGAAATCATCGCGAGGATGGCGATGATGGCGATCACGACCATCATCTCCACCAGGGTGAAGCCGTCGGAAATCCGCTTGTGTGTCGTGTCGCGCATGGCGGGCCATTGCACCAGAGGAAGAAGGGAATGTCGGCGCGTTCGCGCACAGACGGCCGGAAGTGCTGCGCCTAGTTTAACGCTGGGTGCGTAAGCGAGGCAGCACGAACATGGGAAGCAGACTAATCGAGCCGGACGTTGCGGTCCGTTCGAACAAGCGCACGGAAGCGGCAGTCGAGCGCGGACTGGTGATGGCGCTGCTGAACGGCAGCGTGGCGGATGGCGCGCGGGCCATGCGCGATGCGCGGGTTCCGCTGCACGTCGCGCGCCGCGTCTTGTTGCATCCGGAAGCTCGCCGCGCCACCGACTGGACGCAGGTGCTCAGGCAGCGCGTGTAGGTTTCAGCGCGCGGAGGGCGCGCGCTCGATACCGTTTATCGGCATGCCCGGACCGATGCCGCGGGCGCGGAACCAGCCGGCGTTCATCTCGAGCGCATAGCGGGCGGGCGCGGCAGCGCAGTGGCTGTTCTCGGTCTGCGGCTGCATCTCTTCGACGTTGAGGACGCGGCCCTGTGGGTCGAGGAAGGCGACGGACAGCGGCAGGAAGGTGTTGCGCATCCACATGCAGTGGCGTGCATCGGTTTCGAACACGAACAGCATGCCATGTTGCGGCGGCATGGACTTGCGGTGCATGAGTCCCTGCATGCGGTTCTGCTGCGTCGCCGCGACCTCGGCCTCGATGCGATGGATGCCCGCAGTCAGTTCCATCACCGGCATGCCTTGCGCCGCCGCGTGAAGCGGGGCGGCAAGCGCGGCGGCGATCATCCATGCGCTCAGCGACTTTGGCATGTCGTCTCCTTCAGAGGAAGCGGTCGAGGATCCTGCGGCTGCCCTTGTCGAGCGCGGACAGGTCGCGGATCAGATAGTGGATGCCGTGGCTGTCGGCAATCAGCAGCGCGCCGGCCGGCAGGCGCCGGATGTCCTCTTCGCCCTTGAGCACCAGCGACGTCTCGCCGCGGTCGGTCTCGATCTGCCAGGTGCTCGGCGTCGCGAAACTCGAGACGCCGGCGATGCGGCGGATCACCGGCATGAATTCGCGACTGCCGAGTTCTTCCTCGACGAGCCTGCGCTTGTCTTCGGGCAGCATCTCGAGGCGGTCGATCCACGCCAGTTCGTGGCCGTCGGCACCCATCAGCGCGATGCCGGACTCCGGCGCGGCGATCGGGAACGCACGCACGGGCACGACGCCCTCATGGACCGTTCCGTCGGCACGCGTCAGGCAGAGGCGGCCGAAGGCATTGCGCGACAGGCGGTAATCAGCCGTTGGCATCGGGCGCCTCCTTGGGATCGTCGATGTCCTGGTCGACGTTGCGCGCCTGCGCCTCGTAGAGCCGGTGATAGGCGCCGCCGCGTGCGTAGAGCTCGTCGTGGTTGCCGATCTCGACGACCTGGCCGCGGTCCATGACGACCAACCGGTCGGCCTGGCGCAGCGTGGACAGGCGGTGCGCGATGGCGATCGTGGTGCGGCCCTTGACGAGGTTGTCGAGCGCCTTCTGGATTTCCTTTTCGGTCTCGGTATCGACCGACGAGGTCGCCTCGTCGAGGATCAGGATGCGCGGATCGATCAGCAGCGCGCGTGCGATCGAGATGCGCTGGCGCTCGCCGCCGGAAAGACCCTGGCCGCGCTCGCCCACCAGCGAATCGTAGCCGTGCGGCAGGCGCAGGATGAACTCGTGGGCGTTGGCCGCGCGCGCGGCGGCGACGATCTCCTCGCGCGTCGCGCCGGGCTTGCCGTAGGCGATGTTGTCGGCGATGGTGCCGAAGAACAGGAACGGCTCCTGCAGCACGAGGCCGATGTTGCGCCGGTACTCGGCCACCGGCACCGAGCGGATGTCGACGCCGTCGATGAGGATCGCCCCTTCGGAGACGTCGTAGAAGCGGCAGATCAGGTTGACCAGCGTGCTCTTGCCGGAGCCGCTGTGGCCGACGAGGCCGATCATCTCGCCGGGGCGGATGTCGAGGTTGAGGTCGCGGATCACCGAGCGGTTGCCGTAGCGGAAGCCGGCGCCGCGGATGCCGATCGCGCCCTTGACGCCGTCGAGGTGCACCGGATGCGTCGGCTCCGGCACGCTCGAGACGTGGTCGAGGATGTCGAAGATGCGCTTGGCGCCGGAGGCGGCCTTCTGCGTCACCGAGACGATGCGGCTCATCGAGTCGAGGCGCATGTAGAAGCGGCCGATGTATGCAAGGAAGGCGGTCAGCACGCCGACGGTGATCTCGTCGTTGGACACCTGCCAGATGCCGAAGCCCCACACCACGAGCAGGCCAATCTCTGTCAGCAGCGTCACCGTCGGCGAGAACAGCGACCAGGTGCGGTTGATGCGGTCGTTGACCACCAGGTTGTGGCGGTTGGCCTCGCGGAAGCGCGTCGTCTCGCGCTCCTCCTGGGCGAAGGCCTTGACGACGCGGATGCCGGGAATGGTGTCGGCGAGGATGCTCGTCACCTCCGACCAGACGCGGTCGATCTTCTCGAAGCCGGTGCGCAGGCGGTCGCGCACGACGTGGATCATCCAGGCGATGAAGGGCAGCGGCACGAAGGTCACCAGCGCCAGCCACGGGTTGATGCTGAACAGGATGATCGCCGTCATCACGATCATCAGCACGTCGTTGGCGAAGTCGAGCAGGTGCAGCGACAGGAACACGCAGATGCGATCGCTTTCCGAGCCGATGCGCGCCATCAGGTCGCCGGTGCGCTTGCCGCCGAAATATTCGAGCGACAGGCGCAGCAGGTGCTCGTAGGTGGTGGTGCGCAGGTCGGCGCCGATGCGCTCGGAGGCCAGCGCCAGGATGTAAGTGCGCGCCCAGCCGAGCGCCCAGCCGAGCAGCGCCGCGCCGAGCAGGCCGCCGAGGTAGAGCGCGACGAGGTCGGTGTCGATCGGCTTGCCGTTCTGGTACGGAATGAGGATGTCGTCCATCAGCGGCATCGTCAGGTACGGCGGCACGAGGTTGGCCGCCGTCGTCGCCAGCGTCAGCAGGAAGCCGGCCAGCAACTGGCCCTTGTAGGGCTTGGCGAAGCGCCAGAGTCGCAGCAGCGTCCAAGTGGAGGGTGGCGTGTAGATCTCGCGCGCACAGATCGGGCACTCGTCCTGGCCCGGCTCGAGCACGGCCTTGCACAGCGGGCAGACGTTCTCCTCGACCGGACGCGGCGGCTCGCCGGTGCGCCGGCTTTCGACGCAACGCTCGTGGTGGTCGAGCAGTTGCAGCGCGGCGACGTTGTGGCCGAGCGTGTAGCGCCAGGACGCCAGTTGCTGCTGCGCGTCGCAAAGTTCGAGCGTGCCCACGCCGGCGTGGTCGGCGTGGCGCAACGATACGTCGGGGCGATGAGGCCAGCTCTCCCAGCGGCCCGACGCGTCGCACGCGATCAGGCGGCGGTCCGTGACGCCCAGCAGGCCCGCCGAGAAGCGCAGTCCGGCGTCGAGGTCCGTCTCCATCGCCGCGAGCAGCGTCTCGCCGGGTTCGACCGCCTGGGCCAGGGCATTGCGCGGATCGGCAGTCGCGCCGGTAAGCGGATCGAGTGATGACATTAGGATAAGTCGGGGAAGATTCGGTGCCAGGCACCGCCCCGTAAGGGATTCAATTACGGTAATCTTACGGCCTGCCAATTATTCTAACCTACGGCACCCTGAGCCCCATGAGCCAACGGGACATCGTCTTCCGTCGCATCACGCCGCTACGCGGCCCGAACATCTGGACCTACCGCCCTGCCGTCGAAGTATTGGTGGACATCGGCGAATTCGAGGACTTCCCTTCCAACCTGCTGCCCGGCTTCACCGAGCGCCTGACGGCCTGGCTGCCCGGCCTCGTCGAGCACCGCTGCGGCGTCGGCGAGCCCGGCGGCTTCGTCATGCGCCTGCGTGAAGGCACCTGGATGGCGCACATCCTCGAGCACACCACGCTCGAGCTGCAGAACCTGGTCAACATGCGCACCGGCTTCGGCAAGGCGCGCGAGACCTCCGAGCGCGGCGTCTACAAGGTGGTCGTGCGCTCGCGTGACGAACAGACGACGCGCGCCTGCCTCGAACTCGCGCGCGAACTGCTGCTGGCGGCGGCCAACGACACGCCCTTCGACCTGGCGGCGAAGCTGGCGCCGGTCGCCGATCTCGCCGATTCGCGCCTGCTCGGGCCGAGCACCGGCTGCATCGTAGACGCCGCCACCGATCGCGACATCCCGTCGATCCGGCTGTCCGAGGGCAACCTGGTCCAGCTCGGCCACGGCGCTCGCCAGCGCCGCATCTGGACCGCCGAGACCGACCAGACCAGCGCGATCGCCGAAGGCATCGCCAGCGACAAGGACCTGACCAAGCGGCTGCTCGAGGCTTGCGGCGTGCCGACGCCCGGCGGCCGCGTCGTGGACAGCCCGGCCGACGCTTGGGAAGCCGCCGAGGACATCGGCCTGCCCGTCGTCGTCAAGCCGAGCGACGCCAACCACGGCCGCGGCGTTTCGATGGAGCTGACGACGCGCGAGCAGGTGGAGGCCGCCTTCCCGGTCGCCGACGCCGAGGGCAGCGAAGTCATGGTCGAACGCTATATCCGCGGGCAGGAGCATCGCCTGCTGGTCATCGGCGGCCGGCTGGTCGCAGCGGCGCGCGGCGAGATCGCGCGCGTCGCCGGCGACGGCCGCTCGACCATACGTCAGCTGATCGACGCGCAGATCAACACCGATCCGCGGCGCGGTCTCGCCGAGGAATGCCCGCTGAGTCCGATCCTGCTCGACGAGGAGCCGGCCGTGCGCCTCGAACTCCAGCGCCAGGGCTATGACGGCGAATCCGTGCCGCCGGCCGGCCAGGACGTCATCGTCCAGCGCAACGGCAACATGAATTTCGACGTCACGCCCCTCGTCCACCCGAGCGTCGCCGCCGCCGGCGAACTGGCGGCGCGCGTCGTCGGGCTCGACATCGCCGGCATCGACTTCGTCGCCGAGGACATCTCGCTGCCGGTCGACCGCCAGCAGGCGGCCGTGGTCGAGGTCAACGCCGGCCCGAGCCTGCTGATGCACCTGAAGCCGGCTTTCGGCGAAGCGCAGCCGGTCGGCGAGGCCATCGTCGAAAGCCTGTTCCCGAACGGCGCCAGCGGCCGCATCCCGATCGTCGGCGTCGCCGGCACCAGCGGCATGACGCCCGTGGCGCGCATCGTCGCCCACATCCTCAACCTCGGCGGGAAGCACACCGGGCTCGCCTGCCGCGACGGCCTGTTCTTCGATCGCCGCCGGGCGGACAAGGCCGATTGCGCCAACTGGAAGGCCTCGCAGCGCGTGCTGCTCAACCGCGCAGTCGAGGCGGCGGTCTTCGAGAGCGACGCCGCGATGATCCTCGGCGAAGGCCTGCCCTACGACCGCTGCCAGGTCGGCGTGGTCACGCGCATCGACGACGCCGACGGCCTGGAAGACTGGGACATACGCGACCTTGAGCGGATGCACGGCGTCCTGCGCACGCAGGTCGACGTCGTGCTCGAGCACGGCGCCGCGGTGCTCAACGCCGAAGACGAACAGGTTGCGCGCATGGCGACGCTCTGCGACGGCAAGGTGATCTTCTTTGCGCTCGACGCCAGCGCACCGACGATCGCTGAACACCTCGGCAAGGGCGAGCGTGCGCTGTTCCTGCGCGACGGCCGCATCGTGCTCGCCGCCGGCAGTGACGAAGTCGCACAGATGGGACTGCCGCCGCACGCCGACGCTACCGCCATGCTGGCCGCCGTCGGCGCCGCATGGGCGCTCGGCCTGCCTACCGATCTGATCCGCGCCGGCATCGACACTTTCGCCGTCGATCCGGACACCGTACGCCCGTCGCCGGCTGCCCGGCGCAACGCGGCGTAAAGAGGACCTTCATGGAAGTCTCACGCATCAGGGCATTGCGCGGCCCGAATCTCTGGAGCCGCCACACCTCGATCGAAGCCATCGCCACCTGCGACGAAGCCGAGCGCGACATCGCCAACCTGCCCGGTTTCGAAGGCCGCCTGCGGGCCCGCTTCCCCGAGCTCGGCTTCCTCGAGCCGACCAGCCACGACGAGGCGATCTCGATGGTGCACGCGCTCGAATTCGCGGCCCTCGGACTGCAGGCGCAAGCGGGTTGCCCGGTCACCTTCAGCCGCACGACGGCGACGCTCGATCCCGGCGTCTACCAGGTCGTCGTCGAGTACAGCGAGGAGGCCGTCGGCCGGCTCGCCTTCGATCTCGCCGAGACGCTCTGCAAGGCGGCGCTCGACGACACGCCCTTCGACCTCGAGGACGCACTCGCCCGCCTGCGCGAGCTCGACGAGGACGAGCGCCTCGGGCCGAGCACCGGCGCCATCGTGCAGGCGGCGGTCACGCGCGGCATTCCGTATCGCCGACTGACCACCGGCAGCCTCGTGCAGTTCGGCTGGGGCAGCAAGCAGCGCCGCATCCAGGCTGCCGAAACGGACCGCAGCAGCGCGATCGCCGAGTCGATTGCGCAGGACAAGGAACTCACCAAGAAGCTGCTCGACGCCGGCGGCGTGCCGGTGCCGCTCGGCCGTCCGGCCGCCAATGCGGAGGACGCCTGGGCCGCCGCGTGCGAGATCGGCGTGCCGGTCGTGGTCAAGCCGCAGGACGGCAACCAGGGCAAGGGCATCTCCGTAAACCTAACGACGCGCGAGCAGGTGCTGGCGGCATACAAGGCCGCCTTCGAGATCAGCGAGGACGTGCTGGTCGAGCGTTTCCTGCCGGGTCACGACTTCCGCATGCTGGTGGTCGGCGACAAGCTCGTCGCCGCCGCGCGACGCGAGCCGCCGCTGGTCGTCGGCGACGGGGTGCATACGGTGCGCCAGCTGGTCGAGCAGGTGAACAGCGATCCGCGGCGCGGCACCGGCCACGCCACCTCGCTGACCAAGATCCGCTTCGACGACATCGCCCTGGCGCGTCTGGCCGAGCAGGGCTACTCGGCCGATTCCGTGCCGCCGAAAGGCGTGCGCGCCATCCTGCGCAACAACGCAAACCTGTCCACCGGCGGAACCGCGACCGACGTCACCGACGACGTGCATCCGGACATGGCCGCTTCCGCCATTGCGGCAGCACAGATGGTCGGCCTCGACGTCTGCGGCATCGACGTCGTCTGCGACACGGTGCTGAAGCCGCTGCAGGACCAGGGCGGCGGCATCGTCGAGGTCAACGCCGCGCCCGGCCTGCGCATGCACCTGTCGCCGTCGTTCGGCAAGGGCCGCAAGGTCGGCGAGGCGATCATCGCGCAGATGTTCGCCGAGGGCGACGATGCGCGCATCCCCATCGTCGCCGTCGCCGGCACCAACGGCAAGACGACCACCGTGCGCCTGACGGCCCACCTGCTCGGCACCGCCGGCAACCGCGTCGGCATGACCAACTCGGACGGCGTCTACGTGCAGGGCAAGCGCATCGACACCGGCGACTGCAGCGGCCCCAAAAGCGCGCGCAACATCCTGCTGCATCCCGACGTCGATGCCGCCGTGTTCGAAACGGCGCGCGGCGGCATCCTGCGCGAGGGCCTCGCCTTCGACCGCTGCAACGTCGCCATCGTCACCAACATCGGCATGGGCGACCACCTCGGCCTGAGCTACATCAGCACCGTCGAGGACCTCGCCGTCGTCAAGCGCGTGATCGTCGAGAACGTGGCGCCGAACGGCGTCGCCGTGCTCAACGCGACCGATCCCAACGTCGTGCGCATGGCCGAGTCATGCCCCGGCTCGGTGACCTTCTTCGCCGTCGACCGCTATCACCCGGTGATGGCGGCGCATCGCGCGCAAGGCAAGCGCGTCGTCTTCGTCGACGGCAGCGACATCGTCGCATCCGAAGGCGCGACGGAAGTCCGGCTGCCGCTGGCCGACATCCCGCTGACGCGCAAGGGCACGATCAGCTTCCAGGTCGAGAACGCGATGGCGGCCACCGCCGCCGGCTGGGCGCTCGGCCTCGGCTGGGACGTCATCCGCCGTGGCCTCTCGAGCTTCGTCAACGATGCCGCGACGGCGCCGGGACGCTTCAATGTCTTCGACTACCGCGGTGCCACGCTGATCGCCGACTACGGCCACAATCCGGACGCCATCATCGCCCTCGTCGCCGCCATCGACAACATGCCGTCCAAGCGGCGCTTCGTCGTCATCAGCGGTGCCGGCGACCGCCGCGACGAGGACATCCGCCAGCAGACCGAGATCCTCGGCGATGCCTTCGACGAGGTGATCCTCTATCAGGACGCCTGCCAGCGCGGCCGCGCCGACGGCGAAGTCGTCGCGCTGCTGCGCCAGGGCCTAGTGAATGCCAAGCGCGCCAAGGCGGTCGAGGACATCCGCGGCGAATTCATCGCCATCGATACGGCGCTTTCGCGCCTGAAGGCCGGGGACCTCTGCCTGATCCTGATCGACCAGGTCGACGAGGCGCTCGAGCACATCGCCAAGCGCGTCGCCGAAGGCTAAGAGCCTACTTCAGTAGGCTCTAACGGCGCGGCGCCAGCCGCACAAGCTCCTCGTCGCTCAGGAAGCGCGATGCGCCGTTCGCCAGCCCGGCGAGCGTCATCTCGCCGACGGCCCAGCGGACCAGCCGCAGCGTCGGGTAGCCGACCTTCGCCGTCATGCGGCGCACCTGCCGGTTCTTGCCCTCGGCGATCACCAGTTCGAGCCAGCTGGTCGGAATTTCCTTGCGGTAGCGGATCGGCGGGTCGCGCGGCCAGAGATTCTCGGGTTCGTCGATCAAGCGCGCGCGGCAAGGCCGGGTATGGAAGTCGCCGAGGTCGACGCCGCGGCGCAGGCGTTCGAGCGCCGGCTCGTCGGGAATGCCCTCGACCTGCGCCCAGTAAGTCTTCTCCAGCTTGTGGCGCGGGTTGCTGATGCGTGCCTGCAGCGCGCCGTCGTCGGTCAGCACCAGCAGGCCTTCGCTGTCGGCATCGAGCCGTCCGGCGGCATAGACGCCGGGAACCTTGATGTAGTCGGCCAGCGTCGCCCGCCCGTCAGACGACGTGAACTGCGTGAGCACGCCGAAGGGTTTGTTGAAGAGCAGGACGCGGGGCACGACAGCGACGGCTAGCGATCCTCGCAGCCGACCTCGAACTGGTTGCAGAAGCGCATCGCCTCGGGATAGGGAAAGAAGTCACGCACCTCGCCGCGACGGATGGAGTCCTGCGCCTTGCGCCAGAAGTCGGCGTCGAGCAGGTCGCGATGGTGGCGCATGAAGGCGTTGCGAATGTTGTCCGACACCAGCAGGAAGGTGCCGAATTCCTCGGGGAAGATGTCGTTGCGGCCGACCGAGTACCACGCCTCGCCCGACATTTCGGCCTCGGGATTCGGCGCTTCCGGAATGCGGCGGAAGTTGCAGTCGGTCATGTACTCGATCTCGTCGTAGTCGTAGAACACGACGCGGCCGTAGCGCGTGACGCCGAAGTTCTTCCACAGCATGTCGCCGGGAAAGATGTTGGCGATCGCCAACTCGCGAATCGCGTTGCCGTACTCGCGCACGGCATTCTCGACCAGGTCCTCGCGACCCGTGCGCTCGGCGTTCTCGAGATAGATGTTGAGCGGCACCATGCGCCGCTCGATGTACAGGTGCTTGATGATCAGGTCGTCGCCGTCTTCCTCGAGCAGCGAGGGAACCTGCTTGTGCAGCTCCTCGACCAGTTCGGGCGAGAAGCGGGCCTTGGGCAGCGCGACGTGCGAGAACTCGAGCGTGTCCGCCATGCGGCCGACGCGGTCGACCTGCTTGACCAACTGGTACTTGCGCTTGACCGTGGCGTGGTCGACTTCCTTGGTGGCGCCGAAGACGTCCTTGATCACCTTGAACACATAGGGATACGACGGCAGCGTGAACACCAGCATCACCAGGCCCTTGATGCCGGGCGCGACGATGAACTGGTCGCGCGAATGGTGCAGGTGCGAGATCAGCCCGCGATAGAACGCCGTCTTGCCCTGCTTGCCGAGTCCCAGCATCGAGTACAGCTCGGCGCGCGGCTTGTTCGGCATCACTGAGCGCAGGAACTGCACGTACGCCGCCGGCACCTGCATGTCGACCATGAAGTAGGCGCGCGAGAGCGAGAACAGGGTGCTGATGTGCCCGGAGTCGAGCAGCACCGTATCGAGGTAGAGCTTGCCGGTCCTGGTGTGGAGCACCGGGATCATGAACGAGTACTCGGCAGCGCCGTTGACGACCTTGCCGATCACGTAGGCCGCCTTGTTGCGGTAGAAGGCGGAATTCAACACCTGGATCTGCAGGTTGGTCTCGCGCGGCGGCCACTCGCCGACGTGCCGCTCGGCGGTGATCATCAGGTAATCGAGGTCGCGCTCGAGGTCCTCGAAGGCGCGCTGCCAGCCGAAGTCGAGCAGCATCGCGCGCACGGCATTGCGAAAGCCGGTTTCGTTCGGGTAGTAGCAGCGGTAGGTCGGCGGATCGGACTCGATGTACTCCGTCGACATCGCCGGCCGCACGAAGATGAAATCGTTGTGGAAATACGTGCGGTGCATGATGCGGCAGAACACCGAGTTGAAGAACGTCTCGGCAAGTTCTGGCTGCTTGTGCTCGGTGAGCAGGCCGATGTAGATCAGCTTGACGGGCTGCCACACCGTCTCGTCGAGCAGGTCGGCGGAGAACTCCGCATGGAGGCGCTCGACCGTCTCGCAGACGCGGCTGTCGTAGTAGCTGATGCGGTCCTTGACCGACTGCTGCACGCCGCCCCAGTCGGCGGCGTCGAAGCGATCCTTGGCGCGCGCCGAGCATTCGCGAAACAGCCGGTAATGCTTGTCGAAGCCCTCGACCATCGCCAGGGCGATGCGCTGGGCAATCTGTATCTCTTGGCTCACCGCAAGGTCCATCGAAAAACCTTCTCGCACGTCGCGGCCGGTGCCGGCGCGGGGTGCGGGCGATTCTAGCCACTCTGGCGGATAAGGTGCGTTTCGGGGATAATAAAAAAAGTCGCGGAACGCAATTTCCCACAAGGAAGGCGCCCTCCGACCAGCGCGGAACGGGCTGCGCCGCGGCGATCTACCAACCACCAAAAAAAGGAATGGAGCAGGCATGAGCACGTCGCACATCAAGATCCCGGCAGGCCAGAAGATCGTTCCCGGACAAGCGGTTCCGGACAATCCGATCATCCCGTACATCGAAGGCGACGGCATCGGCGTCGACATCACGCCCGTCATGAAGGCAGTCGTCGACGCGGCAGTGGCCAAGGCCTACGCCGGCAAGCGCAAGATATCCTGGATGGAAGTCTATGCCGGCGAGAAGTCGACCAAGGTCTACGGGCCGGACGTCTGGCTGCCCGAGGAGACGCTGGCGCTGCTCAAGGAATACTCCGTTTCGATCAAGGGCCCGATGACGACGCCGGTCGGCGGCGGCATCCGCTCGCTCAACGTCGCCCTGCGCCAGGAGCTCGACCTCTACCAGTGCGTGCGCCCGGTGCGCTACTTCAAGGGCGTGCCCTCGCCGCTCAAGGATCCGTCGAAGACCGACATGGTCATCTATCGCGAGAACACCGAGGACATCTACGCCGGCATCGAGTGGCAGGCCGAGTCCGAGCAGGCGAAGAAGATCATCAAGTTCCTGCAGGACGAGATGGGCGTCAAGAAGATCCGCTTCCCGGCCACTTCGGGCATCGGCATCAAGCCGGTGTCGCGCGAGGGCACCGAACGCCTGGTGCGCGCCGCCATCAAGTACGCGATCGCCAACGACCGCAAGTCGGTGACCATCGTGCACAAGGGCAACATCATGAAGTTCACCGAAGGCGGCTTCCGCGACTGGGCTTACGCCCTGGCGCAGCGCGAGTTCGGCGCCCAGCCGATCGACGGCGGACCGTGGTGCTCGTTCAAGAACCCGAACACGGGCCGCGAGATCATCGTCAAGGACGCCATCGCCGACGCCTTCCTGCAGCAGATCCTGCTACGTCCGGCCGAGTACGACGTCATCGCAACGCTGAACCTCAACGGCGACTACATCTCCGACGCGCTGGCGGCGCAAGTCGGCGGCATCGGCATCGCGCCTGGCGCCAACATCTCCGACCAGTACGCCTGCTTCGAGGCCACCCACGGCACGGCGCCGAAGTACGCCGGCAAGGACTACGTGAACCCCGGTTCGCTGATCCTCTCGGCCGAGATGATGCTGCGCCACATGGGCTGGAAGGAAGCCGCCGACCTGATCATCAAGTCGATGGAAGCCGCGATCGGCGACAAGGTCGTGACCTACGACTTCGCGCGCCTGATGGAAGGTGCCAAGGAAGTGAAGTGCTCGGCCTTCGGCCAGGCAATGATCGACCGCATGTAATTCGCACCCGGCTGCACCCGCATCTCACGAGGCCCCGCAAGGGGCTTCGTGATTTTCGGCCCCTAGAAAAAACAAAACCCGCCTGGCGGTGCCGAGGCGGGTCAAACAAACCCTGCGAAAAACTTGTTCGTCAGGCTTTCTGGATGTTCGACGCCTGCTTGCCCTTCGGGCCCTGCGTCACCTCGAACGAAACCTTCTCGCCTTCCTTGAGGGTCTTGAAGCCGGACATCGTGATCGCGGAGAAGTGAGCGAACAAATCCTCGCTGCCATCATCCGGCGTGATGAAACCGAAACCCTTGGAGTCGTTGAACCACTTGACGGTACCCGTTGCCATAAAGCCTCTTTCCTAAAACATGACAAGAACCGGCTACCTTGCACTCCTGCCCCGAAGGCGACCGGGAAATGTTTGCCGACAAGTTCAAGCAGAGCGGACCGTGGAACCTGATGCGATGGAACCACTCAAAGATCAAGGACACTGCGGCGAAGCTTGGAACAAACACGCCTGCCTTTTACCCATTTCGACTGGACGCGTCAACAGGTTTGAATGTTGCACGACAGCATCTCCGACGCGTCATCCCTCACCCCTTCCCCGGCGCTTCCCGAATTGCAGGCGCATCCGGGCTCTATTCCCCTGTTGGCGGCGCAGTTGCTTGGAGAACAATCCGCATTAGAATCGTTTCATGGGTACTCGCAAGCAACGGGAAGACGGTACGGTCCTGGAGCCCGAGAGAAGCCGGGTCAAGCCGCCCTCGTTGTTCCGCGTCGTGTTGCTCAACGACGATTACACGCCGATGGATTTCGTCGTCGTCGTGCTGCAGAAATTCTTCAATATGAACCGCGAGCAGGCTACCGTCGTCATGTTGCAGGTCCACCGTGCGGGACGCGGCGTTTGCGGCGTCTATCCTCATGACGTCGCCGCAACGAAGGTCGAACAGGTCAGCGCCTTCGCGCAGCAGCATCAACACCCCCTCGCCTGCGTCATGGAGAAGAACTAGCATGGGGTTGTGCGAGACCCAAACCGCCGGCCGGCGGTCCCCAGGAGACCCGGCATGATCGCCCAGGAACTTGAAGTAAGCCTGCACATGGCCTTCGTCGAGGCAAGACAGAAGCGCCACGAGTTCATCACCGTCGAGCACCTGCTGCTGGCGCTGCTCGACAATCCGTCGGCCGCCGAGGTCCTGCGGGCGTGCGCCGCCGACATGGATGCGCTGCGCAACGAGTTGCTGGCCTTCATCAACCAGCACACGCCCACTGTCGGCGGCCACGACGAGATCGACACCCAGCCGACGCTCGGCTTCCAGCGCGTGATCCAGCGCGCCATCCTGCACGTGCAGTCCTCGGGCAAGAAGGAAGTCACCGGTGCCAACGTCCTCGTCGCGATCTTCGGCGAGAAGGATTCGCACGCCGTCTATTACCTGCAGAAGCAGAACATCTCGCGCCTCGACGTCGTCAATTACATCGCGCACGGTGTGACCAAGACGACGCAGCAGCCCACCGCCGGGAAAGCCGAGGAGGCGGCCGAGACCGACGCCGACGCCGGTTCGCAGTCGAGCGCGCTCGAGAATTTCACCCAGAACCTCAACCAGCTCGCCCTGACCGGCAAGATCGATCCGCTGATCGGCCGCGACAAGGAACTCGAGCGGGTCATCCAGACGCTGTGCCGCCGCCGCAAGAACAATCCCCTGCTCGTCGGCGAAGCCGGCGTCGGCAAGACGGCGATCGCCGAGGGGCTCGCGCGCCGCATCATCGAGAGTCGCGTACCGGAGATTCTCGCCGGCGCAACTGTGTACGCGCTGGACATGGGCTCATTGCTCGCCGGCACCAAGTATCGCGGCGATTTCGAGCAGCGCCTCAAGTCGGTGTTGAAGCAACTCTCGGACAACCCCAACGCGATCCTGTTCATCGACGAGATCCACACGCTGATCGGCGCCGGCGCCGCCTCGGGCGGCACGCTCGACGCCTCGAACCTGCTCAAGCCAGCGCTGTCGTCCGGCGCCCTCAAGTGCATCGGCGCCACGACCTACAACGAGTTCCGTGGTGTCTTCGAGAAGGACCACGCCCTCTCGCGGCGCTTCCAGAAGATCGACGTCAACGAGCCGTCGGTCGAGGAGACCGTCTCGATCCTGCGCGGCCTCAAGAGCCGCTTCGAGGAGCATCACGGCGTCAAGTACTCCACCGCCGCGATCAGCAACGCCGCCGAACTCTCGGCCAAGTACATCACCGACCGCCACCTGCCCGACAAGGCGATCGACGTCATCGACGAGGCCGGCGCGGCGCAGCGCATCCTGCCCAAGTCCAAGCAGAAGAAGGTCATCGGCAAGCAGGAGATCGAGGAGATCGTCGCCCGCATCGCGCGCATTCCGCCGCAGCACGTCTCGGCCGACGACCGCTCCGCGCTCAAGAACCTCGAACGCGACCTGAAGACGGTCGTCTTCGGCCAGGACCCTGCGATCGACGCGCTGGCCAAGGCGATCAAGATGTCGCGCTCGGGCCTTGGCAGCCCGCAGAAGCCGATCGGCAACTTCCTCTTCTCCGGCCCCACCGGCGTCGGCAAGACGGAAGTCGCGCGTCAGCTCGCCTACTGCATGGGCATCGAACTGATCCGCTTCGACATGTCCGAATACATGGAGCGCCACGCCGTCAGCCGGCTGATCGGCGCCCCGCCGGGCTACGTCGGCTTCGACCAGGGCGGCCTGCTGACCGAAGCGGTGACGAAGAAGCCACACGCCGTGCTGCTGCTCGACGAGATCGAGAAGGCGCATCCCGACATCTTCAACATCCTGCTGCAGGTCATGGACCACGGCACGCTGACGGACAACAACGGCCGCAAGGCCGACTTCCGCAACGTCGTGATCATCATGACGACCAACGCCGGCGCCGAAGCACTGAACAAGACGACCATCGGCTTCACGACCACCAAGAGCGTCGGCGACGAGATGGGCGACATCAAGCGCATGTTCTCGCCCGAGTTCCGCAACCGTCTCGACGCCATCGTGTCGTTCCGCCCGCTCGACGAGGAGATCATCCTGCGCGTGGTCGACAAGTTCCTGATGCAACTCGAAGGCCAGTTGCACGAGAAGAAGGTCGAGGCCATCTTCACCGATGCGCTGCGTCACTGGCTGGCCAGCCGCGGCTTCGATCCGCTGATGGGCGCGCGCCCCATGGCGCGCCTGATCCAGGACACGATCCGCGCGGCGCTGGCCGACGAACTGCTGTTCGGCCGACTGGCCCACGGCGGGCGCGTCACCATCGACCTCGACGAGAACAGGAGCGTCAAGCTGAGCTTCGAGGAGAACGCGGAAGCCGTCGCCTGAAGAGCGCAGCCCGCGACGACGGCGGCCCCTGGCAACGGGTGCCGCCGTTTTCTTATTTCAAGACTGCAAAGGGAGTGACCGATGGACCTGCTGACTACCGATCTGTGCGACGCCCACGAGGGCAAGGTGCGCATCGTTGCGCCCATGTTCCGCTCGTACGGCGGACGAAGGAGCTTCCACGGACCGGTATCGACGCTCAAGCTGTTCGAGGACAACGGACTGGTGCGCAAGGCGCTCGAAGGCCCCGGCAACGGCCGCGTCCTGGTCATCGATGGCGGCGGCAGCCTGCGTCGCGCACTCGTCGGCGACCAGCTCGCCGCGCTCGGCGTGAAGAACGGCTGGGCCGGCCTGGTCGTTTACGGCTGCATCCGGGATTCGCGCGCCATCGGCGGGATGGACATCGGCATCTTCGCCTTGGCGACGCACCCGCAGAAGACTCTCAAGAAGAACGAGGGCGACACCGATGTCCCGGTGGCTTTCGGCGGCGTCACCTTCAATCCGGGCGACTGGCTGTATGCGGACGAGGACGGCGTGATCCTCAGCAACGCCGCACTGATCTGAGATGTCTTATACAAGAGTAATTCCGCAACGCACGCTTGGCGCGTTTCAAAATCACACCAGAGCTCCCGCATAGCGGAACGAAATGCGTAACGTACTGTTTTACCGTCGAATAATTAATCATCGACTCTTATATAAGAGTATTGCTGCTTCGCAAAAACGTCGATATACTTCTTGCCATCGACAGGCCGGAAGCGGATGACTTGTGACGCAGCGTCGCGAATCTCCGGGCCGAAGTCGTGTTTTTTGACCAGACCGAGGACCCCGACATGACCGACCGCAAAGCTCAAATCGCCGCCCTGGAAAAGGACTGGAAAGAGAATCCCCGCTGGAAGGGCGTCAAGCGCGGTTACAGCGCCGAAGACGTCGTCCGCCTGCGCGGCTCCGTTCAGATCGAGCACACGCTGGCCAAGCGCGGCGCCGAGAAGCTCTGGCGCCTGGTGAACGGCGAAGCCAAGAAGGGCTACGTCAACGCCTTCGGCGCCATCACCGCCGGCCAGGCGATGCAGCAGGCCAAGGCCGGCCTCGAGGCCGTCTATCTGTCTGGCTGGCAGGTCGCCGCCGACGGCAACACCTCCGAAACCATGTACCCGGACCAGTCGCTGTACGCCTACGACTCCGTGCCGACCATGGTTCGCCGCATCAACAACACCTTCAAGCGCGCCGACGAAATCCAGTGGGGCCGCGGCATCGGACCCGGCGACAAGGACTACGTCGACTTCTTCCTCCCGATCGTGGCTGACGCCGAAGCCGGCTTCGGCGGCGTGCTCAACGCCTTCGAGCTGATGAAGAACATGATCGTCGCGGGCGCCGCCGGCGTGCATTTCGAAGACCAGCTCGCTGCCGTCAAGAAGTGCGGCCACATGGGCGGCAAGGTGCTGGTGCCGACCCGCGAAGCCATCGAGAAACTGATCGCCGCGCGCTTCGCCGCCGACGTCATGGGCGTGCCGACCATCGTCCTCGCCCGCACCGACGCCGAGGCCGCCAACCTGCTGACCTCCGACTACGACGCCAACGACAAGCCCTTCGTCACCGGCGAGCGCACCCAGGAAGGCTTCTACCGCGTCAAGAACGGCCTCGAGCAATCGATCAGCCGCGGCGTCGCCTACGCTCCCTATGCCGACCTCGTCTGGTGCGAAACCGGCAAGCCCGACATCGGCTTCGCCCGCGAATTCGCGCAAGCCGTGCTCAAGGAGTGTCCGGGCAAGCTGCTGTCCTACAACTGCTCGCCCTCGTTCAACTGGAAGAAGAACCTGGACGAGAAGACCATCGCCAAGTTCCAGGACGAACTGTCCGCGCTGGGCTACAAGTACCAGTTCATCACCCTGGCCGGCATCCACATCAACTGGTACAACACCTTCCAGTTCGCCCAGGCCTATGCCAAGGGCGAGGGCATGAAGCACTATGTCGACATGGTGCAGGAGCCGGAATTCAAGGCGCGCGAGCAGGGCTACACCTTCGTCTCGCACCAGCAGGAAGTCGGCGTCGGCTACTTCGACGACGTCACCACCGTGATCCAGGGCGGAACCTCCAGCGTCAAGGCGCTGACTGGTTCGACGGAAGAGGAGCAGTTCCACTAAGCAACACTGACAATACCCTCAGGAAGAGGGAGTGGAGGGGAGGCCGCACCGGGATTGCCGGTGCGGCCTTTTCCTTTTCAGCGCCTCACTCGGCCGGATCCCAGTAATCCGGCCGGCCGTAAGTCTCCTTCAGCAGGTCGACGAACAGGCGCACGCGCAACGGCAGATGGCGCCGTTGCGGGAACACGGCATGAATGCCCACCGGCGGCGGCGCGAACTCGTCGAGCACCGACACCAGGCGCCCCCAGCGCAAGTCGTCGCCCACTTCCCACACCGAGCGCCACGCCAGCCCCATGCCGGCGAGCGTCCACTCATGGAGCACGGCGCCGTCGTTGCAATCGAACGGCCCGGCGACGCGCATAGTCACCGTCCGCTCCGGGCGCGAAGGATCATGGAAACTCCAGCCACCCTGCCCCACCAGCGAAAGGCAGCGATGCCCCGCCAGATCGGCGAGCGTGCGCGGCACGCCGTGGCGCTGGAGGTAAGCCGGGCTCGCCACGACGACCCGTCGCATCTCGCCGAGGCGAACACCGACGAGGCTCGAGTCGACGAGCTCGCCAATGCGCACCGCGCAGTCCATGCCTTCATTGACGAGATCGACGGCGCGATCGGAGAGGTCGAGGCTGGCCGTCACCTCGGGATTGGCACGCAGGAACTCCATCACCAGCGGCGCCACGTGCTTGCGCCCGAAACCCGCCGGCGCCGTGATGCGCAGGTGGCCGCTAGCCTTGACGCCGCCTAGACTGACTGAAGCCTCCGCGTTGGCGACGTCGTTCAGGATGCGCTGGCAGTCTTCGAGGAAGGCCTGGCCCTCCTGCGTCAACGTCAGCTTGCGCGTGGTGCGGGTCAGCAGGCGCACGCCGAGGCGCTCTTCCAGGCTGTCGAGGCGGCGCCCGATCATCGCCGGGGTGACGCCTTCGGCGCGCGCGGCGGCCGAGAGACTGCCGCGGGTGGCCGTCGCCGTAAACGCCGTGAGTTCCTTGAAGCGACCCATCTTTTACGGAATGTACAAGATCAATTGAGAATATTGTGACTTACATTTCAAGACAAGGGGTAATAAGCTTCAGTCATCGACAAAAGCCATAGTCTTCTATAGGAGTGAAGCCATGAATCTCGACCTGCCTGCCGGCGTGCAGATCAACGCCCCGATCCATCCCCGCTTCGACGAAATCCTCACCAAGGACGCCCTGGCTCTTGTCGCCAAGCTGCATCGCACCTTCGAGCCGCGCCGTCAGGAGTTGCTGAAGAAGCGCGTCGAACGCCAGGCGCGCATCGACGCCGGCGAGATGCCCGACTTCCTGCCCGAGACCAGGCACGTCCGCGAAGGCGACTGGAAGATCGCGCCGCTGCCGAAGGCGCTCGAACGCCGCCGCACGGAGATCACCGGCCCGGTCGAGCGCAAGATGATCATCAACGCCTTCAACTCGGGCGCCGACTCCTACATGACCGACTTCGAGGATTCCAACAGCCCGAACTGGTACAACCAGATTCAGGGCCAGGTGAATCTCTTCGACGCCATTCGCCGCAAGATCGGCTACACCAACGAAGCCGGCAAGGAATACAAGCTTAACGACACCGTCGCAACGTTGCAGATCCGTCCGCGCGGCTGGCATCTCGACGAGAAGCACGTGCTGGTCGACGGCCAGCGCGTCGCCGGCGGCATCTTCGATTTCGCGCTGGTGTTCTTCCATAACGCCAAGGAGCAGCTCGCGCGCGGTGCCGGCCCGTACTACTACCTGCCGAAGATGGAAAGCCATCTCGAGGCGCGCCTGTGGAACGACGTCTTCATCCTGGCGCAGAACGAAATCGGCCTGCCGCAGGGCACGATCAAGGCGACGGTGCTGATCGAGACCATCCTCGCCACCTTCGAACTCGAGGAAATCCTCTACGAACTGCGCGAGCACAGCGCCGGCCTCAACGCCGGCCGCTGGGACTACATCTTCTCGTGCATCAAGAAGTTCAAGCGCAACAAGGATTTCTGCCTCGCCAACCGCGGCGCCATCACCATGGAAGTGCCGTTCATGCGCAGCTACGCGCTGGCGCTGGTCAAGGCCTGCCACAAGCGCGGCGCGCCGGCCATCGGCGGCATGAGCGCGCTGATCCCGATCAAGAACGATCCGGCGGCGAACGAAAAGGCGCTCGCCGGCATCCGCCACGACAAGACGCGCGACGCCAACGACGGCTTCGACGGCGGCTGGGTGGCCCACCCGGGCCTGGTGCCGATCGCCCACGAGGAGTTCGTCAAGGTGCTCGGCGACCGTCCGAACCAGTGGGACAAACAGCGCACGGAGAACTTCGGCCCCAAGGACTGGCTGAACTTCCAGCCCGAGCAGCCGATCACCGAGGCCGGCCTGCGCAACAACATCAACGTCGGCATCCACTACCTCGGCTCCTGGCTCGCCGGCAACGGTTGCGTGCCGATCCACAACCTGATGGAAGACGCGGCCACGGCCGAGATCAGCCGCTCGCAGGTGTGGCAGTGGGTGCGCTCGCCCAAGGGCGTGCTCGACGATGGCCGCAAGGTCACCGCCGACATGGTCAAGACGCTGATCCCGGAAGAACTGGCGAAGGTGAAGGCCGAAGTCGCCAAGGCCGGCGAAGCGACCGCCACCTACGAACAGGCGGCGAAGATCTTCGAGCAGATGTCGCTCGCGGACGAGTATCCCGAGTTCCTCACCCTGCCGCTTTACGAGGCGATGGAGTAACGTTCGCGGCAAGTCGCGCAGACGGCGCCCGCGCGGCGCCGTCTGCGCTTTCAGGAGAGGCAAATGATCGGCGCACTCACCCAGTTGCTGCTGTTCCAGCTCGCCGGCGAAGTCGTCGCCCGCGGCTTCGGCCTGCCGGTCCCCGGCCCGGTGCTCGGCATGCTGTTCATGCTCGCCGCGCTGGCCGTGCGCGGCGGCGCCGGCGAGGAACTGACCGCCACCAGCCAGAAGCTGCTGCAGCATCTGTCGCTGCTGTTCGTGCCGGCCGGCACGGGCGTCATGCTTCACCTGAATCGCGTCGCCGACGAGTGGCTGCCGCTGCTGGTCGCGCTCGTCGTCAGCACCGCGGCGACGCTGGCGGTCACGGCGCTGGCGATGAAGCTGCTGGCGCGACGAGTGGCCGAGGAAGGCGAACCGTGACACCGCACCTCGACGAGATCTGGGTCTATCTTTCGGCGTCGCCGCTGCTGGGGCTGACCGTCACGCTCGTCGTCTATCAGGGCGCGTGGTGGCTGTACCAGCGCTCGGGCTTCCACCCGCTCGCCAACCCGGTGCTGATCGCCGTCGCCGCGCTCGTCGCGCTGCTCTCGGTCACCGGAACCTCGTACCAGACCTACTTCGACGGCGCACAGTTCGTGCACTTCCTGCTCGGCCCGGCCACCGTGGCGCTGGCGATTCCCTTGTACGCGCAGTTGCGCCGCGTGCGCGCGCTGTTCGGCGCCGTCGTGCTCGGGCTCACCGCGGGCAGCCTGACGGCGATGCTTTCCGCCATCGCGGTCGGAAAGTGGCTCGGCGCCAGTTCACCGACGCTGCTCTCGCTGGCCCCGAAATCGGTGACCACGCCGATCGCCATGGGCGTCGCCGAACGCATCGGCGGCATTCCCTCGCTCACGGCAGTACTGGTCATCGCGACCGGCATCCTCGGCGCCGTCGGCGCGCGCTGGCTGTTCGGCGTGCTTCGCGTGCGCGATCCGGCCATCCGCGGCTTCGCCATGGGCGTCGCCTCGCACGGCATCGGCACTGCGCGCGCATTCCAGGTCAGCGAGCAGGACGGTGCCTTCGCCGCCCTGGCGATGGGGCTGAATGGAGCGCTGACGGCGCTCGCCCTGCCGATGTTGCTGCCGCTGCTGCGCGACTGGACGGGCTGAATCCGCGCGGCGCGATGCTGCGCTGCAATACAATCGCGTCATGGAAATCCTGATCGACGTCATCCTGCGCGCCGGCCGCTCCGGCGTCGAACTCGCGCTGTTCGTGCTGCTGCCGGTGATGATCGTGATGTTGTCGCTGATGCGCCTGCTCGAGGCGCGCGGCGCGCTCGACTGGCTCGTCGCCCGCATCGCGCCGCTGCTGCGTCCCGTCGGCCTCACCGGCCTCGGCGTGTTCGCCGCGCTGCAGATCAACTTCGTCAGCTTCGCGGCGCCCGTGGCAACGCTCGCCATGATGGAGCAGCGCGGCACTTCCGATCGCCATCTCGCTGCGACGCTCGCCATGGTGATGGCCATGGCGCAGGCCAATGCGGCCTTCCCGCTGGTCGCCCTCGGGCTGCAGTTCGGGCCGACGCTCGCGCTTTCGCTGCTCGGCGGCCTCGTCGCGGCGGCGGTGACCTACTACGGCGTCGGCCGCCGGCTCGACGCCACCGAGAAGCCGCTCGACGAAACGCTGCGCCATCCTGCGGCCGAGGACGCCAAGGGGGTGCTCGACGTCATCAACCGCGCCGGCGCCGAGGCCTTCAAGATCGCGGTCGGCGCGATACCGATGCTGGTGCTTTCGCTCGTCGTCGTCACGGCCTTGCGCACCACGGGCGCCATCGGCGCGCTGACGGCGCTGCTGGCGCCGCTGCTGACGTCGGCCGGCATCGACACGGCGATCGTGCTGCCGGCTTTGACCAAGTACCTCGCCGGCGGCACGGCCATGCTCGGCGTGATGGACGACATGCTCAAGCAGGGCCAGGCGACGGTCGGCCTGCTCAATGCCAGCGCCGGCTTCCTCATCCATCCGCTCGACATCCCGGGCGTGGCGGTGCTGATCTCGGCCGGCCGCCGCGTGGCGGGCGTCTGGAAGCCCGCGGCCCTCGGCGCCGCCGTGGGCATCCTGTTCCGCAGCGCGGGTCACGCCCTGCTCGCCTGATCGCGGCGAATTGTCGCGCCGGCGTCAGAGTTGACCGTTCCGGCCGTGCTAGATTGGCCGGCCCAACCGGATCGCCCGCCAGGAGAGGAGTCAAGATGCTCTATACCGTCACCGTGTCCTTCGGCCAGAACAGCGAGTACGAATACAAGTTCCTCGACGCCGACATGCAGTCGCTGCAACGCGAAGAGGCCAGCCGATGGCTGCATTCGGAGTACGAGGCGCTCGATTGCGCGCCGCGCAGTCCCGTGGGCAAAATCCTGCTGCTCGACGTCATCCTCGATGTTGCCAAGTACGGCGGCGAGAACCGCTTCGCCGACGGCGGCGACTGGGGACGACAGTTCGCGCGTTGCTGCGCCGCAGCGCTGAAGCGCGACACCATTCGCGTCGACGTCCCGAACCTCACGGTCGCCTGAACCGCCCGCGCCTCGCGGGGCGATGATGCGGGTATATAAGCGTATAAGGGTTTAAAAAAATTAGCCCGCCTGATACGACAATCAGTATTTGCAGTTGTCCGGTGACGGTCTGGCTGCAATAATCGCGTGCGTTGTAAGACTATATCGATGGCTCGTGAGAAGCCACATTCGGGAGGAGATGGACGGGATGGCCATTTCCGATTTCCGCGTGCAGCACACTGGATCTTGAAATGGCAGACACCCAACAGACCCCGGCCGGAGAAGACCAGCCGACCAAGACCGGCATCTTCAATCGCCTGAAGCGCCCGCCCAACTGCTCCATGTTGCGCATGATCGTCGTCGGCACGCTCGGCGGCATCCTGATCTGGGGCGGCCTCAACACCGGCATGGAATGGACGAACCGTACGGAGTTCTGCACCTCGTGCCACGAGATGACGATTCCGTTCGAGGAACTCAAGAAAACCATCCACTACTCGAACCGCACCGGCACCACGGTGTCGTGTTCCGACTGCCACGTCGCGGGCAGCAAGAATCCGCTCGACTACGGCCGCAAGCTGACCATGAAGGTGCTGGCCGCGCGCGACGTCATCGGCCACATCAAGGGCACGATCGACACGCAGGAGAAGTTCGAGGCCTATCGCCTCACCATGGCACAGCGGGTCTGGGAGAAGATGAAGAGCGTCGACTCCAAGGAATGCCGCAACTGCCACAAGTTCGAGACCATGGATCCAACGAAGCAGAAGGACCGCTCGGTGGTCAAGCACGAAGGTGCGATCGAGGACGGCAAGACCTGCATCGACTGCCACAAGGGCATCGCGCACAAACCGGTCCATCGGCAGCTCGAAGGCGGCGAGGCAGGGCAGGAGAAGCCGCAGGAGTCCTGAATTGGAGACGGGCCGCGACATGTCGCGGCCCTTTTGTTTTCCGCATGACGCGGAAGAGCTGGAGGAGAGGCAATGCAGAAGCAAATCGCACTAGCGGTCATGGGCATGTTCGTCGCCGGCGGCGCCCTGGCGGCCCCCGACTGGAGCAAGGTCGCGCCGCGCAAGGTCAAGCTGTTCTACCCCGGCCAGGCCAGCCTGGAGTGGGTCATGAACGTGTCGGACCACTCTGCGGTTCCCGACATCACCAACAAGAAGCGTCCCTGCGCCAAGTGCCATGAAGGCGACGCCAACGAGATCGGCGAGAAGATCGTCGCCGGCAAGCCGGTCGGCAGCTCGAAGAGCGTGCTCGAGCCGATGCCGCCGAAGGGCCGCGAAGGCTGGGTGCCGGCCACGGTGCAGATCGCGCACGACGGCGCCAAGATCTTCTTCCGCTTCGAGGTCGACGACCCGAAGGGCGACATGGGCAAGAAGGCCGACGCCAAGAACGAGGTCAAGCTGACCGTCATGTTCGACGGCGGCCAGACCGTCGAGGGCGCCGAGATCAACGGCTGCTGGGGCACCTGCCACAGCGACTTGCGCACCATGAAGGACGGCAAGGACGACAAGAAGACCAAGTACATCAAGGGCGCCGACCTGGCTTCCGGCAAGTTCATGGATCTGATGCAGTTCCGCAGCGGCAAGGGCGAGAAGCCCGTCGACGGATGGATCGACAGCGAGCGCCACATGGAAGGCGGCAAGAGCCTGGTCAAGGCCGAGGGCAAGAAGGAAGGCGACAAGTGGGTCGTCACCTTCGAGCGCGAGCTCGCTGCAAAGGGCAAGGGCGACCACGAGATTGCGGCCGGCAAGGTGTACAACTTCGGCTTCGCGCTGCACTCCGACCACACGAACGCGCGCTATCACTACGTGTCGCTGGGCTACCAGTTCGGCCTCGACAAGGAAAACAAGGACGTCAAGAACTACCTGAACGTCCAGAAGCAGTAAGGCAGCACCCGGGCAGTACTTCTAATCAAGGAGGAGCTTAGTTATGACAAGAAAGTGGAGTAGTGGGGCGCTGATCGCCGGCGCCATGGCCCTGTCGGCTTCGGCCTTCGCCGCGCCGCCGAGCGCAGCGATGCTGTCCAACGCCTGTGCCGGCTGTCACGGCACGCACGGCGGCAGCGCCGGTCCGACGATGCCGAGCCTCGCCGGCCAGTCGAAGGAAGCCATCGTCGACGCCATGAAGAAGTTCAAGAGCGGCGAGCGCCCCAGCACCATCATGGGCCGCATCGCCAAGGGCTACAGCGACAACGACTTCGCCGCCATGGGCGACTTCTTCGGCAAGCAGAAGCTCCACGTCACCACCCAGACGCTCGACGCGGCCAAGGTCGCCAAGGGCAAGAACCTGGAAGAAGCCAACTGCTCGCGCTGCCATATGGAAGGCGGCAAGGAAGGCAAGGACAACAGCCCCGCCATGGCCAGCCAGTGGCTGCCCTACCTGCAGATCCAGATGGATATGTACCTCTCCGGCACGCGCAAGATGCCCGAGAAGATGGCCGAGAAGGTCAAGCCGCTGTCCAAGGAAGACCTGGAAGCCCTGCTCACTTTCTACGCCAGCGTCAAATAAGGAGACGGGAACATGACATTTGATCGTAGAGACTTCATCAAGCTTCTCGGCGGCGCATCGACCGTCGCTCTCGCCGGCTGCGCCGGCGCCCCGGCGGTGTCGGCCGGCTCCGCCGCCGAAATCATGCCGAAGGGCGGACGCCGCGTCGTCGTCGTCGGCGGCGGTTACGGCGGCACCATCGCGGCCAAGTACGTGCGCATGCTCGACTCCTCCATCGAAGTGGTGATGATCGAGCGCAACAAGCACTACGTCTCCTGCCCGTTCAGCAACTACTACATCGGCGGCCTCATGAAGGACCTGTCGCCGCTGACCATCGGCTACGACAAGCTGACCGCCAACCACGGCGTCAAGATGCTGTACGCCGAAGTCACCGCCATCGATCCGGCGGCGAAGAAGGTCGTCACGACCGAAGGCACGCTGACCTACGACCGGGTGATCGTTTCCCCGGGCGTCGATTTCCGCACCGAAGAAATCGAAGGCTACGACGAAGCGGCCTCGCACCTGATGCCGCACGCCTGGAAGGCCGGCCCGCAGACCATCGCCCTGCGCAAGCAGCTCGAGGACATGAAGGACGGCGGCAAGGTCATCATCAGCATGCCGCTCACGCCCTATCGCTGCCCGCCCGGCCCGTACGAGCGCGCCTGCCTGATCGCCAACTACCTCAAGCAGCACAAGCCCAAGTCGAAGCTGTTCCTGCTCGACGCCAACCCCGACGTCGTGTCCAAGAAGCCGCTGTTCACCAAGGCCTGGAACACCTACTACAAGGACATCTTCGCCTACGTCCCCGGCAAGAAGGTCACCAAGGTCGAGGCCAAGGACAAGAACGTCATCGTCGAAGGCATCGAGGACCACAAGGGCGACGTCGTCAACTTCATCCCGCCGCAGCGTGCCGCGCGCATCGCCGTCGTTTCCGGCCTCGTCGGTCCCGACAAGAACTGGTGCCCGGTCAATGCGACGACTTTCGAGTCGACGCTGCACAAGGACGTCCACGTCATCGGCGACGCTTCGATCGCCGGCGCCATGCCGAAGTCCGGCTACTCGGCGAACTCGGAAGCCAAGGTCTGCGCGATGAACGTCGTCGCGCTGATGAACGGCCGCGAGACCACCGAGCTGTCGGGCATCAACGTCTGCTACAGCGCGCTCAACGACCACGAGTCGGTCAGCATCGCCGGCGTCTACAAGGTCGCGGACGGCAAGATCATCGGCGTGCCGAACTCCGGCGGCATCTCGCCGGCGGACTTCTCGCAGGCGAAGATGGAGCACATGTACGCCGACAGCTGGCTGAAGAACATCCTCACCGAAATGTCGACCTGACATCCGGCAAGGCTGGAAATGGAAAAGCCCCGCTTCGGCGGGGCTTTTTCTTTGGTGCGTCCGGCTGAAACTACTTGTGTCCGGTGCTGCCGAAGCCGCCGTCGCCGCGATGGCTTTCCTCGAAGTTGTCGACGACGTTGAACGCGACCTGCACCACCGGCACGACGACGAGTTGCGCCAGGCGGTCGAGCGGATTCAGGGTGAAGGTTTCCTTGCCGCGGTTCCAGGTCGAGACGAAGATCTCGCCCTGGTAGTCGCTGTCGATCAGGCCGACGAGGTTGCCGAGCACGATGCCGTGCTTGTGGCCGAGCCCCGAGCGCGGCAGGATCATCGCCGCCAGCCCCGGGTCGGCGAGATGGATCGCCATGCCGGTCGGCACCAGCGTGGTCTCGCCCGGATGGATTTTCATCGGCGCCTCGATGCAGGCGCGCAGGTCGAGGCCGGCGGCGCCGGGCGTCGCGTAATGCGGGGGGTTGTCGCGCAGGCGCGCGTCGAGAATCTTGACGTCTATACGGTGCATGGATCGATCATTCCGGCAATGTGGGCGACGATGTCGCGGGCGACGGCGAGCTTGTCGCCGGGCGGCAGCGGATGCGCGCCCTTGTCGTCGAACAGCGTGACGTTGTTGGTGTCGCCGCCGAGTCCGTCGGCGACAAGATTGCCGACCACCAGCGGCAGCCTCTTGGCGCGGCGCTTGGCCTCGGCGAACTCCGTGAGGTTGCGGCTCTCGGCCGCGAAGCCGACGCAGAACGGTGCGTCGGACCGCGCGGCGACTTCGGCGAGGATGTCGGGATTCGCCTCGAGCTCCACCGTGAGGTTGGCGGCCGACTTCTTGATCTTGTGCTCGGCCGCCGCCACCGGGCGGTAATCGGCAACCGCCGCGACGCCGATGAAGACGTGCTGTCCCGGCAGTGCCGCCATCACCGCCTCGCGCATCTGGCGCGCGCTGACGACATCGACGCGGCAGACGCCGCGCGGCGTCGCCAGTTCCGTCGGGCCGGCGACCATCGTGACGTCGGCGCCGGCGTCGCGCAGCGCACGCGCCAGCGCAAATCCCATGCGGCCCGAGCTCGAGTTGGTCAGGCCGCGCACGGGGTCGAGCGCCTCGAAGGTCGGCCCCGCCGTCAGGAGGACGCGGCGCCCCTTGAGCCGCTTCGGCTGCAGAAAGGCGGTCAGCTCGTCGAATATCTCGGCGGCTTCGAGCATGCGGCCCTCGCCGGTCTCGCCGCAGGCCTGCTCGCCGGTGGCCGGACCGATCACCGTGGCGCCGTCGGCCGCGAGTTGCGCGACATTGCGCCGCGTCGCCGGGTGCTCCCACATCTGGCGGTTCATCGCCGGCGCCACCAGCAGCGGGCAGTCGCGCGCCAGGCACAGCGTGGACAGCAGGTCCTCGGCGAAGCCGTGGGCGAGCTTGGCGATGAAATCGGCCGTCGCCGGCGCGATGATGCAGGCATCGGCCCCGCGCGTGAGGTCGATGTGGGCCATGCCGTTGTCGGGACGCGCGTCCCAAAGGTCCGTCCACCCCGGCCGCCCCGCGAGCGCCTGGAACGTCGGCGCGCCGACGAAGCGCGCGCCCGCCGCCGTCAGCACGACATCGACGGCCGCGCCGGCCTTGACCAGCAGGCGCACCAGCTCGGCCGCCTTGTAGGCGGCGACCCCGCCTGTGACGCCGAGGACGATGCGCTTGCCTGCGAGTTCCGCCATGACGTTAGAATTATTCCCGAGAAGTCCTCGGAGGATTCTACCGCATGGCTATCAGCGACTGGCCGGCCGGCGAACGCCCGCGCGAGCGCCTTCTGGCGCGAGGCGCCGCCGCATTGTCGGATGCCGAACTGCTGGCGATCTTCCTGCGCGTCGGCGTGCGCGGCAAGAGCGCCGTCGACCTCGCGCGCGAACTGCTCGGCCATTTCGACGGCAGCCTCGGTCGGCTCGCCGGCGCTTCGCCCGACGACCTCGCCAGGCTACCGGGCATGGGTCCGGCCAAGGCGGCCCAGCTCGCCGCCGTGCTAGAACTCGCGCGCCGGGCGCTGAGCGAGCAACTGTCCGACCGCGACCTCCTCTCCTCGCCCGGCGCGGTCCGCGACTGGCTGCGCCTGCACCTCGCGACGCTGCCCCACGAGGTGTTCTGCGCGCTCTGGCTCGACAACCGCAACCGCCTGCTCGCCTTCGAGGAACTGTTCCGCGGCACGCTCGCCCAGACCAGCGTCTTCCCGCGCGAGGTGGTGAAGCGCGCGCTGGCCTGCAACGCCGCCGGCGTGGTCTTCGCCCACAACCACCCCTCGGGCGCCACCGAGCCCTCCTCCGCCGACGAACTGCTGACCCGGTCCCTGCGGGAAGCCCTCTCCCTGGTGGACGTCAAGGTGCTCGATCATTTCGTGGTCGCGGGGGCCGCGCAGCCCCTGTCCTTCGCCGAACGGGGCCTGATCTGAAAAAGTATTGAATCTCCGGAGGCTTTTCGGGTAGAATGCCCGGCTTTGCTGAACCAACAGATTAACTGGAGCTCAACATGTCCCGCGTCTGCCAAGTGACGGGCAAGGCCCCGATGGTCGGGAACAACGTTTCCCACGCCAACAACAAAACGAAGCGCCGCTTCCTGCCGAACCTGCACTCCCGCAAGTTCTGGGTCGAGTCCGAAAACCGCTGGGTGCGCCTGCGCGTGTCCAATGCCGGCCTGCGGACCATCGACAAGAAGGGCATCGATGTCGTCCTGACCGAGCTGCGCGCGCGCGGCGAGGCTGTCTAAGGAGAACCACCATGGCCAAAGGCGGTCGCGAAAAAATCAAGCTCGAGTCCACTGCCGGGACCGGTCACTTCTACACCACTTCGAAGAACAAGCGCACGACGCCCGAGAAGCTGGAGTTCATGAAGTACGACCCCAAGGCCCGCAAGCACGTGGCCTACAAGGAAGTCAAACTGAAGTAAGCCTTCGGTTCGGCTCGGAAGAAACCCGCCTTGGCGGGTTTTTTTTCGCCCGTGATCAGGCGTAGCACCGCAGCCGCAGCGAAAACTCCTCGAGTTGGCGGATGCCGCTCGCTTCGGCGCGCGCGACCCAGTCCTGCAGTCGCGCCAGCAGTTGTTCCTGCGTTGCCGTCGAACGCGCCCACAGTGCCTCGAGCTCGGCGCGCATGGCGACGACGGTGGCGAGGCGCTCGCTGCGCGCCAGCAGCGATGTCAGGGTCGCGCGCTGCGTGTCTTCCAGCCCGACGGCGTCCCGCTTCAGGAGCCGCTTCAGCAGCCGCCTCTCGCGGGTACCCAGTTCTTCGGCGGCCAGGCGCTGGAGCGACTTCAGGTAACGCCCGAGCACGTCGTAGCGGTGCGCGATCACCGCCTGCAGCGTTTCGCCATCCACCACCGGCTTCGGCGCCGCGAGCCGCGGCTTCCCGGCCACCTTCTTCACCTTGGCCTGCCCGAGCACGCTCAGCATGCGGATGTAGATCCAGCCGAGATCGATCTCGTACCAGCGGTTCGAGAAACGCGCCGAACTCGCATAGGCATGATGGTTGTTGTGCAGTTCCTCGCCGCCGATGAGGATGCCGAAGGGGACGATGTTGGTCGAGGCGTCGGCGCAGGCGAAGTTGCGGTAGCCCCAGAAGTGGCCGGCGCCGTTGATGACGCCGGCCGCCCAGAACGGTATCCAGACCATCTGCACGCCCCAGATCAGCGCACCGGGGACGACGCCGAACAGCGCGAGGTCGATCGCCAGCATCAGCACGATGCCGAGCTTGTGCAGCGGCGTGTAGATCCTGCGCTCGAGCCAGTCGTCGGGCGTGCCGTGGCCGTAGCGCTCGAGCGTCTCGCCGCGGCGCGACTCCTTGACGTAAAGGAATACGCCGCCGAAGAGCACCCGGGCGATGCCGAGCCGCTGTGGACTGTGAGGATCGTCGTCCGTCTCGCACTTGGCGTGGTGCTTGCGGTGGATGGCCGTCCACTCCTTCGTGATCATGCCGGTAGTTAGCCAGAGCCAGAGCCGGAAGAAGTGCGAGGGGACCGGCCCCAGATCGAGCGCCCGGTGCGCCTGGTGGCGATGCAGGAAGATCGTGACGCTGGCGATGGTGACGTGGGTGAGCGCCAGCGCGGCGAGCACGCAGCCCCACCAGGGCAGGTCGAGGTAACCGGAGAACATGGGTACAGCCTTGCGTCGAGGGAACGCGACGACTCTACGCTTTCGCTTGCCGCAACATAACTGCGACTTGAAAGTGGATTAGGCGGGCGCTCCGCCCAGGATGCGCAGTTCCCTTTGCGGGAAGGGAATCTCGATGCCCGCGGCGCGGAAAGCGCGCAGGATGCCGAGATTGACGTCGGAACGGATCGCACCGGTGCCCAGCTCGGGATCGGCGATCCAGAAACCGAGCTCGAGGTTGATGCCCGAATCGGCGAAGTCCGTCACCAGCGCATTCGGCGCCGGATCGACGAGCACGCGCGGCTGCGCCTTCGCGACATCCACCAGGATCGCCAGCGCGCGCTCGACGTCGCTGGTGTAGGCGACCTGCACCGGCACGGCGATGCGCACCTTGGGATCGGTATAGGACTGGTTCTGGACGATGCTCGACACCAGCACCTCGTTCGGCACGATCGCCTCGACGCCGGTCAGGCTGCGTAGCACCGTGTAGCGCGTCGTGATCTTCGTCACTTGGCCGCGGTCGTTGCCGACCGCGATCATGTCGCCGATGCGCAGCGAGCGGTCGAGCAGGATGATGAAACCGGAAATGTAGTTGGCAGCGATCTTCTGCAGGCCGAAGCCGAGGCCGACGCCAAGCGCACCGCCGAACACCGACAGCATCGTCAGGTCGATGCCGACCGCAGGCAGGCCGACGAGCACCGCAATGACGATCAGCAGCGCACGCGATATGCGCGCCAGCACGAAGCGCAGGTTCGAGTCGATGCCCTGCGACGCCATCAGGCGCGCCTCGACGAAGCCGCTGGCCCAGAGCGCGATCAGCAGCGTCGCCAGCACCGCGACCACGCCCTGCAGCAGCGTCCACAGCGTCAGCTTCTGCTTGCCGACGACGAAGCCGACGCCGTCGAGGACGTCGATCATGGCCGGCAGCAGGCCCAGCAGATGGAGCGCGACGACGAACCATGCGATCGTCGCGAAGCTGCGCTCGAACGAGGCCAGCCAGGCGGCGTTGGGAAAGCTGTGCCGCAGCACGAGGAACACCGCGCGAATCACCGCCAGCGAGCCGAGCAGCGGCACCGCGACGCTCAGTAGGTTCACATGCTGCCAGCCGCCGAGCGCCACGCGTGCCACGAGCACCAGCGCCAGCGAAACCAGCGGGAAGACGAGGCGCCGCAGGCCGCGGCGGCCGAAGTGCAGCGCCTGCGCATGCGGCCCCTCGCCTTCGCCGTGGGCGACGCGCGCCTGCACCATGCGCTCGGCGAACCAGCCGCCGGCCAGGCAGAGCAGCAGCGCGCCGACCTGCCAGAGCACGTCGAGCTGATGCATGTCGCTCCACAGCCCCGTCAGCAGGGTGCCGAATTCGTTCTTCATCGTGGCCTCTCGTAGGGCACGGCGTCCTCGCGGTGGCGGCGCCAGTTGTCGAGGTAGGCGCGCGCCAGCGCCGGGTTGCCGCGCATGATCAGCAGGTTCTCGGCGTTGCGCGCCTGTGCCGAGAAAGTGAAATTGTAGCTGCCGGTCACGACGACGGCATCCGGCGTCTCGCCGTCGATGACCATGACCTTGTTGTGCGCGGCGGCATAGCGCACCTCGAACCACACCGGAATGCCGGCGTCGTGCAGCGTATTGACGAGGCTGTGCTCGTTGCGCGTCGCCTGCTCGCGATCAGTCAGCATCTCCACATGCAGGCCGTGCTTCTTCGCCTCGCCGAGCGCCCAGCCGATGTTGCGGCTGCTGAAGGTGTACGCCTGGACGTGGATGCTGTGCCGCGCTTTGCGGATCGCGCGCAGCAGCGCGCCTTCGGCGTCGTCCCAGGGCGTGAACAGCACCTCGACCGTGCCCTGCGCCGGCAGCGGCCCGCCCGCTTGCACGGGCAGCGCCAGCAGCGCCAGGACGACGGCGAGGACGCGCGTCATTTGGCGCGTTCGAGCACCGCCGCGTAGAAGCCGTCGGTGCCGTGCACGTGCGGCAGCAGGCGCATGTCCTCGCCGCAGTCGAGCGCGATGCCCTGCTTCGCCAGCACCTCGGTGGCCGACAGGCGACGGAAGTCGGCGTGCGCAGCGAGGAAGGCGTCGACGATGCCTTCGTTCTCCTCGCCGAGGATGCTGCAGGTCGCGTACACCAGGCGGCCGCCCGGCTTCACCAGGCGCGAGGCGCTGGCGAGGATGTCGGTCTGCTTGCGCGTGAGTTCGGCGATGCTCTCCGGCGTCTGGCGCCACTTGAGGTCGGGATTGCGGCGCAGCGTGCCAAGGCCGGAGCACGGCGCGTCGACCAGCACGCGGTCGATCTTGCCGGCGAGGCGCTTCACGCGCTGGTCGTTCTCGCCCGAGATGCAGGCCGGATGCACGTTCGAGAGCCCCGAGCGCGCGACGCGCGGCTTGAGCTTCGCCAGGCGCTTGTCGGAAACGTCGAATGCGTAGAGCCGCCCTGTCGAGCGCATCAGCGCGCCCAGCAGCAGCGTCTTGCCGCCGGCGCCGGCGCAGAAGTCGACGACCATCTCGCCGCGCTTGGGCGCCAGCAGATGGCCGAGAAGCTGCGAGCCTTCATCCTGCACCTCGACCTTGCCTTCGAGATACAGCGGATGGCGCGCCAGCGCCGGCTTGGTCTTGAGACGGACGCCGGCCGGCGCGTAACGGCACGGCTCGGCGGCGATGCCTTCGCTTGCGAGTTGCGCGATCACCTCCTCGCGCTTCGCCTTCATTTCGTTGACGCGCAGGTCGAGCGGCGCCGAGCGGTTGAGGCCGCGCGCCAGCGCCAGCATGTCCTCGGCCGGCATGCGCGCCAGCAGGCGCTCGGCCAGCCAGTCGGGCAGGTCGGCCTGCTCGGCGAGCGTCAACTCGGGCTCGGGCTTCGCCTTCAGCGCCAGCACCCAGTCCATTTCGTCCGGTTCGAGCGCCTCTTCGAGCTGGCGCTGGTTGAGGCCCTGGATGCGCACCAGCGCCGCCAGCGCGAGCTGGCCCGGGTTCGCATCGGCGCCGGCGACGCGCGTCAGCCAGCGGCGGCGGCGCAGCACGGCGTACGCGGTCTCGGCGATGAATGCGCGCTCGCGGCTGCCGGTTTTCTGCGCGCGGAAGTAGGCCGACAGCGCGGCGTCGGCCGGCTGTGCGAACTTGAGGAGTTCCGCGGTCATCACCGCGGCGCCCTGCATCATCTTGCTGCTGATTTTCATCCCTGGATTTCCAATGTGTCGGCCGTCTGCTCGAAGGTTTCGCCCTTGCGATCGACGTGCCGTATCTTGACCGGCAGGCCGCCGTGCGCGGGGGCGAGCCAGACTTCCGTGATGTCGCCGTCTGCGCGCGTGCGCAGATGCAACGTCGACAAGGTGGCGCCGGCGGCCTCGAGCCGTTCTTCGCCGAGCCACTCGAATTTCCAGCGCCCGAGCCTGCTCGCCGTGGCGACCGCCATGTCGATGTCCGCGCGCGGCGCCAGCCATGCGAGTTGATAGAAGACCGAAACCATGTCCTGCGTGCCGTCCGCGATCCGGCTCTCGCCGCGACCGCCCGAGAAGGCGACCTTGCCTGCGCTCCAGTCGAAGACCGCGCTTTCGGCCTCGCGGCCTTCGCGCTGGTCGCGGAATTCGCTCGGCCGCAGGCCGCTCGCCGTCACCTCGCCCTCGCTCGATTGCGAGCGCGTCTTGCCGCGCAGCGCAGCGAGGCCACGCGGCGTCGCCACCGAGCGGATCGAATAGCGCGCCTCGTCGATGCGCCACTCATGGACGGTCTCGCCGATGATGAAGCCGCCGTCGCCCCAGGTGACGAGATAGCGCATGCGTCCGGCGCGCGGCCAGGGCGGCGCGGGCGGGGCAGTCACTACAGGCTCGGGCGCCGCGACCGGCGCCTCGGCGACTGTCGGGGCAATGGGCGACACGACCGGGGCAGTTGCCACGGGCGCAGCGGCGACGGGAACCTCGGCCGCCGGCTCGATCCTCGGCGCCTTGCGCACCGGCGCGGGCTTCGACGGACGCTTGGCCGGTGCAGCGACGGCGACCGGCGCCGGCTTCTGCGGCACCAGTTCGGCGTCGATCGCGGCCGGCTCGGCATCCGCGCTGCCAGGCAGATCCCAACCCGGCATGGTGATCGCCGCCGCGTGCAGCACGGCGGACGCGACGAGGGCGACGAGGAACGGCATCAGTCCTGCGGCACGCGCAGCGCAGTCGGATTCGCGCCGCCGCCGGCGAGACGCACGCGGCCGTCGACGAGGCTCAGGCGCCCCTCGAGGAACCAGCGCGCGGCCTGCGGATAGACGATATGCTCCTGCGCCAGGACACGCGCGGACAGCGCCTGCTCGCTGTCGTCGGGCAGCACGGGAACCGCGGCCTGGACGACGATGGGGCCGCAATCGAGCGTCGGCGTGACGAAGTGCACCGTGCAGCCATGGACCTTGACGCCGGCCTTGAGCGCCGAGGCGTGCGTATGCAGGCCGGGGAACGACGGCAGCAGCGAGGGGTGGATGTTCAGCATGCGGCCGGCGAAGCGCTCGACGAAGGCGTTGCCGAGCACGCGCATGAAGCCCGCGAGCAGCACCAGCGCCGGCTCGTGGCGCTCAATCTCGTCCCCGAGCGCGCGGTCGAAGGCTTCGCGGTCGGCGTAGGCCTTGTGGTCGACGACGGCCGTCGGCACGCCGCGCGCGGCGGCCCAGGCGAGGCCGGCGGCGTCCGGCCGGTTGCTGATGACGGCGACGCAGCGGCCGGGCAGCCGGGCGTCGATCAGGGCCTGCATGTTGCTGCCGCGGCCCGAGATCAGGATCACGTAGTTCTGGTTCATTTGAGTCCGGGCACGGGTAGGAACACGGCGCTGGCGACGCTCTGGATCGCCTTGGCGATGCCACGGTGGGTCTTGTCGGCGATCAGCTTGGCGAGCAGGTCGAGGTTGCCCACCATCTTGCCGAACTCGCGCTCGAAGCTGAGGTTGTAGTCGGGCGACATCTCGTTGGACGCCAGCAGCAGCCGGCCTCCCGCATCACGGGCATGCGCCAGCTTCCACGCCGCGATCTCGACGTTGCGGGCGCTGTTGTAGAGTTTCTGCGGATCCAGATCGTCGAGCATGAAGAATTCGTTCTTTTCCTCGAATGCGGCGTTGAGCATGCCGCCCATGCCGCCGATGAGAGCGGCGACGCGATCGCCGCGGTAGTCCTCGCGCAGCGCCAGCACCATCAGTTCGGTCCCCCAGCGGCCCTCGAACTCGGGGAGGCGCCAGGAAAGGCGCGGCTCGAACAGCCGCCCCAGCGCCGCCTCGATGCTCGCATGGCCGGCGTTGCGCCATTCCCGGGGATTGCGCCGGTAGAGCTTCTCAGCCAGCAGCCGCAGGCTCGCGAACGCCTCGCGCCTATGCGCGTCGGCGACGCGGTCGATGTCCGTCTTGGCGAGTTGCGCTGGATCGAAGCCGGTCGTGCCTTTGGGCCCGGTGCCGGAGCCGGAAGTGCTGACGCAGGCCGTCAGGAACATCGAAAACGCCGCCGCCAGCAGGATTAAGCGCATGGCGCATGTTAACGCATAGCGCCTTTCCGGCCTTAAGCCAATGTTTTACTTGGCGAAACGCTGGCGCAGCCAGCCGGCCGCGATCGGCAGCACCGAGATGCCGACGATGCCCAGGATGATCAGGGACAGGTTGTTCTTGACCACCGGCAGGTTGCCGAACCAGAAGCCGGCGAGCGTCAGCGAGAACACCCAGATGACGCCGCCGAGCAGGTCGAAGGCGAAGTAGCGCGGATATTTCATGCGCGCGACCCCGGCGACGAAGGGCGCGAAGGTGCGCACCAGCGGGATGAAGCGCGCCACCGTCATGGTCAGCCCGCCCCAGCGATCGTAGAAGCCGTGCGCCTTGTCGTAGGCGGCGCGGTTGAAGAAGCGCGGCGATCCCTCGCCCCAGTGCAGCACGCGCTCGCCGACCCAGCGGCCGATCCAGTAGTTCGTGTTGTCGCCGATCACGGCCGCCGCCAGCAGCACGGCGATCAGCGTGCCGATTTCCATGCCGCCGGTCGCCGCCAGCGCGCCGGCGACGAACAGCAGCGAATCGCCCGGCAGGAAGGGCGTGACGACGAGCCCCGTCTCGCAGAAGATGATCAGGAACAGGATGACGTAGATCCAGACACCGTACTCGGCGACAAGGATCGCGAGATGCTTGTCGAGGTGGAGGATGATGTCGATGAACTGGGCGAGGATTTCCATGGGGCGGATGCAGCCGGCGCGGCAGAGGGCGCGGATTCTACCGCGCCGCGACTTCCCTGATTTGTCCACCACGGGTTGCGCCGATGGCATATTAAAATGCCGTCATGACCAACGTCGCAGTCCTGCTCGCTCTGCTCGTTGCCTGCTGGCCGTCCGCGTCCGTGATGGCTGCCGAGCGGGTCTCCGTGCAACTGAACTGGAAGCACCAGTTCGAGTTCGCCGCTTTCTACGCCGCGGAAGCGCAGGGCTTCTATCGCCAGGCCGGCCTCGACGTGGATATCCGCGAAGGCGGCCCCAACATCGACACCGTCAAGGAAGTTGCTTCCGGCCGCGCCGATTTCGGCGTCGGCGCCGCTTCGCTGGTGGTGGATCGCTATCGCGGTACACCGGTGATCGTCATCGCCACCCTGATGCAGCATTCGCCCGTCGGTCTGCTGGCCCTGCGCAGGAACGGCATCAACAGCGTCCTCGATCTCGCCGACCGGCCGGTGGCGGTGGACCCCCATAACCGCGACGAGATCGAAGCCTACCTGCTGGCTTCCGGGGTTCCTCGCACCCATATCCAACTGGTCAATCAGGTGGGCTGGGATCTCAGCGACCTGGATCGCGGCGCCATCGCGGCGAAAGTCATCTACCTCTCCAACGAGCCGTGGTGGACCAAGGGGCGCGAACACGAATATCTCTTGCTGACCCCCGCCTCCGCCGGCATCGATCTGTTCGGCGACATGCTGTTCACCAACACCGCCGTCGTCGAATCGCGACCCGATGCCGTCAAGGCTTTCCGTGAGGCGACGCTCAAGGGATTGGTCTACGCTCTCGACCATCCCGAGCAGATCACCGACCTGATCCTCGACCGCTACGACAGCCAAGGCAAATCGCGCGGCCATCTGTTGTTCGAGGCGGCCCAGGTACGCAACCTGACTCGCCACGACATCGTCGAACCAGGCTACATGAGTCCGGGACGCTGGCAACACGTGGTGGCCGTCTTTGCCGATCGGGGGCAGTTGCCGCGGGACTTCGACCTGTCCGACTTCATCTACGACGCGACGCCGCACAAGGCGCCTCCCTGGCTGATCCGTACTCTCGGCGCGCTCCTGGCCGTACTTGCCGCTGCCATGCTGGTAGCGCTCAAGCTGCGCAGCCTGAACCGGCGACTGCGCGGCGAGATGGCCGAGCGCGCCGAAGCCGAAGCGGCGTTGGCTGCCAGCGAGAAGAACTACCGAGAACTGGTGGACAACGCCAACACCATCGTCCTGCGCCTGAACATGGACGGCACGGTGACCTATTTCAACGAATTCGCCGAACGCTTCTTCGGTTACCGGGCCGAGGAGATCGTCGGCCGACCCGCACTGGGCACCATCGTGCCCGCACGCGAAACCGACACCCACCGCGATCTCGCCGGCATGATCGACGCCCTCCTGGCCCATCCGGAGAACTTCGAGCATAACGAGAACGAGAACATCACGAAGGACGGCCGGCGGGTCTACGTGCGCTGGGCCAACAAGGTGCTGTTCGACCAGGACGGCCGTCCGTCCGGTATTTCCAGCTTCGGTCAGGACATCACCGAAAGCCGGAAGGCGCAGGAAACCATTCGCAACATGGCTTTCTTCGACACGCTGACCGGATTGCCGAACCGGCGCCTGTTGCTCGACCGCCTCCACCAGGCGCTGGCGCTGAGCGCCCGCAACGGCCGTTACGGCGCGTTGCTGTTCATCGACCTCGACAAGTTCAAGCAGCTCAACGACACGCATGGCCACGACATGGGCGACCGGCTTCTCGTCGAGGTCGCGCGCCGCCTGCAGGCCTGCGTCCGCGAAGGCGACACCGTGGCCCGCCTCGCCGGCGACGAGTTCGTCGTCATGCTCGAGGAACTCGATGGCACCGCGGACGCCGCGGCGAGGCAAGTCGATATCGTGGCCGGCAAGATCGTCGATCAGCTCGGCCGGCCCTACGCGCTCGAGGCCATCGAACACCGCGCCAGCGCGAGCGTCGGCATCGCCTTGTTCCACGACAAGCAACCTTCCCCGGACGAACTGATCAAGCGCGCCGACCTGGCGATGTACCAGGCCAAGGCCGCGGGACGCAACACCTGGCGCTTCTTCGAGCCGGGTCCGTCGTTCACCGCCTGAGCCGCGTCGCCGCCGCGGCCTTACAATGCGCGCGATGTCGCGCATCCACGCCCTTCCCGACCTCCTGATCAGCCAGATCGCCGCCGGCGAGGTCGTCGAACGGCCCGCGTCGGTGCTCAAGGAACTGGTCGAGAACAGCCTCGACGCCGGCGCGGCAAAGATCGACGTCCAGCTCGAGGAAGGCGGTGTGCGCCTGATCCGCGTCGCCGACGACGGCGGCGGCATCGATGCCGCCGACCTGCCGTTGGCGCTCGCGCGCCACGCGACCAGCAAGATCGCCTCGCTCGACGACCTCGAGCGTGTCGCCAGCTACGGTTTCCGCGGCGAGGCGCTGGCCTCGATCGCCTCGGTGGCACGGACAAGCGTCGTCAGCCGGACTTCCGGCGCCGCCCATGCCTGGCGCATCGACGCCGGCAGCAACGCCGTCGAGCCGGCTGCGCTGGCCGCCGGCACCGTCATCGAGGTCGCCGACCTCTACTACAACACCCCGGCGCGGCGGAAGTTCCTCAAGTCTGAGGCCACCGAATTCGCGCATTGCGACGAAGTGCTGCGGCGCATGGCGCTCGCCCGTCCCGATGTCGCCTTCTCGCTCAGCCACAACCGCGCCATCAAGCGGCGGCTGGTCGCGGCCGACGCCGAACGCCGCCTGCGCGAGATCTTCGGCGAAGAATTCTTCGCCCACGGCCGCACGATCGACGTCGCCGCCGGGCCGTTGCGCCTGTCCGGCTACGTCGCCCTCCCCGCATACTCCCGCGCCGGCCGCGACGAGCAGTACTTCTTCGTCAACGGCCGCTTCGTGCGCGACAAGCTGCTCGCCCACGCCGCCCGCGAGGCTTACGCCGACGTGCTGCACGGCAGCCGGCATCCGGCCTACGCGCTTTTCCTCGAACTCGAACCAGCCGCCGTCGACGTCAATGTGCATCCGGCCAAGACCGAGGTGCGCTTCCGCGACAGCCGCGGCGTGCACCAGTTCGTCTTTCATGCCATCACACGCGCGCTCGCCGCCCCGCTCGGCGCCGCGCAGTCGCCTGTCGCCGTCGCGGCCGGCGCTACCGGCGCGATGCAGCCGGCCGCCTATGCACCCGCCCCGCGCCAGATGCCGCTCGGCGTGCGCGAAGCATCGCCCGCGCCCTATCTCGACTTCGCGCGGCGCGCCTTCGCCGAGGCACCTCCCGTGCCAGCCGAGTCCGGCCCCGCCCCACTCGGTTATGCCATCGGCCAGGTGCACGGCATCTACGTGCTGGCGCAGAACGAACAGGGCCTGGTGCTGGTCGACATGCACGCCGCCCATGAACGCATCCTCTACGAGCGCATCAAATCCGCGCTCGACGCGGGCGCACCGCCGCGCCAGGCGCTGCTGGTGCCGGCGCTGCTGAATGCGAACGCGGCCGAGATGGCGACGGCGGAGGAACACGCGGAGACGCTCGACCACCTCGGCTTCGAACTCGCCGCCGCTGGACCGCAACAGCTGGCGGTGCGTGCCGTGCCGGCCATGCTCGCCGGCGGCGACCTGCCGGCGCTGGTGCGCGCGCTGCTGCGCGATCTCGCCGACCAGCCGGCGAGCCGCGTCGTCGAAGCGCGCCGCAACGAAATCCTCGCCACCATGTCCTGCCACGGCGCCGTGCGCGCGCACCGCCTGCTGACGCTGCCCGAGATGAACGCGCTGCTGCGCGACATGGAGCGCACCGAGCGCGCCGACCAGTGCAACCACGGCCGGCCGACCTGGGTTCAGCTGAGCATGGCGGACCTCGACCGCCTGTTCATGCGCGGCCGCTGAGCGCCGTCAGCGGGCGAGTCGGCGCGCGAGGAATTCGAACACGCGGCGGCGTGAGTCTTCGGTCGTCGCCTTGTCGTAGCGATAGAACACGCGGTCGCCCTTGTGGTCGACCTTCGAGAAGCCGTCCATGCTTGCGCAGTCCCAGCAGTGCGTCTGCCCCGGATAGACGTGCCATTCGACCGGCGCGTTCTTCGCCTTCAGGGCCGGCAGCACGCCGTCGCAATACTTCGGCGGCGTCTCGAGATCCTCGCCGGCCATCAGGTACAGCAGCGGCCGGTCGCTGTCGTCGAAGACATAGGCGATCCGCAGGCCGGTGTTCTTGAGCGTCCCCGGCGGCCACTCGCAGGTGCCGTAGAGGCCGGCCGTCGCAGCATAGCGCGGCGCGTTCGGCGCCACGGCGGCCTTCGCCTTGGGGCTCGCGAGCAGCCCGGCCATGAAGGCGCCCTGCGAGAATCCCGCCTCGGCGATGCGCGTCGCATCGACGAAGGGCAGTTTCGCCAGATGTTCGACGGCGTCGTAGAGATCCTTGAGCCGTCGGCCGACCGGCACGGGAACCGGCGGGTAGCAGTTCGTCTTGTTGCCGCGCATGCTGTCCACGACCAGCACGACGTAGCCCTCGGCGAGCGCCGCCTCGGTCCAGTAGCGAATCTCCTGTGGCCGGATGCCGCCGCAGTTGTGCGCCAGCACCAGCGCCGGGAACGGCCCGTCGCCCTTGCCTACCGGCTTGAACAGGCCGTTGTGCAGGTTGCTGAACGTGCCGAGTTCGCCCGCCTCGGCCGGGAAGGACAGGTTGCCGAGCCTGCCCGCATCGCGCGCCATCAGCTCGAGCCAGCGCGATTCGTCCTCCTGTGCCGCCGCCGGCATCGCTAAAATGCCGGCGACCATGGCCCCCAGCACTTGCTTCCATCGCTGCATTTCCCGTCTCCCCGCGGATCCTTTGACGCCCGATTCTGCCGGAGCGACGGTTTCATGACAACGGCCGGCGCGCTGCCGCCTGCCATCCTGCTCATGGGTCCGACCGCCAGCGGCAAGACCGCGCTGGCGATGGAACTCGTCGACCGCTTTCCGGTGGAAATCGTCAGCGTCGACTCGGCGCAGGTGTTCAAGGACATGGACATCGGCACCGCCAAGCCCGACCGGGCGACGCTCGCACGCTACCCGCACCACCTGATCGACCTCGTCACGCCCGAGGAACGCTACTCGGCGGCGCGCTTCCGCGCGGACGCGCTGTGCGTGATGGCGGAGATCACGGCACGCGGCAAGGTGCCGCTGCTCGTCGGCGGCACCATGCTCTACTTCAAGGCGCTGCGCGAGGGCCTCGCCGACATGCCGCAGGCCGACGCCGCGTTGCGTGCCGCCATCGACGGCGAAGCGGCCGAGCGCGGCTGGCCGGCGCTGCATGCCGAACTCGCGCGCATCGACCCGGCAACGGCCTCGCGCCTCGCGCCGACGGACTCCCAGCGCATCCAGCGCGCGCTCGAAGTCGTGCGCCTGACCGGCGAACCGCTCGACGCCATCTTCGCGCGCCAGCGCGCCGAGGCGCCGCCCTACCGCCTGCTCTCGCTGGCCTTGCTGCCGGGCGACCGCGCCGTGCTGCACGAGCGCATCGCGCGGCGCTTCGACGAAATGCTGGCGGCCGGCTTCGTCGCCGAGGTCGAGTCGCTGCGCGCCCGCTACCGGCTCGACATCGGCATGCCCTCGATGCGCAGCGTCGGCTATCGCCAGGCCTGGGAGATGCTCGAAGGCCGCCTGCCCGCCGCCGAGCTGCGCGACCGCGGCATTTTTGCGACGCGTCAATTCGCCAAGCGGCAGCTGACCTGGCTCAACGCCTGGATGAAGCAGGATGCCGAGATCACGTTCTTCGATTGCCTAGAGGACGCTTCTCGGGCGAAAATAACGGGCTTTGTGAATAACCATATTCAGGCCCCTCCCCAACGGCCATGACCAGTTACGAAGACAACGTAGAGAGCTACACGATCACCTTTCGCCGGGAGATCGTCTTCTACCTGCGTCAATTGATCAACGACGGCGACCGCATCAGCGTCGTCTTCGACGAAGGCCGCGAGACCGTGCTCACGGTCCTGATCGACGTGGACGAGGAAAAGAACACCATCCTGTTCGACTGGGGCAGCAACGAAGCGACGAACAAGCGCCTGATGGAGAGCAAGCGCAACTTCTTCATCGCCACGCCCGGCGGCGTGCGCAACCAGTTCGTCACCACCAAGGTCTGGGAAGGAAGCTACAAGGGGCGTCCCGCGTTCCTGACGAGCATTCCCGACAAGTACGTGCGGCTGCAGCGGCGCGAGTTCTTCCGCATGAGCCTGCCGATGACCCAGCGCCGGCCCTGCACGTTCAAGATGCCCGATTCGGACAAGGTCTGGGAAATGTCGGTCGTCGACATCGGCCTCGGCGGCGTCGGCCTCGAGGCGCCCGTGCCAACGCTGCCGTTCGCCATCGGCGACACGCTGCCGAAGGTGACGATCGACCTCGGCAAGTTCGGCAAGGTGGAGGTCGACCTCGAAGTGCGCTTCGCCGGCGCCCACACGCGCGGCGCCAAGACGGTGAGCCGGCTCGGCTGCCACTTCGTCAAGATCCGGCCGGCGCAGGAGAACGAGCTCCAGCGCTTCATCACCCAGGTTCAGCGCGAAGAGCGCGCCAAGCTCGGCTGAGGCGACGCCCCAGCCCCGGGATTCTCAGACGACGATGGTCTGCGCCTGGTCCGCCTGGCGGGCCTCGATGCGGCCGATGCGGTAGACCGTCTCGCCGGCAACCTGCAGCGACGCCATCGCGCGCTCGGCATCGCCGGCCGCCACGACCACCACCATGCCGATGCCGCAGTTGAAGACGCGGTGCATCTCGGCGTCGGCGACGTTGCCCTCCTTCTGCAGCCACTGGAACAGCGGCGGCAGCGTCCACGACTTGCGCTCGACGATCGCCGTGACGTTCTCGGGCAGCACGCGCGGGATGTTCTCGGTGAGGCCGCCGCCGGTGATGTGGGCCATGCCCTTGACGGTCATTTCCTTCATCAGCGCCAGCAGCGGCTTGACGTAGATGCGCGTCGGCGCCATCACGGCGTGCGCGAGCGGCTGGCCGTGGAAGTCCGCGTTCATGTCGGGCTTGGCGCGCTCGATGATCTTGCGGATCAGCGAGTAGCCGTTGGAATGCGCGCCGCTCGAGGCGAGGCCGAGCACGGCGTCGCCCGGCACGATGCTCTTGCCGGTGATGATCTCGGACTTCTCGACGGCGCCGACGGCGAAGCCGGCGAGGTCGTATTCGCCGGGCGGATACATGCCCGGCATCTCGGCGGTCTCGCCGCCGATCAGCGCGCAGCCGGCGAGTTCGCAGCCCTTGGCGATGCCCTGCACCACGGTGGCGCCGGTGTCGACGTCGAGCTTGCCGCAGGCGAAGTAGTCGAGGAAGAACAGCGGCTCGGCGCCCTGCACGAGGATGTCGTTGACGCTCATGGCGACGAGATCCTGGCCGACGGTATCGTGCTTGTTCAGCTCGAAGGCGAGCTTGAGCTTGGTGCCGACGCCGTCGGTGCCCGAAACCAGCACCGGCTCCCTGTACTTCTTCGAGATCTCGAACAGCGCGCCGAAGCCGCCGATGCCGCCGAGCACCTCGGGACGCATGGTGCGCTTGGCGAAGGGCTTGATGCGTTCGACGAGTTCGTCGCCGGCGTCGATGTCGACGCCCGCGTCGCGGTAAGTCAATTGGGATGAGGACACGGCCTGATTTCCTGCGCGGTGGTAAAGTTGCGCCTTTTCGGCAAAGGCCCGGAATTCTACCGGAAATGCACCCCTCCGATCGCCTCGCGACAGCCCTCTGGATCGGCGTCGGACTGCTGTTCCTCTGGCTGCTGGCAGCGCTGAGCCCGATCCTCGCGCCGTTCATGCTGGCGGCGGTCCTCGCCTACATCTGCAACCCGCTCGTCGAACGCATGACGCGCGCCGGCGTGCCGCGCCTGCTCGCCGTCATCGCCGTCCTGCTGCTGCTCGGCGGCCTAGTCGCCGGCCTGCTGCTGATCCTGCTGCCGCTGCTGGTCGAGGAGGCGCGCATCATCGCCGAGCGCCTGCCCGACGCCGCCGCGCTGGCGGGCGAACGGCTGCTGCCCTGGCTGCGCGAGCACTACGGCATCAGGCTGCGCTTCGATGCCGAGACGCTGCGCCGCCTCGCCGTCGACAACTGGGACGCCGTGCGCACCATCGCCCAACGCGTGCTCGAATCGCTGCGCATCGGCGGCACCGCGCTGTTCGGCGTGCTCGCCAACCTGCTGCTGGCACCGGTGGTGATGTTCTATCTCCTGATGGACTGGCCGCGCCTGCTGGCGCGCATCGACGCCGCCATCCCGCGCCCCTGGCGCGCCAAGGCCGCGCAAATGGCGGCCGACGTGGACGCCGTGCTCGCCGAATTCCTGCGCGGACAGGTGATCGTCATGCTGATCCTCGCCGTCTATTACAGCGCCGCGCTGGCGCTCGCCGGCCTGCCGTCGGCGCTGCCGGTCGGCGTGCTGACCGGCCTGCTGATCTTCGTGCCCTATCTCGGCTTCGCCACCGGCTTCGCGCTGGCGCTGCTGGTCGCCGTGCTGCAGTTCGCCGGCTGGGGGCCGATCGTCGCCGTCGCCGCCGTCTATGGCATCGGCCAGTTGCTCGAGAGCTTCGTGCTGACGCCCTTCCTCGTCGGCGACCGCATCGGCCTGCATCCGCTCGCCGTGATCTTCGCGCTGATGGCCTTCGGCCAGCTGTTCGGTTTCGTCGGCGTGCTGATCGCCCTGCCGGCCTCCGCCGCGCTGCTCGTCGGCTTGCGCGAACTGCGCGCGCTTTACGTCAATAGCCGTCTCTACCAAGGCCCGGCGTGACGCAACTACTGCTCGACCTCAAGCCCGAACAGGTTCCGACGCTCGACAACTTCGTCGCCGGCATCAACGCCCAGCTCGTCGGCCGCCTGCGCGCGCTCGCCGGCAGCGGCAGCGTCGACATGCTCTACATCTGGGGTCCGGAAGGCAGCGGCCGCACCCACCTGCTGACGGCGACGGCGCTGCTCGCCGAGGCGCGGCGGCCGGTCGCGCTGCTCGGCGCCGCCGCCGTCGAGGACGAACTGCCGATGTCGCCCGGCGGCCTGCTGATCATCGACAACATTGACCGCCTCTCGCCCGCCGGCCAGATCGCGCTGTTCCGCGCCTTCAACTCGGCGCGCCTCGTCGGTCTCTCGCTGCTGCTCTCCGGCCCCTGCCCGCCGCTGCAGCTGCAGTTGCGCGAAGACCTGCGCACGCGCGTCGGGCAGGCGCTGATCTTCGAGGTCAAGCCGCTCACCGACGAGGAGAAGTCCGACGCTCTGCAGCGCCACGCCATGCTGCGCGGCATGCGCGTCGACGACGGCCTGGTGCGCTACCTGCTGCGTCACGGCCGCCGCGATCTGCCGTCGCTGATGGCCGTGCTCGATCATCTCGACAAGGCTTCGCTCGAGCAGCACCGGCCGGCAACGCTGCCACTGCTCAAGGAAGTCATGGAATTCAACTTCGATAGCGAACAACGATGAAGCTTGTCTTATTTGACCTGGATAACACCCTCCTCAACGGCGACTCCGACTTCGAGTGGGCCCAGTTCCTGATCTCGAAGGGCGTGCTCGACGGCGAAGTGCATGCCGCCAAGAACGTCGAGTTCTACGAGCAATACAAGGCCGGCACGCTCGACATCGACGTCTTCCTCGACTTCCAGCTGGCGCCGCTGGCGCGCCACGACCGCCGCGAGCTCGACGCCTGGCGCCGCGAGTTCGTCGCCACGCGCATCCTGCCGATCGTCACGCCGGCCGCGCGCGCGCTGGTCGAACGCCACCTCGCCGAAGAAGCGATCGTCGCCATCGTCACCGCCACCAACAGCTTCGTCACCGGCCTGGTCGCGCGCGAATTCCGCATCCCGCACCTGATCGCCACCATCCCGGCCTGGGACGGCGCGCGCTTCACCGGCAAGCCGCGCGGCACGCCGTCGTTCAAGGAAGGCAAGATCGAGCGCGTCGAAGCCTGGCTCGAATCGATCGGATTCTGGTGGGGCTCGTTCGACGAGAGCTGGTTCTACAGCGACTCGCACAACGACCTGCCGCTGATGGGCAAGGTCACCAATCCGGTCGCCGTCGACCCCGACGGCACCCTGCTGGCCCATGCCCGGCAGGCCGGGTGGCCGGTCATCAGCCTGCGGTAACGAGCAGCGCCAACGCTGCCGAGAAGCAGCGACACAACGAGTTGCCAAGCGCATACTTGTAAGGCATACACGTTTCGCATATCCTGCGCGACATCGTCGTCGCCCCGCATTCCCGCGTCGTCACCAGCCTGCTGAGAAAAGCAGATCGTTAACGGCAAGCTCGGGCCGTTCCGACCGCCCGAGCATTGGAGTCGTGGGGAAATGGCGGTATCGCATAGATCGCAGCAGCTTGCGCAGGCCGCGGCGCTTTTCATGCTCTTGTGCGGTGACGCCAGCGGGCAGAGCTTTCCTTCGCAAACGGACGTCGAGGAACAGCGGCGCCGATCCCGCGAAGTCTTTGAAGAACGCGAGCAGCGGCAGCAGGAGCCGGACGTCCGCCTGCAACCAGAGCCGACCGCCGAACGCGAATCCTGGCCGGTCGAAGCGCAGTGTTTTCCGATCCGCGAGTTGCGTCTGGAACTTCCGATGGAATCCGCTTCGGATGCGCGCGACACGTTCCGCTTCCTCGAGCCGCTGCTGGCTGAGTTCTCCAGTCGCTGTATCGGCCGCGATGGCATCGGCGTCATCGTCAAGCGTCTATCCGAACTCGTAATCACCGAGGGCTACGTCACTACGCGCATCGGCGTGCCGGAGCAAAACCTTTCCGACGGCACGCTCCGCCTCACCATCGTCCCCGGCGTCATACGCGCCATCCGTCTTGCAGACGACACGCCGGCCGGTGACTGGCGCAGCGCGTTTCCCGCGCGTCCCGGCGATCTGCTGAATTTGCGCGATATCGAGCAGGGCCTCGAGCAGATGAAGCGCGTTCCTTCCCAGGACGTCGACATCGATATCGCTCCGGGCGCCACCCTCGGCGAGAGCGATCTCGTGATCAAGGTAAAGCGCGTCACGCCTTGGCGCCTTGGCTTGTCGATGGATGACGCGGGCGCAAAAACCACCGGCAAGCGCCAGGCATCCATCAACCTCGCCATCGACAATCCGCTCGGCCTGAACGACCTTCTCAACGCCAGCCTCAACAACGACGCCCAGAATCAAGCCGCCCAGCACGGCACCCGCGGTCACAGCCTCCAGTACTCCGTGCCGCGGGGCTACTGGACCTTTTCGCTCTCGGATAGCGCCAGCCACTATCACCAGCGCGTGCACGGCACGAACCAGACCTTTGTCTCCAGCGGCAACTCCGCCAGCCATGAGATCAAGATTCAGCGGCTGTTGCACCGCGACCAGGCATCCAAGACCACGCTTCAGTTCCGCGCCTCGCAACGAAGTCAGCACAGCTTCATCGACGACACCGAGATCAGGGTCCAGCGGCGCCATACCACCGCGGCCGAACTCGGCATCGCCCATCGGCGGCAGATCGGCCCCTTCCAGATCGACCTGTCGATTGCCCGACGCGAAGGCGTTCCTTGGTTCGGCGGCCAGGACGACCTCCCCGACCACACGCCGACGAGCGCCACCTACCGCTACCGCATGCATGTCGTCGACATCGGCGTGCTCGCCCCGTTCAAGCTTGGCGCACAGGAGGTACGATGGATTGCAGCCTTTCACGGCCAATCCACGAGTGACGTCCTATTCGCCGCGGATCAGATCGCCATCGGCAACCGTTACACCGTACGCGGGTTCGACGGCGAAGCCACCCTCGCGGCCGAGCGCGGCCACTACCTGCGCAACGAACTCGAATTCGCGCTCGGAAACAGCGGGCAGTCCCTGTACCTCGGCGTCGATCAAGGCCGAGTCGGCGGTCCCGGCGCCGATGCCCTGGTCGGACGCAGCCTGGTCGGCGCCGTCCTCGGCATGCGCGGCCACGCCTTCGGCCTCGCCTATGACGTTTTCACCAGCCGCGCTCTGCGCAAGCCCGAGCGCTTCGACACGGAGCAACCCGCCCTGGGTTTCCAGATCAGCTACCAATTCTGAGCTTTCGGATAAACGCCATGACCAACGCCGATCCCTCCGCTGCCATTCGCAACGACCTCGCCGCCGTTCGGGCATGCACCGTACCGCTGCCGCCATGGAAGCGTGTGCTCGTCCGGGTGCTGGTGGCGAGTCTCGTCGGACACCCGGTCGCCGTATCGGCACAGGTCGTCGCGGCCGGCGGCGCCCACTCACCCGGCGTCGGCACTGCGCAGAATGGCGTACCCGTCGTCCATATCACCGCCCCTTCCGCTGCCGGCGTGTCGCACAACCAGTACACGCAGCTCAACGTCGACCCGAAAGGCGTCGTCTTCAACAACAGCGGCGCAGTCGTCCAGACGCAGCTCGCCGGCTGGATCGACGGCAACCCCAATCTCGGCGGCGGTAGCGCCCGGATCATCCTCAACGAAGTCGTTTCCACCAACCCCAGCAGCCTGCGCGGCTACATGGAGGTCGCCGGCAGCCGTGCCGAACTCGTCATCGCCAACCCGAACGGCATCACCTGCAACGGCTGCGGCTTCATCAACACCAGCCGTGGCGTCCTCGTCACCGGCACGCCGATCTTCGGCGGCAACGGCAGCCTCGACGCCTTCCGCGTCGTCGGCGGCAACATCGCCATCGAGGGTGCCGGTCTGAACGACACCGCGACCGACCAGATCGACCTTATCGCCCGCGCCGTCCAGGTCAACGCCGAAATCTGGGGCAAGACCCTGAACGTCGTCGCCGGCGCCAACGAGGTCAACTACACTGATCTCGCCACACAGGCCATAACCGGCAGCGGCGGCGCGCCCGCGGTCGGCATAGACGTCGCCCGGCTCGGCGGCATGTACGCCAACAAGATTCGCCTCGTCGGCACCGAAGCCGGCGTCGGTGTCGTCGCCGCCGGCAACATCGCCGCGCAGGCAGGCGATCTGGTCATCGACAACCGCGGCCGCGTCAGGCTCTCAGGCAACACCAGCGCCACCGGAAACCTCACCGTCACCGCCGGCGAAGGCTTCGGCAACAGCGGCACGCTCTATGTCGGACAGAACGCCCGCATCGAGACTCAGGGTCAGGCCACCAACACCGGTACGCTGGCCGCCAAGGGCAACCTCGACATCGAGGCCGACAGCCTCAACTCCACCGGCCAGCTCGGCGCCGGCATCGAAAGCGACGGCAGCCGCGGCAACAGCGGCAACCTCACCGTCATCGCTGCCAACGCGCTCGTGGCCACCGGCCGGAATCTCGCCGGCGGCAACATCGCCTTCACGGGCGGCAGCCTCGATCTGGCGAACGCAATCACCGCCGCCAACGGCAATGCCGCGTTTACCGCAACCAGCGGCACCATCGATCATCGCGAGGGCCTCATCAGCGTCAGCGGCTCGGCCACCCTGACCGCGAGCGGCGGCGCCATCGACAACGCCGGCGGCACCATCGAGGCGGGTCACGGCCTGCAACTCACCGCGCAAAGTCTCGACAACGGCGGCGGCACCCTGCTCAACCTCAGCGACGGCGTGCTGTCGATCAACCTCAGCGGCAATCTTGCCAACACGCAAGACGGTTACATCGGCAGCAACGACAGCATCGACGTCCGTGCCGGAGCGATCGACAATGCCGGCGGCACCCTCTACGCCAAAGGCAATGTCCTGCTGCGTTCCGCCGCGACGCTCAGCAACCGCAGCGGCCTCATCCAGACCGAAGCCGACCTCGACATCGGCGCCATGGGCGCAATCGACAACACCGCCGGCCGCATCGAAGCCACGGGCCTGCACAGTGCTGTCCTCATCGCCGCCGGCAGCTTCGACAACACCGGCGGCCGAATCGCCAACAGCGGCGACGGCAAGACGACCGTCCGCGCCGCCGCCGGCATCCTCAACAGCAACGCCGCCGATACCGCAGGCATGGGCACCATCGGCGGCAACGGCGATGTCGAAATCGACGCCGCGAATCTCGGCAACACCCAGGGTGGTCTCATCCTGGCCGGCGGCAACCTGCTGCTGAAGATTTCCACTGCGTTGGACAACACGGCCGGCATGCTCTACGCCGCCGGCAACCTCACGCTCGACGGAGCCGCCGCGACCGTCCAGAACGCGCAGGGCAGCATCGACGCAGACGGTGACGTCGCCATCACCGCCGCCAGCCTCGCCAACCAGGGCGGCACGGTGACTGCGGGCCGGGACGTGACACTGGCCGTGAAGCTGGCCAACGGCCTTACTGGCGTCGGCAGCATCGTTGCCGGGCGAGACGCCACGCTCGATCTGGCAGGCGACCAGACCAACCTCGCCGGCAACCGCATCAAGGCCAACCGCAATCTCGGCATCGCCGCCGGCGGCCGCTTCACCAATGAAGGCACGCTGGAAGCGGTGGGCGCGCTCGATCTCGCCGCCGCCCGCATCGACAACCGGTCCACCGGCGTCATCAACGCGAATCGCACGTCGCTGACGGCCATCGGCAGCGAAATCACCAATGCCGGTCGCCTCGAAGGCAGCACGCTGACGACCACCGGCGCCACGCTCACCAACATCGGCGCGCTGCTCGGCAACACCGTCACCGTCAACGCCGACACCTTGACCAGCACCGGCGCCGCGGCCCTGATCGGGGCCACCGATGCCGTCAATCTGTTCGTGCGCAATGCGCTCGCCAACGAGGCCGGCGCAACGATCTTCAGCCTCGGCGACATCAACATCGCCGCCGACGGCACGCTCAATGCCAACGGCTACCTCGCCAACAACATGGCGAGCTTCACCAATTCCTCCGCCACCGTCGAAGCCGGCCGCAACCTGCGCGTCAGCGCCAACCAGATCACCAACAAGCGCACCTCCCTCGACGTGCGATGGGGGGCGGAACGCACCGGCGCCTACGTAGGCGGCAACCCGCGCTACACGCGCTACTACACCACCGAGTACGTCGCCGCCAGCACGCCTGCCGGCCGACTCCTTGCCGGCGAATCGATGTGGCTCAAGGGCAGCATCGCCAACAACACCAGCACCATCGCCGCGGGCCGCAGCATCACGTACAACGCCGCCACGCTGACGCAAACGTCGCGCGCCCTCATGGAGATCGAAAGCGACCGCGGCGTACAAGACAACTACCAGTACGTCCAGACCGGTTCGCATCATTGCGGGTGGTTCGGCTACAGCATCTGTGCCGACTACGGTTGGGTGAACTATCCGGTCGGCTACAGCGCGACGAGCCAATATCAGGTCGGCTCGGTCGACGCGAGCCTCACCGCCAACGCCAGCATTACCGGCACCGCCACCACCCTTACCAATGAGACCGTGAGCAGCACCGGCAGCGTCGGCGGTTCCGCGGCGACGCTGGGTGCCCGCCCCGCGCCGCCGCCCAGGCCCGGCACGCCAGCCGCGCTGCCGGACGTCACGCTCCCGGGCAACGGCCTTTACGCCTACCGCCCCAGCCCCGCCGCCCCCTACCTGATCGAAACCGACCCCCGCTTCGCCAACTACGGCACCTTCATTTCCTCGGACTACATGCTCTCGAAGCTCGTCCTCGACCCGCAGGCCACGCACAAGCGCCTGGGCGACGGCTTCTACGAACAGACGCTCATCAACGAGCAGATCGTCGCCCAGACCGGCCGCAAGCTGCTGCCCGGCCAAGCCAACACCCAAGCCGAATTCCAAGCCCTGATGGACGCCGGCATCAGTGCCGCCCAGACCTTCAACCTCACTGCCGGCATCGCCCTCACCGGCGCCCAGGTCGCGGCGCTGACGCGCGACATGGTCTGGCTGGTCGAGCAGGAAGTCACCCTGCCGGGCGGCGGCAAGGACCGCGTGCTCGTCCCCGTCGTCTATCTGAGCCCCCTCCACGCGGAGCTGAAACCGAACGGCGCCCTGATCGCCGCCGCCGACATCGATCTCGGCGTCGGCACCCTGACCAACAGCGGCGAGATCAAAAGCGACGCCGCCACGCGCATTGCCGCCACCGACGTCATCAACCGCGGCGGCGTCATCGCCAGCGACGGCGACACGCAAGTCGTCGCCGCCAACGACCTCATCAACCAAAGCGGCCGCATCGCCGGCAACAAGGTCGTGCTCGCCGCCGGGCGCGACCTGCGCAACGAACGCCTGACCGATGCCCTGCAACTTGGCAGCACCGCCACCACGCGCATCCACGCCGAAGCGACGATCGGCGCCGCGAGCGACCTCACCGTCGCCGCCGGGCGCGACCTCGCCAATCTCGCCGCCAACGTTACCGCCGGCCGCAACGCCATCCTCACCGCCGACCGCAACATCGACGTCAGCACCCTCGCCGCCACCAACACCGTCAGCCAAGCCTTCGGCAGCTTCGGCCGCACCGAGCAACTCGGCAGCCGGATTGCCGCCGGCAACGACCTCACCGTCGTCGCCGCCAACGACGCCACCTTCACCTCCGCGCTACTCAGCGCCGGCCGCAACGCAAGCCTCGGCGCCGGCAGCAACCTCGAACTGGCCGCCACCAAGGACGTGACCCAGTCCCGTTCCGACACCGGCGTACAGAAGAGCAGCACCTACAACGAAACCGTACGCGGCACGAGCGTCGACGCCGGCAACGCCATCCTCCTCACCGCCGGCGACGGCAGCACCGGCCGCAGCGACGGCAAAGGCAAGCTCACCCTCGCCGCCGCGCAACTCGACAGCAGCACCGGCAGCCTCACCGTTGCCGCCGACGCTGCCGTCACCGTCAAGGAAGCGAGCGAACGCCACGAGTCCATGGTCGAGACCCGCACCCAAAAGAAAGGCCTCTTCTCCAAAACCTCCACCGTCGAAGGCTCCGCGAGCCAACGCAGCGACGCCATCGGCAGCCTGCTCTCGGGCGACAGCGTCATCGTCCAGTCCGGCAGCGACCTCACGGTGCGCGGCAGCACCGTCGTCGGCACCCACGACGTCACCCTCGAGGCGCAGAAGACACTCAGCCTCGAAGCGGTGATCAACACGCAGGCCTCGTCGAGCTTCAGGCGGGAGACGCGGTCGGGGCTCTTCAGCGGCGGCAGGGGTAGCCAAAGCAACGCGCAAATGCAAAGCGCCACCGCGATCGGCAGCGTCATCGAGGCCGGCCGCGACCTGAGCCTCGCCAGCGGCGGCGGCACGGCCATCCAGGGAAGCGCGCTGGCCACCGGCCGGGACCTCAAGGCGCAAGTTGCGGGGGATCTTGCCCTGCTCGCGGCGACCAGCACGCGCCGGGAGTCGGTGCAAAGCAGCCAGCGCACCCGTAAAACCCTTGAGACGCTCAACTACGAACTCGACCAGACGCGGGTGCTGCTGTCCACGATCACGGCCGGCAATAGCGTCGATCTGCAAGTCGGCGGCAACCTCGCCGCCCAGACGGCCACGCGCGACGACCAGGGCGGACTTCAGGCCGACCGTATGACCGCCGGGGGCGTTGTCAAAGGCAGCGACCGCCAGCAAGTCTCCGTGACCGGCTCGGGTGTGGGAACCAGCAAGGTGCTCGGCAATCTCGCTTCGCAGGGCATCCGCAACGGCGCCAGCGACCCATTCACCGCCCTTAGCACGAAGGAAGGTCAGGCGGCCGTCACCACGCTGCTGCAAAGCAGCCTCGTCTCCCTACGAGACAACCTCGAGATTCGAACAATCCTCGCCACGCACGTACCCGGCGGCGCGGCGATGACCTACAAGGACGACAGCGGCAAAGTCCAGTTGACGCTTGCCGGACAGACGCGGGTGCAGGAGATCTACAGCACGCTGCGCCTGAATGAGACCTTCATGGTCACGAAGATGGCCGATCAGGGCTTAGCGCAGGCAGTGACGCTGGCCGCGGCGATTGCACTGACCATAACCAGCGGTGGGACGGGAGCGGCACTCCTCAACGCCACGGCAGGCACAATGAACGCCGCGATGGCAAATGCGGCCTTCATAGGAATGAGCAGCACCATGATGGGACAACTAGCCGGCGGAGCGAGTCTCGGAGATGCGCTGCAGGCAGGAATAGAGGCGGGCATAACGAGCGGGGCGCTTGCAGGAGTGTCTTACGGTGTAAGCGACGCGCTTGGTCTGAGGCCGGCGACCGACGCCAAGGGCAACATACTGAAAGACAGCAACGGCAAGATCATCTACCAAACGCAGCAAGGTGGTGAATACGCCAAGCTCGGCACGTTGGACAAACTAGGCTCCTCGGCTTTCTGGATTCAGACCAGCGTCAATGCCGGGGCAACCGGCGTTGCGACAGCGGCCAACGGAGGAAAGTTCAAGGATGGATTCGGAGCCGCTGCACTGACGGGAACTGCAGCCATGATCTATCAATCCACCGTCGGGTACGAAGCGAATTTGGCGCCGGGGAAGAACCCTGACAATCCGTTCTATCTGCCTGTGGACGATCCCTCCAGTCCTGGTTTTGGTCGTCAGAAACCCGAGACGTTTGGCGATAACGTCATCGGCAACAACGAACCAGGTCGTTTGTGCTCGCAGGGAACGACGTGCAGCAAGGCTCTTAACGAAATACCGTTCATCAACGCGATCGCTGGCTTTCACGATTACATCTTCAATGCAAAATGGCTGGACATGAATACGGCCACCAACGTGGGAACGATGTTGCCTGCCGCAGGATTGGCGATTCCCGCTTCAATGAATACCCCTGTGCTGAATTCTCAACTGGCGCCCCGTAAAGAAAAGGAAGATCAATGAGCAAGATATTCGGATTGACCGTTGCTCTGCTGGCTGGCTTACCTCTCTCGGGGTGCGTCGGATACCCTCCATCTCACGAAGCGTTTGTGGCCCAACAGGCATCAGTAATCGGCAGTTCGATCCATTCCCTGAGAGGCATGCACAGCACCCCCCCACTTAGCACCAAGCAATTGCCCAACGGTAATATGGAAGATCAGTGGAAGGCGGGTTACGGAAATAGAGATAGATGCCACAGCTTTTACGAATACGATCCTCAGACCTCCATAATCACTGGCTGGCGCTTTGAAGGTTCAAAGGAAGATTGCATCAGCGTTGCCCCCTGATCAGCGCTGCATCTGGCACAAAAGAAGACCTCCACCGTCGAAGGGTCCGCGAGCCAAACGCAGCGACGCCATCGGCAGCGTGCTCTCGGACGACAGCGTCAAGAGCGCGACCGCCAGGATGCGCGCTCCGGAAACGCGACGAACGGCGTTCAGAGGAGCTTCGATGCGGCGCAGGCTCGGGCCGAGCAGGCGCTGAAGGACTTGAACTGCAGGAGCGAGCGCGCAACATACTCGTCGGCGCCGTGAGGGTACGCTGTTCGGCGAGCTCTACGCAACCGGCAGCTGGCAGCTGGCAGGACAAGCTGATCGAGGCGTTTGCCGGATCGCGTGACATGATTGGCGGGAAGGTAACCGGGCTTTATGATGAACAGGGGGTATCCGGCGGGGCATGAGTGACACTGAGCGTGCCGTCTACGACAAGGGCATTACAGTCGCTGCAGTTCCTGTGGCGGCTCCGTTCGCGGCTGCGGAAGGATTGCCGCCTGAAGTCTGGAATGCGCTATCCATTCTTATCAAGGCGGCAAAATGAGAATTCCGCAAACCTGTTTGTCGCTGATGCTAGTTACAACCCTGTCGGGGTGCCTGCTCGAAAGTGTCCGACCCGTAGATAGAAATTTGAAACCCTACGGCGCCCACTGGATCAAGGAGGGGATGACGAGGGAAAGTCGAAAATTGGATTTGACATCTTGTGGCGCTCTAGCAGGAGAGGAGGTTAGATCCCCTCCTGAGCGGATCAGTGCTGAAAGACAAAAGACCGAACCAAACGAGATTGCCGCATATCTTCGGCTCAGAAGTAAAGTCGGTTCGTGTATGCAGGCCAAAGGTTACAAACCTATAGGCGACCTTTATTTCCTTGGCGGCTGCGATGAACGGTGCCTATACCCTTAGCAACGCGCGCTAAACGCGCTACTTCACCACCGAGTTGTCCGTCAGAAACCCGATGGTCAGCGCCGTACAGACGGCCCAGCAGATGAGCCGCGCCGCGAGCATGCATAGCAGCTTTGGTTCTGGAGCAAAGGGCAGCACCCGTGTGGAAAACCCGCTTCCCAACGGGCCGCAGGGAACGCCGGAGGGCAATGCGAAACTCATCCGGTATGTCGGCGGCCAGCAAGTGGACGCCAACGGCAACCCGATTCAGCAAGCCAAGTAAGGGGGTGCCATGTACAAGAAGATCTTACTGATGATTGGCGGCTTGACCTTGCTCGTCCTCTTGAGCGGTTGCGGTGTTCGAGAAACGGTTCGGCGGGGCGATGGATTTCCCATTGACGGGCATTTTCAACACCTACCAGTTCAAGATGCTCGACAAATATCGCGTGAGGCTTCCGGAATCAGCTTCCATGTTCACTTCCCGGTTCTCGCCCTACCCCGACCGGCGATGCAGACGCCGCCCCTCCGCGTCGCCATCCCGAGCCAAGGCCACGAAGACAGTGAATCGCCCCATCTTCACTAAACGACTGGCAGGTCTCTTCCGGTATCATTACGCCCTTTCCGGATTCCCCCACCCGCATGATCCGCAAGCTGCTGCGCCGCGTCTTCCGGCGCAATGCTCCGAGCCGCCATGAGCCGGCGACGATCCCGCACGCCCGTCACGGCATCGAGCGGGCGCTGGTGCATTCCGGTGCGCGGCGCGTCTGCGAGACGCTGCAGGGCGCCGGCCATACCGCCTACATCGTCGGCGGCGCGGTGCGCGACCTGATCGCCGGCTTCGAGCCGAAAGACTTCGACATCGCCACCAACGCCACGCCCGAGCAGGTGCGCAGCCTGTTCCGCCGCTCGCGCATCATCGGCCGCCGCTTCCAGATCGTGCACGTGATGATGGGTCCGGACACCATCGAGGTGTCGACCTTCCGCGCCGCGCATGACGAGAACACCGTCAAGGACGAGCACGGCCGCGTGCTGCGCGACAACATCTGGGGCACGATGGAAGAGGATGCGGCGCGCCGCGACTTCACCGTCAACGCGCTCTACTACGACCCGGTCACCGAGATCGTCTTCGACTATCACAACGGCGTCGCCGACCTGAAGCAGAAGACCATGCGCATGATCGGCGAGCCGAAGAGCCGCTATCGCGAGGACCCGGTGCGCATGTTGCGCGCCGTGCGCCTGTCGGCGAAGCTCGGCCTCACGCTCGATCCCGCCGTGCGCGCGCCGATCAAGGAAATGGCGGAGCTGATCGAGAACGTGCCGCCGGCGCGGCTGTTCGACGAGATGCTGAAGCTGCTGTTCTCGGGCTATGCCGTCGAGTGCGTCAGGCGCCTGCGCGCCGAGGGCCTGCACCACGGCCTGCTGCCGCTGCTCGACGTGATCCTCGAGCAGCCGCTGGGCGAGAAGTTCGTCATGCTCGCGCTCAAGAGCACGGATGACCGCGTGCGCGCCGGCAAGCCGACTTCGCCCGGCTTCCTGTTCGCCACGCTGCTGTGGCACGAAGTGCTCGCCGACTGGGAAAAGCGCAAGGCGCGCAAGGAACTGCCGGTGCCGGCGCTCTATGAGGCGATGGACGCAGTGCTCGACCAGCAGGCCGAGAAGCTCGCCATCACGCGCCGCATCGCCGGCGACATCAAGGACATCTGGCTCCTGCAGCCGCGTTTCGACAAGCGCGCCGGCAAGTCGCCGCTGCGCATGATCGAGCAGCCGCGCTTCCGCGCCGCCTACGACTTCCTCCTGCTGCGCGCCGAGAGCGGCGAGGTGGAGATGGAACTCGCCGACTGGTGGACCGAGTTCCAGCGCGTCGACCACGCCGGCCGCGAGGCGATGCTGCTGCCCGACACGGGCAAGAAGCGCCGCCGCAGCCGCAGTCGCAGCCGCAAGGGACCGCCCGAAGGAGCGCCGGAGACCGGCGAGTGACCCTCGCCTACGTCGCGCTCGGCGCGAACCTCGGCGACCCGATACTCACCGTCAAGTCCGCGCTCACGGCGCTCGACGAGATCGCCGGCACGCGCCTCATCGCCGCCTCGTCGCTCTACCGCACGGCGCCGGTTGGCCTCAAGCACCAGCCCGATTTCATCAACGCCGTCGTGGCGCTCGACACCACGCTGTCGGCGACCGAACTGCTCGAACGCCTGTTCGCCATCGAGCTGCGCTTCGGCCGCGAGCGCAGCGTGCCGAACGCGCCGCGCACGCTCGACCTCGACCTGCTCCTGCACGGCGACACCGTCGCGGACACCGCCGCGCTCACGCTGCCGCACCCGCGCATGCACGAGCGCGCCTTCGTGCTGGCGCCGCTGGCCGAGATCGCACCAGACGCCGTCGTGCCGGGCCGCGGCCGGGCGGCGGACCTCCTCGCGGCGGTATCCGGGCAGGCGATCGAGCGCCTGTGATGAACATGCCGGTGATCCTGCAGACGGCGCTGCTGCTGGCGGTGTCGAACGTCTTCATGACCTTCGCCTGGTACGCGCACCTCAAGAACCTCAACGATCGCGCCTGGTGGATCGCGGCGCTGGCTTCGTGGGGCATCGCGCTGTTCGAGTACCTGATACAGGTTCCCGCGAATCGCATCGGCCACGCCGAGATGGACCTCGGCCAGCTCAAGATCCTGCAGGAAGCCATCACGCTGTCGATTTTCGTGCCCTTTGCGGTGCTCTACATGGAGCAACCGCTGAAGCTCGACTATCTTTGGGCCGGTTTGTGTATTCTTGGCGCCGTTTATTTCATCTTCCGCAGCTAGGGGCGTACTCAGGCTATGACGACGGGCGCGAAGGTCGACAATCGGGCGCAGTGCAAGGCGCGACCGACGCCGCTGGGTAATTCCCAGTCAGGAGGGCGCAACGCCGCAATGCGCCCGATTTTCGACCTTCCCTCCGGGTTGGCTCCCAATCCGGCGTCTGCTGCGTTGTCGAGCTTGGCAAGGGAACAACCCTTGCCCGCGCTCTCCGCCTTGCATCCATCCGGATTGGGAGCCAACGCGCTCCGCCGGCATAGCCTGAGTACGCCCCAATGACATATCTAGCCAGCAACAAGCCGATCACCCTGCCCGAACTCGCGCGCATGAAGCGCGAGGGCGAGAAGATCGCCATGCTGACGGCCTACGATGCCAGCTTCGCCGCGCTCGTGGACCGCTGCGGCGTCGACGTCGTGCTGGTCGGCGATTCGCTCGGCAACGTCATGCAGGGCAAGACATCGACGCTGCCGGTGACCATGGACCAGATGACCTATCACACGGATTGCGTCGGCCACATCGTCCAGCGCGCCATGTGCGTCGCCGACATGCCGTTCGGCAGCTACCAGGAATCGAAGGAACAGGCGCTGCGCAATGCCGTGCGCCTGCTCGCCGCCGGCGCCGAGATGGTCAAGCTCGAAGGCGGCGCCGTGATGGCCGAGACCGTGCATTTCCTCGTCGAGCGCGGCATCCCCGTCTGCGCCCACATCGGCCTGACGCCGCAATCCGTGCATGCGCTCGGCGGCTACCGCGTGCAGGGCCGCGACGAAGCCGGCGCGGCGCGCATGAAGGCCGACGCCCACGCACTCGAACAGGCCGGCGCGACGCTGATGGTGATGGAGATGGTGCCGGCCGGACTCGCCGGCGAGATCACGCGGGAACTCACGGCCTGCGCCACCATCGGCATCGGCGCCGGCAAGGACTGCGACGGCCAGGTACTGGTGCTGCACGACATGCTCGGCGTCTATCCCGGCAAGAAGGGCCGCTTCGTCAAGGACTTCATGGCCGAGGCGCAGAGCATCGACGGCGCCGTCGGCGCCTACGTCAAGGCCGTCAAGGACGGCTCCTTCCCCGCGCCCGAGCACTGCTACTAGAGCGCCATGCAGATACATGAAACCATCGCCGGCCTGCGGGCCGCGCTGAAGGGGGCCGGCCGCGTCGCGCTGGTGCCGACCATGGGCAACCTCCACGAAGGCCACATCGCGCTGATGACCCAGGCGCGCGCCCACGGCGACGCGGTGGCGGCGACGATTTTCGTCAACCGCCTGCAGTTCCGCCCCGGCGAAGACTTCGAGAAATACCCGCGCACCTTCGCCGCCGACTGCGAGAAGCTCGCCGCGGCCGGCGTCGACCACCTGTTCGCGCCGAGCGAAGCGGAGATGTACCCGCAGCCGCAGCAGTATCACGTCGAGCCGCCGCCCGAGCAGGCGAACATCCTCGACGGCGAGTTCCGCCCCGGCCATTTCCGCGGCGTCGCCACGGTCGTCATGAAGCTGTTCCAGATCGCCCAGCCGCACGCGGCCCTGTTCGGCAAGAAGGATTTCCAGCAGTTGATGGTGATCCGCAACATGGTGCGGGAGTTCGCGCTGCCGATCGAGATCGTCGCCGGCGACACCGTCCGGGCCGCCGATGGCCTGGCCTTGTCGTCGCGCAACGGCTATTTGAGCGAGTCCGAAAGGACCGAAGCGCCCAGGCTTTTCCGAACTCTGACCAAGGTAGTAGGTCTTATCCGAGGCGGAAACCGTGATTTTGCGGGCCTGGAAAGAGACGCCATGGCCGAAATGGCCCGCCACGACTGGATTCCCGACTATATTGCAGTGCGAAATAAATTTGATCTACAATTGCCGGCCGCTCACGATTCCGGGTTGGTGGTGTTGGCCGCGGCGCGTTTGGGTAGCACGCGCCTCATCGACAACTTGGAAGTTTAGGTCACGGCGATGCGCTCAGGCCCGCCGCGTCCAGAAGCACACAGGATGGAGTCCCTCACCGGATTCCTTTTATTGCCGTACTCCTTTTCGTGAGAAGGGATCCGACAATGCAACGCACGATGCTGAAATCGAAGCTTCACCGGGTAACGGTGACGCAGGCCGAACTCCACTACGAGGGCTCCTGCGCCATCGACGAAGACCTGCTCGACGCTGCCGACATCAAGGAATACCAGCAGATCGAGATCTGGAACGTCGACAACGGCGAACGCTTCACCACCTACGCCATCAAGGCCGAGCGTGGCTCCGGAACGATCTCCGTCAACGGTGCCGCTGCCCGCAAGGCCGCGCCCGGCGACCTGCTGATCATCGCCACCTTCGCGACCTACAACGAAATCGAACTCGCGAAATTCGAGCCCGATCTCGTCTATGTCGATGCCCGCAACCGCATCACGCATCACAGCCGCAAGATTCCTGTTCAGGCCGCCGTCGCCTGACAAACGCCCCGACCCCGAGAAAGCCCGCGCCGCAAGACGCGGGCTTTTTTTCATTCAGGATCGAACCATGAAACTGCGCCCGCTCTTCGCCCTCCTCGCGCTTGCCGTCACCGCGGCGGCGCGCGCCGCCGAGCCGCTGCCGCCGGTCGAACTCCACCTGCCGAGCCCCTGCCTGGCGTGCATCAACTGGGCCGAGCACCTGATGGAGCACGGCTTCAAGGTGAATTTCCGCGAGTCGTCCGACATGAACGCCGTCAAGCGCCGGCTCAAGGTGCCGAAGGAGCTCGAATCGGTGCACACCGCCGTCGTCGCCGGCTACTTCATCGAGGGCCACGTGCCGGCGGAGGACATCAAGGAACTGCTGCGCGAGAAGCCGAAGGCGCGCGGCCTCGCCGTGCCCGGCCTGCCGATGGGCGCGCCGGGGCGCGAGGCGAGCGGCGCTTCCTACCAGTGTGAAACCGGCTGCACCATGCTCGAGGCGGGCGCCCCCCGCGACGCGCGGCGCGAAATGTTCGACACGTTGCTGGTGGGGCGCGACGGCAAGACGAGCATCTACGCTCGTCACTGATCCCTCAGAAGAACTCCCCGAGCGCGGCGCGCAGCCAGCGCAGGTCCTCGTCCTGCGGATGCGGGTCGAAGCGCTGGTTCGTCGCCTGCACGATGACGCCGTCGCCGCGCAGGCGATAGCTCGCCTCGAGGCGCATCTCCTCGGGCGGCTCGACGCGCGTATGCACGCGGCAGACGCTCTCGGGCAGCCGCCGCGCCGGCGTTTCGCCGCGTGCCTGCGCGGCGATGTCGGCGGCGACGATGCGGCCCTGCGCGCTCGCCATCTGGCCGGTCTTCGGATAAGCCCCGAACAGCGGCGACACGCTCCCCACCGCATCGCCGACGACGAACACGCGCTCGTCGCCGCGCGCATGCAGGCGCAGCGGATCGACCTCGGCCCAGCCGGTCGGCCAGCCCTGCGCGTCCTTGCCGACCAGTCCCGCCTGCCACACCGGATCGGCCGCCTGCTGCGGCGCCATGACGATCGCGTCGTCGAAGCGGATGTCGTCGAACTCGGTGACCAGCCTCTTGCCGAAAGGGTCGATCGACTTGATGCGGCCGTGCGGCACGTAGCTGATCCAGTCGCGGTACTGCACCGTCAGCGCGTGGTTGAACGCCGGCATCGGCGGATTCGGATCGACGACGACGAGGCGCCCGCGAACCTGTCGCCGCTTGAACATCTCGCCGATCATCAGCGCGCGCTCGTAGGGCGCCGGCGGGCAGCGATAGGGCAACGGTGGGATCGTCATCACCAGGTCGCCGCCGGCGAAGCCGTCGAGCTTCGCCTTCAGCGCGCGCTCCTCGCCGGCGATGAAGCCGCACGCGTGGTGCTCGCGCAACTGTTCGACCACACTCGCATCCGCGCCTGCCAGCGCGGCCCAGTCGTAACGGATGCCGGCGGCAAGGATCAGCCAGTCGTAGTCGAAGCCGCGCTGCGGCGTGACGACGCGGCGACGCTCGCGGTCCACGTCGACGACGGCGGCGCGCACGAACTGCCAGCCGTGCACCTGCGCCGCGGCGGCGTACTCGCGCCGCAGCTCGCGCTCGTCGAGACGGCCGACGAGCCAGCGGTTGCTCAGCGGCAGCGACCAGAAGCGCTCGTTGCGCTCGATCAGCGTCACCTCGAGGCCGGGCGCCAGCCGCCGCAGTTCGCGCGCCGCCGCGAGGCCGCCCCAGCCGCCGCCGACGATGACGACGCGGCCGCTCGCGGCGCGCGCCGGCAAGGCTCTCGCCGCGCCGGCCGCAAGCGCGGCCAACAGAAAATCGCGGCGACTGAGAGACATCGACAGCATTACGGTTGTTATCAAGCGAGGGCGACGGCTAACATCCTAGCCTCTGCCAGACGGGCGATTCAACATGATCCGCAGCATCTCTCGCATTCTTTCCACCTTCGCCGCCGCGACCATCCTCGCCTGCGGCGCGCAAGCCGCCGAAACCCTCGGCATGAACGAGCAGCCGATCCACGACGCCGCGCGCACCGGAAGTCGCGCCGACGTCGAGCGCATCCTCAAGGCGACGCCGGCCGCGCGCGACGCGCGCACCCCGCTCGGCTCGACGCCGCTGCACATGGCCGCGCTCAATGTCGACAGCGGGCCGCTGCAAGCCCTGCTCGCCGCCGGCGCCGACGTGAATGCGCGCGATCGCGAAGGCGCCACGCCGCTGCACATGGCTGCCTATGCCACGCGCACCGAGCACGCGCGCCTGCTGCTGCAGGCCGGCGCCGACGTGACGGCGAAGACGGAAGCGGGGCGCGATGCGCTGAGCATGGCGCGCAAGGTGCGCGCCGACGAAACCGCCGGCGTCATTTCGCTCTGGATCCTCAAGGGCTGCAAGCCGGGCAAGCCCTGCTGAAAGGCTAGCGGCGCGCCAGCGCCGCGCACGCGGCGAGCAGCGCCGCCGCCAGGGCGCCGTGGGCGACGCCGAGCAGCAGCGGAAAACCGAACGCCACCGCCGCCACGCCGACGCCCAGCGTGGCGACGAGCAGCATCAGCACCAGGCGCGCGCTCGTGCGCGCCGCCGGCTGGCGCAGCGCGCGAAATGCCGCCGCGCCGAGCAGGAGCAGCACGGCAAACGCCGCATAGCGATGGAGCAGGTGCAGCGCCGTGCCACCGGCATCGCCGGCCGGCGCGGCGGCAGTCAACGCGTCGAAGGGGCTCAGCGCCGCCAGTCCGGCCAGCGCCGGCAGCGCCGCATCGCCGCAGAACGGCACGCTGGTGCAACTCGCGGCGGCATAGCGCGCCCCGATCAGCGCGCCGAGCAACACCGTCAGCGTCAGCGCGGCGAGCGCGCCGTGCAGCAGCGGCGAACGGTCCGGTTGCGCAGCCGGCGGCGCGGCGGCCATCGCGACGCGCCATGACAGCGAGACGAGCGCCAGCCCGCCGAGGATGTTCAGCAGGTTCACCAGCACGCGGCGCGGATCGGCGCTCCAGATTCCGAGCAGCGACAGCAGCAGCATGACGCCGACCAGCGCCAGCGCCGGCGCGACGACGCCCGGCAGCGGACGCGGCCGCAGTGCGCGCCATGCCAGCAGCAGCGCAAGCAGCAGTGCGGAGGTGGCGACCACGCGGTGCAGCAGGCGCGCGAAGCCGGGATCGGCCTTCGCGCCCGCCAGCGCGGCGCCGTAGCACGCCGGCCAGTCGGCGCAGCCGAGGCCGGCCGCATCGAGGCGCAGCCATGCGCTGACGGCGACCACGGCCAGCGACAGCGCCGCAACGACCCGGGCGAGCCGCCGTATGCCGGCGAGGCGGGCGTCGTCGCTCACGCCGCCGCGATCAGCCGCGCCCGAAGGCGGGCGCCACGCGCAGCTCGTGGTTGAGCCAGAGCAGGATGCCGAACACGATCATCGAGCCGCCCTGGTGCGCAGCGCCCCAGTTCACCGGCACGGCGAGCAGCAGCGTCGTGATGCCGAGCGCGATCTGCACCGCGAGCGCGACGACCAGCAGCGTCGCCACGCCGCGCGCGCGGCTCGGCACCGGCGCGTTGCGCAACTGCCACCAGAACCACGGCACCAGGAACGCCAGCAGCCAGGCGCCGAGGCGGTGGTCGAACTGCACCGTCGCCATGTTGTTGAAGAAGTTCAGGTACCACGGCTCGATCATGAAGATCTCGGGCGGCACGAAGTCGCCGTTCATCAGCGGGAAGGTGTTGTAGGCCTTGCCGGCGCGGATGCCGGCGACGAAGCCGCCGGTGACGATCATGTAGGCAGCGAGCGCCAGCAGCCAGGCGCCGACGCGACGCAGGCGCGCCACGGCGCGGTTGGCGACGTACGGGGCGCGCTCGCGCAGCACGCCGAGCGCCACCCAGACGATCGCCGTGAAGATGAAGAAGGCCAGCGACAGGTGCGCCGTCAGGCGGTACTGGCTGACGCGCGGGTCGTCGACGAGGCCGCTCTTGACCATGTACCAGCCCATCGCGCCCTGCATGCCGCCGAGGATGAAGATGCCGACCAGCTTCGGCACCAGCGGCTTCTCGAGCCGGCCACGCAGCAGGAACCACAGGAAGGGGAGCAGGAAGACGAGGCCGATGGTGCGGCCGAGCACGCGGTGGAAGTATTCCCACCAGAAGATGCCCTTGAACTCGTCGAGGCTCATCTGGTGATTGACCTTCTGGTACTCGGGCGTCGCCTTGTACTTGTCGAAGGTCGCTTCCCACTCGGCGACGCCGATGGGCGGAATGGTGCCGACGATCGGCTGCCATTCGACGATCGAGAGCCCGGAGTGGGTCAGGCGCGTCACGCCGCCGACGACGAGCGTGGCGAAGACCATGGCGGCGCAGATGAAAAGCCATGCGGCGACACTGCGGCGAGAGGCATCGGTCATAAGCAAATCCGTTAGATGAATTCGACGCGGTTATGCGAAATCTTCGCGTCGATTATATGCGGCGACATGTCGCACTTAAGCAGATAAGTCCCTGCTGATGTTTCGGTTTTCTTGTCCGGGATCAATTTCACGGGCCCTTGACCAACGTTACCTTTCCATGCGCTGAATCCCGGCATCTTGCTTTGAAATTTCCGCGCCTTTTTTTGCGCGTCACCGCTGACGGAGGATCGAGAATGGCCGACATACAAGACAAAGACATCCCGTTCATGCAACGGGTACTGGACAACCCGTTTCTGCTGCTTTTCCTCGGGGTTGCCTCTCCCACGATTCTCTACAGCCTGTGGGGAATCATGAACATCATCGCCGTTCCGATCGCCAAGTAGGCGTCCACCAGGGGAGAAAAACCAATGAGCGCAATCCTGCCGCCCGCAGACCGACTGTGGTGGAAGCAACCGATCGACAAGATCGAATGGACGTGGATCCTGCTGGCCTTCACGTGGGGCATGATCATGTTCGTCATGATGATCTACTGGCACATCAACGGTAAGCAGAACCTCTCGACCGAGACCTACAAGTCGACGCGCGAGATGTACAGCGCCAAGGCCGAAAAGTTCATCGCCGAGAACACCGTCCGCACCGAGACCGAGCAGCAGATCCCGGTCGTCAAGGTTCCGCCCGGCGGCGACGCCTACCTGACGGCGAGCCTGTGGAAGTGGTGGCCGATCCTCGAGCTGGAGAAGGGACAGACCTACCGCGTCCACCTCTACTCGATGGACTACAACCACGGCTTCTCGCTGCAGCCGACCAACATCAACATCCAGGTCGTCCCGGGCTATGAGCACGTCGTGAAGATGACGCCCAACCAGGCCGGCACCTATTCCATCGTCTGCAACGAATTCTGCGGCATCGGTCACCACTCGATGCTCGGCCGGATTTACGTGAAATAAAGGGGGCGCATAGATGGCAACCACTTATCGCAATTGCCCGCGCACCGGGCTTCAATTCGACGTCGAGGCCGAAAAGCTGATGCGCTGGAACGCCGTCGCCGGCGTCGTCGCGCTGCTGGTCGGCGGCATCATGGCGTTGTTCGTCATCCTGACGCGCTGGCCGGCCGTCAAGCTGCTGCCGGCTGACCAGTTCTACCTCGTGCTGACCGCCCACGGCGTCGACATGCTGCTGGTCTGGATCATCTTCTTCGAGATGGCCGTGCTGTACTTCGCGTCATCGACGCTGCTGCGCTGCCGGCTGGCAACGCCCAAGATCGCCTGGCTCGGCTTCTGGCTGATGCTCATCGGCGCCGTCATGGGCAACTATGCCGTGCTGTCCGGCGAGTCGAGCGTGATGTTCACCTCCTACGTGCCGATGCAGGCCTCGCCGTGGTTCTACCTCGGCCTGATCCTGTTCGCCGTCGGCGCGCTGATCGGCTGCTTCGTGTTCCTCGGCACGCTCGTCGTCGCCAAGCAGGAGCGCACCTACGAAGGCTCGATCCCGCTGGTGACCTTCGGCGCGCTGACCGCCTGCATCATCGCGGTCTACACCATCGCCTCGGGCGCCGTCATCCTGATCCCGACGCTCCTCTGGTCGCTCGGCATCATCCAGGAAGTCGACCCGCTGATGTACCGCGTCATCTGGTGGGGCATGGGCCACAGCTCGCAGCAGATCAACGTCTCCGCGCACGTGTCGATCTGGTACGCGATCGCCGCCATCGCGCTCGGCGCCAAGCCGCTGTCCGAGAAGGTGTCGCGCTTCGCCTTCCTGCTCTACATCCTGTTCCTGCAGCTCGCCTCCGCCCACCACCTGCTGTCCGACCCGGGCCTCGGCTCGGAGTGGAAGGTGCTCAACACGTCGTACTTCATGTACTTCGCGGTGATGGCCTCCATGATCCACGGCTTCACGGTTCCGGGCGCGATCGAAGCGGCACAGCGCAAGAAGGGCTACAACAACGGCCTCTTCGAGTGGCTGCGCAAGGCGCCGTGGGGCAACCCGGCGTTCTCGGGCATGTTCATCTCGCTGGTCAGCTTCGGCTTCATCGGCGGCATCTCCGGCGTCGTGCTGGGCACCGAGCAGATCAACATGCTGATGCACAACACGTTCTACGTGCCGGGCCACTTCCACGCCACCGTCGTCAGCGGCACCACGCTCGCCTTCATGGCCCTCACCTACTTCCTGGTGCCGGTGCTGTTCAAGCGTGAGCTGATCCTGCCGAAGCTGTGCTCGCTGCAGCCGTTCGTGTTCGGCATCGCCATGGCAGTGCTCTCGCTGGTGATGATGGGCGCCGGCACGCTGGGCGTCTCCCGCCGCCACTGGGACATGGCCTTCTCGGGCGCGCCGTTCCAGTACGAGTGGCCGGGCGCCGCCTACCTGATGATGGGCCTGACCGGCATCTTCGGCGTCATCGCCGTCATCGGCGGCGCGATGTTCTGCCTGCTGATCGTCGGTTCGCTGCTGTTCGGCAAGAAGCTCGACGAAGGCAAGCTGACGACGGAGCGCACGCCGTTCCCGCCGCAGACCGTCGCCGCCAACGTCTCGGGCTACGGCAGCGCCGAACACGTCGCCGTGCCGGGGACCCTAGTGCTGGCGACGCTGCTGCTGGTGTCCTTCGTCCTCTACTACTTCGTGAACTGGAAGTATCTGTCCGAGGTCTGGGGACTGAGCTAGAGTAGACCGCAACGCTCCGGATGCCCCGCCGACCCAGTGCCGGCGGGGTTTTCCGGATCCTGGCTGAATCCCCTCCGCACGCCGGAGGAGATTCAAGCAGGATCCGACGACAAGGAAAAAAGCGACGATGGAAACGACACTGACGCAAGCACCGCATCCCGCCTGGACCCTCCGCAGCATCTTGGGCGTCTTCAAGCTGCGCATCGGCGTGGTCATCACCTTCACCGCCCTGGCGGGCCTCGCCGTCACCAGCGGGCCTTCGCTCACCGCAATGCAGTTCGTCGTGCTCGCGCTGTCGACCCTGATCTCCTCGGGCTGCGCGGGGGCATTCAACCAGTACTACGAGTACGACATCGATCCGAAGATGAGCCGCACGCGCAAGCGCGCCTTCGCCGACGGCGGCTTCCGCCGCAGCCCGGCCTGGCTCTGGGCCATCGGCGGGCTGATGGCGGTCTCGGTGGGTGCCGCGTGGATGGCCCTCAACGCCTGGGCCGCGCTCTACGTCTTCCTCGGCGCCTTCTTCTACGCCGTCGTCTATACGGTCTGGCTCAAGCGCCGCACCTGGCTGAACATCGTCATCGGCGGCCTGGCCGGCAGCTGGGCGGTGCTCGCCGGCGCCGCGGCCTCGAATCCCGAGATCGGCGCCGTGCCGCTGGCGCTGGCCTTCGTCCTCTTCCTGTGGACGCCGCCGCACTTCTGGAGCCTCGCCGTCGCCTTCCGCGACGACTACGCGGCCGCCGGCGTGCCGATGCTGCCCGTCGTCGTCGGCGACCAGCGCGCCGCCCAGACCATCTTCGGCAGCACGATCCTGCTGGTCGCCGCGTCGTTCCTGCCGGCCTTCTTCGGCCTCGGCCCGCTCTACGTCGCCGGCGCCGCGATCGGCGGCTTCCAGTTCATCCGCAAGGCCTGGCTGCTGGCGCAGGATCCGAACCGCAAGACCGCCATGTCCTGCTTCCACGCCTCGCTGATGCAGCTCACGCTGCTGCTCGTCACGGCGATCATCGACCCGCAGTTCTGAATCCGTGAAGCTCATCCCGCGCGTCCTCGCGGCCGCGGTGCTGGCCGCCGCGGCGCTGCCGTCCTGGGGCGCCGACGATGCGGGCGCGGACGCGCCCAAGCTCACCTCGCGGCCGCTGAACCGCAACTCGAGCCAGATGATCACCACGCTCGACGAGCAGGCCGCCTTCGACAAGTCCCAGAAGGCGGTCGGCAACATCGTCAAGGACTTCGCGCTGCTCAACCGCGACGGCAATCCGGTGCGGCTGGCCGACTACCGCGGCAAGCCGACCCTCGTGAGCTTCATGTACACCGGCTGCTTCCAGGTCTGCCCGACCACGACCAAGAACCTGCAGAAGGCCGTCGAGGGTCTGGTGAACCGCTTCGGCGCCGACAAGTTCAACATCGTCAGCATCGGCTTCAACCAGCCCTTCGATTCGCCGCAGGCGATGAAGTCCTTCGCGCTGCAGCAGGGCGTGCGGCTGCCGAACTGGGATTTCCTCAGCCCCGCCGCGGCGCTGGTGCCCGAGCTCACGCGCGAGTTCGGCTTCAGCTACGTGCAGACGCTCGCCGGCTTCGACCACCTCAACCAGGTCACGCTGGTCGACGCCAAGGGCACCATCGTCCGCCAGGTGTACGGCGAGACCTTCACCGCCGACACGCTCGCCGATCCGCTCAAGGCGCTGATGGGCGGCGAAGCGCTCAAGCCGGAGTCGCTCACGGTGGCGGAACTTATCGACCGGGTCCGCATCCTATGCTCGGTCTACGATCCCACGACCGGCAAGTACCGCATCAGCTACGGCATCTTCATGGAAGCCGCCGGGGCGTTGACCTTCATCATCTGGCTCGCCCTCTTCTATTGGCGCGAGAGGCGCGGCAGGCTGCCAAGGGAAATTTCCGGCGCTTGACTGCGGTCAAGTCGCAGGGCAGGCCGGGTGCATATCATCGATCGCTAATAAAACAAAAAAGATGAATCGCAACCGGAACCCCGCACTTGAGCCCTCATGCAGCACTCCGCAATGCCTCGGGCGCCGCGATACAGCGCGTCGAGAACTTCTTCGACGCCTTCTTCGGCCACGCGGCTAACCCGCTGCGCCACCTCGGCGCGCTCGGCCTCTGGCTGCTCTGGATCCTCACCGCCACCGGCACCTACCTCTACATCGTCATCGACACCAGCGTCACCGGCGTCTACGACTCGATTGGCTACCTGTCGAACGAACAGTGGTGGTTCGGCGGCATCGTGCGCAGCCTGCACCGCTACGCCACCGACGGCTTCCTGCTGGTGATGTTCCTGCACCTGCTGCGCGAGTGGGCGTACGACCGCTACTCCGGCTTCCGCCTCTACTCGTGGATGACCGGCATCCCGCTGATCTGGGTCGTGTACATGAGCGCGATCGGCGGCTACTGGATCGTCTGGGACCAGCTGGCGCAGTTCTCCGCGCTGGCGACGCACGAACTCTTCGACTGGTTCGACATCTCGACCATCTCGGCGGCGCGCAACTTCCTGACGCCCGACGCCGTCAGCGACCGCTTCTTCACCTTCCTCGTCTATATCCACATCGGCTTCCCGGTGATGCTGATCATCGGCATCTGGGCGCACGTGCACCGCATCAGCAGCGTCGATGCCTTCCCGTCCAAGCCGCTGGCCTGGGGCACGCTGCTGGCGCTGCTGGGGCTCGCGCTGGTCAACCCCGCAGTCAGCGACGCCGCCGCCGACCTCGCCCGCGTGCCCGCCAACACACGCATGGACTGGCCGGCGCTGTTCCTCAACCCGCTGATGTACGAGACCTCGCCCGGCTTCGTCTGGGCGCTGCTGGGCGGCTTCACCGCCCTGCTGATCGCGCTGCCGCTGCTGCCGCGCAAGCGCGCCGCCGCGATCGCGGAAGTCCAGCCCGACAACTGCAACGGCTGCCGTCGCTGCTACGCCGACTGCCCCTACCAGGCGATCACCATGACGGTGCACCCGACCAAGCGCGGGCATGAGCTCGCCGTCGTCGACACCGCCAACTGCGCCAGCTGCGGCATCTGCGTCGGCTCCTGCCCGTCGTCGACCCCGTTCCGCAGCGTCGAGGAACTCGTCACCGGCATCGACATGCCGCAGCAGCCAATCAACGCCCTGCGCCGCGAACTCGAGCAGCAGCTGGCGACGCTCGAGGGCCGCACCAGGATCGTCGTCTTCGGCTGCGAGCAGGGCGCCAAGGCCGACGCGCTGCGCGCGCCCGACACCGCCGTGTTCACGCTGATCTGCTCCGGCATGCTGCCGCCGTCCTTCGTCGAATACGCGCTGCGCGGCGGCGCCGACGGCGTGCTGATCACCGGCTGCCGCGAAGGCGGCTGCCCCTACCGCCTCGGCAACCAATGGACCGCCGAGCGCCTCGCCCACGAGCGCGAGCCGCGGCTGCGCAGGCTGGTGCCGCGCGAGCGCGTGTGCGAAGCCTGGGCCGGGCCGCACGACGACGCGCGGCTGGTCGCGGCACTCAAGGAATTCAGGACCGATATCGAAACCGCAACGGGCGACGACAGCCGCCTCAAGCCCTATCACCGGAGGACCGTTCAACATGTCCATTAAACCCGCCGCCATCGCCGGCCAGGTGGTGCTGTACGGCGCCTTCGCCGCCTTCATCGGCTACTTCGCCACCAACCCGCGCTACCAGCACCTGCCGCCCGGACACGCGCTGGTCAAGCTCTCGCTCGCCCACTTCGGCGACCGCGAGTGCCGCAAGCGCACGCCCGAGGAACTGCAGAAGCTGCCGCCGAACATGCGCGCGCCGCTGGAGTGCCCGCGCGAGCGCTCGCCGCTGGTGATCGAACTCGATATGGACGGCAAGTCGATGTACAAGGGCACGATCCAGCCGACCGGCCTTTCCAAGGACGGCATCTCGACCGTCTACCGCCGCTTCGAGCTGCCGGCGGGCGAGCACCAGATCGCCGTGCGCCTGAGCGACAACGTACGCGAGCCGGGCTTCAAGTTCGTCAAGGAAGGCAAGGTGACGCTGCAGCCGGCGCAGGTGCTGGTGATCGACTTCAACCCCGACAAGGGCGGCCTGTTCTTCCAATAAGCCCAAGACATCGACCGGAGCCCGTCCATGTTCATCAAGACGCAGCAGCAAATCTTCCGCTGGTTCTTCATGCACGCCGAGAACACGTTCAACCGTGCCTTCGGCGAAAAGCTGAACCCCTTCTACCACCTCGGCACCATCACCTTCTGGCAGTTCTGGCTGCTGGCGGTATCCGGGCTGTATCTCTATATCTTCGCCGACACCGGCGTGCATGACGCCTACGAGTCGGTCGAGGCGATCACCCACGACCAGTGGTGGGCCGGCGGCATCCTGCGCAGCGTGCACCGCTACGCCACCGACGGCATGATCCTGACCATGCTGCTGCACATGCTGCGGCACTTCGCCTACGACCGCTATCGCGGCTTCCGCTGGTTCTCGTGGGTCTCGGGCGTGGCCCTGCTGTGGATGGTGTACGTCGCCGGCATCAACGGCTTCATGCTGGTCTGGGACCAGCTGGCGCAGTTCATCGTCGTCGCCGTGGCCGAATGGTTCGACGTGCTACCGCTGTTCAACGGCACGCTGATCCGCAACTTCCTCTACGAAGGCTCCGTGAACAGCCGGCTGTTCACCCTGCTCGCCTTCATCCACATCGGCGCGCCGCTGATCGTGGTGTTCGTCATGTGGATCCACGTCCAGCGCGTGCCCAAGGCGCACATCAACCCGCCGAAGCCCGTCGCCATCGCGGTGACGCTGATGTTCATCGTGCTCTCGCTGATCAAGCCGGTGTTGAGCCAGGGCCCCGAGGCCAACCTGAACATGGTGCCGCACGACTTCGAGTTCGACTGGTTCGAGCTGCCGGTGCTGGCCCTGATCTACGTCTGGGACCCGATGAAGGTGTGGTTCCTGGTCATCGGCGTCAGCGTGCTGCTGTTCCTCACCCCGTGGCTGCCGCCGCAGCGCCGCGGCGCCGCCAAGGCCGAGGTGAAGGTCACCTTCCATCCCGGCAAGACGGTCACCGCGCGCTTCGGCGAGACCCTGCTCGACGCCGGCCTGCGCCAGGAACTGCCGCTGCCCTTCGAGTGCCGCAACGGCGGCTGCGGCGTCTGCAAATGCACGGTGGTCGCAGGCAACGTCGACCCCGGCGTCTACCAGGCCAACGCCCTGACGGCCGAGGAGCGCGCCGCCGGCAAGGTGCTGCTGTGCTGCGCCACCGCGGTCGACGACGCCGAGATCGAGTACGTGGCCGACGAGAGCCGCGTGCTGAACCCGGTGCGCGAGTTCTCCGGCCGCGTCGTCGCGCTCGACAAGCTCTCCTACGACGTCATGCGCGTGCGCATGGCGCTGCCCGACGGCGAGCGCATCCAGTTCAAGGCCGGCCAGTACATCAACATCATCCTCGACGACGGCCAGCGTCGCGCCTTCTCGTTCGCCACGCCGCCGCACCGCAACGAGTTCATCGAACTGCACATCCGCCTGGTGGCGGGCGGCCGCTTCACCACCCACGTCTTCGAGGGCATGAAGGTCGGCGACGAGATCCGCTTCGAGGGCCCATTCGGCGACTTCGTGCTGCGCGAGTCGAACCGGCCGATCATCTTCGTCGCCGGCGCCACCGGCTTCGCGCCCGTCAAGAGCATGGTCGAGGACGCCTTCCACAAGGGCATCCGCCGCCCGATCCACCTCTACTGGGGCGTGCGCCAGCTGCGCGACCTCTACATGCCAGACCTGCCGGCGCAGTGGGCGCGCGACCACAGCAACGTGCACTTCATCCCGGTGCTCTCCGACCCGGCGCCGGAGGACAACTGGACAGGCCGCACCGGCCTCGTGCATCAGGCCATCCTGCAGGATTTCCCGTCGCTGGCCGGCCATGAGCTGTATGCCTGCGGCTCGGTGAAGATGGTCGAGGCCGTGTTCCCGCACTTCAAGGCCCAGGGCGCGGAAGACGGCATGTGCTTCTCCGACGCCTTTACAATCTCGGCTCGATCGATGGCGCTGCAGGCGCCCCAGGAGGCTGCATGAAGGCAATGGATTGGCTGACCAAGCTCGGCCTCGCGGGACTCGTGGTCCTGATGGGGGCCGTCTTCTTCTGGCAGCCGATCAAGGCCACATTCTCGGGCGCGACGGTCAGCATCGACTTCGTGCTCGAGTCGAGCGAGGGTGCCGTCGACAGCAAGGCGCTGCGCGGCAAGGTGGTCGCGCTGACCTTCGCCTACGCCGGCTGCGGCGAGCGCTGCGCGGCGCGCCACGCCAACCTGGCCCGCGCCTACGAGACGCTGACCAGCGGCGAGCGGGCGCGCGTCGCCATGATCGTCGTCTCGGTGGATGAGCGCGACACGCCGGCAACCATGGGCGCCGCCGTCAAGAAGATCCATCCCGACTTCATCGGCGCCACCGGCAAGGCCGAGGCGGTGAAGGCGGTGGCCGACACCTTCGGCGCCAACTTCCAGAAGCACGTCCTGTCCGACGGCAGCGTCAGCCTCGAAGTCAGCCCGCTCGTCTTCGTCGTCGATGCCGAGGGCAAGTTCGTCGCGGTGCTCAACGACACGATGACGCCGGAAAAGGTCGCCGCGTCCCTGCGCGCGCGCCTGCCCTCCGCCCTGCCCGCCTCGCGCTAACTAGGCGGCCGCCTTTTGCCCGGGCGCGCGGAGCGCGCGCCACTTGCCGAGCATCGCCGCGAGGTCGGCCAGGTTGATCGGCTTGGCGAGGAAATCGTCCATGCCGGCCTCGAGGCAGCGGCCCTGGTCCTCGGCGAAGGCCGCGGCGGTGAGCGCGACGATGCACAGCGGCGGCTGCCCCGATTCGCGCTCCCACTCGCGGATGCGCCGCGTCGCCTCGAAGCCGTCCATCTCTGGCATCTGGCAATCCATCAGCACCATGTCGTAGTCCCCGCCTGCCGCCTTGATCGCCTCGAGCGCGTCGCGTCCGTTGTCCACGCTCTGCGGCTGGCAGCCGAGCTTGCCCAGCATCGCTTCGGCCACCATGCGGTTGACCGGGAGGTCCTCGACGATGAGCACGCGGCAGGCGTGGCCGTCCTCGATGACGAGCCCCCGCATCGCGGCGGGCAGCGTCTCCGGCGCGATCGCCGGCACCTCGCCCGACGGTTTCACGCACACGGTGAACCAGAACGTCGAGCCGAGTCCCGGGTTGCTCTCGACGCCGATGGAGCCGCCCATCAGCCGCACCAGCCCCTCCACGATCGCCAGGCCGAGGCCGGTGCCGCCGAAATGGCGCGTGATGCCGGCGTCGAGTTGCGAGAACGGCCTGAACAGCAGGTGGCGCATTTCCGGCGCGACGCCAATGCCGTTGTCCTCGACATAGAAGCACAGCAGCACCTCGCCGTGGCAGACGCCGGCTTCCTCGCCGCGCACGCACACGCGCCCGTTCTCGGGCGTGAACTTGATCGCGTTGCCGACGAGGTTCGACAGCACCTGCCGCAGCCGGATCGGATCGCTGCGATAGCGCTGCGCCGGCGGGCCGTGCCAATGCACCTCGAGCGCGATGTCCTTCTCGCGCGCCAGCGGCCCGAACAGCATCGCCACCTCGTCGAGCACCGCGGCGGGCGCGAACGCCACGTCCTCGAGCAGGAGCTTGCCGGCCTCCACCTTCGACAGGTCGAGGATGTCGTTGAGGATCGTCAGCAGCGAGTTGCCGGAATCGTAGATGGCGCCCGCGTAGGCGACCCGCTCCTCGGCATCGACGTCGTCGCGCATCAGCAGCTGCGCCATGCCGAGCACGCCGTTCATCGGCGTGCGGATTTCGTGCGACATGGTGGCGAGGAACTGGCTCTTGGCGACGTTGGCCGCCTGCGCCGCACTCTCGCGCTGCTCGGCCTGGCGGACGATGCGCAGCAGGAGCACGCCGGTGGCGCCGGAGAGCAGCACGAATCCGAGCGCGAGGGCGATGGTCTTGTAGACCTCCGCGTACCAGTCGGCGAGGTAGTCCTTCGAAGCCGTGCCGACGATGGCGATCATCGGTGCATTGTCGAGGCGGTGATAGGAAACGATATGCCGGTCGCCGGCCGGCGAACTCTCCAGGTGATACGTGGCCGAGCGAACGCCCGAGCTGACGCGATCACGCAGCTCACGGGAAACGCCCGCGTGGCCGACCTGACCCCTCGGCTCGTCGGGAATCGGCGGCAGGCGGGTGATCAGGCCGAAGTCGGCGTCGCGCAGCACCACGGTGCCGCTGCCGCCGATGCTGAAGCGCGACAGCAGGCCGGTGAAGTGGTCGACCGCGACCGGCGCCGAAATCACCCCAGCAAAGCTGCCGTCGGGATGGTTGTAGCGCAGCGCGAAGCCGACGATGTGCTTCTTGGCGACGCGGCCGACGCGCGGCTTGGAAACCTGGACGCCGGCCTCCGGATGCTCGCGCAGGTGAACGAAGTACTCGCGGTCCACCCAACTCGGGCGCTCGCGCTTGTCGAGCCCCTTGCCGAAGACCACCAGGCCGCGGTCGTCGGCGATGCGGATCGCCTCCGCCTCCGGCAGCCGCTGCTCGTAGCGCGCCAGCAGCGCCTCGGTGCGCTTCGGGTCGAGCCGGCGCTGGTCGGCAAGCTGGCGTTCGAGTTCGTCGGCCACCGCGCGCAGCACCAGTTCGATGCGGCCGACGCTCGCCGAAATGCTTCGGTCGAGCGCGTGGGCGACGTTCTCGACCTGCGTTTCGGCGTGGTGCTCATGCTGCTGCCGGCTTTGATGCAGCGAAAACGCCGAGATCGCCAGCACCAGGATGTTCGCGCATGCCAGGCTCAGCACCAGCACCGCCCGGTAGGACCGCGAGGGGGTCATCGTCTTGTTGCTCCCTTGACGCGGAAAGTCTAGCGCGTTCGAGGTCGCCATGTGCTCGAAACTACGGGCTGGTGAGGCGGTCGAGCAGGCGCGCCAGCGCATCCTCGTTCACGCGTCCCACGGTGCCGGCCTGGACCTTGCCGCTGCGGTCGAGCACCACGGTGTAGGGAACCGCCTGCGCCACGTTGCCGAGCGCGCGCGAGGTTTCGGCGAACTCGCGGTCGGCGACCAGCAGGGGATAGGCGACGGGGAAGTCGCGCGCGAAATCGCGCACCTTGTCGGCATCGTCGATGGCGACGCCGACGAACTGCACGCCGCGCGCCGCATAGCGCTGCTGCAGGCGCGAGAAGGCCGGCATCTCGTCGCGGCAGGGGGTGCACCACGTCGCCCAGTAATTGACCACCAGGATCTTGTCGCGCCATTGCGCGATGCGCTGCGTACGGCCGGACGAATCGGGCAGCGCGGCATCGTAAAGCGCCGTCAGGGCGATGGCCGGCACGGCGGCGGCCGGCGGCGCGAGATCGGGCGCGGCCGGCACCCGCACCATCGTCCAGGCCAGCGCCAGACTGCCGACGAAGAACGCCGCCGTCAGCCAGGGGAGCACGCGCTTCACGCCGCCGCCTTGCCCTTTTCGGCGGCCGGCTCGCGCGCCGGAAGCATCGACTTGAGGCAGGCGACGACGAACAGCAGGCCGCCGATGATGGCGATCAGGCCGCCGAGGCCCATCATGCCCATGCCGATCTTCTGCGGCAGCGTCGTCAGCATCTGCTCGGCGCCGGCCACCTTGCGCTGCACGCCGTAGCCGCCCGACCAGGCCAGGCCGAGGATGTGCATCAACTGGCCGAAGCCGTAGATGTAAGGCTGCCAGCGCGCCATGCGGCCCTCGACGGCGCGAAAGCCGAGCTGCGGCAGCAGCACGTAGGCGAGGCCCATGAAGGCGAGCGTCACGCCGACGATGGCGCCGTGGTAGTGCGCCGGGATGACGACGTTCACGCCGCGGATCATGTAGCCGAGGATGCCGCCGGCGCCGAACAGCACGAACGAGGCGATGAAGGCGCCCTTCGCCGGATGCGCGGAGCCGCGCACGCCCCACAGGCCGGCGAGCCCGATCAGGATCAGCGGCCCCATCGTCGTGTGGCCGAACTCCATCAGCTTGGCGAACCACGCCATGTGCTGCGCCGAGTCGGCGGCCCAGCTGAGGTAGATCACGGGCACCGCGAGCAGCGGCAGCGCCGAGACCACGAACAGCAGCGAGAGCACGCGGCCGCTGACGATCGGCCTGGCGCCGAGATGGTCGGCGATCCAGATCCACGCCACCGCCATCAGCAGCGCGTGCTGGTACTGGAGCACGTGGCCGCCGCCCCAGAAGACCATCTCGTAATACTGCTGCGTATCGCCGGCCGGCACCGTGAGCCACGACCAGACGAAGGCGAGGAAGGCGAAGGCGCCCGCCACCGCGGCGAGGAACACGCCGACGCCGAACGGATTGCCGAGCGACTCGCGCGGCCAGGTCGTCGCCAGCGCGCGCAGCACCGAGATGCCGAAGCCGGCGGCGCACAGCCACAGGCTGACGAAGAACGCCGGCTGGCGCAGCACCGGGATGTAGTTGTTGAGCAGCGGATGCGCGTCGGGAAAGAACGGCGAAAGCGTCATCAGCAGCGTGCCGGCGCTTGCCAGCCAGAAGCCGGCGCGGCCGAGCGCGTCGCCGCGCGACGCCCCCAGCGCGCTCCACAGCACGCTGGCGAAGGCCATGAACCAGACCGCGACCGAGAGATCGACGTGCACGATCAGCGCCGAGCGGAAGAAGTCCTTGAGCGGGAACACGTCCTGCACGCCGGGCGTGCGCGAGAACACCAGCAGGATGGCGAGGAAGCCCGAGCCGATGAGCGCCAGGAGGCCGAGCCAGAGCCAAGCGCGCGCGAGCTTGAGCGGCGTTCCGGAGGGAGCTTCGATCATGATGGCGTCGTGTGAGGGTGTGTCAAGAGGCCGCAAGTATAGGGGGGACGGCCGATGCTAGACTACCGCCGCGATCAAGTTTTCCGCGGAAACCCTCCGCTAGAATCGCCTCCTGCCCCCCTCTCCGGAACCCGTTTCATGAAGCTCCTTTCCGCGCTGATCGTCGCCGCCGGCCTGCTGCTCGGCGGCTGTTCCGAACCGCCGAAATTCAACGCCACGGACATCACGGGCGTCGACTGGGGCAAGGACTTCGCGCTGCAGGACCCGACCGGCAAGACGCGCCGGATGGCCGACTTCAAGGGCAAGGCCGTGGTCCTCTTCTTCGGCTACACGCAATGCCCCGACGTCTGCCCCACCAACATGGCGGCGATGCGCGACACCCTGAAGCTCCTGGGGCCCGACGCGCAGCGCGTGCAGGTGATCTTCGTCACCCTCGACCCCAACCGCGATACGCCGCAGCTGCTCGCGCAGTACGTGCCCTGGTTCGATCCGAGCTTCATCGGCCTCTGGGGCGACGAGAAGACCATCGGCGACGTGGCGAAGGATTTCAAGGTCTTCTTCGCCAAGCAGCCGGGCAAGGAGCCGGGCAGCTACAGCATCGACCATGCCTCGTCGAGCTACGTCTTCGACCCGCAGGGCAACCTGCGCCTGACCGTCCGCCACGGCGAAGCGCCCGAGCGCGTCGCCGCCGACCTCAAACTCCTGCTCGCGGGAAAATAAATGAAACGACTCTGCATCCTCGCCGCCGCCCTGCTCCTGTCCGGCAGCGTGCTCGCCGCCGACGCCATCCGCTACGACATCAACGACCCGATGACCGTCGTCATCAAGCACAGCATGAAGCAGCGCGAATCGCGGCTGGTGAAGTTCTACGAGCCGCGCGTGATCGGCCTGGCCAACAACGGCGACCTCGCGATCGCCGATTCGTCGCACCTGGGCAAGATCGCCACGCGCCAGATCGTCGAGAAGCTGATCGACGCCGAGAACTCCGACCGCATGGCCTTCATCGCCGCGCTCGCCCACGCCAACAAGCGCAAGGACGACGCCGGCATCGCCGAAATCCGCGCCGGCATGCGGGCGCGCTGGGCCGGCGAAATGAAGTCCGGCTGGATGATCCAGGACGACAAGGGCAACTGGGCGCCCAAGCCCTGAGCCGCTATTTCGTCGCCGCGGGCAGCTCGATCTGCCCGTCGACGGCGACCGTCACCGTCGAATCCCCCGCTTCGAGCGGCATCGCCGCACCCTCGGCCGCCGCCATCCGCAACATCGGCATCGGCGGCTGACCGCCGGCCGCGCTGAGCGTCATGCGTCGAATCCGGTAAGACTGCCTGAACGCCGCGGCGACGCGTTCCGCCTTGTCGCGGAAGCGCTGCATCGCCTCGAGCTCGGCCGCATCCTCGGCGGCGCGGCGCGTTTCCGGCGCCGGCTGGAAACCGATGCGCGCGACGGCCATCGTCTTCTGCAACTGGCCGACGGCCGCCGACAGCGCCGCCGCCTCCGCGCTTTCCAGCACGATCTCGGAGCGCATGCGCCAGGCCTCGATCGCGCCGCCGCTCTTCGCATAGACCGGCCAGGTCTGCGTGCCGCCGCTGTGCACCGCGACGCCGCGCTGCGCCTTGGCGAGCGCGAGCCCCTCGGCGAGGCGCTCCTTGACGCGCCGCGCCACGTCGCCCGAATCGGGCCCGGACAACTCGACGTAAAGCACCGCGCGGCCGAGGTCGTTCGGCACATTGCGCTGCACCTCGACGCGGAAATCGACCAGCGTGCCGGCGGCCGAATCCTCGCCGGCGACGGCTGCCGCAGGCCAGGCCAGGGCTGCGGCGCAAATCAGGGTAAATGGCTTCATAAGCGGCTCCGAGGGATGGATGCAGCAATGATATTTGACGGCCCGAAATGCGTCAGTTCTCCGCATGGCGACCGGGGCCATCCCGTTATCATCGGCGCTGCCTTGCGTCCGCGCGCCGCCCGGACGCCCGCCCAGACAACGCAGGTGCCCTATGCAACGAACGCCCTTCATCTCCAGTGCAGTCATCGAGGTCGTCTTCCTCAACGTCCTGCTGCTGATCGCCGGCCTGGTCGGCGTCGGCACCCACGGCTGGCTGCCCCTCGACTGGCTCTGGCTGGTCCTGCTGGTGGCCTTCGGCATCGGCAGCGGGCTGTTCTACCTGCACAAGCTGAAGCTTGCCCTGAACCCGCTGCAGCACATCACGCGCATCGCGGAGGAAATCTCCGCCGGCGTGATCGGCGCGCGCATCCCCGATTCCGGCCGCACCGACGAACTCGAAGCCGCATGCCGCCACGTCAACGCCATGCTCGACCAGATGGAGACCTGCTTCCGCGAACAGCGCGAAGCCCTGTCGGCCGCCAGCAAGAACGAGTTCCATCGCCAGATGGACACCGGCAATCTGCTCGGCGTATTCCGCGAAGCCGTCGAGCAGGGCAACCAGTCGCTCGAAACGCTGATGGCCAATTACCACCGCGAGATGCGCAACAACCTGATGTCGCGCCTCGGACAGCTGAACACCGAGAACCTGCTGAAGAACCTGCGCACCAGCCAGAAGGACATGCTGGGCATCGTGGCGGCCACCGACAAGCTCACCGAGCTCTCGCACGAGAACTCCACGGCGGCGAACGAGAGCAGCCAGGCCATCGCCGACGTCGTCGCAGCGATGGACGGACTGGTCCGGAAGATCGAGGAAACCAACCAGTCGATCAACGAGTTCAACAACCACCGCGACGAGATCGCCCGCGCCGTGGGCCTCATCGCCAGCATCGCCGACCAGACCAACCTCCTCGCCCTCAACGCCGCCATCGAAGCGGCGCGGGCCGGCGAACACGGGCGCGGCTTCGCCGTCGTGGCGGACGAGGTGCGCAAGCTCTCGGAGGACTCGAAGAACGCATCCTCGACCATCAGCCAGATCATGGATGCGCTGAGCGACGACTCGGAAAACATGCTGCAGAACTCGGCCGCCATGAGCGAGATCGCAACCGCCTCGCAGCAAACGATCGGCGAAGTCGATGCGCGCTTCAGCGCCGTGGCGTCCGCCTCGGCCACCGCGCTGGAACAGATCCGGCTCGTGCACGACGTCAGCTTCGCCTCGCTGGCCAAGATCGACCACTTCATCTACAAGCAGAACGGCTACATGGCCGTCGGCCGCGGCCTCGATTCCGACAACGCGCAGGCGATCAAGGTCAACGAGACCTCATGCCGCCTGGGCAAGTGGCTGACCGCCGATTCGACCCTCGACGTCTTCGGCAAGCTGCGCGCCTTCGGCCACATCGAATCGCCGCACCGCGACGTCCACCAGAACATGCACCACGCACTCGCGCTGATGGGCGAAGAGTGGCAAACCGACTACAGCGTGCAGGAACAGCTGTTCGATCACTTCGAGAAGGTGGAACTGGGCAGCGACGGCGTCATCAGCGCCCTCGACGAGATGGTGCAGGAGAAGCACGCTTCCGCGGCGGCCTGACGGAGGCAGATCGGTCCGGCCGCCCGCGGATGGCCGAGGAGGGGCGTTCAGCCCACAAGGCGGCTTGGCCAGCCGGCGCCATTCGACGGGCCACCTCCCGAAACGCCTACGAGAAGGTGGTACGATGCCGAGTGCATTTTTTGACGCCTTTCGTCCCGACTCTTCATGGCTCTGAATCGACAACCCGCTGGAACAGCGACGGCAAGGGCCGCGGCGCGCGGCGCGTTTCCCGATTTAGACGACAACCGGCCGATTCATGACGTCTCCAACACGTTGGGCATCGTTTCATTGCCTTTATCCTGAGGAAGCGTATGGAAGCTATTGACTCGAATAAGACTAAGCAGATCATCTCGCTTTCTACAGTGTTGATCATGTTCGTCGGCGCACTAGGGGTGTTCGCCGCTGCATATTATTCTGAGGCTCGGGCCCCTTCTCCCGGAAGCTTTGCGTATGCCTTCGTAGCCGGGCTAACAACGCTTAGTGTGGCCTTAGTTGGCTTTGGGATATTTAGCTTCGCCCTCGACACGAAGAACTGGCGGGACTATTTTTCCGACAGAATCAAGGAAATCGTCATTGATAGCAATTACCTGAAGATGCTTGACGCTGAGACGCTTAAAGGCCTTCAGATTAATGTCCTCAAGGCCCAGTTCAATAATCCGAGGATTGACAAGGAAGATGGCTTCCTGAGCTATTTCCATCAGAACTTGCATCGCTACATTTCGGAGCCGTACCGTGAGGACGTATCAACTGAAGTATTGATGCGCGATTCCATAGCGAGACCCGACTGTTACGAGGTCACGGACAAAGTAATCTACGTGTGCCGTTCGTCGTCAAACAAGATTCAAACGACAATTAATTGGCATCCCGATCCAGACGAATTCGAAGAAATTTCGAGCATGACGATCTCGGTGCAATACCCGGAAACTCATACTCAAAAGGGCCAAGCCGCGGTAGTCAAGCAGAGTAATGACAACGCTGAACTCCAGAAAGGTTTCACTGTTTCCCTCGAGGACTACGAGAGCATTGATAACCTTGTCGTAATCATCGACTCGACTTACCTTGTAAAGAAGGGCAAGTTTCAGTACTGGCAGATGGCGCACCCCACGCGGAACTTCGACATCACAATCACCTACCCGCCGGGGTCGAGAATTCAGTTCAAGACCTTGGTGTTGGAAGATGTGGTAAGCCAAATTACCCAACAGGAAGGGTACTTGAGGTTTAAATACGACTCTTGGCTGTTGCCACAAAGTGGGATCTCGTGGCTTATCACTCCTGCCACTTGCGTCTCAAATGGCACCTGTTTCGATGGTGCGCCGGGCGATGCCCAACCCGGCATTGCGGCGCGCCCCTGAACTAAGACACTGGGTTATTCATGGCACCTACTCTTCCCGCAATCGTTACGTCCGTCGGCCTCGCTTGTGACATCGTTGGTGCTTTGCTCGTCGCAAACGAAGTAGTGCGCGTATTCAAGGGCCCAGCGACTATTGATGTTGGTCACGCCGGATGCTTCAACGGAAGCACGCGCCTTGTCGCTAATCCGAAATTCGAGGCCCATGAAGCCAAGAAGCGAAAGATCATGGCGTTGGGCCTTGGCCTCTTGTTGGTTGGCTTCCTCTTGCAAGGCGTCGGTACATGGCTACCTTACCTCGGCCCTCAATCGTCCGCGCCATCCATTTAAGCCAGCGGCGCTCGAGCAGACCTGGCGCGTAGAGCCGGGCAAGACCGCTCACTTCTGCGTTCGGCTGTTCACGCCATAACGAAGCCCTCCCCGATGGACATCCCACGCATCTTCAACATCACTGAAAGCGCTCACCGCATTCACAACCCGATCACGCCGGAAAAGCTCGCCACGCTCGGAGCGGCGCTGCGGCTGGAACGGGGGGCGCGAGTGCTCGACCTCGGCAGCGGATCGGGGGAGATGCTGTGCACCTGGGCGCGCGATCACGGCGTCGTCGGCACAGGCATCGACATGAGCCGGTTGTTCTCCGAGCAGGCGAAACGCCGCGCCGAAGAACTCGGCGTTACGGATCGGGTCGAGTTCATCCACGGCGATGCTGCCGGCCATGTCTCCGACGAGAAAGTCGACGTCGCTGCCTGCGTCGGCGCCACCTGGATCGGCGGGGGAGTGGCCGGCACCATCGAGCTGCTGGCGAAGAGCCTGCGCAGCGGAGGCATCATCCTCGTCGGCGAACCCTACTGGCGGCAGTTGCCGCCGACGGAAGACGTCGCCAGGCGGTGTCATGCGGGCTCGATCGCCGACTTTCTGGTGCTGCCGGAACTTCTCGCGTCCTTCGGCCGCCTCGGCTACGACGTGGTCGAGATGGTCCTGGCCGACCAGGACGGCTGGGACAGGTACGAGGCGGCCAAGTGGCTCACCATGCGCCGCTGGCTCGAAGCCAATCCCGGCGACGAGCTGGCCGGCGAGGTTCGCGCCCAACTGACTTCGGAACCCGAGCGCTATGCCGCCTGCACGCGCGAGTACCTGGGCTGGGGCGTGTTCGCGCTGATGCCGCGTTAGTAAGTCTGCGGGCGGCGGGCGCCCCTACTTCGCCCCGGCGTCGATGATGCGGTGAAACGCCTCGTGGACGTCGTGCAGCGCGCCATCGACGTCCGCCGGCTTGTTCTTGCACGTCGCCTTGAGCGCGGCGACGGTGTCGCGCAGCGCCGCGGCGTTCGCCGAGCGGATGTCCTTCGCCAGCGTCTCCATGCGGCCGGCCTTGGCGCAGGCGTCGCGCGAGCGCTCCTTGCCGGGGCGGGCGTGCCAGACGGGGACGAGCACGGCATGGAAGGCGTCGACGTCCGGCGGGAACTCGTGGTGATGCCGATGCTCCTGAGCAACGGCTGCGCTGCACCACTGGATCGCGGCGGCGGCGAGCAGAGTTTTCGCGGTTTGCTTGATCATGATTTCTTCGCTTGTGCTGAAGCCCCGCAAGTCGGAGCTTGACCGCCGACATTCTAGGATGCGCCTCCGAAAAGTGGGCAGGCAGAACCCGAGGATTCCGCCTGTCCCTTATTCGATGCGTTTCGAAGGGGGTCGGATTGCGGGCGTATCATCTCTGGGCATTCTCGCCGGCCCTCAGGTAACGCATCCATGTCACGCCTTCTGATTCTCGCCGGTTCGCTGTTCCTTCTTTCCGCTTCCGCCCACGCCCAGTTCATACCGGAACGGGCCAAGTTGTTCATGGCGGCCAAGTATGCCGACCTCGAGCAACTGGTCGAGAAGGAGATCAAGGACGACCCGAAGCCGCCGAGTTCCAAGCTGATGCCCCTGTGCTACGCCTACGGCAAGCTCAAGCGCTACAACAAGCTGCTGCCCTGTCTGGAGCGGCTTGAAGGAAACATAGCGCGCGGCGATACCGCCGCGCTGGATCTGGATGAGATGCGCAGCGCCAATCCGCTGCTGTTCGGCCTTGCTGCCATGGGTTCGGTGGTGATCGGCGGTCCGGATGCCCTGAAGGGCGACGTGCGTCCGTGGCTGCCGCTGATGTACGCCGAGGCCTATACGGAATTGCGCGACTACGACAAGGCGATTGCCGCGGCACATCAGGCCTTCGCGGCGATTCCACAGCGATGGAACGAGGAGCGTGGCTTCCGCATCCAGGCGCTTACCGCGCTCGGGCTGTCCCACGCGTTTGCCGGCAAGAAGGAGGACGCGGCCAAGTACGCCGAAACCCTGGCCGAGGTCAGCACCTCCTATCCCTACACCGGCCTCACCAACGACAAGGTGATGGGCGTGGCGAAAATCTATATCGCGCTGGGCGATTACAAGAAAGCCTACGAGGGCATGCGTGCCGACTCGACGGGACCGCTCGGGGCAATTCTGCTGGGTCTGGGCGACGTCATCGGCGGCGGCATCGCCGGCATGGGCGGCGAGAGCCTGTTCGCCTTCCAGGAATTGCCCAAGCAGTTCATGGTGGTCAAGACCCAGCTCGAAGTCGGCGAACTGGCACAGGCCAAGGAAGGCTACGACAGCCTGCTGGCGATACCGCGGGTGCGCGACAACGGCGAGATCTATTGGGTATTGCTGTACGACCGGGGCCGCATTGCGGCGGCGGAAGGCGACCTGCCCGGCGCCGTCGAGTTCTGGAAGAAGGCGGCCGATGTCATCGAGCAGCAACGTTCCACCATCAACACCGAAGCCAACAAGATAGGCTTCGTCGGCGACAAGCAGGAGGTGTACAAAAAGCTGATCGTCGGACTGTTCGAGCAGCAGAAGTTCGTCGAGGCCTTCGAATTCCTGGAGCGCTCGAAGTCGCGCGCGCTGGTGGACATGCTCGCCAGCAAGAAGGATTTTGCGGTCGCCACCGGCGATGCAGAACAGATTCGTCTCCTGCTGGCCAAGGTCGAGGAAAACGAATTCGATGCACGCGCTCAGGTCGCCCCCGATGCCGGCAAGCGAACCCTGACGGTCACCTCGACACAGGAGTTGCGCCAGCAGGTGCCGGAACTCGCTTCGCTGGTGAGCGTGGGCATGGTTTCGACGCAGGAGATCCAGGCGCTGCTGCCCGTCGGCGAAGCCCTGGTCGAGTATTACGACGACGGCACCAACCTGATGGCCTTCGTGCTGACGCGGCAGGGGATGCAGGGGGTGAAGCTGAATGCAACCGGGCTGGAGGCGAGCATCCGCGACCTGCGCCGGGAGATCGAGAATCCGGAATCCGCGACCTACCTTCCTCATGCGCAGGCACTGCACAAGCAGTTGATCGCGCCGCTGGCCCAGGCGATCGGCAACGACAAACTGATACTGGTGCCCCACGGCGCCATGCACTACCTGCCGTTCGCCGCCCTGCACGACGGCAAAGCGTTCATGATCGAGAAGTACAGCCTGCGCCTGCTGCCTAGCGCCAGCGTGGTCAAGTACCTGCGCACCACCAAGACCGCCAAGCCGGCCGGCATCCTGGCCTTCGGCAACCCCGACCTCGGCGATCCGCGCCTGGACCTCAAGCATGCGCAGCTGGAGGCGCTGGCCGTGGTCAAGATGGTGCCGCAGTCGAAGGCGCTGATTCGCAAGGAAGCGACGGAGGCGGCGTTTCGCAAGTTTGCCGCCGGGTTCAATTACATCCACTTCGCCACCCACGGCGAATTCAATTCCGAGGCTCCGCTCGATTCGTCCCTGCGGCTGGCCAGAGACGACACCAGCGACGGCCACCTGACGGTCGGCAAACTCTATTCCATCCGCATGGATGCCGACCTGGTGACGCTGAGCGCCTGCGAAACCGGCTTGGGGAAGGTTGCCAACGGCGACGACGTGGTCGGTCTCACGCGCGGCTTCCTGTATGCCGGCGCATCGACCATCGTGGCGAGCCTGTGGAAGGTCGACGACGAGGCGACCGCGACCCTGATGAACCAGTTCTACCGGGAGCTCCAGCTCGGCGACAAGCGCGAGGCGCTCCGGCAGGCGCAACTCAAGACACGCGCAAAGTTCGCCCACCCCTATTTCTGGGCGGCCTTCCAATTGACGGGGAATGCGCTCTAGGGGTATCGCTCCCCGACGTCAGTGGCTGGTCCCGGCCGAGCGCGTGATCTTGTTGTGCAGGTTGTACTTGCCGACCGGCTTGTCCATCGGGATGCGCTTCACTTCCTTGAAGGTGGCGGCGTCGAGCACGATCAGCGCGCCGCCGTCGGCCTTGCGCTCCCACAGGCTCGCGAGCGCGTAGCGGCCGTCGCGGGTGAACTCGATGTGGGCGAGCGTCTTGCCCGGATCGGTCTTCACTTCGGCCACCTTCTCGAGCGTGCGCTTGTCGATCACCTGCAGCGTGTCCTTGGCCTTGCTCATCATCGAGTCGGTCCAGGCGTAGGGCGTGTTCTCGTGGCTGCGCATGAAGAAGCCGGGGCCGAGCGTGGGGATCGACTTGATGGTCTTCCAGTCCTTCATGTCGATGACGCTGATGACGCCTTCCTTGAGGTTCGGCGTCGCCATCACCGTATGGCCGTCGCGCTCCCAGGTGATGCCGGAGCCGAGGTGCGGCATGCCGGGCAGCGCGAGGTCGGCGATCTTCTTGCGCACGTCGAGGTGCACCACCTGGCCCTTGCCGGCTTCGCGCCCGGCGCCCATCAGCTCCGAGTAGTCCTGGGTGAAGAAGAAGTCGTCGAGCGGCTCGGAGAGGAAGGTGCGGCGCGGATTGAGGAAGCCGGGGATGAAGGCGCCTTCCTTGTACTTGAAGTCGTGGATCACGCCGATCGGCACGTCTTCCGCCTTCGGGTCGTAGCTGATCTCCCAGACCTCGGGCACGTCCTTCAGCGCGGCGACGAAGCTCTGGCGCGGCGCGGCGTCGTAGACGGCCGAGACGCGCGAGGACTCCTTCCCTTCCTTGTCCTTCACCGCGTGCACCTTGAGCAGGTTGAGGTCGGCGTCGAGCAGCACCAGCGTGTGCGGCAGGTAGTTGGCGACGGCGACGAACTTGCCGTCGCCCGAGACGGCGACGTTGCGCGTATTGATGCCGGCGCGAATCTCGGCGACGACGGCGAGGTTCCAGAGGTCGTACTTGGTGATCCAGCCGTCGCGCGAGGCGAAGAAGACATAGCGGCCGTCGGGCGTGAACTTCGGCCCGCCGTGCAGCGCGTAGCGGCTCGGGAAGCGGTGGATCGGCTCGAGCTTGTCGCCGTCGAGCACCGTCACGTGATGGTCGCCGGTCTCGACGACCAGGAACAGATTCATCATATCGACGCCGGCGAAGGCGGCGGCGGGCTTCGCCGGCAGGCTGCCCGGCGCATGGTTGACGATGCGCGAGGCGCGGATGGCGGCCTCGGTCCAGTCGGGCTTCGGCGTCACCGGCGTGTAGATCCAGTCGGCCAGCGCCTCCATCTCGGTCGGCGCGAGGCGGTCGGCGAAGGCGGCCATCTGCGTCGCGGCACGGCCCTCGCGGATGGTCTTCATGGCCTCGGGCTTCTTCAGGCGCGCGAGGCTCTCGGGCAGCAGCGCCGGGCCGGTGCCGCCGAGGCGGTCGGCGCCGTGGCAGACGGCGCAGTGCTCGGCGAACAGCTTCTGCGGCTCTGCCGCGAAGGCGGCGGTCGCGCAGCCCAGCGCAAGGGCGAACAGGCGTTTCACGCGATCTCCTCGTCGGTCAGGTAGCAGCCGGGATCTTCGGCCCACGGATCGCCGGTGGTCTGCTGGGCGCGCACGCGGGTGTTGCCGCCGCAGATGTCGAAGTGCGCGCAGTTCGCGCAGCGGCCCTTGACCTGCCGCGGCAGGCGCTTGAGGCCCGCCATCAGCGGATCGGAGGTGTCGGTCCAGATGGTAGAGAACGGCCGCTCGCGCACGTTGCCGAGCGTGTGGTGCCACCACATGGTGTCCGGGTGCACGTTGCCGAGGTTGTCGATGTTGGCGACGTTGATGCCGCTCGAATTGCCGCCCCAGAGCGCGAGCTTGGCGCGAATGTGCGCGGCGCGTTCGGGAAACCTGCGCTCGACCCAGTGCAGCAGGTACACGCCATCGGCGTCGTTGTTGCCGGTGGTGAACTCGCGCTGCAGGCCGCGCTGCTCATACTCCCAGCAAGTGTCGAACAGCAGGTCCATCGCCTGCCGCGTCATGCGGTGGTGGGCGTCGTCCTTGCGGTTCTTGTTGCCGCGGCCGGCGTAGTTGAGGTGCGAGAAGTAGAAGCGGTCGATGCCCTCCTCCTCGACCAGCTTCAACAGGCCCGGCAGGTCGGCGAAGTTGTCCTGCGTCAGCGTGAAGCGCACGCCGACCTTCATGGCCCTGTCGCGGCAGCGGCGGATGCCGGCGAGCGAGGCGTCGAAGGCGCCTTCCATGCGGCGGAACTTGTCGTGGATCGCGGCCAAGCCGTCGAGGCTCACGCCGACGTAGTCGAAGTCGACCTCGGCGATCTTCTCCACCATCGCTTCGTCCATCAGCGTGCCGTTGGACGAGAGCGCGGTGTAGAAGCCCATCGCCTTGGCGCGCTTGCCGATGTCGAAAATGTCGGGCCGCAGCAGCGGCTCGCCGCCCGAGAGGATCAGGCAGGGCACGCGGAAGCCCTTCAGGTCGTCCATGACCGTGAAGATTTCGGCGGTCGCCAGCTCGCCGGCGAAATCCTTGTCGGCCGAAATCGAGTAGCAATGCTTGCAGGTCAGGTTGCAGCGGCGCACGAGGTTCCAGATCACCACGGGGCCCGGCGGATTGCGCTTCGGGCCGAGCGGCGTCGGCGACGCCAGTTCGTGCATGAACTGCGAGATGCGGAACATCTTTTCCTTTCGTCAGGCGCCGAAGCTTGCGCGGCTCGCCTCGCGGTCGACGACGACCCGCAGCAGCCAGGCGCCGCCGGCCGAGAACGCCGTCTTCAGCGCACTATCCAGCGTCGCGGCGTCCTGCGCCTTGACATAGCTCAGGCCGAACGCGGCGGCGAGCGCGGCGAAGTCCGCCTGTGGCGGCGCCGTCCAGCCGCGCCGGAACAGCTCTGGCGGCACGGCCTGCGCCAGCGGCAGGTGATCGAAGATGCCGCCGCCGCCGTTGTCCATGACCACCGAAACGGCGTTGCGCCCGGCGAGCGCGGCGAAGCCGCCGCAATCATGCAGCGCCGCCTGGTCGCCGAGCAGCAGCGCCAGCGGCGCGCCGCTCGCTGCCGCGATGCCGGCCGCCGTGGCGACGTTGCCGTCGATGCCCGAGGCGCCGCGGTTGCCGTGCAGCGTCAGCGGCTTGTCGCCGCTGCCGCCGAAGGCATCGACGGCGCGGATCGCCAGCGAGTTGCCGACGAAGCAGTGCGCACCGGCCGGCAACGCGGCGAGCAGGCGGCGCGCGACGGCGCCCTCGAACAGCGGCTGCGTCGCGCAGACTTCTTCGGCTCGCGCCGCGGCTTTCGCCTGTGCATCCTTCCAGTGTGCGAACCACCCGGCGGGCGCCGCATCGACGCGCGGCAGCAGCGCCTCGACGAGCGCCAGCCCATCGGCGCGCACGAGCGTCGCGTGGCGCCAAAGCGGATCGGGCCAGCGGCCCGGCGGCGCGACGAGAATCTGCTGCGCGCTGCGCAGAGCGACGAGCCAGCGCTCGAGCGCGCGCGACACCGGGAAGGCGCCGAAGCGCAGCACCCACGCCGGCTCCGGCAGTTCGGCGTCGCGCAGGAAGCGGGCTTGATGGGTGAGCACGCGCGAACGGTCGTGTCCGCCGAAGCGCAGGTTCGACAAGGGCTCGGCGAGGATCGGCGCGCCGAGCTTCGCAGCGAGCGCTGCCACAGCGGGCGCGAAGCCGCCGCCATAAGCGGCCTCCCCACAGAGGATGACGCCGGGCGCGCCGGACAGTCGCGCCGCGATCGCATCGGCGTCGACCGGCGCGATCGCGGGCGAGGCCGCGTATTGCATGACCGGCGCCGGCAGCGGCGGCGGCGCGGGGATCGTCGCCGGCAGCAGCGGCTCGCGGAACGGCAGGTTCGCATGCACGGGGCCGGGCAGCGGGCCGCGGCACTCGTCGAGCAGGCGCGCCGCCAGCGCGTGCAAATGGCTTTTCGACACGGCGGCGTCGGGAACGGCGACGTTGTGGAAGGCGCGCACCTGGCTGCCGTAGAGGTTCAATTGATCGACCGTCTGGTTGGCGCCCCAGCCATGGGCTTCGGGCGGACGGTCGGCCGTCAGCACCAGCAGCGGCACGCCGGCGAGGTTGGCTTCCATCACGGCCGGCAGCAGATTGGCGGCGGCCGTGCCGGAGGTGCAGAGGACGGCAGCCGGCTCGCGCGTCGCGCGGCCGAGGCCGAGCGCGAAGTAGCCGGCGACGCGCTCGTCGTTGAGCACTTCGCAAACGAGTTCGGGCCGGCGCAGGCAGGCGAGCGCCAGCGGCGCGGAGCGCGCGCCCGGCGCGAGCACGACGCGGCGCAGGCCGGCGGCCGTCAGGCCGGCGACAAAGGCGTCGGCCCAGGCCAGGTTCACGCGGCCTCCTTGCGCGCCTGCGCCTGCATTCCCGCCGCGAGCGCTGCGCGCATGACGGAAAATTTCGCTTCGGTCTCGGCGAGTTCCTGCGCCGGCTCGGAGCCGGCGACGAAGCCGGCGCCGGCGAACAGCGTCGCCTCGCGCGCGTGCAGCAGGCCGCAGCGCAGCGCGACGGCGATGTCGGCGTTGCCGGCGGCGTCGACCCAGCCGATGCCGCCGGTGTACCAGGCGCCGCGGCGGTCGCCATGGCTCGCCAGCCAGTCGAGCGCCGCCGCGGTCGGCACGCCGCCGACGGCCGGCGTCGGATGCAGGCGCGCGACGAGATCGAGCACCGAGACGTCGCCGCGCCGGCGCGCCGTGACGCGCCGGCACAAGTGCTGGAGCGCGTTGAAGCGCAGCACTTCGGGCACCTCGGGCGCGGCGACGGTCTCGCACAGCGAGGCCAGCGCGTCGACGACGGCGCGCGCGACGAAGTCGTGCTCGCGCCGGTTCTTGTCGCCGGCCAGCGACAGCGTCGCCGGCGCCGCCGCGTCGATCGCATCGGCGAGCCAGGCGGTGCCGGCGAGCGCGTCGACCTCGACCTGCGCGCCGTCGACGCGCAGCAGGGTTTCCGGCGAGGCGCCGACGAAGGCGCGGCCGCCGCGGCCGATGCCGAAGGTCGCGCAGCCGGGGTGCTGCGCAGTCAGTGCGTCGAGCACCGGCGCGACGGCGAGCGGCTGCTCGGCGCGCAGGCGCACCGAGCGCGTCAGCACGAGCTTGTCGGCGACCCCGGCATCGATGGCGCGCAGCGCGGCGCGGCCGCGCGCGAGGAAGGCGCGCTCGGCGAGCGGATTCGGGCAGGCCTCCAGCCGCGGCGCCGCGGCCACGACCGCGGGCGCATCGAACAGCCCCTGCCACAGCGCACGCCAGCGCAGCGGCGCGGCGGCGGCCTCGCCGGCCGGACACGAGAACGTCGCCCAGGCGCGGCCCGCTTCTTCGCGCAGCAGCAGTTCGGGCACCCAGAGGCAGGCATTCGGCAGCGGACCGCCGCCGCGCGGCGAATAGGCGAAGCCGAGGCCGGCGAGCGGCGCCGGTGCCCCCTCCTCTTCCCCGTGCCGCCAGCCGGCCATGAGGCCCGCATGCGCCGCATGCAGCGCGGCGAAGCGTCCGGCGCCCGAGGTCGTCGCGGCGAACGCCTTGCCGATGCCGAGCACGCTCAGTTCGCGATCAGGCCGCCGCCAGGCGAACCACTCGCCGCTCGCCGGCGCGCCGAAGTCGGGCCATTCGGGCAGCGCCACGGTGACGCTCGCGAGCCGCGCCGGCCGCGCCGCGCCGATCAGCCGCGCAAGGCGTCGCTCGACGCCGCTCCAGTCTATCGGGCAGGTCCTCACTCCTCTCCTCCTACGGAAGAGGCGCTGGCCCACAAGCCGGGCAGCGCACGCCGGTCGAGCTTGCCGCTGGCGGTGCGCGGCAGCGCGTCGACGCGCAGGAAGCGGCGCGGACGCCGCGCGGCGGGCAGTTGCGCGCGGCACCATTCCTCGAGTTCGGCTTCGGCGACTTCGCCTTCGTAGGCGGCGGCGATGACGTCGCCCCAGACGGGATCGGCGAGCCCGGTTACGCCGGCCTCGCGCACGCCGGGGCAGCCGGCGAGCCGCGATTCGACGTCGAGCGGATGCACGTTGACGCCGGCCGAGACCAGCATGTCGTCGGCGCGGCCGGCGACGTGCACGGTGCCGGCGGCGTCGACCCAGCCGAGGTCGCGCGTCAGCAGCCATTCCGATGCAGCGTCAGCCTCGCCGAGATAACCGGCCATGCGCGCCGGCGTGGCGACGCGCAGCGTGCCGTCCGCCGCCGTGTCGAAGCGCACGCCGGGCAGCGGCGCGCCGACGTCGCCTTCCTGCCATGCATCGGCATTCGGACGCAGCGAGACGGTCGCCTGCGCGCAGCTCTCCGTCATGCCGTAGGTCGGGCAGACCGGCCAGCCCGCGGCGACGGCGCGGCGGAACAGCGGCAGCGACAGCGCGGCGCCGCCGACCAGCACGCAGCGCAGCGTCGTCGGCGGCCGCACGCCGAAGTCGAGCAGCCGCGCCAGCATCGGCGGCACCAGCGACAGATGCGTGATGCGCCGGCGCGAAAGGTCGCGCACGACCGTCGCGGCATCGAAGCCTTCATGGATCACCGCCGTCGCGCCGGCGCGCAGGCAGCGGTAGAGGATCATCGCGCCGCCGACGTGGTGCAGCGGCATGCAGGCGAGCCAGGCGTCGCGCGCGCGCAGGTCGAGCGCGCGCGCGCTCATGCGGGCGGCGGCGGCGACCGCGCGCCACGGCAGGCGCACGCCCTTGGGCGCGCCCTCGGAGCCGCTGGTGGCGACGATCAACGCCAGCCGCGGCGACGCGGCCGCAGCGGCCAGCGCCAGCAGGCGCTCGCGATGCGCGGCGTCGAGGTCGGGCGGCAGCGGAAACGCGGTGCCGCCGCCGAGCGCGCTCGTCACGAGCCCGAGCGCCAGCGTTGCGGCATCGCCTTCGAGCACCCGCAGGCCGGCGGCGCCCGGCAAGGCGAGCATGTCGCCGTAGCTGAGGCCACGGTGGGGCAGGATCAGCGCGGCAGCATCGGGATCGGCGCGTCGCAGCCAGGCGTTGAAGGGAATCACCGGTCGATTCTACGATGGTGAAAACGCGGTTCGCATGAGACAGATCAAACCGGCAAGGCGGGCTCGAAACCGAGTCCGGGCGCATCCGGCAGGCGCATGCGGCCGTCGACGATTTCCGGCGCCGGACCGACGTCCACCGCAAGCCACTCGCTCGTGCCGAGGCCGTGCGCGAGTTCCGCCGACGCCGGCAGCGCGGCGGCGAGATGCGCTGCCGCCGTGACGCCGACGGCCGACTCGACCACCGAGGTCAGCACCACCTCCATGCCCGCCTTGCGCGCCTTTGCCGCCAACTCCAGCGCGGCCTTGGCGCCGCCGAGGCGCGCCGGCTTGACCACCAGCCGGCGCACCGCGCGCGCGGCGAGGATCGCGTCGATGCCGAAGTCCGGCAGCGATTCGTCGATGGCGATCGCGAACGGCAGCGCCGCCTGCAGGCGGCCGAGGCGCGCCAGCGTCGGCGCGGCCAGCGGCTCTTCGACGCCTTCGATCGGCAGGTTCGCGACCGCGGACAGGAAGCGCCAGGCATCGGCGTCGCTCCAGGCGCGATTGGCGTCGAGCCGCAGGCGCAGGCGGCCGCCGGTATCGTGGTGAACCCTCAGCAGGCGTTCGATTTCGACATCGGGCTCGTCGAGCCCGACCTTGATCTTGGCGATCGCGTACCCGTGTTCGAGCGCGGCCGCGGCGCGCGCGGCGCAGCCCGGGTCGAGCGCGCCGAGCGCGGCGTTGACGGCGATGCTGGTGGCCGGCGGCGCGCCGAGCAGGCTCGCGAGCGATTTGCCTTGCGCGCGCGCTTCGAGATCGAGCAGTGCAGTCTCGAGCGCCCAGCGCGCCTCGGGCACGTCGATGTTCGCGAGGCGCGACCGCAGCGCGTCGACCGGCAGGCCGGCGGCGTCGGCGAGCGCCGCGTTCAGCGCCGCGAACACACGCGCCTCGGCCGCCTCGTCGGAACTCGGCAGCGGCGCGCAATCGCCCCAGCCGGTGAGGCCGTCCGAGCTGACGGCGACCAGCATGCCGCGGCGCTCGACGAGCGTCGCCGCGGCGGCCGTCCACGGACGCTTCAGCGGCAGGCGATACGGAATGGCGCGGGCGGCGGCGATGCGCATTTGCGACGGCCGCGTGGCTTCAGGGCCGGCGGCGGTACTTGGTGAAGTCGGGCGGCCGCTTCTGCAGCCAGGCGTCGCGGCCTTCGCGGCCTTCGGCCGTCATGTAGAACAGGCCGGTCGCCTGGCCGGCGAGTTCCTGGATGCCGGCGAGGCCGTCGGTGTCGGCGTTGAAGCCGGCCTTGATCATGCGCAGCGCGGTCGGCGAGAGCTGCAGCATGTCGCGGCACCAGGCGACGGTCTCCTCCTCGAGCCGGTCGAGCGGCACGACGGCGTTGACGAGGCCCCAGTCGAGCGCGGTCTGCGCGTCGTACTGGCGGCAGAGGAACCAGATCTCCTTGGCGCGCTTGAGGCCGATGGTGCGCGCCATGATGCCGGCGCCGAGGCCGGCGTCGAAGCTGCCGACGCGCGGGCCGGTCTGGCCGAAGCGCGCGTTGTCGGCGGCGATCGTCAGGTCGCAGACGAGGTGCAGCACGTGGCCGCCGCCGATGGCGTAGCCGGCGACCATCGCCACCACGGGCTTGGGCAGGCGGCGGATCTGCATCTGCAGGTCGAGCACGTTGAGGTGCGGCGTGCCGCTGGCGGCGTCGTGGTAGCCGCCGTCGTCGCCGCGCACCGTCTGGTCGCCGCCCGAGCAGAAGGCTTCCGTGCCGGCGCCGGTGAACACGATGACGCCGACCTGCGGATCGCGATGCGCGCGCGCGAAGGCGTCCTGCAGTTCGACGATGGTCTCGGGGCGGAAGGCGTTGCGCCGCCGCGCGCGGTTGATGGTGATGCGGGCGATGCCGTCGCCCGAGAGGTCGTAGAGGATGTCGCCGTAGTCGGCGCCGGAAGTCCAGTTCGTCGTCATGGCGGCGAGTTTACAGGAGGCAGCCGATAGCAAGCAGCAGGCCGAAGACGAACTGGGCGCGCGCAGTGTCGGCCAGCACGCGGTTCAGCGCGGCGCCGCGCGCGGCGCGCAGGCGCAGCACCACCGCGATCGCCGCCGGCAGCGCCAGCAGCGCCAGCCATGCGCCGGCGCGCTCGGCCGCCAGCAGCGGCACTGCGGCGAACGGCAGGAACAGCAGGACGCCATGGAGCCGCCGGGCACCCTCGTCGCCGAGCACGGCGGCCAGCGTGCGCCGGCCGGCGGCGGCGTCGGCGACGACGTCGCGCAGGTTGTTGACCAGCAATACCGCGGCGGCCGGAAAGCCGAGCGCGCCGCCCGCGATCAAGGCCGGCACGGAAAGGTGCCCCGCCTGCAGCCAGTAGCTGCCGGCGACGGCAACGAGGCCGAAGAACACCCAGACGAAGACCTCGCCGAAGGGCGTGTGCGAGATCGGCCGCGCACCGCCCGAATAGGCGTAGCCGGCCAGCAGCGAGGCGCAGCCGACGGCGAAGATCGGCCAGCCGCCGATGGCGACCAGATAGACGCCGAGCAGCAGCGCGGTGAAGAAGGCGGCGTGCGACGCGCCGCGCACCTGCGCCGGCGTCGCCCAGCCGGCAGCAGTGACGCGCAGCGGCCCGAGGCGATCGCCGCCGTCGTTGCCGCCCTCGAAGTCGGCGGCGTCGTTGTGCAGGTTGGTGCCGACCTGGATCAGCAGCGCGGCGGCCAGCGTCGCCAGCGCGGCGCCCCACACCGGTGTAGCGCCCTCGGCCCAGGCCAGCGCAGTGCCGACGAGCACCGGCGCGGCGGCCAGCGTCAGGGTGCGCGGGCGCGCAGCCGTCCACCACAGGCGCAAGCCGCGGGGCGGCAGGGTGAGCGCCGTCATCTACTTCAGCGCAGCGCTGAAGGCCGCTTCGACGTCGGCCGCCGTCATGGCGCCGAGCTTCTTATAGACGACGTTGCCGTTGCGGTCGACGGCGAGGGTGAACGGCAGGCCCGCGCGCTGGTTGCCGAGCGCCTGCATCAGCGGGATGCCCTGCTCCTTCGCCAGCAGCACCGGGTAGTCGATCTCATAGGCCTTGGCGAACTCGCGCACGGCGTCGGCCTTGTCCTCCAGGCCGAGTCCGAGCACCTCGACGCGCCCCTTGTGCTTCGCGCGCGCCTTCGAGAGTTCGGGAATCTCGGCGCGGCAGGGGCCGCACCAGCGCGCCCAGAAGTTGACCACCAGCGGCTTGCCCTTCCAGGCCGCGACCGCGGCGGGCTTGTCGTCGAGGTCGTGCAGCTTGGCAGCGAAGAGCGGCGCGGACGAAGGCATCTCCTGCGCCAGCGCCTGCCCCGCGACCAGCAGCAGCGCCGCCGCCAACAGCCTCACGGCAGGTCCCCGCGGCGGAACAGGTGGTAGCCGAGCAGCGCGGCGCCGAGGCCCAGCACGGTCGGGTAAGCGAGCGCGAACACCTGGTAGCCGAGCGTGCCGAAGGTGTCGAGGATCACGTAGGCCGACGGCCCGAGCACGATCAGCTGCGGATCGAACAGCGCCAGCGCGGCGGTGCGGAACACCTGCAGCGGATTGGCGAGCGCGAAGGAGACGGCGACCTCGGGCGCGACCTTGCCCTGGATCATCACGCCGAGCAGGATCAGGTCGAGGAACAGCAGCAGCGTCAGCCAGACCATGAAGGCGGCACCCTGCGCCACGTCGGTGCTGCGCGCCAGCGCCGAGATCAGCATGCCGAGGCCGAGGAAGCAGGCGGCCATGGCGGCGAGCAGCGCCGTGTAATAGCCGAACATGCCCCACGGAATCTCGATGCCCATCGCGACGCCGATGACCACCGAGGCGAGCATGGCGACGAACACCGGCGCGAAGATGACCAGATAGCGGCCGAGGATCTTGCCCCAGAACCACGCCGCCAGCGACACCGGCAGCGACAGCAGGTATTCGAAGACGCCGGCCTCGCGGTCGCCGGCGACCGAACGCACGGTGGTGATGAGGACGAAGATCGGCAGGATCGCCATCGTCAGCTGGATGTAGGTGACGAGCAGGCGCGAAAGGCCGATGAAGCCGAGCACGCGCGATTCGGTGAGGCCGAACAGGAACAGCAGCGCGACGATGCCGCCGAACACCAGCGTGTAGATCTGGAACCAGCGCGCGCGCAGCGATTCGACGATGTCGAGACGGGCGGTGAGCCAAAGTTGTTTCATCGCTTATTTGCCCTTACCTGCCTTTGGCGAGCACGTGGGTGCGCATGTCGGCGTACTCCAGCGCGCCGGCCTGCGGCGCGGCGGCGGCGCCGTAGTTGTAGCCCATCGGCGAGGTCCTGCCGCCGATGTACCACGCCTTCTTCGCATCGAGCCACTGCACGGCTTCGCCGCGGCTGGCGACGTCGGCGACCCAGAGGCGCGTCGCCGGGTCGCTGCCCCAAGGTTGCTCCTTGAGCCAGAACATGGCGCAGCCGATGTCGTCGAACTTGTAGTTGGCGTCCTTGGGGCCGCCCTTCGCCTGCGCGGCGAAGCGGCGGTCGGACAGCGCCATGTTGCAGCGGACGCAGGTGTCGCGGTCCCACTTGATCTCGACCATGCCCTCGGGCATCGAGGCGCGGCCACAGGCGGAGAGCAGCGCGGCCAGCGGCGTCAGCGCGAAGCCGGCGGTGGTGGTGGCGGTGAGGAATTGCCGGCGCTTCACGCGGCCTCTCTTTCGGTCAGCGAGACGTGGTCGATCACGGCGACGTAGCGCGAGATCATGCCCATGAAGCGCAGGCGGTCGGGGCCGGCGACCTCGCCTTCCCAGGCGGTGCCGTCGTCGGCCGCGTCGCGGAAGTTCCAGGTCGTCAGCGCCTTGACCAGAGCCGGCTCGATGCGCTTCATGGTCACGCGGCAGTCGAGCAGGCCCGACAGCGAAACGTCGTCGGCGACCTTGTCGTCGAGCACGACCTTGCCCATGTCGAGTTCGATGACGCGGTTGACCAGCGTCGACACCTCGTTCAAACGGTGGCTGGAAATCAGCATCGTCGCGTCGTGCTGGCGCTCGGCGAGCAGCTCGAAGAAGATCTTGCGCGCTTCGGGGTCGAGGTTCGCGGCCGGCTCGTCCATCACCAGCACTTTCGCTTCGCGGCCGAGCGCGATGGCGATCAGGATCTTCTGCTTCATGCCGCCCGAGAGGCGTACGAACTGGCGGTCGAGGATCGGCGCCGTGTCGAGGCCGAGGCGGCCGGCGATGGCGTGGATGCGCGCGGCGTCGGTGCCGCACAGCGCGGCCGAGAAATCGACCAGCTGGCCGACCGGCATCTTCAGCGGCGGCGGCAGCTGCGGCACGAAGCCGATGGCGCCGAGCACCTCGGTGCGGTTGCGGCGCGGGTCGCGGCCGTCGATGGTGACTTCGCCGTCGAAGACGTATTCGCCGAGCAGGCAGCGGATCAGCGTCGTCTTGCCGGCGCCGTTCGAGCCGATCAGGGCGATGCGCTCGCCGAGGCCGATCTCGATGTCGATGCCATCGAGCACGCGCGCGCGCCTGAAGGTCTTGGAAACGTTGCTGAACCGGATCATGCGGCGGATTCTAACGGTGGATGGTGCCGGTTCCTTGATTCCCGTCATTAAAGCGCGGGTACTCAAACGAGCTTGGACAGGCCCTTCACCTCGAAGCTCAGCGAGCCCGTCGGGCAGGCGTCGACGCACAGGCCGCAGCGCGTGCAGTCGGGGCCGATGGCGACCTCGGTGTCGGCGGCGCGACCCTTGATCACCGTGTCGAGCACGTGCGGCACCAGGCACACCTTGCGGCAATCGCCCTCGTGGAAGCAGCCCTCGAGCTTGTAGGTGACGCGCAGCGGCGAGAAGATGCCGACGACGCCGTAGGTGAGCCCGATCGGGCAGGCGTAGCGGCACCAGGCGCGGCGCACGAAGAACACCTCGAACACCAGCAGCGCCAGCACCCAGAGCAGCGCCAGGCCCGGCCCGTAGATCAGCGCGCGCGAGACGATGCCGGTGGGCGAAATCGATTCGAAGACGGTGTAGCCGGTGACGACGGCGAGCAGCGCGAACACGATCCAGAACACGGTGCGCAAGCTGCGGTTGATGTTCTGGTCAGACGCCACCAGCTTCATCGCCACCAGCTTGACGTGGATCTTCTCGGCGAACTCGGCCAGCAGGTGGTAGGGGCAGACCCAGGAACAGAAGGTGCGTCCGCCGAGCAGCAGCCAGAGCACGAACACGGTCGCCGTGCCGATGACGAGGTTCACGATGATGTGCTTGTGCGCGAGCATCACCTGCAGCGCCGAGTTGAGGTCGATCAGGTGGAAGCCGACGAAGCGCGAGGCCGTCAGCGCGCCCTCGAGGATCTGGATGTCGAAGTAGAACGAGACCGTGAACAGCAGGTTGCAGAACAGCAGCACGGCCCAGCGGCGATTGCGCCACTTGTTCGACTTGAGCGCCTCGGCGTGCAGCTTCTCGCGCAGCGCCTTCTGCTCGCCCTTGTCGGTCGTCTTCTTGTAGAAGTGGATCTGCTGCGCGCGCTCGGTGATCTTCTCCGGCTTCTTCGTCGCGCGGCCGAGCATGACCAAGACGTCGTCGATGAGCTTGCTCATGCCGTCCTCACGCCTTCCACACTTCGCGCGGCTCGATGACGATCGCCGCCGGCTCGACCGGGCAGATCATTTCGCAGACGCCGCAGCCGACGCAGGGCTCGTGCACGACGGGCTGCTTGCGCTGGGTGCCGTCCGGCGCATACATGGTCTCGATCGAGATCGCGCCCTTCACCGGGCATTCGCGCACGCAGAGGTCGCACTCGGGAACGTCGTAGGGATGGTCGGCGATCTTGATCGGCTTCCAGCGGTCGACGTCCATGTAGCGCATCTGGCCCTCGAAGCCGGGTCCGCGCACCTGGCCCTTGAAACCCTGGCCCTTGACGGCGAGGCAGGTCTCGGGGCGCACCAGGCGGGCGACGCCGATGCGCTCCTTGAGGTTCAGCGTCGGCTCCGCATCCTTTTCCTTGGCGATCAGGATCGGCTTGGACGCCAGCGCCGCGCCTTCGCGCACCGGCATGTACTCGGGCTTCTTGTAGGTCAGCGAACCGGTCGGGCAGGCGAGGATGCACTGCACGGCGTCGCAGGAGAAGTCGCAGGCCTGCTCGCGGGCGTCGATGTAGGGCACGCCGACGCCGAAGCCGTCGACGAGGTCGGCGAGCTTGATCGCCTGCACCGGGCAGACCTGCACGCACTGGCCGCACTTGATGCAGGAGGCGAGGAACTCTTGCTCGTCGAGTGCGCCGGGCGGGCGCAGGCGTTTGCGCTGGGCGTAGGCGAGCGGCAGCCAACCCGACAGCGCCGCGCCCATGACGCCACCGGTGAGCAGCACGGTGCGCAGGAAGCGGCGGCGCGCCTGGCGCTTGCGTTCGGTCGACAGCGGCGGCTTGGGTGCGGCCGGCTTGCTGGTCTCGTCGCTCATGATTTCCTTGCCGGCTTGTCGAAGCGCGGCTCGCGGTCGCGCACCTGCAGCTCCGGCGTCGACAGCGGCGCCAGGCGCTCGATGAAGTCGAGCAGTTCCATCACCGGCGCGGTCTTGAAGAAGCGCGCGGCGGGAATCTCAATCCAGATCTGGTCGGCGAAGGCGTATTGCTCGTGCGGCGTGTCGCCGACGCCGTCCTTGTTGCGGTCGAAGCCGAGGTAGGTGTCAAAGAAGTTTCCGGTCCAGGTGTTGAGCGCTTCCTTGCCGCGGCCGGACTGGACGACGTCGGTGAGGTTGCCTTCGAACGCGTTGTCGACAAACTGGTTGCCGCCGAGTTCCGAAGTGAAGTGCACGCCGATGCCGTTGAAGGCGAAGCGGTTGTCGCGGAAGCGGATCGTCGTGCCCGGCTGGAACGGCGACAGGTCGGAACCGATGCCGACGGCGCAGTAGATGATCTCGTTGCCGACGATGTCGGAATCGCTCGATTCCTTGAAGCCGATCGCCATGCCGGCGGCGCCGTTGGCGTGCGAGATGACGTTGTGGCGCAGGTGCACGCGCTCGGTGTACATCAGGTAGATGCCGACCGTGTTGTCGTAGAAGCGGTTGTGCTCGACCTCGTTGTCCTTGGCGAACATGAAGTGCAGCGAATAGCGGCTGCGGCGGCTCTCGTTGTGGCGGAAGGCATTGTGGCTCGAATACCAGGCCACCATGTCGCGCGACTCGAGGATGCGGTTGCCCTCGATCACGTTGTGGTCGCTGTACCAGAGCCGCAGCGCATCGCCGCGCACGCCCAGCGGCAGCGGCTTGGAGCTGATGCGGTTGTTCCTGACCAGGTTGCGGTTCGACTGCTTGAGGTCGATGCCGAACAGGCAGTTGTCGACGACCAGATCCTCGATGGTATTGCCGTGGCCGCGCACGTCGAGGCAGGAGTCGTCGGTGTCGTGCGAGTCGCCGGAGCCCGTGAGGTGCAGGCCGCGCAGCACCGAGTTGTCGGCGGCGAGCGTAAACACGCTGCCCTTGTCGCCGGCGTCGATGGTCACCTGCCCGCCGCCGTCGATGGTCAGCGGCTTGTCGACGGTGACGGGGCCGGAATAGCGGCCCGGCGGCGGCCTCAGCACCGAGCCGGCCGGCGCGGCGTCGACGAGTTCCTGGAACGGCTTGAGGCCGTGGATGCGCGCATCGCGCTCGTGCAGCGGATACACCGGCTTGGGGCGGTCGACGTCGGCGCGCGGGCCGCCGTGCGCGTTGGCGAGGTCGCCGGTGCGGTCTTCCTTGTCGGCGGATTCGTCGGTGATCAGCTGGCTGCCGGCCGGCGTCGCCAGCGCCAGCATGCAGGCCAGGGCGACGAGCCGTTGCAGCGCTCCTGCGCGGCGTGCCATGGCGCTGTCCGTCAGAGGCCCGCTTCCTGTTCGCGGATCTGCTTGCGGCGCATCAGCAGCGCCAGCATCAGGCAGGCGAAGACCAGCAGCAGCAGCGCGTAGCCCCAGTACGGATACGAGTAGGTCGAGAACTGCGCGACCTTGCCCTCGCCGAACACCGTGGGCATGAAGGGCTTGACGGTGAAGGCGCCCCACGGGTGCAGATTGTGGCCGAAGAACCAGAGCCAGGCGGCGTAGGTGACGACGAAATACACCGGCAGCAGCGCCGGCACCAGCGCCAGCAGCAGCGAGAAGCTGCGCAGCTTGGCGACGCCGGCGATGACGATGGCCATCACGGCGATCAGGCCGAAGATGACGATGTGGCTGATGCTGCGCACCGTGGCGCCCCACGCCTGGATCTTGTCCGGCTCGTTGAAGAAGGTGCCGGTCTCGTTCACGTAGTGGGCGATGTGGGCGTCGAGCCTGCCGAGCGCGTACTGGTCGACGAGCATCCAGGCGGCGACGCCGGCGAAGCCCGCGGCGAGCGTGAGGATGCGCTGCTTCTTCTTGCCCTCGGGCACCATGAAGGCGAGGATCATGACGCCGAAGAAGCCGAAGAAGAACTTCGCCAGCGGCTTCTCGACCGGCGCGCCGGAGGCGATCGGGAACATGCCGACGTAGTGGTTGATGGTGTTCATCTCATGCACGCAATCGAGACCCTGCGCGCCCTTGTTCACGTCCTTCTTGGCGTCGGTGATCGGGTTGTAGCGCTCGTCGTCGTGGCCGAGATCCTTCTCGATGATCTCGTTCGCCATGCGCGTGCCGGCGCCGGCGGCCTTGCAGCCGTTGTAGACGCCGTCGAAATGGAAGTGGATGCGGATGCCGTCGGGGAAGGCGTCCTTGGGATAGTTCGGCGCCGTCAGCGAGACCCACCAGATCGGCGCGAAGTAGGCGGCGACCATCGCCACGAGGGCGACGAAACTCAAGGCTGCGATCAGGCGGTTCTGCTTGTCTTGCTGCATTTTCTGCTTCTCTTCCAGTGGTTCGGCTTCGCTTGCGCGCCGCCGTGGGGGCCACCTCATGCGCCCGGGGAGACCGCTCCCCGGGGCACGTCATGCATTTACTTCTTCTTGCCGGCCTTCGCCTTGCACATCGAGCCGGGCATCGAGAGGCTCGACTGGTAGGCGGAGATCGCCACCAGCTGGTCGTTGGTGTAGGGCTTGATCACCTTGACCATGTCCGGGTTCGCGTTGCGGCGATGACCGTCGCGGATCTCGGTCATCTGGCGCAGCAGGTACTTGTAGTGCTGGCCGGCGATGACGGGGTAGAACTTGTCCTTCTCGCCCTCGCCGTTCACCTTGTGGCACTCCTTGCACTGCTTCTCGTAGAGCTCCTTGCCTTCGGCGATCTTCGCCGCGGCGTCCTTGCCTTCGTACTTGCCGTGCTCGACGGGGATGCAGAGGCTCTCGATATACACGGCGACGTCGGCGAGTTCCTGCGGGTCGGTCAGCGTGGCGGCGAACGGGTACATGGTCGGGTTGTCGCGCAGGCCGGCACGGATGTCGGCCATCTGCTTGATCAGCACCGTGGTGTGCTGGCCCGCGAGCTGCGGGAAGGTCCCGTCAGGACGGCCGGCGCCGGAAGGCAGGTGGCAGGCGCCGCAGACCTCGTAGGCTTCCTCGCCGCGCTTCTTGTCGCCCTTTTTGTGGAGCGCCTCGACCTTCTCGCCCTCCTGGGCATTCCACTTGTAATCCTTGCCCTCGATGCCTTCCTTCTTCGGCGCCGGGGGGCCGGCGAAGACGGAGGCCGCCGCAAACATCGACAGCACCAGAACCAGCGACTTCTTCATGAACGTCTCTCCTGCATGTGTGGGGGTAACGCGGTGACGATGCTACGCCACCTATATCAGCATTCCTTGATACGCATCAACGGCGGCGGAATGCCCGGCCGCCGCTGGCTATTCTTCAGGGCTTGACCTTCGAAAGATACTCGGCGATCGCCTTGATCTCGGCGTCGTTGACGATTTCCATGACGCCCTTCATCGCCGCGCTGTTGCCGTTGGCGCGCGCGCCGCTCTTGATGTCGAGCATCTGCTTCTCGATGTACTTCGCGTTCTGTCCGGCGATCTTCGGATAGTCGGCCATCAGCGGCTTCTTGCCTTCCTTGCCGTGGCAGGCGATGCAGGTCTTCTCCAGGTAAAGCTGGGCACCGTCGGCGGCGAGCGCCGGCGCAGCCGCAAACGCGGCGGCGAGGGCCAGAGTCAGTTTCAGTGTCATGGTTTTCCTTCCTCCAAAAATAAAAGCCGGGAGGCAGAGTACTTCTGCCCCCCGGCACACAGCCTTGCCTCAAATCAACTTACTTGACCTTCTTGGCGCCGTTCTGCTCCAAATAGGTCTTGGCGCGCAGGCCGAGGTCGGCGGCCTTGACCTGGTATTGCCAGACCTGCTCGGCCCAGAGGTTCGCCTGCTCCCAATCCTTCTTGGCGGCGGCGGCCTCATGCTTGGCCTTGGCGTCCTTCATCTTGCCCAGCTGGTCGGTCGCATCTTCGACCATGGCTACGACATCGGGGAAGTCCTTGAAGTTCACCGAAGTGATGTAGCCGACCACCGAGTCGATCACCGCTTGCGTGTCGGCGACCTTCTTCACCGTCGCCTTGTAGTCCGCTTCGGTGTAGCCCTGAGCAGCAAGACCGGTCTTGGTCGGCTTCCAGCCCTTCGGCTTGACCAGCAGGTACCCCATCATCTCGAGGTGCAGCGCCGAGCAGAACTCCGTGCAGTAGTACGGATACACGCCTTCCTTGTCGGCCTTGAACTTGACGGTGATCGTCTTGCCCGGCTCGATCGAACCATGCACGTTGTAGGTCGAGACGGTGAAGCCGTGGGTCTCGTCCTGCGCGCGCTCGAGGTTGGTCAGGTGGATGGTGATCTCGTCGCCCACTTCAGCCTCGATGGTCTCCGGCGTGATGTGCGAGCGGATCAGCGTGCCCTTGACTTCGACCTTGTTGCCCTTCTTGGTCGTGGTTTCCTCGCCGGCGCGCACCGCGCCCGGATGCGGCTTGTCGGTGCGGCTGTCGGTGCCGACCTTGTAGCGCACGCCCGGCTTGAGCTTGGTGGCGTCGATGGCGACGACGTAGTGCGGCTCGCCCAGCGGCAGCGGCATGTCGTACAGGAGCTGCATCTTGTCGTTGCTGATGTCGATCAGCTGGTGGTTCTGCGGATGCAGCGGACCCACCGGCACGAAGCGGTCGATCGACAGCTTGTTCAGCGCGACCAGGTAGCGGCCCTTCGGATCGGCGGAGTCGCCTTCCATCGTCATCAGGTGGCCGATGTTGTAGTGCACGCTGATCTTGTCGAGCACCTTGCCCTGGCAGTAGTCCCACTTCGCCACTTGCGAATCGACGTACATGGAGGTGTAGGCGACGCAGGGCTTGGAGTCGTACTGGGTGTGCAGCGGGCCGAGGCCGAGTTGCACTTGCGTGTGCAGCGCGTCCTTCATGCCGATCACCGGGATGCCGTAGGCGTCCTTCGATTCGAACTTGCCGGCCTTGATGGCGGCCTGGATCTTCTCGAAGCTATACACCGAGGCGTGGGTGTCGAGCTTGCCGCCGACGGCGATGTACTTGCCGTCCGGGGAGACGTCGACGCCGTGCGGGCTCTTGGGCTCGGGCACGAGGAACAGGATGCCTTCCTTGGCCGCGGTCTCGAGCGAGAGGACGTCGTGGCCGTTGATCTTCCTGGCCTTGCCGGCCTTGACGAGTTCGGCGGCCTTCTTCCAGTTCACGACGTGCAGGTAGTCGGTGTCCTTGGCGGAGCAGCCGGCTTCATACGGAGGACGGCCCTTCTCGATGCCGCCCACATACCGCTCGGCGCAGAAGCTGTTGGTGAACGACCAGCCGTCCGACGGGCCCTTGCCGGCGTCCGACAGGTCCTGCCAGTAGGGCGGCATTTCGATGGTGAAGGATTCCTTCGGGACGATGCGCCCTTCCTTGCGGTCGAACTTCCAGTAGGTGACGCCGCCGCGGTACTTCTCGTTCATCTCTTCCAGCGGGTAGAACTTCTTGTTCTCCAGCGGGGCCGGGTATTGCGCGGCTTCGATGACGTATTCGGTGTTGGTGGTGACGAAGGCGCCGCCGTGCTCGGACTTGAACACGGGGTTCACGACGATCTGCTTGGTCTCGAAGTCGCGCAGGTCGATGACGGCGATGCGCGGGTTGGCCTTGTCGTTGATGAACAGGAACTGGCCGTCGTACTTGCCTTGCGTCTCGGAGATCGCGGGGTGGTGCGTGTCGCCCCAGGTGATGGTCTTGCCGTCGATCTTGCCTTGGTCGAGCACGGCCTTGGAGTTCTCGTCGTAGCCGTAGCCTTGCCACGGTTCGGGGGTGAACACGCCGATGTACTTCAGGATGCGCATCGACGGAATGCCGTACACGATGATCTGGCCCGACTGGCCGCCCGAGCTGAAGGCGACGAATTCGTCGCGCTTGCCGGTCGGCACGTAGGTCTTCGCCGCCGCCAGCAGGTCCTGCTGGGACAGGCTGCGCCGCTTCATCACGTCCTGCAGGCTCTCGGCTGCCCACGCAGCGCTCATCGCTGCCAGGCCCATCCCGGCCGCCATCACCAGCGGGACGGTGCGCATCTTGATGTTCTTCATCGTGTCGCTCCCCTTCATGGATTCAAGGAATTGCTGAAACTTCCAAACCGGCGCACGCGACGACTGGCCCGCTGCGACAATTTGCCGCAGACTTTAGGCTTCCACCCGGAGGTATAACCTTGATCCGCGTCAATTCCGAACAGGTATCTCGCGCCGACAATCCGGCGCCTGATCCGGCGAGCGACAAACGAGTGCATGCAAAACGAAACCTGCTGGTCGATGCCGCGATCCTCGCCGCACTCCTCGCCATCGGTGCTGCCGGCTACTGGTTTTCTCCCCTGTTGCTGCCGGCCGCGGACGTCGTCGCGGCCCCCGACGCCGGCTGCGACCTCCATCGCGGACCCTGCACCGCAACGCTCCCGGGCGGCGGGAAACTTCAACTCTCGATCACTCCGCGCCCGATCCCGACCGTCAGGCCGCTTGAAATCGAAGTTCAAGCGAGCGGCATCGAGCCAAGCAAGGTCGAGATCGACTTCGCCGGCGTCGTCATGAACATGGGCTACAACCGCACCGCCCTCGCGGCCGCCGGCTCGGGCCGCTACACCGGCAGCGCCAGCCTGCCGGTCTGCATCACGGGCGGCATGCTCTGGCAGGCCACGCTGCTTGTCGAGGCGGGCCGCAGCAGGATTTCAATTCCCTTCCGGTTCGAATCCGGCCCTCATCGCAGCTAGACCAAGGAGCCTCAAATGAAAGCAGCCCGCCTGACCCTCGCCCTGATCCTCGCCGCCGCCGGCAACGCCTTCGCCGCCGGTGCCGCCGACGCCGTCAGCGTCAACGACCCCTATGTCAGGCTCATGCCGCCGGGCGCCAAGGCGACCGGCGCCTTCATGCTGCTCAGGAACGCCGGCGACAAGGACGTCAAGCTGGTCAAGGCGGAAACCGCGGCTTCCAAGGTCGCGGAACTGCACACCCACCTGAACGAAGGCGGCGTCATGAAGATGCGCCAGGTGCAGGCGATCGAGATCAAGGCCAAGGGCGAAACGGCCCTCAAGCCCGGCAGCTTCCACGTCATGCTGATCGACCCCGCCGCCCTCAAGGAAGGCGACAAGGTCGCGATCACGCTCGGCTTCGACGACGGCAGCAGCAAGAAGGTCGAAGCCGAAGTCCGCAAGCCGATGGCGATGCCGGCCGCCGCTGCCGATCACTCGATGCAGGGCCACAAGCACTGACGGCAGCGATGCCGTCAGCGCCGGCGCCCTTCGCTACGGCGTGGTGGTAGGGGTCGCCGGCACGCCCGTCGTGCCCGGCGTTCCCGGAACACCCGCTGTGCCCGGCGTGCCGGGCACGCCCGTCGTCGTACCCGCGCCCGTTCCGGTCGTCGTACCGCCGACGAAGCCCTGCGTGCCGGGTGCGGTGCCGGCAGCGGCTGCGCCGCCCGTCCCGCCCGGGTAGGTGATCGACGCCGCGCAGGTGGTGGCCGTCGCGCCCGTGGCGCCCGGAGCACCGGTGAGGCTCGGCGTCGTCACGACCGCCGTGGTGCCCGGCGGACAAGTCGTGCCCGTGGGACTGGTCACGTTTCCGGTGACCGTCGCTGCCCCGGTCGCGGTGCCTGTAGGAGTTCCGGTCGTCGTCGTTCCGGTGGTTCCCGTCGTCGATGTCCCCGTCGCGGGTGCGGTCGTGGCTCCCGTGGTTCCGAACAGGCGGCGTCCCGGCGTGCCCGTGCCGACGGCGTCGATGTCGGTTCCCAAGCCGGTCGCGGTCCCGGTTCCGGTCGTGCCGGCCGTCGTTCCTGTAGTGGTGCCAGGCGTGGTGCCTATCGTGGTGCCGGTCGTCGTACCCGGCGCGGTGCCGGTCGTCGTCCCGCCCGTGGTGCCGCCGGCGGCAGTTCCCGGGGTCGTCGCCTGGGCCTGCGTCGGCGAGAACGTCGAAGCCGCCGATCCTGGCGGGGCTGCCGGCGCCGTGCCGAATGAGGACTGCGCCGCCGCGCCGCCGGAAATCGCGCCGCAACCGATCAGCAAGCCGATGCGAAGGTAAGTGCCGTTCATGATTCCGCCCTCCTTTGGCGGGTCGACACTGCGCCTCGCGCCGAGTTCGGCGACTATGCGGTGCCCAGCGCGATCACCCGCCGCTCATCGAGGCTGCGCAGGGTGATCGAGAAGCGCAGCGCCGGCACCGCCGGCACGCTGTGTTCCCACACGCTGCGCGCCGGGCCCGAGAGCAGGTAGGCCGAGCGCGGCTCCGCCGTCACCGACCAGCGTTCCCAGCCTTTGCCGCTTCGTCGCCTCATGCGGAAGAGGCAAGGCGAAAGCAGCGACACCCCGACGACGATGCCGAAGGCACTCTTGTCCCGATGCCAGCCGATCGCCGCTCCGGGCGCGTACTCGGTGACCAGCACGTGCTCGAGCCGCTCGGGCGGGAGCCCGGCGAAGGCCGCGGCACGCTCGCGCAGCGGCAGGATGAAATCCGGGATGTCGTCGGTCCGCTCGAGCGCAGCACCGGCGAAGTCGTAGCGCCAGCCAAAAGAGAGCACGCGCCGATGCGCCGTGTAGCCGTGGAACTCGAAGGCCTGCAGCGGCAGCGTGCGCAGGCGCGCGACCAGCGCAGCCTCCTCGTCGGCCACCAGGAAATCGGCGCGGTAGCGGAAGCCTTCGGGCGCATCGGCGGCGCGCGCCATCACTGCGCCGGCGACCTCAGGCGCCGCCTATGCCGGTGACGACGTAGCCCGTGCCCTCGCAATCCGGGCACTCGCGTCCCTCGAAACTTCCGCTGCCGCTGCAGCGGCGGCAAACGTTGAAGCCGGTCCCGGGCGTCCCTTCGGGCGCTTCGTCGCCGGGGGCCATGGGCAATGGCGTCTCACGATCACGTTCTGGCTGGTCGGACATGGCTCGCCTCCTCGTGAAACACGAGGAGCAACGGGCATTCCCGCGCCAGGGCGGTCCGCCGCAAGGAACGCGGCTTGCCCCGGCACTCGCCCGCGCGCGCTCAGATCAGAGGCGGCGGAAGCAGCAGTAGATGAAGTTCTGGCTTCCCTGCGCCGGCGTGACGTGGGTCTCGCGCAGCGCCTCGGTCATCTCGAACGACGCGCCGAGCTCGGCGGCGAGCATCTCCGGGTGGTAGCGCCGCACCGGCAGGTTGCTGCAACGCTCTGGCCCGTCCTCGGCGAACGTCGCCATGATCGCGGCGCCGCCCGGCGGCACGGCGGCCGTCAGCGCGTCGACGTAACGCGCGCGCTCGTCGGCGTCGATAAGGAAGTGGAATACCGCACGGTCGTGCCAGAGCTTGAACGGCCCCTGCGGTCCCATGCGCGTGATGTCCGCGGCGAGCCACTTGACGCGCGCCGCCTTGGCGCCGAGGCGCTGCTTCACCGCCTGCAGCGCCGCGGCGGAAATGTCCATCACCGTCACGGCGCCGAAATCCTGCTCGACGAGGTGATCGACGAGGCTGGACGCCCCGCCGCCGACGTCGATCACGGCGTCATGCTTGCCGATGCCCAGCCGCTCGATCAGCCGCAGCGAGGTGTCGGGGCGCGCCTGATACCAGCTGACGCCGCACGCGTCCCGCGTCGAATAGATGTTGTCCCAATGGCTCGTGCGTTCCGTCATGTCTTCCTCCCCGCCGGCACGCTACCGGAATCGCGGCCGCCGCCATATCGGCGATCCCCGATCGCCCGCAGAGACCTTACATGATGTTGCAAATCCCCTGTAGCGCCCCTCCGGCGCCTGCCCTAGAAAGAAGCAGGCGGGGCGACTCCTCGTCCCGGCAAGCAAGGGAGAACATCATGAAAATCTCGACCATCATCCTGTCCGCCGCTCTCGGAACGGCGATCGCCACCACCGCCATGGCCCAGGGAGGTCCCGGCAAGGGCCGCTTCGCGATGGGTGCGGACAACACGCCCGGCTGGACCTTGATGACGCCGGAAGAACGCAGCGCGCATCAGCAGAAGATGTGGTCCTTCAAGACCTACGACGAATGCAAGGCCTTCCAGGCCGAACACCACACGGCGATGGAAGCGCGCGCGAAGGAACAGGGCAAGACCCTGCGCGCGCCGGGCGCCAATGCCTGCGACCGGATGCTGAGCCGCGGCGCCCTCAAGTAGGCGCTGCGCGGCCGGTGCGGCCTATTGGCGGACCGGCCGCTTCATCAGCTTGCGCTGCAGCGTGCGCCGATGCATGTTGAGCGCACGCGCGGTCGCGGAGATGTTGCCTTCGTGCTCGCCGAGCACGCGCTGGATGTGCTCCCACTCGAGGCGGTCGACCGACAGCGGCGTGTGCTCGACGGCCGCGACCGGCGACTCCGCATCGCCACCCGCGGCGAACGCGGCGAGCACCGCCTCGACCTCCACCGGCTTGGCCAGGTACTGCACGGCGCCGCGCTTGATCGCGTCCACCGCCGTGGCGATGCTCGCGTATCCCGTGAGGACGACGATGCGGCACTGCGGATTCGCGTCCAGCAGCGGCCGGATCATCTGCAGGCCGGAGGCGCCGCCGAGGTTGAGGTCCAGCACCACGCGCCCGAAGGGCTCGGCGCGCGCCAGTTCGAGCGCCTGGTCGGCGCTGGTCGCGCCCACGGCCTCGTGGCCGCGGCGGCCGAGCGCGCGCGTCAGCACGCTGTTGAAGGTGGGGTCGTCGTCGATGACGAGAATGCGTTCGTTCATGCGGCTTTCCGTTCGGCAGTGATGCCGGCGAGTGGCACTTCGATGCGGGCGCAACCGCCGCCGCCCGTCCGGTTCGACAAGATCAGGCGGCCGCCGTGGCGGTCGATGGCGGCGCGCGTCAGCAGCAGGCCGATGCCCGACCCGCCGGTGGTCGACGCCAGCGGCGTCTCGCCGGCATGCGCCAGCACCTCGGCCGGAAAGCCCGGTCCGCTGTCGAGAATGTCGATCGCCAGCAGCGGCGGCTGCCAGTCGAGCGCGACCTCGATCGCCCCGCTGCCGGCGTCTGCCGCGTTGTTGAGGAGGTTGACGACGCCCTGCTCGAGCGTCTCGTCGACGACGATCGCCGGCGCGCCCGACACGTCCGCCGTGCGCAGGAAGCAGGCGGCGCCGGGGCGCGTCGAGCGCCAGCGCGCCAGCAACGCGTCGAGCCAGCGGTCCGCGCTTTCGGCGGCTGCGCGCTGGACGCGATCGGCGCCGGCGCGGCTGGTGAGCCGCGTCACGATTTCCTTGCAGGCGGCGAGCTGCCGGCGCAGCACGGCGATGTCCTCGCGCCCGGCGGCCGAGAGGCCCTGCTCGTGTTCGAGCTCGCCGGCGATGACGGCGATCGTCGCCAGCGGCGTGCCGAGCTCGTGCGCGGCGCCGGCCGCGAGCGCGCCGAGGGCCACGACGCGCTCGTCGCGCAGCGCC
>JBKPAD010000013.1:0-122181 GCA_046726235.1 Pseudomonadota bacterium
CGCCGTCACGGTCGAGAAGGTGACTTTCTCGCGGCTGCGCTTGCCGATCAGCCCGGTCACGGCGCGCAGGCCGCCCTTCAACATCGACAGGACGACGTTGTCGCCTTCGGGCTTGGCCTGGTTGTAGGCGTAGTTCTCGACTTTGAGCTGGGAGTTCGGCCGCAGCACGACTTCGCTGGCGTCGGCGAACTTGATGCGGGCGTAGGTCTCGGCCTCGGTGGTCAGGAGGTCACCTTCCTGCACGGCCGACTTGACCGACAGGAGCTTGGTGGTACCGTCCAGCCGCTTGACCGACAGGGTGCCCGAGAGGTGCGTGACTTCGCCGGCCGCCTGCTGGGCCTGCGCACCGGCGGCGAGGCCCAGGGCCGCGGCCAACAGGATCAGTCGCTTAAGCACTGCACTTGCCCACGGGTTTGGATTTCGCCTTGTCATCTTTCTTCTCGCCTGCATCGGCCTTCTTGTCGTCTTTCTTCTGGTCGTCCTTCTTTTCTTCCTTCTTCTCTTCCTTGGCCGGCTCCTGTGTGCCGCTGGCCTGCTGCTCGCCGGAGGAGGAGGTCGAGCTTGAGGTGCTCGTGGAGCCGCTGCCCGAGTCGCCGGAGGTGCTGGTGGTGGTCGAGCTGGTCGAGGACGAGGTGTCGCCCGACGTGGTGCCGCTCGTGGTGCCACTCGTGGTCGACGTCGTGGTGCCGGAGGTGCTGGTGGTCGTGCTCGTCGTCGAGGACGAGGTGTCGCCGAACTGGCCCGCGGCCCCGCCCACGGTGCCGGAGCTGAGCGACGTGATGCCGCCGCTCGTGGTGGCGGTCGTGGTGGTCGGCGGCGGGATGTTGGCCGTCGATGTGGTCGTGCTGCCCGAGGAGACGGAGTTCGCCGCGGTCGTCGTGGTCGTGGTGATGGTGTTGACGACGTCGGTGACCGCCTGGTTTACCGCGGCGATCGCGGCCACGCCATAGACGACGTTCAGGCCGGCACCTGCTGTCGCCGGGGTACCGTGGGCGCCGCGGAAGATTCCGCTGCCGTACGCGGCCGAAGTCATCGTCGTCGCGCCGTCGATGACGATTCCGTCCGCCGCGCGGGTCAGGAAACCGACGTTCGTCGCGTAGGTGCTGCCCGACTGGATGTAGGAATCTGAATAGCCGGTCGTATCGTTCAGATAGACGGCGGAGGTGGCGCCACCGAGGCCGAGGTTGACGTCGTAGGCTGCGACGAGAGAGGAACCGTTGTTGAGCCGGATGTCGCCGCCGGTATAGGCATAGATTCCGTTGCCTGCGGTCACCGAGCTTCCTGTCAGCGTGATGGCGCCGCCGCCGTATTTGTTCACGCCGCCCAGGTAGACGTTGGCGCTGGCGGCGATGGAACTGCCACTCACCGTCAGTCCGCCGACGGCGTTCAGGCCGACGTTGCGGGCAGCGGTAATGTTGTTGGCCGCCGCGATGGTCAGGGTGCCGTTCGCGTTGATGTACAGATCCGGGGTGCTGACGAGCGCCGTCGACGTGCTCGTGGCGACATTCTGGCCGGACAGCTTGATGTAGCGGTAGTTGGCGTCGTTGATGCCGGGCAGCATGGTCGCCAAGCTGCTCAACGTCAGATTGCCCGTCGTACCCAGGGTGGTCCCGCCGCGATTCGAGCTGAGGTTGTACGCGCCCGCCGTCATGTCGATGTCGTACGCCGAGACGTAGGTCAGTTCGGCGTGTCCGGACGTCGTGCTCTGGTCCGTCATGGACACGGACAGGGGCGCGAGGCTGGATCCGTTGCGCAGGCTGATGCCGCCGTAGCTCGCGGTGTTGTTCACCGTCGCCGACATCGTCCGTGCACCGCCCGTCATGACGACATCGGCGCTGATCGCGATTCCGCCGCTGTCCGTCGTGCCGTTGGTACTGAGCAGTGTGATTCCTTGTGCGCTGATGTTCCCGGTGCCGGATCCGTTGTCGTCGAGGATTTGCTGCGCCGCATTGACGGTGACCGTACCGTTCACCGACGAAAGCGTTCCGAGCCCCACCGTGCCACCATAGCCATACGGGTTCGTCACATTGACGTTGATGGTGTGCACACCACCACTACCCGTCGATGTCATTGACGAGATGTGCGTCGAGGCGACGTTCTTGTAGTCGATCATGTCGGGCGACGTGATCGACACATTGCTTGCCTTGTTTTCGCCGGTGAGCGACACGTCCATCAGCGTATCGGTAGCGCTCGCCGTCAGGGTATTGGTCTCGATCCGCCCCGTTGGATCCTGGGTGATGCCTCCGTAACCGCTGAGGGTCACCGAGCCGGTGCTGCCGGTGCCGATGTAGGCCTTGCCCAGCGAAATCGTGTCGCCCGCCCCCGTCGTCGTCATCGATACCGATCCACCATAGCCGCCGAACGAGCCGATGCGGTCGCTCCACAGGTTGGCGCTGGAAAGGTTGATGTTCCCGCTGCTGCTGATCGTGACGTTGCTGGCGACTCGGTAGCCGCCGATCATAGCCATGGAGCCGCCGAACGAATTGGATGCCCCCCCCGTCATGGTCAGGCTGCCGACCGTCATGTTGATGGTGTTGGCGACGTCGGCTCCGATGATCGCAGGGTTGTACCAGATCGCGGCGCCGTAGATGTCGTAGCCGGCGGGCGCCGAGCCCGTGCCGCCTGCCAGCGTGACCGCACCGCTAACAGTGATGTTCTGAGTCGGCGCCGAGACGAAGGCGCCGCCGAAGGCTGCGGTGCCCCCATATAGGTAGAGCGAGGCTGCGCCGATCGTCTGCGTGCCGGTCTTCGATTCGATGCTGGCGGAATTATCGAGCTCCTCGATCTTGCCTCCGTAGACGATCGTCGTTCCGCCCGACGTTCCTCCGTAAAGCGAAATACTGGCTCCGCCGCTGATCGTCTGGGTGCCGGCTCCCTGGTTCTCGATGCGGGCCGAGTTGCTGTTACCGCCGCTGCCGCCATAGAGATTCAGGGTTCCGCCGCCGGTGAAGGTAAACGACTGGTTACCGCTGCCGTGGTTCTCTATGGCCGCCGAGTTGCTGCTGCAGGAGCCGCTTCCGCACTGACCGGTCCAGAGCCCTGCAGGAATGACGCCGTCGCCGCTGCCACCCCGGACATCGACCGTTCCGTTGCTCTGCATGTCGAACGTCTGGCTACCGCTGCCAAAGCTCTCGATGGCGACGTAACCGCCGTAGGCGCCGGCAACGTTGCTCCCCTGCATATAGATGCCGTTCCCCGCCCCCGCGCCGCCCCGCAAGGTATAGGTTTGGGTGCCGTTGGTTCGAATCAGCGCCTGCTTGCCGACGTTGTTCGCAACGCCGTAGGCGTTCAGCGAAATCTTGTTGTCGACGCGCATCGAGAGCGTGCCGGTGCCCATGTCGATGATGGCCGAACCCGCGGCACTGGCGGCAAGCTTGATTTCGTCCGGCGAGAACAGCAGGACGCTTCCATTTGAAACGATGCCGCCGCCGCCATTGATGACGATGTTCTTGCCGATGCCGGAACCGTAAGCGACCGTGTCGATGGATGAAAGGTTGCTATTCCACCCAGAGTTGATGTAGATGTTTCCGCTACCGTAGTTCCCGAAGACCGCATTAATATTCACCGAGCCATGCGCGAGAAGCGTAAGGCCGTTGCCGCTCGAATAACCAGCACCATACCAAGTGTTGGGTGTGTAGCTGCCATGGCTCGTCGTGATGTCGTATAAGCCCGGACTAGCGCTGATCGTTATGTCGCCGTTGCCGCCGCCGCTTCCCGTCGTCGTGATCGTGACCCAATTCGAATTCAACAAGGCTTGTATGTTGTCCCACCCGATCTTCGTCGAATTTGAAGTCGAGTTGGCGAACACTCGGTTTACGTCGAAGCTGCCGCCGTAGTAGTCGGCCGTGTTCCCGGCGACGATCTCCACGTTGCTCGGATCGAGCAGCAACTGGCCGGTCTTTCCCTTCTGCGCGGAAGTATCGACTTTGGCACCGAATTCGAGAACGCGATGGCCCGACGTCTCGACCAAGCCGCCATCACCGCCGTTCGCCCCGCCGCGCGCCGAGATCGTGCCGTACGCCCGCGTCGTGTCGTCCGCCCAGACGATCACCTTGCCGCCGTCGCCGTCGTCGGTGGCGTCGGCCTTGATGCTGGCATCCTTGCCGAAGTAGGTGACGGTGGCGTTCTGCACCTCCGGGTTCTTGCCCTGGTAGTCGCCGCCGACGAGCACGGTGCCGCCGCCGTTCGTGCCGCTGACGTCGATCTGCGCCTGGTCCATGACGCCGACGCGTTCGCCGAGGACTTCGACCTTGCCGCCCTTGGTGCCGGTGGCGACGATGCGTCCGGCGCCGTCGACGTAGGCGTCCTTGCTGGCCTTGAGGAAGATGCGCCCGCCGTCAGAGACGACGCTCGAGGCGTTGAGCGTGCCGGAGTTCCTGACGATGACGCCGGCCATGCCGATGCGGCCGGCGGTAGCGACGATCTCGCCGAGGTTGGTGGCGTTGCCTTCGGCGCCGGTGACTTCGACCTTGACGCCGGGCGTGCCGGTGTCGATGAGGTTCACGGTCTGGCCGGCGGCGAGGATGGTTTCGCCGCCCGGGGTCTCGATGAGGCCTTCGTTGCTGACGTTGGCGCCGACCAGATACACGGAGCCGCCGGAACTGGTCTTGATGGTGCCCTGGTTGATGATGTCGCCGGCGCCCGCCACGCCGGTGAGCGAGGTCAGGCGCGCGGCCATGAAGTCTTCGAGGCGCACGGCCATCGAGGTGGCGAGGAAGCCGGCGGTGTCGATGACGGCGCCCTTGCCGATCAGCGCGCCGGCGGCGTTCTGCAGCCAGAACTGGCCGTTGGAGTAGATCGAGCCGTCGATGACGGATTTTTCGAGCACGCCGCCCGCGCCGGGCACGACGCGCAGCAGGAACAGGCTCGACGAGGAAGGCTGGAGTACGCGCAGCTGCTCGTTGGCGAGCACGTTGAAGCGCTGCTGCGCTTCGGCGAGCGTGCGGCCGGTCGTCGTGGTGAGCGTCAGGACGCTGCCGCTCTGGCTGGCGGTGTAGGCGCCGGTGACTGCGGTGAGGTTGTTCGCATCGAGCGCCCATGCCGGCGCCCCGGCAAAGCACGAGGCGACCGCGACGGTCAACAGGCGCTTGGGAGAGCGGGGTTGCCGCGAAAGAGCGGCGGTGTCATTGCGAACCATCTCAGCTCCGTGGAGAGGTGAATGCCAAATTCGGATGACCCGCCGCGTTGCGTGGTCGAGGCGCGGTGGATTGTATAGGTCGAAAGTGGCGCTGCCGATCGGTTATGCCCGACCTAGCCGGTGATGTCCTAGCGGCCCCGAATTCTGTGGTTCCTTCCGCCTATGCCAGCGTCGCATCCTCGGGGAGCTTTCGCCGCGCGGGCAGCGATGCGCCGGGTTTGTGGGATCATTGACCACCCTCAGAACAAGCCACGACATGAAGCCCCACCACTGGCCCTGGACCTTCGTCTTTTTCACCGCCCTCGGCATCCTCCTGCTGCTCGCCGGCTTTGCGGCGCTGGCAGGCATGCTGCGCGGCACGCATCCGCTGTTCAACGACGACATGGCAGGGTGGGTGCTGATCGTGTCGGCGATCGCGTCCGTCCTTACCGGCGCGTTTCCGCTGGTGCTGCGGCGGCTCGCCGAGAAGGAAGGCGCTTGACGGCCGACCACTTCTCCGGCGCGACGACGGACTACGCCAGGTTCCGCCCCGGGTATCCCGCCGCGCTGTTCGACTGGGTCGCGGCGCAGACTTCCGCGCACGACCTCGCCTGGGACTGCGGCTGCGGCAACGGGCAGGCGTCGGTTCCGCTGGCGGAGCGCTACGCGCGCGTCGTCGGCACCGATCTCTCGGCGCGGCAGGTCGCGCAGGCCACGCCGCATCCGCGCATCGAGTACCGCGCGGCGCCGGCCGAGGCGAGCGGACTGGCCGACGGGTCGTGCGACCTGATCGTCGTCGCGCAGGCATTGCACTGGTTCGACTTCGACCGCTTCCACGCCGAGGCGAAGCGCGTGCTGAAGCCCGGCGGCGTGCTGGTGGCTTGGACCTACCAGCTGCTGCGCGCCGAGCCGGGCCTCGACGAAATTTTCCGCGACTACCACGACCGCGTGCTGGCCTCGTGGTGGCCGGCGGAGCGCAAGTGGGTCGACGACGGCTACCGCACGCTGCCCTTCCCGTTCGAGGAGATCACCGCGCCGGCCTTCGAGATCCGGCTCTCCTGGACGCTCGACGACCTGCTCGCCTACCTGCGCACCTGGACGTCGACGCGCTACCTGTCGCAGGCCGAGAACCGCGACCCGACGCTGCCGCTCGGCGAGCTGCTGCGCCCGGCGTGGGGCGACGGCGAGCGCGAGATCGTCTGGCCGATCGCCGTGAGGGCCGGGCGTGTCTGACGGCACGCCCTACGCCGGCCTCACGCCCGACCGTGTGCTCGATGCGGTCGACAGCACGGGCTTGCGCTGCGACGGCCGGCTGCTGACGCTCAACAGCTTCGAGAATCGCGTCTATCAGCTTGGCCTCGAGGACGGCAGCCAGGTGGTCGCGAAGTTCTATCGCGCCAACCGCTGGAGCGACGAAGCGATCCGCGAGGAGCACGCCTTCACGCTCGAACTCGCGGCGCGCGAGATTCCCGCCGTGCCGCCGCGCGCGTTCGACGGCAACACGCTCTGCCGGCACGAGGACCTGCGCTTCGCCGTCTTCCCGCGCCAGGGCGGCCGCGCGCCCGAGTTCGACCGGCCCGAGGTGCTCGAATGGATGGGCCGCTTCCTCGGCCGCATCCACGCCGTCGGCGAGATCGCCGACTTCGCGCAACGCCCCGCCCTCGACATCGAAACCTTCGGCGACGAGCCGCGCGACTTCATCCTCGACGCCGGCTTCGTGCCGGAGGATCTCGTCGACGTCTGGCAGGGCGTCGTCGACCAGGCGCTCGAAGGCGTCGAGCGCGCCTACGAGCGTGCCGGCGACGTGCGCACGCTGCGCCTGCACGGTGACTGCCATCAGGGCAACGTGCTGTGGACCGACGAGGGCCCGCACTTCGTCGACTTCGACGACGCCCGCACCGGGCCGGCGGTGCAGGACTTGTGGATGCTGTTGTCGGGAGAACCGGAGGCGATGGGCCGCCAGCTCGGCCAGCTGCTGCGCGGCTACGAGCAGTTCCGCGAGTTCGACGATCGCGAGCTGCATCTCGTCGAGGCGCTGCGCACGTTGCGCCTGATCCACTACAGCGGCTGGATTGCGCGCCGCTGGGACGACCCGGCCTTTCCCGCCGCCTTCCCGTGGTTCGGCACGCCGCGCTACTGGCAGGACCGCATCCTCGAACTGCGCGAGCAGATCGCACTCTTGGACGAGTCGCCGATCCGGCCGGCGTGATCCATAATCGGATCACCCTTCGCAAGGAGTTCGACGATGGAAACCGCAACCCTCGGCGGCGGCTGCTTCTGGTGTCTCGAGGCGGCGTTGCGTCAACTCGACGGCGTGGAGTCGGTGGTTTCGGGCTACGCCGGCGGGCACGTCGAGCACCCGAGCTACCGCGAGGTCTGCGACGGCAATACGGGACACGCCGAGGTCGTCCAGGTCCGCTTCGATCCGGAAGTGATCGACTACGGCACGCTGCTCAAGGCCTTCTTCGCGATCCATGACCCGACGACGCGCGACCGCCAGGGCAACGACGTCGGCCCGCAGTACCGCTCGGTGATCTTCACGCACTCGGAGGAGCAGGCGGGCATCGCGCGCCGCACCATCACCGAACTGGAGAACCTGCGCATCTGGCCCGACCCGATCGTGACGGAGGTGCGCTCCGCGCCGGCCTTCTGGCCCGCGGAGGACTACCACCAGGACTACCTCGCGAACAACCCTGCGCAGCCCTACTGCGTGGCGGTCGTGGCGCCCAAGGCCGCCAAGCTGCGCAAGCTGTTCGCCGAGCGCCTAAAACACTGACTCGGGCTCGCGCTCGGGTGTCGCCTCGGCCGGCATGCCGGGCTTCACCATCTTGGCGATCTCGCGGCGCAGTTCCACGGAGTCGGTGTGCCCGTGCACGGCACAGGCGTGCTGCACCGCCGCCTCGATCAGTTCCTGGTCCGAGTCGGCGCTGATCGCGATGCTGCATTCGGACTTGCTCGGCGATTCGCGGCAATCGATGTACTTGCGGGGCATGGCTGTCTCCTCCTGAAACGCATGCAAGAATGCTAGCGGGGTGCGGGCGACGTTACCGTCATGCTGCGCGCACAAGCACGGAATGCCGGTTGCCGGCGCGTCCGTACCAAGGAGATACCCATGCCGCCGATCCTCAGAATCGCCACTGCGCTTGCCGTCACCGCCATCGCCCAGGCGGCCTTCGCCGCCGCCACGTGGACAGAGGGCCGCGTCGCCGTCGGCGACGCCACGCGCGACTATCGCCTCTACGTGCCCGAGGGCGCCAGCGGCCCCATGCCGCTCGTGGTCATGCTGCACGGCTGCAGCCAGGATCCCGAGACCTTCGCCGAGAGCACGCGCATGAACCGCGTCGCCGACGGCGGACGTTTCATGGTGCTCTATCCCGCGCAGCGCATGACGGCGAATTTGGCGCGCTGCTGGAACTGGTTTCTGCCGAAGAACCAGATGCGCGGCGGCGAGCCGGCCGAGATCGTGGCGCTGGTGGAACACATCGCCGGCCGCCATCCGGTGGACAGGAAGCGCGTGTACGTCGCCGGCCTGTCGGCGGGCGCCAGCATGAGCGCGACGCTCGCCGCCTGCTACCCCGAGGTCTTCGCCGCCGCCGCGGTGGCGAGCGGCACCATGTTCCGTTCCGCCGATTCGCTGATGAGCGCCGGCCGCGCGATGACCCGGGGCGAGACGCCCGATGCCGGACACCTGGCCGCCGCGGCATGGAACTGCGGCGGCAAGCGCACGCTGCCAGTGCCCGTCGCCGTCTGGCACGGCACGGTCGACAAGGTCGTGGTGCCGGTGAATGGCGAGAACGTGCTGCGGCAGTTCGCGCACCTGAACGACTGGGCCGACGACGGCCAGGCCAACGGCTCGACGGGCGCCGCGAATCCGCAGACGCGCGCGGATCGCGTGCCCGGCGGCCATGCGTTCACGGTGGCGAGCTATCTCCATCGCGGCAAGCCGCTGCTCGAGTACACGCAGGTGCAGGCGATGGGCCACGCCTGGAGCGGCGGCAAGGACGACCTGCCGTTCAGCGACGGCAAGGGGCCGGACGCGAGCGCCGCGATCTGGCAGTTCTTCCGCCAGCACAGCCGCTAGGAACGGCCCTCAGGACATCGCGCGCACGAGGAACAGCGCGAGCGCCGGGAACAGCAGCACCAGCGCGATGCGGATCGCGTCCGTGGCGAGGAAGGGCAGCACGCCGCGGTAGGTCTCGCGCATCGGCACGTCGCGCGCGAGGCCGTGGATCACATAGACGTTGAGGCCCACGGGCGGCGCGATGAGGCCGACCTCGGCCACCATCAGCACCAGGATGCCGAACCAGATCGCCTTGTCGGCGGGCGCGAGGCCCCAGAGGTCGAGCCCCATCACGGCGGGAAACAGGACCGGGATGGTCAGCACGATCATCGCCAGCTCGTCCATCACCGCGCCGAGCGCCACGTAGAGCACGAGGATGGCGGCGACGACGAGCAGCGGCGGCAGGTCGATCCCGGCGACCAGGCGCGCCACTTCGGCCGGCACCTGCGAGAGCGCGAGCGCGGCATTGAGCATATCGGCGCCGATGAAGATCATGAACACCATCGCGGTCGTCTCGGCCGTGCCGAGCAGGCCGCGTGCCAGCGCCGCGCGGTCGAGCTCGCCCTTCAGCAGCGCGACGACGAAGGTCGCCGCGGCGCCGACGGCAGCCCCTTCCGTCGGCGTGAACAAGCCGCCGTAGATGCCGCCGAAGACCAGCGCGAAGATCGCCAGCACCGGCCACACGCGCAGCAATGCGGCGGCCTCGGCACCCTCCGCCGTCGCCACCACGGCCGGCGCGTGCTCGGGATGCCGGCGCACGTAGAGCGCGATCGCGGCCATGTAGCCCGCCGCGGCGAGGACGCCGGGAATGACGGCGGCGGCGAACAGCTTGCCGATGTTCTGCTCGGCGAGGATGGCGTAGACGACCAGCACCACCGACGGCGGAATCAGGATGCCGAGCGTGCCGCCGGCGGCGAGCGTCGCCGTCGCGAGGCGGCCGGAGTAGCCGGCGCGGCGCATCTCGGGGAGGGCGACCTGGGCGATGGTGGCGGCGGTCGCCACCGAGGAACCGCAGATGGCGCCGAAGGCGGCGCAGGCGAGGATCGCCGCCATGGCCATGCCGCCGCGCAGCCGCCCGACGACGGCATTGGCGGCGCGGAACAGGTCGCGCGCGAGCCCGCCCTGGCTGGCGAACTGCCCCATCAGCAGGAACAGCGGAATCACCGAGAGCTCGTAGTTCGAGAAGCGCGCCCAGGCGGCGCCCTTGAGCTGGCCGAGCAGCGCGCCCTCGCCGGCGAGCAGCCAGTAGGCGGCAGCGCCGGGGATGAACATGGCGGCGGCCACGGGCACGCGCAGCGCCATCAGCGCGAACATCGCGGCGAAGGCGGAAAGCGTCAGCGTCAACGCCATCGATAGCTCTGGCGCCAGTCCTGCGCGGCGACATGCAGCGCCGCGAGGGCGGCGAGCGCGAGGCCGGGCAGCGTCGCGGCGTAGCCGATCCAGACCGGGAAGCCGACGATCATGGTCGTCTCGCCGACCGCGTGCAGGTCGGCGGCGCCCGCGGCCGCGCGCCAGGCGAGCAGCCCGAAGACCAGCGCCAGCGCCAGTGCCCCGGCGGCGTCGAGACGCACCTGCAGGCGCGGCGACAGGCGCGTGGTGAAGAAGTCGACGGCGATGTGGCCGCGCCGCAGCTGGCACCACGGCAGGCACAGCGAGACGGCGGCGGCGACGGCGACCTGCACCAGTTCGTAATCGCCCTGCACCGGCGCATCGCAGCAGGCGCGTCCGGCGACGCTGGCGACGACCAGCAGCGCGATGCCGCCGAGCAGTCCCGCGCCAGCGACGGCGCAGGCGCGGCAGAGCCGGTCGAGCCAACGCCCGACGGGCCCGTGGCCGCCCGGCTGCGTCATTGCTTCACGTGCTTGGCGATCAGGGCGCGCGCCGCCTCGATCAGGCGCCTGCCGTCGTGGCCCTTGCGGCCGACGTCGGCGACCCACTCGTCATCGATGCGGTCGGTGGCCTGGCGCCACTTCGCGAGTTCGGCAGCGGAAATCGTGTTGATCGCGTTGCCCTGCGCCTCGACGGCCTTGCGCCCGGGCGCGCGCGCCTCGTCGTAGATGCGGCCGCCCCAGGCCGAGAGGGCAAGGCCGCTGTTGGCGTCGACGATCTTCTTGAGGTCAGGCGGCAGCGACTCGTATTTGGCCTTGTTCATCGCGATCATGAACACGGACGTGTAGAGCGCGGGCACGGCGGGATCGGTCTCGGAAGCGAACTTCGTCACTTCCTGGATGCGCAGCGCCGGCACGACCTCGTAGGGAAGCAATGCGCCGTCGATGACGCCCTTCGACAGCGACTCGCCGACCTGCGGCACCGGCATGCCGACCGGGGTGGCGCCGAGCGCCGCCAGCGTCTTGTTGGCGATGCGCGTCGGAGCGCGCAGCTTGAGGCCGCGCAGGTCCGAGAGCTGGGTCACCGGCCGCTTATTGAGGAAGAAGTAGCCGGCCTCGTGGGTATGGAAGGCGAGCGGCTTGACGTCCTTGTACTCGGCCGCGGCGTAGGTCTGGCTGTACTCCCACACCGCCTTGCTCGCGGCTTCTGCGCTGGCGATCATGAACGGCAGTTCGAACACCTCGATCAGCGGGAAGCGGCCGGCCGAGTAGCCGAGCAGCGTCCAGGTGATGTCGGCGACGCCGTCCTTCGCCTGGTCGAAGAGCTGCGGCGGCGTGCCGCCGAGCTGCATGGCCGGGAAGATCTGGCACTTTAGCCGGCCGGCGGACTCCTTCGCCAGCCTGTCGCACCAGGGGACGAGCAGCCGCGCGTGGATGGTCGAGGTCGTCGGCAGGAAGTGGTGCACCTTGAGCGTGACTTCCTGCGCCCGGACGCCGCCCGCCAGCAGGGCGGCGGCGATGGGGAGCGCGATGCGCGCGAGCATGTTCGTTTTCATTCGATCACCACGGAAAGTTCGCCGACGCCTGCGACGGCACCGACCAGCCTGTCGCCGCGGGAGACCGCACCGACGCCGGCCGGCGTACCGGTGAAGATCAGGTCGCCCGGCCGCAGTTCGAAGTAGCCGGAAAGAATGGCGACGATCTCGGGCACCGACCAGATCATGTCGGAGAGGTCGCCGCGCTGGCGCTCGACGCCATTGACCTCGAGCCGGATGGCGCCGCGTTCTGGATGGCCGACGGCGAAAACGGGATGGATGGCGCTGATCGGCGCCGACTGGTCGAAGCCCTTGGCGATGTCCCAGGGGCGGCACTGCTTCTTGAGCTCTGCCTGCAGGTCGCGCCGCGTCATGTCGAGGCCGACGGCGTAGCCGAAGATGTGCGCAGGCGCGGCGGTCGCGTCGATGTCGCGCGCGGCCTTGCCGATGGCGACGACCATCTCGATCTCGTGGTGGAGGTCGGCAGTCTTCTGCGGATAGGCCATGCGGCCGGTGGCGCCGGCCGCGACCGGCAGCACGGCGTCTGCCGGCTTGGCGAAGAAGAACGGCGCCTCGCGCCCGCTGCCGCCCATTTCGCGCGCATGCTCGGCGTAGTTGCGCGCGACGCAGTAGATGCGGCGCACCGGAAAGCCGAGTTCGCTGCCGGCGACGGGAATCAGCGCTGGCGGCAGGGGGAAGGCGGGTTGCATGGGGTCCTCGTATGTCCTCGCGGCGAGGCGGCATTCTAGCGCCGGCGCCTGCTCAGACCGGGTTGTCGACCTCGACGTACTCGCAGTCGAGGCCATGCTCGGCGCGCAGGTGCTCGGCGAGCGCCATGACGCCGAAGCGTTCGGTGGCGTGATGCCCCGCGGCGATGTAGGGCACCCCGGTCTCGCGCGCGACGTGCACCGTGTTCTCCGAGATCTCGCCGCTGACGTAGGCCTGCGCGCCGGCCTCGATCGCCTGCTCGAAGTAGCCCTGCGCGCCGCCGCTGCACCAGCCGAGGCGCGCGACGGGCGTCGCCGGATCGCCGATCAGCAGCGGCTCGCGGCCGGTGGCGGCCTGCAGCGCGGCGGCGAGTTCGCCGGCCGTCGTCGGCTGCGCCGGCGTGCCCGTGAAGCCGATGTCCTGCTCGGCGAAGCGGCCATCGATGCGCCAGCCGAGGCGGGCGGCGAGCTGCGCGTTGTTGCCCAGTCGCGGGTGGGCATCGAGCGGCAGGTGGAACGCAAACAGATTGATGTCGGCGCCGAGCAGCGCGGCCATGCGGCGACGGCGATGGCCGACGACGCGGCCGTCTTCCGACTTCCAGAACCAGCCATGGTGGACCAGCAGCGCATCGGCCTTGCGCGCGACCGCGTCATCGACGAGCGCCTGGCTGGCGCTGACGCCGAGCACCACGCGGCGCACCTCGGCGCGGCCTTCCACTTGCAGGCCGTTTGGGCAATAATCGCGGAACCCTGCGGCGTCCAGCAGGACATCCAGATAAGCGCGCAATTCGTCGCGATGCATTTTGCGGTTCTCCGGCAGAAATCCCCCGAGTCGAGGCAGGCTCGTAGTTTAGGCGAGATATGAAGCGTCTTTGGCTGATCTTTGCCCAGGCGGTCACCGTCAGCGTGGCCGTGCTGTTCGTCGTCCAGACGCTCAAGCCCGAATGGCTCGGCGCACGCGGCCTGCCGACGATAGGGATGTCCAGCGGCGCCGTGACCATCCAGCAGGCGAATGCGCCCGACGACGTCGGCCGCGGCGTCAGCTATGCCGATGCGGCGAAGGCGGCGGTGCCGGCGGTGGTGTTCGTATACACCAGCCAGGAAGTCAAGTCCCGCCACCCGTTCCTCAACGACCCGCTGTTCCGCCACTTCTTCGGCGACCGCTACGGCGACCAGCCGCAGCGCCAGTCGGGCCTCGGCAGCGGCGTGATCGTCTCGGCCGACGGCTACATCCTGACCAATTACCACGTGGTCGAGGCCGCCGATGAGATCGAGGTGGCGTCGAACGACGGGCGCAAGTTCAAGGCCAAGATCGTCGGCGCCGACCCCGAGTCGGACCTCGCCGTGCTCAAGATCAACGCCAAGTCGCCGCTGCCGACTATCACCTTCGCCGCCACCGACAGCCTGCGCGTCGGCGACGTGGTGCTGGCGATCGGCAATCCGTTCGGCGTCGGCCAGACCGTGACCTCCGGCATCGTCTCGGCGCTCGGCCGCAGCCACCTGGGCATCAACACCTTCGAGAACTTCATCCAGACCGACGCCGCGATCAACCCGGGCAACTCGGGCGGTGCGCTGATCGACGCCAATGGCCTGCTGGTCGGCATCAACACGGCGATCTATTCGCAGAGCGGCGGCTCCATGGGCATCGGCTTCGCGATTCCGGTGTCGCTCGCGCGCAGCGTGATGGAGCAGATCATCAAGACCGGCGCGGTGACGCGCGGCTGGATCGGCGTCGAAGTGCAGGAGATCTCGCCCGAAATCGCCGAATCCTTCGGCCTCAAGTCGACGCAGGGCGCGATCATCGCCGGCGTGATGCGCGGCAGCCCCGCCGACAAGGCCGGCATCAAGCCGGGCGATGTGCTGCTGGCGGTCGAGGGCAAGCCGGTGAAGGACGCGCAGGTAATGCTGGACCTGATCGCGTCGCTGATCCCGGGTCAGACGGCGAAGTTCAAGGTGCGCCGCGAGGGCAAGGAGCTGGACCTCGCCGGCACCATCGGCAAACGGCCGGCGCCGTCGCGCGACCGCGAGTGAACGCCGGGCCGGTCAGCGGCCCGAATCCAGCTCGTCGAGCTCCTTCTCCATCTCCGCGTCGGAGGGCGGCACGTAGTCGCTCACGCCTTCGGGCTTCGGCTTGACGATCATCGCCGCGAGGATGATGCCGAGTTCGTAGAGCAGCCACAGCGGGACCGCGAGCAGCAGTTGCGAAAGCACGTCGGGCGGCGTGAACACGGCGCCGACGATGAAGGCGCCGACGATCACGTAGGGACGGATCTCGCGCAGCTTCTCCACGCTCACGATACCGACCTTGACCAGCACGATGACGATCACCGGCACCTCGAAGGTGATGCCGAACGCCAGGAAGGTCGACATCACGAACGACAGGTACTTGTCGATGTCCGTCATGATCGCCACGCCTTCGGGCGCAAAGGCGTTGATGAAGCCGAACACCGTCGGGAAGACGACGAAATAGGCGAAGGCCATGCCGATGAAGAACAGGAACACGCTGGCGACGATCAGCGGCAGCACCAGCTTGCGCTCATGGTTGTAGAGGCCGGGCGCGACGAAGGCCCAGGCCTGGTAAAGCACCCACGGCAGAGCGAACAGGAAGGACACCATCAGCGTCACCTTCATTGGCACGAAGAAGGCGCCGACGACGTCGGTGGCGATCATCTGGCCGCCCTGTGGCATCGAGGCGAGCATGGGCGCCGCGAGCAGCGTGTAGATGTCGCGCGCCCAGCTGACGAGGGCGAGGAACACGGCGAGAACGCCGACCAGCGCGCGCACGAGGCGATCACGCAGCTCGATGAGATGGGAAATGAAGGTTTCCTGGACGGCCATCAGGCTTGCGGCTTTGCGGCCGGTGTCGATGTCGACGCATCGGCGGACGCCGGCGTATCAAGGGGCAGCACCGCCTGGGCAGGAGGCGCCGGCTCGGCGGCCTTTTCCTCGAGGCCCCCGGCGATCGACTGGTTGAGCTCGGTCTCGACGGTGCGCAACTGCTCGTTCACCGACTGCTCGATGCTGCGCGTCTGGGCGACGATGTCGTCCTGCACCTTCTTGAGTTCCTCGATCTGCATCTCGCGGTTGATGTCGGCCTTGACGTCGCCGACGTAGCGCTGCAGTCGGCCGAGCAGATGGCCGGCCGTGCGCGCGACGCGCGGCAGCCGCTCGGGGCCGATGACGATCAGCGCCACGAGGCCGATGACCACCAGCTCGGAGAACGCGATATCGAACACGCTTGGGTCCTGCTCCAGACGAAACGAGCGGGGGGTGCCCGCTCGCGTGGGGGACGACGGCTACCGCCGTCAGGTCCGGGTCTTGTCCTTGACTTCGCCTTCGATGGTGTGGCCGACCTGTTCCTTGGGCGGCTCGACCGCCTTGCCTTCGGCCGTGCCGTCCTTCATGCCGTCCTTGAAGCCCTTGACGGCACCACCGAGGTCCTGACCGATGTTGCGCAGTTTCTTCGTGCCGAAGACCAGCACGACGATCAGCAGAACGATCAGCCAGTGCCAGATGCTGAAACTACCCATTGCTCACTCCTAAGCCTTGTTGCGCGGGACCATCGACCCGAGCGGCTCCGAGCCGCCGAGGATATGGACGTGCAGATGATACACCTCCTGCCGACCGATCCTGCCGGTGTTGATGATCGTTCTGAACCCGTCTGCGAGCCCCTGGCTGCGGGCGATTTCGCCGGCCTTGGCGAACAGCTTGCCGAGGATTTCCGGGTGGTCGCCGGCCTCGTAGAGCGAGGCCATGTGGCGCTTCGGAATGATCATGAAGTGCACCGGCGCGATCGGGTTGATGTCGTGGAACGCGAACAGGTCGTCGTCCTCGTAAATCTTCTTCGACGGGATGTCGCCGCGGGCGATTTTGCAGAAGATGCAGTCCGTCATGCCTGCCTCGATTTCTTCTCGTCGATTCCCGAGATGCCCTCACGGCGGCGGAACTCGACCATGATGTCGTCGACACCGATGTCGAAGTGCGACAGCAGCACGAGGCTGTGGAACCACAGGTCGCAGGTCTCACGCACGAGGTGCAGGCGGTCGCCGTCCTTGGCCGCCATGATGGTCTCGGCGGCTTCCTCGGCGACCTTCTTGCAGATCGCGTCCGTGCCCTTGGCATAGAGGCTGGCGACGTAGGACGAGTCGGGGGCGGCGCCCTTGCGCTCGACGAGCGTGGCCTGCACGCGATGGATGACTTCAAGGTCGATCACTGGGTTCTCCTGGCTCTCTGGCGACGGGCGGATTCTACCCTTCCGACCCTGCCGTGGTAGGCTCTCGGCATGCACAAGCGCGCCCTTCCGACCCTGGTGCTGAGCGCCGGCCTGATGACCGGCCTGCCCTGCGCCGCAGCCAAACCGCAGGCAAGCGGCGCGCCCGCCGCCGACCTCACCATTCCGGTGACCCTGCACCGCGCCAGCTGCCCGCCGCCGGCCACGGCACCCTGCGTGATCCGCAAGCCGGTCGGCAGCGGCTACCGCGTGCTGACTCCCGAGGTCAGCGTCGAGGACAGCGGCGATCGCTGGGTGATCGGGTTCGGCAAGAAGGCGGCGAAGTCGATCCGCGTCCTCGATATGGACGGCGGCCTGCACGAAATCGAGATTTCCTTCGCCGCGCGGGCGAAGAAGTAGCGCCTCAGGCCTTGCGGCCGTAGATCGCGTCGGGGTCCTTGAGCACCGGCTCGACGTCGCGCCAGCCGTCCTGCTCGAGCTTGTTGAAGAAGCAACTGCGCCGCCCGGTGTGGCAGGCGATGCCGCCGACCTGCTCGATGCGCAGCAGGATCACGTCGCTGTCGCAGTCGGTGCGGATTTCGACGATCTTCTGGAAGTGGCCCGACTCCTCGCCCTTGTGCCAGAGCTTGCGGCGCGAGCGCGACCAGTAGATCGCCTGCCCGCTGGCGGCCGTCTTCTCCAGCGCCTCGCGGTTCATCCAGGCGAACATCAGCACCTCGCCGGTCGCGGCATCCTGGGCGATCGCCGGCATCAGGCCGTTCTCGTCCCATTTCACCTCGTTGAGCCACTTGGTCATCAGAGCCTTACCTCGATGCCGCGGCTCTTCATGTATTCCTTGGCCTGACGGACGGTGTACTCGCCGTAGTGGAAGATGCTGGCGGCGAGCACCGCGTCGGCCTTGCCTTCGGTGACACCGTCGGCGAGGTGCTGCAGGTTGCCGACGCCGCCGCTGGCGATGACCGGAATCCCGACCGCCTCGGAGACCTTGCGCGTCAGCGCGAGATCGAAGCCGTTCTTGGTGCCGTCGCGGTCCATGCTGGTCAGCAGGATCTCGCCGGCGCCCAGCGCCGCGACTTTCTGCGCCCATTCGATGGCGTCGAGGCCGACGTTCTTGCGGCCGCCGTGGGTGAACACTTCCCACTTGCCGGGCGCGGTCTGCTTGGCGTCGATGGCGACGACGATGCACTGCGAGCCGACCTTGGCCGAGGCTTCGGCGACGAGGTCCGGGTTGTTGACCGCTGCGGTGTTCATGCTGACCTTGTCGGCACCGGCATTCAGCAGGCGCCGCACATCTTCGACCTTGCGCACGCCGCCGCCGACCGTGAGCGGAATGAAGACCTGCTCGGCGCAGGCCGAGACGATGTCGAGGATGATGTCGCGGTCGTCGGAGCTGGCGGTGATGTCGAGGAAGGTCAGCTCGTCGGCGCCCTGCTCGTCGTAGCGGCGCGCGATCTCGACCGGGTCGCCGGCGTCGCGCAGCGAAACGAAGTTGACGCCCTTGACGACGCGGCCCGCGCTGACGTCGAGGCAGGGGATGATGCGCTTGGCGAGCATGGGGCTTGGCGCAGCCGTCAGGCCGCGCTCTTGGCCTTGAGTGCGTCCGCCTCGGCCTGGGCCTTGGCGAAATCGAGCTTGCCCTCGTAGATGGCACGGCCGGTGATAGCGCCCATGATGCCTTCGCTCTCGACCGCGCAGAGCGCCTTGACGTCCTTGATGCAGGCAATGCCGCCGCTGGCGATGACGGGGATCTTCAGCGCCTGCGCGAGCTTGACGGTGGCCTCGACGTTGACGCCGTTCATCATGCCGTCGCGGCCGATGTCGGTGTAGATGACGGCTTCGACGCCGTAGTCCTCGAACTTCCTGGCGAGGTCGACGACGTCGTGGCCGGTCAGCTTCGACCAGCCGTCGACGGCCACCTTGCCGTCCTTGGCGTCGAGGCCGACGATGATGTGGCCGGGGAAGGCGCTGCAGGCGTCGTGCAGGAAGCCGGGGTTCTTGACCGCAGCGGTGCCGATGATGACGTAGGTGATGCCGTCGTCGAGGCAGCGCTCGATGGTGTCGAGGTCGCGGATGCCGCCGCCGAGCTGGACCGGGATCTCGTCGCCGACCTCGGCGAGGATCGCCTTGATCGCCGGCTCGTTCTTCGGCTTGCCGGCGAAGGCGCCGTTGAGGTCGACGAGGTGCAGGCGTCGCGCGCCCCGGTCGATCCAATGGCGCGCCATGGCGGCGGGGTCTTCGGAAAAGACGGTGGCATCGTCCATCGCGCCTTGCTTGAGGCGCACGCAATGCCCGTCCTTGAGGTCGATGGCAGGAATCAGCAGCATGGTGGGTCGGTCGAGTCGACGATGACGAGGAAGATCAGGGCGCCCAGCCGATGAAGTTGGCAAGCAGCCGCAGGCCGGCTTCGGCGCTCTTCTCGGGATGGAACTGGACGGCGAAAATGTTAGCGCGGGCCACTGCGCTGGTAAAGGGCATGCCGTAGACGGTGGAGCCCGCGATCACTTCGGGCGTCGCCGGCTCGACGTAGTAGCTGTGCACGAAGTAGAAGCGCGTGCGCTCGTCGATGCCGGCCCACATCGGGTGCGGCGCGGCGGGGGCGACCTCGTTCCAGCCCATGTGCGGAACCTTGAGGCCGCCGGCTTCGACGACGTCCTTGGGGAAGCGGCGCACGCGGCCGGCGAGGATGCCGAGGCCCGGCACGTCGCCTTCTTCGCTGTGCTCGAACAGCATCTGCAGGCCGATGCAGATGCCGAGGAAAGGCTTCTCGGCGGCGGCGCGAATCACGGCATCGCGCAGTCCGCGCGCGCCGAGTTCGCGCATGCAGTCGGGCATCGCGCCCTGGCCGGGCACGACGACGCGATCGGCAGCGGCGACGGCGGCCGCATCGGCGGTAACGAGAACTTTGGCATTCGGCGCCACGTGCTCGATGGCTTTCGCCACCGAACGCAAGTTGCCCATGCCGTAGTCGACGACGGCGACGGTGGTCATGATGCGCTTACAGGGAACCCTTGGTCGAAGGCACGCCGCCGGCGCGCGGGTCGGTTTCCGTGGCCGCGCGCAGCGCGCGGGCGAAGGCCTTGAACACCGTCTCGGCCTGGTGGTGGGCGTTGTCGCCGCGCAAGCAATCGATGTGAACGGTGACCGCCGCGTGATTGACGAATCCCTGGAAGAACTCGCGCACCAGGTCGACGTCGAACTCGCCGATCGTCGGGCGCGTGAACGGCACCTCGAAGACGAGGCCCGGACGGCCGGAGAGATCGACGACGACGCGAGCCAGCGCTTCGTCGAGCGGCACGTAGGCATGACCGTAGCGGCGCAGGCCCCTCTTGTCGCCGAGCGCTTTCGCGAGCGCTTGGCCGAAAGTGATGCCGACGTCCTCGACGGTGTGGTGCGCGTCGATGTGCAGGTCGCCCCTGGCTTCGATCTCGAGGTCGATCATGCCGTGGCGGGCGATCTGGTCGAGCATGTGGTCGAAGAAGCCGACGCCGGTGGCGAGCTTCGACTTGCCGCTGCCATCGAGGTCGAGCCTGACCGAGATTTCGGTCTCGAGCGTCTTGCGTTTGACTTCCGCGCTGCGCATGGTCCGGGTGCGTCAGTTGAATGGAGGGGCCATGATACCATCGCGCGTCATCCCGCAAGCCTTGCCGCATCGCCATGAGCCGCTATTGGAGCCACGTCGCGCGCAGCCTGACGCCTTACGTTCCGGGCGAGCAGCCGAAGCTGCCGAACCTCGTCAAGCTGAACACCAACGAGAACCCCTATGGGCCGTCGCCGAAGGCGATCGCCGCCATGCAGGCGGAGCTCGGCGACGCGCTGCGGCTCTATCCCGATCCGAACGCGGATCGACTCAAGGACGCGGTCGCCGGACACTTCGGCCTCAAGTCGGCGCAAGTGTTCGTCGGCAACGGCTCCGACGAGGTGCTCGCCCACGTCTTCCTCGGCCTGCTCAAGCACCAGAAGCCGATCCTGTTTCCCGACATCACCTACAGCTTCTATCCCGTCTATTGCGGGCTATACGAAGTCGCCTACGAGACGGTTCCGCTCGACGCGGACTATGCGATCCGCGTCGCGGACTACGCGCGGCCGAACGGCGGCATCATCTTCCCGAATCCGAACGCGCCGACCGGGCGGGCGCTGGCGCTCGCCGATATCGAGCGCATCGTGGCGGCCAATCCGGATTCGGTGGTGGTGATCGACGAGGCCTACGTGGATTTCGGCGCCCAGAGCGCGGCGACGCTGATCGACCGCCATGCGAACCTGCTCGTGGTGCAGACGCTCTCGAAGAGCCGCTCGCTTGCCGGCCTGCGCGTCGGCTTCGCGCTCGGCAACGCCGAACTCATCGAGGCTCTCGAGCGCGTCAAGAACAGCTTCAATTCCTATCCGCTCGACCGCCTGGCCATCGCCGGCGCGGCGGCTGCGATCGAGGACCGCGAGCACTTCGACACGACGCGCAAGGCGGTAATCGCCAGCCGTGAGCGCATGACTGCGGATCTCGTCCAGCTAGGCTTCGACGTCCTGCCCTCGGCGGCGAACTTCGTCTTCGCCCGCCATCCGCAGCGCGATGCCGGGGAACTGGCGCAGGCGCTGCGTGCGCGCAGCATCATCGTGCGCCATTTCAAGCAGCCGCGCATCGACCAGTTCCTGCGCATCACCGTCGGCACCGACGCGCAGTGCGCGGCGCTTGCCGCGGCCCTGCGGGAAATCCTCGCCTAGCCGGGTTGCGGCCGCGCCTCGGCGCGGTGTGTCGCGACCCATGCCTTGATGCGGTCGGCGACGGCGGTGTGGCCATTGCGCGCCGCGAGCGCCGCCGGCGTCAGGCCCTCCCTGTCCTTGCGGCGCGGGTTGGCACCCTTCTCGAGCAGCAGATCGACCAGCGCCGGCTGGTTCGTCGCCGCCGCGAGGTGGAGGGAAGTGCGGCCGCCGAGCGTGCGCTCGTCGATGTCGGCGCCGAGCGCGATCAGCGTCGTCGCCGCTTCCTTGCCGCCGCCGACGACAGCCGCGTGCAGCGGCGCAAAACCGTTCTGGTCGTCGATATCCAGCCGCGCGCCGCGCTCCATCAGCAGCCTGACGGCGTCGGCGCGGCCGAGGAAGGCGGCGCCGAACAGCGGCGTGCGACTGATGCCATCGGTTGCGTTGACGTTGGCGCCGAGTTCGAGCGCTTCGTCGATGGCGTCGACGTCGCCCATGCCGGCCGCGCGGAAGAGCATGGCGTCGGCCTCGGCGAGTTCGCCGACCGGGCGCATGTATTCGGTGGCGGGCGCGGCGGCCGCAGGCGGCGCGTCGCGGTTGCAGCCCAGTGCCAGCAGCGTGGCGAGCAGCAGGCCGGAAATGCGCAGGCTCGTCATGCGCGCCCTGCGGCTAGTCCGCCGCCTTGAGCCGGAACTCGGCGGCGCGCGCATGCGCCGTCAGGCCCTCGCCGTGCGCGAGCGTGGCCGCGATCGGGCCGAGCGCCTGCGCGCCGACGGCGGATACCTCGATCAGGCTCGAGCGCTTCTGGAAATCGTACACGCCGAGCGGCGAGGAGAAGCGCGCGCTGCGCGAAGTCGGCAACACGTGGTTCGGCCCGGCGCAGTAATCGCCCAGCGACTCGGAGGCGTAGTGGCCGATGAAAATCGCGCCGGCGTGGCGGATCATGTCGATCAGCACGCGCGGCTCGGCCACCGCAAGCTCGAGGTGCTCGGGCGCGATGCGGTTGGCGATCACGCAGGCCTCGTCGAGATTGCTGACGCGGATCAGCGCGCCGCGGCCGGTCAGCGAGGCCTCGATGGTCTCGCGGCGAGGCATGGTCGGCAGCAGCGCATCGATGCTCTGCTGCACGCGCTCGATGAAGCCGGCGTCGGGACACAGCAGGATCGACTGCGCGAGTTCATCGTGCTCGGCCTGCGCGAACAGGTCCATGGCCACCCAGTCGGGGTTGCCGGAACCGTCGGCGATGATCAGCACTTCCGAGGGACCGGCGACCATGTCGATGCCGACGGTGCCGAAGACGCGCCGCTTGGCGCTGGCGACGTAGGCGTTGCCGGGGCCGACGATCTTGTCGACCTGCGGAATCGTCTGCGTGCCGTAGGCCAGTGCCGCGACGGCCTGCGCGCCGCCGATGGTGAACACGCGATCGACGCCGGCGAGGTGCGCGGCGGCCAACACCAGCGCGTTGCGCTCGCCGCGCGGCGTCGGCACCACCATGATCAGTTCGCGCACGCCGGCGACCTTGGCCGGCATGGCGTTCATCAGCACCGACGACGGGTAGGCGGCCTTGCCGCCGGGAACGTAGAGGCCGACGCGGTCGAGCGCCGTCACCTTCTGGCCGAGGCGGGTGCCGTCGGCCTCGACGTACTCCCAGGATTCGACGCGCTGGCGCTCGTGGTAGCTGCGCACCCGCGCGGCGGCCTGTTCGAGCGCGCTGCGCTGGTCCTGCGGCAGGCCTGCGAATGCCGCCTTGAGCACTTGCGGGGACAGTTCCAGCTCGGCCATGGTCGCCACGTCGAGCTTGTCGAAGCGGCGCGTGTAGTCGAGCACGGCGCCGTCGCCGAGCGTGCGCACGTTGGCGAGGATCTCGGCGACGGTGCGCTCGATGGCGTCGTCGGTCGAGTTGTCGAAGGCGAGCAGCGCGTCGAGCGTCGACAGGAATTCCGGGTCGCGGGTCGACAGGCGGCGGATTGGCAGCGTCATTTCACCGCTCCGGCGAAGGCGTCGATGACCGGCTGCACGAGGTCGCGCTTGGTCTTCAGCGACGCCTGGTTGACCACCAGGCGCGAGGAGATCGGCATGATGTCCTCGACCTCGACCAGATTGTTGGCCTTGAGCGTGCCGCCGCTGGAGACGAGGTCGACGATGGCCTCGGCAAGGCCGGCGAGCGGCGCCAGTTCCATCGAGCCGTAGAGCTTGATGAGGTCGACATGCACGCCCTTGGCGGCGAAGTGTTCGCGCGCGGTGTTGATGTACTTGGTGGCGATGCGCAGGCGCGCGCCGCGGCGCACCGCGGCGGCGTAGTCGAAGCCGACCGGCGCCGCCACGCACATGCGGCACTTGGCGATCTTGAGGTCGAGCGGCTGGTAGAGGCCGGTGCCGCCGTGCTCGATCAGCACGTCCTTGCCGGCGATGCCGAGGTCGGCGGCGCCGTACTGGACGTAGGTCGGCACGTCGGAGGCGCGCACGATGACGACGCGCACGTCGGCGCGGTTGGTGCCGATGATCAGCTTGCGCGAGGACTCCGGATTCTCGGCCGGCACGACGCCCGCCGCCGCGAGCAGCGGCAGCGTTTCCTCGAAGATGCGCCCCTTCGAGAGCGCGATGGTGATGCCGCGGAAATCAGTCATGCCGCAATTCTACCGGACGGCCTCAACTCACGCGCCGCACGCGGGCGCCCAGCGCCGTCAGCTTCTGCTCCAGCTTCTCGTAGCCGCGATCGAGATGGTAGATGCGGTCGACGAGCGTCTCGCCGCGCGCGACCAGGCCGGCGATGACGAGGCCCGCCGAAGCCCGCAGGTCGGTCGCCATCACCGTGGCGCCGTTCAGCCCTTCGACGCCCTTGACGATCGCGGTGTTGCCGTCGATCTTGACGTCGGCGCCGAGGCGGATCAGTTCGACGGCGTGCATGAAGCGGTTCTCGAAGATGGTCTCGCGGATCACGGCCGTGCCGTCGGCGACGGCGTTGATGGCCATGAACTGCGCCTGCATGTCGGTCGGGAAGGCCGGATACGGCGAGGTGCGGATCGACACCGCCGTCAGGCGCTGCGGCGCCTTGAGGCGAATGGCGTCGCGGCCGAGCTCGACTTCGCAGCCGGCATCCATCAGCTTGTCGATCACGGCGTCGAGATAGGCGCTCGAGGTGCCGGTCAGGCGCACGTCGCCGCCCGTCGCGGCGGCGGCGCAAAGATACGTTCCGGTCTCGATGCGGTCGGGCATGATGCGGTGGCGCGCGCCATGGAGGCGCTCGACGCCCTGGATGCGGATGACGTCGGTGCCGGCGCCGGAAATGCGCGCGCCCATGGCGATGAGGCAGTTGGCGAGGTCGACGACCTCCGGCTCGCGTGCCGCGTTCTCGATCACCGTTTCGCCGTCGGCGAGGCAGGCGGCCATCATCAGGTTCTCGGTGCCGGTGACCGTCACCATGTCGGTGAACAGGCGCGCGCCGCGCAGCTTCGCGCACTTGGCGAGGACGTAGCCGCCCTCGACCGTGACCTCGGCGCCCATCGCCTGCAGGCCCTTGATGTGCTGGTCGACGGGACGCGCACCGATGGCGCAGCCGCCGGGCAGCGAGACGCGCGCCTCGCCGGCGCGCGCCATCAGCGGGCCGAGCACCAGTACGGAGGCACGCATGGTCTTGACCATCTCGTAGGGCGCCACGGGGTTGTCGAGGCCGGACGCGTCAAGCGTGACGCTGTCGCCCTGGCGCTCGACCTTGACGCCCATCTGCTCGAGCAGCTTGAGCATGGTGCCGATGTCCTTGAGCGCCGGGACGTTGTCGAGCGTCAGCGGCTCGCGCGTCAGCAGGGCGGCGGTGAGCAGCGGCAGGGCGGCGTTCTTGGCGCCCGAAATCGCGACTTCGCCGGAGAGCGGCTGGCCGCCTTCGATCAGCAGCTTATCCACGGGCTTTCCACTCCTCTGGCGTCAGGGTCTGCATGGACAGTGCGTGCAGTTCGCCGCTGTCGAAACGCTCCTTGAGGATCGCATTCACCTTCTGCTGGCGCGCGACGCGCGACAGGCCGGCAAAGGCGGCGCTGACGATCAGCGCCTCGAAGTGGCGGCCGTCGCCGCCGACCTCGAGGTGCTCGCAGGTGAGTTCGTGGGCGATCCATTCGTGGATCCGTTGCGGGTCGAGCATGTCAGTTCCTAAGTTTGTAGCCGCGCTTTAGGAGCGCAAGTGTAAACGCGGCGAGCACGGCGAGGCAGCCGGCCGACACGGCGAGGCTGCGCCAGGGCGAGACGTCGGAGACGCCGAAGAATCCGTAGCGGAAGCCGTCGATCATGTAGAACACGGGGTTGAAGTGGGACACGGCCTGCCAGAAGGGCGGCAGCGAGTGGATCGAGTAGAACACGCCGGAGAGGAAGGTCAGCGGCATGATCAGGAAGTTCTGGAAGGCGGCGAGCTGGTCGAACTTGTCGGCCCAGATGCCGGCGATGACGCCGAGCGTGCCGAGCATGGCGCCGCCGATCAGCGCGAACAGCAGGATCCACAGCGGCGCGGCGAACTGGAGCGAAGGCGTGAACAGCGACGTGGCGGCGAGCACGCCGAGGCCGACCACGGCGCCGCGTACCACGGCCGCCAGCACGTAGGCGGCGCCGAAGGCGCGGTAGGAGATCGGCGGCAGCAGGACGAAGACGATGCTCCCGGTGACCTTCGACTGGATCAGCGAGGAGGATGAATTCGCGAAGGCATTCTGCAGCACCGACATCATGACCAGGCCCGGCACGAGGAAGGCCGTGTATGGAATGTCGTGCACGCGCACGTGCGACTCGAGCACATGGGAGAAGATCAGCAGGTAGAGCATCGCCGTCAGGACAGGCGCCGCGACGGTCTGGAAGCCGACCTTCCAGAAACGCAGCACCTCCTTGTGGAACAGCGTCCAGAAGCCGGTCATGACTGCATCACCTTGACGAAGACGTCTTCCAGGTCGAGCTTGTCGATCTCCATGTCCTCGAGCGTGCAGCCGCCCGCGCGCAACGCCGCGAGCACCGGCTCAATGTCTGCGTAGTGCTCGAAGGGAAGCGACCAGCGGTCCTCCGTGCGCAGCGCCCGGGCCGCGAGCGCCGCCGGCAGCTCGTCGCCCGGCGTCAGGCGCAGGTGCAGCGTGTGGGCGGCGAAGCGGCGCAGCAGGTTGGCCGTCGTGTCGAGCGCGACGACGCGCCCCTGCTTGAGCATGGCGATGCGGCCGCACAAGGCCTCTGCCTCTTCCAGGTAGTGGGTGGTCAGCACGACCGTGTGGCCCTCGGCATTGAGCCGGCGGATGAACTTCCACAACGTCTGGCGCAGCTCGACGTCGACGCCAGCCGTCGGCTCGTCGAGCACGATCACCGGCGGCTTGTGCACCAGCGCCTGGGCGACGAGCACGCGCCGCTTCATGCCACCCGAGAGCATGCGCATGTTGGCGTCGGCCTTGGCCGTCAGATCGAGGTTGTGGAGGACCTCATCGATCCAGGAGTCATTCTTGCGGATGCCGAAGTAGCCCGACTGGATGCGCAGCGTCTCGCGCACGCTGAAGAAGGGATCGAACACGAGCTCCTGCGGCACCACGCCGAGCAGGCGGCGTGCCGCTCGGTAGTCGGACTGGACGTCATGCCCCATGACCTCGATCCGCCCCGCATCGGGACGGGCAAGGCCCGACATCGAGGAAATCAGCGTCGTCTTGCCGGCGCCGTTCGGTCCTAGCAGTCCGAAGAACTCGCCCTGCGCGATGTCGAGATCGATGCCGTCGAGCGCGCGCACGGCGCCGAAACGCTTGGCGACGCCGGAAATGCGGATGGCGGGACAGCTCACCGGACCGTCGGCCCAGGTGTGCTGTTAGACGGGAAGCAGGTCGCGAACGCCGTAGACGTCGGCGAGGCTGCCCAGGTTCTGCGGGGGATTGGCGATGCGGATGGTCTTGCCGGCACGTTTGGCGGCGCGCTGCCAGCCGAAGACGACGGCCAGGCCGGAAGAATCCACTTCGGTGACGCCGGCAAGATCGAAGACCGTTTCGGGGCGCGAAAGCAGCGCCGAACCTTCGGCCAGCAGGCCGGCGGCGACCGGCACCGTCATGGCGCCGGAGACTTCGAGGCGGTCGCCCAGATCGCGCATCATTTCTTGACCGAAGAGGCCTCGCCGGACTTGTTTTTCGACTGCAGCGACTTGATCAGGCCGTCGATGCCGCCATTGCGCACTTCGGTGGCGAAGAACTCGCGGTAATTGGTGACCAGGCTGATGCCGCCGACCTCGATGTCGTAGACCTTCCAGCCCTGCTGCTTCTCGAGGTAGTAGTCGAGCTGGATCGGCTTGCCGCCGGCCTGCTTGATCTCGGTGCGCACCTTCACGTCGGTGTCGTTCGGCTGCATCTTGAACGGCTTGTACTCGATGGTCTGCTTCTTGTACTCGGTCAGCGCCTTGGAGTACGTGCGCACGAGCAGGGTGCGGAATTCGTCGACCAGCGTCTTCTGCTGCGCCGGCGAGGCCTGGCGCCAGTCGCGCGCCATCGCCAGTTGCGTCATGCGCGCGAAGTTGAAGTGCGGCAGCACCTTGGCTTCGACGAGCTCGATCGCCTTCTTCGTGTTGCCGGACTGGATGTCCTTGTCGTTGCGGACAATGGTCAGCACTTCCTCGGTCACGTCCTTGACCAGCGCGTCCGGCGCCATTTCCTGGGCAACGACGCCCGTGGCGAGGACGAGACCCGCCACCATGCCAATGAGCCACTTCATTGAGAAATCCTCGCGAGATGAATCCGGTACGACCTGCGAACGCCGAAAACCTACAGGCGCCCTTCCGCCGCTGCCTGGGCAAGCGTCATGCCGCTCTCGAGGGCGGCACGCGGTTCGGCGGCAGCCGGCTCGACGGCCAGCGCCGGGCGCTCGAGCGGCTCGGCCTCGGCATCCATGTCGCGGGAGTGCGGCGCGTTGCCGTCGTGGATCAGGCTGCGGCGGCGCTGCAGGTAGGCGTCGCGCATATACGAATACTTGTCGAGCGCCGCCTCCTCGATGACCTTGTCCGCCGGCAGCAGGTTGGCGCGATCGCTGACGATGCGGATCGCGAGCAGCGTGTTGCGCGTCGCGACATGATCGACGTTTGCGACCGGGTCGGCATAAACGTCGAGCACGAGGCCGGCCGTGTCGCGCGCAGTGCGCGGGCCGAAGAACGGCACGACGACGTAAGCGCCGTTGCCGACGCCCCAGCGGCCGAAGGTCTGACCGAAGTCCTCCTCGTGCTTCTCGAGGCCCATGTCGGACGCCCAGTCAATTACGCCGAGCAGGCCGACCGTGCTATTGACGGCGAAACGGCCGACATCCGACGCAGCTTCCGGCACCTTGCCCTGGAGCAGGTTGTTGACGGCGATGAAGACGTCGGCGATGTTGGCGAAGAAGTTGGTGACGCCGTTCTTCACCTGCTGCGGCAGCGCGGCGTCGTAGCCCTGCGCAACCGGCTTGATGATCACCGTGTCGAGGCCCTCGTTGAAGGCGAACATGGCGCGGTTGAAGCCCTCGATCGGGTCCTTGGGGTTGCCCGAGGTGGCGCAACCGCCGAGCAGGCCGGCCATGCCCGCGGCCAGCGCCAGCGTGGAGAGCTTCTTCGCGAGTTTCTTGCCTTCGATCACGGCGTATCCCTTCTGTTGTTCTTGCTTACTTCTTGGCGTCGTCTTCCTGCGCCTTGTTGAACATGAACTGGCTGATCAGCTTCTCGAGCACCACTGCCGACTGCGTCTTCTTGACGGTCTGACCGTCCTTGAGCATTTCCGTGTCGCCGCCGACCTCGAAGCCGATGTACTGCTCGCCGAGGATGCCCGACGTATTGATCGTCAGGATGGTGTCGCGCGGAAACTTGTAGCGCTCGTCGATCGACATCGCCACCACCGCGCGGTAGCTCTCCGGATCGAAGCGCACTTCGGTCACGCGACCGACCACCACCCCGGCGCTTTTCACCGGCGCACGGACCTTCAGGCCTCCGATGTTATCAAACTCGGCTTGCAGGCGGTATGTCTCGCCGGTCGAGGACGAGGCCAGATTCCCGACTTTGAGGGCCAAAAACAACAGTGAGCCGATGCCGACGGCGACGAAGAAGCCGACCCAGAGATCGAGCGTAGTACGGTTCATTAGGTACCCCTGAACATGATGGCGGTAAGGAAGAAGTCGGCGGCGAGGATGGCCAGCGAGGAGGTCACGACCGTGCGCGTGGTGGCTCCCGAGACGCCCTCGGCGGTCGGTTCGCAGTCATAGCCCTCGAAAACGGCGATCCAGCTGATGATGATGCCGAATACGAAACTCTTGATGACCCCGTTGACGATGTCCTCGCGGAAATCGACCGAGGCCTGCATCTGCGACCAGAACGAGCCCTCGTCGACGCCGATCAGTTGCACGCCGACCAGATAGCCGCCGAAAATGCCCATGGCCGAAAAAAGGGCCGCCAGCAGGGGCATCGAGATCACGCCGGCCCAGAAGCGCGGCGCGACGACGCGGGCGATCGGATGCACGGCCATCATTTCCATGGCCGAGAGCTGCTCAGTCGCCTTCATGAGGCCGATCTCGGCGGTGATCGCAGAGCCGGCGCGGCTGGCGAACAGCAGCGCCGCCACGACCGGGCCGAGTTCCCGTACCAGCGAGAGGGCGACGAGAATGCCGAGCGCCTCCGACGAACCGTAGCGCTGCAGCGTGTCGTAGCCCTGCAGGCCCAGAACCATGCCGACGAACAGGCCCGAGACCAGGATGATGATCAGCGACAACACGCCGGTGAAATAGATCTCGCGGATCGTCAGGTGGAAGCGCCGCAGCGCCGTGCCCGAATAAAGGACTATCGCCAGCAGGAAGCGGGCGGCGAAGCCGAGCCGCCAGACGCGGTCGGTGACGCGGCGGCCGAGGCCGCGCAGGGCAGTGATCAGGCTATCGCCCACGCGGGGCCTCCCGGTAGATCTGTTCGCCGTAGGCGGGGGCCGGGTAGTGGAAGCTTACCGGACCATCGGCCTCGCCCCAGACGAACTGGTGGACATAAGGTTCTGTCGAATGCCGGATGTCGTCGGGGGTGCCCTCGGCGACGATGCGGCCCTCGGAAACGAAATAGACGTAATCGACGATCTTCAGCGATTCCTGAATATCGTGCGTGACGATGACCGAGCTGATGCCGAGCGCATCATTGAGCGTGCGGATCAATTCGCCGATCACCGACAGCGAGATCGGATCGAGGCCGGCAAAAGGCTCGTCATACATGATCAGCAGCGGGTCGAGCGCGATCGCCCGCGCCAGAGCGACCCGCCGCGCCATGCCGCCCGACAGCTCCGACGGCATCAGGGCGTGCGCCGCGCGCAGGCCGACCGCGTGCAGCTTCATCATCACCATATCGCGGATCAGCTCGTCGGGCAGGTCCGTGTGCTCGCGCATCGCGAAGGCGACGTTGTCGTAGACCGACATGTCGGTGAACAGCGCGCCGAACTGGAACAGCATGCCCATGCGCCGGCGCAGCGCGTAGAGCCCCTTGTTGTCGAGCTTGCCGAGATCCTGGCCGGCGACCCTCACCTCGCCCGAGGTCGCCTTCAACTGTCCGCCGATCAGGCGCAGCGTCGTGGTTTTGCCGCAGCCGGAAAGACCCATGATCGCCACCACCTTGCCGCGCGGAATCGTCATGTTGATTCCCTTGAGGACCGCGCGCTGGTTGTAGGCGAAATTGACGTCCGTCAGCTTGACGAGGGGTTCTGAAGACACGGCGAGGTGGATTTTGGAAAGGCGCGATTCTAGCAGACGACGGCGACAACCCCGGCCGTGCTGACTCGTTGCGCATACCAAAGCCATAACCCGCTAGCACTTAAGACAACTGAAGAATCATCAGCTTGCCGACAACGCGACCGGCCACTAGCATCCGTACGTCATATTCGTGGAGGAGGCATGATGGTCCGGGCAGCCGCGCTCCGGCGCAAGAAGACGTTGGCTCTGCTCGCTTCCGGGCTGCTGGCGGCATGCGCCGCGCCGACGCTGCCGATGCCTGCCGCCGCACACCTGTCCGCTGAAGACGTCCGCCTGCCGGCGCGAATCATCCCGCCTCCGGTCGGGCACACCATCGCGCTGCCGCGCCCCTCGGACGCCGAGACGGTCGAGACTTACAGCATCGTCGTCAACAACGTCCGCGTGCAGGACCTGCTGTTCGCCCTGGCGCGCGATGCCCGGCTGAACATTGACGTCCACCCGGGCATCCAGGGAACGGTCACCCTGAACGTCATCGACCAGACGCTGCCGCAGATTCTGGCGCGCGTCGCCAAGCAGGTCGGCGACATTCGCTGGGAGCTCGACGGCCGCAACCTCGCCGTGGTTCCCGACACCCCGTTCCTGCATACCTACAACGTCGATTACGTCAGCATGGCACGCGACGCCTCGGGCAGCATCAGCGTCAGCACGCAAGTCGGCTCTGCGACCTGGACGGCCGCAAGCACCCAGACCAGCACCTCGACCAGCAGCGGCGGAAACGTTTCGAGCACCCGGGTCGACAACGTGGCACGCAATCACTTCTGGGAATCGCTGGAACGAAACGTCAAGGACATCCTCCACGAGACGGACAAGATTCTCCCGGACGGATCGAGCGAGACGCTCATCGAAAGCTCGGATTCGCAGTCGACGACTGGAACCGGGTCCGGGGGGCGCGCCGGCGGCCAATCGCTCGCCACCAGCGCCAACCCTGCCTCCATGCAGCAACAGGGCTCGACCTTCGTCAAGCGCGCCACGTTCCGCGAGGCGGCCTCGGTCATCGTCAATCCCGAGAGCGGTCTCGTGGTGGTGCGCGCCACCGCACGCCAGCACGAAAAGGTGCAGGAGTTCCTCGATCGGGTGGCGGCGAGCGCGCGCCGCCAGGTGATGATCGAGGCGACGATCGCCGAAGTGCGCCTCAGCGACCGCTATCAGCAGGGCGTCAACTGGCAGAGCTTGCGCAGCCAGCGCACCGACGGCGGCCGCAGCGCCGGCTTCCAGATGGCCCAGAAACCGACCGGTACGGTCAATGGGGTCGTCCCCGATCCGCTGACGGGCAGCGCCACCGCGGGGGCGGCCTTCCTGCTCAACTATGTCGCGCCCGGCCTCGGCATCTCGGCGACCATCTCGCTGCTCGAAACCTTCGGCAACGTGCGTGTGCTGTCGAGCCCGAAGATCGGCGTGCTCAACAACCAGACCGCGGTGCTCAAGGTCGTCAATAACACCATCTATTTCGACATCAAGGCCGACACCACGACGTCGAGCACCGGCCTCGCGACCACCAGCGTGACGACGACGCCGCGCTCGGTTTCCGTCGGGCTGGTGATGACGGTCACTCCCCAGATCAGCGACAGCGGCATCGTCCTGCTCAACGTCCGCCCGAGCATCTCGCGCATCTCGGGCAGCAAGAACGATCCGAACCCCAACATTCCCGCCGGCCTGACCAACGCCGTCCCGGAGATCGAGACGCGCGAAATGGAATCCGTGCTGCGACTTGCCGACGGCGAGATCGCCGTCATGGGCGGCCTCATGCAGGACTCGGTGGACCACACGACGAATGAAGTGCCGGGCCTTGCCGCGCTCCCCCTGATCGGCAACCTGTTCAGGCAGCGCGATGAGACGACGGCCAAGACGGAACTGGTCGTGTTCCTGCGCCCGCAGGTGATCCGCGAGCGCCCCGGGCATGGGTATCGCCTCGCCTTGCGTGAGCAGCTACCCGACCGAAGGTTCTTCGGTGCTTCGCCGCCGCCGGCCGCCAGATGACCATCATCCATCGCGCCCTGCTGGCGAGCGTGGTCGCCATAGCCGCCATCGCCATCCCGGCGCGGCCTGCCGAGGACGTTCTCCAACTGAAGGCGACGCGTCCTGTCGAGAACGTCCTGCTGCTGCGCGCCCATGAAGCATTGATGGCCGGCGACCTGTCCGCCGCGGAAGCTGGTTATGCCGCAACGCTGTCGAGAGACGGCCGCAACGCACATGCCTTGCATGGACTGGCCGCGATTGCGGCATCCCGCCGTGACGCTGCCGGTGCCGCGGCCTACTACAGGCGCGCGCTCGAGGCTGACCCGGCGGACGCCGTGGCGCACGCCGGGTTGCACGGCCTCGGCCGCATCGGCAACGACACTGCGGACGAAAGCCGGCTGAAAACGCTTTCGGCGCAACAGCCCGGACAGCACTTGCTCCGGTTTGCACTCGGCAACCTGTACGCCTCCCAGGAGCGCTGGGGCGAGGCGCGCGCTCAGTATCAAGCCGCGCATGCGGCGGACCCCGGGCAACCCGACTATCTGTTCAACCTGGCGGTCAGCCTCGAGCATCTCGGCGAACCGCGCCTCGCCCGCCGGAACTACGAGGCGGCGCTGACCGCGTCCGCGAAGCGACCCGCGTCTTTCGACCCGGCGCAGGCCGCCGCGTCCCTGCAAGAACTGCCGCAATGACGCTCGACGCCAGACGCCGCGACACTGCGGAAATGCTGCGCCAGCACGGCCTGATCAGCGACGACCAGTTGCGCATCGCGCTGCTGGAGCATGCCCAGTCCCGGCGACCGCTGGAGAAGCTGCTCGTGAGCCTCGGCTTCGTGACCGAGGCGACGCTGCGGGATGCCGTCGGCGCCAGCCTCGGCCGTCGCTCCGTGGCGCTCGAGCACGCCGTCGTCTCGCCGGAAGCCGTGCGCTTGGTGCCGCGCGAAACGGCGCGCCGCTATCGCCTGCTGCCGCTCGATTACTGCGCCGGCGAGGCTCGCCTGACGGTCGCCATGGCGGACCCGGACGACATCGTCGCCATCGACAAGCTGCGTGCCGCCGTCTCCCCGGATCTCCTGGTCGACGCCCTGCTTGCCGGGGAATCCGAGATCTCCGAGGCCATCGATCGGCACTACGGGCACGAGCTATCGATCGACGGCATCCTGCGCGAAATCGAAGCCGGTCGTACGGCAGCCGCCACTGCCGGCGAGTACGAGCAGCCGGTGATCCGGCTCGTCGACGCCCTCCTGACCGACGCCGTCAAGCGCGGCGCCTCCGACATCCACTTCGAGCCCGAGTCGAGCTTCCTGCGCATCCGCTACCGCCTCGACGGCATGCTGCGCCAGATACGCGCGCTGCACCGGTCCTATTGGCCGGCGATGGCGGTTCGCCTCAAGGTCGTCTCCGCCATGAACATCGCGGAGACGCGCGCGCCGCAGGACGGCCGCTTCACGCTCAACGTCAGCGGACGCGACTTCGACTTCCGCGTCGCCGTGCAGCCGACCATCCACGGCGAAAACATCGTGCTGCGCATCCTCGACCGCAACAAGGGTCTCGTGCCGCTCGACGGCCTCGGGCTGGACGCGGAGCAACTGGCGCAACTGCGCGCGATGATCGCGCGGCCCGAAGGCATTCTGCTGGTCACCGGGCCGACCGGAAGCGGCAAGACGACGACGCTGTACTCGCTGCTCGGACACATCAACGACGAGTCGCTCAACATCATGACGCTGGAGGATCCGGTCGAGTATCCGATGCCGCTGCTGCGCCAGAGCGCAGTCGCCGAGGCGGCGAAGTTCGATTTCGCCAACGGCATCCGCTCCATGATGCGCCAGGATCCGGACGTCATCCTGGTCGGGGAGATCCGCGACGCCGACACCGCGGAAATGGCGTTCCGCGCCGCCATGACCGGGCATCGCGTGTTCTCGACGCTGCATAGCAATTCGGCGCTCGGCGCGATACCCCGGCTGCTGGACATCGGCGTGCGGGCGGACGTGATGGCGGGCAACATGGTCGGCGTCATCGCGCAACGGCTCGTGCGCCGCCTATGCCCCGACTGCCGCGAGCCGCATCCGGCGACGGCCGCGGAATGCCGGCTGCTGCATATCGACGACGACAGCCAGTCCTGCCTCCTGCACCGCCCGGTCGGCTGCGCGGCCTGCGATCACCTCGGCTATCGCGGACGCTTCGCGATCATGGAACTGGTCCCGTTCGACGAGGACCTCGACGATCTGGTGGCGCGCCGCGCCACCATGGGCGAGATGCGTGAGGCCGCAGCGGCCCGCGGCTGGTGCAGCCTTGCGGCCGCCGGGCGCCGCCGCGTCCTCGACGGCTCGACCTCGCTCGACGAACTGGTCCGCATCGTGGACCTGGGGCGGTAGCGTGACGGACTTCCGCTACAAGGCCATGGACGGCGCCGGCCGCATCGTCACCGGCCGTCTGCGGGCGCCCACCGTCGCCGACCTCGAGGCTCGGCTCCGGCGCATGGGCCTGGACGTCATCACGACGGCGCCCTGCACCCACCGCATCGGGGCGCTCCGGCAGGTGGCGCGGCGCGACCTGATCAATCTCTACTTCCCCCTCGAGCAACTCCTCGCCGCAGGCGTGCCGCTGGTGGACGCACTCGGCGACCTGCATGCCGGTCTCGCCCGCGGCGGCCTCAAGGACGTGCTCGGCGCGGCCATCGACAGCATCGAGGGCGGCCGCACGCTCTCCCAGGCGATGGCCGAACATCCGTCCGTATTCGACGACGTGGCCGTCAATCTGGTGCATACCGGCGAAATCGCCGGCCGCCTGCCGGAAGTCCTTGCGCATCTGGCCGAATCGCTGAGGTGGCAGGATGAACTCGCCGCCGAGAGCAAGCGCATCGCCGCCTATCCGCTGTTCAGCGCGGCACTGTTGGCCGGCCTGATCCTGTTCGTGATGACCTACCTGGTGCCGAAGATCACTGTCTTCGTCGCCGGCGCCGGCCGGCAGTTGCCCTGGCATACGGAGGCGTTGATCGCCTTCTCCGGGTTCGTCTCCGGCCACTGGCCACTGCTTCTCGGGACGCCCGTGCTCGCCGCGATCGGCCTGCTGGCGGCCGCCCGCCGCAGTGCGCGTGCGCGGCTGGCGATCGACGGCGCCAAACTGCGGCTGCCGCTGCTCGGCGGCGTGTTGCGCAAGATCGTCCTCGCGCGCTTCGCCAACGTCGTGGCCATGATGTACGGCGCCGGCGTCCCGGTGCTCGAGGCGCTGCGCAGCGCCGAGCGGGTCGCCGGCAACGCCGCCGTGGCGGCCGCCCTGCGCCGCGGCCACGACCTCATCGCGGACGGCGCGAGCGTCGCCGACGCCTTCGCCCGCACGCGCACGTTCCCGCCGCTGGTGCTGCGGATGCTGCGCGTCGGCGAAAGCAGCGGCGGCCTCGACCGGGCGCTCGCCAACGTGAGCTACTTCTACCGCCGCGACGTGCGCGAATCGGTGGCGCGCGTGCAAACGCTGGCCGAGCCGGTGATGACCGCCATCATCGGCATCGTCATGGGCTGGGTCATGCTCTCGGTGCTCGGCCCGGTCTACGACGTCATCGGCGGGCTCAAGCTGTGAGGGCGGCACGCCAGCGCCTGCTGACGGCGACCGCCGACCGGCTTACGGCATGGTCCCGGCGCGGACGCACGCTCGACGTCATCGCCGAATTCGCCGCGGACGAGGCGGGGTTCGTCGCCTTCGAGGCCTACGTCCTGCGGCACCTCGCCTGCGACTTCGCCCTGCTCGCGGACGTTGCGGACGAAGAATTCGAGTTGCACGAAATCCCGCCGGTACGCGGGCGCCACAGGCGGGCGCTGATCGCGCGCAAGCTCGATCAGGCTCACGCCGAAACGCCGCTGAAGGCAGCCATCGGTTGCGGCCACGCCGCCGAAGGCCGGCGCGACGAGCGGTTGCTGTTCGCGGCCCTCGTTCCGCCGCCCGCGATGACCCGCTGGCTGCACATCCTCGAGCGCAGCAAGGCGGCGATCGAAGGCCTCCATCTGCTGGCGCAGCTGGTTGAACGCTTGCCCACGGTGCTGGCACTGCCGCTGCAACATCGGGTCGTGGTGACGGTGACCCGTGCCGGACTGCGCCAGACAGTCCTGGAGAACGGCCGCCTGCGCTTCTCGCGCCTGACGCCCATCGCGAGCGAAGCCGACGCACCCGCCGCCTGCGCCGCCGAACTGGTGCGCCTCAAGCGCTATCTCGCCGGGCATATGCCGGCGTCTGCGACCGAGATTCCGGTAACGATCCTGGCCAGTCGCCGGGCACGGGACCGTTACCGGGAAAGCTGTTCGGCCGTGGAGGGCGTCTGCGTTGAATGCCTCGACCTGCGCGAGGAATCGTCGCGAGCGGGGCTCAGGCAGGCGCCGAGCGGCTTTGCGACCGAAGCCCTGTTCCTGCAGCTCATGATGCAGCAGCGACACGCGGAGCAGCTGGCGCCGCCGTCCTTGCGCCAGCATTACGCCGTGCGTCGCATGGAGCGCGTGCTGCATGGCGGTGCGATCGCCGTCTTCGCCGCCGGCCTGGCCGTTGGAGGCCTCGGCTGGACTGAAGCCACGACGATGCGCGAACGCGGTGCCGTCCTGGCCGCCGACCTCGAGGCCGAGACGCGCCGCTACCAGGCACGTCTAGGAGCCCTGCCCGATCTGCCGCTGAAGGCCGCCGAGCTGCGCGCCGTGATCGACCGCCACGAGGATCTGCAGCGGCGCTCGCCCCGGCCGGCAGATTCGTTCCGACTGATCGGCGGTGCGCTCGCCGACTTTCCGCAGGTTCATGTCGAGCGCCTCGACTGGGCCCTTGACACCGAGCACCGTGCCGTCGTCGAACTGCACGCGACCCTTTCGCCGGTCCTGGCTGCGGACCCGCGTACCCAGCTTGCGATCGTGAACGAGTTCGTCAGGCGGCTTGAAGCCGGCGCAGCTGCGCGCGTGCAAATCCTGGCCGCGCCGTTCGATGCCGATCCGGCAAAGCCGCTTCCCGGCGACGCGACGGCGCGGCGGCCGAAACTATCCCTCCGCATCGCGTGGCGCGACGCATGACGCCCCAGGTCCTTCCGCGCCGGCGGCCGGCACTGTTCAGCGCCACGCTGGTTTTGCTCGGCGTCGCCGCCGCCGTGGTCGGGCAGAATCAGGCCGGCAGCGAGCATGACGCCCATCAGCGCATGTCATCCGAGCGCGTGCGCTCGAAGGAGCGCCTGGCGAGCGTCGATGACGACCTCGCCAAAGCCGCCCAGCGCGCCGTTCGCTTCCGCGAACTGATCGCCCGCGGCCACGTCGGTCCCGAGCAGCGGCTCGAGTGGACGGAACGGATCGCCGCCGTGCGCCAGGCGCGCGGCCTGTTCGAAGTGCATTACGACTTCTCCGCACAGCGGTTGCTCGACGGTACCGGCGCAGCGTCCGAGAACGCCCGTTTCGAGGCCATGGCCAGCACCATGAAGTTCAGCATGCCGCTGCTCCATGAAGGCGACCTGCTCGTCTTCCTCGACGATCTCGCCGACGTGGCGCCCGCGCTGCTTCGGGTCCGTGAATGCCGCATCGAGCGCATGCCGCTCGAGCGCCATTCCGACCGGCTCGCACCTCGCCTGTCGGCCGCCTGCAGCGTCGACTGGATCACCTTGCGCGAGCGAACATGAACCGCCGCCTCTTCCTGTCGGGGATGCTGGTCGCGACGGCCACCTCGGCTGAAACCCTCGGCCGCCTGTTCTTCAGCGCCGACCAGCGTGCAGCGCTGGAGCACCAGCGGCGGACGGGCGATGCCGCCGGGGCGCTGCTCGAAGACGACCAGGCGGTCCGGCTCGACGGCGTCGTCAACAGTTCGTCCGGCCGCAGCACCCTCTGGCGCAACGGCCGCATGACGAACGACGCCGCAGCGGCCCGCACGAAAGTGGGCGAAACCCTCGAGCCGGCGAGCGGCGCGCGCACCGATGTCATCGCGCCAGGCGCCGTCCGCATCGCGCGCCCGCGAGCCGCTCCGTGATGCGCGCACGGCGGCAGCACGGACAGGCGCTGCTGGTCATGATGGTGGTGCTCATCCTGGCGAGCCTGCATGCCGTCTTCAATCGCCTCGGGCCGGCACGCCCGGGGTTCGACCGCGCCGGCGACTATGCGCTGGCGCGAGCCCGGGAGGCGCTGCTCTGGTATGCCGTGACGTATCGCGACCGTCACGAGCCGGAGGTCGCCGGCTACCTGCCGTGCCCCGACAACGGCGATGACATCGGCAACGGCATCGCCTCGTCCAATTGCGGCAAGCCGGGCGAAATCGCCGTCGGCCTGCTGCCCTACCGGACGCTCGGGCTGCCGGACCTGCGCGACGCTGCCGGCGACTGCCTCTGGTATGCCGTCTCGGGAAGCTTCAAGAACGCCCCTAAGGCCGACGGCCCGCTCGACTGGGATACGCAGGGCCAGCTCAGCGTCGCCGAGGGCGGCGGCGTGCGCGTGTCGCCGGACGATGCCGACGGCGGTGCCGCCGCCATCGTGTTCTCGCCGGGGCCGGCGCTTCCCGGCCAGGCGCGCCGCCAGACCGATCGTCCCTGCAACGCCGACCCCGCGCAGCCGGACGCCTTCCTCGAAAGCGTTCCGCCCGCATTTACCGCCGGCGACGCGACGAACGCGCACGGCGAAACGACGCGCAACGACCGCCTCGCCTGGGTGACGCCACGCGAGATATTCGACCGCATCATCGACCGCGCCGACTTCCGCAACCCGCTCGGCAGCATCCCCGAAGGTCGCATCAACCAGCTCATCGATGCCCAGCGCAAGGCGCTCGAAGGCCGCATCTGGTCGAGCATGTCGGCGCTGGCCGCCGGCTCTGCCGGAACGCCCGGGGCGAGCGCGATGCCGGCAAATGCCGCGGACTACGCCCAGTTCGCCGGCAAGCTGATCGGCGACGTGCCGGACCTCGCGCCGCTCGCGGACAATGGACGGAGCTACGACCGCGACTTCGAAAACTGGCGCGAGCAGTTCCGCTACGTCGTCTGCGACGACCTCCGTCCGCTCGGTGGCTGCATCGCGGCGGGAGCACGCAACTGCCGCGGGGCGCTGCTGTTCGCCGGGCGCGGAACGGCCGGCGGCCCGCGGCCTGCGTCGATGCGCCCTCGTCCGCCGCCGCCGTCGCGCTCGGCATGGCTGACGAACTACTTCGAGAGCGGCGCGCTCGAACTGCTCGGCGGTCCGGCGCTCGCCTTCACCGCCGCCGGCCGCTACGAGGGCGACAACCCTGCCGCGGACGTCGGCGTCTGCCTCTCGTCCGGCAGCTACACGTCGTTTGCGAAAGACATCGCCGGCTACGCGCGCACCGCGAGTTCGTCGCTGCGCCCCGAAGCGGCGATCGACGGCGCGGCGCGCACGCTGACGCTCGGCAATCCCGCTGCGACCGCCGCGGGCAGCGGCTGCGCCTGGTTCCCGACGCAACTGCCGTTCAACGCCTCGCTGCGCGCCTATTTCAAGCTGCGCATCGCCGATTCCGGCGAGGGCTTCACGCTCGCGATCATCGACGGCGGCCGCAACGCCGACGCCATGAACGCCGGCAGCCTCTGTGGCAATCCGGCCGGCGCCCAGCTCGGCTACTCCGGGCCGCGCGTCGCGCCGCCGAAGTTCGGCCTCGAGATCGACACCCGCCCGCAGTCGACCGGCAACTGCGGCGGCAACAACCGCAACGATCCGTCGGCGCAGCACCTGGCCTTCGTCTATTGGGGAACGACCGGCGCCGACAGCGACGACAACTGTCATGGCGCCGGTGCGGCAGGCAACGGCGCGCAGCCGCTGAACCCGCGCACCCTCGGCAGCGGCATCGCCACCGTGCATGCCTCCGACCCCCATCTGCCCTATGCGGGCGCCCTGCCGGCGGACACCGACATCCACGTACGGCTCGACGCGACCAAGTCCTACGACGGCGTCCCGGTGGCGGCCGCGCGCTGGTCCGCGACGGGCGCAATCCTTGTCACCGCGGCGCCGCATCGCCTGCTCAGCGGCCAGCGCGCGACCATCTCCGGGGTCAATCCGCCCGGCTACAACGGCACGGTCGCCGTCACTGTCGTCGACGACTTCCGGCTCTCTTATGCCGTCACCGCGGACCCAGGCGCTTACCTGGCGGGCGGACACGTCGCGCCGCCTTCCCCGATCGCCGTCGTCGCGGCCGAATGGTCGAGCGGCATCGCCACGCTCGTCACGGGCGAGCCGCACGGCTTCGTCGACGGCCAGCCGGTGGCGCTCGCCGGTACGACGCCGACCGCCTATGACGGCAGCTACACTGCCGAGGTCGTCGATGCCAATCGACTGCGCATCGTCCTGGCCGCGGACCCGGGTTCCTACGTATCGGGCGGCAGCCTTGCACCCGCCGCTGCGCTGGACCTGAAGGCCTACGTCGCCAACCGCCTCCTCGTGTTCTCGAGCGGCTATGTCTCCACCTGCACGCTCACCAATTTCCGCGACTTGTCGCAGGATCTCGACCAGCTGTGCACACAGGATGCGAGCCTCTCGGCGCAAGGCGTCCCGGTGAATGCTGACGCCGCGACGGGCCGCGCGCTGCCACGCGTCTTCGTTGGCTTCACCACCGCGCAGTCGACGGGCGCTGCCGGTCGTCAGCGCCTGACGATCTCTGACTTCCTGGCGAACGTGCAATGACGGCGCGAAAGGCACCCGGCTTCACGCTCGCCGAGCTCGCCATCGTGCTGGCGATCGTGTCGCTGCTGATCGGCGGCATGCTGATGCCGCTGGGCACCCAGCAGGAAATCCGCAATCGTCAGGAAACCGCGCGGGCGCTCGTCGCCATCCAGGAGTCGCTGATCGGCTTCGCGCTGGTCAAGGGCCGCCTGCCCTGCCCGGCCGCACCGGCGATCGCCGCCGGCACTGGCGGAGTATGCCCGGCGGACGGTTCGGCCAGCGTCGCAGGCTGCGAGGCGACGACCGGCAGCGGCCCCAGCCTCGCCTGCAGCAACCCGGAGGGCGTGCTGCCCTGGGCGACCCTGGGACTGCCGGAGGGGGACGCCTGGGGCAACCGCTATACGTATCGCGTGTCGGCGCTGTTCGCGCGCGGCATCGACCCGGGGCAGACAGACTTCGGCGACGGCTGCGCGCTGAACCCGTCGGATCACAGCGAATTCAAGCCGGGGCTCGGCGACGGCCCGCGCGAAGCGGCATTCGCGCTGTGCAGCGCGGGAGACATCGCGGTGTTCGACGCCGTTGGCGGCACATCGCTGGTCGGTGACCTGCCGGCGATCGTCGTCTCCCATGGACGCAGCGGCGGCGGGGCGTGGACGCCGCAGGGCACCCGACTTCCGGCGGCCGGCGCCGAGGAAGCCGAGAACGCCAACGGCGATGCCAAATTCGTCGCCAGCACGGCGATCGACGACCAGCTGCAGTGGATTCCGCGCAGCCTGCTGATGAACCGGATGCTGCTGGCGCGCCGGCTGCCATGACCCGACAACCGCATTAGAAAGGGAACGACATGAGATCGACGCAGTCCGGGTTCACGCTGGTGGAAATCGCCATCGTGCTGATCATCATCGGCGTGATGCTCGGCGGCGTGCTCAAGGGCCAGGAGCTCGTCGGCAGCGCCAAGGCGAAGAGCCTGGCCAACGACTTCCGCCAGGTGCCGCTGTTCATCTACGGCTACCAGGACAAGTACCGCCGCATCCCCGGCGACGACGTCGCCGCCGTCGCCAACGTGTCGGCGCCCGCCGGCCATGCGGGCAACGGCGACGGCATCATCGGCGGCAACTGGAACGACAAGTCGAACAGCTCCGAGGCGGTGCTGTTCTGGGAGCATGTGCGCCTCGCCAACCTGGCCGCGGGCTCGACGGACTTCGCCTCGGCGACCGACAACACGCCCAGCCTGCCCACCAATGCGGAGGGCGGGCGCATCGGCGTCCAAAGCCGGCCGCCGATCGCCGGCATGAAAGGCGTCCACTTCGTCTGCTCGACCGGCATCACCGGCAAGCTCGCGCGCCAGCTCGATCTTTCCCTCGATGACGGCGACGCCCTGCGCGGCAGCATGATGGCGGTGAAGGCGACGACGAGCACCGCCAACAGTACCGCTGCGATGCCCAACCCCCCGAGCGCCGAGCCCTACGACGAGACGCTCGCCTACACGGTCTGCATGTCGGGGTAGCGGCTCAGCCGCCGCGCAGCAGGCGTTCCTCGCCGCGCGCGAGCACCTCGGGCGTGCCGAGCAGGACGACGATGTCGTTCTCCTCAACCTGCAGGTCCGGCCTCACCGCCAGTCCGCGCTCGCTGCGGCGGCGCACGGCCGAGACGCGGGCGCCGAGCGCCTCCAGCTTGAGTTCGCCCAGCGTGCGGCCGACGGCATAGGCGCCGGCACCGACGGCGATCGCCTTGAGGCGCGGCTGCTGCGCTTCGTGCAGGTGGTCGCCGGCATCGGAGGCGCCATGGAAGAATCCGCGCAGCAACTCATAGTGCTTCTCGCGCAACTCGCGCAGTCGCTTGATCACCTTGTGCATCGGCACGCCGAGCAGCGCCAGCGCGTGGGTCGCGAGCATCACGCTCGATTCGAGTGCTTCTGGCACCACCTCGGCAGCGCCGGCGGCGAACAGGCGCTCGGCGTCATCGCTTTCGCGCGAGCGCGCGACCACCGGCACGTCGGCGCGCACCTCGCGGATGCGATGGAGCACGCGCAGCGCGGCGTCGGCCTCGGCGAAGGTGATGATGACCACGCTGGCGCGCGCCAGCCCGGCGGCCATCAGGATTTCGCTGCGCGTGCAGTCGCCGAACACGACCGGCTCGCCGGCCCCGGCGGCTTCGCGCACGCGCTCGGGGTCGTAGTCGAGCGCGACGTAGGAAATGCCTTCGCTGTCGAGGAAGCGCGCCAGGTGCTGGCCGGTGCGGCCGTAGCCGCAGAGGATCGCGTGCTTCTCGCTGGCGACGGTGCGCGCCGCGATCTGCGTCACCTGCATCGAGCGCATCAGCCATTCCGAGGCGACGAAGCGCAGGACGATGCGATCCGAGAACTGCACGATCAGCGGCGCCAGCAACAGCGACACCACCATCGCCGCCAGCACTATCTGCACGCCCGGACCGGCCAGCAGGCCCGTATTCACGCCCTGGGCGAGCAGCACGAAGCCGAACTCGCCGCCCGCGCACAGCCACAGGCCCGTGCGCAGGGCGGTGCCCGGGGCGGCGCCGAACAGCCGCGAGAGACCGCCTACGACGGCCAGCTTGCCGGCGATCAGCAGCATCAGGATGGCGAGCACGCGCGGCCACTCGGCGAGCAGCACGCCGAAGTCGAGCATCATGCCGATGGAGATGAAGAACAGGCCGAGCAGCACGTCGCGGAACGGCTTGATGTCCTCCTCCACCTGGTAGCGGTACTCGGTCTCCGAGATCAGGATGCCGGCGATGAAGGCGCCGAGCGCCAGCGAAAGGCCGGCGATCTCGGTCAGCCAGGCGAGGCCGAGCGTCACCAGCAGCACGTTGAGCATGAACAGTTCGCCCGACTTGCGCCGCGCGACCAGCAGGAACCACGCGCTCATCAGGCGCTGGCCGAAGAACAGCACCAGCGCCAGCACGGCCGCCGCCTTCAAGGCGGCGAGCCCTAGTCCCGCTGCCATCTCGCCCATCGGCTGCGACAGCGCCGGAATGATCACCAGCAGCGGCACCACGGCAAGATCCTGGAACAGCAGCACGCCCATGACCTCGCGGCCGTGGGGAGCGTCGAGCTCGATGCGCTCGGCGAGCAGCTTCGAGAGGATGGCGGTCGAGGACATCGCCAGCGTGCCGCCGATGACGACGCCGACGAACAACGAAGTTCCGGCGAGCGTCGACAGCAGCGTCGCGACCGCCATGGTGGCGGCGACCTGCGCCATGCCCAGGCCGAAAACGATGCGCTTCATCGCAAACAGCCGCGGCAGCGAGAATTCGAGCCCGATGGTGAACATCAGGAAGACGACGCCGAACTCCGCAAGGTGGCGCGCACCCTCGCTATCGGGCATCAAATTGAAGGCGTGGGGGCCGACGACCGCTCCAACGATCAGGTAACCGAGGATGGGCGGCAGCGAGAAGGCACGGAACAGCGCGACGACGAGCACCGAGGCGCCGAGCAGCAGCAGCACGAGTTGCAGGGTTGACATCGGACGGCGGCAACGGTCGCGGATATAATTTGCGCCAATCATAAACGAAGCCCCGGCCGACCTCCGCATGACGCAACCCCCGGATTCATCACGTGCTCTCGCCATGGCGAGGCACGTGCTCGCGACCGAAGCGGAGGCGGTGTCGGCCCTCGCCGACCGCCTCGACGGCGACTTCCTCCGCGCCGTCGACCTGATCCTCGCCAGCCGCGGCCGCGTGATCGTCAGCGGCATCGGCAAATCGGGGCACGTCGGCCGCAAGATCGCGGCGACGATGGCGAGCACCGGCACGCCCGCCTATTTCGTCCACGCCGCCGAGGCGGTGCACGGCGACCTCGGCATGATCACGCGCGAGGACGTCGTCATCGCGATCTCGAACTCCGGCGAGAACGACGAGCTGCTCACCATCGTGCCGCTGATCAAGCGCCAGGGCGGCCGGCTGATCGCCATGACCGGCAACGCGACATCGTCGCTGGCACGCGAGGCCGACGTCCATCTCGACGCCAGCGTGCGCGAAGAGGCCTGTCCGCTGAACCTGGCGCCGACGGCGAGCACCACCGCCGTGCTCGCGCTCGGCGACGCGCTCGCCGTCGCCCTGCTCGACGCGCGCGGCTTCGGCGCCGAGGATTTTGCGCGTTCGCACCCGGGCGGCTCGCTCGGCCGCCGGCTGCTGACCCACGTCAGCGACGTCATGCATGCCGCCGACGCCTTTCCGACCGTCGCCGCCCAGACGCCCATCGCGGAAGCGCTCCTCGCCGTCACGCGCGGCGGTCTCGGCATGACCGCGGTACGCAACGCCGACGGCAGCCTCGCCGGCATCTTCACCGACGGCGACCTGCGCCGCGCGATGGAGAAGTACGGCGACCTGCGCCCGATTCCGGTGGCCGACGCCATGACGCGCAACCCGCGCACCATCGAGCCGCAGCGGCTCGCCGTCGAAGCCGTCGAGATGATGGAGCGCCACAAGATCAACCAGCTGCTGGTCGTCGATGCCGGCGGCACGCTCGTCGGCGCCCTCAACATGCACGACCTTTTCCGCGCCAAGGTGGTCTGATGTCCGCTCTTATCAAGGCCGCCGACGTGCGCCTCATGGGTTTCGACGTCGATGGCGTCATGACCGACGGCCGGCTCTACTTCAGCCCGCGCGGCGACGAAATGAAGGCCTTCTTCACCCGTGACGGCCTCGGCATCAAGATGCTCCAGCGCGCCGGCATCCAGGTCGCGATCATCACCGGCCGCGATTCAGAGATCGTCGCCCGGCGCGCCGCCAACCTCGGTATCGAGTTAGTGCTCCAGGGCGTTACCGACAAGCGCACCGCCATGGAAGGCGTGCTGGCCAAGATCGGCCTCGATTGCGCGCAAGCCGGCTACATGGGCGACGACGTGGTCGACGTGTCCGTCATGAACGCCTGCCGCTTCGCCGCCAGCGTGCCGGACGGCGATGCGCTCGCGCGCCGCCACGCCGACTACGTCGCGCGCGCGCCGGCAGGCGGCGGCGCCGTGCGCGAAGTCTGCGACTTCATCCTGCGCGCGCAAGGCAAGCTCGACGCCGCGCTGGCCTACCACCTGGCATGAGACAGGGCAGCGCGGGAGTCGTCCCGGTCGCCGTCGTCGCCCTGTTCGCGGCGCTGACGTTCTGGCTCGAGCGCGCCACGCACCAGGAGGAGCGCCGCGACGGCAGGAATCGCCACGACCCCGACTACATCGTCGACAACTTCACGCTGCGGCGCTTCAACACCGACGGCGTGCTGCAGCACACGCTGGTGGCGAACCGGATGACGCACTTCGCGGACGACGAGAGCACCGAGGTCGCGAAGCCGCGGCTGACCTACCACCGCACGCCGCCGCTCCACATCACTTCCGAGACGGCCTGGCTCGACAAGGACGGCAAGCACGTGCGCCTGCACGACAACGTGCGCATCCTGCGCGAGAGCCTCGACGAACGGCCGCCGACGGAGATTCGCACCAGCGTGCTCCATGTCGTCCCCGACGATGAACTCGCCCATACCGACGTCCCGGTCAAGATCATCCAGGGCCTGACGGTGCTGAACGGCACTGGCCTCGAGTCCAGCAACAAGTCGCAGATTTCGGTCCTCTTCGGCCGGACGGATGGCATCATCTACAACAAGCAATCCAACCAGGCGCCTTCAAGCAATGAGATACAGCCAAGCAAAGCTCCCGCTGCGAGCCCTCCTGTTGTCAGCAAGCCTGTTCGTCCTGCCGCCGGCAATGGCCGAAAAGGCGGACAAGGAAAAGCCCGTCAACCTCGAGGCCGACAGAATCACCGTCGATGACGCCAAGAAGGTACACATCCTCGAGGGCAACGTCGTCCTCGTGCGCGGCACCATGGTCATCCGCACCGACAAGCTGGTCGTCACCCAGGACGCCGACGGCTTCCAGAAGGGCGTCGCCTACGGCGGCGCCGGCGGCCTGGCGCGCTTCCGCCAGAAGCGCGAAGGCAAAGACGAATGGGTCGACGGCGAGGGCGAGCGCATCGAGCACGACGCCAGAACCGAGAAGACCGACCTCTATGTCCGCGCCTACGTGAAGAGCGGTGCGGACGAGGTGCGCGGCCAGTTCATCACCTACGACGGAAAGACCGAGAACTATCTCGTCACCAGCGGCCCGGACGGCACCAGCGCCTTGGCGGCCGGCAAGCCGGACCGCGTGCGCGCCGTGATCCAGCCGAAGAAGGACGGCAAGCCGATCAATCAGGCGGCGCCCGGCGTCAGCCTCAAGGTTGCGCCCGAGATCGCCAACCCCCGCCCGGAGTGACGCGATGAGCTACGAATACATCCTCGTCGAAACCCGCGGCCGCGTCGGCCTGATCACGCTGAACCGGCCCAAGGCCCTGAATGCCCTCTGCGACGGCCTCGTCGAGGAGGTGGGCGCCGCCCTCGGCATCTTCGAAGCCAGCGACGACATCGGCTGCATCGTCCTCACCGGCTCGGAGAAGGCCTTCGCGGCCGGCGCCGACATCGGCGTCATCAAGGACTACTCCCATATGGACGCCTACCGGAGCAACTTCGTCACCCGCAACTGGGAGAGCGTGACCAAGTGCCGCAAGCCGGTGATCGCCGCGGTCGCCGGCTTCGCCCTCGGCGGCGGCTGCGAACTGGCGATGATGTGCGACATGATCTACGCCGCCGACACGGCCAAGTTCGGGCAGCCCGAGGTCAAGATCGGCATCCTGCCGGGCGCCGGCGGCACCCAGCGCCTGCCGCGCGCGATCGGCAAGTCCAAGGCCATGGACATGTGCCTAACGGCACGCTTCGTCGATGCCGCCGAAGCCGAGCGCATGGGCCTGGTGGCCCGGGTTTTCCCCGCCGACAAGCTGCTCGAGGAAACGCTCGCCATCGCGCAGGGCATTGCCGGCTACTCGCTGCCCGTCCTCATGATGATCAAGGAGTCGATCAATCGCGCCTACGAATCGTCGCTCGCCGAAGGAATCTTGTTCGAGCGCCGTGCCTTCCACGCGGCCTTCGGCCTCGAGGACCGGCGGGAAGGCATGAACGCGTTCATCGAGAAGCGTCCGCCCGTCTTCAAGCACCGCTAGGATCGCCCCGCAGCGCAATAAAAAACCGGCCACACGGACGGTTTTTGCGTTTTATCAACGCCATAACTCACTGAATAAGCGACCATCGCGGCCGCATCGGCAATTTTTGGTGCATTGCACCAAAAATCGCTTGACATCGAGAAGGTCACCCCTATAATCGAGTCATGATGCAGTGCAACATCGCTTCGGGCGCGACCAGCCCGGTGACAGACAAAATCGTCTTGAACAACACTTTAGGAGCTTGACCATGTACAACACGCCCGAACAGTTCTCCAGCGCCAACAAGGCCAACGTCGAAACCCTCATGACCGTTGCCAACACCGCCTTCGCCAGCGCCGAGCGCATCGCCGCCCTGAACCTGAACACCGCCCGCACGCTGCTCGAGGAGTCGGTTTCGAACGCCAAGTCGCTGCTCGCGATCAAGGACGTCCAGGAATTCATGAACCTCCAGACGTCGCTGGCCCAGCCGGCCCTCGACAAGGCCATCGCCTACTCGCGCAGCCTGTACGAGATCGCCACGCAGACCCAGGAAGAGTTCGGCAAGATCATCGAGTCGCAGTTCGCGGAAGTGAACAAGAACGTCGCGACCGTCCTCGACAAGGCCGCCAAGAACGCCCCGGCCGGTTCCGACGTCGCCGTCGCCGCCGTCAAGTCGGCCATCGCCGCCGCCAACTCCGCCTACGACACCATGACCAAGGCCGCCAAGCAAGTCGCCGAGATCGCCGAAGCGAACGTCGCCGCCGCGACCAGCGCCACCGTCAAGGCCGTCTCCACCGCCCCGAAGGCCAAGAAGGCTGCCTGAGCGTCGTAACGTCTCCTCCTCCAGCCCGCAACAGGCTGGTTTTCAAGCCCGACAGCAACCCTGTCGGGCTTTTTTTCGTCTGTCAGATCCGGTCGAAACCGAGGCCGATCGCGCCGACGGCCGCTTCGATCTCGGCCATCGACGCCGCCACGGCGGCCGGCCGTCCGCGCACCCCGAGTTCGACGTGGCGGCGCAGCGCTTCGGTGCCGAACGACGGCAGGCTGAAGACCGTGATGCCCGGGTACGCCGCCTCGATGCGCCGCATGAGGTCGACCAACTGGCCCTCCATGCCGTCCCAAACGCGGATCGCCGCCTCCACGTCGGGAACGGCGACGAAGCGATCACGGTAGCAGTGGTCCAGCACCCACTCCACCATGGGCCACGCCATCTGCGGAAAGCCGGGCACGAAATGGTGGTCGTTCAGGGAGAAGCCCGGAATCCGGTTGTACGGGTTCGGAATGATGCGGCTGCCCGCCGGGAAGGTGCCGAGTTCGAGGCGCGTCGGCGTCACCTCCTGTCCGGTCTCCGCCATGCGCGCGCGAATCTCGCGTTCCGCCTCGGGATGCAGCGCGAGCTCGACGCCCGCCGCGAGCGCCGCCGCCTGGCGCGTATGGTCGTCGGGCGTGACGCCGATGCCGCCGAAGCTGAACACGACGTCGCTGCCCGCGAGCGTGCGCCGGAAGGTCTCGGCGAGCCGCCCGCGGTCGTCGCCGCGGTACTCGACCCAGTCGAGGTGCAGGCCGCGCGCGGCGAGCAGTTCGACGAGCTTCGGGAAGTGGCGGTCTTGGCGCTTGCCGCGCATGATCTCGTCGCCGATGATGATCGCGCCCCAGCCGTTGCCTGCGGCCGGCCTGTCGGCCTTAACGCGCGCTTCGCGCGCGTTAGCCTGCGCCGAAACTTCGCTGCCGCTCGTTTTCATACCGTCACTCCCTCCCGCTGCCGCAGGCGCCGCAGCGCCGGCAGGCACAGATGCACGTACACGAGCGCCGCGAACGCCGGCGCCATCAGGTTGAGCAGCGGCACATGCGCGGCGAGCGCCGAACCAACGCCGGCAAGGTAGAGGCGCGGCTTCTCGGCGGCGACGACCGCCGAGAGCTCGCCGCGCGTCGCATGCTCGACCAGCGTATCGACGCGGAACACCCGCTGATTCAACCATGCCGTCCAAGCCAGCGGCAGCACCAGCACCGCGCCGGGCAGCAACAACAGCGGCAGGCTCAGCAGCCAGCCAACGAGGAAGATCGCACCGGCCACAAGGGTGTTCCCGAGGCTGGCGACGAAGGGACTCTCGCCCCGGCGGGCAAGATCGGGAAACTCGCGCGCCGACACGATCGCCACCATCCTCGGCAGCGCGAACAGGGCTATCAGCAGCATGGCCGTGAAATACACGAGCGCGCCGAATGCCGCGATCAACAGGAAGGCCGCGGCCCACCGGCTCGCAGTCTCCCACCACGACCAGGATAGGTCGGGAATCAGTTCCGTCATCAGCAGGATGCCGTTCGTCCACACGGAGAAAGCTACGACTGTCCAGAAGGCCAGCGCCACGAGCGGCGGCCACAGCGCCTGCCAGAGGATGTCGGCGCGCATCAGGTCGCGCCCCGCCTTGCCGAAAGCGACGATCACTTCACGCACGCGGCCTCCCTTCCCACTGCTTCTGCAGGCGCTTGATGGACACCGGCGACGGCGTGCGCAGCTCCTGCGCAAACAGCGCGATGCGCAATTCCTCGAGCAACCAGCGGAAGTCTTCCATGAAGGGATCGACGATGCCGGATTTCCGCAGCGCCGTCCATTCGCGTTCGAAGGGCCGCGCCAGCGACTGCCAGTCGGCCAGCAGGCGCGCGTCGCGCGCCGGGTCCGCGCGCAGCTTGTCGAGGCGCAGCGCCGCGCCCTTCAGGTAGCGCGGCAGTTGCGTCAGGCGCTCGTAGGGCAAGGCGGCAATGAAGTCCTTGCCGACCAGCGCCGCCGCCTGCGCCGCAATGTCGGCGGTCGGCTGCGGGAACGCTTTGGTCATGCCCGCCAGCTTCTTCTGCAGGGCGGCATGCTCTGTCAGGATCGTCAGGGCGAGCCGCCCGATCTCCTGCGCGACCAGGGTGACCTTGCCCTTGGCCGCGGCGGCGCGCGCATCGAACTCCGCCTTGTTCACCGGCCAGGGCGTTTCGAGGCAGGTACGTTCGAGCGCGGCGGCGACGATCTGCTCGCGCAGCTCCTTCTCGCTGCCGAGCGGCATGAACAGCAGGCCGAGCTCGCGCGGCAGGTTCTTCTCGATGAACTTGAGCTGCTCGCGCAGGACGCTCGCGAACAGGCGCCGCAGGCCGCCGCGGTGCCTGGCGCGCGCCTTGTCCTCGGTGTCGACGGCGCGCAGGCTGACGCTGTCGCCGTCGTCGACGAGCGCCGGGAAGCCGACCACCGTGCGGCCACCGACCTTCACTTCCAGCAGGTCGGGCAGGTCGCCGAACGACCACGACGTCAGGCCGCTCAGTTCGCCCTCCGCGGCGGCATCACTCTTCACTTCGGCGCTGGCGAAGGTTTCTTCGACGCGGTCGCCGAACTGCGCGCGCAACTCCGGCAGCGAGCGCGACATCGCCAGCGTGCCGCCGTGCTCGTCGAGCAGGCGGAAGTTCATCGACAGATGCGGCCTCAGCTCGCCGGGCCGGAAGGCGTCGAGCGGCAGCTTGAGGGCGATGCGCTCCTCGACGAAGCGCGTCAGCGCGCGCACCAGCGGCTCGTCGTCGTGCTGCGCGTCGCAGAAGGCCTCGGCGCTCTCGTCGAGCGGCTGCAGGCGATGCCGGTACTTCTGCGGCAGCGTCTTGAACAGCGCCAGCACCTTCTCCTTCAGCAGGCCCGGCACCAGCCACTCGCAGCGCTGCGCCGGCAGGCGGTTGAGCGCCGCCAGCGGCAGCGACAGCGTGATGCCGTCGTCGGCCGCGCCGGGATCGTGGCGATAGGTCAGCTTGAACTTCTCGTTGCGATGTTCCAACTGCGGCGGAAAGGCATCGGTCGTGATGCCCTCGGCCTCGTGGCGCATCAATTGCTCGCGCTCGAGGAACAGCAGTTTCGGCTCCTGCTTCTCGGCCTCGCGGCGCCAGCGGTCGAAGGCGGCGAGCGTGGTGATGTCGGGCGGCAGCTTGGCGTCGTAGAAGGCGTGGATCAGTTCCTCGTCCACCAGCACGTCGGGCCGGCGCGACTTGTGCTCGAGGTTCTCGATCTCGCGCAGCAGCTTGCGGTTGTGCTGGAAGAAGCGCCAGTGCTTCGCGAAATCCTCGCCGACCTCGCCCTGCACCAGCGCGGAGCGGATCAGGATTTCGCGTGCCAGCTTGATATCTGCGGCCGAAGCACTCGCGCCACCGAAGCGCACGCGCCGCTTGGCCTGCAGCAGCAGGCCATGCAGCGTCACGCGCTCCCACGCGCCGACGCTGCCGCCGCCCTTCTCCCAGTGCGGATCGAAGACGTGGCGGCGAATCAGGTGGGCGCCGACTTCCTCGAGCCATTCGGGTTCGATTCGCGCCACGCAGCGCGCATAGAGCCGCGAGGTCTCGACGACCTCCGCGGCAACGATCCAGCGCCCGGCCTTCTTCTGCAGGCTCGAGCCCGGATGGATCCAGAACTTGATCTCGCGCGCGCCGCGGTAGAACGCCTCTTCCTCGCTCTTCAAGCCGATGTGCCCGAGCAGGCCGGCCAGCAGCGCCTTGTGGATGGCGTCGTAGTTCGCCGGCAGCTGGTTCTCCTTCCAGCCGTGCTCATGGCAGAGCGTGCCGAGCTGGCCGTGCACGTCGCGCCACTCGCGCAACCGCAGCCAGGAAACGAAATTCCGCTGGCACCACTGGCGCTGCTTGTTCGTCGACTCGTGCTTCCAGACCTCGTCGGCGGCGTGCCAGAGCTTGAGCCAGGAGAGGAACTCCGACTTCTCGTCTTTCCATTGCGCGTGTGCCTGGTCGGCGGCGGCCGCGCGTTCCTGCGGCCGGTCGCGTGGGTCCTGCACCGACAGCGCGGCGGCGATGACCAGCATTTCCTTGAGGCAACCGCGTTCGCGTGCGGCGAGCATCATGCGGCCGATCTTCGGGTCGAGCGGGAGCTTGGCGAGCTCGCGGCCGGACGGCGTCAGCTGGCGCTCGTCGTCGACGGCGCCGAGCTCCGTCAACAATTGATAGCCATCGGCGATCATGCGCGGCGCCGGCGCTTCGAGGAAAGGGAAGTCCTCGACGTCGCCCAGGTGCAGCGACTTCATGCGCAGGATCACGCCGGCCAGCGACGAGCGCAGGATTTCCGGCTCGGTATAGGGCGGGCGCTTGTTGAAGTCGTCCTCGGCGTAAAGGCGGAAGCAGACGCCGGCCGCCACGCGGCCGCAGCGCCCGGCGCGCTGCTTGGCCGCCGCCTGCGCGATCGGCTCGACCTGCAACTGCTCGACCTTGTTGCGATGGCTGTAGCGCTTGACGCGCGCCAGCCCCGAGTCGATCACGTAGCGGATGCCGGGCACCGTCAGCGACGTCTCGGCGACGTTGGTCGCCAGCACGACGCGCCGCCCCTGGTGCGGCGCGAACACGCGGCCCTGCTCGGCGGCCGACTGGCGCGCGAACAGCGGCAGTATCTCGAGCCCCGGCGGATGGTGCTTGCGCAGCGCCTCGGCCGCCTCGCGGATCTCGCGTTCGCCGGGCAGGAACACCAGCACGTCGCCGGGACCCTCGCGATGCGCGTCCGACACCGCGTCGGCGATCGCCTCGCCGACGTCGCGATCGTCGTCCTCGCCATAGGGCCGGTAGCGGGTCTCGATCGGATAGAGGCGGCCCGAGACCTCGATCACCGGCGCGCCGCCGAAGTGCTGCGAGAAGCGCTCCGCATCGAGCGTCGCCGAGGTGACGATCACCTTGAGGTCCGGACGCTTCGGCAGCAGCTGGCGCAGGTAGCCGAGCAGGAAGTCGATGTTCAGGCTGCGCTCGTGCGCCTCGTCGATCAGCAGCGTGTCGTACTGGCGCAGCAGCGGATCGCCCTGCGTCTCGGCCAGCAGGATGCCGTCGGTCATCAGCTTGATGTAGGTCTCGGGCGAGACGCGATCGGTGAAGCGGATCTTGAAGCCGACGTAGCGCCCAAGTTCCGACTTCAGTTCCTGCGCGATGCGCGTCGCCGTCGCGCGCGCGGCGATGCGCCGCGGCTGCGTGTGGCCGATCAGCCCCTTCACTCCGCGCCCGAGTTCGAGGCAGATCTTCGGCAGCTGCGTCGTCTTGCCGGAGCCGGTCTCGCCGCAGACGACGACGACCTGATGCTTCGCGATGGCCGCGGCGATCTCGGCGCGGCGCGCGTTGACGGGCAGCGCATCGTCGTAGGCGATGGCGGGGCGGGCGGCGAGGCGCGCCGCGGCGCGCTCGTCCGCGGCGGCGGAACGGCTCAAGGGGATGAAGCCCGGATCGGAAAGGCCGCTAGTTTACCGCCGTGACGATGCCGGCCCTAGCGCCGGATCATCGGGCAGTCCTTGTAGCAGCCGCGGCCGATGGTCTTGACGTAGACCAGCGTCGTCCGCCGCAGCCGCATCGAGAAGATGCGCGACAGCTCCTTGTAGATCACGGCGCCGACGTGCGGCGCCTTCTGCAGGTGGGCGTAATTCAGGCGCAGCAGCTTGGCGTCGTCGACCGCGCGCACGTCGGCGAGGCGGCCGTGCTCGTCGCTGGCCAGCGCGGTTTCGCCAAAGTAGTTGCCGCGCTCGAGCAGCGCCAGGCGCATCGGCTCGTATTCGATGACCTTCGTCACCTCCACGCTGCCCTCGAAGACGACGTACATGTACTGGCCGACGGTGTTCTCGCGCACAACGTATTCGCCGGCCGGCACGTCCATGAAGGCGCCGAGCTGTGCCAGCGTCTCGAGGCCCTTCGGTCCGATCTGGCCCGTGAGCGGCGGCTGGTCCTTGAGGATCTGATCGACGCAATGCACCTTGCACACCGGCTGCATGATGCCGCGCATCTCGTGCTCACGGTCGAGGTAGCGGCGCGCGATGATGCGCGCCAGGTTCTCGTAGAGCCGGAAAGCGATCTGCGGAAAGGCGGCGAGGAAGTCGCCGGTGAACGCGAGCACGACGCTGTCCTCGCGCGTCGTCGCCGTGGCCGAGCGCGGCTGCTTGTCGGCCAGCGCCATTTCGCCGAAGCATTGCCCGCTGCCGAGCGTGTCGACGATCTCGCGGCTGCCGTCCGGCAGATCCTTGCCGATCTCGACGCGCCCCTTGACGATGATGTACATCGCCTGATCCTGCTCGTCGCCCTCGCGGAACACGACCTGCCCGCTGCGGATCGCCGTCTGCTTGGCCTTGGCGAGGAATTCGAACAGATCGGCCGGCTTCAGCCCCTTGAAGAAGGCGACGTTCTGGATGAGCCGGACCGCTACGTTGCCGAGTTGATCAGAGGTGTCGATGGCCATGCCTGTTCTCCCGCGCCCGCCGGTCGATGCCGGTTGCTTATTGTAGTGCTCCGGCCGCCGATTGATCCAGGTCATGGCGCGGCGGCCGCGTGCGCGGCGATCATCGGCCGATGAGAATCGCATGCTGCGCAGTCCTCCTGCTTGCCACCACGCTCGCCCGCGCCGACACCTTGCATCGGCAGGATGCCGCGGCCGAATACGCGCGCCGCGCCGCAAGCCCGCCGGCCGCGTGCGAAGGAGCGTTGGTCGAGCTGGACGCCGAGGTCGCCGGCGTCGCATCCGCCTACGACGCCACGACCGGCGTGATGCGCGTCCGCTATCCGATGGCCTTCAACCAGGTGACCGAGGGCTGGAACTGGCATCCCGACGCGAAGGGGGGCGATGACTACTACGTCTTCAAGTACGTACCGCTGAAGTCGGTGGTCGAGGAGCGCCCCGGCTACCGCGGCGAGGACAAGATCGGCGCGCCGCAGGAATTCGCCGTCCGCTGGCGCTACGACTACTTCTTCGCCTTCGACAATCCCTACGACTTCTATCCCCGCGGCACCGACGACGACGCCGGGTTCGCCGCCGAGATTCCGCTGCCGCGCGAGGACGCCGAACGCCTCGCCGCGCGCGACCTGCGCATGGCCCTGCGCATGGCCCTGCGCGTGCGCCTCGCGCCGCCCTGCACGAGCGACAGCACGACGTTCTGGAAAGCGACGCACGACAAGCCGGTCGACTTCACGCTAAAGAAACGCTATCTGATGGGCACGCTGGAGGAAGTGAGCTTCTACGACGCCGCCACGCAGCGCGTGCTCGCACGCCTGCCGAGGAAGCGCTGACTACCGGTTCAGGTGCTGGATGGTCAGGATGCCCAGCCCCGTCATCGCCAGCGAGCCGAACAGGTGCAGGCTCGCGGCACCCGCAGCCCACAGGTATTGCGCCGAGCGCAGCAGGCCCACGACTTCGGCCGAGAAGGTCGAGAAGGTCGTCAGCGCGCCGAGGAAGCCGGTGACGAAGAACAGCCGCGCTTCCGGCGGCAGGTCGACGTTGACGTGGAACACCTCGACGGCGGCGCCGACGAGATAGCCGCCGATCAGGTTCGCGGCCAGCGTGCCGAGCGGCAGCGTCGGCAGCACGGGATTCAGCCAGACGCCGAGCCCCCAGCGCAGCCAGGCGCCGAGAATGGCGCCGATGCCTATGCCGATGAGCGCTCCCCCGTTCATGGCACGGATTCTACCGTCGGAGCCCGGTAGAATTGCCGCTTTGCAGCATGCAAGCGACCATCATGGCCGAAGCCGAAGTCAAAGCCAGCAACTTCATCCGCAACATCATCGACGCCGACCTCAAGGCCGGGAAGTACGCCGCGCGCCATTGGAGCGGACGTCCGGGTCCCGGCGCGCAGCAACTCGCCGGCGCCGTCGACCCGGCGAAAATCCGCACGCGCTTCCCGCCGGAGCCCAACGGCTACCTGCACTTCGGCCATGCCAAGTCGATCTGCCTCAACTTCGGCCTCGCGCGCGACTACGGAGGCGCCTGCCACCTGCGCTTCGACGACACCAATCCGGAAAAGGAAGAGCAGGAGTACGTCGATTCCATCGTCGACGCCGTCAAGTGGCTCGGCTTCGACTGGGGCGACAACCGCTACTACGCCTCCGACTACTTCGACTGGATGTACGCGTTCGCCGAGAGCCTGATCGCGTCCGGCCACGCCTACGTCGATTCGCAAAGCGCCGACGAGATGCGCGCCAGCCGCGGCACGCTGACCGAGGCGGGCAAGGAGAGCCCTTACCGCAACCGCTCGATCGACGAGAACCTCGACCTCTTCCGCCGCATGAAGGCGGGCGAGTTCGCCGACGGCGCCCATGTGCTGCGCGCGAAGATCGACATGGCCTCGGGCAACATCAACCTGCGCGACCCGGCGATCTACCGCATCCGCCGCGCCACGCACCACAATACCGGCGACAAGTGGTGCATCTATCCGATGTACACCTTCGCCCATCCGATCGAGGATGCGCTCGAGAACATCACGCACTCGATCTGCACGCTCGAGTTCGAGGACCAGCGCCCGTTCTACGACTGGCTGCTCGAGCGCCTCGCCGACGCCGGCCTGCTGGCGCGCCCGCTGCCGCAGCAGATCGAGTTCGCGCGCTTGAATCTCACCTACGTCGTGCTCTCCAAGCGCAAGCTGATCCAGCTCGTCGACGAGAAGCACGTCGACGGCTGGGACGACCCGCGCCTGCCGACGCTCGTCGGCGCGCGCCGCCGCGGCTTCACGCCGGAAGGCTTCCGCCGCTTCGCCGAGATGATCGGCGTCACCAAGTCGGACTCGCTGATCGACATGAGCGTGTTCGAGGAATGCCAGCGCGCCGACCTCAACGAGACCGCGCCGCGCCGCATCGCCGTGCTCGACCCGCTGAAGTTGGTCATCGACAACTATCCGGTTGACGGCGAGGAAAGCTGCGAAGCGCCGAACCATCCGCAGAAGCCCGACTGGGGCAAGCGCCCCGTGCCGTTCTCGCGCGAGCTCTGGATCGAGCGCGAGGACTTCGCCGAGGTGCCGCCGAAGGGCTACTTCCGCCTCTTCCCCGGCAACAAGGTGCGCCTGCGCTATGGCTTCGTCGTCGAATGCACGGGCTGCGACAAGGACGCCGACGGCAACGTCGTCGCCGTCCACTGCAACTACTTCGCCGATTCAAAATCGGGCACGCCCGGCGCCGACAACTACAAGGTCAAGGGCAACATCCACTGGATCTCGGCACGCCACGCCTATGAAAGCGACGTGCGCCTCTACGATCGCCTGTTCGCCGTGTCAGACCCGGGCGCCGGCGGCCGCGATTTCATCGCCGACATCAACCCGAGCTCGAAGCAGGTCATCGCCGCGCGGCTGGAGCCGGCACTGAGGGATGCGAAACCCGAAGAACGCTTCCAGTTCGAGCGCCACGGCTATTTCGTCGCCGACCGCATCGACTCGAAGCCCGGCGCACCGGTATTCAACCGTGCCGTGACGCTCAAGGATTCGTGGGCGGCAGGCAAATGACAAAGGGCCGCTAATGCGGCCCTTGTTCCTTCTCTCCTCGCCGAGGAGTCATGGGAGCGTCACTCCCGCGGTGGTGCTCAACAAGTCTTCAGGTTCCGTTCCGTCCTTGCCGTCCTTTCTTCGCTGAAGAATCCGACGAACCGCCTCACCAATCGCAGCAACGGTTCCAGCGTAGGCGCTTGCGCCGTCGTCTGCAAGCGGAGCGTCACTCTTTTTTGATCTGGATCAGAAATCTGCGACCCTCCTGCCGCTGCTGGCACGCATGGTAAGCTCTTGCCACATAAGACAGGAGAGAGACATGGCCGGCGGTTGGGGATGCCCCCATGAAGCCAACGACGCGTGCACGAAGGTGAACGGCCTGACGTGCGATCCGGGCATGAAGGGCTGCGTGCTCTACGGGCGCTACGTCTTCGCCAACGAGGACAAGAACCAGCGCCTGCGTGAAAAGAAGGCGCGCGAGGAGCAGGCGCAGGCCGCGCACAATCCCGGCGACCATCCCTGAGCGCTTCGCCATGGAGATGAAGAAGATCAACTCCGGCAAGCTGCGCGCGATCGGCTATGACGCCCGCGCACGCCGGCTGCGCGTGCAGCTCGACGACGGCACGACGCTCGAATACAGCGCCGTCGGCGACGAGATCTGGCGCCGGCTCAGCGGCTCAGGTGCCGCCTGGAGCTATTACCGCGACAACATCGAGGAAGAATTCACCGCACGGCGCGTCTCCGGCGACGGCGACGCGGCGGAGACGAAGAACCCGTTGGACGACCTGTTCCGAAAGCCATGAATCCGAGACGCCCCACGCCCCCGCGCTCCCCCGGCACCACCACTCCCAGCCCCCGCCGCACGCCGCGCGCGCGCCTCGCCGCCTCGGGCGACATCGGCCCGCTCGCCGCCCCCGGCATCGAAGCGCATGTCGTCAAGGAAGCCAGCGAGGCCGCGCAGGAAGTCCGCCTGTCGGCGCTGCGCGACGTGCTCTCGGGCGTTCCGGGCGAGGAAGCGGCCGGCCTGCTGAAGGCGCTGCTCAAGCAGCAGCGCGCCGCCGTCGATCCGACCGCCCCGCACCCGGACGAGGCTCTCGCGCCCGGCTGGCGCGAAGGCGGCTACCCGTACCAGAACCTGATGACGCGCCGCACCTACGAGCGCGAGAAGTACCGCCTCCAGGTCGAACTGCTGAAGCTGCAGGCTTGGGTCAAGGAAACCGGCCAGCGCGTGGTGATCCTGTTCGAGGGGCGCGACGCCGCCGGCAAGGGCGGCACCATCAAGCGCTTCATGGAACACCTGAATCCGCGCGGTGCGCGCGTCGTCGCGCTCGAGAAGCCGAGCGAAATCGAACGCGGCCAGTGGTACTTCCAGCGCTATGTCCAGCACCTGCCGACCGCCGGCGAGATCGTGCTGTTCGACCGCTCCTGGTACAACCGTGCCGGCGTCGAGCGCGTGATGGGCTTCTGCAGCGATTCCGAGTACGAGGAATTCATGCGCCAGGCGCCGGAATTCGAACGCATGATGGTGCGCCAGGGCATCCACCTGATCAAGTTCTGGTTCTCGGTTTCCCGTTCCGAACAGCGCCGTCGCTTCAAGGAGCGCAAGGTGCATCCGCTCAAGCAGTGGAAGCTCTCGCCGATCGACCTCGCCTCGCTCGACAAGTGGGACGACTACACGAAGGCGAAGGAGGCGATGTTCTTCTACACCGACACCGCCGACGCGCCATGGACCGTCATCAAGTCCGACTGCAAGAAGCGCGCGCGCCTCAATGCCATGCGCTACATCCTGCATCGCCTGCCTTACACGAACAAGGACACGGCGCGCATCGGCGCGCTCGACTCGCTGATCGTCGGCCGCGCGAACGTCGTCTACGAACGCGGCGAGAAGCAGGGCGTGCCGATACTCTAAGGATCCGACCATGGCCGACATCTCCGCCCTGACCAACCCGCGCATCCAGGATCGCGACGGGCTGACCGAGTTCATCGAAGACCTCGGCGACCTGGTGCCGGCGATCGAGCGCGACATCGCGCGCCTCAAGAAGACGCCGGGCGACAACGCGCTGATCGCCAACCTGTTCCGCGCGCTGCACAACATCAAGGGCGACGCCTCGATCTGCAAGGTCGATGTCGGCGTGCTGGTCGCCCACCCGATCGAAACGCTGCTGGCGCGCCTGCGCAGCGGCGAGGTCGTCTTCTCGGACCTGCTCGCCGAAGTGACGCTGCTGGCGATGGACCGGCTCGAACTCGCGGTCGAGGCGCTCTCGGCCGGCAAGTCGTTCGCCAACCTGAAACTGATCGAACTCGTCGGCGGCCTCGAGGGCATGGCGACGGCGCCGGGCAGCGCGCTCGACGAACTCGCCGTCGGCCTGATCGAGACCGTCACCGGCTTCCGTCCGGTGCGCGCGACCTCGCAGGTGCGCCCGGTCCAGGGATCGGCGACGCGCGGCGGCGAGAGCGCCGCCAACGACCTGAAGTTCTTCCGCTCGCTGGCGCTGCAGTTCGAGGCGCGCTCGCCGCTCTTCAAGGGCCGCAGCGGACGCCTGCTGCGCCTCGCGCTCGACACCAACGCCGCCGCGGGCAAGGCCGTCGATCCGGTGCAACTCGAAGCCGCCGTCTACATGCACGACGTCGGCATGATGTTCCTGCCCGAGTCGGTGTGGCTCAAGGTCGGCCAGCTCAGTGTCGACGAGAAGGAAGCGCTGCGCAGCCATCCGGCTTATGCCGCAGGCCTGCTGGAACGCATGGAGGGCTGGCACGAGGCGGCGCAGATGGTCGCCCAGCACCACGAGATGGCCGACGGCGCAGGCTATCCGCAGCGCCTGAAGAGCGAAGGCATCTGCACCGGCGCCAAGATCCTCGCCATCGTCGACGCCTTCGAAGCGGTCACGCTCAAGCACAGCCATCGCGGCCAGAGCCGCTCGCTGCTGCGCGCGATCGCCGAGATCAACGCCTGCGACAACCAGTTCGCGCCCGAGTGGATCAGCCACTTCAACGGCGTCGTGCGGCGCATGGTCGAAAGCTGATCCGGCGCCGCCGGCGGCCTTGCGGCGGCCCTTATAATTGGCGACATTGCAACCATCATCGAAGTGAATCCATGCCGCCGGTTACCCTCTCGCGCTTCCTGATCGAGGAAGAACGCAACAAGAAAGTCATCGGATCCGACCTCCGTTTCCTGGTCGAAGTCGTCTCGCGCGCCTGCAAGGCCATTTCCATCGCCATCGGCAAGGGCAACCTCGCCGGCGTGCTCGGCCAGGCCGGCACCGACAACGTCCAGGGCGAGGCGCAGAAGAAGCTCGACGTAATCTCGAACGAGATCCTGCTCGAGGCCAACGAATGGGGCGGCCACCTCGCCGCCATGGCCTCCGAGGAAATGGAAGACCCGCACCTGATCCCGCATCGCTATCCGAAGGGCGAGTACCTGCTGGTGTTCGATCCGCTCGACGGCTCGTCAAACATCGACGTCAACATCTCGGTCGGCACCATCTTCTCGGTGCTGCGCTGCCCCGAGGGCGTCTCCGCGCTCGACGGCGAAGTGTTCCTGCAGCCCGGCACGCAGCAGGTCTGCGCCGGCTTCGCCGTGTACGGCCCGACGACGCTGCTGGTGCTGACGCTCGGCGACGGCGTGCATTGCTTCACGCTCGACCGCGAGTTCGGCCACTTCGTGCTGACGCAGGAGAACATGCGCATTCCCAAGGACACGTCGGAGTTCGCAATCAACATGTCGAACATGCGTTTCTGGGAAGCCCCGGTCAAGCGCTACGTCGACGAACTGCTCGCCGGCAAGGAAGGCCCGCGCGGCCGCGACTTCAACATGCGCTGGGTCGCCTCGATGGTCGCCGACGTCTTCCGCGTGCTGACGCGCGGCGGCGTCTTCATGTATCCGCTCGACAGCAAGATGAAGGACAAGGGCGGCAAGCTGCGCCTGATGTACGAGGCCAACCCGATGGCGATGATCGTCGAGCAGGCCGGCGGCCTGGCGACGACGGGCAAGCAGCGTATCCTCGACATCCGGCCGACTGCCCTGCATCAGCGCGTGCCGGTGATCCTCGGCTCGAAGAACGAAGTCGAACTCGTCGCGCGCTACCACCAGGAATCCTGACGCGGCGATGGACCTGCGCAGCTACTCCGGCCTGCTGATCGACGACCTCCCCGAGATGCGTTCGTCGGTGCGCATCCAGCTCACCGATGCCGGCCTGGAGAAGTGCGACACGGCGCGCAACGTCAAGGAAGCGATCGACAAGCTGTCGGCCAATCGCTACGACCTCATCGTCTGCGACTACAACCTCGGCCAGGGGGCCGACGGCCAGCAGTTCCTCGAGCTCGTGCGCCGCAAGCACCTGCTGCCGCTGTCGACGGCCTTCCTCATGATCACCGGCGAGACCGGCTACGAGCAGGTGTCCACGGCCGCAGAATTCGCGCCCGACGACTACCTGCTGAAGCCCTTCACCTCGCAGACGCTGCATACCCGGCTCGACCGCATCCTCGAGAAGAAGGAAGCCCTGCGCCCGATCTACAAGCACATGGGCGAACGCGGCGACCGCAACCTCGCGCTCGCCGCCTGCGAGGAACTGCTGCTCGCCAAGTCGCGCTACACGCTCGACATCCTGCGTCTCAAGGGCGAGATGCTGCGCACGCTCGGGCGCAACGCCGAGGCGCTCGCGCTCTACGAAGGCGTGCTGGCGCAGCGCGCGACGCCCTGGGCGGACGTCGGCCGCGCGCGCGCCATCGCCGCGCTCGGGCGCGAGGACGAGGCCAAGGAGCACCTGCAGCGCGCGCTCGAGGCCTACCCGAACTATCTCGCCGCCTACGATTCGCTCGCCGGCCTGCTTGAGAAGACCGACAAGCCGGCGGCACAGCAGGTCGTCGAGCAGGCGCTGAAGGTGGCGCCGAGCACGCAGCGCCAGCGCCGCATCGGCAGCCTGGCGATGGAGAACAAGGACTTCCCGCGCGCCGAGGAAGCCTTCAAGCGCACCGTCGAGAAAGACCGCACCGGGTTCTTCAAGAGCCACGACGACTACGCCGGGCTGGCCAAGAGTTGCGCCGAGCAGGGCAAGACGATGGAGGCGCTCAACGCCGTCAAGGAGATGGCGGTGCACTTCCAGCGCACGCCGGAACTCGCCGCGCGCCAGGCCGCCGTCGAGAGCCAGGTGCATGCCAAGTCCGGCAACCAGGAACTCGCCAAGGCGGCGCTCAAGCGCGCCCTCGACGTCATGAACAAGGGCGACCTGTCGCCGGACGCCGCGCTCGAGGTGGCCCAGGCCTGCTTCGCCGGCGGCAAGGAGGATGACGCCAAGGCGATCATCCGCTCGGTCGCCGAAGACAACCACGAGAACGACCAGGTGTTCGCGCGCGCGCAGGCCGTGTTCGCGACCGCCGGCCTCGGCGACGAGGGCACGGTGTTCCTCGAGGCGACCCGCAAGCGCATGATCGCCCTCAACAACGATGCCGTCGCGCTGGCCAAGGCCGGCCAGCTCGACGAGGCGATCGCGATGCTGCAGGAAGCCGCCGACCGCCTGCACAACAACGCCCAGGTCTCGATCAACGCCGCGCTGGCGCTGCTGATGCGCATCCAGAAGCAGGGCCTGGACGCCGAGCGGCTGGCGCAGGCACGGCGCTACCTCGAACAGGCGCGCCACGCCAATCCCGAGCATCCGCGGCTCGCCGACGTGGAAACCTTCTACGCGCGCCTGGCGCCGGCGGAAAGCAAGGGGAACTGACATGGATTCGTACGTCGCCGCGGCGATCCACGACGCCAAGAACGCGCTCAACGTCCTCAACACCTGGCTCGGCGAAGCGAAGCGCGACTGCCCGTCTTCGCCGGCCCTCGCCCGGGCGCAGGAAGTGGCCGGGCGGGTCTCGGCGCAGCTCGTCGAACTGCTCACGCTGTACCGCGCCGAGCAGGGCACGTTGCGGCTGGCGATCGAGGACCACTACGTCGAGGATCTGCTCGCCGACGTCATGGCGGAACTGTCGCCGACTCCGGGCGCGGTTGCCGTCGACACCGACTTCTCGGCGGCGGCAGGGATCGGTGCCTGGGCGTTCGATGCCTACCAGGTGAAGTTCGTGCTGCTCGACGCCCTGCGCAACGCGCTGCGCTTCGCGGCCGCCCGCGTGCGCTTCGCCGTCGCCGCCGAACCGGGTGGCGGCGTGCGCTTCACGGTCGCCGACGACGGCCCGGGCTTCCCGGCCGAAGTGCTGTCCGGCGCGGCGCATGCGATGAACGACCATTCGAGCGGTCTCGGGCTTTCCTTCGCGCGGCTGATCGCCGCGCGCCACACGACGCCGGCCGGTGCTCATGGCCGCGTCGAACTCAAGAACGACGGCGGCGCGAGCTTCTCGCTAGTCCTGCCCTGAGGCTGAGGCCGCGGACGCCGGGTCGGCGTCTTCCCCCTCTTCCGGCGGGTGCCATTCGAAGCTGCCGCTGCTGCCGTAGAACAGCCGCGATGCACGGGCGCCCGGTTCGCGCAGGCGCTTGTGCAGTTCCTTGGCCGGCAGGCTCGCCAGCGCCTTGTCTTCGGACGACTGGCGCAGGTTGTAGACGACCGTGTCGTTGCCGACCGCCTCGATCTTGCAGAACAGTCCTCGGCCGGCGCTGCGGCGCGCCTCCTTCGCCGCGTCGATCTCGGCCATGGCGTCGGCGGCCGCCTGCCGCGAACTCTGGATTTCGGAATTCAGCGCCGCGACCTGGCGCAGCGTCGGCGCGATGCGCGCCAGCAGCGCCTGCCACTGGACTTGCTGCGCGGCGCTCATGACCAGCGTCTTGGCCTTGATCTTCGGCTGCAGGGAGAGGTAGCTCTTCATGTCGGGCTGCGCCGTCAGCGCCTGCAGGGCGGCGGAGAATTTCGCCACGCGCGCCTCGCTCGCCTCGTGCAGTTCTCCGAGCCGCGCAAGCTCGGCATCGAAACGCGCCAGGTCGGGCAGCAGCACCGTCATCGCGGTCGCCTCGTCCTTGCGCGTCGTCGACGTCTTGACCGCAATCTTGCGCCCGGCGATGGCGCTGCCCTCGCAAGTTTCGATCGCCACTTCGTCGGCGACGATGTCGCAGCGGATGGCGCGGCCGATACGCACCTTGCCGGCAATGATGATGCAGCTCTCGGCTTGATCGGCGACGAAGCTGCCGTCGGGCACCGAAATCTCCGAACGCGAGGCGGCGCCTTCGACGACGACCTCGCCGCGCGCGTTCTGGATGGTTCCGCCGCTGAGGTTGCGCTTGAGCGTGACGCGGCCGCCATCGGAGACGATGTTGCCGAACACGTCGGCGAAGAAGCTCATGTGGTGGCCATGGATCGAACGCCGCTCCTGGACTTCGCCGTGCTCCTCGTATTCGTCGCCCTGCAGCGCGAGGTCGCCGGTGGTGCGCATGCTGACGCCCTCGCGGCTGACGATCTTGTCGACGACCGAAATCTTCCCCGATTGGGCATCGATGTCGAGGAAGCCGTCCTGTGCCGCGACCACCAGCTCCATGTTCGACTCGCGCACGATCTGCGTGCCCGGGCCCGACAGGGTGTCGATCTCGTAGTCCTTGATCGGCTTCGGCGCCAGCTCCTTGCCCGCCACGTCCCAGCCGGAAACGCCCGAGACGCGGGGGATCTTCTTGAACAGCCGCGTGCCCTTGGTGACCTGCGGGAAGCGGTTGCGGTACTGGCTGAGATCGATGCGCCCGTCGGCGAGGCGGCGCGGCGCGTCGTCGCGTCGCAGCAGGTCGGTCTGCTCGTCGACCCCGGCGTCCTTGCCTTCCCTGGGCTCGACGAAGCGGGCGATGGTCACGCGTTCGGCCTTGTCGCGCGCGATCGCCTCGCGCACCGCCTTGGCGTCGATGCCGAAGCGCACGCCTTTTTCCCACAGCGCGGCGACGAACTCGTCGAAGTCGGCGTAGAGGCGCTCGCTGACGATGCGCTTGCCCTCGGGCACTTCGGGGTCCTCGATTTCGCGCTCGACGCTGATCGGCTCGAACATGTATTCGGCGCCGCGGCCGCCGTCAAGCAGCTTGACGGTGCGGTAGATCGAGCGTCGCTCCTCCGGGAAAGGCTGGATGTCCGCCGCCAGGCGCACCTGCGGCGGCAGGCCGCGGCTCTTGAACTCGGCGAGCTGGCGGTCGATGTCCGCCGGCTCCCAGAGGTAGAGCAGCTTCAGGAACAGTTCGTAATCGAGGTCGACGAAGCGCGCGCCCGCCGCGAACACGCGTTCGACGAACTCCGTGATCAGGCCGCGCGAATCGACCGCCAGCAGGTCGATGAACAGGCCGTCGGGGCGCCGGCCGATGAAGGCCGGCAGCAGCACCTGGCCTTCGCGCAGGTCGGCGACGTTGCCAATGGCGGAGGGCGCGGTCACGGCCCCTGAATACCGGCGAAAGTCATGCGGCTATTATGCCGTAGAGGTTCCGTGCTGCAAGCGCTGATTTCACGCCGCTGCAGGCGGCAGGCTTCAGTCGATCGCCAGCAGTTCGACCTCGAAGACCAGGGTTGCATTGGGCGGAATCACGCCGCCGGCGCCGCGGCTGCCGTAGCCGAGGTTCGGCGGAATCGTCAGCTTGCGCACGCCGCCGACCTTCATGCCCTGCACGCCCTCGTCCCACCCGGCGATGACGTGGCGGGCGCCGAGCGGGAAGTCGAAGGGCTCGTCGCGGTCCTTGCTCGAATCGAACTTCGAGCCATCCGTCAGCCAGCCCGTGTAGTGCACGGTCACGTACTGGCCGGCACGCGCGGCTTCGCCTTCGCCTTCGTTGATGTCTTCGATGACCAGGCCGCTGGCGGTAGTGGTGGGTGAAGTCATGAAATCGTCCTCTGGTTTGAAATCGGCGCCCATTATGCCCGCGGGGCGGTCCGTGCTACGAAAGCAACTTGTCGATCGCCTCGGCGATCTTCGCCGGCTGGAAAGGCTTGAGGACGTAGCCGCGGGCGCCCGACTTCCCGGCCTGGAGGATGGCGTCCCGGCTCGAGTTGCCGGTGACCATCAGCACCTTGACGTCCGGTTGGGCAGCGTGGATGGCGGCCAGCGCTTCGAGGCCGTTCATCACCGGCATCTCGATGTCGAGGAAGACCAGCTCGGGGCGGCGTTCCGCCACCATTTCGACCGCCTGCTTGCCGTCCCAGGCTTCGCCGACGACCTCGACGGCGGCATGCTCGAGGATGGCCTTCAGCAACTGGCGCATGGTGCCGCTGTCGTCCGCGATCACGGCGCGCGCACGGGCCTGCCGCACGGCGTGCGGCGTGCCGGCCTGGCGCTGCGCCGCCAGCAGGCGGCGCGCGTGCACGACCTGGCCGAGCTCGCGCAGGATGGTGTCGGGCGAGAACGGCTTGTGAATGAACCCGGCAGCGCCGGCCTCGGCGGCAGCGTCCTCGAGCGCCGGATCGCTGCTGCCGGTGATCAGCACGACGGCAACCTCGGGACGGGTTTCGTGCAGCATCTTGAGCAGTTCGAGGCCGTCGCTGCCCGGCAGGTTGTAGTCGAGGCAGACCAGGTCGGGCTCGGCACGAGCCACCAGTTCCGGCAGGCTGGCGCCGCTCGCCAGTTCGCCGACGACCTTGTAACCCTCCTCGGCGAGCAGCGAGCGCAGCAGGGCGCGCACGGCCGCGGCGTCATCGACGATGACGACCTTGACGATGCCGGCGATCGCCATCAGCGCAGCACCATCGGCGCGAACAGGTCGTCGGCCTGCTCCGGCGGGAGCGGGCGCGAGAAGTAGTAGCCCTGGAATTTCGCGCAGCCCTGCGCGATCAGCGCCGCCAGCTGGGCGTCGGTCTCGACGCCCTCGGCGAGGATGTCGAGGCTGAGGCTGCGGGCAAGCCCGACGATGGCCGCGACGATCGCGGCGTCGTCGCGGTCGTGGGTCAGGTCGCGCACGAAGCTCTGGTCGATTTTCAATTTGTGCACCGGGAAGCGCTTGAGGTAGGCGAGGCTCGAGTAACCGGTGCCGAAGTCATCGACCGCGAGGCGCACGCCCATGTCGGCGAGCGCCTTGAGCTTGAACAGCGTCTCGTCGACGTCGTGCATCAGGGTCGACTCGGTGATTTCAATCTCCAGCAGATCGGCCGGCTGCCCCGTTTCGGCGAGCGCGCGGCGCACCGATTCGACGAGGTCCACCTGGCGGAACTGGCGCGGCGACAGGTTGACCGAGACCGGCACCCGGGGCCGGCCTTCCTCCTGCCAGCGCCGGTTCTGGCGCAGCGCCTCGCCGATGACCCACTCGCCGATCGGCAGGATCAGGCCGGTCTCTTCGGCGACCGGGATGAACTCGCCGGGCGCGATCATGCCCTGGTCGGGATCCTGCCAGCGCAGCAGCGCCTCGAGCCCGCAAACGCGCCGCGCGTGCAGGTCGACCAGCGGCTGGTAGTGGAGGCGCAGCTGGCGGGTCTCGAGCGCCTCGCGCAGGCGATGCTCGAGCTTGAAGAAGCGCTCGGCGGCCGTGTTCATGCGCGAGGCGAAGAACTGGAACGTGTTCCGGCCCTCGGCCTTGGCGTGATACATCGCCGTGTCGGCGTTCTTCATCAGCGTGTAGGCATCGCTGCCGTCCTCGGGGAACAGGCTGATGCCGATCGACGGCGTCGCGCGCAACTGGTGGCCCTCGATGTGCACGGCGGGCGCGAGCGCGGTGAGGATCTTCTCGGCGACGATCACCGCGTCGTCGGTGCCGGCGACCTCCTGCAGCACCACGACGAACTCGTCGCCGCCGAGGCGCGAGACGGTGTCGACGGCGCGCACCACGGCGCGCAGGCGCTCGGCGACGTGCTTGAGCAGCTCGTCGCCGATGTGATGACCGAGCGTGTCGTTGATGCTCTTGAAGCGGTCGAGGTCCAGGAACAGCACCGCGATGTGGCTGTCGTGGCGCGCCGCCTGCACCAACGACTGGCTGAGGCGGTCGAGCAGCAGCGCGCGGTTCGGCAGGCCCGTCAGCGCGTCGTGGTGGGCCATGTGCCAGATGCGCTGCTCGGCCTGCATGCGCTCGTAGATCTCGCCCTGGAGTTGCGCGTTGGTCGTCTCCAGCTCGGCGGTGCGCTCGACGACGCGCACCTCGAGCTCGTCGCGCGCGCGCACCAGCTCCTCCTCGGCGCTGCGGCGCTCGGTGACGTCCTCGAAGATCCAGATGACGTCGAAGTTGTAGCCGTGCGCCTCGCCGACGCGGCGCCCCGTCGTGCGTACCCAGATCGCGCGGCCGTCGCGACACACGACCGGCTGCTCGCAGACATAGACGTCGCCGCGCAGGATGACGTCGTAGGCGCGCGCGCCGAGCGCCAGGTATTCGTCCTCGGTTGCGAAGAACACCCGCGTCGACTGGCCGGTCAGCTCCTCCGGCGTCCAGCCGACGATCTCGGCGAGGCGCCGGTTGCAGCGCTGCACGTGGCGGTTGCGCACGAACAGAATGCCGACCGCGGCGTTGTCGAAGATCATCTCCTGCTCGGCCAGCGCGTGGCGGATCTTGGCCTCGGCCTCGCGCTCGGCGCCGATGTCCTCGAGCAGCCAGACCGAACCGGCCCTCGGCCGCGACTGGTCGAAGGCGCGGCCGCTCCAGCGCGTCCACACCGGCTTGCCGTTCTTGCGCGGCACCTCGCGCTCGCTGCGATAGGTGTTGCCGGCAGCCAGTTCCGTATAGATGTCTTGGCCGATGCGCGCGAAATCCTCGTCGCTGGCGTACATGGCGCGCGCGGACTTGCCGGCGAGCTCGCCGCCGCCGTAGCCGAGCAGTTCCTCGAAGCGCCGGTTGCAGCGGACGATGACGCGCTCGCGGATCACGGCTATGCCGATCAGCGCCGTCTCGAAGATCGCGCCGAGCTCGGTCGTCGACTGCTCGAGGGCGCCGAGCACCATGCGGTCCTGGGTCACGTCCTCCATGATCCAGATCGTGCCTTCCTGGGCGCGCTGGGGATCGACGGACTTGGCCGACAGGCGGCACCAGAACAGCGAGCCGTCCTTGCGCCGCATCTCGAACTCTGCCTGGTAAGACTCGCCGCGCGCGAGCGCCGGGCCCGCCTCGCGGCCGACCGCGTCGTAGACCTGCTGCGACGGGTACAGGTCGAGCGCCGGAACGCCGATGAATTCCTCGCGCGCGTAGCCGAACATCTGGGCGCAAAGCGGATTCGCCTGGATGACGACGCGATTGCGCGAGAACAGGATGCCGACGGTGGCGTTCTCGAGGATCGCCTGCAGTTCGACCAGGGCGTGGGCCGCGGTGGGCCGCGTCGAGGCTGGCGGCATCTTCATGCCTCGAGCACGCGCAGCAGGCCGGCGCTGTCGTCGCGGCCCCAGCCGTGCGCCATCAGGCTGTTGAGCTGTTGCCAGACCTGCGCCGAGACCGGCAGCGGCGCGCCGGCGGCGGCCGCGGCGCCCATCAGCAGCGCATAGTCCTTGTGATGCAGCCGCGCTTCGACGCCGGCGGCGAAATCGCGCGCCGCCATGCGGGCGCCGAACACGTCGAGCACGCGCGAGGCGGCCGAGCCGCCGGCCAGCGCCGCACGCACGCGGCCGAAGTCGAGGCCGTGCGCGACCGCGAGGCGCGCCGCTTCGGCGCAGGCCTGGATCGCGGCCACCATCACCATCTGGTTGCAGGCCTTCGCCACCTGGCCGGCGCCGCTCGCGCCGACGTGGACGATCGTCTTGCCGAGCGCCTCGAGCAGCGGACGCACCTTGTCGAGCGCCGCGGCCTCGCCGCCGACCATGATCGAGAGCGTCGCGGCGCGGGCGCCGGCGCCGCCGCCCGACACCGGCGCGTCGAGGAAATCCACGCCCAGCGCACGCAGGCGCCTGGCGATCGACCGCGCCGTCGCCGGTGCGATCGTGCTGTGGTCGACGACCACCGTGCCGGCGCTGATGCCGGCGGCGAATCCCTCGGGACCGAACACCACCTCCTCGACGTCGCCGCCGGAAGTGACCGCGGTGATCAGCACGTCGGCTTCGCGCGCGAGCGCGGCGGGTGTCGCCAGCAGGCGGGCGCCTTGCGCGACGAGGTCCGCGGCGGCCGCGGGACGGCGCGCCCAGACGGCGACTTCATGGCCGGCGCGCAGCAGGTTCGCTGCCATGGGTGCGCCCATGACGCCGAGGCCGACGAAGCCGACTTTCATGCCGCGGTGCGGCTCCGAACGCACATGGTCGTCCGATGCCATCTGCGTTCGATGAGAGGCGCAAAAGCCTGGACTCCCCCCACCCCCGGCCCCCGCCCCGAGGCGGGGGGCTCAATTTGCTCGCTGCGCTCGATATGAGCCGAGGGATCGATCTCTTTCACGCTAATCCGCGGGGTTGCTCATGCGCTCCAGCAGCTTGAGCATGGCGATCGAGTCCTCGTCGCCGAGGCCGCTGCCGACCATGGCGTTGAACATCTGCGCCGTCGCCGCCGACGAGGGCAGCGCAAGGCCGAGGCGGTGCGCCTCCTCCATGACGATGCGCAGGTCCTTCTGGTGCATCCAGGACTTGAAGCCGGGCTTGAAGTTGCGGTCCAGCATGCGCTGGCCGTGGTTCTCGAGGATGCGGCTGTAGGCGAAGCCGCCGAGCAGCGCCTCGCGCACCTTGGCCGCATCGACGCCGCTCTTGGTGGCGAAGTTGAGCGCCTCGGCGACGGCGGCGACGCCGACGCCGGTGAGGATCTGATTGCAGGCCTTGGCGACCTGGCCGGCCCCGGTGCCGCCGATCAGCGTGATCGACTTGCCCATCTTCTCGAACAGCGGCTTCACGCGCTCGAAGATCTCGGACTTGCCGCCGACCATGATGGTCAGCGTCGCGTTGATGGCGCCGACTTCGCCGCCGGAAACCGGCGCGTCGAGGAACTCAATGCCCTGCGCCTCGAGCCGCGCGCCGATGCGCTGCGCGGCGGCCGGCGCGATGGTCGACATGTCGACGTGGATCAGGCCGCGGCGCGCGCCGGCGGCGATACCGTTCTCGCCGAGGGCGACGGCCTCGACGTCCGGCGCGTCGGCGACCATGGTGATGACGATCTCGGCACTGCCCGCCACTGCGGCCGGGGTCGCGTGGCGCGTGACGGCGAGGTCGTCGAACGCGGCGAGCGTCTCGGGGCGGCGCGCCCACAGATGCAGCGAGTGGCCGGCGGCGGCGAGGTGCCGCGCCAGCGGGCGGCCCATGAGGCCGAGTCCGATGAAGCCGACCTGCATGCCGGCGGCCATGGTCAGGCTCCCTGAACGGCCTTGACGATCAGCGGAACGAGCGGCTCCGGCAGCTTGATCTTGCCCGAGAGCGCGAACGCGTGACCGGCGTCGGACATCTTCTTCCAGGTCTTGCGGATGATGTCGAGCCACTTCTCTTCCGGGTAGTCCGGCTTCTGGCCGGCGAAGCCGAGCATGTAGTGCTCGATGAAGACGAGGTCGACGACGTCTTCCATCATCTGCGTCTCCGGATTGACCTTGAGCTGGCGCTTGCCGACGATGGTCTTGACGCGCTCGATCATCTCCGCGTCGTAGCCGGCTCCCGCCATCAGCCTGCCGGCGGTCTCGGCGTGGAACTTGTACAGCCCGGTGCGCCACGCCTGGTAGCCCTCGCGCGTCATCGGGTAGCTGCTGCGCGGCGTCTTCCAGCGCTGGATGTGCTGGGCGCGGCAGGCGAGGCGCACGGCCTCGGATGCGTCGGGGGCGAAGCGCTCGAGCATTTCCGTCATGCGCTGGGCGTAGAGCAACTCCTTGGGCATGTCCTTGCCGTCGATGGTCTCGCGGTTCGGATCCTCGGAATTCGCCTGGTCGAACAGGGCGATCGCGCGCTCGAAGCGCTGCGGGTCGGATATCGTTGTCATAGGGCCTCCAAAAAACGAATTATAGCGGCGGCGCCTCAGCGTCCGCCTGCCAGCAGCAGCGAGATGTCGTCATGAAACTGCCCGACGCCGGTATGGGCATCGAGCGCCGCGCGCAGGGCCTGGATGCGGTCGGCCGGCGGCGCCTTCTTCATGACTTCGGCCACCCGCTCGACGCCGAACGGATCGCCATCGGGATCGGCGGCCTCGATGAGGCCGTCGGAAAACAGCGCGAACTGGTCGCCCGGCGCCATCTGGACCGTCGTCAGGCGCGCCATGTCCTCGTCGAAGTCGACGATGCCGAGCGGCAGGTGCTGCGCCGGGAGGCGCTGCTTGAGTTCGCCCGAGGCATCGACGAGCAGCACGTCGGGCATGCCGCCCTGCCAGAGCTCCGCGGTGCGCGACGCCTCGTCGATGCACAGCAGGCTGGCGGCGACGAAGCGCCCCGAAGGCATGGTCGCGCGCAGCTGGCGGTTGAGTTCCATGACGAGGTAGCCGAGCGGGTAACCGAGTTCGACGTGGCCGTAGAACACCGTCAGTACCGGCAGCACGCTGATCGCCGCGGCGAGGCCGTGCCCGGTGGCGTCGCCGAGCATGACGTAAAGCCGCTCGCCTTCCGGTGCGCGCGCGGCGGCGATGACGTCGCCGCTGAAGTTGGCCGCCGGCATGATCCAGTGGCGGATCGCCGGGTCGGCCAGCCCCGGACGCGACATCTGGCGCTCGACGATCTTCTGCGCCAGCGCGTTCTCCTCTTCCTGCGCGTCGTGATAGCGCTGCAGGCGTTCGGCGTTGCGCCGCAATTGCTCTTCGGCCGCTCGTTCCTGCGTGATGTCGCGCAGGATGCCGACGAACAGGCGGCGCCCCTCGAAGCTCAGGTCTGAGATGCCGACCTCGAGGGGAAAGCTCTGGCCGTTCTTGCGCAGGCCCTCGACGGCGCGGCGCGACCTGCCCATCAGGCCGGAGCCCTGGCCGGCCAGGTAGTTGCGCATGTAGTTGCCATGGGCGCCGCGATAGGGATCGGGCATCAGCGCGCTGACGTCGCGGCCAACGATCTCGTCCGCCTCGTAGCCGAAGATGCGCACGGCGGCGGCGTTGATCGACTGGATCACCCCGGCTTCGTCGATGGTGATGATGGCGTCGATCACGTTGTCCGCGATCGCCTGCGTACGGCGGCGGTTCTCGTCGAGCGCGCGCTGGGTGCGGATCGAGCGCGTCAGCGAGCGCAGCTTGGCGTCGAGAACGACGAAGCTCACCGGCTTGTGCAGGTAGTCGTCGCCGCCGGCATCGAGGCCGGTGACGAGGTTCTCTTCCTTGTCGAGCGCCGAGAGGAACACCACCGGGACCCAGCGGTCGCCGCAGAGCTGCTTGATGCGCCGCGTCGCCTCGAAACCGTCCATCACCGGCATCATGACGTCCATCAGCACGAGGTCGGGCGCGCCGCTTTTGAAGCGTTCGACGGCCTCGGCGCCGTCGGCGGCGACGTCGACGCGCAGCCCGAGCTTGCGCAGGAAGACCTGGAGGATCTGCCGGTTGGTCGCCGTGTCGTCGACCACCAGCACCTTGAGAGGTTCGGGCGGCGCCCCGGAAGCGACGCGCGGCGAAGAAGTTTCCGGAGCGGCTGACATGGCCGCGATTATAGCTTTAGGCCTGCCACGACCTCGTTGCCCGCGCCGCGGTATTCCAGTCGCGAGAATGCCATCGCGCGCGCCATGGCGATGCCGCGGCCGTTCGGGTCGAAGGCGCGCTCGGGCTCGAAGTCGAGATAGCGGCGCCAGTCGAAGCCCTCGCCCTCGTCGCGGATGACGAAGCAGATTTCCTCGGCCGTGCGCCGCACGCTGACATGGGCGCGCCGGTCGCGGTATTCGGGCTGCCCGAGGCGGCGCTGGATCTCGCTCTCCCAGGCGTCTTCGCGCTTCAGCGCCACCTTCTCGGCGTAGGTGATGCCGAGGTTGCCGTGCTCGACGGCGTTCACCATCAGTTCCGACAACCCGAGGGCCGCGGTCTCGGGCGACGGGCACAGCGAGGCCAGCAAGCCCGCCAGCCGCATCGCCTCGTCGAGGGAGCGGAAGCGGAACTCGGCCGACTCCAGCAGGCGCAGGCCTTCCGCCTGCTGGTCCGAGCGCGCCATCGCGGCAGCATGGTCCTCGACGTCGGCGAGCGCGCCGCGCACGATCGCGAGCAAGGCCGCCGGCTCGTAGGGCTTCGTCAGGTAGTAGTAGGCGCCGGCCTCGATGCCCTCGCGCACCTGGTCCGGCGACGAAGCGGCCGTCTGCATGACGACCGGAATGCGGCGGAAGCGCGCATCCGCCTTCATGCGCCGCAGCAGCTCGATGCCGTTCATGCCGGGCATCATGCGGTCGAGGATCACCAGGTCGTAGGCGGTTTTCGCCTCCTGCAGCTTCTGCCAGGCGCGCTCCGCATTGGGCGTCAGGTCGAGATCGATGCGCGGATCGTCGAGATACTCGCGCATGATTTCCAGGTTCAGCGGTTCGTCATCGACCGCCAGGACGTGCCAACGACTCATTCCCGGTTTCCCCTCGGCAAGACCGTATCGAAGGCGGCACCGCCCTCGGGGCGGTTGCGCGCCCGGATTGTACCGCGGTGGGCTTCGACAATCTCCCGGCATATCGCGAGGCCGAGGCCGGTGCCGCCGGCGCCGGTGCGCGTCGCGCTGCTCTGGTAGAACTTCTCGAAGATCGCCTCGCGCTCGTCGTCCGGGATGCCGGGACCCTCGTCGGCGATCGTCATGCGCAGCGCGGGAAGCATGCCGACGTCGGCGGCGCGCCGGCCCGCCGGCAGTTCGTCGGCCACGAACTCCACGTCGACGCGGCTGCCTTCCGGGGCGAACTTGATGGCGTTCGAGAGCAGGTTGCGCACCACCTGGGCAAGGCGGCGGGCATCGCCATGAATCACCGTATCGCCGTCGGCGCCGGAACCCTCCACGCGCACGCGCCGCGCTTCGACCATCGCATCCATGTCGTGCACGACTTCGGCGACGACGGCGGCGAGGTCCATGGTCGTCGCGTCGAGCGGCATCTTGCCGGCCTCGAGCTTGGAAAGGTCGAGCAGCGAGTTGACCATCTCCAGCAGCCGGTCGCCGCTCTGCAGGATGCGGTCGAAATACTCGGCGAGCTTCTCCGGCGCTGCCGTCGCCAGCCGGTCGCGGCCGATGCGCGCGAACGAAAGGATGGCGTGCATCGGCGTGCGCAACTCGTGCGACATGTTGGCGAGGAACTCCGACTTGCTACGGCTCGCCTGCTCGGCCGCATCCTTGGCGCGCACCAGATCGGCCGTCTGCGCCTCGACCAGCGCGCTGAGATTATCGCGGTGCCGGCGCAGCTCCTCCTCGAGGCGCTTGCGCATCGTGACGTCGCGGCTGGTGCCGCGGTAGCCGACGAAGCGGCCGTTGTCGTCGAACACCGGCTTGCCGTTGACGCTGTACCACCAGGTCTCGCCCTTGTCGCTGACGACGCAGTACTCGAACTCGCGGAACGACTGGTGCGCCTCGACGAGGGCGCGGTGCGCCGCCATCTTCTCGGGGTCGCAACCCGTCGCCAGTTCCCAGCGCGTCTTGCCGATCGCCTCGCCCGGCGAGACGGACGTCCGCGCACCGGCACTCTCGGAGATCGCGGTGAAGCGATAGTTCGCGTCCTGCTCCCAGAACCAGTCCGAGGCCAGCCGCGTCAGGTCGCGGAAGCGGTCGAGGGCCGCATGCAGCTCGGTGACGTCGGCGATCGAGCCGATCAGCCGCACGGCGCGGCCGGCGTCGTTGCGCAGGGCGCGCCCGTGCGTATGCGCCCAGACGTAGCGCCCGTCGGCCGCGCGCATGCGCAACTCGCAGACATACGGGGCGTGGTGCTTGATGTGGGCCATCAGCGTTTCGCGCTGCCGGAAGCGGTCGGCCGGATGGACGAGGCTGGCCGGATCGAGCCCGAGGCGCTCGAAACTGCCCGGCGCATAGCCGAGCAACGCCTCGAAGCGCGGCGATACGCGCGTCTTTCCGGTGCGCAGGTCGTGCTCCCAGAGCCCATCGGTGGTCGTCTCGGTGGCCAGCGAATAGCGCTCCTCGCTCTCGGACAGCTCGGCCGCGATCTCGCGCGCGCGCCGTTCGATGGCGACCAGCGCGTGGGTCCGGTGCCATATCAGCAGCGTCGCCAGCAGGGTGACGACGAGGCCCGCCAGGACGATCAGCGGCAGGCGACCGCTGCCCTGCGCCGCGATCTGCTCCGGCTGGAAACGGAAGCCCAGTTCGAGCACCTGGCCGCCGAAGGCGATCGTGTCCGCGAGGCCTTCGGCGGCGGCGCGGCTCTCGCTGCCAAACAGGAGGCGACCTCCGTCGCCGCGCACGCCGAGGGTCAGGTCCATGCCCTCGTATTCGCGCGCCAGCACCCCCTGCACCAGGTCGACGATGCGGAACGAGACGACGACGTAGCCGGCATGCCGGCGCTGGCGCTCGTCCACGCCGGCCGGGACCTGGCCGCCGCCATAGAGCGCGGCGACCATGAGGAAGCCGAGGCGCGACTTCTGGTCGGCATCGAGCGCCAGCGTCACCGGCGGGGTCAGGGTGACGGACGCTTCGTCGCGCGCGCGCTCCATCGCGGTACGCCGCGCCGGGTCGGCGAAGTCGTCCAGGCCCAGCAGGCGCTCGTTGCGCCAGGTGCGCGGCTCGATCAGCACGGCGGGGAAGTAGGTCTCGCGCGCGCCGGGCGGGCGCAGATCGAGGCTCACGCCGTTCTCGCGCGCCGCCCAGCTCGCCATGCGCGGCAGCTCCGCGGCGGCGACGCGCGGCTGCCAGGCGACGGCGAGAATCGCCGGGTAATTGCGCGCCAGGTCCAGGCTGGCGGCGAACTGGCGCCAGGTGTCGCGGGTCGGTAGCGGCTGTGCCGCTTGCACTGCGCGCGCCGCCGCCAGGATGCGTTCGTAGCGCATCAGTTCGGCGCGCAGCGAGGAAGTGAAGTTGGCGGCGCGGTACTCCAGCTCGCGCTGGATTCGCCGCGCTTCGTTCTGGCGCTCCCAGTGCCACGCCGCCGCGGTCACCGTCAGGCCGATGGCCAGCACGACGACGGTCCACAGCCACGGCGCGCCCCGGGGCGCGTCGGCGTCTTGCGGCGGGTGGCTGGCGAACATGAACGATCCTGGCCGTGGAGACCCGGATTATGCCCGCTAAGCGCCGGCGTCAGCGCGCCGGCATCGGCTTCAGGCGCAGGTCTTGCCGGTCTCGGGCACGCCGAGCTTCTTCAGGATCGTGTCGAGCGGACAGAAGGTGGTGAAGCCGCTCTGGAACAGGTTGGCGCCGACGAACAGCGTGAACCACAGCCAGCTCAGCTGCGAGAGGTCGGCCTGTCCGTTGGCATGGGCGAGGCCCAGCGACAGCATGATGAAAAAGCCGGCGACGATGCGGACGATGCGATTGACGGTCATTGCTTGTTCTCCGAAGGGGATGTGCGGATGCGGCCCTGCATGGCCGCGAAATAGAGCACCGGAATGACGACGAGCGTCAGCACGGTGGAAACCAGGATCCCGAAGATCAGCGCCAGCGCGAGGCCCGAAAAGATCGGGTCATCGAGGATGAACAGCGCGCCGAGCATGGCGGCGAGCCCGGTCAGCGCGATCGGCTTCGCGCGGATGGCCGCGGCCTGAACGACGGCCTCGGCGAACTCCATGCCGCCGGCGACCTGCTCGTTGATGAAGTCGACCAGAAGGATCGAGTTGCGCACGATGATGCCGGCGAGCGCGATCATGCCGATCATCGACGTGGCGGTGAACTGGGCGCCGAACAGCGCGTGGCCGGGCATGACGCCGATGATGGTGAGCGGGATCGGCGCCATGATGATCAGCGGCACCAGGTAGCTCTTGAACTGCGCGACCACCAGCAGGTAGATGAGGACGAGGCCGACGGCATAGGCGGCGCCCATGTCGCGGAAGGTCTCGTAGGTGACCTGCCATTCGCCGTCCCACTTCACGGCGTAGCCCGCATAGGGATCGCTCGGCTGCTTGATGAAGTACTCGCCGAGCGTGCCGCCCTGCACCAGCTCCTTGCCCGCCAGCTTCGAGCGGATGTCGAACATGCCGTAGAGCGGCGAGTCGAGCTTGCCGCCCATGTCGCCGACGACGTACACGACCGGCAGCAGGTCCTTGTGATAGATGACCTTCTCGCGCAGTGTTCGCCTGGTCTCGACGACTTCCGACACCGGCACCAGGTTGCCGTCGCGACCGCGCAGCTTGAGCTTGAGCAACTGGTCGATCGAGTTCTGGCGCTCGGCCGGCAGCGTGATGCGCACGGGAACCTCGTACTTCGAGTCGCCGTCGTGCACCGGCGTCACGTCCTCGCCCGAGAGGCCGAGGCGCACGGTGTCGACGATGTCCTTCTGCGCCACGCCGAGCAGCGCCGCCTTGGCCTGGGAGACGCGCAGCACCAGCTTGCCGGCGTCGGCGTCGCCCGTGTCGTCCACGCCGAGGATGTCGGCCGTGCCCTCGAACGCGGCGCGCACCTGCTTGGCGACGGCGATCTGGCCGGCGTAGTCGGGACCGTAAACCTCGGCGACGATCGGCGACAGCACCGGCGGGCCGGGCGGGACTTCGACGACCTTGGCGTTGCCGCCCGCGCGGCGCGCAATGTCCATCACGCGGTCGCGCACGCCGACGGCGATCTCGTGGCTCTGGCGGTCGCGGTGCTTCTTGTCGACGAGGTTCACCTGGATGTCGCCCATCTCGGGATTCGCGCGCAGGTAGTATTGGCGCACCAAGCCGTTGAAGTTGATCGGCGCCGCGGTGCCGGCGTAGGCCTGGTAGTCGCGCACCTCATCAACCGTCGCGAGTTCCGCCGAAATCTCGCGCAGCACGCGCGCCGTCTCTTCGAGCGGCGTGCCGACCGGCATGTCGAGCACGACCTGGAACTCGCTCTTGTTGTCGAAAGGCAGCATCTTGAGCACGACGAGCTTGACGACGCCGAGGCCCACCGAGACGGCGATCGCGGCGACGATGCCGATCCACAGCTTGCGGCGCGAAGCCTTGCCGGTGCGCGCATCGAGGAAGGGCGAGATGACGCGGCGCGCGAGCGCGTCGAGGCGCTGCGCCGTGCGATCCTCGGCGGCATGGCCGCCGGTGTGCGCCGGCTTCATCAGCTTCAGCGCCAGCCAGGGCGTGACGACGAATGCGATCGCCAGCGAGATGAACATGCCCATCGAGGCGTTGATCGGGATCGGGCTCATGTACGGCCCCATCAGCCCCGAGACGAAGGCCATCGGCAACAGCGCGGCGATGACGGTGAAGGTGGCGAGAATCGTCGGCCCGCCGACTTCGTCGACGGCGGCCGGAATGATCTGCCACAGCGGCTTGTCGGGCTCGAGCTGGCTCCAACGGTGGATGTTCTCGACCACGACGATGGCGTCATCCACCAGGATGCCGATGGAGAAGATCAGCGCGAACAGCGAAACGCGGTTGAGCGTGAAGCCCCACGCCCAGGAAGCGAACAGCGTCGCCGCCAGCGTCAGCGTCACCGCCGCGCCGACGATCGCGGCTTCCCGCTTGCCGAGCGCGAACAGCACCAGCAGCACGACGAAGGCCGTCGCGAACACCAGCTTGCCGATCAGCTTCTGCGCCTTCTCGGTCGCCGTCTCGCCGTAGTTGCGCGTGACGGTGAATTCGACGCCTTCCGGGATCACCGTGCCGCGCATGCTTTCGGCGCGCGCGATGACGTCGGCGGCGACGTCGGCCGCGTTGACGCCCGGCTTCTTCGACACCGACAACGTCACCGCCGGATGCTCGTCGCCGGCGCGTTCCGGCGTGGCCTTGCCGTAGCCGTGCCAGACATAGCGGCTCGGCTGGTCGGGGCCGTCGATGATCTGCGCGACGTCGGACATGAATACCGGCTTGCGCTCATGCACGCCCACGACGAGGCGTTTCACGTCGGCCGCCGACTCGATGTAGGTGCCGGTCTGCACCAGCACTTCGCGGTTGTCGGCGACCAGGCTGCCGGCCGGCTGCGAGGCGTTCGACACCTGCAGCGCGCTCTTAAGGTCCTGCGCCGTGACGCCGTAGGCGTTCATGCGGTCGGCGTCCATGACGACGCGGATCACGTGGCCGGGGCCGCCGATGGTGGTCACGTCGCGCGTGCCCTTGATGCGCTTGAGCTCGATCTCGGCGGCGCGCGCCACCTGCTGCATCTCGTAGGCCGACTTGTCGGGGTCCTCGCTCCAGAAGGTCAGCGTGACGATCGGCACGTCGTCGATGCCCTTGGGCTTGACGATCGGCTCGCCGACGCCGAGGTTCGGGGAGAGCCAGTCCTTCTGCGCATTGATGGTGTCGTAGAGGCGCACCAGCGCCTGGATCGGGTCTTCGCCGACCTCGTACTGCACGGTAATGACGGCCATGCCGGGCCGCGACACCGAATACACGTGCTCGATGCCGGCGATGCGCGACAGCACCTGCTCGGCCGGGCGGGCGACAAGGTTCTCGACGTCGCGCGCCGAGGCGCCGGGGAAGGGAACGAAGACGTTCGCCATCGTCACGTTGATCTGCGGCTCTTCCTCGCGCGGCGTGATCAGCGTGGCGAAGACGCCGAGCAGCAGCGCGATCAGCGCGATCAGCGGCGTCAGCGAATTGCGCAGGAAATACTCGGCGATGCGGCCGGAAATGCCCATGGCGTTCCTGCCTTACTTCGCGGGAGTGCGGACGGCGATGCCGGCCTTGAGCGGCTCGAGGCTCACCCGGTCGCCGGCCGCGAGGCCCGCCAGGACCTCGATCTCGCCGCCCGCCACCGGCTCGCCGAGGCGCACCTGGCGCAGACGCGGCTGGCCCTTGGCGTCGACGACATACACGGCGCTGACCTCGCCGCGGCGCACCACCGCCTGCGGCGGCACCGTCATGCGCGTCGCCTTGCCGGTGACGAAATGCACCCGCGCCGCCATGCCGGGCACGACGCCCTCCGCGTCGGCGGGCAGGTAGACGCGCGCCGTCACGGTGTGGCTGCGCGCATCGAGCGTCGGCAGCACTTCGACGCGCGCGGCGTCGATCCAGCGGCCGGTCTCGGGAAACTCGACCTTGGCGCGGCCGGCGGCGCGCAGCTCGGCGAGCTTGTACTGCGGCACGCTGGCGATCGCGCGCAGCCCCTTGGGGTCGAAGACGGTGACCAGCGGCTTGCCGAGTGCGGCCATCTCGCCGAGTTCGACGTGGCGCTGGGCGACGAGGCCGGCGATCGGCGCGGCGACGGTGGCGTGGGACAGCCCGGCGCCGGCCTGCCCGGCGGCGGCGCGCGCCGCCTTGAGGTCGGCCTCGGCCTTGTCGAGCGCGGCGGCGCTGATGAATTTCTGGCGATGCAGGTCCTGCGTGCGCTTGAAGTTGGCTTCGGCCTGGACCAGCTGGGCGCGGGCGCCGGCGGCACCTTCGGCCGCTTCGCGGGCGTCGATGCGCATCAGGGTCTCGCCGGCGCGCACACGCTGGCCCGCCTCGGCGCGCACGTCGACGACGCGGCCGGCGACCTGCGCTGCAACGGTGGCCTGCTTGACGGCCTCGACGACCGCCTCGGCGGGGTAGGTCGTCTCGACCTCGCGCGGCTGGAGCGTGAGCAGCTGGGACGACTGGGCCAGCGCGAGGCTGGCCCAGAGGAATGCGGGAATGGCATAGAGGCGCTTTTTCATGTTCATTAGAATATGCTTATATGCCTAATTTTTCAAGCCCCTGATGGGTCAGTGGGCTTACTTTAGGTTCTTCGGTTACGTCCCGCAAGGCTGCGGCGGCGCCCAAGGGCGGCTGGCAGCCGATTCCCTCCGTGTCCCCCGGACCGGGCTGCGCCCGGCCCTCCTCCTTTACCTGCGGGAATCGGCTACCAGCCACCCTTGGTGGATACGCCCGTGGTTGTGAGCGCCAAAACCCCTTAGGCGCGTCCGGATCGGGCCGGTGGGGTGCTCTGCTGCGCGTAGGTAAAGGGGGAGGAGCGGGCGACAGCCCGATCCGGAGGACACGGAGCGCAGCAGGGCACCCCGGCGGCCCGATCGCGTGCGAGCCTGAACACCGAGGTCGGTGTTACTGGTAGAGCATGCGCGGAAGCCAGAGCCCGATGTCGGGGAAGACGTAGAGCAGGACCAGTGCAACGAGTTGGATGCCCATGTAGGGCAGCATGCCGGCGAAGATCTGGTTGAGCGTCACGTGCGGTGGCGCCACCCCCTTGAGATAGAAGGCGGCCATCGCGACCGGCGGCGAGAGGAAGGCGGTCTGCAGGTTCATCGCGACGAGCAGGCCGAAGAAAAGCGGGTCGATGTGGAAGTGCGGCAGCAGCGGGATGAAGATCGGCATGAAGATGATGATGATCTCGGTCCATTCGAGCGGCCAGCCAAGGATGAAGATGATGAACTGCGACAGCATCATGAACTGCAGCGGCGTCATGTCGAGCGACAGCACCCAGGCCTCGACGATCGCCTGCCCGCCGAGCAGGGCGAAGGCCGCCGAGAAGATCGACGAGCCGACGAACAGCCAGCAGACCATCGCCGAGGTCTTGGCCGTCAGGTAGGCCGACTCGCGCACGACGTCGAGCCGGAGTTGTCCGTAGGCCGCGGCCAGCAGCAGCCCGCCGAGCGCGCCGACGGCGGCCGCCTCGGTCGGCGTCGCCAGCCCCATGACGATCGAGCCCAGCACCGCCATGATCAGCACGTAGAGCGGGAAGAACGAGCCGAGCAGCATGCGGAAGATCTCGAGCCGCGCGAAATTCAGCCACCAGTAATACGCCGCCAGCAACAGCGTCCCCACGCCGAGCGTAATCCAGAAGGCACGGGGCGCCGGCAACGACTCTGCCGCCCCGGATGGAACAGGAGCCGCCGCGGGGGGTGCCGGCGCCGGTTCGTTCCTTTCAGCGGCCGGCGGCTCCTGCAACGCGTCGCCGCCTTCCTCCGCGGGCGGTTCGGCAAGCCCTTCGGTATCGCCGGCCGCCTCGGAAAACGATTCGGCCCCCATCTCGACGAGGCCCGTGACGTCGACCTGCGCCGCCGGGGTTGTCACGTAGCGATAGGCGAGACCCATGGCGCCGATCCAGACGATTGCCGGCAGCAGCGCGATCGTCAGTTGCAGCAAGGCCGTGCGGCGCCTCACGCCGGCCACCGGCCGGCCGGCTGCGCTGGCGAGCGCGGGCAGCGCCGTGGCGCCGCGGCTCGCGGCGATCGCGGCGGTGCTTTGCGGCAGCACGATCTGGCGCTCCGCCATCGGCAGCGGCGGCGCTAGGTGCGGCTTGATGGCCGACAGCATGACGACATAGACGACGTAGAGCAGCGCCAGCATGATTCCCGGGAAGAACGCGCCGGCATAGAGCTGCACGACGGACACGCCCGCCGTGGCGCCGTAGACGATCAGCAGCACCGACGGCGGGATGAGGATGCCGAGGCAGCCGCCGGCGGTGATGGCGCCGGCCGACATCCGGATGTCGTAGCCGGCGCGCAGCATGGCCGGAAACGCCAGCAGCCCCATCAGCGTCACGACCGCGCCGACGATGCCCGTCGCCGTCGCGAACAGGGCGCAGGTGAGCAGCGTGGCGACGGCCAGCGAGCCGGGGACCCAGGCCAGCACCAGATGGATGGCGCGGAACAGCCGCGTGACGAGGTTCGCGCGCTCGACCAGATAGCCCATGAAGACGAACAGCGGGATCGCGATCAGCACCTCGTTGCTCATCACGCCGTAGGCGCGCTGCACCATCAGGTCGAGCGTCTGCCGCACGGCGATGTCCGGGTTCGCGCTGCGGTAGGCGAGCCAGGCGAAGGTCACGCCGAGCCCCATCAGCGTGAAGGCGGTGGGGAAGCCGAGCATGATGGCGACGACGATCAGCGCCAGCATCAGCAGCCCGAGGTGGCCGTTGGTCATGGCACCCCACGGCATCAGCACGGCGACGGGAATCAGGATCAGCGCAATCAGGATGAAGCCGAAGCGCAGTTCGGGCTTCACGAACGACGCTCCTGGCGCACCACGACTTCGTCCAGCTTGGCAAGGTCTTCGTCGGTGACGTGCGCCACTTCCTTCAGCTTGTCGACGTCGACTTCCTCGACGTCCTGCACGCGCGAAGGCCAGCTGCCGTCGCGCAGGCAGAGCACGCAGCGCGCGATCTCGACGACGCCCTGCAGCAGCATGAAGAAGCCCGCGACGGGAATGACGAACTTGAACGGATACAGCGGCAGCGGATCGGGGCTGAAGGTCTGCTCGCGGATCGCCAGCGCCTCGTTGGCGTAGATCCACCCGGCGTAAGTCAGCGCGAAGATGCCGGGCAGGAAGAACACGAGATACAGCGCGAGGTCGATGCCGGCCTGCACGCGCACGGGAAAGAAACCGTAGAGCACGTCGCCGCGCACGTGGCCGCTGGCCGCCAGCGTGTAAGCGCCGGCCATCATGAACAGCACGCCGTAGAGCATCACCTGGGCGTCGAGCACCCAGGCGTGCGGCACGTTGAGGACATAGCGCGAGAACACCTCGGCCGAGATCAGCGCCGTCAGGCCGACGATGGCCCAGGCGAACGCATGGCCGACGAATGTGCTCAGCCGATCGACCGCGAGCAGCAGTCTCTTCATCGCGCCTCTCCACTCATCGCCGCCCGGCGGCGTGCGCCGGGCGGCGTCCCGTCACGAGAACGGCCGCTCAGCCCTTGGCCGGCGTCTTCTTGCCGAAGTAGTGGTTGAAAGCCATCTTGAAGTCGACGTTGGTGTCGTTCTGCCACTTGCACGCGCGCTCGGCGAACGCGCGCATCGAGTCGTCCACCCGCTTGAACATCGGATTCTCGGCCGCCTTGGCAGTGCGCACTTGCTCCCAGACCTCGAGCTGCTTGCGCAGGATGCTGTCCGGCGTCTTGTAGAACTTGACGCCCTGCTTCTGGGCCATCTCGCGGTAGTCGGTCGAGTAGCGCTCGATCGCCTTCCACGACATGTCGGCCGAGGCGGCGGCGACGGCGTGCTTGATGATCGCCTTCAGCTCTTCGGGCAGCGCGTCGTACTTCTTCTTGTTGAACAGCACCTCGAACTGCTCGGTCGACTGGTGGAAGCTCTGCAGCATGCAGACCTTGGCGACGTCGGGGAAGCCGAGCAGGCGGTCGGAGGAGGCATTATTGAACTCGGCGGCGTCGATCAGGCCTCGGTCGAGCGCCGGCACGATCTCGGCGCCCGGCAGCGGATTCACTGCCGCGCCCATACCCTTGTAGATGTCGACGGCGAGGCCGACGGTGCGGAACTTCAGGCCCTTGACGTCGTCGGCCTTGGTGACCGGCTTCTTGAACCAGCCGAAGGGTTGCGTCGGCATCGGGCCGTAGAGGAAGGAGACTACGTCGAGGTTGAGGCTCTTGTACACCTCATCGAGCAGCTCTTTGCCGCCGCCGTAGTAGTGCCATGCCAGCACCATGTTGGCGTCCATGCCGTAGCCCGGGCCGGAGCCCCACAGCGCGACGGCGGAGTTCTTGCCGTACCAGTAGGCGACGACGCCGTGGCCGCCGTCGAGCGTGCCCTTCGATACCGCGTCGAGCAGGTCGAAGGCCTTGACCACGGCGCCGGCCGGCAGCACCTCGATCTTCAGGCGTCCGCCCGTCATGTCGTTCACCTTGCGGGCGAAGTCGAGCGCGTATTCGTGGAAGATGTCTTTCGTCGGCCACGTGCTTTGCCAGCGCATGGTGATCGGCGTCTGCGCCGCGGCGATCATGGGGAAACCGGTGATGGCGGCGGCGCCGGTGCCGGCCGCCGCGGTGGCAAGGAAGCGGCGTCGCGCAGGCTGCGGCGCCTCACTGAGGGGCTTGGATGGGGTTGTCATTGTCGTCTCCGTTGGTGTGGTTTTTTCGTCGTGCCTGATCGGGCACCCGAAAAAGCCGCGCACGGGCGACCGACGCTACATCGTAGCCCGCATGTCAATGCGATTCAACGCACTTCGAGCGGGGAGACCGGAGATGCCGACAGAATCAGGCGGCGCTGTCGATGGCGTGGCGCGCCATGGCTGCGACGACAGCAGGGGCTTGTCCGACCGCGGGCGCGATCTCGATGCTCAGCTGCGGATGGCGATCGAGCGCGGCTGCCGCCAGCTGCGGCAGGTCCTTGAGCACGTGGCGCCCGGGCGCGAAGAAGATCGGCACGATGACGATGCTCGTGATGCCGTCGGCAACGAGTGCGTCGATCGTCGTTTCCAGCAGCGGCTGGGTGAGCTCGAGGAAGCCGAGTTCGACGCGCGCGCCCGGATCGTTCGCCAGCGCCTCGGCGCGGATGCGATGGAAGGGTTCGAGGTATTCGGCGTTGCGGGCGCCGTGGCCGAACAGGATGATGCCCTTCTTGGTCGAGGTCATGCAGGCGTGCCTTTCCAGATGTTGCGGCAGCGGGTCTCGCGCACGAAGAACACCGCCAGCCAGCCGAGCAGCGCCGAGCCTACCATCAGCTTGAGCCCGCTGTCGTAGTCGGCCGCCGAGTAGATGCGCACGCCGGCGACCGCGGTGCCGTCCCAGCCGCGCTCCATCACCCAGCCGACGAGCGGCTGCAGGATCGCGGGGCCGAGGAAGATGCCGACGTTCACGACGCTGGTCGCCATGCCGGAGAGCTGCGGCGGATTCACTTCCTTGGCCGCCGCCCAGGACAGCGTGAAGCCGGCCGTGACGAGGCCCATCACGCCGCAGAGCGCGTAGGTCGCCGGCAGGGAAAGCGGCACCCCAGAGAGCCAGACGCCCCAGCCGAGCACATGCACGCCGGAGACGACCAGCATCACCGGCTTGCGTCGGCCGAGCGCATCCGATACGCGGCCCCAGAGCGCCGAGCCGATGGCGAAGCCGATGAAATAGACGCTGACGTGGTTGGCGGCGACGGCGCGCGTCAGGCCGTGCACCTGCGTCAGGTACGGCACGGCCCAGAGCCCGGCGAAGGTGAAGAAGGCGCCGCCGAGGCCGAGATTGCCGAAGAAGCCGGGCCAGGTGGCGCGATTCCTCAGCACCGTGGCGAGGCCCGACAACCACGCCGTGCGGTCGACCTTGCCGGCCGGCGTCTCCGCCACCCAGACGCGGCTGGCGAAGGCGATGACGATGGAGAACACGCCGACGGCGACGAACACCGAGCGCCAGCCGACGGCCTGCGTCGCCCACGCCAGCGGCGCGCCGGCGAAGATCGAGCCGAGGTTGCCGATCAGCATCGACAGGCCGACGACGGTGGCGAAGCGCCGCTCGTCGAAGCCGAGCGCGATCAGCTTGAGCATGGCGATGAAGGTCACCGAGACGCCGAGCCCGACCAGCGTGCGCCCCGCGAACGCCCACTCGAAGCCGGGCGCGAGGCCGAACATCAGGCTGCCGACGCCGGCGACGAGCCCGCCCCAGACCAGCAGCCGGCGCGGGCCGAGCGTGTCGGCGAGCACGCCGGTCGGCACCTGCATGAGCGTGTAGACGTAGAAATAGGTCGCCGCGAGCGTGCCGAGCTGCGCGCCGCCGATGGCGAAGGTCGACTGCAGGTCGCCCGAGATCGCGGCCGGCGCGACGCGGTGGAAGAAGGACAGCAGGTAGGCGGCGATGGCGATCGCCAGACCGATGAACACGGAACGCTTGGCCGGCACGGATTCCTCTCGCGGGTCTCGAGCCCGCTCTCTCTGGTTGGAACCGCGATGATAGCGGCTCAGGCCGCTTGCGTATCCTCCAGCCACTCGCGCCAGACGGCGATCAGCACGGCGAGGATCACCGGGCCGACGAACAGGCCGATCATGCCGAAGGCCGCCAGTCCGCCGAGGACGCCGAACATGACGATGATGAACGGGATCTCGGTCGCCTTGCTGATGACCAGCGGACGGATCAGGTTGTCGACCCAGCTGACGACGAACGTGCCCCACGCCAGCAGTCCGAGGCCGGCGGCCACTTCGCCCGTCACCAGCAGCCAGACCCCGATCGAGCCCCAGACGAAGGGCGTGCCGAAGGGGATCAGCGCGATCAGCGCCGTCACCGCCGCCAGCAGCACCGGCGCCTCGACGCCGGCTGCCCAGTAGCCGAGGCCGGCGAGCGCGCCCTGCGCCAGCGCCGTCAGCACCAGCCCATAGACGACGGCGCGGGTGGTCGCGCCGATGGCGCGGAAGTAATCGTTGATGCGTTCGCCGAGATAGCGGTAGAGCACCAGCCGCAACTGCGCCACCACGCTGTGGCCGTCGCGATAGAGGAAGAACGCGATCAGCAGCGCGAAGCCGAACTTGGCGGCGTTGCGTCCCACGCCGCCGGCGAAGTCGACGACGTTGCCGCCGCCCTGCTGCACCCAGGTCTCGAGCTGATGGCGCAGCGCCAGGGGTTCGGCCGCATAGCGGTCGAGCATTTCCTGCATCCGCTCGCCGAGCCAGGGGATCGACAGGATGCCCTCGGGCAGCCGGTGCGCGCCCTCGGACGCGAGCCAGCGGCTGACTTCGGCGTAGGCATGCGCGAACTCGATGCGCAGCGTCCCGATCAGCCACAGCATCGGCAGGATCAGCGCCGTCGCCAGCAGCAGGGTCATCAGCAGCGAGGCGAGCGTTTCGCGGCCGCCGAGGGCGCGCAGCAGGCGCATATAGAGCGGCCAGGTGACGTAGGCGAGCACCCCCGCCCAGGCCAGCGGCACGAGGAAGTGCTGCATGACGACATAGCTCATCAGCAGCAGGCCGGCCAGCAGCAGGCCGAGGATGATGCGGCGCGTGATGCGCCCGGCGGACGGATCGATCATGTTTTCTCTTGCTCTCCGGATGTCAGCAGGCGCACGACGAGCTTGCGTGCCTCGTCGAGCAGCAGCACCGACGAGGCGATGGCGGCGGCGACGCCCCAGTCCTCGATGCGCAACCCGACGGTGGCGAACACCGCCTGCGCCGGCGCCCAGTGCACGACGATGACCTGCATCAGGACGACGCCGGCCAGCGCCAGCCAGAGCTTGCCGTTGTCGAAGAACTGGCGGTTGAAGGCGCTGCGATGCTCGGCGCGCGCGTTGAAGATGTTGAAGAACTGGAACAGCACGAAAGTCGTGAAAGCCAGCGTCGTGGCGTAGGCATGGCCGTCGCGGCCGTGACCCCAGACGTAGGCAAGCAGCGTTCCGGCCGCCATCGTCAATCCGTACATGCCGAGCCGCAGCATGCGCCGGCCGGTCAGCACGTCGGCGTCGCGCGGGCGCGGGCGCTGCTGCATGATGCCGCTCTTGGCCGGCTCGACGCCGAGCGTCATCGCCGGCGGGCCGTCCATGATGATGTTCACCCAGAGGATCTGGATGGCGGTGAACGGCGTCGGCAGGCCGACCAGCGGCGCGCCGAGCACGGTGATCATGGCGCCGATGTTGGTCGACAGCTGGAAGCGCACGAACTTGACGATGTTGTCGTAGATCGTGCGCCCCTCCTTGACGGCGCCGACGATGCTGGCGAAGTTGTCGTCGGTCAGCACCAGCGTGGCCGCCTCCTTCGTCACCTCGGTGCCGGTGATGCCCATGGCGACGCCGATATCGGCGCTGCGCAGCGCCGGCGCATCGTTGACGCCGTCGCCGGTCATGGCGACGACGTGGCCGCGCGCGCGCAGCGCCTCGATGATGCGCATCTTGTGCTCGGGGGCGACGCGCGCGAACACGGCCGTGCGCTCGACGAGCGCCGCCAGCGCCTCCTTGTCCAGCCCGTCGAGATCGCGTCCCTCGTGGACCTCGCCCTCGAGCCCGAGCTCGCGCGCGATCGCCGCGGCCGTGGTGCGATGGTCGCCGGTGATCATCTTCACCTCGATGCCGGCGGCACGGCAGACGGCGATCGACTCGCGCGCCTCGGGCCGCGGCGGATCGACGATGCCGACAAGGCCGATCAGGGTCAGCTCCTGCGCCCAGTGCATGAGGTCGCCGGCCGGATCGAAGTCGGCGACCGGGATGCTGCGGCCGCCGACGGCGAGCACGCGCATCGCCTCGTCGGCGCAGGCCGCGTTCTCGCCTTCGAAGGCAGTGCGCGCTTCGTTATCGAGCGGCTGCTCGCCGTGCGCGGCGAGGAAGCGCGTGCTGCGCGAGAGCAGCACGTCGGGCGCGCCCTTGACCCACATGCGCACGACGGCGCCGTCGTGATGGAAGGTCGCCATGAACTTGTGCGCCGAGTCGAAGGGAATCTCGGCGATGCGCGGATGGCGCGCGGCGAGCTCGTCGCGCTCGATGCCGCCCTTGAGCGCCAGCGCCAGCAGCGCGCCCTCGGTCGGGTCGCCGATCAGCTGCCCGTCGCGCAGGCGCGAGTCGGCGCAGAGGGCGGCGGCATGCAGCAGCGGCGCGAGATCGGGAACCGTGCCGCCGTCGGCGGCCGTGATCGCGCCTTCCGCTAAGTAGCCGTCGCCGCTCACCGCGAGCCGGCGTCCGCGGCACAGCACGCGCCGCGCCGTCATCCGGTTCAGGGTCAGCGTGCCGGTCTTGTCGGAGCAGATCACCGTGGTGCAGCCGAGCGTCTCGACGGCGGCGAGTTTCTTGACGATGGCGTGGCGCTTCGCCATGCGATGCATGCCGAGCGCCAGGGTGACGGTGACGACGGCCGGCAGCCCTTCGGGAATCGCCGCCACCGCGAGCGCAATCGCCGTCATGGCCGTGGTCATCAGGTCGTCCCCGCGCGCCACGCCGAGCGCGAAGACGAGCAGGACGACGACGCCGGCAACGGCGGCAAGCCGCTTGCCGAGCGCATCGAGCTGGAGCTGCAGCGGCGTCGCCGACTCGGCGGTCTCCGCCAGCATTCCCGCCAGGCGGCCCATTTCGGTGCGCATGCCGGTGGCGGTGACCAGCGCCTCGATGCGGCCGCGCGTGACCACGGTATTCATGTAGACCATGCCCGTGCGCTCGGCGAGCGGCGCGTCCGCGGCGACCGCATCCGGATGCTTGGCGACGGGCTGGGCCTCGCCGGTCAGCGACGCCTCGGCGACCTCGCCGGCATGCGAGGCCAGCACGCGCGCGTCGGCCGCGATGCGATCGCCCGCTTCGATCAGCAGCAGGTCGCCCGGCACCACTTCGGTGGCATCGACCAGCGTCGAGCGGCCGTCGCGGCGCACGCGCGCGTTCGGCGCCAGCATCTGGCGCAACGCCGCCAGCGCCGCCTCGGCACGATGCTCCTGGTAATAGCCGAGCATCGCGTTCAGCAGGATGACGACCAGGATCGCCGCGGCGTCGCCGACATGCCCGACGAAGCCGGCGAGCGCCGCGGCGGCGATCAGGACGATGATCAGCAGGTTGCGGAACTGGTCGGCGAAGCGCCGCCAGGCGGGGCGCGGCGGCTTCTCGTCGAGGCGGTTGGGGCCGTGCTGTCTCAACCGCTCCTGCGCCTGGGCGGCGGAGAGGCCGTGCGCCGGATCGGCGTCGAGCTCGCGTGCGATGCCCTGCGCTTCGAGCGCGTGCCAGACGGCCGGGAATGGACGATCGTTCATGGGGCGGTTCAGTGGAGCGCGCGGCCGGCCGACAGGGTCGCAACGATGAAGGCCGCGTAGCAAGACAATAGCATCGCCCCGCGCAGGCGGCCTATCGTCGCGCGCTTGCCGGGGACAAGGAGCAGCAGCGCCACCACGCCGGCGAGCAGCGTTGCGGCGGCTTCGGCGAAGGGCGCGCGGATCGCATGGATGCTCGCCGCCGTGCCGACGATCGCCAGTCCGTTGAAGAGATTGCTGCCGATCAGCGTACCGACGCCGATGTCGTCATGGCCACGCAGGCGCGCCAGCAGCACGGTGACGAGTTCCGGCAGCGAGGTGCCGATGGCGACCACCAGGGCGCCGACGACATAGGCATCGACGCCGAAAGCGGCGGCGATGCCGGAGGCGCCGTAAACGAACAGCCGGCCGGCCGCCACGAGCGCAGCGAGTCCGCCCGCGACTTTCAGCACCACCGCCAAGGGGCGCACAGTTCCCTGCGCCTCGTCGAGGCTGCGCGCGGCCCGTCCGGCGCGCACGACGACGATCATCCAGGCGGCGAAGACCGCCAGCAGCAGGCCGCCTTCGAGACGCGTCACGGCGTCGTCGGCCACCAGCCACAGGGTCAGCAGCGGAACCGCGAGCGCCAGCGCGAAATCGCGGCCCAGTTCGGCGCGCTCGACGCGGATCGGCCCGAACATCAGCGCGATGCCGAAGATCAGCGCAATGTTGACCACGTTGCTGCCGAGCGCGTCGCCGAGGCCGATCTCGGGTGCGCCCGACAGGGCGGCCACCGCGGAGACGGTCAGCTCGGGGCTGGAGGTGGCGAAGGCGGCGAGCGTCGTCGCCACCAGCAGTTTCGGCAGCCGCAGCCAGCGGGCGCTGCCGAGGATGCCCTGCAAAAAGACTTCGCCGCCGACGGCGGCCAAGGCCACCGCGGCGGCGACTGCTCCGACTTCCTGTGGCGAAACGTTCATCGGCGTCGAGGAGGCGGGAACGCCGCCCCCGTCTCCGCGTCAGTCGCTGCTGTTGGCGAAGCCGAGCAGGTGCAGCAGGCTGGTGAAGAGGTTGAACAGCGAGACGAACAGCGAGACGGTCGCCATGATGTAGTTGGTCTCGCCGCCGTGGATGATGTTCGAGGTCTCGAACAGGATCAGGCCCGACATCAGCATCACGAAGGCCGCGGACACCGTCAGCGACAGCGCCGGAATCTGGAAGAAGATCGCGGCCAGGCCGGCGAGGAAGGCCACCAGCACGCCGACGGCGAGGAAGCCGCCCATGAAGCTGAAGTCCTTGCGCGTGGTCAGGGCGTAGCCGGAGAGGCCGAGGAAGATCGCGGCGGTGCCGGCCATCGCCATCATCACCGTCTGCGTGCCGTTGGGCAGGTTCAGGTAGTGGCTGACGATCGGGCCGAGCGTGTAGCCCATGAAGCCGGTGAGGGCGAACACCGAGACGATGCCCCAGCCGCTGTTGCGCAGCTTGGTGGTGGCGAACAGCAGGCCGAAGTAGCCGATCAGCGTGATGATCAGGCCGGGGTGCGGCAGGTTCAGCGCGACGGAAACGCCCGCCGTGGCGGCGGCGAACAGCAGCGTCATCGACAGCAGCGTGTACGTGTTGCGGATGACCTTGTTGGTCGCAAGGACGGACTCGGCGGCGTGCCGTTGTTGCATGACGACTTGCATGATCGGGACTCCTTTGGGTTTCAGACAGCCGGCACTCTAGCGCAGCGGTGACACCTCCAGCAAATCGAATATAGTTTAGGCATCGTTCGATTTAGGCGATGTTTCCATGGCGACGCTCAATTACAAGCACTTGCGCTACTTTTGGATGGTCGCGAAGTCGGGGGGCATTGCGCGTGCCAGCGAGCGCCTGCACCTGACGCCGCAATCGATCAGCGGCCAGTTGCGCGAACTCGAGGAACAGCTCGGCGCCGAGCTGTTCCGCCGCGCCGGACGCGGCCTCGAACTCACCGACATGGGCCGCCGCATCCTCTCCTACGCCGAGGAGATATTCACCCTCGGCGACGAGCTGATGGACGTCGTCAAGAACGAGTCCGCGCGCACCAGCCTGCCGTTCCGCGTCGGCATCGCCGACTCGGTGCCGAAGGCGGTCACCTACTGGCTGGTCGAACCGGCGCTGCGCCTCGAAGAGCCGCTGCGCCTGATCTGCCGCGAAGGCCGGCTGGCCTCGCTGCTCGCCGACCTCGCCGTGCACCGCCTCGACATGGTGATCGCCGACCGGCCGATGCCGGCCAACCTCAACGTGCGCGGCTACAGCCACCTGCTCGGCGAGAGCACGCTGACGCTGTTCGGCGCCAGCGCACTGCTGAAGACGCTGCCGGGGAGCTTCCCGGCGCTGCTCGCCGGCGCGCCCTTCCTGATGCCCGGCGAGGATGTCGCGGTCCGGCCGCGGCTCGCGCAGTGGCTGGAAGCGCAGAAGCTGCATCCGCGCGTGGTCGGCGAGTTCGACGACAGCGCGCTGCTGGCGGCCTTCGGCCAGGCCGGGGCCGGCCTGTTCGTGGCGCCGACGGCGATTGCGGACTACGTGCGGGAGCAGTATCGCGTCGAGCCGGTGGGCGAAATCGACGGCGTTACGGAACAGGTTTACGCGATCACCACCGAGCGGCGCCTGTCGCATCCCGCCATCGTCGCCATCAGCCAGACGGCGCAGCACGAAGTCTTCGGCAGGACTGCGGCCCCGGCGCCACCGGCGCCGGCCAGCGGCCGCCGGCGCAAGAAGAAGTCCTAGCGGCCCGGCAGGCCGAGCTTCGCCAGCGCTTCGGCGTGCGTCCTGCCGGTCGTCGCGCGACGCGCCTCGACGTAGTTGCGCATGGCATCCTGCATCGTCAGGCCAGGCTTGGCGAACAGCGCCAGCGCCTCGAGCATCTCGAGCGGCGTGGCGCGAGTGCGCGTCATATCGAGGAACCAGCGCGCGGTACGCTCGCAATGCGCGGCGACCGCCTTCTCGTCTTCACGGTAGGCCTTGGCGGCCTTCGCCAGCGCAGCGCGCGCGGAGACCACGCGCGGATCGGCGGCGCCGACGTCCTCACGCAGCGAGGAAGCGACGATGCCGCGGGCAGGATCGTCGCCCTCGAGCACCGTGACCTTGGCCGGATCGGCGGCAGCGGCAAGGGAGAACAACACGGCGGCAACGGCGAGCGAGCGTTTCATGCGGTTCTCCTAGCGATAGCCGGCATCGGTGGCGCCGCCGACCGGCGCGGCCGGCTGCGAGACCTCGGCGGCCGGCGCGCCCCCCTTGTTCAGCGGCTGCGGATGCCAGCCGAGCAGCACCACCATCGCCATGAAGCCGACGATGTAAGCGAGGGCGACGTGCCAGCCGTGGCGCAGCCACTGGCCGGCCGACTTGGCTTCGGGATACATGTTGGACAGCGCCACGCCGGCCGAGGAACCGAACCACAGCATCGAGCCGCCGTAGCCGACGCCGAAGGCGAGGAAGCCCCAGTCGTAGCCGTCCTGGCGGATCGCCAGCGCCGTCAGCGGGATGTTGTCGAACACGGCCGAGACGAAGCCGAGGCCGAAGGCCGTCTGCCACGAGGCGGCCGGCAGCGTCTCCACCGGCATCATCGAAGCCGTGGTGACGAGGAACAGCAGGAAGAACGTGCCCTTGAGCGATTCGCCCAGCACTTCCCAGTCGTGGCGACGCACCGGGATCGTGACGGCGATCGCCGCCCAGACGGCGACGCCGATGAAGGGGAAGGTGTCGCTGATCGCCGTGTAGTGGGTGTTCACGACGATGTTGGTCGCCATCGCGAAGACCAGGATCAGGCCGACGATGAAAATGCGGCCCCAGTCGACGTGGGTGTGCTCGTGGCTGTGCTTGAGGATCGGCGAGTAGGCATGCTGCTGTTTGGCGGCGAAGTAGCCCGAGATCGCCAGGGCGATGGCCGAGGCGAGGATGGCTTCGAACACCTGGCCCGGCGCGACGCCGGCGATCCACATCATGGTCGTTGTCGTGTCGCCGACGACCGAGAAGGCGCCGCCGGCATTCGAGGCGGCGACGATGGCGGCGAGGTAGCCGATGTGCACCTTGGCCTTGAACAGGCGGTGGGCCATGGCGCCGCCGATCAGCGCCGCGGCGATGTTGTCGAGGAAGGAGGAGATCACCCAGACCATCGCCAGCAGCACGAAGGCGCCCTTCCATTCGCCGGGCAGGAACTTCGGCAGGATTTCCGGGACGCGACTCTTCTCGAAGTGGCGCGCCAGGATCGCGAAGCCCATCAGCAGACAGAAGAGGTTAGCCAGTGTCACCCACTCGTGGCCGAGGTGGGCGGCGAAGCCCGCGACGCCGGGGCCGGTCTTGAAGCCGGTGACGGCGATCTTGTATATCGCCACCGCCGAGACGCCGGCGAGGGCGACGTTGAAGGTCTGGTTGTGGAGCAGCGCGACGCCCAGCAGCGTCAGCGCAAATAGAAAGAACTCGATCGGGATGCCGGCGATCGCGGGGCCCTCGGCCGCCGCTGCGAAGGCGCTGACTCCCATCAGCATCAGACCTGCGGCAATGCGCATAGGAAGCTTCTTGTACATGTTGTCTTTCCTACAAAGGAACAAAAATGAAGAGGGTTAAGCAACTCACGGGCCACGCCGCGGCGGACGCATGGACGCCATGACGCCGGCAATGCGCTCGGCCACCTCGGACGAGGGCATGGCATAGGCGAACTTGAGCAGGAAGCCGCCGTCGGGGCCGAGCAGGTACATGCCGGCGGAGTGGTCGACCGAGTAGCGGTCGGCCGGGGCGCCCGGCTCGAAGACCTTCTCGTAGCGCACCTTGAAGCGGTCGGCGGCGCTGCGCACGAGCTCCGGCGTACCTGTCAGGGCGATGATGCGGGGGTCGAAGTGCGCCGTGTATTCGCGCAGGATCGCCGGCGTGTCGCGCTCGGGGTCCACCGAGACGAAGATCGCCTGCAGGCCGGCGGCCCGGTCGCCGAGGCGCTTGAGGACGTCCGCCATCTCGACCAGCGTGGTCGGGCAAATGTCGGGGCAATACGTATAGCCGAAGGTGATGAGCTGGAAGCGGCCCTTGAAGTCGCCTTCGGTGACGGCGCGGCCGTTGGCATCGCGCAGCAGGTAGCGGGCAACGATGCCGGCCGGCAGCGGTTCCTCGGCGTCGGCCGCGAAGGCCGGAGCGGCCAGCGCCGCCGCGAGCAGCAGGGCGGCGAGCGCCTTCACTGGACGCCGGCGCGCTTGGCGGCGTCCTGCAGCTTGAGATCGGCGGCCTCGAGGCGCAGCGCGAGCATCACTTCCTCCGGGCAGGGCTGGTTGCCGGCGGTCTGGGCGCGGAAGGCGTCGCTCGACGCGTTCTCGTAGGCCTCGCCGAAACGGCGCGTCTTCGGCGCGCGCAGCAGCATCATGGCCTTGGCCTTCGGCAGCAGGTCCTTGTAGCCGCAGGCGAGCGCCGTGCCGTTGACGCGGCCGAGTTCGGCCACGCCGGCGAGCAGGTCGGCGACGGCCGGCGGCTCGGCGGGCTCGGCTTGTGCGGCGCCGGCGACCAGGGTGGCGAGCAAGAGTGCGAGCAGGCGTTTCATCGGGGGCAACTCCTTGAAGGGCCGCCAATTATAGGGACCTTAGCCCTTACAATCGAGGCCGCAATTCAACCCCCCGGACAGCCGTGCACAACGAACTTTTCGTCATCCTGCTGCTGCTGAGCTGCGCCGTGATCGCGGTGGCGGCGGCGCGGCGCGCGCGGCTGCCGACGATGCTCGCCTATCTGGCGATCGGCATCTCGCTCGGACCGCACGGCGCTGCCCTGCTGCCCCACGACGCGAACGTCGCCAGCCTGGCCGAGTTCGGCGTCGTCTTCCTGATGTTCTCGATCGGCCTCGAGTTCAGCCTCGCCCGGCTCAAGGCGATGCGCTCGCTGGTGTTCGGCTTCGGCGCCGCGCAGATGACCGTCACCGCGGCGGCGACCTGGCTCGTCACCAGCTACGGCTACGACCAGAACTGGCGCGCCGGCATGGCGGTCGGCCTCGCCGTGGCGATGTCGTCGACCGCCATCGTCGCGCGCATGCTCTCCGAGCGCTTCGAGCTGCATTCGCGTTCCGGCCGCCAGACGATGGGCGTGCTGCTGTTCCAGGACCTCGCAGTGGTGCCCTGCCTGATCCTGATTCCCGCGCTCGCCGATCCCAACGTCAATCCGGCGTACGCGCTTTCCATCGGCGCCCTCCAGGCGGCTGCCGCGCTGGCGGTGCTGCTCGTCGCCGGCCAATGGGTGACCAAGCGCGTCTTCGACACCGTTGCCCGCCAGCGCTCCGAAGAGCTGTTCGTGCTGACGACGCTGTGGATCGTCGTCGCGCTCGCCTACACCACCTTCGCCACCGGCCTGTCGCTGGCGCTCGGCGCCTTCGTCGGCGGCATGCTGATCTCGGAAACCATCTACCGCCACCAGGTCGAGGCCGACATCCGGCCGTTCCGCGACGTGCTGCTGGGACTGTTCTTCGTCACCGTCGGCATGATGCTAGACGTCGGCTTCGTGCTCGCCAACCTGCACCGGCTGCTGCTGGCCGTATTGCTGCTGATCGTCGGCAAGGGCGTCGTCGTCATGCTGCTGGCGCTGATGGCGAAGAGCCCGGCGAACATCGCGCTGCGCACCTCGGCCCAGCTCGCCCAGGCCGGCGAATTCGGCCTGGTGCTGATCGAGCTCGCCTACCAGCTCAAGCTGATCCCGACCGACGTGTTCCAGGTCACGCTGGCAGCGATGCTGATCTCGATGTTCGCGGCCCCCTTCCTGATCGAGCGTGCCGCCAACCTCGGCGGCCAGATGGCGAAGGGCGACTGGGCGCACAAGGCGAAGGCCATCCACGACGTCGCCGTCGGCGCCTTCGGCATGAACCGCCACGTCATCGTCTGCGGCTACGGCCGCACCGGGCGGCGCATCGGCGAATTCCTCGCCGCCGAGCAGATCCCGTTCATCGCCCTCGACGTCGATCCGCAGCAGGTCAGGCACGCCGCCGTCGTCGGCGGCAAGCTCGCCTTCGGCAGCGCCGACCGCAGCGAAGTGCTGATGGCGGCGGGCCTGCCGCGGGCGCGCGCCGTGGTCGTCGCCTATCCGGACGCGCATTCGGCCGAACGCGTCGTCCGCCTGGTACGCAGCCATCGCACCGACATCCCGGTCGTCGTGCGAGCCTTCGACGAATCGACGGTCGCGCGACTCAAGCAGGCCGGCGCGACCGAAGTCATCCCGGAAGTCCTCGAGGGCAGCCTGATGATCGCCGCCGAGACGCTGGTGCAGCTCGGCGTCCCCGTCGAGCAGGCGATGGCGCGGGTGCGGGCTGCGCGCGGCGAGCGCTACGCCAGCCTGCGCGAGTACTACCGCGAGTTCATCAAGACCGACGAATCCTAGCCGGCGCGCTCAGGCGCCGGCGACGATGACGATGTGCACGCGGTACGGCCCGTGCGCCCCGAGCACGATGGTCTGCTCGATGTCGCCGGTACGCGACGGCCCGGAGATGAAGCTGACGGCGCGCGGCAGTTCGCCGCGCTCGGCGCGCGCGAGATTCCAGCCCTCTTCCATGCCCGGCACGATGCGCGACGCGGCGACGACGGCGACGTGCGTCTCCGGCAGCAGGCTGACGCTGCCCGGCGTGTCCGGGCCGGACAGCAGCATCAGGGTGCCGGTCTCGGCAATGGCGCAGAAGCTGCCGGTGATGCCGACCAGGTCGGCGTCGCGGGCGGCGCGCGCCTCGACCTGCAGCCCGGACGCGGCCCACGGCAGCGCCGCGAGCCCCGGCCAGCAGACGGACTTGTCACCGAGGTCGAGCCCGGCGAGATAACGCGCCACCGCAGCCGGAACATCGGCCTCGCTGGCGACGAGGTCGACGCTGCTCGACAGCGCCTCTGACTTTTCGCGAAAGCGCGTCAGCAGCGCCGCCGCTTCGGCAGCCACCGCCGGACGCGGTCCCTGGTTGCGCGCCGCCATCCAGACGTCGATGCCGGCGTTCGCGGTCGCCGCGTTGTCGGCGTTGCGCCCGAGATGCGAACGCACCCGGCCGAGGATGTCTTCGCGTGTCGTCATGTCATGCCACCCTGTTTCTCGGCTCGCCGCGCACGAAGGCCTCGATGTTGTCGATCAGCTGGTCGGCGAGGGTCTGCATCGCGCCGGCCGAGGCCCAGGCGACGTGCGGCATGAGGATGAAATTCGGCAGGTCGAGGTCGAGCAGCGGGTTGCCGTCGCGCGGCGGCTCCTGCGAGAGCACGTCGAAGCCGGCGCCCGCGATCCAGCCTTCCTTCAGCGCACGCACCAGCGCCTGCTCGTCGACGAGGCCGCCGCGTGCCGTGTTGATCAGCAGCGCATCGCGCTTCATGGCGCGCAGTTCGGGCTCGCCGACCATGCCGCGCGTTTCGGCGTTGAGCGGGCAATGGAGCGAGACGACGTCCGCCGTCACCAGCAGGGTTTCGAAGGACACATAGCCTTCGCGCACAGCGGCGGCGCCCTTGCGCTCGCCCCAGATCACCTTCATGCCGAAACCCTCGGCGAGCGTCGCCACGCCTTGGCCGAGAGAGCCGCGGCCGATGAGGCCGAGGGTCGAGCCGTGCAGGTCGCGGATCGGGTGGTCGAAGAAGCAGAACATCGGCGCCTGCTGCCACTTGCCGGCCTTGAGGTCGGCGCGATAGGCAAGCAGCTGGCGGCGCAGGGCCAGCATCAGCATCATCACGTGCTCGGGCACCGCATGGACGGCATAGCCGCGGATGTTGCACACCGGCAGGCCATGCTCGCGGCACCAGGCCAGGTCGATGTTGTCGGTGCCGGTGGCGGCGCCGGCGATCAGTTTCAGGTTCGGCAGGCGGTCGAGCAGTTCCGCCGTCATCTTCACCTTGTTGGTGATGACGATGGTCGCGTCCTTGAGGCGATCGAAGACCTGCTCCGGCGTCGTGGCCGGGTACTCGTCCCAGACATGGTCGAAGGCCGGCCGGCGCACGTCGGCACGGATCGAATCGCGTTCGAGAAAGACGATGCGGTGCATGCTAGCTCCTCGATGCCCGATAGAGTTCGCGGAAAGTCTTGCCCTCGGGGGCGGGAAAGTCGCGGCCGTTCGTCCATTCCGGCGCGCTCGCGAGCACCCGGATGCGGTCGGCGCCGCCGGCCAGCCACTTCAGGTAGCGCACGGCGACGCGCGTGGCGAAATGATAGAGCGCCGGCTTGCTCGCAACCCAAGCCCAGGCCCTGAGCGCCATGCGCTCCGACAACGGGCGAAGATTCCGCTCGACCTGCTTCTCGCGCAGCGTGCGCATCAACTCGGGCAGCGGGATCATCACCGGGCACACGGCGCTGCACTGGCCGCAGAGCGTCGCCGCCTGGGGCAGGTCGACGGCGTGCTCGATGCCGACGTAGAGCGGCGTCAGGATCGAGCCCATCGGACCCGGATAGACCCAGCCGTAGGCGTGGCCGCCGATGGTCTGGTACACCGGGCAGTGGTTCATGCAGGCGCCGCAGCGGATGCAGCGCAGCATGTCGTGGAACTCGCTGCCGACGACGTCGGCGCGGCCGTTGTCGACGAGGATGAAATAGAGGTGTTCGGGGCCGTCGGTTTCCTCGGGCGTCTTGACGCCCGTCAGCACGGAAACGTAGTTCGAGATCGACTGCCCGGTCGCCGAGCGCGGCAGCAGGCGCAGCAGCAGCGTCAGGTCCTCGAGCGTCGGGATCACCTTCTCGATGCCGGTGACGACGACATGCACCTTGGGCAGCGTCGTCACCATTCGGCCGTTGCCCTCGTTAGTGACGAGCGCGACGGAACCGGTCTCGGCGACGAGGAAGTTGCCGCCGGAGATGCCCATTTCCGCCGACAGGAAGTGGCTGCGCAACACCTCGCGCGCCTCGCGCGTGAGCTGCGGGATGTCGGTCTTGCGCGGCGTCTTGTGCGTCCTGGCGAAGAGGTCGGCGACCTCGTCGAGGTTCTTGTGCATCACCGGCGCGATGATGTGCGACGGCGGTTCGTTGTCGTTGATCTGGAGGATGTACTCGCCGAGATCGGTCTCGACGGGCTGGATGCCGGCGGCTTCGAGCGCCTGGTTGAGGGCGGCTTCCTCGGACAGCATCGACTTCGACTTGGTCGCCTTCTTCACGCCGTGCTTCCTGGCGATGTCGACGACATGGCGGCAGATTTCGGCGCCGTCCCTCGCCCACAGCACCGTGGCGCCGCGCGCAGTGGCCGTCTGCTCGAAGCGCTCGAGCCAGAGGTCGAGGTTCTCGAGCACGCGGCTGCGCAGGTCGCGGGCGGCCGCGCGCGTGCCCTCGAAGTCGTCAATCTCGCGGATCGAGATCGCACGCTTCTCGACGAACTTTCCCTTGGCGGTACGCAGGTTGCGTTGCAGGTCGGCGTCGGCCAGCTTGGCGCTGGCGTTGGCCTTGAAGTGCATCGAGCGGACTTGCATCGGCTACTTCTCCGTCAGCACTTCGGCGATGTGCAGCACGCGCGTCTTTTCGTCACCCATGCGGCGCAGCTTGCCTTCGATGTTCAGCAGGCAGCCGAGGTCGCCGCCGACCACGGCTTCGGTGCCCGCGGCCAGGACGTTGGCGCACTTCTTCTCGGCGATCGCCGCCGAGACGTCGCCGAACTTGACCGAAAAGGTGCCGCCGAAACCGCAGCATTCCTCGGCGCCTTCCATCTCCTTCACCTGCACTCCCGGCAGTTTGCCGAGCAGGGCGCGCGGCTGGCGCTTGATGCCGAGGCTGCGCAGACCGGTGCAGGAGTCGTGATAGGTGACCGTTCCCGTGAAGTGTCCCGGCACGTTCTCCAGCTTGGCGACATTGACCAGGAAATCGGTCAGTTCATAGACGCGGCTCGCCAGCGCCACGGCGCGGCCGTGCCAGTCGGGATCCTCGGCGAGCAGGCCCGGATACTCGGTGCGGATCTGGTCGGCACAGGAGCCGGACGGCGCCACCAGGTAGTCGAAGCCCTCGAATTCGGCGATGGTCTTCTTCGCCAGCATCGCGGCGGCTGCGCGGTCGCCGGAATTGAAGGCAGGCTGGCCGCAGCAGGTCTGCTTTTCCGGCACGACGACCTCGCAACCGGCGGCTTCGAGCAATTCGATCGTCGCGAACCCGATGCGCGGGCGCATCAGGTCGACGAGGCAGGTGACGAACAGGGCGACACGCATGGCTTGAAGGCTCCGGGGGGAAATCGCCCGTGATAGGGCATTTCACGATGTGGCATACTAGCCGAACCATGCCGAAAACCAAAGCAGCAAGCCCGTCCGTCGCCGCCACCGAGGTCAAAGGCCCGATCCAGGTCATCGACCGGATGATGAAACTGCTCGACGTGCTGTCCTATTACCACGACCCGGTCAGCCTCAAGCAACTGGCCATGGAAACCGGCCTGCATCCGTCCACGGCCCACCGTATCCTCGGGGCCATGGCCGTCAGCGGCTTCGTCGAGCGCGCCGATCCGGGCACCTACCGCCTCGGCATCCGGCTGCTGGAGCTCGGCAACGTCGTCAAGTCGCGCATCAACATTCGCGATTCGGCGATGCCGCTGATGCAGCAGCTGCACCAGCGCATCGGCGAGAGCGTGAACCTCGGCGTGCGCCAGGGGGACGAGATCGTCTATGTGGAGCGCACGTCGAGCGGACGCTCTTCGGTACGGGTGGTGCACCTGGTCGGCGCGCGTGCGCCATTGCACGTGACCGCGGTCGGCAAGCTCTACCTCGTCGAGGACGGCGCCGACAAGGTGCGCGAATACGCGAAGCGCACCGGGCTGCCCGGCTTCACGCCGACCTCGATCCGCACGCTGCCGGCGCTCGAAAAGGAACTCGAGCGCGTGCGCCGCCATGGTGTCGCCTTCGACAACGAGGAGATCGAGCAGGGGCTGCGCTGCATCGCTGCGCCGATCCGCGACGACTCGGGCGAGCTCGTCGCCGGCTTGTCCGTCTCGGCGCCCGCCGAACGGCACAATCCCGAGTGGGCCGCCATCGTGCGCGGCACCGCCGACGAGATTTCCACGGCGATCGGCTACGCCGGCACGCCGCGACTCCGGCAGCAATGAAAAACGGGGGCCGCAGCCCCCGTTTCGATATCGTCCCCGTGCTTCCTAGCCCGCCGCCGGGCGAATCAGGGCGGCGCTCTCGACCCAGCGCTTGACGCGGTTGGCATCGGCGATCCGCGTCAGCTTGCCCCAGGAATCGAGCAGCACGATGATGATCGGCTTGCTGTTGAGCCAGGTGTGCATGACCAGGCACTTGCCCGCTTCGTTGATGTAGCCCGTCTTCTGCAGGCCGATTTCCCAGTCGCGGTTCTTGACCAGGCTGTTGGTGTTGCGGAAGGTCTGCATGCGGCCGGCGATCGCCACCTGGCGCTCGGGCGAGGTCGAGAACTCGCGGATCAGCGGGTACTCGTAGGCGGCGCCGACCATCTTGACGAGGTCGCGCGCGCTGGAGACGTTGGCGGCCGTCAGGCCCGTCGGATCGGAGAACTGCGTGTCGTTGAGGCCGAGTTCCTGCGCCTTGCGATTCATGGCGGCGATGAAGGCCTCGCGGCCGCCCGGATAGTGGCGCGAAAGCGCCGCGGCGGCGCGATTCTCGGAGGACATCAGCGCCAGGTGCAGCATTTCCTCGCGCGTGAGCCGGGTGCCGACGCGCAGTCGCGAATGGGTCCCCTTGAGGGTATCGACGTCCTCGTCGCTGACAGTCAGCGTTTCATCCAGGCTCGGGCTGGCATCGAGCGTCACCATGGCCGTCATCAGCTTGGTGATCGAGGCGATCGGGACGATGGAATTCGAATTCTTCTCGTAGAGCACGGCACCGGTGATCGGATCCTGCACCAGCGCGGCGGAAGACTGCAGGGCCAGGCCTCTGGCGTCGTCGATGGAAGCGGTGCGCATGTGGCGAGCCGGCTTCGCCGCAAACCGAACGGGCTTGTGCTTCTTGACGACGACCATCTTTTTTCTTGGCGACGCCGCCAGCGCTTCCGCGCTGAAGGCACCGGTCGCCAGACTCGCCGCAACGAGCATGGCCAGCCAGCTTGGCTTCATGGTTTCTCCTATGCACCCGCCCGGCAAGTCTACCGGTCATGAGTGAATAATGCAATTTAGGTTAACGACCCAAGGCCTGAAAAGTAAAGAGGAAATAGGGTCATCAGATTACGTGCCAGTGCCAAGAAAGGCTTGGACTTCGGCACTGCGAGCCATGGTGTCGGCGTACCCGAGGTCGATCAGCGTCCGCGTGTAGGCCTGTTCGAACAACAGGTAACTGGTCAGGGCGCCACCGTTCCGGTTCATGGCGCCGATCCCGCGCAGCAACGCCCGGACGGGTCGCGGCAGCGCATGCGCGTGCCGGGCAGCCAGATGGTCGAGGCGCTGCGAGGGCGAGATGTGCAGGACTTCGATCGGACGCAGGGGAATGCCGGTTTCACGCCGCAGATTCTCGGGGATTTTCTCGAGCGTCTTGTTGATCCTGATCATGCGTTCGAGGTCCACCGCGAGCGCGTCAAGGAAGATGCTCGACAGCGCGTGGCCGGCGACTTGCGCCAGCGACGGATAGCGCTCCCCTTGCAAACGCTGGACTTCGGCGGTGCGGCGGCCAGCGCCGATGACCAGGATGCGGTCGGCGCCGAGATGGATTGCCGGCGAAATTGGCGCCAATTGACGCATCGAACCGTCGCCGAACCACTCGCGATGCAGCCTGACCGCCGGGAAGAGGAAGGGGATCGCCGCCGACGCCATCAGGTGATCGACGCCGAGCTTGACGTGGGCGCCGAAGCGCTGGCTGCGCTTCCACGGCTCGAGGTCGGCGCGGCCCTGGAAGAAGCTGACGCTCTGGCCAGAGTCGTAGCCCGAGCAGGTGATGCTGACCGAATGCAGCGCATGGCGGGCGATCGCGCCCTCGATGCGGTCGAAGTCGATGTGCTGCTCGATCAGGTGGCGCAACGGCGTGTTATCGAGCAGCGAGCACGGGCTGCTGTGCGTCAACCAGCCCAGCGCCAGGGTGGAAAGCCAGCGTGCACCCGACAGGCCGATGTTCAACGCGTCGGCGCGATAGACGTCAGCGGCATGGAAGTCGGCCCAGATGCGCTCGAGCGCATCGACCCCGGCGCCGAAGTCCTCCGCCGACGAGGCGAGGCTCGCCGCATTCAATGCGCCGGCCGAGGTGCCGCAGAGGATGGGGAAGGGATTGACGCTCGGGTCGGGCAGCAGCTGCCTGACCGCCTTGACGACGCCGACCTGGTAGGCGGCGCGGGCGCCGCCGCCGGTCAGGATCAGCGCGGTCTTCGGCTCGCGCGCCATCTCAGGTACCGAGCCGCGCGGCCTGCTGCGCCACCTCGACCGAGAGCAGCGCCGTGACGTTGACGATGCGGCGCACCGACGCCGTCGGCGTGAGGATATGCACGGGGGCCGCCGCGCCGAGCAGCATCGGCCCGACCGTGAGCCCGTCGCCGGCCGCCGTCTTCAGCAGGTTGAAGGCGATGTTGGCGGCATCGAGCGTCGGCATGACCAGCAGGTTCGCCTGGCCGCGCAACTGCGACGGCGGGAACACCTGCAGGCGGATGTCTTCGGACAGCGCCGAGTCGCCATGCATTTCGCCGTCGACCTCGAGGTTCGGCGCCAGCGAGCGCAGCATCTCGAGCGCCTGCCGCATCTTCAGCGCCGTGGGCGTGTCGTCGGTGCCGAAGCTCGAGTGCGAGAGCAGCGCCGCCTTCGGCGTCAGGCCGAAGCGCCGGATTTCCTCGGCGGCCAGCAGCGTCATCTCGGCGATCTGCTCTGCGCTCGGATCGTAGGTGACATAGGTATCGCCGATGAACAACGTCCTGTTCGGCAGGATCAGCATGTTCATGGCGTAGAAGTGATTCACGCCCGCGCGGCGGCCGATGACGTCGTCGATGTGCCGCAGGTGCTGCGAATGCTTGCCAAAGGTGCCGCAGAGCAGGCCGTCGGCGTACTTGTGGCGCACCAGCATGGCGCCGATCAGCGTCGTGCGGCGGCGCATTTCGCGCTTCGCGTATTCGACGCCGATGCCCTTGCGGCACATGATGTTGTAGTAGTCCTGCCAGAGTTCCTTGTAGCGCGGATCGGAATCCGGGTTCACGAGTTCGAAGTCGGTGCCGGCGCGGATGCGCAAGCCGTGGCGCGTGACCTGGCGCTCGACGACCTCGGGGCGGCCGATCAGCACCGGGCGCGCCAGGCGCTCGTCGACGACCGCCTGGACGGCGCGCAGCACGCGTTCGTCCTCGCCTTCGCAGAAGACGATACGCGCCGGACTCTTCTTCGCCGCTGCGAACACCGGCTTCATCGCGAAGCCGGAGTGATAGACGAACTCCGACAACTGCTGGCGGTAGGCCTCCATGTCGGCGATCGGCCGCGTGGCGACGCCGGAATCCATGGCCGCCTTGGCGACGGCCGGCGCCACCTTCATGATCAGGCGCGGGTCGAAGGGCTTGGGGATCAGGTACTCGGGGCCGAAGGCCATGTCCTCCTTGCCGTACGCCGCGGTGACGACCTCGGACTGCTCGGCCTGGGCCAGATCGGCGATCGCCTTGACCGCGGCGATCTTCATGGTCTCGTTGATCGTGGTCGCGCCGACGTCGAGCGCACCGCGGAACATGAACGGAAAGCAGAGGACGTTGTTGACCTGGTTCGGATAGTCGGACCGGCCGGTGCCGATGATGGCGTCGGGCCGCACCGCCTTGGCGTCTTCCGGCAGGATTTCAGGGTCCGGATTCGCCATGGCGAGGATCAGCGGGTCGCGCGCCATGTTCTTGACCATCTCGGGCTTCAGCACGCCCTTGGTCGAGAGGCCGAGGAAAACGTCGGCGCCCGGCATGATGTCGCCGAGCGTCCGCGCTGCCGTGTCCTGCGCATAGCGCGCCTTGGAGGGATCGAGCCCTTCGCGGGCGCAGTGGATGACGCCCTTGCTGTCGACGGCATAGACATTCTTGCGGTCGACGCCGACGCTGACGAGCAGGTCGAGGCAGGCGATCGCCGCCGCACCCGCGCCCGAGCAGACCAGCTTGATCTTGCCGATATCCTTGCCGACGACCTTGAGGCCGTTCAACACGGCGGCGGCGGCGATGATCGCGGTGCCGTGCTGGTCGTCGTGGAAGACCGGGATCTTCATGCGCTCGCGCAGCTTTGCCTCGACGTAGAAGCACTCGGGCGCCTTGATGTCCTCGAGGTTGATGCCGCCGAAGGTCGGCTCAAGCGAGGCGATGATGTCGACCAGCTTGTCCGGGTCGTTCTCGTTGATCTCGATGTCGAAGACGTCGATGCCGGCGAACTTCTTGAACAGCACGCCCTTGCCTTCCATTACCGGCTTGCCGGCGAGCGGGCCGATGTTGCCGAGCCCGAGCACCGCCGTGCCGTTGGTGATGACGGCGACGAGGTTGCCGCGCGAGGTATACAGCGACGCCGTCGCCGGCTCGCGCACGATCTCGTCGCAGGCCGCGGCGACACCGGGCGAATAGGCGAGCGAGAGGTCGGTCTGGTTGGTCAGCGCCTTGGTCGGCGTGACCGCGATCTTTCCCGGCTTCGGCAATCGGTGGTACTCGAGTGCGGCGCGGCGGATGCGTTCGTCCATGCTGATCGGAGGGCTTCTGAGGGCAGTGGAAGCCGGGGATTGTGGCACAATTCGCTTTATAGGCGGCCAGCGTTCTTTAATGATGCCGCCCTACGGAGACAATCAATGAGCACCGCCCTGAACGCCCCCGAATACGTTCGTAACGCCAAGCTCAAGGCTTGGGTCGCCGAGGTCGCCGCCCTGACCGAGCCTGCCAATATCTATTGGGCGGACGGCTCCCAGGAAGAGTACGACCGGCTCTGCGCCGAAATGGTCGCGAGCGGGACCATGATCAAGCTGAATCCGGCGAAGCGGCCGAATTCCTATCTGGCCTGCTCCGATCCGTCGGACGTCGCCCGCGTCGAGGACCGCACCTTCATCTGCTCCGCGAAGCAGGAGGATGCCGGCCCGACCAACAACTGGGAAGCGCCGGCGAAAATGCGCGAGACGCTGACCGGCCTGTTCAAGGGCTCGATGCGCGGCCGCACCATGTACGTGGTGCCGTTCTCGATGGGCCCGCTCGGCTCGCCGATCGCCCACATCGGCGTCGAGATTTCCGACAGCCCCTACGTCGTCGTCAACATGCGCACCATGACGCGCATGGGCAAGGCGGTCTACGACGTGCTCGGCAGCGACGGCGAGTTCGTGCCCTGCCTGCACAGCGTCGGCGCGCCGCTCGAGCCCGGCCAGCAGGACGCCCGCTGGCCGTGCAACCCGACGGTCAAGTACATCGTCCATTTCCCCGAGACGCGCGAGATCTGGTCCTACGGCTCGGGCTATGGCGGCAACGCCCTGCTCGGCAAGAAGTGCTTCGCACTGCGCATCGCCTCGACGATGGCACGCGACGAGGGCTGGCTCGCCGAGCACATGCTGATCCTCGGCGTCGAATCGCCCGAGGGCGAGAAGAGCTACGTCGCCGCCGCCTTCCCGTCGGCCTGCGGCAAGACCAACTTTGCCATGCTGATCCCGCCGGAATCCTTCAACGGCTGGAAGATCAGCACCGTCGGGGACGACATCGCCTGGATCAAGCCCGGCAAGGACGGCCGCTTCTACGCCATCAACCCGGAGGCCGGCTTCTTCGGCGTCGCCCCGGGCACGTCGGAGAAGACCAACTACAACGCGCTGGCGACGCTGAAGGAAAACATCATCTTCACCAACGTCGCGCTGACGGACGACGGCGACGTCTGGTGGGAAGGCATGACCAAGGAAGCGCCGGCCCACCTGGTCGACTGGCAGGGCAAGGACTGGACGCCCGCCGACGGCAAGACTGGACGCAAGGCGGCACATCCGAACTCGCGCTTCACGGCGCCCGCCAGCCAGTGCCCGTCGATCGACCCGGCCTGGGAAGACCCGCAGGGCGTGCCGATCTCGGCCTTCATCTTCGGCGGCCGCCGAGCCACCACGGTGCCGCTGGTGTACGAAGCCTTCAACTGGAACTTCGGCGTCTACATGGCGTCGACGCTCGGCTCGGAAACGACCGCGGCGGCGTTCGGCGCCCAAGGCGTGGTGCGCCGCGACCCCTTCGCCATGCTGCCGTTCTGCGGCTACCACATGGGCGACTACTTCAACCACTGGCTGCGCATGGGCCACACGGTCGAGCAGGCGCCCAAGATCTTCTGCGTCAACTGGTTCCGCATGGACGAGAAGGGCGACTTCATGTGGCCCGGCTTCGGCGACAACATGCGCGTGCTGAAGTGGATCGTCGACCGCGTCAAGGGCCGCGTGCCCGCGCGCGAAACGGCGCTCGGCTGGATGCCCCGCTTCGAGGACATCGACTGGACCGGCACCGGCCTGACGCGCCCGCAGTTCGAGGCGCTGACCGAAGTCGACGCCCAGGCCTGGCGCGAGGAACTGGCGATGCACAAGGAGTGGTTCGACAAGATGGGCGAGAAGCTGCCGCAGCAGTTGGCGCTCAAGCGCGCGCTCTTCGAACTGGCTCTCGTCGATTAGACTTCACCTGATCTGATCCCGAACGGCCACCCTCGGGTGGCCGTTTCGTTTCCGGAGGACCGCATGCACATCGCCCGGCGCATGGCCGACATCGCCCCGTTCCACGTCATGGACCTGATGGCGCGCGCCAAGGCGCTGGAAGCCCAGGGGCGCTCGATCATCCATATGGAAGTCGGCGAGCCGGACTTCCCGACGCCCGAGCCGATCGTCGCGGCGGCGCAGCGCTTCATCGCCGGCGGGCAGGTCTTCTATACCAACGCGCTCGGCCTGCCGGCGCTGCGCGAGGCGATCGCCCGGCACTATGCGCAGCGCTACAGCGTGAGCGTCGATCCCGCCCGGATCGTCGTCACGTCAGGGGCGTCGGCGGCCCTGCTGCTGGCGCTGGGCGTGACGATCGATCCCGGCGACGAGGTGCTGCTCGCCGACCCCGGCTATCCCTGCAACCGTCACTTCGTGCGCATGCTGGAAGGCCGGGCGCGAGGCATCGCCGTCGGCCCAGACACCGATTACCAGCCGACGGCGCGACAGGTGATCGAACACTGGTCGCAGGCCACGCGCGCCCTGCTCGTGGCATCGCCATCGAATCCGACCGGAACCCTGCTCGCGCCGGCTGAGCTGACCGCGCTCTGGGAAGCGGTGCGCGAACGCGGCGGCAGCTTGCTCGTCGACGAGATCTACCACGGCCTCACGTACGGCGTCACCGCCGAAACGGCACTGGCGATCTCCGACGACATCTTCGTCATCAACAGCTTCTCGAAGTACTTCGGCATGACCGGCTGGCGACTTGGCTGGCTGGTGGTTCCCGAGGGATATGTCCGCGAGGTCGAGAAGCTGGCGCAGAACCTGTACATCGCGCCGCCGACACCTGCCCAGCATGCGGCGCTCGCCGCCTTCGAGCCCGAGACGACCGCGATCCTCGAAGCGCGCAGGGAGGAGTTCCAGGCGCGCCGCGACCTGCTGCTGCCCGGTCTGGCGCAACTCGGCTTCGAGATCGCGACGAAGCCGCGCGGCGCCTTCTATGTCTATGCGGGGCTAGGGTCTCTCGCGCCGGACGGCTACCGGTTCGCGCTCGATCTCGTCGAGCACGGCGGTGTCGCTGCGACGCCCGGACTGGATTTCGGGGACAACGCGCCGACGCGTCACATGCGTTTCGCCTACACGGTGACGCGCGAGAAACTGGCGGAAGGAATCAGCCGGATCGGGAAATTCCTCGGCGGCTGAACAGCCGCTGCGGAAATGGAAAAGGCATGGCGACTACCGTATCGCTACGGCGTCACCATGCCTTGAAAGCCTCGGTGCGGGCAGTACTAGCCTGCCCGCCCGATTCTTGCGGCGCGTCAGGACGGACGCGAACCGGTCGGAAACGGCCAGGCCGCGGCGGGATTCAGCGACGACTTCAGGCCCGGGGCAGCAGCGGTCGAAGGAGCCGGAGCCGGAGCAGCGGCGGGCTTCGCAGCGGCCTTCTTCGGAGCAGCCTTCTTCGGAGCAGCCTTCTTCGCGGCGGGCTTGGCGGCCGGCTTCTTGGCCGGAGCAGCCTTCTTCGCAGCGGGCTTCGCAGCCGGCTTCTTGGCAGCAGGCTTCTTCGCGACGGGCTTCTTCGCAGCAACCTTCTTGGCGGCCGGCTTCTTGGCGGCAACCTTCTTGGCGGCGGGCTTCTTCGCAGCGACCTTCTTGGCGGCCGGCTTCTTGGCGGCAACCTTCTTCGCAGCGGGCTTCTTCGCAACGACCTTCTTGGCGGCCGGCTTCTTGGCGGCAACCTTCTTCGCAGCGGGCTTCTTTGCAGCGACCTTCTTGGCGGCCGGCTTCTTGGCGGCAACCTTCTTGGCGACCGGCTTCTTGGCAGCCGGCTTCTTCGCTACAGCCTTCTTTGCAGCGGGCTTCTTGGCGGCCGGCTTCTTGGCCGGAGCAGCCTTCTTCGCAGCGGGCTTCTTCGCAGGAGCCGCCTTCTTGGCCGCAGGCTTCTTCGCCGCGGGCTTCTTGGCTTTCTTCTCTTCAGCCATGTTGAACCTCCTTAGAGCAAGATAACAGGATAGGAAACACCATTTACTGCAAACCCGTCTGGGCTAGCACGGATTATCCAACGCCTTCAAGAATTGAAAGCGACGAATTCCTGACGATTCTCCGCCCATATCACCTGCCAATGCGGGTGCGCGGAGTTCGTTTCCACTGATGTTGCTGCTGGATCGATTCGGTGTGACGCGGCGCGCATGCGACGACGCGAGGCGGCATTCGCAAGTGCGGATGCGCGCGAATACGGGGCTGACGGGAAGAAGCGAGGGAATGCGGGAAGCGGTCGGAGTCGTGATCGGCATGGAAAGCGGATGCCTGTCGGCGGCAGTGAGTGCCGTCATTTGCATCGGTTGTCTCCGCGTCGCTGGCGGTGCATGGCTTTCAGCTTCATCACTCCGCAATCCCGTCGACCTACTAGATGTAGTGTGTATACCACACTTGACGACTAATTCTAGGGGTCGCATTTTCAGCTTGCAAGATTTTTTTGATGCCGCTGGCACATACCGGCGACATCGTTGCGCGCTTACCACGCGTCGTCGCTTGTTCAGTCGAGCAGCGATGCAAGCAGCGGCCAATCGAAATGCGGACCCGGGTCCGTCTTGCGACCCGGCGCGATATCCGCGTGGCCCGCCACTTCCAGCCCCGGGTAGCGCTGCCGCAGCGCGGCGACGACGCCGGCGAGACAGCGGTATTGCGCGGCGTCGAAGGGTTTGTCGTCGCAGCCTTCGAGTTCGATGCCGATGGAGAAGTCATTGCAGCGCTCGCGTCCACGCCACGACGAAACCCCTGCATGCCAGGCGCGCCGATCGAAGGGAACGAACTGGATCATGCTGCCGTCGCGCCGGATCAGCAGGTGGGCGGAGACGCGCAGGCCATGTATCTCGGCATAGTACGGGTGCGCATCCGGATCGAGACGATTGGTGAACAGTCGCTCGATGCCGTCGCCGCCGAAGACGCCGGGCGGCAGGCTGATCGCGTGGACGACGACCAGGCTGACGGGCTCGCCTGCCGGCCGGTCGTCGCAGTTCGGCGAGGGGATGAATTCGGCGCCCGAGAGCAGGCCCGCGGCATCGACCGTCGGCACGTCAGCCGTTCAATCCGAGCCGCTCCATGCGGTAGCGCAGGGAACGAAAGGTGACGCCGAGCAGGCGGGCGGCGGCGGTACGGTTGAAACGAGTCTTCTGCAGCGCCTCGAGGATCGCCTGGCGTTCGACCTGGTCGAGGCAGTCCTGCAGGGGCACCTGGCCGGGCGTGGGGGCCTCGACTGCTTGCGTAGCATCGGGGGCGAGATGGAGATCGTCGGCCGTGATCACGTCACCGGCGAGTAGCGCCAGCGCCCGCTCGAGGACGTTCTCGAGTTCACGAACGTTGCCGGGGAACGGATAGGCCTGTAGCGCCTTGAGCGCCGCCGGCTCGATGCGGGGGACGGCGCGCATCGCCTCCTGCGCCAGGCGGCCGATGATCTGCTGGGCAAGCAGCGGGATGTCGTCGCTGCATTCGCGCAGGCTCGGCATGCGAATCTCGATGACGTTGAGGCGGTAGAAGAGGTCCTGCCGGAAGCGGCCCTGCTCGACGAGCGCGCGCAGGTCCTGATGCGTCGCGCAGATGAGGCGGACGTCGACCGGCTCCTCGGCGGTGGCGCCGACCTTGCGCACGCGCTTCTCCTGGATGGCGCGCAGCAGCTTCACCTGCATCGCCAAGGGCAGGTCGGCAACCTCGTCGAGGAACAGCGTGCCACCGTCGGCGACATGGAAGAAGCCTTCGCGGTCCTGTTCCGCTCCCGTGAAGGCCCCCTTGCGGTAGCCGAAGAACTCGCTCTCCATCAAGTTCTCCGGAATGGCGCCGCAGTTGACGCCGACGAACGCCTTGCCCGCCCGCGTTCCTTGCGCGTGGATGAGGCGGGCCGCGAGTTCCTTGCCGCTGCCGGATTCGCCCGAGAGGTAGACCGGGGCCTGGCTGCGCGCGACCCGCTCGATCAGCGATCGCACCTGGGTGATGGCGGGCGAATCCCCGAGGAGCGACGGCCCCGACTTGTGTGCCGGAGCCCCACCGCGTTCCGGCAGGTCGATCGCGGTGCGGACCAGCGCGCGCAACTGATCGAGCGAGACCGGCTTGGACAGGTAGTCGAAGGCGCCGGCCTTCAGCGCGCTCACGGCATTCTCGAGGCTACCGTGGGCGGTGATGACGGCGACGGGAAGATCGGGATACTGCTCGCCGATGTGGCGCACGAGTTCCAGGCCTTCGCCGTCGGGCAGCCGCATGTCGGTGAGGCAGAGCCGGTAGCGTCCGCCGTCGGCGAGGAATCGCCGTGCCTCGGCGACGCTTCCTGCGCAGTCTGCGATCAAGCCCATGCGCGCAAGCGTCATGTCGAGCAGTTCGCGAATGTCCGCCTCGTCGTCAACGACGAGCACCCGGGTGGCATCGCCCGAAAGGCGGCGGTCCTTCAGATTCATCTGGCTCCCTTGGCGACGATGCGGAAGTGGGCCCCCGGAGAATTCTCGAGCAGGTCGAGTTGCGCTCCGTTCGCTTCGCACAACTCGCGTGCGATGTACAAACCAAGGCCCGTTCCGGTTCCCTGCGTGGTGAAGAAGGGTTCGAATACCTGGCCGCGCAAAGATTCCTCGATTCCGGGCCCATCGTCAAGAACATGGAGTTCGATGCTGCCGTCCTCTCGCGCCGCGGTGACGAGCCGGACAGCCGCCGGCATCTGGCTCGCATGGCGCAACGCGTTGATCAGGAGGTTCCACAGCACGCGATGTAGGTGGCCGCGATCGAAAACGAGGATCCCATCCTCGCCTTCGATGCGCAGCCGGCCCGGCGCCGATGCGTCATGGAGCGCGAACTCCTCGACGAATTCGCGCAGGTAGGGGCCGAGCTTGATCTGCTCGGGCAACGCGCTGTCGCGACGTCCGAGTTCCAAGATCTCGGCGACGAGCCGGTTCAGGCGCTGCGTGTTGTCCCCGATGATGCGGATGAGGCGCCGGCGGGCGTCGGCGCGCTCCTCGTCGTCGAGCAACTCGGCTGCGTGGCTGATCGCGGAGAGCGGATTGCGAATCTCATGCGCCATGTTCGCGGTGAGGCGGCCGAGAGCCGCCAGCTTGAGTTGCTGCACTTGGGACTGTATGCGTCCGATGTCCTCGAGATAGATCAGCGAATTGCCGCCATCGCCTGGGGGAAGGAACCGGGCACGCAGGAGGCGCTGGCTGCCGGCGACACGCAAGACCGTCTCGGCCTCGGCGGGCTGCCCGATCCAGCGCGCGAATTGCTCGGAGAGCGCCACCGAGAAAGTGGCGAGGTCGGACCCCTCCTGGAAGCGCGTACCGAACAGCGCCTCGGCCCTCGGGTTGCACTGCAGTACACGGCCGCCCGCGGCGACGACCAGGACGCCATCCTGCATATCTCGAATGACGCGCTGGTTGATCTGCAACTGATTCGCGAGCTCGATGCCGCGCCGCATGGCAAGCGACTCGTTCGCGACGACGCGATGGGCAAGCAACCGTGCCACGATCGCCGTGCCGAAATAGCCGATGCTGGTCAGACCGGTGCGGAAGTACGCACCGAGCTCTTCTCCGAAGCGCAGTACGTGATACGACTGCTCCGCCAATGCTGCCAAGGTCGCCAGGGCCGCATAGAAGATGGCCATGCGCCCCTGCCCGACGAGCCCCGCCCCCGCCAGGACGACGAAGATCATGACGCCGATTCCGCTCGCAGCGCCGCCACTCGCATACATCAGCAAAGTCAGCGCCGAGATGTCGGCCACCACCTGCAAGGTCAATTGGAGGTCGAAGCCGCGGCGAACGAAGTTGACCGCCCAAAGCATCAACACCCCGCCGAAGACGTAAGCCGTGCTGACATGGCGGAACAGCACGATATCGAGCGAGCCGAGATTGGGCGTCCCGCCATAGACGGTGGCGGCAAAGAAGAAGACGCCGGCCACGATGAGCCGGTACACCGAGAAATAGCGCAGGGAGCGCCAGTAGGACTCGGGGAGCTGCATGCCGCGGGCCGCGGCGGCCACCTGGCGGGGTTCAGCCTCTGCCAAGGCGCCTGTGCTCTTCGCAGCAGTAGGGCTGGTCATCCACGACGACCCCCTCTTCGGCCGGAATGTGCAGCCCGCAGTGCGCGCAGCGGATCATGGTCCCGCCGCGTGACGGCGTAGTCTTGCTGCCCGCCGGCGAGCGGCGAGTGCGCGTGATGATGAGATACAACGCGACGCCGATGAGGATCAACAGAAGCAACTTGCTCATTGGGCGGATGATACCCGCACGCACGGCGGCCGTAGCCACGCCGCGCGTTGAAACAAGTTGGTGTCAGAACCAGTCTTCAGAAAGAAGGCTGGTCGGGGTGAGAGGATTCGAACCTCCGACTCCTGCGTCCCGAACGCAGTACTCTACCAGGCTGAGCTACACCCCGTTGCTTGGCGCATCGTCAATACCGACGCGCGACAGCGAAAGACGACAATTGTATCAGAGCATCCCGGTAAATTGAAACCGGAAGCGAGGACAATGCATCGGCGGCCGCTTTCGCTTCCGCTTCGGCTTGCGTCCGTGCAGCCTCGATGGCGCCGCTATCCCGCACCGCCTGCAGCACTTGCGCAAACTGCTCGCGCCCCCCCTCCTCGATCGCCCTGCGCACGCACGCGGACTGCTCGGCTGTGCCGTGCTTCATGGCGTGGATCAACGGCAGGGTCGGCTTGCCCTCGGCAAGGTCGTCACCCACGTGTTTGCCGGTCTCCGCTTCCGCGCCGGAATAGTCGAGGACGTCGTCGATCAACTGGAATGCGGTTCCCAGATGCATGCCGTAGCTGCTCAGCGCGGTCTCGACCTCAGCGTCGTCGCCGCCGATGATGGCGCCGAGGCGGCCTGCGGCTTCGAACAGCTTGGCGGTCTTGTAGCGTATGACTTGCAGGTAGTCATCCACGCCGATATCGGCGTTGTGGCAGTTCATCAATTGCAGCACTTCGCCTTCGGCGATGACATTGGTGGCGTCGGAAAGCACTTCCATCACGCGCATGCTGCCGATGCCGACCATCATCTGGAATGCGCGCGAATAGAGGAAATCGCCGACCAGAACGCTGGCGGCGTTTCCGAACAGCGCATTCGCGGTGCTGCGGCCACGCCGCATGTCGGACTCGTCAACAACGTCGTCATGCAGCAGGGTTGCGGTGTGAATGAATTCAACGATCGCTGCGAGCTCGTGATGCTTGCCCCCGCGGTATCCCATTGCGCCGGCGGCCAACAGCACCAGGGCGGGGCGCATCCGTTTGCCGCCGCCGGCCACGATGTATTCCGCGACCTGCCTGACGAGCACGACGTCGGAATGCAGCCGCTGCCGAATCACGGCGTCGACGGCGCGCATGTCGTCGGCAATCAGCGCGTAGATGTCATCGAGCGTCACAGGTGGTTGGGCGACAAAAGGCGCGATAGTAGGCGGCCGTGCACCCCTCGTCAATCCGGGGCAACAATCCTTTGACGCGACAGAGCTTTTTGGCTAGAATGCGCGGTTCCTTTGCAGTCTCAATTCAATCAACGGAGTCCCATTCATGTATGCGGTCATAAAAACCGGCGGCAAGCAGTATCGCGTCGTCGCCGGCGAGAAGATCAAGGTAGAACAGATACCGGCAGATGTGGGCGCGGAAATCACGCTTGACCAAGTGCTCATGGTCGGCGAAGGCGAGTCGGTGAAAGTCGGCGCGCCTGTCGTCGCGGGTGCGAAGGTCACGGCCAAGGTCATCGCGCACGGTCGTCACGACAAGGTCAAGATTTTCAAGATGCGCCGGCGCAAGCACTATCAGAAGCATCAGGGCCATCGTCAGAACTACACCGAGATTCAAATCGGTGAGATCTCGGCCTGAACAGGAGTAACGAGAAATGGCACATAAAAAGGCAGGCGGCAGTTCTCGCAACGGCCGCGACTCGGAATCGAAACGCCTCGGCGTGAAGCGCTACGGCGGCCAACTGATCAACGCTGGCACCATCATCGTGCGTCAGCGCGGCACCCAATTCCATGCCGGCGAAAACGTCGGCATCGGCAAGGATCACACCCTGTTCGCGAAAGTGGCGGGCACGGTGCAGTTCCTCGTCAAGGGAGCCGAGCGCCGCAAGACGGTCGCCATCGTACCGGCAGCCGCTTAAAGGGGGGATTTCCCCGGCCCGAAAGCCCTATCGTCAGCGATAGGGCTTTTGTGTTTCTGAATCCATGAAATTCTTTGACGAAGCCAAGATCGAAGTCATTGCCGGCGACGGCGGCAATGGCGCGGCGTCCTTTCGACGCGAGAAGTACATCCCCCGCGGTGGTCCTGACGGCGGTGACGGCGGTCGTGGCGGCAGCATCTGGGCCATAGCCGACCGTAACCTGAACACGCTGATCGATTACCGCTACACGCGCATCTTTCGCGCGCAGCGCGGTGAGAATGGACGCGGGTCGGACTGCTACGGCAAGGGGGGCGAAGATCTCGAGTTGCGCGTCCCGGTCGGCACGACCATCACCGATATCGGCACTGGCGAGCTGGTTGCCGATCTCGAAGTCGACGGCAAGCGGGCTCTGATCGCCCAGGGAGGCGAGGGAGGTCTCGGCAATCTGCACTTCAAGTCGAGCACCAACCGCGCACCGCGGCAAAGCACGCCAGGCAAGGAGGGCGAGCGTCGCGATCTGCGGCTCGAGCTCAAGGTGCTCGCCGACGTCGGCCTGCTCGGCCAGCCGAACGCGGGCAAGTCGACCTTCATACGCTCGGTGTCGGCGGCCCGCCCGAAGGTTGCCGATTATCCGTTCACGACACTGCATCCGAATTTGGGCGTAGTGCGGGTCGACAGCAACCGCAGCTTCGTGATCGCCGACATTCCCGGCCTCATCGAGGGCGCCGCGGAAGGGGCGGGGCTGGGTCACCAGTTCCTCAGGCACCTTCAACGCACGCGCGTCCTGTTGCACCTTGTCGACATCGCTCCATTCGATACCGAGGCCGATCCCGTCAAGGATGCCAAGGCGATCCTAAAGGAGCTGCGCAAGTACGACGAGGCCCTCTATCGCAAGCCTCGCTGGCTGCTGATCAACAAGATCGACCTTGTTCCCGATGAGGAGCGCAAGGCTCGTATCGCCGCGCTGCTCAAGGGCTATGGCAAGGTCGACCGGCATTTCGTGGTTTCGGCGATCAACGGCGATGGTTGCCGCGAAGTCACGTTCGCACTCATGGACTACCTGGAGCAGGTCAAGCGGGATGAGAACGCGGATAGCGCAGAGTAAGCGGCTGGTCGTCAAGGTCGGCAGCGCACTGGTTACGAACAATGGGGAAGGTCTCGCGCTCGGCTTCGTCGCCGATTGTGCTCGTCAGATTGCGGTTCTGCGAGCGGCAGGACGTGAAGTCCTGCTCGTCTCCTCCGGCGCCATCGCAGCCGGCATGCAACGCCTCGGCTGGAAGGAGCGGCCGCACGCGATGCACGACCTGCAAGCGGCCGCAGCCGTCGGCCAGATGGGTCTCGCACGTGCCTACGAAGACACCTTTGCACAGCACGGTCTGAAGACCGCGCAGATTCTGCTGACCCACGAGGATTTGGCGGACCGCAACAGGTATCTCAACGCGCGCAGCACGCTCCAGGCACTGCTCGGCTACGGCGTAATCCCGATCATCAACGAAAACGACACCGTGGTCACGGACGAGATCAAGTTCGGCGACAACGACACGCTCGGCGCGCTCGTCGGAAATCTCGTCGAGGCCGATACCGTCATCATCCTCACCGACCAGAAGGGCCTTTACACCGCCGATCCGCGGCGCGATTCGACGGCAACGCTGATCGAGGAGGGGCGCGCCGACGACAGGCAGTACGAGCAGATGGCGGGCGGAGCAGGCAGCGGTATAAGCAGGGGCGGCATGATCACGAAGATTCGCGCGGCACAGCGCGCAGCGCGCAGCGGCGCGCATACGCTGATCGCCAGTGGCCGCGAGCCCGATGCCCTGCTGCGCGCCGCCAACGGGGAACGCATCGGCACGCTGCTCTATGCGAGCGAGTCGCCGCTGGCCGCACGCAAGCAGTGGCTCGCCGATCATCTGCAGTTGGCCGGCAGCCTGGTTCTCGATGTGGGCGCGGTCTCGGCCCTGAAGGCCGGTCGCAGCCTGTTGCCGATCGGCGTGGTCGGGGTCACGGGTGAATTCGGGCGCGGTGCCGCCGTGGCATGCCGCGATGCCGCAGGCATCGAGGTTGCACGCGGCCTCGTCAATTACTCGAGTTCGGAAGCCCGTCGCATCGCGAAGCACTCGACTAATGAAATCGAGCCTCTGCTCGGTTACATCGAGGAAGAGGAACTTATTCACCGGGATAACCTGGTGCTGCTGTAATCCCCTCGCGATTCGATTCGCTGAAATCGTTCGCTGTAAACAACAAAGCCCGCCTGTCTTTCGACGGCGGGCTTTGTCTTTTTAGGGAAGTCTGGCGCTGACCTACTTTCTCGCGCGGTGAAGCGCAATATCATGGGCGCGGTCCTGTTTCACGGTCCTGTTCGGGAAGGGAAGGGGT
>JBKPAD010000014.1:0-60409 GCA_046726235.1 Pseudomonadota bacterium
GACCTCGTTCCAGCGCGTGGCGGCCTTGGTGACCGACATCAGCAGCGCGAGCCGCGAGCAGAGTTCCGGCATCGAGCAGGTGACGCAGGCCGTGAGCCAGATGGACGAAGTGACGCAGCAGAACGCCGCGCTGGTGGAAGAAGCAGCGGCGGCTGCGGAGAGCCTGGAAGAGCAGGCGCGTGGGCTGGTGGAAGCGGTGGGCAGCTTCAAGCTGGCGGAGCAGGAAGCGCCGGCGATGCGGGAGACGCCGCGGCTGGCGAACCCGGACAAGCCGCGCCCGCAGGCGGCGAAGCAGAAGCGGATACCGCCGCCGCACCTCGCCGACGACGCCGAAGAATGGGAAGAGTTCTGAACGCCGCGCCTCTTGCGCGCGCCCGGCGCTGAACCGGGCGTTCCTGCGCAGAGCCAGCCACCGTGACTTCCGGCGAATCCCGTCCCAGCGACAACGCAGCGCCTCCGCGCGAATTCGAGTTCGCGGCGGCGGACTTCGATCGCATCCGCAAGCTTATCTACGACCATGCCGGCATCTCGCTGGCGCCGATCAAGCGCGACATGGTCTATTCGCGGCTGGCGCGCCGGCTGCGGGCGCTGCGCATGTCGAGCTTCCGCGAGTACCTCGACCACCTCGACCGCGGTGATCCGGCCGAGTGGGAGACCTTCGTCAACTCGTTGACGACCAACCTGACCTCGTTCTTTCGCGAGGCCCACCACTTCGGCATCCTCGCCAGCTATCTCGAATCGCTCGGCCAGCGGCAGATCCGCATCTGGTGCTCGGCCGCCTCGACCGGCGAGGAGCCTTATTCGCTCGCCATCACGGCGTGCGAGGCCTTCGGCACGCTGACGCCGCCGGTGTCGATCTTCGCCAGCGACATCGACACCAACGTGCTGGCGACCGGCCAGCGCGGCGTCTATCCGCTCGCGCGCGTCGAGCAGCTCGAACCCGACCGCCTGCGCAGCTTCTTCCTCAAGGGCACCGGGCCGCAGGCTGGCCAGGTGCGCGTGCGCCCGGAACTGCAGAAGCTGATCACCTTTGCGCGCGTCAATCTGCTCGACGCGCGCTGGGAGGTGCCGGCGCCGTTCGACGTCATCTTCTGCCGCAATGTGATGATCTACTTCGACAAGGAAACGCAGCACCGGCTGTTGACGAAGTTCGTTCCGCTGCTGCGCGAGGACGGCCTGTTCTTCGCCGGCCACTCGGAGAGCTTCCTGCACGCGGCCGACGTCGTGCGCTCGCTCGGCCGCACGGTGTACGAGCGCGCCGACCGCAAGGGCCCGCCGCGCGACATGAGGCGCCATCCGTGAGCCATGCCGAGCTGGGCTTCGTCGAGCACCTCGCCGGAAACCGCTACTTCGACCGCCAGTTCGAGATCGAGGCGGTCAAGGTGCTGCCGGGCGAGTATTTCGTCACGTCCGGCGAGATGCTCCTGGTGACGGTGCTCGGCTCCTGCGTGTCGGCCTGCGTGCGCGACCGCGAGACCGGCATCGGCGGCATGAACCACTTCATGCTGGCCGATGGCGGCAGCGGCGAGTTCATGTCGGCGTCGGCGCGCTACGGCACCTACGCGATGGAAGTGTTGATCAACCACCTGATGAAGCTCGGCGCCCGCAAGAGCTCCCTGGAGGCCAAGGTGTTCGGCGGCGGCCGCGTGCTGTCGAGCTTGTCGACCTCGCAGGTGGGCGAGAACAACGCATCCTTCGTGCTCGATTTCCTCGCCACCGAGGGCATACCGGTGGCCGCCAAGGACCTGCTCGACGTGCATCCGCGCAAGGTCTATTACTTTCCGAACAGCGGTCGCGTGCTGGTCAAAAAGCTGGTCCGCATGCACAATGACACCGTAATGCGGCGCGAGAAGGAATATGCCGACCGCCTGAGCGAGGCGCCGGTCGCCGGCGAGATCGAACTCTTCAACTGACGGACCCCGTTTGTGGCCATAAAAGTACTCATCGTCGACGACTCCGCGCTGATGCGCGCCTTGCTGACCGAGATCATCAACGGCGCACCCGACCTCGAGGTCGTCGGCAGCGCGCCGAATCCGCTCGAAGCGCGCGAGATGATCAAGACGCTGAACCCCGACGTGCTGACGCTGGACGTCGAGATGCCGCGCATGGACGGCCTCGAGTTCCTCGACCGGCTGATGCGCCTGCGACCGATGCCGGTGGTCATGATCTCGTCGCTCACGGAGCGCGGGTCCGAGGTGACCCTGCAGGCGCTCGAGATCGGCGCCGTCGACTTCGTCGCCAAGCCGCGCGCCGAAAACGTCACCGCGCTGCAGCTCTACGCCGACGAAATCCGCGACAAGATCCGCGCCGCGCGCAGCGCCCACCTCAAGCGGCGGCCGGGCGAAACGCCGAAGGCCTCGCCGCCGGCCGGCTCCGGCTTCTCGTCGCGCATGCTGCAGGACTCCATCGTCGCCATCGGCGCCTCGACCGGGGGCACCGAGGCCATCCGCGAGGTGCTGAGCGCCCTGCCGCCCGACATTCCGGGCGTCGTCATGGCGCAGCACATGCCGGAGTCGTTCACCGGATCGTTCGCGCGCCGCCTCGACAGCCTGAGCCGGCTGACGGTCGTGGAGGCGCAGGGCGGCGAGCGCATCCTTCCCGGACACGCCTACCTTGCGCCCGGCCATTCGCACCTGCTGGTGAAGCGGATCGGCGGGCACTTCGTCACCGAGCTGTCGCAGTCGGAGCCGGTCAATCGACACCGGCCGTCGGTCGATGTGCTGTTCCGCTCGGTTGCCGAGCAGGCGAAAGCGCGGGCGATCGGGGTCATACTGACGGGAATGGGCAAGGACGGCGCCCAAGGCATGCTCGAAATGCGCAAGGCCGGTGCCTGGAACATCGGCCAGGACGAGGAGAGTTGCGTGGTGTACGGCATGCCGCGCGAGGCGGCGACCATCGGCGCGGTGGACGAGGTGGCGCCTCTCGGCGACGTCGCGACGCGCATCCTCGCCCGGCTGCGGCAGTGGGAAAGACAGAGTTAGGTAACATCTTCGAGGGAACGGAAACGAGGGAATGGTCATGGAAGCCAACGTCAGCATCGCAGAGAACGCCGCCGTCATCCGCCTCTCCGGGCGGTTCGACTTCAACTCCCATCGCGAATTCCGCGATGCCGTCGATGCCGCCATGGCCGAGGGCACCACGGGCGACATCCAGGTCGACCTCGCCGCCGTCGACTATCTCGACAGCTCGGCGCTCGGCATGCTGCTGATGCTGCGTGACAAGGCGCGCAGCGCCGGTCGCAGCGTTTCCCTGGCCAACTGCCGCGGCGCCGTCAAGCAGGTCATCGAGATCGCAAACTTCGGCAAGTTGTTCAGCATCGCCTGAGTCGCAACTGCGGCGATGAAGATTCTTCTCGTCGAGGACAACCCCGACGACCTGACGCTGGCGCGCATCGAGCTGGAACGGCTCGGCCATGAAGTGGCCTGCGCCGGCAGCGGCGCCGAAGCGCTGCGCCTGTGGCCGATCGAACACCCCGATCTCGTCCTTACCGACATCCGCATGCCGGGCATGGACGGCTTCGAGCTGACGCGCGCCATCCAGCGCCTGGCGGCGCCCCGCTGGCAGCCGGTCATCTTCCTCACCGGCCACCGCGACGAGGCGCTCGAGGTCAAGGCGCTGGCTACCGGCGCCGACGGTTACATCGTCAAGCCCGCCTCGGCCGACGTCATCGGCGCCCGGCTGAAAGTCATCGAGCGCCTGCAGGCGATGCAGCGCCAGGCCGAGGAGCACGCAGCGGAACTCGAGCGCTACTACGCCGAGGAGGAAGAGGAAAAGCGCATCGCCGCGCACCTGCTGCGGCGCATGACCAGCCGCGACAAGCTCGACGATCCGGCGGTGCGGCACTGGATCGCGCCGGCAGCCTTCTACAGCGGCGACCTGCTGGCCGCGGCGCGCACCCCGGGCAACGTGCTGCACGTGCTGCTGGCGGACGGCAGCGGCCACGGGCTCGCGGCGTCGATCAACGTGCTGCCCATCATCGCCCCGTTCTACCGCATGACCGGGAAGGGCTTCGGCATCGACGCCATCGTGCGCGAGATGAACGCCAAGGTGCGCGACTTCCTGCCCGAGAACCGCTTCGTCGCCGCCACCGTGGCGGCGATCGATTTTCGCGAAGGCTACGTGCGCGTCTGGAACGGCGGCAACCCGCAGCCCTTCATGACGGCGCCGGACGGCAGCGTCGAATATGTCTTCTCGCTGCGCCACCTGCCGCTGGGCGTGCTGCCGGACGAGGAGCTCGACGCCGTCGCCGAGGCGCACGCGTTCTCGGAGGGCAACCGCCAGCTGATGGTCTATTCGGACGGCCTGGTCGAAACCGAGAACGCCGCCGGCGAGATGTTCGGCTTCGGGCGCCTCGCGGCGGCGCTGACGGGCGCCCCGGCCGAGCGCCTGCCCGCCCTCATCGACGCCCTTCAGGCGCATGCGCGCGGAGGACCGCCGCACGACGACGTCGCTGTCCTGGCGGTGGATTGCCTGTGCGAACATCTCGAGGCGGGTGCCAGCCCGGCGCCGGAGGGGTCCGAGCCGGCGCACTCCGGAAGCTGGCGTTTCGGCCTGCGCCTCGACGCCGGCGAACTGCGCAAGGTCGACGTGGTTCCGTTGCTGCTCGGCGTCATCAGCCAGTTCGACGGCACCGAGGAACAGGCCGGCCAGCTCTTCGTCATCCTGTCGGAACTCTTCAACAACGCGCTCGACCATGGGCTGCTGCGTCTCGACTCGCGACTCAAGCTCGATCCTTCCGGCATGGAGCGCTATCTCGAGGACCGCAGGACGAAGCTGGATCAGCTCACCGAAGGCGAGATCGAACTGGAAGTCGAGCAGTTCACCCTCGCCGAGCGCACTTGGCTGCGCATCGTCTGCCGCGATTCCGGGCCGGGTTTCGACCATGCCGGCGCAATGGCGCGCGTCGCGGCTTCCGGCAGCCAGCCGTTCGGCCGCGGGCTCGCGCTGGTGCGGAAGATCGCCACGGGATTCCAGTTCAACGAGGCGGGCAACACGGCCACGGCCATGCTCGCGCTCACTCCCCGGGGACCGGCCGAAATCTAGCGGCAAGCAGTCCTGGGCGTCCCTTGTCTTTGCTTCGGGAAACACTTAGAGTTCCTGTCGCAACAAGGGTCCCGCTGCGGCCATCGGTCAAGGAATCCCAGAATTCCTGCCGGTCGGCCAATACTACCAACGTGATAGCGGCGGGTGGCTGGAGGGGGCGTGGGGGGTGGAACTGCCATGATTCATGCGCGTGTCGTTCATTTTCTTGCAGGTTTGATTCTCGCGGGCGCCGGCATCGCCGGCGTCTATCTGTCGGGTGCAACACCGGGGCCGCTTGCCTGGGCGCTTTACCTGGTCATGGGTTTCGTCGTCGCGATCGTGCCGCCGATCGTCATGGGCCACACGTTGTCGGGGCCGCTCGAACACCTGCGTGCGACGATCGCCTCGACGCGCAGCGACGGCGACCTCTCGCGGCGCGCCGTGGTCCAGGCCGGCAGCCCGGTTGCCGGCGCGGCGACGGCCTACAACGAGCTGATCGCGAGCTTCCAGGGCATCTCGACACGCATCATCTTCAACTCGCAGCAGGTGGCCGAGGCTGCCGAAAAGCTGATCGCCGAGGCCAAGACGACCGTCGAGAGCTCTGAAAGCCAGAACGCCGCGGCCGAAATGGCGGCCGAGGCGGTGGCCGAGCTTTCGGCCGGTGTCGGCGAAGTCGCGCGCAACGCCAGCGAGACGGCCGGCATCGCGCAGGCGGCGCGCGAGCAGTCGTCGCGCGGCGCCGAGATCGTCGGCGAAGCGTCGGCCGAGATCGAGCGCATCGCGCGTTCCGTCGAACAGTCGGCGGTGGTGATCGAAGCGCTCGGCGAGCGCTCGCAGGCCATCTCCGGCATCGTCAAGACCATTCACGACATCGCCGACCAGACCAACCTGCTGGCGCTCAACGCCGCCATCGAGGCGGCGCGTGCCGGCGAGCAGGGCCGCGGCTTCGCCGTCGTCGCCGACGAGGTGCGCAAGCTGGCCGAGCGCACCACGGCGGCAACGGCCGAGATCGGCACCATGATCACGGCCATCCAGAGCGAGACCAAGAGCGCCATCGCCACCATCCAGGAAGGCTCGGAGCAGGCGCGCACGGGTGCGGACCTGGCGCGCCAGGCCGCCGGCGCGCTGGCCGAGATCAACCATGGGGCGCAGGAAACCATGGAGAAGGTCGATGTGATCGCCCGCGCCATGGCCGAGCAGAACCAGAAGACGCTGGCGATCGCCGAGCACGTGACCAGCATCATGGGTTCCGCCGAACGCAACAGCGAAGGCGCGCGCGGCACGCTGGCCGAAGCGACGCAACTCGACTACCTGGCGATCAACCTCGAGGAGATCGGCGCCGTCTTCAAGCTCGGCGCGGCCGGCGAGGTTGCCCGCAAGGTGCACGAATCCATGCCGAAGCTCGCCCAGGACACCGCGCGCCAGATCGGCGCGGCCTTCGAAGCGGCGGTCGACCGCGGCACGATATCCCTCGACGACCTGTTCGACCGCAATTATGTCTCCATCCCGAACACCAAGCCGCAGAAGTTCCACACGCGCTTCGACGGTTTCTGCGACAAGGTGCTGCCGGCGATCCAGGAGCCGCTCATCGAGCGCAACCGTGAGATCGCGTACGCCATCGGCTGCGACAACGGCGGCTACGTGCCGACCCACAACAACCGCTTCTGCCAGCCGCTGACGGGCGACGAGAAGAAGGACTTCGTCGGCAACCGGACCAAGCGGGTGTTCGCCGATCCGGTCGGCAAGCGCTGCGGCTCGCACGAACTGCCGTTCCTGCTGCAGACCTACCGCCGCGATACCGGCGAGATCATGCACGACATCTCGGTGCCGATCTACGTCAAGGGTCGCCATTGGGGCGGCTTCCGCATCGGCTACCGCACGGAGTAGTCCCGGGGGCCCGGTCGGCCGGGTCGTCCAAATGACGTAACATCTTCCTAACGAAGAAGTCGGCGAAAGGTTCGGATATGTCCGAGTTGTTCAAAAACATTGACGCGCGGACCCGCCTGGCGGGTACGAACAAGCTGGAAATCCTGCTTTTCTCGCTTGGCGTGGACGGCCGCACCGGCCGGCGTGAGACTTTCGGCATCAACGTCTTCAAGGTGCGCGAGGTCATGCGCACGCCGCCGATCACCGCCGCCCCGGACATGCCGTCTTCGGTCAAGGGCATGGTTTCGCTGCGCGGCATCCTGGTGCCGGTCGTCGATCTGGCCGAGTACGTCGGGATGCAGCCGGAATCGCCGCGCGACATCATGATCGTCACCGAGTACAACGGCCATACGCAGGGCTTCCTGGTCGAGGCCGTCGATACCATCCTGCGCCTCGACTGGGCGCAGATGCGCGTGCCGCCGGAAATGCTGACCGCCAATCTCGGCGGCCTCGTCACCGCCGTCACCGAACTGGCCGACAACCGCCTCGTCATGATGCTCGACGTCGAGCGCGTGCTGGCCGAGACGGCGAAGCAGGACGACGAGTACAAGTTCACCGCCATCGCGCCGCTCGATCGCCAGGATCTGACGGTGCTCTACGCCGACGATTCCTCGGTCGCCCGCAGCCAGGTCGAGCGCACGCTCAACGTGCTCGGCATCAAGGGCATCGCCACCGTGAACGGCCGCGCCGCCTGGGACGAGATCCAGAAGATCGCCACCTACGCCGAGTCGGCCGGGCGCAAGGCGTCCGACATCGTCCAGCTGGTGCTGACCGACGTCGAGATGCCCGAGATGGACGGCTACATCCTGACCAAGAACATCAAGTCGGATCCGCGGCTGGCCGGCATTCCCGTGATCATGCATTCGTCGCTGTCGTCGATGTCGAACATGCAGCTCGGCAAGTCGGTCGGCGTCGACGACTACGTGCCGAAGTTCGAGCCGCAGCGACTGGCCGAAACCCTGACCCGCCTGATCCTGAAGCCCGGCCAGTTGCAGTTGGCCGACGAGGCCAACTGACCGTCGAGGAACGCGCGCCATGAACGCCCCCCAATTCTCCGGCAGCCCGGTACCGGCTGCGTCGCTGCTGGAACATGTCGATGCCCGCACCAAGCTGGCCGGCTCGAACCGCATGGAGATCCTGCTGTTCTCGCTCGGCACCCACGAGACCTTCGGCATCAACGTCTTCAAGGTGCGCGAGGTCAGCAAGACCCCGGCGATCACCAAGGCGCCGCACATGCCGGACGGCGTCGAGGGCCTGATCAGCCTGCGCGGCAACGTGATTCCCTGCGTCTCGCTGTCGAAGGTGATGAACCTCGCCGATGCGCCGTCCGAGCGCGGCGGCTCGATGATGGTCACCGAGTACAGCAAGCGCACGCTCGGCTTCCTCGTCCATGGCGTCGACCGCATCATCCGCGTCGATTGGGACAAGGTGCGTGCGCCTGAGTCGGTGACCAGCGGCTCCCACGCCTACATCACGGCGATCACCGAACTGCCGGACGGCAAGCTGGTGTCGATCGTCGACGTCGAGCAGATCATGGCCAACACCTTCGGCGAGGCCGTCATCGGCCAGATCGAGCGCATGGAGGCGGGCGAGGACATCAACGTCTTCTTCGTGGACGACTCCTCGGTCGCGCGCAAGAAGATCGCGGAGGTGCTCGACAAGCTCGGCGTCAAGCACAAGCACGCGCAGAACGGCCTCGAGGCCTGGACGCGCCTGTCCGGCATGGCCGCGCACGCCCAGCAATCCGGCGCCGACCTGCGCGACGAGGTCAGCCTGATCCTCGTCGACGCCGAGATGCCCGAGATGGACGGCTACGTGCTGACCAAGAACATCAAGTCGGACAGCCGCTTCCACGGCATTCCGGTCGTCATGCATTCGTCGCTGTCGTCGGAAGCCAACCGCTCGATGGGCAAGGCCGTGGGCGTCGATGCCTATGTCGCCAAGTTCGATGCCGACGCGCTGGCGGAGACGTTGCGGCCGCTGCTGATGAAGGCGCAACGCGATTAACCGAAACAAGGAAGAGGAATGGCTGTAGATCCGGGCAAGATAAGGTTTCTCGTCGTCGACGATTTTTCGACGATGCGCCGCATCGTGCGCAATCTGCTCAAGGAACTGGGTTTCAACAACGTCGAGGAAGCCGAGGACGGCGCCGTCGCGCTGCAGAGGCTGAAGTCCGGCGGCGGCATCGATTTCGTCGTCACCGACTGGAACATGCCGAACATGGACGGCCTGACGCTGCTGCAGAGCATCCGCGCCGACGCCAACCTCAAGCATCTGCCGGTGCTGATGATCACGGCCGAGGCGAAGAAGGAAAACATCATCGCCGCTGCCCAGGCAGGGGCCTCCGGCTACATCGTCAAGCCGTTCACGGCAGCGACGCTGAACGAGAAGATGGTCAAGATTTTCGAGAAGATGGGCCTGTAGGCGCCCGCGGGACGACGGACAACATGGCAAAACCGATCAGCATCGACGAATCCAGCGACTCCGCGGATCTCCAGGCACTGTTCGACAGCATCGCAGGAGGCAAGCCTGCCGCCGCGCCGGCGCCAGCGCCTGCCGCCGTTGACGCCTCGGGCGATTCGGACGACCTCCAGGCGCTGTTCGACTCCGTTTCCGAGCAGGTCGGCGGCGCCGAGCCGGCAGCCGCGCCTGCCGCGGCCGCCCCGCAGGAGCCGGCTTCGGCCCAGGAAGCGGCGTTCAATCGCATCGGCCACATGGCGCGCCAGTTGCACGACTCGCTGCGGGGGCTCGGCTACGACCGCATGCTCGAGGATTCGGCGCGCAAGATCCCGGACGCGCGCGAGCGCCTGAACTACATCGCCCAGATGACCGAACAGGCGGCGAGCCGCGTGCTGAATGCGACCGACATCGCCAAGCCGCTGCAGGACGACCTGCTGGCGCGCTCGCAGGCGCTGTCCGCGCGCTGGGACAAGATGTTCGCCAACCAGCTTTCGGTCGACGAATTCAAGGCGCTGGCCGCAGACTCGCGCGCCTTCTTCAGCGAAGCGCCGGGGAAGATCAAGACCACCGGCGACCAGCTCACCGAAATCATGATGGCGCAGGACTTCCAGGACCTCACTGGCCAGGTCATCAAGAAGGTGGTCGAGATGGTGCAGGGCCTCGAGGCGCAACTGCTCGCGGTCCTCATCGAAGTCATGCCTGAAGAGAAGAAGGCGGCGGCGCCCGAGGGCCTGATGAACGGCCCCGTCATCAACGCCGCGGGCCGAGCCGACGTCGTCACCAGCCAGGAGCAGGTCGACGACCTGCTCGAGAGCCTGGGCTTCTGAGCGACAACTGAGAAGGGATAAGGAGAAAGCGATGAGCGACTTTCAAGGAATGGAAGACCTGCTGCAGGACTTCCTCGTCGAAGCCACCGACCTGCTGTCGGGCGTCGACAACATGCTCATCGACCTCGAGCGTGCGCCCGACGACCGCAAGCTGCTCAACGACATCTTCCGGGGCTTTCACACCATCAAGGGCGGCGCCGGCTTCCTCAACGCCGCCGAACTGGTCACCCTCTGCCACTTGACGGAAAACCTGTTCGACAAGCTGCGCAACGGCGAGCTCGTGCTGACCAAGGAAGTGATGGACAGCATCCTCGCCGCCACCGGAACGGTGCGCGACATGTTCGGCTATCTCGAGCGCGGCGTGCAGCCGACGGCTGCCGATCCGGCGCTCATCGCCAACCTGAAGGCGGCGATCGCCGGCGAGGCGCTGGCCGCGCCGGCCGCTGCCGCACCGGCACCGGTGGCGGCAGTTGCCGCGCCGGCCGCCCAGGTGCCCGCAAGCGGACCGAACTGGGACAACCTCTTCAACGCCGTCACCGGTGCCGCGCCCGCTGCGGCCGCGGCGCCTCCGGTTCCCGATCACACCGACGTCGCCGGCAAGGTGCCCGAGGAAATCATCAAGCAGGCGGTCGGTCGCCGCACCACCGACAAGCCCGGTTACCAGGGCCCGGCCGGCGGCCGGCGTCCCGACGAGAAGACGCGCGACAATTCGATCCGCGTCGACACCTCGCGCCTCGACCAGGTGCTGAACCTCTCGGGCGAAATCGGCCTGACCAAGAACCGCCTGACCTCGCTGCGCTCCGACATCCTCAACGGCCGCTCCGACACCGACACGCTGCATGCGCTCGACCAGGCCGTCAGCCAGCTCGACCTGCTGGTCTCCGACCTGCAGAACGCCGTCATGAAGACGCGCATGCAGCCGATCGGGCGCCTGTTCCAGAAATACCCGCGCATCGCCCGCGACCTCGCGCGCAGCCTCGGCAAGGACGTAGAGCTGGTGCTGGTCGGCGAAGAGACCGAAATCGACAAGACGATGATCGAGGACCTTTCCGATCCGATCATCCACCTGATCCGCAACGCCGTCGACCACGGCGTCGAGACGATGGAAGAGCGTCGCGCCGCCGGCAAGCCGGAGAAGTCGCCGGTGCGCCTGGAAGCGCGCCAGGAAGGCGACCACATCGTCCTCATCATCGCCGACGATGGTCGCGGCATGAATGCCGAAAGACTGCGCGCCAAAGCCCTCGAGAAAGGCCTCATCACCGATGAAGAGGCCAACACGATGGACGAGCGCCAGAGCTTCAACCTGATCTTCCTGCCCGGCTTCTCGACCAAGGACGTCGCCTCCGACGTTTCGGGGCGCGGCGTCGGCATGGACGTCGTCAAGACCAACATCCAGAAGCTCAACGGCTCGATCGAGATCAAGTCGTCGCCGGGCAAGGGCTCCACCTTCGTCATCTCGCTGCCGCTGACGCTGGCGATCCTGCCCGTGCTGCTGGTGCAGCTCGGCCAGCAGCCGTTCGCCGTGCCGCTGTCGATGGTGCGCGAGATCCTGCCGATCGACATCAACCAGGTGCAGGAAGTCGGCGGCCGCGCGACCATGGTCGTGCGCGGCGAAGTCATGCCGATCTACCCGCTCCATTACCTGCTCGGCTGGGCGCCGGAACAGGTCGCCGAGTACGGCGTGCTGATGCAGACGGCCGAGCACACCTTCATTCTCGCCATCGACGGCTTCATGGGCCGCGAGGACGCCGTGATCAAGTCGCTCGAGGACTTCCGGCCGAAGGGCGTCGCCGGCGTCACGACGCTGTCGAACGGCCAGATCGTGCTGATCCTCGACATGAAGGAACTGATGCTGGGCCTCGGCGAAGGCCGCGGCGTGCCGCGTTCCAGCTTCGTCATCCACGACGCGCTGGCAGCCTGATCACGCGGCCCGCGTCAGCGGGTCCGCGCGCCGCTGAATAAGGGCCGAATACCGGCCCTTCTTTCATCTTCCCGCTTGCCTCCGCCGGCAATAATTGCCGGCATGGAGGGGCATGCCCTTGGCTGAAGACAGCGACCTCGAAAAGACAGAATCACCGTCAAGCCGGCGGATCGAACAGGCGCGCGAAGAAGGTCAGGTTCCGCAGTCGCGGGAGCTGATGGCTTTCCTCGTCATGGCCTCGGCGGTCGCCGGCCTGTGGACGATGAATTCGTGGTTCTCGCAGCGGGCCAGCTCGATCATGCGCCACGGGCTGTCGTTCGGTCGCGACGCCGGCTTCGACACGTCGGCAATGACCAACGTCTTCTACGAGCTGTCCGTAGCCGCGCTGATGCTGGCGGCGCCGATCTTCCTGCTGACCATCGCGGCGGCGCTGCTGACGCCCTTCCTGCTCGGCGGCATGGTGTTCTCGCCCAAGGCGCTGGCGCTCAACTTCGGCCGCATGGACCCGATCGCCGGCATCAAGCGCATGTTCTCGATGCACAGCGTCGGCGAGCTGGTGAAGGCGATCCTCAAGGCGCTGCTGATCGGCGGCATCATCTGGTGGATCGTGCGCCACGAACAGGAGCACCTGTTCGCGCTGATCTCCCAGCCGCTCGATTCCGCGCTCAACAACTTCGCGCGCATGCTGCTGTTCGCCGCCGCCGGCCTCGTCGGCGGCCTCGCCATCATCGCGGCCATCGACGTGCCCTTCCAGCTCTGGCAGTACTACGCCAAGCTGCGCATGACCAAGGAAGAGGTGCGCCAGGAGTACAAGGAGATGGAAGGCGATCCGCAGTTGAAGGCGCGCATCCGCAGCCAGCAGCGCGAGATGGCGCGCAACCGCATGATGGCTGAAGTGCCGAAGGCGGACGTCGTCGTCACCAACCCGACGCACTTCTCGGTCGCGCTCAAGTACGACAGCGCCAACATGGGTGCGCCCACGGTCGTTGCCAAGGGCATGAACATCGTCGCCGCCAAGATCCGCGAGCTGGCCGAGGAGCATTCGGTCCCGGTGGTCGAGGCGCCGCCGCTGGCACGTGCCCTCTACAAGCACGCGGAGATCGGCGACCAGATCCCGTCGGCGCTCTACACGGCGGTGGCCGAAGTGATGGCCTACGTTTACCAGCTGCAGGAATTCCTCACCAGCGGCGGCAAGCTGCTGCCGCCGTCGCTGCCCGCGGCGATCGACGTGCCCGCGGGCATGGACCCTGGAGCCGTTGAATGAACAACGCGCTCGCGCTCGACGTTCTCTTCAATCGCAACAACCTGAAGGCGCTGGCCGCGCCGGCGCTCATCATCATGATTTTGTCGATGATGGTGCTGCCGCTGCCGGCATTCGCCCTCGACGTGCTGTTCACCTTCAACATCGCGCTGTCGGTCATGGTGCTGCTGGTGGCGATGTACACCCTGAAGCCGTTGGACTTCTCGGTGTTCCCGACGGTGCTGCTGGTGACGACGCTGCTGCGCCTGTCGCTGAACGTCGCCTCGACGCGGATCGTGCTGCTGCAGGGCCACACCGGTCCCGACGCGGCCGGCAAGGTGATCGAGGCCTTCGGCCACTTCCTGGTCGGCGGCAACTACACGGTCGGCATCGTCGTCTTCATCATCCTGACGATCATCAACTTCGTCGTCATCACCAAGGGCGCCGGCCGCATCGCCGAAGTCGGCGCGCGCTTCACCTTGGACGCGATGCCCGGCAAGCAGATGGCCATCGACGCCGACCTCAACGCCGGCCTGATCGGCGAGGACGAGGCGCGCAGCCGCCGCGCCGCCATCGCATCCGAAGCCGACTTCTACGGCTCCATGGACGGCGCCTCGAAGTTCGTGCGCGGCGACGCCATCGCCGGCATCCTGATCCTGCTGATCAACATCATCGGCGGCCTGATCATCGGCGTGGCACAACACGACATGGACGCCGGCCAGGCGGCGCGCAACTACACGCTGCTGACGATCGGCGACGGCCTCGTCGCGCAGCTGCCGGCGCTGATCATCTCGACCGCCGCCGGCCTTGTCGTCACGCGCGTCGGCGCGGACGAGAAGGACATCGGCCAGCAGTTCATCGGCCAGGTGTTCGGCAACCCGATCGTGCTGATGCTGACCGCCGCCATTCTCGGCGTGCTAGGCCTCATCCCCGGCATGCCGAACCTCGTTTTCCTGATGCTTGCCGCCGTGATCGGCGGCCTCGGCTGGTGGACCATCGGCCGCCAGCAGGAGCGTGAGGCGGCCGGAGAGGTGGCGGCGCCGCCCGCCGCCGAAGCGCCGACCGAATCCCAGGAAGCAAGTTGGGCCGACGTCGCTCCTGTCGACGTGCTCGGCCTCGAAGTCGGCTACCGCCTGATCCCGCTGGTCGACAAGGGCCAGGACGGCGAACTGCTGAAGCGCATCCGCGGGCTGCGCAAGAAGTTCGCACAGGAGATCGGCTTCCTGTCGGCGCCGGTGCACATCCGCGACAACCTCGAACTCAAGCCGAACGCCTACCGCATCAACCTCAAGGGCGTCGAGGTGGGCGCGGGCGAGGCCTACCCGGGCATGTACCTGGCGATCAATCCGGGGCGCGTCAGCGGCCCGCTGCCCGGCGCCCAGACCAAGGACCCGGCGTTCGGCCTGCCGGCGATCTGGATCGAGGCGGCGCTGCGCGACCAGGCTCACGTGCTCGGCTACACGGTCGTCGATGCCGGCACGGTGATCGCGACGCACCTCAACCACGTGATCCTCTCGAACGCCGCGGAACTGCTCGGCCGCCAGGAAACGCAAGCGCTGCTCGACCACATCGCCAAGGATGCGCCGAAGCTCATCGAGGACCTGGTGCCGAAACAACTGCCGCTCGCGACGGTGCAGCGCGTGCTGCAGAACCTGCTCGAGGAAGGCGTCAACATCCGCGACATGCGCAGCATCATCGAGACGCTCGCCGAGCATGCGCCGCGCACGCAGGACCCCGTCGAGCTGACGGCGCAGGTGCGCATCGCGCTCGGCCGCGCGATCGTCCAGCAACTGTTCCCGGGCACTGCCGAACTCCAGATCATGGCGCTCGAGCCGGGGCTCGAGCGCATCCTGTCGCAAGCCCTGCAGGGCGGCGGTGCCGACGGCTCGGGCATCGAACCGGGCCTCGCCGACACGCTGCTGCGCGAGACGGCGCAGGCATCGGAACGGCAGGAGACACTCGGCCTGCCGCCGGTTCTGCTGGTGCCGGGCAACCTGCGCTGGCTGCTCTCCCGCTTCCTGCGCCGCGCCTGGCCGAATCTCAAGGTGCTGGCGAACGCCGAAATTCCCGAGTCGCGGACCATCAAGGTCACGGCAATCATCGGGGCGAAGTAATGAACACACCGAATTTGACCGGAAGGTAACGACATGACCGTAAAACGCTATTTCGCCGACACCGCCCGCGAGTGCTTGCGGCGCGTGAAGCTCGAGCTTGGGCCGGACGCGATCGTGGTCTCGAATCGTGCCGTCGAAGGCGGTGTCGAAATCATGGCGATGTCGGCCGACAGCCTGAACGCCTTATCGCAGCAGGCGCCGCCGGTACGCCAGCCCGCTGCCGCCGCTCCGGCGCCGGCGCCTGCCCCTCGGCAGCCCGCGGCCCAGACGCAACGGCCCGCGGCCGCAGCGCCGGCACGCGCCCCGGTTGACGACGACTACATGGTCAGCTTGTCGACGAAGGCGCAGTCCCCGTTCCGCCAATGGCAGCCGCAGCAGGCGGCACCGGCCGCCGCCGCACCGGCTCCGCAGGCGGCCGAGCGGCCACCGCTGCGCCCCTTGCCGCGCCGCGATGCCAGCGTCGCCAGCACCGACCAGGTCGCCGCGACGCTGAAGAGCGTTGCCGCCGAGGCCGGCAGCATCGACCCTGCCAACGCGCAGGTCGCCCAGCTGATGGCGGAGATGAAGAGCATCAAAGGCATGCTCGAGAAGCAGCTGGCCGGCTTCGCCTGGGGCGAGATGTCGCGCCAGACGCCGGTCAAGGCACTGCTGCTGGCCGAGATGCTGGAGGCCGGCTTCTCCGGTGTGCTGGCGCGCCGCCTCTGCGACGAAATGCCGGCCGAGGTCTTGGCCGACGAGGGCCGCAAGTGGCTCAAAAGCGCGATCAATCGCCGCCTGCGCACGCTGACCAACGACAACGACATCATCGACCGCGGCGGCGTGTTCGCCATCGTCGGCCCGACCGGCGTCGGCAAGACGACGACCACCGCCAAGCTCGCGGCGCGCTGCGTCGTGCGCTACGGCGCCGACCGCCTCGCGCTGCTGACGACCGACGGTTACCGGATCGGCGCCCATGAGCAACTGCGCATCTACGGCCGCATCCTCGGCGTGCCGGTGCATATCGTGCGCGACGGCGAGGACCTGCGCCGCACGCTCGCCGACCTGCGCGACAAGCATATGGTGCTGATCGACACCGTCGGCATGAGCCAGCGTGATCGCATGGTCGCCGAGCAGGCGGCGATGCTGATGCGTGCCGGCGAGGTCAATCGCCTGCTGATGCTGAACGCCACCGCGCGCGGCGACACGCTCGACGACGTCATCCGCGCCTACGCAGGCGAGAATCTCGCCGGCTGCATCCTGACCAAGGTCGACGAGGCTGCCTCGGTGGCGCCGGCGATCGACGCCTGCGTGCGCCACGGCCTGCTGCTGTCGTACGTCGCCAACGGCCAGCGCGTTCCGGAGGACCTGCACCTGCCCAACCGCGCTTACCTGCTGCATCGCGCGTTCAAGCAGCCGGTCGAGGCCTCGCCGCATCGCCTGCTCGATCAGGAAGTCGGTCTCGTCATGTCTCCGCGTGGCGCCGAAGCGCAAGGGGCCTCGCTTGTCTGAGACGGTCGACATCGACCTGACGAGCGACCAGGCCGCCGGATTGCGGCGCATCTTCGGCGCCCGCGTGCCGCAGGTCGTCGCTTTCGCGTCCGGACGCGAGTCCTGCGGCCGCACCACGCTGCTGGTGCAGACGGCCGCGGCGCTCGCCGCGGCCGGCCACGCCGTCATCATCATCGACGAGAACGCGGCGCCCAACAATGCGATATCTGCCTTCGGCCTGACGGCGCGCTACGACCTCATGCACGTCCTGCAGGGCGAACGCACGCTGAAGCAGGTCGCGCTGGCGGCTGCGCCGCTGGTGCGCATCGTGCCCGCCGCGCGGGCCGCGCGCGAGCTCGACCATGCCGATGCGTCCGCCGGAGGCCGCCTGGCCGCCTGCCTGGAGGAACTGCAGCGCGGCGTCGGCTTCGTGCTCATCGACTGCGCCGTGCGGCGCAGCGGCCACCTCTCGGCCCTCGCGCAGGCGGCGCGCCACTTGGCGGTGGTCGTCGCGGCGCAAAGCAGCGCCATCACGCACGCCTACGCGCTGATCAAGCACATGGCGCAGGAGCGCGGGCGCGACGGCTTCCAGCTCGTGATCACGCGGGCGCGCGCGGCCGAAGAGGCGCACGCGATCTTCGACAACATGAAGCGCGTGGCGCGCGAGCATCTCGGCGTGCGCCTCGACTTCCTCGGCGCCTCGATGGTGCCTGTCACCGAACACCTCGCCGACGCGCTGACCACCCGCCTGCCCGTTGCCGTCGATACGCCTGAGGCAGGCGGCTTCCGCTTCCCGATGGCGTATGCGAGTCCGGCACGCAGCCTGATTGCCTGAGAGGCGTGGTGGTATAGTTACCGGCCAAGGTCGGACCCAAAGACTGCCGATGTATTCCGCCCAGGGCGCCCTCGACAAAGAGAACCTCGTTTCCCAGTATGCCCCGTTGGTCAAGCGTATCGCCTATCACCTGATGGCGAGGCTGCCTGCGAGCGTGCTGGCGGATGATCTGATCCAGAATGGCATGCTTGGCCTCTTGGATGCCATCAGCCGTTTCGAGGAGGGCATGGGAGCACAGTTCGAAACCTACGCGGTGCAGCGCATTCGCGGCGCGATGCTGGATGGGTTGCGCGAGAACGACTGGATGCCGCGCGGCGTCCGGCGCGAAATGCGGCGCGTCGAGACCGCGATCCAGAAGCTCGAGCACGAGCACGGGCGTCAGCCGTCCGAGGCCGAACTCGCCGTGGCCCTCGAGATGCCGCTCTCCGACTACCAGAAGCTGCTCCAGGATGCGCGCGGCCACCAGCTCGTCTATCTCGAGGACCTCGCGTCGGGCGACGACGAGAATTATCTCGACCGCCACCTCGCGGGCCCGGAGCCCGATCCGCTCGATGCGCTGGAAGATGCCGGCGTGCGCAAGGCGCTGGTGCAGGCGATCGAGGGCCTGCCCGAGCGCGAGAAGATGGTGATGGCGCTGTATTACGAGGAGGACCTGAACTTGCGCGAGATCGGTGAAGTCCTGGGCGTCACCGAATCGCGCGTCTGCCAGCTCCATAGCCAGGCGATCGCCCGGTTGCGCGCTGCCGTCGTCGGCGGCGACGCAAAGCCGCTGGCCAAGCGGCGCGGCCGCCGGCCGAAGGTCGCGCACTAAGGGAGAGCGTCCATGGACATGATCAGCCTTTTCGGACTGATCCTCGGCGTCTCGGCGATCGTCGTCGGCCAGGTGCTCGAGGGCGGACACGTGCAGTCGCTGATCCAGCCGACCGCTTTCTTCATCGTCGTCGGCGGCACCGTCGGCGCCGTGATGCTGCAAAGCCCGATTTCCGTCTTCCTGTCCGGCGTGCGCATGGCGAAGTGGGTGTTCTTTCCGCCCCAGCTTTCCAAGGACGCGCTGATGGAGCGCATCGACCAGTGGAGCCACATCGCGCGCAAGGAGGGGCTGCTGGCACTCGAGAACCAGGCGCTGGATCTTGCCGATCCCTTCATGGCCAAGGGCCTGCAACTGCTCGTCGACGGCGCGGAACCCGAGCGCCTGCGCGAAGTGCTCGAAGTCGAGATCGACTCCTACGCCGACCAGTTGCGCATGGGTGCGCGCATCTGGGAATCGGCCGGCGGCTACGCGCCGACGATCGGGATTCTCGGCGCCGTCATGGGCCTGATCCACGTCATGGAGAACCTTTCCGACCCGTCGAAGCTCGGCGCCGGCATCGCCGTCGCGTTCGTCGCCACGATCTACGGCGTCGGCTCGGCCAACCTGATGTTCCTGCCGATCGGCAAGAAGCTGATGGCCAACATCGCCCGGCTGGTCACCATGCGCGAGATGTTCGTCGACGGCCTCGTCGGCATCGCGAATGGCGATAACCCCCGAATCATCGAAAGCCGCCTGCAGGGTTACGTCGTCTAGCCGTCATGGGGCGTCGCCGCAAACCGGTCGAGGAACACGAGAACCACGAGCGCTGGCTGGTCTCGTATGCGGACTTCATCACGCTGATGTTCGCGTTCTTCGTGGTGATGTACGCCATTTCGCAGGTGAACGAGGGCAAGTACCGGGTCCTCTCCGATACGCTGGCCTCGGCGTTCCGAACCATTCCGGGCAGTTCCGCCGGGGCGCTGGTCGCGGTCAATCCGAACGCGCCGATGCCCGTTTCAGTTCCCGTGCGGCGCGTGCAGCCGAACCTCAAGACCGACGAGAAACTGCAACAGAACAAGGAGCGCCTGCGCGACGTGGCCAAGGACCTGTCGCAGGTGCTGTCGCCGCTGGTCAAGGAAGGCCAGGTGCGGATCACCGAGGGTGCGCTCGGCATCACCATCGACATTAACGCCAACGTGCTGTTCGCCCCGGGTGATGCGCGCCTCGGCCTAGAGGCCGTGCGCGCGCTGGTCGCGGTGGCGGAGATTCTTGCGCCGACCGACTTCCCGCTCGTCGTCGAGGGACATACGGACAACACGCCGATCAATACGGTGCAGTTCCCGTCCAACTGGGAGCTCTCGGGCGTGCGCGCGTCCAGCGTCGTGCGCCTGTTCATCGATGCCGGCGTCGATCCGCGCCGTCTCACGGCGACCGGCTATGCTGATCAGAGGCCGGTGGCCGACAATGCGACGCCCGAAGGCAAGATGCGCAACCGGCGCGTCGCAATCACCATCGAGTCGCGCGCGACGGACAAGCAGGTCGAAGTAAAGCTGCCGGAGTAGCGGGGAAGGTCAGGCGCTGCCGAGGAACCGGCCGGTGCCGGCCGGACGCTGGTGGCCGTCCGGGCCGTAGGTCGTCGCCTGGTTTGCGGCGGCGAGCAGCGTGTTCATGGCCTGCTGGTTGTGCTGCAGGTGCAGGCGAATCAGCTTGCCGTTGGTCTGGTTCAGGGCCTGGGCTTCGCTGGCGACTGCGAGCAGGGTTTCCCAGCGGCTGCGCAGCGCCTTGTCGGCCGGCTGGCGCGCAAGGTAGGTTTCCATGCCGGAGCGGCCGCTGCCGGCACCGGCACCGTTGATGATGCGTTCGCGGGCATCCCCCAGTTCGCCGAGGCGGCTGGTGAAGGCCGACTTCTGATCCACCAGTGGAAGCAGCCCATCGACGTTTCCGTCAACGAGCATTGCCTGCTCTTTCTTCAGGAGTTCGACGAACGCTGCCGCTTCGCGGGCTTCGCGCTCGAGCAGTTCGCCCAGGGAGAGGGCGGCGAGAGACACCGGCTTAGCGGTCCTTTTCGAGCATTTCGCGAACCGACTTCAGCAGCCCGTCCGCGATTTTTTCCGGATCGACCTTGAAACGGCCTTCCGCGATTGCCTGCTTGATCTCTGCGACCCGCTGGGCATTGACCACCGGTTCGTTGCCGAGGCTGGCCTCGACCTGCTGCAGCTTTGCCGAAAGCGGAGAGATCTCGACCTGTTCGACGGCCGCGCCCGCAGACGCCTGACGCTGCGGAGCAGCCGCACGCGGCTGACCACTGTCAGGAGCGGGGCCGATCGTATTGACGGCGCTGTTGATCTTCACGATGGTTCCTTTCCGCTACGATTCTTCACTGACAGAGTTATCGGCAGTCCGGCTGAATACTTTAATTTCTGTCGGCGATTACAACGCTTTGATTCTACAGCAGCCCTGCGGTTCGCTCAAAAAGAAACCACGACCTGTCCCGGCCCGCGGGCGATACCGCTGATGATTTGCCCGTTGGAGAGCCGCACCTGCACGACCTGGCCTTCGACGGCGTTGTTCAGCGCCCGTCCCTCGTTGGCGACCTGGAAGCCGGGGCCGCGCGAAATCACCTTGACGCTCTGGCCCTGCTGCACAACCGTCGCCTGCCTGAGCATGTCCGCGCGCAACGGCCGGCCGGCCGGGATCGGCATCAGCGTCGTGCGGCCGATCGCCTGTTGCGCGTCGGTCAGGATGCCGTTGGGCAAGTCGGACAGGTCGCCGCTGCGATGGTCGAGGTCCATGTCAGTGATTACTTGCCCCTGTGCAATACCGCGTCCGGACACGATGTAGTCGGCGACCACACGGATGTGCACGGGGACGAACAGGCTCCATCCCCCATCCAGCGAGCAGCGCACGGTGACCGTGGTGCGCCCCCACGGTCGGGCCCCGGGTGCCTGGGCGACCTCGAACGCGGGACACGGAGCCAGGTGGTTGTTCGGGTCGATGGCGCCGAGGGTGAACGTGGCGGTTCCGGGAAGGCCCTTGGTCTGGATTCGGAGGTAATCCTCGATGGCCTTGCGCACCGGTGCCGGATCCTGGCGGGCGGCCGCCGAGGTCGCGAAGAGCGTGGCAGCAATGAAGACGAGGCCGAGGATGCGTGGCATGACGGAGTTCATGTTACCACCCGTCACGCCCCGGCCCGCCGCGTCAGCCGCGGCAAGAATTGCCGCGCGCGAGTTGCCGTTCGGAACGATGGTTCGCCTGCGACCCGCGCCGCCACAGGCCGTCGGCGCATGGCACGGATGCTGCATAACGGCTCTCGCAAACGAAACTTGAGGCCATCATGCCAGCCGCACTCGACAGCTACCTGGGGTTCCATCAAAAAGCACTGAACCTGCGCGCCTACCGCCAGGAACTGCTGGCCTCGAACATCGCCAACGCCGATACGCCCCATTACAAGGCTCGCGACCTCGACTTCAAGGCGGCGCTCAACAATGCCCTATCCGGCGGCAACGACGGGCAACTGCAGATGGCGCAGACCTCCAGCAAGCACCTTGCCGCCGAAGGCGCGAACCCCTACGGCGCCGCGCTCCAGTACCGGACCGAATACCAGTCGAGCGTCGACGGCAACACGGTGAACATGGACATCGAACGCGCGGCCTTCTCCGAGAACGCCGTCCATGTCGACGCGCTGCTGACCTTCATCCGCAGCCGCCTGAGCACCCTGCAGACGGCCATGCAATCGCAGTGAGGTAGCCGACCATGCTCAACGTCTTCTCCATCGCCGGTTCCGCCCTTACCGCCCAGTCCGCCCGACTGAACGCGACGGCGAGCAACCTTGCCAACGCCGACAGCGTCGCCGGCGCAGACGGCAAGCCCTATGCCGCGAAGCAGGTCGTGTTCAAGGCCATGCCGGTCGAAGGCGGCGGCACCGGAGTGCGCGTCACCCAGGTCGTCGACAGCGCCGCGCCCTTCCGCATGACCTACGACCCGAAGAACCCGGCCGCCGACGAGAAGGGCTACGTCGCCATGCCGAACGTGAATGTCGTCGAGGAGATGGTCAACATGATCTCCGCCTCGCGCGCCTACCAGACCAACGCCGAAGTCATGAACACCGCGAAGACGCTGATGCTCAAGACGCTGGCGATCGGACAATAAAGGAGCAAGCCATGGCTGCCGCCGCTACCGCCACATCTGCCTCGAATGCGAACAATGCCGCTTCGGCGCTCTTCGAGTCGCTCAACGGCAAGAAGGAAGCCAAGTCCAGCGACAACGTCGAGTTCGCACAGAACCGCTTCCTGACGCTGCTCACCACGCAGCTCAAGAACCAGGATCCGCTGAACCCGATGGACAACGCGCAGATGACCTCGCAGCTTGCCCAGATCAGCACCGTCGACGGCATCGAGCGCCTCAACTCGACGCTCTCGAAGCTGATCGACGGCCAAGGCGAAAACCAGACGCTGCAGGCTGCCGCGCTGGTCGGGCATGGCGTGCTCATCGCGGGCAACGACCTCAAGCTCAGCAACGGCTACAGCCTCGGCGGCTACGAGCTCGCCGAGTCGGCCGACCGCGTCGCGGTCGAGGTCAAGGACGCCAACGGTATCGTCGTGCGCACCATGCGTTATGAAGCGCAGCCGGCCGGCGTGCAGATGTTTACCTGGGACGGCAAGACTGACGGCGGTGCCCAGGCTGCGGACGGCGACTACACGATTTCGGTCAGCGCTACTCGCGGCAGCGAAAAGGTCACGGCGGATCGCCTGACGTTGGGCTTCGTCGACAGCGTCGCACGCACCAGCAAGGGCCTCGATATCAGCGTCGGCAAGTTCGGCAAGTTCGGCATGAACGACATCAAGCAGATTCTCTAAGCAGTCACGGACGGAGATAGAACATGAGCTTCCAGCAAGGCCTTTCCGGCCTCAACGTCTCGGCCAAGGCACTCGATGCCATCGGCAACAACGTCGCCAACGCCAACACTGTCGGCTACAAGTCCGCGCAGGCGCAGTTCGCCGATGTTTTCGCCGCCTCGCTGTCGGGCGGCGGCACCGGACAGGTCGGTATCGGCGCCCAGGTCGGCCGCGTCTCCCAGCAATTCACGCAGGGCAACGTCACTGCCACCAACAGCCCGCTCGACCTCGCCGTGAACGGCAGCGGCATGTTCCGCCTGTCGGACAACGGCGTCATCACCTACACCCGCAACGGCCAGTACCAGGTGGACAAGGATGGCTACATCGTCAATGGCGCCGGCTTGCGCCTGACCGGCTACGCGGCCGACGCGACCGGCGCCATCGTGCCCGGCAACTTCGTCGACCTGCAGCTGAACACGACCAACATCGCGCCGGCCGCCACCACGGCGAGCCAGGTCCAGCTCAATCTGGACTCGCGCTCGCAGCCGCCGAGCGCCATGACGCCGGGCAACATGACCGGCGCCGCCGCGCCGGGAACGCTCGTCATTACGGGCGCCAACAACACCATCACGCTCACCATCGACGGCATCACTTCCAGCGTCGACATTCCGCCGGCGACCTATTCGACGCGAGCCGCCCTGGCGGCGGCCGTGGAGACCGCGATCAACACCAACCCGACGTTCGCCGCAGCGAATACCCTCGTCGATGTGGACGTCGATACCGCGAACCGCATCGTCATGACGTCCCGCAGCGTCGGCACGTTAGGCAGCCAGGGATCCGGCTCGACGATTCGCGCTTCTGGGACGGCAGACGGCGAAGCGAACCTCTTCGGCGGCGTGCCGACATTCGTGGATGGTGCGGACAACTTCAGCGGCACGAACACCCTGAGCTACACCGCTTCCACCGCGCAGACGGTTTATGACTCGCTCGGCAACGCGCACAACCTGACGATGTACTTCGCACGGACGTCGGCGACGGCGACCAACGCCTGGCAGCTGTATACCTCGCTTGACGGCAACTTTACCGGCACGACGACGACGACCAGCACTTACACCGTCGCGCCGGTCATCGCCGCGACGAACATCGCCGCCGGCGCCACGATCGGCGTGGTGGTCAACGGTGCGACGACCAACGTGCCGATGCTGGCGGGTGGCGCCCCCTACGCCTCGCTGGCGGCCCTGCAAACCGATCTCCAGAACAGCATCGACGCGGTATTTCCCGTCGGCTCGCGCCCGACTGTTGCGGTCAGCGGCGGCAATCTCTCGCTCACCTCGAACGGCAGCAGCATCTCCTTGACGAATGGTACGGGGACGGTCGCCAACCTCGTCGGCGGTGCGGGCGTCGTGGCGGCGTCTGTCCAGACGGCCTCGACCGTGACCACGCCGACGCCGACGACGGTGACCTTTTCGCAAAGCGGCGCGCTCAGCGGCACCTTGACCACGACGCCGCTCACCCTGACGTTCCCCGTCACTACCGGCGCCGAGTCGATGAACTTCACGCTCGACCTCGCCGGCACCAGCCAGTACGGCATCAGCTTCGGCGTCAACCAGCTGCTGCAGGACGGTTACACCTCCGGCCGCCTGTCCGGCCTCTCGGTGTCGTCGGACGGCACCATCCAGGGCCGCTACTCGAACGGCAAGTCGCGCAACATGGGCCAGCTGGTGCTCGCCAACTTCAACAACCCGAACGGCCTGCAGTCCATGGGCGGCAACCAGTGGGCCGAGACCGTCGAGTCCGGCCAGCCGATTCCCGGCACGCCGGGCCAGGGCAGCCTTGGCGTGATCCAGTCGGCAGCGGTCGAGGAATCGAACGTCGACCTGACCGCGGAGCTCGTGCAGATGATCACGCAGCAGCGCGTCTATCAGGCGAATGCCCAGACCATCAAGACGCAGGACCAGGTCCTGTCGACGCTGGTCAACCTGCGTTAAGCAACGGACGCTAGCCCATGGACCGGTTGATCTACACGGCGATGACGGGTGCGGCTCACACGCTGAGCCGCCAGGCCGCCGTTGCACACAATCTGGCGAACGTCGCCACCACGGGCTACCGGGCCGAGGAGCATCGTGCGCGCGCCGTTCAAGTCAATCCGGCTGCCGATCCCCGGACGCTGCGCACGCGGGTTTTCGCCGCCGACGCCAGCACCCACAGCGACCTTACCCAAGGCGCAATGCAGATCACGGGCCGCGAGATGGACATCGCGGTGCAGGGATCGGGCTGGATCGCGGTGACCGATGCCAACGGGCGGGAGGCCTACACGCGCGCAGGCAGCCTGGGGCTCTCCGTCAACGGCATTCTGCAGACCAGCACCGGGCTCCCGTTGGCACAGGCCGACGGCGGTCCGCTGTCGATTCCGCCGGAATCGAAGATCTCCATCGGCAAGGACGGCACGGTCTCGATCGTCCCCGAAACCGGCGCCCAGAGCACGGTTTCCTCGATCGGGCGCATCAAGCTGATCGACAACCCGGCCGGCGGTCTCGAGCGTGGCGCGGACGGCCTTTTCCGCACGCGCGACGGCAACCCAGTTCCGGCCAGCGAAACGGCATCCGTGGTCAGCGGATTCCTCGAGGGCAGCAACGTCAACGCTGTCGACCAGATGGTGTCCATGATCTCCCTGGCGCGCCAATTCGAGATGCAGATGAAGATGGTCTCGAACGCCGACCAGAACGACCGCGCCGCCACGCAGATTCTTGCCCACCGCTAAAGCCTTGGCCCGGTGCTTGCTATTGCATCGGTAGAAACCTGAAGGAGCTGTGGCATGAGCTTTCAAACGAGCCTGAGTGGTCTCAACAACGCCGCACTGGCGCTGGACGTCGTCGGCAACAACATCTCGAACGCAAACACGGTCGGATTCAAGGCGGCACGGTCGCAGTTCGCGGATGTTTTTGCCGCCGCACTGGCAACTTCGACCGCTCCCGTTTCGTCGGGGCTAGGCGTCGCCACCGCGAGCGTGGTGCAGACCTTCGGTCAGGGGAACATCCGGCGCACGGACAACCCGCTCGACATGGCGATCAGCGGCAGCGGCTTCTTCCGCGTCACCGACGGCGAGTCGGTCAGCTATACGCGCAACGGTGAATTCCATCTCGTCGGCGAACTCGATGCCACCGGCGAGAGCTTTTCGCAGGCGGAACTCGCGGCGCAGAACGCGCTCGTCGTGAATGCGTCGGGCTTGCGCCTGACCGGATACCTGGCCGACTACGCGACCGATCCGCAAGGCGTCATCGTGCGTACCGCCGCGCCGCAGGACATCGTGATCCCGCCGACCATGCCGGGTTCGGCGACCACCAGCGCCCGCATCGGCGTCAATGTCGACGCCAGCGCCGTCGTGCCGGCGACAACGCCCTTCAGCCCGACGGACGCAGCCAGCTTCACGGCCTCTTCGGGTATGACGGTTTACGATGCGGCCGGCGACGCTCATTCGCTGACGCTGTACTTTGCCAAGTCGGCCACGGCTAACACCTGGGACGTCTACACGACGATCGATGGTGCCGGCCAGACGGGGCCGGGCACGCTCACCTTCGACTCGAGCGGCAACATGCTGAGCGGTACGGCGAGTGCCGCCAACGCGGGCGTCGCGCTGACGATAGATTTCACCGGTTCGACGCAATACGCGACGCCCTTTGCCGTCAATTCGACGCTGCAGGACGGCTACGCGGATGGGGCCATTTCGGGCCTGAGCGTCGGCGCCGACGGCGTGATCAAGGCCGCCTACTCGAACGGCCGCTCGCGGACGGCGGCGCAGGTGGCGCTCGCGACCTTCGCCAATGCCGGCGGACTGACCAACGCGGGCGACAACCTCTGGCTGGAAACCTCGTACTCGGGGAAGCCGAAGCTCGATACGCCGAACAACAACGACGCTGCCACGTCGCAAGGCGTCGGCGCCATCACCGGTTCCGCGGTTGAAGACGCGAACATCGATCTGAGCGCCGAGATGGTGAGCCTGATCGTCCAGCAGCGCTACTACCAGGCGAATGCCCAGGGTATCAAGGCGCAGGACCAGATGCTGCAAAGCCTGGCCGGCATTCGTTAGGAGACACAGCAATGATTCGTTCGCTCTGGATTGCCAAGACCGGTCTCGACGCCCAGCAGACCCACATGGACGTCATCACCAACAACCTCGCCAACGTCAGCACCAACGGCTTCAAGCGTTCGCGCGCGGTGTTCGAAGACCTGCTCTACCAGACCATGCGCCAACCCGGCGCCGCCTCGTCGCAGCAGACGACGATTCCCTCCGGTCTCATGGTCGGCACCGGCGTGCGCCCGGTGGCGACCGAACATATCTTCACCCAGGGAGCCCTGCAGCGCACCGACAACCCCCTCGACATCGCCGTCAACGGCCAGGGCTTCTTCCAGGTCTCGATGCCCGACGGCACGCTTGCCTACACGCGGGATGGCGCCTTCCAGCGCGACTCCACGGGACAGGTGGTCACCTCGAGCGGCTATCCGCTTTCGCCCGCACTCACCATTCCCTCGAACGCGACGGCCATCACCATCAGCCGCGACGGCATCGTCTCGGCGACGATCCCGGGGACTCCGACGCCGACGCAGGTCGGCACCGTGCAGCTCGCGTCGTTCGTCAATCCCGGCGGCCTGCAAAGCGTCGGCGAGAACCTCTACGTCGAGACCGCCTCTTCCGGCACGCCGACACCGAACACGCCGGGCACCAACGGCACGGGGCTGCTCATTCAGGGCAACGTCGAGACCTCGAACGTCAACGTGGCCGAGGAACTGGTGAACATGATCCAGACGCAACGGGCGTACGAGATGAATTCGAAGGCCGTCACGACCTCGGACCAGATGCTGGCCCGCCTGTCGCAACTGTAAGGAGGTTGCCATGACGAGGACACTTTCCCTGCTGGCGTTCGCAGCCACGGCATTGGCCGGCTGCGTCACGACGGCGCCGCCGACCGCCATCCACCAGCCGATGACCATCCGGCCGGAGTCGCGCACGGCAACCGCGCCGACCAACGGTGCGATCTACAACGTCGCCTCGGCCCGACCGCTGTTCGAGGACCGTCGCGCGCGCTTCATCGGCGACACCATCATCATCAACATCGCCGAGAAGACGGCGGCCTCGAAGTCGTCCGAGAACAAGGCCGAGCGCTCGCATACCGCCGACACGACCGTGCCGACCATCGTCGGCATGCCGTTCAAAGGCGCCCAGGGCACCGCGCTCAGCGCGGCCAGCAGCACCAGCTTCACCGGCAGCGGCGAGAACACCTCGGCCAACAACTTCACCGGCACGCTCGCCGTCACCGTGATCGAGGTGCTGCCGAACGGCAACCTGCTGGTCTCCGGCGAGAAGCAGATCGGCCTCAAGGAGGGCGAGGAGTTCATCCGCTTCTCGGGCGTCATCAACCCGAACACGATCACCGCGTCGAACAGCGTCCAATCGACGCAGGTCGCCGACGCCCGCATCGAGTACAAGGCCAACGGCTTCCTCGACTCGGCCACCGTGATGGGCTGGCTGGGTCGCTTCTTCCTCACCTTCATGCCCTTCTGACGGAACCTGCCATGAGCCGCATTCAGAAAGCCCTGATCGCCCTGATGTGGGTCTTCGCCGCCCTGATGGTGGCGGACGCCGCGCGCGCCGAACGCATCAAGGACATCGCCACGATCGGCGGCGTGCGCAGCAACCAGCTGGTCGGCTACGGCATCGTCGTGGGCCTCGACGGTTCGGGCGACCAGACGACGCAGACGCCCTTCACCGTGCAGAGCATCGTCAACATGCTGGCGAACATGGGCGTGACGCTCCCGGTCGGCACCAGTCTCCAGCTCAAGAACGTCGCTGCCGTCATGGTGACGGCGACGTTGCCGCCGTTCTCGCGCGCCGGGCAACAGATCGACGTCACCGTGTCGTCGATCGGCAACGCCAAGTCGCTCAAGGGCGGAACGTTGATCATGACGCCGCTGAAGGGCGCCGACGGTAACGTTTACGCGCTGGCGCAGGGCAACCTCGCCGTCGCCGGCGCCGGTGCCGCCGCCGGGGGATCGAAGGTCACGATCAACCACCTCTCGGTCGGCCGCATCGCGGGAGGCGCCACGGTCGAGCGCGAAGTGCCGACACCCGTGGGGCAGGGCGAGTTCGTCTATTTCGACCTGAACTCCGGCGACTTCGGCACCGCCCAGCGACTCGCGAGCGCCATCAACCAGGCGGTGGGCGCCGGCATCGCGACCGCGTCCGACGCGCGTCAGGTGCGCGTGCGCGCGCCGCTGGGCGCCGACGAGCGCGTCGCCTTCCTCGGCCGCATCGAGAATCTCGCCGTGACGCCGATGCAGGCGGTCGCCAAGGTCATCATCAACACGCGTTCGGGTTCGGTCGTCATGAACCAGGCCGTGACGCTCGACAGCTGCGCGGTCGCCCACGGCAACCTCTCGGTCTCGGTGAGCGCCGACAACCAGGTCAGCCAGCCCGGTCCGCTCTCCGGCGGCCAGACGACGCCGGTGACGAACGCCCAGATCGACATCAAGCAGGAGGGCGGCGGCCTGCTCAACGTCCGCAGCGGCGCCAACCTCGCCGACGTCGTCAAGGCGCTCAACGCCATCGGCGCCAACCCGCAGGACCTGACGTCGATCCTGCAGGCGATGAAAGCCGCGGGTGCGCTGCGCGCCGAACTCGAGATAATTTGAGCCCACCCCGGAAACCTCGCTTCGCCCGGTTCTCCCCTCAAGGGGCAGAAACACTCGGGGCGGCCCTTCGTGTTTCACTGATCTCGGCAGAAATTTCCGTCCTGATCCGGGCTTTGCCGCCGAGTGGAAGATGAGAGCCTAGCGTCGCCATGACCACGTCCGCTGCCGCTCCGTCGGTTTTCGACATGAACAACCTCACCGCACTGAAGGGCGCGGTGAAGAAGGACGACCCCCAGGCGCTGAAAAGCGCCGCGCAGCAGTTTGAGGCGCTGTTCCTGCAGATGGTGCTGAAGTCGATGCGCGACGCCACGCCGCGCGAGAGCATGTTCGACTCGGAGCAGACGCGTATGTTCGAGTCCCTGCTCGACCAGCAGATGGCGCAGGTGATGTCGACCAAGAACGGCACCGGCCTGGCCGCGCTGATCGAAAAGCAGCTGGCGCGCGCGAGCGCGGATCCGACGGAATTCCCCGACGGCCTGCCGCTGATGCCGCCGCCGAAGGCGCTGCCGCTCGGTGACGGCAAGGCGATGCCCTTGCAGGGCGTCGAGAGTTCGCCGCGATTCATCCCGTTCGACCGCACGCCCGTAGCGCCGTCCGCGCCGGTGAGCGGCGGCCCGGTTCCGGCGACGCCGGCGATGCAGGTGGAGCCGACGACCGGCGCCGACCTGCCGCCGACGGCGCGCGAATTCGTCGCCCGCGTCTGGCCGCATGCGGTCGAAGCCAGCCGTGCGACCGGCATCCCGGCACAGTTCATGGTTGCCCAGGCGGCTCTCGAGACCGGCTGGGGCCGCGCCGAGCCGCGCCTCGCGGACGGCCGCCCGAGCAACAACCTGTTCGGCATCAAGGCCGGGCGGAACTGGAACGGCGCCGTTGCCGAATCGCAGACCACCGAGTACGTCGAGGGCGTTGCCCAACGACAGGTCGAGCGCTTTCGCGCCTACGGCTCGTACGCAGAGTCCTTCCGCGACTACGCGAACCTGCTGACGTCGAGCCCGCGCTACGCGGGCGTCGTCGGGACGCAGAACTCGACCGCCTTCGCGCAAGGCCTGCAACGTGCCGGCTACGCCACCGATCCGCAATACGCCGAGAAACTCTCGCGCATCATCGCCGGCCTGACGCCCGCTTCCACGCAGGGCTAGCGCCCGCCGTGCCGCTTGGCACGGTCGTTGCAGTACATCCCTTGACCACTTAACCCACGGCAAGAATTGCCGTAATGGGAGTAACTCATGGCAAGCGGATTCTTCAACGTCGGCATCACCGGTCTCAACGCGGCACAGGCCGGCCTGCTGACGGCCGGCCATAACATCGCGAATGCCTCGACTGCCGGTTACAGCCGGCAGTACATCGTCCAGACGACGAACAATCCGCTGTTCACTGGTGCCGGCTTCCTCGGCCAGGGCACCAACGTCCAGACGGTCAAGCGCGCCTACAACGAGTTCCTGCAGCGCGAAGTGCGCATCGCGCAGACGAACGTTTCCGAGCTCAACGCCTACGCGAACGAGATCAACCAGATCGACAACCTCCTGGCCGACCCGAGCGCGGGCCTGTCGCCCGCACTGCAGGGCTTCTTCAAATCGGCCGAGGAAGCGGCGGCGAATCCTGCCTCCATTCCCGCGCGCCAGGCGATGCTCTCGTCATCGCAGGCGCTGGTGGCACGCTTCAACGCGCTCGACCAGCAGATGACGCAGATGCGCGACGGCGTCAATACGCAGATCAACAACGAGATCACGTCGATCAACTCGCTGGTGCAGCAGGTTGCCGGCCTCAACGACCGCATCATCGTCGCCCAGGCCGCGGCCTCCAGCCAGCCGGCCAACGATTTGCTCGACCAGCGCGACCAGTTGGTCTCCGATCTCAACAAGGAAATCCAGGTCTCCGTCCAGGTCGAGAGCGACGGCAGCTACAGCGTGTTCTTCGGTTCCGGCCAGCCGCTCGTCGTCGGTGGCCAGACCTACGCCATGATCCCGAGGACGTCGCGCGAAGACCTGACGCAGATTGAAATCGGGCTGCGGGCGCCCAGCGGCGAGGTGATGGACATCCCGGAATCGCTGATCACGGGCGGGACGCTCGGCGGCCTGCTGCGTTTCCGCAGCGAGAGCCTGGACGTCGCCCAGAACAGCCTCGGACGCGTCGCCATTGCGCTCTCCTCGACGATGAATGCCCAGCATCATCTGGGCCTCGATCTGGACGGCGACGCGGCCGGCGACCTGTTCCGGCCGGTGTCGCCGACGGTTCTCGGCGCGCCGACCAACGCGGGCACCGCCGTCATGGCCGGCAACGTCACCGTCAGCGACTATCGCGTCGAATACGACGGCACGAACTTCAACGTCACGCGCCTGGCGGACGACACGCGTTTCTCGGCTTCGTCGATGCCGATGGTCATCGACGGCATTCGCCTTTCCGTGACGTCGGGCACCGTGCAGTCGGGCGACGTGTTCCTCGTCAAGCCGGGCGAACTGCCCGTCAATCGCGTTACCAAGCTGCAGTCGTCGAGCGACGCCGTGCTCAGCACCACCGGCTCCAACCTGCAGACGATGACCGACAGCGACTATCGTCTTACGATGACGGGCGCCGGGACCTTCACGCTGACCCGCCTCTCGGATGAAACCGTCTGGACCGGCCGCGGCACGACGGCGGCCGAGGCCGTTTCGGATCTCAACACGCAATTTTCGCCGCAGGGCTTCTGGATCGAAATCGCCAGCGGCACGGCGCAGGTGGGCGATACCTTCCTCATCCGTCCGACCCGTCATGCCGCCCGGGACATGGCCGTCGCGCTTTCCAACCCGCGTGACATCGCGCTCGCGCAGGGTTTCCGCACTGCGGCGACCGTGACCAACAGCGGCACCGGCAAGATCACCGCCGGTAGCGTCATCCGGACCGATGCGCCGATCTCCACGCCGGTCCCGCTGACCTATGAAGCGTCTTCGAACAGCCTGATGGGCTTTCCGGTCGGCAGCAAGGTCATCGTCGGCACGACCGAGTACAACATCACCTCGTCGTCGCAGCGCGTTCCCTTCTCCTCGGGGTACAACTACAGCTTCGGCGGCGCCGCGTTTTCGCTGACGGGGACGCCGGCGAACGGCGACGTGTTCATCGTCAATCCGCCGCCGGGCACGTCGACTTCAGGAAACAACGGGCTTGGCGCGCTCTTCGGCGGCGCAACGTCGGGCAGCCCGGCGGCAACGGGCAGCGTCACTCCCGCTACCGCGACCTCGGCGTTCGAGGTCGTCGCCGGCGCCAACGACAAGTTCGTCGTCAGCGTCGACGGTGTCCTTCCCGCCGTGACCGTCACCCTCAACCCGGGCAGCTATACGCCGACGACGCTCGCCGCGGAAGTCCAGGCACGGATCAATGCGGCCTCGGTACCGGACGTCACGGTGACCCTCAACGGCACCAACCAGCTGGTAGTCACTTCCAACACGGCCGGCTCCGTGGCCTTGAGCGCGAGCGACCCGAACCTCGGGGGCGCCACGATCGCCGCCGGCGTCGTCACCTCGAGCAGCAGCATGCCGAGCGCCCCCATCACGCTGACCTACCGGCAGGCCGACACCGCCGCGGGCCTGCCCGCGCGGTTGACCGGCTTTCCGGCCGGCACCACGGTGAAGGTCACGCTGCCGGGCGGCTCGACGCGCGAATACGAGATGAATGCCGCCGATGGCTTCGGCGATGCTGCCGCGTTTTCCGACTACATCGACTATACGGAAGGCGCGACGATCGAGTTCAGCGGCATGCGCTTCGTGATTTCGGGCACGCCGGTAAACGGCGACAGCTTCACGATCGGGCCCAACACCTCGGCAAGCGGCGACAACCGCAACATCCTGGCGATCGGCGCGCTGCAACTGACCAACGGCCTCGCCGACGGAACGGCGACCTACCAGTCGAGCTACTCCGCCATCGTGAGCCTGATCGGCAACAAGACGCGCGAAGTCGAAGTTACGCTGACCGCCCAGGAAAACCTGGTCAAGCAGGGCACGGAAGCCATGCAGTCGGTATCCGGGGTCAACCTGGACGAGGAGGCGACCAACCTCATGCGCTATCAGCAGGCTTACCAGGCGGCCGCCAAGATGCTCGACGTTTCCAATCAGTTGTTCGACCTGATCACGAGTCTGGGTCGCTAGTAATACGGGAGCACATCCATGCGTATCAGCACTGGAATGATCTACGACGCCGGACTTGCTTCGATGCAGAAGCGCACGGCGACGCTGCTCAACACGCAGCAGCAGCTTTCCGAGGGGCGCCGCATCCTCAAGCCCTCGGACGATCCGGTTGCGGCAGCGCGTGCGCTCGAGGTCACGCAGGCGCAGGAAGTCAACGCCAACCAGACGACGACCCGCGAAAACGTCAAGAGCACGCTGGGCATCATCGACGGCCAGATCGAGTCGGCAGAGAACCTGATGATGCGCGTGCGCGAACTCGCGGTTCAGGCGGGCAACGCCTCGCTCAGCATCAACGACCGGCGCAGCATCGCAAACGAATTGCGCGCGCGCTTCGAGGAAATGATGTCGCTCGCGAACACCCGCGACGGCAACGGCCTCTATCTCTTCGGCGGCTATCAGACGGGCAGCCAGCCGTTCGCCGGAAGCGTGGAGAGCGGCGTCACCTACGGCGGCGACGACGGCGCCCGCATGCTCCGCGTCTCGGGTTCACGCGAACTTCCGGTCAGCGATTCCGGGAACGACGTCTTCATGCGCATCAAGAACGGCAACGGCGTCTTCGTTGCCGCCATGCAGAACGACAAGCCGGCGAACGCGACCCACGTCACCTACGAAGGGGCGACCCTGGCGAACCCGCCGGCAACGACGGGAACCTATGAGCTCCGCTTCTGGACCGACACTGCCGGCACGGTCAAGACGTCGGCGCAGGCTGTCGGGACGACGGTCGACCTTACGGCTCTTGCCGGCGGGTATCCGGCAACCTTCACCGACGGTGTCGACAGCCAGATGACGATCACCGTCGATGGCGTCGCCCAGCTTGTCGACCTCGATCCGGCCGGCACGGGAACCGCCTATGCCGACGCAGATGCCATCGTCTCCGCAGTGCAGGCTGCCGTCGGCGCCAGCGCTACCATTTCGATGAGCACCACCGGCCGTTTGGTCGTGACCAGCGCCAGCAGCGGCGCGCCGACGTCCACGCTTGCCGTCGCGCCGTCCGCGCTGGTGACGAGGCTGTTCGGCGGCACGACGATCACCAACGGCATCAACGGTGCCGCCGGAACCACCTACGCCGACATCGTCGACCCGACGACAGGCGTCAGCCTCTACACGAATTCAGCATCGACGGCCGGCGGCACGACCAACACCTACACGCATGCCTACCAGAGCGGCACGCCGTTCGACCTCTCCAGCGCCGGCCCCTTTGCCTTCGATTTCGGCGCCGATGCCGTGCTGACAGGCACGGCGGCCAGCGGCGACACGTTCACCCTGGTGCGCGACGCGACTACGTTGTCGTTGACGGGCAAGACCTTCAACGCCAATGCGGCGCGGGCGACGGTCGATGCGGGCAGCGTCAGCAACCCCGACTTGTGGCGGCAGAGCGCCAACAGCGGCGACCTCGAGGTCAGGTTCTGGGTCGACGTCGCCGGCACCGTGACCGGTGCCGGGCAGGCGGTGGGAACCGCGACGATGCCTTCGGCCTTGACCGTCGTTGCAGGCACTGCCGACCAGTTCACCATCAATGTCGACGGCGCCGGCGTGCGAACGGTCACCATTCCTCCGGGTGCGTACGCCTCGGAGGCAGCCATCGCTGCGGCGATCCAGAACGGCATCGATGCGCTGGCGGCGCCCCCCGTGGCGGCGACGGTGACCCTGGATGCGGCCAACAAGATCGTCGTGACCTCCGATACGCCGGGTGCAACCTCGTCCATCGCCATAGCCGCCGGCGCCGGCGCGCGCGACGGCCTGGCAAGGTTCTTCGGCACTCCAGCCTCGACCGCCGGCTTCGCCGGTGCGGCCGGGGCCACCTACTACGACCTCGTCGACGCGACGACCGGCGAGAGCCTGTTCACCGGCGGCACCTCGACGACGGGCGGCGCCGGCAACACCTATACGCATCGCTATGTCAGCGGTTCGGCGATCTCGCTCTCGAGCGCAGGCGGTCCCGGACAGGCCGCGTTCGACTTCGGTGCCAGCGTGACGGTCTCCGGCATCGCGGCGGGCAGCGATGCCTTCACCATCAAGACCGACGACGCCTACTACGGCAACGGTTACTTCGTCACCGCGGCGAAGACGGCAACGACCGTCAACACGGGCAGCGGCGTCATCGGCACGGGAGAGATCCGCAATCCCGCGCTGTGGGACCAGCCGGCCAACTCGCGCAACCTGGAGATACGGTTCTGGAAAGACGCGACGGCGATGCCTCCCGTCTTGTACTACGACCTCGTCGATGCCGAGACGGAGAAGTCGCTGTTCTCCAATACGACCTCGGCAGCAGGGGGCAGCGGCAACACCTATACGCATCCCTTCGTCGCCGGGGACTCGATCCCGTTCTCCGGCCTCAACGTTCCCTACGCCGGCCCGCCGGCAACGACCGCCACCGACTTCGGGATTTCGGTATCCATCACCGGCACGCCGGCGAGCGGGGACAGCTTCAAGATCCAGGCCAGCGAGAGCACCAGCGTCTTCGACACCATGGCGCAACTGATCGGTGCGCTCGAGAGCGGCTCGCCGCCCGGGACGACCGGCAACACGCATCTGGCCAACGGACTCTCGACCGCGCTTGCGAGCGTCGGCCAGATCGAGGACAACCTCCTGCGCGTGCGCGCCTCCATCGGCTCGCGTCTCAACGAGGTCGACGACCTCGACACCGTCGGCCAGAACCTCGACCTGCAATACAGCGAAACACTGTCGCGACTGCAGGACCTCGATTACGCCGAAGCCATCACGCACCTGACCCGGCAGCAAATGGAGCTGCAGGCCGCGCAGCAGTCGTTCGCGAAGGTGTCGCGACTGTCGCTGTTCGACTACCTATGATGCAGAGCAGATCCGCCGCGCTTGCCGCAGTCGCCCTGCTCGCCTCGGCCTGCTCCGCGACGCGCCTCGAGGGGACGCATCCCGGCGGCGGCCCGCTGATCCCCGAGACGACTTTTCAGCTGACGCCGGGTACGTCGATCCAGCTCGAAAAGCTCGTCAACTGGGGCATCTATGCCGGCGTCGCGTACCTCATCCTCGATCCATGGGCGCCGAACTGGAACGTCGAGCAGGCGAGTTTTCCCGACGACTACGTCCATCTTTCGCTGCACATGAAGCGCTATTACGCCGGCGGCGCCGGCGAGGCGCGCAGCGTGTTCCATCGGCGCGCGAAAGAGCTGGCACGAACCGGCGGCTTCGACGGCTACGAGGTCGTCGAGTACCAGGAGTCGCTCGACTCCTCTGTGCTCGGTTCGCAGCGGTCTGCGACCGGAGTCATCCGCCTGACCGGCAAGCGTCTCGGCTGACGAGACGATCTACGCGCCGCCCGCGGCGCGCATGATCAGGCGCATGGCGCCGAAGCCGTCCTCGAACAGGCGCTGCAGCGCGGCGCCGAAGTAGGGCAGCGAAATCATGATGACGAGGAATCCGGCGAACAAGGTCACCGGGAAGCCGATCGCGAACAGGTTCAGCGTCGGCGCGACGCGCGAGAGGACGCCCATGGCGATGTTGGCAATCAGCAGCGCGGCGATCAGCGGCAGCGCCAGCAGCACGCCGGCGGAAAACAGCGTCGCCGCCCAGGCCAGGGCAACCGAATAGCCCTTGATGGCGAACGGCGTCGTGCTCACCGGCAGCAGCTTGAAGCTCTCGGCCAGCAGCCCCAGCGTCAGCAGGTGGCCGTCGAGCGCGAGAAAGATCAGCATCGCCAGCAGGCCGAGGAAGTTGCTGACGATCGGCGTTTGCGTCGCGTTGGTCGGATCGTAGAAGACGGCGAACGAGAGGCCCATCTGCAGGCCGATCAGCTGGCCGGCGAGGTCGATGGCCCAGAAGGCGATGCGCACGGCGAAGCCGAGCAGCATGCCGATCAACATCTGCTGCAGGACGATCGACAAGCCGAGCCAGGAGCCGGCCTGCACGGCAGGCATCGGCGGCAGCGCCGGCGCGATGGCGAGCGTCACCAGGAGCCCGGTGGCGAGCTTGATGCGAATCGGGATCGCCGCGTTGCCGAAGATCGGCGCGATCGCGATCAGGGACAGGACCCGCGTCAGCGGAAAGAAGAAGGCCGCGAGCCAGGCGTCGAGCTGCGCCGAGGTGACGGAGATCACGTCACGCGGTCAGCCGATCATCGAGGGGATCGACTCGAACAGCCGCTGGATGTAGTCGGTCATCGTCGTGATCATCCACGGGCCGGCGACGATCAGCGTGACGAAGATCATGATCAGCTTCGGCACGAAGGAGAGCGTCGCCTCGTTGATCGACGTGGCCGCCTGGAAGATGCTGATCAGCAGGCCGGTGGCCAGCGCGGCGATGAACAGGGGAGCGGAGATCAGCAGCGTGATCTCGACTGCATTGCGGCCGATTTCGATGACGGTGGTGGGGGTCATGGCGTTTCCTTCAGCCGAAGCTGCGCACGAGCGACGCGATCAGCAGGTTCCAGCCGTCGACCAGCACGAACAGCATGATCTTGAACGGCAGGGCGACGATCACCGGCGACATCATCATCATGCCCATCGACATCAGCACCGACGCGACGACCATGTCGATGATCAGGAAGGGGATGAAGACGACGAAGCCGATCTGGAAGGCGGTCTTGAGCTCGGAGGTGACGAAGGCGGGGATCAGCACGCGCATCGGGATCTGGTCGGCCGATGCGGGCTTGGGCAGGTTGGCGACCTTGGTGAAGGTGGCGAGGTCGGCGTCGCGCGTCTGCTTGACCATGAACTGGCGCAGCGGCACCGAGCCGCGCTCGAGCGCGTCGAGGAAGCTGATGCGGTTTTCCGACAGCGGCACCCAGGCGTCGGCGTAGATGCGTTCGCCGACGGGCGCCATGATGAAGAAGGTCAGGAACAGCGCCAGGCCGACCAGCACCTGGTTCGGCGGCGAGCTTTGCGTGCCGAGCGCCTGGCGCAGCAGGCCGAAGACGATGATGATGCGCGTGAAGCTGGTCATCATCAGGATCATCGCCGGCAGGAACGAGAGGCTCGTCAGCAGCAGCAGCGTCTGGATCGACAGCGACCATTGCGTGCCGCCGCCGGGCGCGGGCGCGCTGGTCAGCGCCGGCATCGTCTGTGCCAGCGCGCTTTCGGGCAACAGCGCCGGCAGCAGCAGCGCTGCCGCCAGTGACAGCGACCTAGCGCTTCGAGCCATGACGGCGCTCGGTGACCTGCTTGAGCCAGCCTGCGAAGTCCATGCCCGCGTCGGCCGGCGCGCTGGGAATGTCCTGCGGCGGCAGTTCGGCGAGCATCGAGACCTCGCCCGGCGCGACGCCGAGCACCAGCCACTTGGAACCGACTTCGAGCAGCACGACGCGCTCGCGCGGGCCGACGGCGGCGCCGGCAACGACGCGCATCAGGCCGGCGGCGGTGCCTCTCGGCATGGTCAGCCGCTTCAGCAGCCAGAGGCCGCCGACCATCATCGCGAGCACCAGGACCAGGCCGAAGACCATCTGCAGCACGCTTCCGCTGCTGTCCGGCACCTGTGCGGATTCCGCCAGGGCGGTGGCCGGCAGCAGGAAAACGGCAGGGATCACTAACGGCAGGCGCATGGCAGTGCGGGGACGATCGAGGGCACTGCGAGCATAAGACCGCGACCCTGCCCCGGTCGCGGGAGCAGGTTGGGAAAGATGCGGCAATTCGGCCTTTGCGGGCCGGCGTCGGGAAGCGCTAGCGGTTGAGCTTCCGCATGCGCTCCTGCGGCGTGATGATGTCGGTCAGGCGGATGCCGAACTTGTCGTTGACCACCACCACTTCGCCCTGAGCGATCAGGGTGCCGTTGACCAGCACGTCCATCGGCTCGCCGGCGAGGCCGTCGAGCTCGACGACCGAGCCGTGCGCCAGCTGCAGCAGGTTGCGGATCGATATCTTGGTGCGGCCGAGTTCGACGGTCAGGCTCACCGGGATATCGAGGATCATGTCGAAGTCGCCGGGCGGGGCTTCCTTCGGCGCGCCGCTGCCGAGCTGTTCAAAGATGTTCGCGGCGTGCACCTCGGGCTCTGGCTTCGGCGCCTCGGCGACCGCCTGCTCGTTCATCGCCGCGGCCCAGTCGTCCTCGGAAATCTGGTTTTCTTCGTCGCTCATGATGACTCCTGATGCCTGTTATTCGGCTTCCTGGGCCAGGAAGCGCTCGACCTTGAGCGCGTACTGGCCGTTGCGCACGCCGTAGCCGCACTCGAGGACGGGAATGCCGTCGACCGATGCCTTGACCTTCTCTTCCACGTTGACCGGGATGATGTCGCCGACCTTGAGGTTGGCGACGTCGCCGAGCGTGACCGTGGTGTGGCAAAGCGAAACCACCAGCTCGACCTCGGCGGTCTGCAGCTGGCGCGCCAAAGTGCCGGTCCAGCGCTTGTCGCTGCCGGCCTGCTCGCTGTGCATGGTGCTGTAGAGCACGTCGCGGATCGGCTCGACCATCGAGTAGGGCAGGCACAAGTGCATCTCGGCCGAGTTGCCCGACAGCTCGATGGTGAAGGTGACGGCGACGACGATCTCGGACGGCGTGGCGATGTTCGCGAATTGCGTGTTCATCTCCGAGCGCACGTACTCGAACTCGATCTGGTACACCGGCTGCCAGGCCTTCTGGTACTCGGCGAACACGACGTTGAGCATGCCCTGGATGATGCGCTGCTCGGTAGGCGTGAAGTCGCGGCCTTCGACGCGGGTATGGAAGCGCCCATCGCCGCCGAACATGTTGTCGACGATCAGGAACACGAGGTTCGGATCGAAGACGACCAGACCGGTGCCGCGCAGCGGCTTGACGGTGACCAGGTTGAGGTTGGTCGGGACGACGAGGTTGCGGATGAATTCGCTGTACTTCTGAACCCGGATCGGGCCCACCGAAATCTCGGTGTTGCGGTGCATGTAGTTGAACAGGCCGATGCGCAGCAGCCGGGCGAAGCGCTCGTTGATGAGCTCCATCGTCGGCATGCGGCCGCGGACGATGCGCTCCTGCCGGCCGAGGTCGTAATTCTTGACCCCGGTGCCTTCCTCGGCGACCGGTTCTTCGTCGACCTCGCCCGAGACGCCCTTCAGCAGGGCGTCTACTTCTTCCTGGGAGAGAAAATCCTGGCTCATGCCTTGCGCGTCGGTCGATCGTTACTGAATGATGAACGAGGTGAACAGCACCGCCTGAACCGAGTCGTCCGGGCCGGGCGGAGCGTTGGGGTCCGGGGGCGCTGCCGGGGCGGCGGCCTTGCCCTTGACCTTCGGCGCCATCTTCGGACCGTCGATGATCAGGTTGATCTCGCTGCGAATCTCGTTCGAAAGCTGTTGGACGCCCTGCGGCGTGCCGAGTTCGGACGCCTTCTTGCCCGAGATCAGCAGCAGCACCTTGTGCCGTATTTCCGGCATGTACTGCTTCACGCGGTCGCCGACCGGCGCGTCGAACACGCGTAGTTCCGGCGTCGCCTGCAGGTAGGCCTCCTGCTGTTCGGCCTGCAGCTTCACCGTGAACGGCTCGAGCTTGACGAACACCGGCGGCGCATCGAAGTCCTTCTTCTTCTTGGATTTCTCTTGCTGGACGGCAACCTCGTCGCCTTCCTCGTCCTCGGCAACGGGTTTCTTCTTCAGCATCAGGTAGCCGCCCACGCCGCCGGCGATGACCAGCACGAGCACGCCGATGATGATGAACAGCAGCAGCTTGGGTTTCTTCTTGGGCGGCGGGGCGTCGCCGTCACCCGCTTCCGGTTTTTTTTCAGCCATGCGTCACTCCCTGTGATCCCTGATTATTTCGTCGCCGCTCAAGCGAACGTGTCGACGAGCCCGATGCCGCGCTTGATCTGCCCCGGTGCGTGTTCGTGGCCCAGGGCGAGGCCCTGAGGCGCGTCTTCCGCATTGCCGCGGCCGTTGCCGCGGTTCGAATTATCGCCCGTTTGCTGCTGCTGGGCAGCCTGCTGGAACGACTCGGCGCCGACCTGGGTCTGGCCGAGTGATATGCCGGCGCCCTGCAGCACTTCGCGCAGGCGCGGCATCGCGTTTTCGAGCGCCTCCCGCACGGTGGCGTTGGCCGACGTGAACGTCGCCGTGGCCTGGTCGCCGTTCATGGTCAGGGAGACTTCGACGCGGCCCAGGTTGGGCGGGTTTAGCACGAGTTCGGCACGGGTCTCCTGGCGACCGACCATCCATACGACCTTGTCGCCGATCTCGTTGCCCCAGCCGGGGGCCCCGACCGGCGTCGCGACTGGCGTGCTGGCGGGCGCGGGCGTGGCCGACTGCGGCGAGCGCACGGGTGCGTGCGGGTTGACCAGCAACTGCGCGTCCTTCAGCGCGGCTTCAAAATTCTGCGTGTCGGCCGCTACGCCAGCCTCGGCGGCACCCTCCTCCGCAGACGCGGCGGACTGCGCGGCAATATTTGCCATGCTCGGCAGCGGCTTTTCGCCTTCGCGCGGCAAATTGTCGACCGTCGTCTGGAGCGGTGCTTCGGTTGCTGCCGGGTCGGCGGTGTCCGTAGCCGGTGTCGGAACTGTGGTTGCGACGGGGGCGGCAATGATGACGCCGGGCGTTTCGGCCACTTCGGCGGCGGTCGCGACCGGTGCGACATCGACATCTTCCGCCTCTCCAGCCTGCGGCACGGCAATGCCCGCAAGCATCGGCGCCAGCAGCGCGATCGGGTCGGCCGCTGCCTCGGTGCCCGCGCCCGCGGCGGTTGCGGCATCTGTCTGCGGCTCAAGCAGCGCGTCGACGGCCGATGCGGCCGTCTTCTTGTCCAGTCCGTGGCGACCGTGGCCATGCCCGTGTCCCTGGCTGACATGCTGCTTGAGCAGTGCAGCGAAGCTCATGCCCTGTTGCGGCAGAGAGTTGCCGTCGGCGCCTTCGCCCGCAGTCGCGGCGGCGTTGCCGGGCGCATTGCTGGCCGCGTTGGCGGCCGGCAGGACGGGGTTCTGACTGGGAGCGGCTTTGAGTTCCAGCATTTCGGGTCCTTTCGGGTCTCAGCCCCTTAATGCAAGGGCCATGCCACGGGTACCGAACGCTAGTCGATGTCTTTTTCGCGGTGGCGACGGGCGGCATGCTCGTCGAGGTGCTTCTGCTCCTGCCGGTTCTCGGCATGCAGGACGCGCGAGCGGTGACGTTCCGCGAGCGTGTCGAAGGCCTTGACGCGCCCGCGCTTGTCCAGCCACTCCTGCTGGCCGGCGGCGGTGCGTCGTTCGGAGGCGGCGACCATTTCGCGCGCCTGGGCGACGGCGGCATCGAGGCGCTCGAGGAAGGCGCGATAGTTTTGCCAGGCCTCGAGGCCGATGCCGTTCTGGGCGGTAGCGAGGAAGCGGCTCTGGTATTCCTCGCGGTACTGGAGGATGAGCTGGAGCCGCTGGGTCGCCTCCTGCTGGCCGGAGATCAGCTCGCCAAGCTTGCGAGTTGCCTCGTCAAGGCGCAGTTGCGAAAGGTCCAGGATCGACTGGAGAGGGAATTGCCGCTTCACGGGCTTGGAGTTTCAACGGAGGGCGAGGTGATTCTACGCCTGGCCACCGAAGAGCGCGCGCAGCGCGGCGAGGCTCGACGTGTAATCGGCGCGCTCGGTGATCTGCTGCTGGAGGAATTTTTCGAGTTGCGGATAGAGCATGATCGCCTGGTCGAGCAGGGGATCGGAACCTTTGACGTAGGCGCCGACGGCGAGCAGGTCGCGCGCGCGCTGGTAGCGCGAATAGAGCTGCTTGAAGCTGCGCACCATCTCAAGGTGCCCGGCGTCGATCAGGCTCGTCATCGCGCGCGAGATCGACTGTTCGATGTCGATCGCCGGATAGTGGCCGGCGTCGGCGAGGTGGCGCGAAAGCACGATGTGGCCGTCGAGGATGGCGCGCGCCGAGTCGGCGATCGGGTCCTGCTGGTCGTCGCCCTCGGCGAGCACGGTGTAGAAAGCCGTGATCGAGCCGCCGCCGACCGGGCCGTTGCCGGCGCGCTCCACGAGCTGCGGCAGGCGCGCGAACACCGACGGCGGATAGCCGCGCGTGACGGGCGGTTCGCCGATGGCGAGCGCGATCTCGCGCTGGGCCATCGCGTAGCGCGTCAGCGAATCCATGATTAGTAGCACATGCCGGCCGGCGTCGCGGAACTGCTCGGCGATCGTCGTCGCGTAGGCCGCGCCCTGCAGGCGCATCAGGGGGCTGACGTCGGCGGGGGCAGCGACCACGACCGACCGGCGCAGGCCCTCGTGGCCGAGGTTCTGCTCGATGAATTCCTTGACCTCGCGGCCGCGTTCGCCGATCAGTCCGACGACGATCACTTCGGCAGCGGTGTAGCGCGCCATCATCGCCAGCAGCACGCTCTTGCCGACGCCGGAGCCGGCGAACAGGCCCAGGCGCTGGCCGCGGCCGACGGTCAGCATGCCGTTGATGGCGCGGATGCCGACGTCGAGGCTCTTGGTGATCGGCTCGCGCTGCAGCGGGTTGAGCGGCCGGCTGACGAGCGAGCGCGCCTGCTTGGTGTCGAGCGGGCCGAGGCCGTCGAGCGGACGGCCGTTGCCGTCCACGACGCGTCCGAGCAGCTGGTCGCCGACCGGCAGATGCTTGGCGCGGTCGAACGAGCGCCGGCGCTCGCCGATGTTGCCGAGCTTGGGTGCCACCGGCAGGCCTTCGAGCGGCATTACGTGCGCGCCCGGCGCCAGGCCGTAGACGTCTTCCGTCGGCATCATGAACAGCTTCTCGCCCGAGAAGCCGACGACTTCCGCTTCGACGGTGCCGTCGCCGGGAATCTGGATGCGGCAGCCGGAGCCGAGCGGCAGCTTGAGGCCGGAGGCTTCCATGACCAGTCCGTTGATGCGCGTGAGCCGGCCCGAGAGCTGGAAAGGACGCGCGCCGCCGATCTTTTCGCGGCACCCGGCGAGGAAGCCGCGCCAGGCGGCGCCGCTTTCGCTCATGTCTCGTCCTTCGGCTGCCAGGCGTCCTCGAGGCCGAGGCCTTCGACGACGCGGCGCCAGCGCGTCGCGACGGCGGCGTCGACGTGGCTGCCGCCGGCGTCGAGCATGCAGTCGCCGCGCGCGAGCTTCGGGTCTTCGAGGATGCGGTGGCCTGCGTGCGCGAGCTGGTCGCCGAGATACGAGCGCACCAGCGAGGCATCGTCCGGATTCAGGTAGATCGCCGCGTGCTGGTGCGGCAACTGGCCGAGCGCTTCCTGGATCACGGCCAGCAGCGATTCGGGCCGGGCCGTGATCTCGCTGCGCAGCACCAGGCGCGCCAGTTCGAGCGACAGCGCCAGCAGTTCGTCGGCGACCTCGCTGTCGAGGCCCTTCAGCGCGCTCTCGATCTTGCCGGCGGCGCGACCGAGGCGGGCAGCTTCGTCACGTGCCTTCGCCTGGCCTTCCTGATAGCCGGCCTTGTAGCCCTCGTCGCGCGCCTGCTGCATGATGCGCTCGACGTCTTCGGCGGTCGGCAACTCGACGGCCGGTTGCGGCGGCGCTTCCGGTTGCGGTGGAGCCGCGGGCGCGGGGCGGCGCGTCGTCGTCGACGGCGTGCCGTCGAACTCGGCGAGTTCCCAGCGTTCCCAGGCGGTGAGGCGTCCTTCTTCGGTAGTGGCGGCCATGAGGTCCAGTCTAGATCATCAGACCATCTGGTCCTCGCCACCCTTGCCGCCGAGGACGATCTGGCCCTCGTCGGCGAGACGGCGGGCGATCTTGAGGATTTCCTTCTGCTCGGCCTCGACTTCGGACAGCCGCACCGGGCCCTTCGATTCGAGGTCTTCGCGCAGCATTTCGGCGGCGCGCTGCGACATGTTCTTGAATATCTTCTCGCGCAGTTCCGGCGGCGCGCCCTTGAGCGCGATGATCAGCGAGTCGGACTGCACTTCGCGCAGCAGCAGCTGGATGCCGCGGTCGTCGACGTCCATCAGGTTCTCGAACACGAACATCTCGTCGAGGATCTTCTGCGCGAGATCCGGATCGTATTCGCGCACGTTGTCGACGATCGACGTCTCCGCCTGCTGGCCGACGAAGTTGAGGATTTCCGCGGCGTGGCGGATGCCGCCCATCGCCGCCTTCTTGATGTTCGACGAGGCGCCCGAGAGCAAGCGCGTCAGCGCCTCGTTGAGTTCGTGCAGCGCGGTCGGCTGCACGCCGTCGAGCGTGGCGATGCGCAGCAGCACGTCGTTGCGCAGGCGTTCGGTGAACAGCTTGATGATCTCGCCGGCGTGGTCGAACTCGAGGTGCACCAGGATCGTGGCGATGATCTGAGGATGCTCGTTCTTGATCAGGTCGGCGACCGTGGCGGCGTCCATCCACTTCAGGCTCTCGATGCCCGCCGTGTCGCCGCCCTGCAGGATGCGCGAAATCAGGTTGGCGGCGCGATCGTCGCCGAGCGCCTTGGTGAGCATCGAACGGATCATGGTCTCGTCGACCGAGACCGGGCTGCCGCCGGCCGTCTGCTGCTGCAGGTTGTCGAGCACGTGCTCGATCTTCTCGCGCGGCACGGCGCGCAGATTGGCCATCGCATGGCCGAGCTTCTGCACTTCCTTGGGGCCGAGGTGCTTGAGGACCTCGGCGGCTTCGTTTTCGCCGAGGGAGAGGAGCAGGACCGCGCTCTTCTCTATGCCCTCATCGGGGTTCGCTGCCACCCACCCACTCCTTGATCACGTTGGCGACCGCCTTCGGGTCCTGGCGCGCCATGTCGCGCGCGGTTTGCAGCTTCTCCTCATAGCTGGGACCGCCGTGTCCCATGAGGGTGTTGTGCGCACGCTCGGCCTTGGCTTCCTCTTCGAGTTCCATGCGGCGCGCCGCGGCGGCGAAGGCCTCGAACATCGGGCGCAGCGCACGCGTCCAGAGCAGCCAGACGATGAGGCCGAAGACCAGGTACTTGGCGGCTTCGCGTGCGATCGCGATGAGTTCCGGGCTCTTCCAGAACGGCAGTTCGGGCACCGCCTCGCGCTCGACGGGCGCGAAGGAGACGTTGGCGACGTTGAGCGAGTCGCCGCGCTCCTGGCTGAAGCCGACCGCCTCGCGCGCCAGCGCCGTGACCTGGTCGAGCTCCGCCTTGGTCAGCGGAATCGGCTTGCCGGGCTGGCCGTCCTTCACCGGGCCCTTCTTGTGATTGACGACGACGCCGACCGAGAGGCGGCGCACGGTACCCGGAACGCCGCGGGTATGGCGCACGGTCTTGTCGACTTCGTAGTTGATGGTCGCGTTCTTGTTGAAGTTCACCGGCGCATTGAGGCCGATGTTGGCGGTGGCCGTTCCGGCCGGGGCGCCGGCCGCGGGCGGCGTCGTCAGCGGCGCGGTCGCCGGCACCGGCGGCTGGTTGGTCAGCGCGCCGGGCACGCCGACGGCGCTGGCTGTGGTGTTGCTGCTTTCCGAAGTCTGCTGGCTGCGGATCGCGCCGTCGGGGTTCGGGTTCGGCTTGTAGCTCTCTGCGACCTGGTCGGTCTGCGAGAAGTCGACTTCGGCGGTGACCTGCGCACGCACGTTGGTCGGGCCGACCACCGGCGCGAGCAGCGCCTCGATGCGCTTGATGTAGGTGGCCTCGATTTCCTGGCGGAACTTGATCTGCGTCGGGTCGAGGCCGGCGTTCTTGAGCGGATCGGCCTGTTGCGAAATCAGGTTGCCGTCCTGGTCGATGACGCTGACCTCGGTGCGCGAGAGTTGCGGCACGCTCGACGAAACCAGGTGGGTGATGCCGGCGATCTGCTGGGCATCGAGCACGCGGCCCGGATGCAGGCTGACCATCACCGAGGCCGACGGCTTCTGTTCATCGCGCAGGAAGGAGGTCTGCTTCGGGATCGCGAGGTGCACGCGGGCGCCGCGCACGGCGCCGAGCGACTGGATGGTGCGCGAGAGTTCGCCCTCGAGGCCGCGCTGGTAGGCGATCTGCTCGGCGAACTGCGTCGAGCCGAGCTTGAGGTTCTCCATCAGCTCGAAGCCGACCTGGCCGCCGCGCGGCAAGCCCTGCGATGCGAGGCGCAGGCGCACGTCATGAACCTGCGCCGCCGGCACGAGGATGGCGCCGCCGCCCTCCGAGAACTTGTAGGGGACGTTCTGCTGCTGCAGCGCGGTGATGATCTGGCCGCCGTCGCGTTCGGAAACGTTCGAGAACAGCACGCTGTAGGGCGGCTCGCGCGTCCACAGGAAGGCGACCGCGATCACGGCCACCGCGGCGGCGACGCCGAGGGAGGCCATGATCTTCTGCCGGTTCGTGAGGCGGGCGAAAGCGCCGATATTTAGGGGCAACGCTGCCGTCTGTTCTGCCATGGGTGCCTTGTTCAATGGGCCGTTTCGACCCGCTGCCGGATTGTGGACTTCGCTAGCAAGTAAAGTTCCGGAAAGAAGCGGCAATTTTTGCCGCCATTTCGGAAGTTGTTGATCTACCTGGAATCTGCCATCATCGCCGCAAGATGAGCACGTCCCCACCGCAATCCCAAGCCGCCGCTCCCCCTGAATCCGAGAAGCTGGCCGAAGCCTTCCGCATCTTCAACCAGGCGTCGGAAGAGCTTGCGGGCACCTACAAGACGCTCCAGGCCCAGGTCGCCCAGCTGACCGCCGAGCTTGCCGCAGCGAACGGCGCCTTGCGCCAACAGTATCAGGAAAAGGCGGCCCTGACCGAGCGCCTGACGCTGTTGCTGAATGCGCTGCCGGCCGGCGTCGTCGTTTTCGATGCCGGCGGCCGCGTCGTCGAGGCGAACCCGGCGGCCCTGGCGTTCGGCTTCACCGTCGGCCGGTCGTGGGCCGAACTCGAGAAGGAACGCCTCGCGCCGACGCCGACGCCCGGCGAATACCTGGCCGGGGAAAGCCGCCTCGCGATCACCGTGACGCCGCTCGACTCCGCGGGCGGCCGCATCGTGCTGCTGCACGACGTCACCGAAGCCCATCGTCTGAAGGCCCAGTCCGAGCGTACCGAGCGCCTCGCGGCCATGGGCGAGATGGCGGCGCAACTCGCGCACCAGTTGCGCACGCCGCTGGCGGCGGCGTTGCTGTATGCCGGCAACCTCGAGAATCCCGACCTGCCGGCGGCGAGCCGCGTCAGCATCGCGCAGAAGACTGTCGCGCGCCTCAAGCACCTCGAGCGCCTGATCCAGGACATGCTGCTGTTCGCGCGCGGCGAAGTGCTCGGCCGCGAGAGCTTCGCCGTCGCCGACCTGCTGGCCGAACTGACCCACACCTTCGAGCCGTTGGCGAAAACGCGCGGCATCGAATTCCGCGTCGCCGGTGCGGCGCCGGGCGAAGCGGTGCTGACGGGCAATCGCAAGGCGCTCACCGGGGCGCTGACCAACCTGCTCGAGAACGCGCTCCAGGCCGTGGATGCGGGCAGCGGCGCAGTCGTCCTCTCGGCCCAGCGCACCGAGACGCAATGGGCGTTCCGTGTGCGCGACAACGGTCGTGGCATGGCGCCCGACGTCGTGACGCGCCTGTTCGAACCCTTCTTCACCACGCGCAACGAGGGCACGGGCCTGGGGCTCGCAATCGCCCGCGGCGTCGCGCGCGCCCACGGCGGCGGTATCGACGTCACGTCGGAACCCGGCGTGGGCACCGAATTCGTCATGACGCTGTCCGTCGGGCTCGAAGCCTCGGCCAGAGAATAGAATGCCAACGATATGAATGCGATGAACATCCTGGTCGTCGAGGACGACGAAGCCCTGCGCGACGCGCTGCTGGTGACGCTCGAGGCCGCCGGCCATCGGGCGCTCGGCGCCGACGGCGGCCCGGCAGCGCTGGCCCTGATCGGGCGCGAGCCCTTCAACATGGTGGTCTCCGACCTGCGCATGTCGCCGATGGACGGCCTCGAACTGCTGGCCGAGATCCGGCACCGCAAGCCCGGCCTGCCGGTGCTGCTGATGACGGCCTTCGGCGATGTCGACAAGGCGGTGGCCGCGATGCGCGGCGGTGCCTGCGACTTCATGCTGAAGCCCTTCGAGCCGAAGGCGCTGATCGAGCAGATCGCCCGCTACGCACAACCGCCGCAGGGCGGCGGCGAGGGCATCATCGCCGGCGACCCGCGCACCAAGGACGTCCTGCTGCTGGCGGCGCGCGTCGCCCGCACCGACGCGACGGTGCTGCTCACCGGAGAATCGGGCACCGGCAAGGAAGTGTTCGCTCGCTACATCCACGACCAGTCGAACCGCAGCCGCGGCCCCTTCGTCGCCATCAACTGCGCGGCGATTCCCGACAATCTGCTCGAGGCGACGCTATTCGGCCACGAGAAGGGCGCCTACACGGGCGCACAGGGGGCGCAGGCGGGCAAGTTCGAGCAGGCGAACACCGGCACGCTGCTGCTCGACGAAATTTCGGAAATGCCGCTGTCGCTGCAGGCCAAGCTGCTGCGCGTGCTGCAGGAGCGCGAGGTCGAGCGCGTCGGCGGCAAGAAGCCGATCCCGCTCGACATCCGCGTGCTGGCGACCTCGAACCGCGACATGGCCGCGGAAGTGGCCGCGGGACGCTTCCGCGAGGACCTCTATTACCGCCTCAACGTCTTCCCGCTGCAAATACCCGGACTGCGCGAGCGGCCGGGCGACATCGTGCCCCTGGCAACCCACTTTCTCGCGCAGCACGGGGCGCGACTCGGCAAGGCGGCAAGGCTTGCGCCGTCAGGCGCGGCAAAGCTTGCCGCCTACCATTGGCCGGGCAACGTGCGCGAGATGGAGAACGTGCTCCAGCGCGCCATCATCATGGCACCCGGAGATCTCGTCGAAGCCGAACATCTGCTGCTCGCCGGCGGTCAGCCGGCAGCCATGGCACCCGTACATGCAATGCCGGCGGCCGAGGCCGCGATGCCCGAAAGCCCCGCCAGTGCTGGGACTCCGGCCAACATGAAGGACCTGGAACGCCAGCACATCCTCGATACGCTGGCCAAGGTCGGCGGTTCGCGCAAGAAGGCGGTGGAGGCGTTGGGTATCTCGGAACGAACCCTGCGGTACAAGCTCAAACAGTACAAGGACGAGGGTTACCTCTAACGCTTCCCTCGGCATAGCGCTTGCTAATACAATCCTGAACAAGGGAAACGGGCAGGAGTCCGATCATGGCCATCGACACGCGGAACGTTGAGCAGATGTTGTCCGAGCTTCGCTCGGCGGCTTCGGCTGCCCAGGGCAAGCCGGGGCAGGCGGCTCCCGCTGCCGGCGGCCCCGATTTCTCCCAGGTTCTCAAGTCGGCCATCGATCAGGTCGGTCAGGCGCAGCAGCAGGCGCAGCAGATGACCGAGAACTTTGCCAGCGGCCAAGGCAATGTGAACCTGCAGGACGTGATGGTGAACCTGCAGAAGGCGAACCTGTCGTTCCAGCAGATGGTCCAGGTGCGCAACAAGCTGGTCAACGCCTACCAGGACATCATGAACATGCCCGTCTGAGGACGGCTGCATGTAGCGGGCGGCGCGGCCGTCCGCAAAAAATCCCTAGATCATTCCGCTTTCCCGAGCCTTGCGCTCGCGTTCGACCTTGATGATGTAGCGCTGCACCAGCGTCAGCATCTGGCCCGGGAGATTGACGAACTCGCAGCCCGCGCGCTTGACGCGCCCGCCGCTGCGCAGCGTGATCTCGAACTGGTTGCGCACGACGAGCGTGGAGGTGACGACGCCGGTTTCCGGCAATTCGAGCTGGCAGTTGCGGAACTCCTGGCCCTTCTCGAAGCTGATGCCCTCGGGCACGGCGATGGCGAGTCCGCCGCCGCTGATGTCCACGACGTTCACATCCATCGAGTATTCGCCGCCTTCGCCCTCGATCGGCACCTTGCAGCGCAGGGGGCGCGTGATCGGCATCGTCAGGCGGAAGAACTCGCGCCGCTGCAGGCGCAGCAGGTCGGTCGGCAGCTTGGCGCGGAAGGCCGGGCGTCCGCCGTAGGTGGCCTGGGTCAGGCCGCGCAGCAGGAACTGCACCCGCACCTTCTGCAGCGAGGCGACGCAGAACAGCCTGTCGACGGTCAGCGCCTTGCGGTTCATCTCCGAGCTGGCGCCGTAGTCGATGACAATGCCGTCGTCGTCGATCGCCACCAGCGTCGTCAGGATCATGTCCTTGCCTTCGTTGAAGAAGATCGTGATCTGCGAGACGTTGTCCAGCAGGTTGCGCAGGACGAAGAGAATTTCGCTCTTGGAATGCAGCAGGAACTGGGCGTAATCGCCCGGCTCGAGCAGCGGCGGCTCCTTCGCCGGCGCGGCCTCCGTGGGAGCGGCGTCCGTCGTCAGCGCCTCTTCGGCGGCGTCGGCGGGCACTTCGGTCGTCGCGTCGGCGTTCTCGTCCATCATGGTCGGCATTCTAACCGCGCCGCTCAGGGCGGTGGTCCAACGCCCGGTCCTTCCTGTTCGAGGCGATAGAGCCACGCCAGCAGTTCGGCGATGGCGACGTAGAGCTGCGGCGGGATATGGTCGTCGAGGTCGACCTGCGAGAGCAGCGCCACCAGCTCCTTCGATTCGTGCACGAAGACGCCGTGTTCCCTCGCACGCGCGACGATCGCTTCGGCGATCAGCCCGCGGCCCTTGGCGACGACTTTAGGCGCGGCATCTCCCGGCGCATAGGCGAGGGCGACCGCCAGCGATCGCTCGTCGTCCCTATTCTCCGCCATGCCGCACCTGGAACGACAGCAGCGGAATGCCGGCGGCATCGAGCGCACCGGCGAGGCGCGGCGCATCGGCGCGCAAGCCTTCGGCGCTGGCATCGGCGGGCGTCGTCAGCGTCAGGTGGATGCCGGCCGGCGTCAGGCGCAGCGATGCCGAGACCTCGCCGAGCCGCGGCATCTCGAGGCGCAGCGTGGTGCGCCAGTCGACCGTCTCCGGGTCGCCGCCCTCACGGCGGCTGCCATCCTCGCGCACGACTTCCCAGTCCATGGTTTGGTTCGGCCAGACCTCGCCGTGCCAGACGACGCGCTGGGTGGCCGCGGCGTCGAGCTGCTGCTGGACGAGCGGCCGGAGCTCTTCGGGGACCGTGTTGGCGACGGCGTTTTGCGTCGCCGGCGCGGGCGTCGTGGCAGGCGGCGCGGCTGCGGCTTCTTCGCCGCCGAACAGCGTCTGCATGAGTGTCTGTGGGGCTGCGGCGGGCACAGGAACTCCGGCGCGCATGGCAAGTTCCGGCGACGGTGCCGGCGTGGCTGCCGGCGTCGGCAACCCGTGCGCCGCGAAGGTCGCCGGTGCCGAGCGCTGGCCCTGCGGCTCGCGCAGCAACTGCTCGGTCGGAAGCTTGCCCGCGACCCACTGCGCCTGGTGCGATTCGTAGAACAGGCCGCTCTGCGCAACGGCTTTCTGCAAAGCGGGCGCCAACTCGGCAGCGCTCGCCGGAGGCTGGGGCAGCACCGGCTGGCCGCGGTTCAATGGCGCAGGCTGCGGCGCTTCACCCTCCGCCGTCAGCAACTGGCCGATCATCTGGCCGGCGCGCGAGAGGTTGGCATAGGGATAGGCTTCCCCCGCGCCCTTGGCGGCCGCGGCGTCGGTCGCCACCTTCGCGATGACGACCTTCGGCGTGCGGTCGATGACGACGAGTTCGAGCGTGTCGCCCGATTTGGCACCTTCGGGCAACTGCAGCGTCAGCTGCTTGCCGGCGACGAGCGCGCGATACGTGTTGTCCGGCAGGACTTCCTGGATGCGCGCGGTGAACGTCTGTCCCGTCCGCAGTTCCGGCAGGTCGGACGGAAGCTCCGCAACCGGCGTTGTCGGCTGCAGCAGGCTCGCATCCGTCTGCATCCGCATGCGGATGCCGGCGTCGGGTGGGATCAGGACCATCGCGGTCCTCGCTCAACAGGAAAAGATGAGGAACGGTTCATGGTGGCGTTCGCCACCGCGGCGCTAAAACCCGCCGGCGCCGTATGCCTTCTCGACCTGGCGCTGACGCGTGCTGTCGCCGAGGAACTTGCGCACGTGTTCCATCCATGGCTCGGTGTGGCGGCGGATCTCGGCGTCGTCGTCGAGAATGCGTTGGATCAGGGCGGCCTTGCTGACGCGTTCGCTGTCGCTCAGATTGCTGCCGTCTTCCGCCATCAGCCTGTTCCGCAAAGCGGCCACTTGCTGTTCGAGGTCGACCAGACGCTCCCAATCCTTGGTTCGCGCTGCCTCCACCATCATGGTGGAAAGGGTGCTCATCTGCTCGTACAACTCAATTTGGGAGGGCATGAGGAGCATCATAACTACGCTGCCATATCCTTGGTTTTGGGATGAGCCGCCGGATTGCTGCCTATTTCGTCCCAGGCGCCGCGCAGTTCCTTGAGCAGGCGGGTGACCTCGTCCAGGATCGACGGATCGCACTTGATGTTCGCGAACTGGAGCCGCACGCCGATGTAGTCGTAGAGCGCGACCAGACGCTGCGCAATCTCGCCGCCTTCTGTGAGGTCGACGCTGTCGCGCAGGCCTTGCGCGATGATGCTGCTGGCCTTGAGGATGGACTGGCTCATGGCCATCTTGTCGCCATTGGCGAGGTGCGCGGATGCGCTCGTGACCGACAGAAGGGCACCGTCGAAGAGCATCAGGATCAGCTTGTGCGGATCCGCCGTTTCGACGCGCATGTCGAGTCCGACTTTTTCGTACGCTGCTCTCGGGTTGCTCAGTGTCTGGAACATGTGATTCTCCGTGCTACTAGGAGTTGTTGGTCTGTGCCGAAATCGTGGCCAGTTGCTGTTGGAGGTACGACGACGTCTGCTGCATGGACGCAACCAGCTGGTCGAGGGAATTGAACTGCGCGCGATACCGCTTCTCGACCTGCACGAGCCTCGCTTCGAGCGCCGAGCGCTGCCGGTCAAGGTCCTTTACCGAACTGTTGATGCCGTCGGTGCGGCTGGCGACAGTGCCCTTCTTGTCGAGGAAGCTCTGGAGGAGCGTGTCGAGCTTGTAGGCGATTCCTTGCGAGTACGTCACCGAACCGCGCTCGCCGGTGATGCCGCCGTCGACTGAAACCTGGAATGCGGCGTTGCCGACGCCGGTGAGGATCTGTCCGGAACCGGTAGCCGCGACGCCGCCGATCTCGCCAGCCACATCCTGGCCGGAATGCGAGGTCGCGACGCCGAACAGTTCGCCGATGTTGCCGCCGCCGGTGATCTGCACGCTGGAACTCGCCCCGTACTTCGCCGAGGTGATCGTCAGCTTGCCGCCGGTATGGGTGACGGTGACGCTCTTCCCCGACGACGCGTAGGCGGTGTTGATCTTCGTCTGAAGATGGGCGACGAGGGTGTCAGCGGTGTAGGTGGCGTTGTCCAGCGTGATGGTCTTCGCGCTGCCATCGATGGACAGGGTCAGCGTGTGGTTGTCGTCGTCGATCACCGTGTCTGCGACGCCGGAGCCTTCCACGTATCCGCGCGCTGGCACCGTGGTGACCTTGATGCCGTAGGTGCCGGCCTTGGCACTCGATTCGGCGCTGACGTAACTGACCAGGCTGTCGCTCGTCGTGCCGACGGTGGCGAAGAGCGCGCCGACGTTCTTGGTCGAGTCCGCGAGAACGCTGCTGAGCTTGGTGGTATTGAGATCGAGCGTACCGTCGCGCTGGAAGGACACGCCGATGTCCGACAAGGCGCTCAAGCCGGCACTCGATTGCGTGCCCAACTGCTGGCCTATGGTCTGGCGCATCTGGTCCTGGATGCTGCGCAGGCCGGCGTCGCCGAGAAGCACGCCGCCCTTCTTGGTCTCGGCATCGTAGCCGCCGAGCTCCTTGATCGTCTTCGCCAGTTCGTTGTACGCCTTGACGAAACCCTCGACCGCCGACTTCACACCGCTGGTGTCGCGCGAGACGGTGAGCGTCGTCGGCGTGTCCACGTTGGTCTTCAGCAGGCTCAGGGTCACGCCGGTAATCGCGTCCGACACGGTATTCGACGACTTCGTCATCGTGATGCCGTCGAGCTTGAAAACCGCGCTCTTGGCTTCGGACGTCACAGTAAGGTTTTCGCCGGAGCCGACGGCCGCTGTCGGATCGAACGCAAGCTTCGAGAGCCCATCGGTATCGGTGTTCGTGCCGCCCACGCCTTCGTCGACCACGATGCGCATCGAGTTGTCGGCGCCGCTGTCGTTGCTCGTCAGGACCAAGCGATATCCGCCGCCGTCGTTGACGATGCTGGCGGTCACCCCGGCAGAGGACGAGTTGATGGCGTCGCGGATGCCGTTGAGCGAACTGTTGGTCGCATCGATGGTGATCGACTTGGCAGTCTTGTTCTGGTTCGCGACGAAGGTGTTGGTGCCGCTCGTATAGGTGCCGAAATCAATCGTCAGCGTGCCCGTGCCGACCGATGCCGTTGGATCGGAGACGGCCGTGGCGGCCAGCTTCTGGGCCTGCGCCAGCGTCGTGACCTCGAGCTTGTAGGTGGCGGCCTTGGCGGCCGTGGTCGTCGTCGCCGTCGCTATCGTCGCGTCGGCCGCCGTCGCCTTCATGGTGTTGAACTTCGACGTCGAGTTCAGGCTCCTGACCGACGTTTGCAGGGAAGACAGGGCGCCCTTCAGCGTGCCATAGGCGGTGAGCTTCGACTGATAGGCGGCTTCCTTCTTGTCGAGCGCTTTGAGCGGCTGCGACTCGGCCGCCATCAACTTGGTGACCAAGCCGTTGATGTCGAGGCCGGAACCGATGCCGGGGGAGGAAAGGCCTGCCATGATGAGTTCTCCTGTACTGTCCTATAACGGCGGCGGCAAAGCTTCCTGTAGGGTACTCCAGGCCGGTGCCAGAGGAAACGGGCTCCGGAGTGGCCTGCCGGAAAGCAACGGGGGGCCTTTGGCCCCCCGTCCGCCCAAGCAATTACCGCATGATCACTGTTGCAGCAGCCTGAGCACCTGGTTCGGCAGGGCGTTGGCCTGGGCCAGCATCGCCACGCCGGCCTGCTGCAGGATCTGTGCGCGGGTCAGGTTGGCGGTTTCCTGCGCGAAGTCGGCGTCCTGGATCCGCGAGCGCGCGGCCGAGACGTTTTCCGAGGTCGTCGTCAGGTTCGCCACCGTGGATTGGAAGCGGTTCTGCACGGCGCCGAGGTCGGCGCGGATCGAGTTGACCTGGGCGAGCGCGGCATCGACGATCGAGATCGCGTCCTGGGCGCCCTCGGCGGTGCTGATGTCGACCGACGCCAGCTTTGCCTTCTCGCTGGATACCGATTCGCCGGCGAGCGTGGTGTTCAGCACGCCGCCCGAGGCATTCACCACGTTGGACGTGACCGAGAACGGACCGGCGACGGACTCGAAGGTGACCTTGCCGGCGATGACCGTCGAGTCGAGCTGGCCGCCTTCGGACACCGAGCCGCCGTCGATCAGGGACACCGCGTTGCCGGTGATGCCCGTCACGCTCATGGTCCTGGGTGTGGCGCTGACGCCGCTCGGATCGGTGATGGCCGCCGAGTGCTCGAAGTTCTCGATCTTGATGTCGTAGCCGTCGGAGCTGACCAGCTTCAGGCTGCCGGCCGTCGTCACTTCGGCCGTGATGCCCGTCGTGCCCGTGCGCTGGTTGATCGCGCTGGCAAGGGCGGACAGGTCGGATGTGGAGACCGATGCCGAAACGGTGACGGCGTCAGTGTTCGACCCGTAGAGGTTGAACGACACGCTGCCGTCGGCGGACAGGGCGCTCAAGGTGGCTTCCGAGCGGGCGTAGGCGGTGACGCCGGTGCTGCCGGAGACGGCATTGACGCTGGCCGCGATGACCTTGGCGGAGGAGTTCGTCGCCACGATGATGTCTTCGTTGGCGAGGCCAGACACAGTCAGCGTCTGCGCGCTGACGCCGTTGCCTTCATTGACGCCGACGGTCGCCGTGCCCGCGGTGAGCGTCAGGTTCGTGCCGCTGCTGGCGCCGAAGGCAAACTGGTTCGCAGCCACGGACATAAACTTGATGTTGTAGCCGGCATCGGCAGCGAGCGTTACCTTGCCGCGAGCCGAGAAGGAATCGTTGCCCGCTTCGACCAGGGGCTTATAGCTCCCGTCGAGGCCCGCGACGATGTCGGTAACGGTTACCGCCGCGTTGTCGGCCGTGACGGTTACTGCGCCGCCGGCACCCGCACCCGTACCTGCATCCGGCAGGCCGGTCATGCCGGTCGTATAGCCGGGTTGCAGAGATGCCGTGAGCGCCGTAGTGGTCGTGCCGTCACCGACACCGGCCGTCGTGTCCAAGATGACGTCGAAGGTGCCACCGCTCGAGCGCACGATATCGACGGCGGCGCCTGCCCCAGCGCGCGTCACCGTATAGCCGGCCCCAGCCAGCGTTGACGCGTTGGCGGTGAGCACGTTGTAAATGGCGTCGTTCGTTAGGGCGGCAGTCGCGCCGGTCGCGAAGGTGAAGGGGCCAACACCGGTGAGCGCGATCGTTGCGCCGGCAAGACTGGTATCGTTGGCGCTGAGAACGTTGATGCCGAATCGGGCCGCGACAGCATTGTCGGTCGTGGCGAAGGTATCCAGGTTGATGTCGACGCCAGACGCGCTTGCGATCGTTATCATGTCACCAGTCGCGAAGTCGCTCGCGCCCTCCACGCTAAGGTCGGAGTTGTTGGCGGAACTGTTGACCGCCGCGACGGCTGTACCAAGCGCAGTGACGATGTTCGTGCGGGTGGCGGATGAGTCGGCCCCGATGGTGATGCTGACCGGCGCGGTTATGGTTCCGCCGTCGATCGAAAGGGTGAAGGACACGACGTCGCCGGGGTTGGTCTGCGCATGTCCAAGCAGCGTCGTGAAGTCGAAGGTGACCGCGTTGTATCCAGCGGCCTCGATGCCTGCCGCCGCATTGAGGTTCGTGGCGATGGTCTTGGCGCTATCGGTGGCCGCGATAGTCACGTCGGCGGTTCCGCCGGACGCGTTGGTAATGCGCGCCGTCGTGCCGCTGGAGGCGTTGGACGTCCGAGCAGCCGCCAGGTCTGTATTCACGGCGGAGGCGCCCATCTTGCTGCCGTCGAGCGTCGTCGTGTTCGCGCCCTTCGCCGCACTGATTCGAGAGGTGACCTGTTCGGCGCCGAGAATCTCGCCGGAGGCGCCGGCCACTGACACCTGGATCATCTCGCGCGCATTGGCGCCGACCTGGAAGCTCTGCGTCGTGAAGCTGCCGTCGAGCAGCTTGAGGCCGTTGAAGTTCGTGGTGCTCGAGATGCGGTTCAGTTCCGACTTGAGCTGGTTGACTTCAGACTGTAGCGCACGGCGGTCCGTGGCGCTGTTGGTCGCGTTGGCGGACTGGATCGCCAGTTCGCGCATGCGCTGGAGAATGTTGCCGGTTTCCTGCAGGGCGCCTTCGGCCACCTGCGAGAGGGAGATGCCGTCGTTGGCATTCCGGGACGCCTGGTTGAGGCCGCGGATCTGCGACGACATGCGGTCGGAGATCGCCAGGCCGGCCGCGTCGTCCTTGGCGCTGTTGATGCGCAGGCCCGACGAGAGGCGCTGCAGCGAAGTCGCGAGGGCACCCTGCGAGGTATTCAGGTTGCGCTGGGCGTTCAGCGACGAGATGTTGGTGTTGATGACTTGAGGCACGATGCTCTCCTTTCAACTCTTCAGTTCAGGTCACCCGTCGCCGTGCCGGCGAAGGGGGCGAGCATCCCGGCGAAGAAATGCTCAAGTTCTGCGTACGGCTGTCGTATAGCAGCTAGCGTGCCAGTCGCCTTTAGCAGTGAACTGAGAGGGAAACCTCGGGCTGTTTGCCGCTTGCAGGGCCGAAGCGGCAAAAGCTCGTTGGCATGGCGGCAATCATTGCCGGGCCGAGGCCGTAATGACGGCGCAAAAGAAAAAGGCCCGCGGTGCGGGCCTTTTAGGGGTGCTACGAAGTGCTTACGCTTTCTGACGCAACAGCAGTCCTTGCATCCTGTCGAGCGACTTTGCGATCTCAAGCAATTCCTTGGAAGGAATCTGGCGAATCATCTCGCCGGTCTTGGCATCGGTGACGCTGACGATCGTCTTGCCCGTATCGTTGTCGATCGAAAACTCGAGGCTGTTCGACACGGCGGGCTCAACTGTCCTTTTCACGGACTCGATCGCCTGTTGGACTTGTTCCTGACTGGGCTGCGGAGCAGGCGGCGGCGCGGCGCCGACCTTGACCGAAGACGGCGCGGACCCGGTTGGTCTGGGTGCGGCCGGCGTCGGCGCGGGGCCGGAACTGCCGATTGAATTGATTGCCATGCTGTTCTCCTTGCCGGAAGGCGGTTGCGGAAGAGTACTCCGCAACCGCTGTTCCTAACTCAGGTTAGCTCCTTACCCGATCAGCCGCGGAGCAGCGTCAGGACCTGGTTCGGCAGGGCGTTGGCTTGCGCCAGCATCGCCACACCGGCCTGCTGCAGGATCTGCGCGCGGGTCAGGTTGGCGGTTTCCTGCGCGAAGTCCGCGTCCTGGATCCGCGAGCGGGCGGCCGAGATGTTCTCG
>JBKPAD010000015.1:0-11317 GCA_046726235.1 Pseudomonadota bacterium
GATCAACCAGGTGTTCATGAACCTGCTGGTGAATGCTGCGCACGCCATCGTCGAGCGCGGCACCATCACGCTGCGCACCGGGACGGCAGGAGACGAAGTGTGGGTGGAGATCGCCGACACGGGGAGCGGGATCGCGCCGGAGCACCTGGGGCGGATCTTCGAGCCGTTCTTCACCACCAAGCCGGTGGGGAAGGGGACGGGGCTGGGGCTGTCGCTGTCGTACGGCATCGTGCAGAAGCACCACGGTCGCATCGAGGTCACCAGCGAACCCGGAAACGGCACCTGCTTCCGCCTGGCGCTGCCGATCCGGCAGCCTGAACAGCAAGCGGCCTGAGCACTGGACCGGCCTGTCATCGGGGTGTAACAATCGACGCCGAAAATGCGCGGCGTCAGCTCAACCAGGAGACTTCGCATGAAATTCGTACGCACGCTGTTGATTGCTGCAGTTCCCGCGGCGTTTGCCGTCCTTCCGGCGCACGCCCAACTCGTCAAGGTCGACGGTTCCTCGACCGTGTATCCGATCACCGAAGGCGTCGCCGAAGAATTCCAGAAAGCCAAGAAAGGCGCCATCAAGGTCACCGTCGGCATCTCCGGCACTGGCGGCGGCTTCAAGAAGTTCTGCCGCGGCGAAACCGATATTCAGGATGCGTCCCGCCCGATCACCGCCAAGGAAATGGAAGCCTGCGCCAAGGCCGGCATCAAGTATTTCGAGATTCCGGTCGCTTTCGACGCGCTGACCGTCGTCGTCAATCCGAAGAACCCGATCAAGCAATTGACCATCGCCGAACTCAAGACCATGTGGGAACCGGACGCCCAGGGCAAGGTGATGAAGTGGAACCAGGTCAACCCGGCCTTCCCCGACGCGCCCCTGAAGCTGTTCGGCGCCGGCGCCGACTCCGGCACCTTCGAATACTTCACCGAAGCGGCCACCGGCAAGGCCAAGTCCTCGCGCGGCGACTTCACCGCCTCGGAAGACGACAACGTGCTGGTGCAGGGCGTGGCGCGCGACGTCAATGCCATCGGCTACTTCGGCTATGCCTACTACGCCGAGAACAAGGACAAGCTGAAGGCGATGCCGATCGTCAATGCCGCAGGCAAGGCAGTCGGGCCTGCCGAAGCTTCGGTGATCGACGGCAGCTACAACCCGCTCTCCCGCCCGATCTTCATCTATGTTAGCGACGTCGCCTACAAGCGTCCCGAAGTCAAGGAATTCGTCGCCTACTACCTCAAGGAGGGCGCGCAGTTCGCCAAGGAAGTGAAGTACGTGCCGCTGCCGGCCAAGGCCTATCAGACCTCGGCTGAACATCTGGCCAAGGGCAAGCTGGGCACCGCCTTCGGCGGCAAGAACGAGATCGGCATCAAGATCGATGACTTGCTTGCACGCGAAGCTAGGCTGTAATCTTTCCACTACGCATTAGCATACGCTCCGGGGTTGCGAACGATCCCGGAGCGTTGTTGCGAATGGAACCCCCCACCATGTCTGCCGTCATGCCTTCTTCTCAAGTCGTTTCCTCACCGCGTCCGGTCAGTGACCGATTGGCCAAACGCGCCAGCCGCCACATCAAGGAACGGATCATCGAGGCGATCCTGTTCGCCTCGGCCGCGATCTCGGTCTTCGTCACGCTGGGCATCGTCTATGTGCTGCTGAAGGAATCCATGGTTTTCTTCGGCCAGGTCTCGATCGTCGATTTCCTGACCGACACGCAATGGACACCGCTGTTCGACGACGCCCACTTCGGCATCGTGGTGCTGCTGTCCGGTACCGCCGTCAGTTCATTCGTCGCGCTGCTGGTGGCAATTCCTATCGGCACCATCATCGCGATCTTCCTGTCTGAATTCGCCACGCCGCAGGTCCGCGAGATCGCGAAACCCATTCTCGAAGTGCTCTCCGGCATTCCGACCGTGGTGTTCGGTTTCTTCGCCCTGCTGTTCGTCACGCCCATCCTGCAGTGGTTCCTGCCGGAACTGCCCGGCTTCAGCCTGCTCTCGGCCGGCATCGTCATGGGCATCATGATCATCCCGATCATCAGTTCGCTCTCCGAGGACGCCATGCGCGCCGTGCCGATGGCGTTGCGCGAAGGTTCCTACGCGATGGGCGCCACGCGCCTGCAGACGGCGCTACGTGTGGTATTCCCCGCCGCGATCTCCGGTATCGCCGCCGGCTACATTCTCGGCATCGCGCGCGCCGTGGGCGAGACCATGATCCTGGCCATCGCCGCCGGCATGCAGCCGAGCCTGGTCTGGAATCCGATGGAGCCGGCCGCGACGATCACTTCCTTCATCGTCCAGGTGGCGCTCGGCGATTTGCCGCACGGCTCGGTCGGCTACAACACGATCTTCGCCGCTGGCCTGACGCTGATGCTCTTTACCCTGATGTTCAACATGTTCGGCTTCTGGTTGCAACGCAAATATCGCGAGAAATACTGACATGGCTGCCAAATCGTCCGCCGAAGTCGCCCTCATCAGGATCGGCATCGCCCGCCGCAAGCGCTGGGATTTCATCTTCGCCGTGCTGGGCATTCTGGCGCTGGCGATCGGCCTGATGACCATCGCCAGCCTGTTCGTCGACATGCTGATCGGTGGCTGGGAACGCCTGCATCCCGAGTTCTTCACCAACTTTCCGTCGCGGCGCGCGGCACAGGCCGGCATCCTGTCGGCTTGGGTCGGCAGCGTGCTGGTCATGATCGTCACCGCCTTGGTGGCCGTGCCGCTTGGCGTCGGGGCCGGCATCTGGCTCGAGGAGTACGCGCCCAAGCACTGGATCACCGACGTCATCGAGATCAACATCAACAATCTCGCCGGCGTGCCTTCGATCATCTACGGCCTGCTGGCGCTCGGCCTGTTCGTCTACACCTTCGGTCTCGGCCAGAGCATCCAGACCGCAGGGCTCACGCTGGCGCTGCTGATCCTGCCGATGGTGATCGTCGCCACGCGCGAGTCGATCCGCTCGATTCCGCAGGTGATTCGGGAAGGCGCCTATGCTCTCGGCGCGACCAAATGGCAAGCCGTCAAGGACCACATCGTGCCCTACTCGCTGCCCGGCATCCTCACCGGCGTCATCCTCGGCCTGTCGCGCGCCATCGGCGAGACGGCGCCGATCATCACCATCGGCGCGCTGACCTTCATCGCCTTCCTGCCACCCGCGCCGATCACCGACACTGCGCCATTCTTCAGTTTCGAATGGCTGCAGGCGCCCTTCACGGTGATGCCGATACAGATCTTCAACTGGACCTCGCGTCCGGATTCCGCCTTCCAGCAGAATGCTGCCGCCGCGGGCGCCATCCTCGTCGCCATGACGCTGACGATGAATGCCCTCGCGATCTGGCTGCGCTACCGCCTTCGCAAGAACATCAAGTGGTAACCACATCATGAGCGAACCGAATCCACCGATTCCTTCCCTGCCGGTCAAGGCCGAGGTGAAGAACTTCAATTTTCACTACGGCGACTTCCACGCGCTCAAGAACGTCAACATGCCGCTGTGCGACCGCAAGGTGACGGCGCTGATCGGCCCCTCGGGCTGCGGCAAGTCGACGCTGCTGCGCTCCTTCAACCGCATGCACGACCTCTATGCCGGCAACCGTTACGCCGGCGATATCATCCTGCATCCCGACCAGACCAACCTGCTCGACCCGCGCGTCGACCCCATCGAGGTGCGCATGCGCCTGTCGATGGTGTTCCAGAAGCCGAACCCGTTCCCCAAGTCGATCTACGAGAACGTCATCTACGGCCAGCGCGTTCGCGGCGTCACGAAGCGCTCGATCCTCGACGACAAGGCCGAGGAGGCGCTGACCAATGCGGCGCTGTGGGGCGAGGTCAAGCATCGCCTGCACGACATGGCCTTCGCGCTCTCCGGCGGCCAGCAGCAGCGGCTGTGCATCGCCCGCGCGCTGGCGACCGACCCCGAGATCCTGCTGTTCGACGAGCCGACCTCGGCGCTCGATCCGATCGCGACCGCGAGCATCGAGGAGCTGATCCACGGCCTCAAGGACAAGGTCACGATCCTGATCGTCACCCACAACATGCAGCAGGCCGCACGCGTTTCCGATTTCACCGCCTACATGTATCTTGGCGAGCTGATCGAGTTCGGCTACACGGACGAGATATTCATCAAGCCTCGGGACAAGCGCACCGAGGACTACATCACCGGCCGATTCGGTTGAGGGGACCAGAGAAAATGAGCGAGCACCTTTCCAAGCAGTTCGATTCCGACCTCGACGCCATCCGCGCCCACGTCACCCGCATGGGCGGCATGGTCGAGGAGCAGGTTCGCGGCGCGCTCGGTGCGTTCGCCGATGCCGACCGCGAACTCATTGACGTCATCATCGCGCGCGACAAGGGCGTCGACGAGATGGAAGTCGAGATCGACACGGCTTGCGCCCACATCGTGGCGCGGCGCCAGCCGACCGCCATCGACCTGCGCATGATCATGGCCGTCAGCAAGACCGTCACCGACCTCGAGCGCATCGGCGACGAGGCCAAGAAGATCGCCAAGACGACGCGCAAGATCATCGAGCGCGGCGACGCCGGCAGCCTGGCGCAGGTCCTCGACGTGCGCCACATGGGCGAGCAGGCGGCCGGCATGCTGAACGAGGTGCTCGACGCCTTCGTGCGGCTCGATGCGGAGGCGGCGGCGGATACGGTGCGGCGCGACAAGGAAGTCGACCGCCACTTCGCCGCCATCGTGCGGCAGCTGATCACCTACATGATGGAAGACCCGCGCACCATCACCACGGCGCTCGACATCGTCTTCATCGCCAAGTCGCTCGAGCGCATCGGCGACCACTGCAAGAACATCGCCGAAGACGTGATCTACATCGTCAAGGGGCGCGACGTCCGCCACCTCGGCCTCGAGGGGCTCGAACGCGAGATGAGCGGCGAATGAGCGCTGCGCCCCGCGTTCTGGTCGTCGAGGACGAGGCGCCGATCCAGGAGCTGCTGCGCTATGCGTTGACGCAGGCGGCCTTCGACGTCGTCGTGGTCCCGAGCGCGGAGCAGGCGCTGGTCGAGATACGCAGCGAGCTGCCGGCCGTGGTCCTGCTCGACCTGATGCTGCCGGGCATGTCCGGCATCACGCTCGCCAAGCACCTGCGCCAGGAGCCGCGCACGCGCGACCTGCCGCTGATCATGGTGACGGCGCGCGCCGAGGAGTCGGAGCGCGTCACCGGGCTCGAACTGGGCGCCGACGACTACGTCACCAAGCCGTTTTCGCCGAAGGAACTGGTGGCGAGGATTCGCGCCGTGCTGCGCCGGCGAGCGCCGCATCTGGCCGGCGACCCGGTCGAAATCGGGCCGCTGCGGCTCGATCCGGATGCGCGCACGGTGACGTGCGAGGGCCGGCCGGTCGACCTCGGGCCGACCGAGTTCGAGTTGCTGCAATACCTGATGAACCATCCGGGCCGGGCGCTGAGCCGCGACCAGCTCCTGAACGCGCTGCGCGGCGATCACAGCTTCCTCGAGGATCGCACCGTGGACGTCTATATCCGTCGCCTGCGCGCCAAGCTCGGCAGCCATGGCGAGACCATGATCGAGACCGTGCGCGGAATCGGCTACAAGTTCGCCGCCAAGGCCTGAACGTGGCGCTCGCCGACGCCTGGCCGATCCTGCTGCTGCTGGTCGTCGTGCTCGCGGCGATGCTGCGCACGCAGGTGCGCCAGCGCAATGCGCTGCGCCGCTGGCTCGAGGCGCCCGAGAGCCGGGACATCCCGGACGGCGTCGGCCCCTGGCGCGAAATCTTCTCGCGCCTGCAGCGCCTGCGCAAGGAAGACCAGCGCGCCTACCAGGCGCTCGAGCGCACCCTCGATGGCTTCCGCCAGGCGGTCCAGGCCTTGCCGGACGGCGTCATCCTGCTCGACACGCAGACGCACATCGAGTGGCTCAACGCCGCGGCCGGCCGCCAGTTCTCGCTCGACGCCGCGCGCGACGTCGGCACCCAGCTCGGCCACCTGATTCGCCAGGGCGAGTTCCGCGAGCTGCTTGCGTCGCGTCCGCGCGGCGGTGCCTCCGAGCCGCTGCTGCTGCGCGTGCCGGCACAGGGATCGGAGCAGGTGCTCTCGGTGTCGCTGATCCCGTTCGGCGATGCCAAGAACCTGCTGCTGTCGCGCGACGTCACGGAGCTGGCGCGGACCGAGGCGATGCGGCGCGATTTCGTCGCCAACGTCTCGCACGAATTGCGCACGCCGCTGACCGTGATCTCGGGCTTCATCGAGCAGTTCGTCTCGGAGGACCCGCCGACGGGTGAAGCCGCCGCGCGCTTCTTCGCCCTCATGGCGGACCAGTCCGAGCGCATGACCCGGCTCGTCGCCGACCTGCTCACGCTGTCGCAACTCGAGAACGACAACCGCCCGCCGCCCGACGAGACCATCGACATGGCGGCGATGCTGGAATCGCTCCGCACCGAGGCGTTGGCGCTCGCCGACGGACGCCTCGCGATCGAGATCGGCGAAGCGTCCGCGGGCCGGCTGCGCGGCAGCAGCCACGAACTGCGCAGCGCCTTCGGCAACCTCGTCTCGAACGCCGTGCGCTATACGCCGGCCGGCGGCACGGTGACGCTCGCTTGGCGCGTCGAGGAGGGCTGTCCGACCTTCTCGGTCACCGACACGGGCATCGGCATTCCCCCCGAACACATCCCCCGCCTGACGGAACGCTTCTACCGCGTCGACAAGGGCCGCTCGTCCGCAACCGGCGGCACCGGCCTCGGGCTCGCCATCGTCAAGCACGTGCTGATGCGCCACCAGGGCACGCTGGCGATCCGCTCGGAGGCCGGCCGCGGCAGCGTGTTCTCGGCGCGGCTGCCGGCCGCGCGGCGGGTTCCCTGAGGGGCCGCCGTCCCGCGGCCGCCGCGTCGCGTCAGCGTGCGGCGAGACGCACCCAGGTGTGATAAGTCCTGCCCCCGCTGGCCAGCGCGGCGAGCGGGCTGAATACGCCGCGCTTCAGCGTGCAGGGGGCGACAAGGACCTGGACGCGCTGATTGCTCGCGGCAGCCAGCCATCCGCCGGCGGCGTCGCCGCGGAACGGCGGCACGAAGTCCAGCGAGACCCTGGCGTCCATCTCCTGGTCGCGCACGGAGAGGGCTTCGATTTCGAGCTTGAAGTCGTCCTGCTGGAAGGCGGTCTTGCTGCCGCTGCCGGCAGCGAGGGTGCGTTCGGCGACCTTCGAGCAGTTGCTCCGGTCGCAGGACACGACCAGGATGTCGTAGTCGAAGGTGGCCGCCGAAGCGGGAATGCAGGTGATGCTAAGGGCTGCAGCGGCGGTCAGGGAGGAAGCGAGCGTGGGCATGGACGTTCTCCGGTTGGGATGACGGGCCCAGTCTGCCGCGGCAAGGTTTCATGCTGATGTCAATTTCGTGACTAGGTCCTGCGTTCGACGAACAGGCTGTTTCCGGGAATCTTCTTCGCTTCCTTCTTGGCGATCACGGCAGCCGACGAGACCTGGTGATGGGTGGACAGCGCCTGCGGCGCCGCGTTGACCACGCCGATGGACAGGCTCAGCAGCGGCACCAGCACGCGCTTGCCCTGGCGATCTTCGGTGGAGTAGCCCCCGCGCGCGACGTCTTCCGGCGTGAAGATTCCGGCCACGGCGGCGGCGAAGTCGTCGAGGGCGGCGCGGCAGCGTCGTTCCCAGTCCTCGCTGCGGAACAGCACCATGAAGTCGTCGCCGCCGATGTGCCCGACGAAATCCCTGTCGGCATCCGCATGGTCGCGCAGCACCTGCGCCGCCAGGCGAATGACTTCGTCGCCGCGCGCGTAGCCGTAGACGTCGTTGAAGGGCTTGAAGTGGTCGAGGTCGCAATAGGCGGCGTGAAAGGCCTCGTTGCCTTCGAGCCATCGGGCGATGGTGTCGTTGATCGGCTCGTTCCCGGGCAGCCCGGTGAGCGGATTGGCGTGCCGGGCGGCGATGAGCTGCAGGCGAGTGATTTCGCGCATCAGGTCCAGGCTGGTGCCGATGCCGCGATAGCGCCCGTTCTCGACCACGATGAAGCCGTCGGCGAGGTTGCGGACGTTCGATTCGGCGACCAGCTGCCCGAGTTCGAGCAACGAGGTGCCGGCCTCCACCAGTTGCGGCGTCGGATTCATGACGGCGTGGCAGGGCTTGCGGCCGAACAATTCGCGCCGGAACGGGCGCGCGAGGCGGTCGATCAGCGCGTAGCGGCCGATGATGCCCTTGGGAATGCCGTCGTCCACCACCGCGAGGCTTTGCAGCTCCGGCTGGTTTTCGAAGATCGTATAGACGTCGTCGATCAGCGCGCCGGAACCGATCGGCACCACCGGCTGGGCGAGCATCGCCGCCGTTGGCACGCAGCCCGGTGTCGCCGTGCGGCGCGCGAGGCCGGCCGCCGCCTCGCCCGTGATGGCGAGCGGCGGCGAAGTCGTCGGCCGCGCAAACAGGTAGCCCTGGCCGCGCGAGATGCCGATGTCGCGCACGCATTTCAGTTCGCCGGCCATCTCGATGCCTTCGGCGATCACCTGGCTGCCGGAGTTGCGGGCGATTTCCTGGATCGAGCGCAGGAACTGCATCTTCACCGGATCGACGTCGCAGCCCTGGATGAAGTGCATGTCGATCTTGACGAACTCCGGCCGCAGCTCCGACCAGAGGCGCAGGCTGGAAAAGCCTTCGCCGAGGTCGTCGATGGCGATGCGGAAGCCCATCGCGCGATAGTGCTCGGCGGCCTCGCGCAGCACGTCGTAGTCGTAGGTGGGCTGCTGTTCGGTGAGCTCGATGACGACGCGCTGCGGATCGATGCCGAGCTCGCGCGTGGCGGCGAGCGTCTCGCCGTAGCGCGCCTCGGGGCGCAGCAGGCATTCGGGCGACACGTTGAGGAACAGGTCGCCGGGGAGGCCGAGGCGCGCGAAGCTTTCCAGCGTGACGCGCCGGCACAGGTGTTCGATCTCGACCGCCCGATTGCAAAGGGCTGCCGCGCGGAACAACTGGACCGGCGAGTGCAGGGGGCTGTTGGAGGGGCCCCGAATCAGGCCTTCGTAGGCGGCGACGGTGCCCCGTTCGAGATCGACGATGGGCTGGAACAGGGCCGTCAGGCCGCGGCCGTCCATGATCTCCCGCACCCGGAACTCCATCTCGGGATCGAGCGGGGAGGTCTCCTGCCGGTGCGGCAGATCGTCGGGCGCAAGGGCATAGCGCATCTGTATGCGGGCAGCCTTCGGCGAGGCCATGGTCGCGACCGTGTCGCAGAGCAGGGCCCCGGCATTCATGTCGACGCTCCGGCGAGCAGCAGCACGATCGCGGCGGCGACCACTGCCGCGGCCATGGCGCCGGCCGCCCACCAGCGCGTGTGCCGACAATATTCGCGGAATGCGTTGCCGAACGTTCGGGTTCGCGGCAGGGCGGCGGACGACGAGTAGCAAACCTTACGCAGATCGCAGCTTGGACTGCAGTGACTCAGTGTCTTCAGCATGGCGCCTCCCGATCAAGATGCGGAGGCAATGCTAGGCATCCTCGGTTACATAACCATGACAGCGGGGATGTCTCGGCCGGCCATCACCGGCGACGCCTGTCGCCCGGTTGCCGATCGACCAGCGCGGCGTCGAAGCGGGCGATGTGCTTCGTCCAGAAGCCGACGAGGTCGCGGGCGACCTGTCCGGCCGACGGCGGCGCGACGTCGAAGTCGCCGGTCCAGAGACCGGTGACGTAATTCAGGTGCCGCATGTGGTCTGCGGCATGGCGGGACCATTCCGGCGGCGGCGTGCCGGATGCCTGCATGAGCAGTTCCTCGCCCTTGAAGTGATCGAATGAACCCTCCCATATCGCATGCATCAGCCGCGTGCATCTCCTGCACGAGATCGGGTCATCGGGGAACAGCGTCAGTTCCTGGGCCAGGAGATAGAGGCCGGAATGGTCTTCGTCGACGTCGGGGATGCCCAGGCGGATGATCGTCGGCAAGCCGTCACCTGCCGGCCACGCGCCGGGTTGCCCGATTCTCATGGGGGTTCAATGACCTGAGGTGACGATGTGGGTGTGAGCGGTGCACTCGCGCGCAAGTTCCGCGAAAAGGCGGCTTTCGCGCGCCCCGCACGAGTCCCGAACGTTCGTAGGGAAATGACTTCCGCAAAATCGGAATCACCTTACTGACGGCATCTCTTTGGAGGAACTATCGTCACGCCTCGTACGGTTGATGGCCGGCTGCTGCATCCGCGGCAGCCGCGGCCACCGTACCAAGGAGAAGAGCATGCCCACGCCCAGCCTCTCGCTCAAGGGAAGACTCGTTGCCGTCACCGTTCTGGTGATGAGCGCGCTTATGGTCCTGTTCGCCGTCGTCCTCTTCGACAGCCGTGCGGACCTGATGAGCAGCAAGCAGGAGAAATTGCGCAACCTCGTGGAGGCCGCGTACGGGGTTCTCACCCATTTCGAGGAAGCCGAGCGCAACGGGCAGCTGCCGCGCGCCGATGCCCAGAAGGCGGCGATGGCCGCGATCAAGGCGATGCGCTACGACAAGACCGAGTATTTCTGGATCAACGACTTCCACAAGCCGGTGCCGAAGATGATCATGCACCCGACCGTGCCTGCACTCGAGGGCAAGGTGCTCGATGCCGAACGCTTCAACAACGCGATCTCGACCCAGGAAGGCACCGACGGGAAGAAGGTCTCGCTCGACCGCAAGAACCTGTTCGTCGCCGCCAACGACGTCGCCGAGAAGATCGGCCACGGCTACGTCGAATATCTGGGGCAGAAGCCCAAGGCCAGCGGCGGCGCCACGGAAGAGATGTTTCCGAAGCTCTCGTACTTCAAAAAATTCGAGGCCTGGGGTTGGGTGATCGGCTCCGGCCTCTATATCGACGACGTCGATCGCACCTTCAAGGCCCACGCCATCTCCTTCCTGATCTGGGGCCTCGTCCTCGGCGCCATCATCGTGGTGCCCATGCTGCTCCTGCACCGCTACCTTTCGAGACTGCTCGGCGGCGAGCCCCAGGAAGCCGTCGATGCAGCGCGCCGGATCGCCAGCGGCGACCTCGTCGGCAGCATCGGGTCCGGCAGCCATGCCGGAAGCCTGATGTCGGTCATGGCGGACATGCAGCAGGGCCTGCGCACGATAATCGCCGATGTGAACGCCGCGAGCGGCGCGTTGAACAACGCCGCCGGCCAGGTCTCGCAGACCGCCCAGTCCCTGTCGCAATCATCCAGCGAGCAGGCCGCCTCCGTCGAGGAGACCACCGCCAGCATCGAACAGATGACCGCCTCGATCACCCAGAACACCGAGAACGCCAAGGTCACCGACAACATGGCGACCAAGTCCTCGCAGGAAGCCGTCGAAGGCGGCGAATCGGTCAAGGAAACCGTCGACGCCATGAAGCAGATCGCCGGCAAG
>JBKPAD010000016.1:0-55147 GCA_046726235.1 Pseudomonadota bacterium
GTCGGCGGACGTGACCGTGAACGTCTCGCTCACGGCATCGCCGGCATTGAGCGCCTGGGCGTCGTCGTTGAGGGCGTAGGACCACTTGCCGTCGGCGCCGATCGAGAAGGTGCCGTAGGCGCCGTCGGAGGAGGTGGCGACAAAGGCCGCCTCGCCGGCATCGACGTCGGCCACCGCGAGGGTGCCGCCGATGGAACCGGCATCCTCGGTGACGGAGACGGTGGCGCTCTCGACGGTGGCGGCATCATTGGTGCCCGTGACGGTAACCGTGATCTGATTGGTCGTCCCGTCGGTTGCCGCGATGGCGAAGATTTCGGAAACCTCGTCGCCGTCATTGAGCGCCTGGGCCGTGTCATTCAGCGCATACGACCAGGAACCGTCCGTCTGGATGGTCAGCGTGCCGTATTCGCCGCTCTCGGTTTCTTCGGCCGAGAATGTCTTGTTCAACTGGCCCTCGGCGGCGCTGCCGTCCTCGGATACGGTGACGGTCTGCTCCTCGGCTTTGGCTGCCGGAGTTCCCGCATCGACTTCGCCTTCAGGAGTCTGCTGGTCGGAGTCGGAGGGCTGCTGCTGCGGAGACTGCGTCGTCGTTCCTCCGGTGCCGTTCGTGTTGTAGCCGGCAGTAACGCCAGACGTCACGTTTTCACCCGTGACGCCGACCTTGTTCGTCTTGGTGCTCAGGTTGTCATTGAAGCCCGTGTCGAGGCCGCTCGCGACCGTGGACTTGGCCCCATATTCGACCTGGACAAAGCTGTGGGCCCCGCTTTCCTCGCCGCCGGCGGCGGATGCTTCGGTTACCTGCGTCGGGTCGGCGCCTTGGGCGATCAGTTCCTGGATGCGCGCGATGTCGTCCATCTGCGCTTCATTCGGCTTGAACAGGTCTTCGCTGACGAGAAGGCTGGCAGCGCGGCCGAGGTCGGCGACCTGCCCGTTGGCGAACTCGAGTTGGACGGCACCGCCGTCGCCGGTCTGGATGATGTCGTTCGGAAAGACCTTGTCGCCGGGCTGCAGCACACACTTCTGGCCGCTGGCATTGATGGCGACGACTTCGCCCTGGACTGCCTTGACGGTGCCTGCTGCCTGCGATTTTCCGGTGCTGGGAATGGCCATGGTCCGACCTCACTGAATCGATGAATGTGAAAGAAGCTGCCTTTGCAGCATGCGGGAATTCTGATCGGCGGGCCGGTAGGCCGGCAACTGGACTGAGGTACTAGCGGCTACCGGAGTTGCGACTCAGCGTTCGCGGAGCGCGTCGTACTTCGCCTTGACCACCGGCTTCAGGAGGTAGGAGAGGACGGACTTCTCGCCGGTGCGGATATGCACGCTGGCCAGCATGCCGGGGATGATCTGCAGCGGCTTCTCGGGGGTGCCGAGGGCGTTCTTGGCCGTGCGCACGCGGACGAGGTAGAAGCTTTCGCCCTTCTCGTTGGTGATCGAGTCGGCCGTGATGTTCTCGACCGTCGCGTCGAGGCCGCCGTAGATGGAGAAGTCGTAGGCGGAAATCTTCACCAGGGCGCCCTGACCGGGCCTGAGGAAGCCGACATCGGACGGGCGGATGCGCACCTCGATCAGCAGGTTGTCCTCGAGCGGGACGATCTCCATGACTTCCACGCCCGGCTGGATGACGCCGCCGACCGTGGCGAACTTGAGCTGCTTGATGGTGCCCGTCACCGGCGAGCGAATCGCCGTGCGCGCGAGGCGGTCCTCGACGGCGATGCTCGAGGCGCTGGTTCCCGCGAAGTCGGCGCGGGCCTGGGCCAGCTCGACGGCGGCGTCGGAGCGGAACTTGGCCTGCTGGCCCTCCAGCTTGCTGCGCGCTTCGGCGAGCTGGGCCTCGAGGCGCGGGATCGCCAGCTTGGTGGCCTCGAGTTCGCCGCGCATGTCGTTGACCTGGCGCTCGATGCGCAGGATCTCGACCTCGGACATGACGCCCTGGGCGAGGAGCGGCTTGGACATCCTGAGCTCCTTGGCCGAGAGGTCGTAGCTCAGTTGCAGCTGCTGTTGTCGCGCCTTCTTTTCGGCGATCTCCTGGCTGCGCTGGCTGACTTGCTGGCGCAGCACGCCGAGGGCGGCGTCGAGTTCGCGCTGGCGGTTCTCGTAGAGCGCCTTCTCTTCCTGGATCACGGTCGCGTTTTCCCCCGCCAGTACGGCCGGAATCACGAACGGGGTGCCGGCCGCTTCCGCGGTGAGCCGGGCGATTTTCGCCATCAACGCGTCGTTCTTGGCCTTGCTCTCGCCGGCCGACGAGGCGAAGCGCGTCTCGTCGAGCTGCATGACGATGTCGCCCTTCTTGACCGTGTCGCCGACCTTGACCGGAATCGCCGAGACGATGCCGCCCTCCAGGTTCTGGATCACCTGCACCTGGCTCGACGGAATGACCTTGCCTTCGCCGACGGTGATTTCGTCCAGGTTTGCGAACGCCGCCCAGGTCACGACCACCACCAGGAAAATCAGCGTCCAGCGGATGATCAGGAAAGCGGGCTTGGGCGGGCGCTGGAACAGCACGGCCAGCGTCTCGGGCATGAAGTCGGCGTCTTCGCGCACCGCATCGGGACTCTTGCCCGCAGGCGGCAGGATGCTGTCCATGATGCGCTGGCGCAGTCCACCGGCGCGCTGCGGCACCACGGCCGTGCCGGGCTTAGTTTCGTGCGCCACCGACGCGTCCTCCCGAGAGCGCTTCGAGCACCTGTTCCTTCGGCCCGTCGGCGATGATGCGGCCGTTGTCCATGACGATCAGCCGGTTGACCAGCGACAGGACCGAGGCGCGGTGCGTCACCAGGATCAGCGTGCGGCCGTCGAGGTGCTCGCCGAGGCGCTGCTTGAAGCTTTCCTCCGAGCGGTTGTCGAAGGCGTTGCTCGGCTCGTCCATGATCAGGATCGGCGGTTCCAGCAGCAGGGCGCGGGCGATCGAGATCGCCTGGCGCTGGCCGCCGGAGAGGCCTTCGCCGCGCTCGCCGACGGGCATGTCGAAGCCCTTGGGATGGCGATGCACGAACTCGCTGACGCCGGAAATCTCGGCGGCGCGCAGCATGGCCTGGTCGTCCACATAAGGCGCGCCGAGGACGATGTTTTCCTTGACGGTGCCGAAGAACAAGGTCACGTCCTGCGGCACGTGCCCGACGTTGCGGCGCAGGTCGGCCGGATCGATCTGCTGCAGGTCGATGCCGTCGACCCAGATCGACCCGGACGTCGGCTGGTAGAGGCCGAGCAGCAGCTTTTCGATCGTCGTCTTGCCGGAGCCGATGCGCCCGATGATGCCGACGCGCTCGCCGGCCTTGATGCTGAAGGAGATGTTGCTGAGCGCCGGCACCTGCTGCCCGGGGTAGGCGAAGGTCAGGCCGCGGAACTCGATGTCGCCGCGGAAGCTGCTGCGCTGGACGAAGTTCTGGTTGGGCGGCCGCTCGACCGGCTTGTTCATCAGGTCGTCGACGCCGCGCAGCGCCTGCATGGTCTGGTAGTAGCGCGTGGTCAGCCCGGCGATCTGGGCGAACGGCGCCAGGATGCGGCCGATGAAGATGGTGCTGGCGATCAGGCCGCCGACGGTGAGCTGGCGTTCGGCGATCAGATAGACGCCGACGACGATGGCAGCGACGTAGGCGGCCTGCTGGATCAGCATCGTCAGGTTGACGACCAGGGCCGACAGCAGCTTGGCGCTGATGCCGGCGCGGCCGGATTCGCCGAGCAGCTTTTCCCATTTGCGCTGGGCCGGGCTTTCCGCGCCCATCGCCTTGATGGTGTCGATGCCGGACAGCGTCTCGATCAGCACCGCCTGCTTCTGGCTGCCCAGCCGCATCGACTGCCGGATCTGCGCCTCGAGCGGCCGCTGCAGCAGCAGGCTGGTGCCGATGATCAGCGGTATCGCCAGCAGCGGCACGAGCACGATCCAGCCGCCGACCCAGGTGACGATGGCGATGAACAGCAGCACGAACGGCAGGTCGACCAGCGTCGTCATCGTCACCGAGGTGATGAAGTCGCGGAACTGCTCGAATTCATGCAGCGTGTTGGCCAGGCCGCCGACCGAGGACGGGCGCGCCTCGGTGCGCAGGCCGAGTACCTTCTCGAACAGCGTCGCCGAGAGGATGGTATCCACCTGCTTGCCGGCGACGTCGAGGAAGTAGCCGCGCAGGCTCTTCATCACGAAGTCGAACAGCGAGACGATCATGACGCCGATCGCCAGCACCCACAGCGTCTCGAAGGCCTGGTTCGGCACCACGCGGTCGTAGACGTTCATCGCGAACAGCGGCGTGATCAACGCGAAGATGTTGATCAGGAAGCTGGCGACCAGCACCTCGGAGTAGAGCGGCCAGGCGCCCTGCATGACGCCCCAGAACCAGTGGTGGGGCCGCGGAATGTGGTCTTCTTCGGCGCGCGAATCGAACTTGAACGCCGGCCGGCTGAAGATCGCGAAGTCGGTGTATTCATTCGCGAGCGTCGCCGCGTCGATGCGCGTCTCGCCGACGCCGGACTCGGGCTGGATGACCGTCCACTGGTTGTCCGCACTCTTCTTCGTAGCGACGCAGGCGCGGCCGTCCTTGAGCAGCAGGATCGCGGGCAGGGTCAGCGGCGAGATTTGGTCGAGCGGGCGATGGACGACGCGGCTCGAGAGTCCCGCGCGCTTGGCGGCGCGGGGGAAGAGGTCGGGCGTCAGGCGCGAGTTCTCGAGCGGCAGGCCGGCGGTGAGCGCCTGGGCCGAAAACGGCCGGTGGAACAGGCGCGTCAGGATCGTCAGGCAGCGCGTCAGCGGGTCGTCGGGAAGCAGGGCTTCCTTCGGCAGGGTCAGCGCTTCGTTCGGTGTTGCCATCGCGCCGCTCTGCGCGGCGGCCAGCGCCTCCGGCGTCACAGGATGCCCTCGCTGGAACCGATGATGTCGCCGCCCTTGCCGAACAGCCGCTCGCGCTGGCCGCGCTTTTGCAGCAGCTTGGACTGCACGGCCTGCGGCAGGTCGGAGAAGATGATCACGTTCTTCTGGATCAGCAGGTCGACGACGTCCTCGATGACGCGGATCATCCGCAGGTCCGAGGCCATCATCGAGAGGCTGGCGCCGCCGCCATCCTTGGCGGAGCTCAGCGCGGCGAGGAAGGCCAGAACCTCTGCGTGCTCGAGCGGCAGGAATTCCTTCGTGCCGCCGCCGGTGTCCTGAGTGCTCGCGATCGCGACGACGGCACCGGATTCATTGCGCTCTACGTAAGGCATGGGGACGGCTATCGGCAATATTGACGGCAATTGCGGAGGGGCCATTCTGGCATAATCGGCCGGCGAATGTGCGTTTTCCAGTGCCCTTCGCAACCCTTCTTGCGGGAGTCGTGTTGTTCCTCGTCGTCACCCGGAATCCGGAATTCCTGCGCCTTTGGACCGACGTCCTGGCTTCGCCGGCGGTGCGCCATGTCGCCAGCCTCGCGGCGGCCTGCACGGTGCTCGACGAGCGCCAGAGTCATCTGGTCGTGGTCGAGTTCGCTGCGCTTCCGGCACCCGCGGCTGCCAGCATCGAGGAGCTCCACCGCCATTCACGCGGCGCGCGCATCGTTCTTGGTGCCACGCATCTCGAGCCGCTGCAGGAACTCGCCGCCATGGCGGCGGGCGCCGCCGCCTGTTGCGCCGCGGAGTTGCCGCGCCACGAGCTGCAGCGCGTCGTCGGGGCCGTGCTGCAGGGGGGCGTCTGGGTGTCGCCGGCCGCGATTCCGCTGCTGGTCACGCGGCTGCGCGGCTTGTCGGGATCTGCGCCGGCTCCTCAGCCCGCCGGACCGGAACACCTGAGCGCGCTGACGGAGCGCCAGCTCGAAGTCGCGCGGATGGTCGGGCAGGGCGCCAACAACAAGCAGATCGCCCGTGCGCTCAACATCACCGACCGCACGGTCAAGGCGCACCTGACCTGCATCTTCGAGAAGCTCGGCATACCCGACCGCCTGCAGCTCGCGCTTTACGTGACCAAGGCGGGATCTACGCCCACGGCTCCGGACGCCGCACGCCGAAGCCCTTGACGCCATCGACGCGCAGGCTCTTCAGGGTCTCGCGTTCGCCTGCTGTTTCGACCGATTCCGCGATCACCTGGATGTCCAGGCCGTGCGCGATCTTGACCAGCGAGTCGACGAAGATCTGGTTGTCCTTGTTGACGTCGATGCCGCGCACGAAGCCGCCGTCGATCTTGACGTAGTCCAGCTTCAGCGTGGACAGGTAGTCGAAAGACGTGAAGCCGCGGCCGAACTGGTCGAGGCCGGTGCGGGCGCCGGTTTCGGCGATGCGCTCGATCCAGCCGCGCAGCGCGTCCAGCTTGTCCGTGACGCCATGCTCGGTGACCTCGAACGACAGGCGCGCCGCCACCGCCGGATGGCGGCGCAGCAACTCCGCGAGCCAGGCGACGAAGCCTGCGTCCTGGATCGAGGACGGGAAAAGGTTGACCGCGACGGCGCTGCCATCCGCCCGCTGCGTCAGGCGGGACACCACATCCTCGACGACCATGCGGTCGAAGTTCTCGACCAGGTGCAGGCGTCGCGCCATCGGGATCAGGATGCCGGCGGGAATGACCTTGCCGTCGGGCGTCTGCACCCGCATCAGCGTCTCCTGGTGCAGCACCACGCCGTCGTCGTCGCTCGCCAGCGCGGGCTGGACGTGCAGTTCGACGCGCCGCTGCGCAAGGACGTCGTTCAGCACCTCCTTCCAGCGCGTCGCCGTGTAGCCGGCGAAGTCGCTCGCCGTCCGGCTGTCGTTCATGTGCAGGGCGTTGCCGCCCTTGACCTGGGCCGCGCGCAGTGCGAGGTCGGCCTCGCCCAGCAGTTGCCCGATCGGCTGGCCCTGGTAAGGGGCGATGCCGAGGTGCGCGACTTCCGCCGTCTCGGTCAGTCCGGCGGCATGCAGCTTGGGCAAGGCGCGCACGATTTGCTCGGCCACCATGAGCGCGTCGTCCGGCTCGACATCGACCAGCACGATGGCGAAGTTGGGTCCCGACAGGCGCGCCTCGAAGTGCTCGTCGACGCCGGCCTCGCGGCAGATGCGCGCGATCAGCTCGCCGACGGCCTTAAGCAGCGCATCGCCGGCCTGGTAGCCGCGGCTTTCGTTGAAGCGCTTGAATTCGTGCAACTCGAGGAAGATGACGGCGCCGGTGCCGAAGCTGTCGGGCGACCCGATCAAGTGGCGCAGCTGCATGTCGAAGTAGCGGCGATTCGCGAGGCCGGTCGTGGCGTCGACGTAGGCGTCGTTGCGCACTCGATCCATCGCCGCCGCCTGCTCGTCGAACATCTCCTTGACCTTGGAAGTCATGCGGTTCATCGCCGAGACGACGCTGCGCAGTTCGAGCGTCCACGGCATGCGGCCCTGCACCGAGTACTCGCGGTCGCAGATCGCCTTGGCCTGCGCTTCGACGTCGCGCAGCGGACGCAGCACGAAATGCAGCGCGCCGACGCCGAGCACGAAGGCGAAGCCCGAGGAGCCGAGGAACCACCAGAAGGCGTCGACGCTGTTGTTCCAGAGCGTCGCGTAGGCATAGCCGGGGTTGGCGCTGATGCGCACGGTGCCGGCCTGCTGCCAGCCGGCCATGACCAGCGCCTCGCCGACCGGCGTCTCGAGCGGGATCATGTCGATGAACCACTCCGGCACGCCTTCGATGGTCGCCTCCTGGCTGCGCTCGATCATGGGCTTGCCGTTGACGTCGGCGATGATCACCTCGCGGTAGTAGCCGCTGTCGAACACCGCGTTGACCATGCTCTCGACGAGCGCGATTTCCTTCTTCGCGACGTGCGGTGAAACCGAGAGGCCGAGCGACGTCGCCATGTCCTGCGAGATGCTGCGCAACTGGTTGTTGAGGTAGTTTCGCGTGTTGTTGACGTTGATGATCACCGAGCCGGCGAACAGCAGCGAGAACAGGGTGACGATGACGATGACCAACTGACGCAGCAGAGTCATGGCAGTGCCCTTCCGGAGATGCTTCGGTTCATTGGAATTCCTTGCCCATGCGGGCGTTGAGTTCGGTCCACAGGCTGATGCGGCTGGCGCCTCCGGCGCTGCGGCCGGCGCCGCGTTCCTTGGCGAGCCAGAGGCCGTCGCCGTTGAAGCTGTAGACCGGGATCAGGTCGCCGCGCTCGGTCGCCGGCTTGATCACCGGCTGCAGGTTGTCGAGCACCAGCGGCACGGCGTCGGGCGTGGCGTAGTAGGTCAGCACCATGTGCGCCTGATCGGCGGGCGGCAGGGTGGTCGCCTTGACGTAGGTGATGCGGAGGCGGTCCATGTTCATGCCGAGCGCCAGCAGCGTGAAGTACTTGCCGATCGAGTAGTCCTCGCAATCGCCGCCGTTGGTCGCCAGCATTTCCGTCGGCGTCGCCCAGTAGTCGCGCGTGTTCCAGTGCTCGGCGTCCGAGACGAACGGAACCTGGTTGAAGAAGTCGTTGGCGAGGCGGAGCTTCTCGGCGTCGCCCTTCTTCTTGTTGGCGGCGACCAGCTTCACCCAGTCGGCGAGGCGCTGCCTTGCGCCGGCGCCGAACTTGCGCTCGGCGCTGGAGAGAACCGATTCGCTGAGCTGGAGCGTGAACTCGGCGGCGACGAGGGCCTGGATCGAAACCAGGAAGGCGATGATCGCCGCGGCCAGCGCGCGGAATCGCAGTGGTCGAAGAATTCCGTTCACGGCGTCTTCGGCGCCGCGCCGCGCAGGCGCGCGCGCAAGCCGAGATCGGCGAGCGCCTCGACGATGGCGTTCGCCGCTTCGACGGTCACGTAGGGCCCGACGGCGACGCGCGCACGATCCGGCGTGTCAGGGTCCGGGAACTCGGCCAGGGCGGCGAAGCCCAGTTTCTGCAGGCGGTCGCGCAGCCGTTGGGCCGCGGTGGCGGGGAGCATGTTGCCTACGTCGACGTACTTGTCCGCCACCGCGTCCGCGCCTGAGACGGGCCGCGTCGGCGGCAGCTTCGGCAGGGCGGGGTCCAGCGGCTCGGGCGCCGGCGTCTCGATGCGCCGGGGCTGTGCCATGGCGTTGGCGGACAGCGCGGTGTCGTCGTCGGCACGGCCGTCGGCGGTCGGCTTTCCGCCGGCGGCATCGGCGGCGCGGGCCGCTCTGCCGGTGGCGCGCCAGCGCGCGGTGTCGTGCGTGCTCTCGTCCCGATGCGGCACGCCCATGGAATCGAGCAGCATGTTCAGGTCGGCAAGCACGCGGTAGCGCGAGTACAACTCGACGTACATGCCGTTCACGTGGTTGATGCTGGCCGTGAAGAACTCGTTCTCCGTGTCGAGCAGGTCGAGCAGGGTGCGCTGGCCGAGGCTGAATTGCTTGCCGTAGGCCTCGCGCGTCAGCAGGCTGGCCTCGGCGTGCTTTTCGAGGTTGGGCAGGCGGTCGACCGCCGCCTTGTAGGCGCTCCAGCTCAGCCGCACGCTCTGCTCGAGCTGGCGCTCGGCGCGGTTCGCCACTTCGCGCGCCTCGAAGCTCTGGTGACGCGTTTCGTCGATGCGCGCGAAGTCGGCGCCGCCGCGGAACGGCGTCAGGCGCAGCCGCAGCATGGCGTAGCGGTTGTCGTCGCGCGGCGCGTCGGTGGGCGACACGGTGTCGTTGTGCTGGACGCCGAGTTCGAGGTCGAGCCGCGGCGAAAGCGCCGCGCGCGCCGTCTGGTGCTGCGCATCGGCGGCGTCGACGTCCGCCTTGGCCGACAGCAGCAGGCGGTTGTTGGTCAGGGCGGTGGCGACGGCTTCGTCGGCATCGCGCGGCAGCAGGCTGCGATCGGGCGGATTCGGGCGCTCGAGCTGGCCTGGCTTCGCGCCGATGACCAGCTTGTAGTTGATGTTCGCGACGTCGAGGTTGGCCTCGGCGGCAGTCAGGTTCGCCCGCGCCAGCGCCAGCCGGGCCTCGATCTGATCCTGGTCCGACTTGCGGCCGACGCCGCTCGAGGCGCGCAGCTTGATCTGGTCGTACGTGCGCATGTGCACGGCGAGATTGTCCTGCGAGAGCTTGAGCGCTTCCTGCAGCCGCAGCACTTCGAGATAGACCTCGACCGCCTTGAGCGAGATCTGCTCCGAGGTGGCGGCGACGCGATGCGCGGCCGATTCGGCGCGCGAGCGGTTGCGCTCGACTTCCGACGAGGTGGCGAAGCCGTCGAACAGCATCTGCGTCAGCGTGGCCGTGCGGTCGTAACGCTTCTGGCCGATCGTCTGGCCGCTGGTGGTCGTGGTGTTGGTGCGGGCCTCGCGCCCGGCGCCGAGCGAGACGTCGATGCGCGGCATGTAGCCGCCGATCGCCTGGCGTTCTGCCTGGTCGACGGCAAGGCGGCGCTGGACTTCGATCTGGATGTCGGGGTTGGTGCGCAGCGTCTGGCGGATGGCGTCAGCCACGGTCTCGGCGCGCACTCCCGTGCCGAGGGCGAGCAGCGTCGTGACGAGGACCAGAAGAGTCCGGGCACGGAGCGCCATGGATGCTGCTACTTGCTCGCGCTAGCTGTTGACCGCCTCAACGACGGTCGCTGCATGTCGGGTCGTTCGGGTCTGGCTTGCGGATCTTGTCCGAGAGCGGCTGGCTCTGGAACTGCCTGATAGCTCCCTGGATCGCGGTCGGCATTTCGTCGGCCTTGGCCGGGCGCGGGGCCGTTTGCGGCGACGCCACGACGCCATACGGCTGGTTGGTGGCGCTGAAGACGACCTCGCCGCCGGCGTTCGTCGCCGAAATCGCGCCGTCCAGCACGTGCAGGTAGAGCCGCGTGTCGAGCAGCAGGGTGAAGTCCGTGCCGCGGATGCCGATGGTGGCCGCCGGCGTCTTGATCTTGACGTTGTCCTTGTTGGCCTCACCGATGACGCCCGTCACGGCGCGCACGGCGCCCTTGAACAGCGAGCCGACGAAGGAGCTTTCCTTCGGCTGGTGGGCGTTGAACTTGTATTCGGTGATGACGAAGAGGGAATCGCTGCCGACCGAGACGATCTGGCCGTCGTCGAAACGCAGCACTGCGTTCGCGCCATGCTCCGTCTTGATCGATGCCCCGGTATCGACACGCTGGCCGACTGCCAGTTTGCCGGGCTTGCCGTCCGCCGGCGTGACCATGACGTTGCCGGAAACGGCATGGGTCGTCGCCGCCGCCCACGCCGCCTGCAACCCGAGCGACATCAGCAGCGCCGCAAATCCCCGAACGACGACTCGTAAGTTCATGGCAAGCTCACGGCTCCCCGAGACCCTAATGTCGCTAATAATATCATGCGGACCTCATCCGGCAAGCCGAAAAACCCATGTGCGACAAGGAAATAATGACGTTTTCGCCGCTTCGCAACTGGGCCGTTTTGCGGCTGGCATGCATGGCGTTGATATGGCCATCGGCGACGTGGGCGACGCTCGGGAACGATTCCGACGACCCGTCGGTGTTCGCCATCGAAGCGCCGCGGGTGCAGGCCATGCTCGAACTCGGCCACGCGGCGGAGATCGGCCGCGGACAGTCTCGCAGCCTGGTCAGGGCAGCGATGCTTTACTGCGATGCCGCGGCTCAGGGCAGTGCAGAGGCCTACTTTAGGCTTGGCCGCATGTACATGACGGGCAAGGGCGTCGCAAGCGACGTCCCGACGGCCGCGACGCTGCTCAGCATCGCCGCGGGCAACGGGCACGTGCGTGCCGCGCGCCTGCTCGAAGCCGCCGGTGTGCAGGCGGAACGGCTTCCGGAGTGCCTGACGGATCCCGAGGCCGCCTGGGCGCGCTTCGGCATCGAGGGCTACATCGACATCGAACGCTATGCGGAGGCGCTCCCCGGCGAGCGTCGCACGGTGGCCGCGCTCATTCGCAAGCTGGCTCCCCACTTCGGCGTCGACGCGCGCTTTGCCTTGGCGATCGCCGCGGTGGAGTCGAACTTCAATCCGCGCGCGCGTTCGCCCAAGGATGCGGGCGGCGTCATGCAGCTGATTCCCGCGACCGCCGAGCGCTTCGGTGTCAAGAACGTCTACGATCCCGAGCAGAACGTGCGCGGTGGCCTCGCCTACCTGCGCTGGCTGCTCAAACGTTTTGCCGGCGACACGGCGTTGTCCGCCGCGGCCTACAACGCAGGCGAGGGCGCCGTCGACCGTTACCGCGGCGTGCCGCCTTACGCCGAGACGCAGGCTTACGTTCGGCGCGTCGCCCGCTTTCTTGCGCCGCCGAGCCTTAAGGACGTTCGCCGCGCCGTCAGCGAACGTTTCGAGTAGCGCATGTCGCCACCATCGCGACGGGGGGGCTGATGGACCCACAAGTCGTTTTGGTTTGACCGGGTTTCGAGCGCGCGGCTATAATGCCGCGCTTCGACCAACCCGACCCTGCAAGCGAACATGACCATCCGTCAGAAATTCGTCGCCGGCAACTGGAAAATGCACGGCAGCCTCGCCACCAACCTTGGCCTGCTGCATGCCGTACGCGCCGGTGCGCAGGGGCTCAAGGCGCAAGTCGCCGTCTGCGTGCCCTATCCGTACCTGGTCCAGGCGCAGTCGGTCCTCGGCGGCAGCAACGTCGCCTGGGGCGCGCAGGACGTCTCCGAACATGCGCAGGGCGCCTACACGGGCGAAGTCAGCGCGCCGATGCTGAACGACTTCGGCTGCCGGTACGTCATCGTCGGTCACTCGGAGCGCCGCTCCTACTACGGCGACACGGACGACGTCGTCGCCGCCAAGACGGCCGCTGCGCTGGGCGCCAACCTGACGCCGATCGTCTGCGTCGGCGAGACGCTGGCGGAGCGCGAAGCCAACGTCACGTCGCAAGTCGTGCTGAGACAGCTCGACGCCGTGATCGCGCGCATCGGCATCGCCGCGCTCGCCAAGACGGTCGTCGCCTACGAGCCGGTCTGGGCGATCGGCACCGGCAAGACCGCGACCTCGGAACAAGCGCAGGAAGTGCACGCGCTGATTCGCGCGCGCGTCGCCCAGGCGGACGCCAAGGTCGCCGCCGGCCTGCAGATTCTCTACGGCGGCAGCGTCAAGCCCGGCAACGCCAAGGAACTTTTCGCCATGCCCGATATCGACGGTGGACTCATCGGCGGCGCCGCGCTCGTGGCGGCCGATTTCATCGCCATCTGCGCGGCTGGCTGATTCAAGGAAACGCAAACTCATGGAATACCTGTTCCCCGCCGTGCTTACGGTGCACATCCTGATCGGACTCGGCGTCATCGGCCTGGTGCTCATTCAGCACGGAAAGGGCGCCGACATGGGCGCGGCTTTCGGCAGCGGCGCTTCGGGCAGCCTGTTCGGCGCCTCGGGTTCGGCCAACTTCATGTCGCGCACTACTGCGGTTCTGGCGGCGCTGTTCTTCGCTACCAGCCTGACGCTTGCCTACCTGGCCAACTCCAAGCCTCGCGAGTCGACCAGCGTGATGGACAGTGCAATTACGACGCAACCTGCGACCACTGCTCCGGCGACCCCGGAAGTGCCGGCGCCGGCTGGGTCGGCGGACTCCAAGGCAAGGGAGATTCCGCGCTAAAAATCGCAGCATTTAATCGTTTTATACGGCGCATGGTGATAAACTGCGCGCCGCTCCAGCTACCGCAAAACGGGTGGCAGGGCCGACGTGGTGAAATTGGTAGACACGCTATCTTGAGGGGGTAGTGGCGAAAGCCGTGTGAGTTCGAGTCTCACCGTCGGCACCAAGGGTTAAACAGTGCTCTCCCTGGAGACAAACCGGGCACTGACGAGGCGGCCACAAGCCGCGAGAGAATATGTTGGAAAATTACTTTCCGGTATTGGTTTTCGTGCTCGTCGGCCTCGCCTTCGGGTGTGCCCCGATTCTCCTCGGCTGGCTGGTTGCTCCCAATCGGCCCGACAGCGAAAAGCTGTCGCCGTTCGAGTGCGGCTTCGCGCCTTTCGACGATGCGCGCTCGAAATTCGATGTGCGGTACTACCTGATCGCCATCATCTTCATCCTCTTCGATCTCGAAATCGCGTTCCTCTTCCCGTGGGCGACGATCTTCAAGGACATCGTCGGCACCCCCGAGGTCAAGTTCTTCGGTTTCATCGAGATGATGGTGTTCATCGCCATCCTCGTCGTCGGCTACATCTACGCCTGGGCCAAGGGCGCCCTGGACTGGGAATAGGAAAAACTCCGTGAGCATCGAAGGCGTCTTGCAAGAAGGGTTCGTCACAACGACGCTGGACAAGGTGATCAACTGGACCCGCACGGGCTCGATGTGGCCGATGACTTTCGGCCTCGCCTGCTGCGCCGTCGAGATGATCCACGCCGGCTGTTCGCGCTACGACCTCGACCGTTTCGGCATCGTGTTCCGCGCCAGCCCGCGCCAGTCCGACGTGATGATCGTCGCCGGCACGCTGTGCAACAAGATGGCGCCGGCGCTGCGCAAGGTTTACGACCAGATGGCCGAGCCGCGCTGGGTGATCTCGATGGGCTCCTGCGCCAACGGCGGCGGCTACTACCACTACTCGTATTCCGTCGTGCGCGGCTGCGACCGCATCGTGCCGGTCGACATTTACGTGCCCGGCTGCCCGCCGACCGCGGAAGCGCTGCTCTACGGCCTGATCCAGCTGCAGAACAAGATCAAGCGCACCTACACCATCGCCCGCTGAACCCCAGGAAGACTTAAGCGACCATGAGCGTCAAGCTGGAAGGTTTGTGCCAAAAACTGAAGGAAGTGCTCGGCGAGCGCGTTTCCGAGCCCGTGCTGGCGCTCGGCGAAGTGACCGTCGAGTGCCAGGCCGACACTTATCTCGACGTCGCGCGCACGCTGCGCGACCATCCCGATCTGCGCTTCGAGGAACTGATCGACCTGTCGGGCATCGACTACTCGGCGTATGAAGGCTGGCCCGGCAAGCGCTTCGCGGCCGTCTGCCACCTGACGTCGATCAAGCACAACTGGCGCCTGCGCCTGCGCGCTTATGCGGCCGATGCCGAGATGCCGGTGCTGCCGACCGTGACGACGATCTGGAACGGCGCCAACTGGTACGAGCGGGAGGCCTTCGACATGTTCGGCATCATGTTCGAGGGTCATCCGGACCTGCGCCGCATCCTCACCGACTACGGCTTCGTCGGCCACCCGTTCCGCAAGGATTTCCCGGTGTCGGGCCACGTCGAGATGCGCTACGACCCCGAACAGGGTCGCGTCATCTACCAGCCGGTGACCATCGAGCCGCGCGAGGTGACGCCGCGCACCGTGCGCGAAGAGAACTATGGACAGATGCGCGGGAAGGTGAACGGCCGTGGCTGAAATCAAGAACTACTCGCTCAACTTCGGCCCCCAGCATCCGGCCGCGCACGGCGTGCTGCGCCTGGTGCTCGAGCTCGACGGCGAAGTCGTCGTGCGTGCCGATCCGCACATCGGCCTGCTGCATCGCGGCACCGAGAAGCTGATCGAGACGCGCACCTGGCTGCAGTCCGTGCCCTATATGGATCGCCTCGACTACGTGTCGATGATGTGCAACGAGCACGCCTACTGCATGGCCGTCGAACGCCTGCTCGGCGTCGAAGTGCCCATCCGCGCGCAGTACATCCGCGTCTTCATGGACGAGGTCACGCGCATCCTGAACCACCTGCTGAACATCGGCACCCACGCGCTGGACATCGGCGCCATGACCATGGTGCTGTACACCTTCCGCGAGCGCGAGGACCTGTTCGACGTCTACGAGGCGATCTCCGGCGCGCGCATGCATGCCGCCTACTATCGTCCGGGCGGCGTCTATCGCGACCTGCCGGATCGCATGCCGCAGTACACGGTCAACAAGTTCAAGGACGCGGCCACCGTCAAGCGCCTCAACGCCGCGCGCGAAGGTTCGCTGCTCGACTTCGTCGAAGACTTCTGCAACCGCTTCGACGGCTACCTCGACGAGTACCACACGCTGCTGACCGACAACCGCATCTGGAAGCAGCGCACGGTCGACGTCGGCGTCGTCTCGGCGGAGCGCGCGATGCAGCTCGGCTTCACCGGCGCCATGCTGCGCGGCAGCGGCGTCGAATGGGACCTGCGCAAGAAGCAGCCCTACGAGGTCTACGACCGCATGGACTTCGACGTCCCGGTCGGCACCAACGGCGACTGCTACGACCGCTACCTCGTGCGCATGGAAGAAATGCGTCAGTCGAACCGCATCGTGCGCCAGTGCATCGCCTGGCTACGCGCCAATCCCGGCCCGGTGATCTGCGACAACCACAAGGTTGCGCCGCCGCCGCGCGCCGACATGAAGTCCAACATGGAAGAGCTGATCCACCACTTCAAGCTCTTCACCGAGGGCATGCACGTGCCGGCTGGCGAGGTCTATGCCGCCATCGAGCACCCCAAGGGCGAGTTCGGCGTCTGGGCAGTGTCCGACGGCGCCAACAAGCCTTACCGCCTCAAGCTGCGCTCGCCGGGCTTCCCGCACCTGGCGGCGACGCACGAAATGGCGGCGGGCCACATGCTCGCCGACGTCACGGCCATCATCGGCACCATCGATTTGGTGCTGGGCGACACGGATAGATAAGCCATGTTGAGTCAGGAATCGCTACAACGCATCGATCGCGAGATCGCCAAGTACCCCGCCGACCAGAAGCAGTCGGCGGCGATGGCGGCGTTGCGCATCGCGCAGGAAGAGAAGGGCTGGCTGGCCAACGAGACCATCGAGGCCGTCGCCAAGGTTCTCGACATGGCGCCGATGGCCGTCTTCGAGGTCGCCAGCTTCTACAACATGTACGACCTGCATCCGGTCGGAAAGTACAAGCTGACGGTCTGCACCAACCTGCCGTGCGCGCTGTCCGGCGGCGTCCATGCTGCCGACTACGTCAAGCAGAAGCTCGGCATCGACTTCAACGAGACCACGCCCGACGGCAAGTTCACCCTGAAAGAGGGCGAGTGCATGGGTGCCTGCGGCGACGCGCCGGTGATGCTGGTCAACAACGTGCGCATGCGCTGCTTCATGACCCCCGACGAGATCGACAAGCTGATCGAGGAGTGCAAATAACATGGCGCTCATCGACGCGATCAACCCGCTGCTTAGCGCCGGCTGGAACAAGGGCGACGCCGGCTGGAGCCTCAAGGACTACGAAGCGCGCGGCGGCTACCAGGCCCTCAAGCGCATCCTCTCCGAAAAGCTGACGCAGGACCAGATCATCGCCGAGGTGAAGACCTCGGTGCTGCGCGGCCGCGGCGGCGCCGGTTTCCCGACCGGCCTCAAGTGGAGCTTCATGCCGCGCGCCTTCCCCGGCGACAAGTACGTCGTCTGCAACACCGACGAGGGCGAGCCGGGCACCTTCAAGGACCGCGACATCCTGCGCTACGACCCGCATTCGGTGATCGAGGGCATGATCATCGCCGGTTACACCGTCGGCGCCGCGCGCGGCTACAACTACATCCACGGCGAGATCTTCGAGATCTACGAGCGCTTCGAAGAGGCGCTCGCCGAAGCGCGCGCCGCCGGCTATCTCGGCCAGAACATCCTCGGCTCAGGCTTCGGCTTCGAACTGTTCGCGCACCAGGGCTGGGGCGCCTACATCTGCGGCGAGGAATCCGCGCTGCTCGAATCGATCGAGGGCAAGAAGGGCCAGCCGCGCTTCAAGCCGCCGTTCCCGGCGAGCTACGGCCTCTACGGCAAGCCGACCACGATCAACAACACCGAGACCTTCGCCTCGATCCCGTTCATCCTGCGCGTCGGCGGCCAGTCCTTCCTCGAGATGGGCAAGCCGAACAACGGCGGCACCAAGCTGTTCTCGATATCAGGCCATGTGAACAAGCCGGGCAACTACGAGATCCCGATGGGCACGCCGTTCGCGAAGCTGCTGGAAATGGCCGGCGGCATGCGCGGCGGGCGCAAGCTCAAGGCCGTGATTCCCGGCGGCTCCTCGGCGCCGGTGCTGCCCGGCGACGTGATGATGGACTGCACGATGGATTACGACTCGATCGCCAAGGCCGGCTCCATGCTCGGCTCCGGCGCCGTCATCGTCATGGACGAGACGGTCTGCATGGTCAAGGCGCTGGAGCGCCTGTCCTGGTTCTATTACGAAGAGTCCTGCGGTCAGTGCACGCCCTGCCGCGAAGGCACCGGCTGGCTTTACAAGGTCATCCACCGCATCGAGCACGGCCAGGGCCGTCCCGAAGACCTGGATCTGCTCGGCGACGTCACGGTCAACATCATGGGCCGCACCATCTGCGCGCTCGGCGATGCCGCCTCGATGCCGGTGCAGAGCTTCATCAAGCACTTCCGCGCCGAGTTCGAGCATCACATCCAGCACAAGAAGTGCCTGGTGCCGCCCGAGGTTCAGAAGGCCGGCAGCACGTTCCACACCCGGATGATGGCAGGTGCGTCATGCTAGAGATCGAAATCGACGGCAAGACGCTGCAGGTCGAGGAGGGCAGCACGGTCATCGAGGCCGCCCACCAGATCGGCACCTACATCCCGCACTTCTGCTACCACAAGAAGCTTTCGATCGCGGCCAACTGCCGCATGTGCCTGGTGCAGGTCGAGAAGGCGCCGAAGCCGCTGCCGGCTTGCGCCACGCCGGTCACCGCCGGCATGAAGGTGTTCACGCATTCCGATCTCGCCGTCAAGGCGCAGAAGGGCGTGATGGAGTTCCTGCTCATCAACCACCCGCTCGACTGCCCGATCTGCGATCAGGGCGGCGAATGCCAGCTGCAGGACCTCGCCGTCGGCTACGGCAGCAGCAACGCGCGCTACCAGGAAGAGAAGCGCGTCGTGCTGAACAAGAACCTCGGCCCGCTGGTGTCGACGGACATGACCCGCTGCATCAACTGCACGCGCTGTGTCCGCTTCACGCAGGAGATCGCCGGCTTCATGGAACTCGGCCAGGCCTTCCGCGGCGATCGCGCCGAGATCATGTCCTTCGTCGAGCGCACCGTCGATTCGGAAATCTCCGGCAACGTCATCGACCTCTGCCCGGTCGGCGCGCTGACCTCGAAGCCGTTCCGCTTCGCCGCGCGCACCTGGGAACTGGCGCGCCGCAAGTCGGTGAGCCCGCATGACGGCCTCGGCGCCAACCTGATCGTCCAGACCAAGCTCGATCGCGTGTTCCGCGTCCTGCCGCTCGAGAACGAGGACATCAACGAGTGCTGGCTGTCCGACAAGGACCGCTTCTCGTACCCGGCCCTCGAGTCGGAAGAGCGCCTGACCAAGCCCATGGTCAAGCAGGGCGGCGAATGGAAGGAGGTCGAGTGGAACCAGGCGCTCGACTACGTCTCCCACGCGCTGCGCGACGTCGCCAAGACGCACGGCGGCACCGCCATCGGCACGCTCGTCAGCCCGCATGCGACGCTGGAGGAAATGGCGCTCGCCGGCAAGCTGACGCGCGCGCTCGGTTCCGACAACGTCGATTTCCGCCTGCGTCAGAGCGATTTCTCGGCGGACGGCAAGCGCCGCGGTACGCCGTGGCTCGGCATGAAGGCCGCCGAGATCTCCAAGCTCGACCGCGTGCTGGTCGTCGGCTCCTTCCTGCGCAAGGATCATCCGCTGCTCGCGCAGCGCCTGCGCCAGACCGTGCGCCGCGGCACCAAGATTTCCGTCATCCACTCGGCCGAAGAGGACTTGCTGGTCAAGCTCGCCGCCAAGGCCATCGTCGCGCCGTCGCAACTGCCGGCCGTGCTGGCGCAGGTCGCCAAGGCCGCCGCCGAACTCAAGGGCGTCGCCGTCGATGCGAGCGTCGTCAACGCGAACGTCTCCGCCGAGGCGAAGTCGATCGCGGAGAGCCTCGTCTCCGGCCGCAACGCCGCCATCCTGCTCGGCAACTTCGCCCAGCAGCATCCGCAGGCGAGCAGCCTGCAGGCGCTGGCGCAACTGATCGCCCAGGCCACCGGCGCGAAGTTCGGCTTCCTCGGCGAGGCCGCCAACAGCGTCGGCGGCTACGTCGCCAAGGCGCTGCCGCAAACCGACGGCCTCAACGCCGCCCGCATGCTTGCCGAACCGCGCAAGGCCTACGTGCTGCTCGGCGCCGAGCCCGAGGACTTTGCCGACGGCGCCGCCGCCATGGCCGTGATGAAGCAGGCCGACAGCGTGATCGTCATGTCGCCGTTCAAGTCCGCGGCGATGCTCGACTACGCCGACGCGATCCTGCCGGTTTCTCCCTTCACCGAAACCTCCGGCACCTTCGTCAACACCGAAGGCCGCATCCAGAGCTTCCAGGCCGTCGCCAAGCCCAAGGGCGACACGCGCCCGGCGTGGAAGGTGCTGCGCGTGCTCGGCAACCTGCTCAAGCTCGACGGCTTCGAGCAGGACAGCAGCGAAGACGTGCGCGCCGAAGTGCTCGGCGCCGCGACCGACTTCGTCGCCGGCCTCGACAACGGCGTCAACGCGGCACCGGCGCCAGCCGCCGCCGCGAACGGCATCGAACGCGTGGCCGACGTGCCGGTCTACTTCGCCGATCCGATCGTGCGCCGCTCGCCGCCGCTGCAGAAGACCGCAGACGCGAAGGCGCCGGCGGCGCGCATGAACGCCGCCACGCTGGCCAAGTTCGGCGTCGCCGACGGCGACCGTGTTCGCGTGCGCCAGGGTTCCGGCGAAGCCGTTCTGGCCGCGCAACTCGATGCCGGCCTGCCCGACGGCTGCGTCCGCGTCGCCGTGCATGCCGCCACCGCCGGCCTCGGCGCCATGTTCGGCAACCTCACCGTGGAGAAGGCATGATGGAAGCGCTTCTCGCCCCGATACATACCCACATCGGGCCGCTGTTCGGCGATTTCTGGCCGGTCGTCTGGACGCTGGTCCGCATCGTCGTCATCCTGGTCCCGCTGATGCTCGGCGTTGCCTACCTGACGTTCTGGGAGCGCAAGATCATCGGCTGGATGCAGGTCCGCATCGGCCCCAACCGCGTCGGTCCCTGGGGGCTGCTGCAACCGATCGCCGACGGCATGAAGCTCTTCTTCAAGGAAGTGCTGGTGCCCTCGAAGGCGGACAGCTACCTGTTCCTCATCGCGCCGGTCCTCGCCATCGCCCCCGCGCTGGCGGCCTGGTCGGTCATCCCGTTCTTCGACGGCGGCGCGCTCGCCAACGTCGATGCCGGCGTGCTCTACCTGCTCGGCATCACCTCGGTCGGCGTGTACGGCATCATCATCGCCGGCTGGGCCTCGAACTCGAAGTACCCGTTCCTCGGCGCCATGCGTTCGGCGGCGCAGATGGTGTCCTACGAAGTCTCGATGGGCCTGGCGCTGATCACCGTGCTGATGATCTCGAACAGCCTCAACCTGTCCGACATCGTCCGCGCCCAGGATCACGGCCGCTTCGCCGACATGGGCCTCGGCTTCCTGTCGTGGAACTGGATCCCGCTGTTCCCGATGTTCCTCGTGTACCTGATCTCCGGCGTGGCGGAACTCAACCGCGCGCCGTTCGACGTCGTCGAAGGCGAATCGGAAATCGTCGCCGGCCACATGGTCGAGTACTCGGGCATGGCGTTCGCGATGTTCTTCCTCGCCGAATACGCCAACATGATCCTGGTCTCGGCGCTGGTGTCGGTGTTCTTCTTCGGCGGCTGGCTGTCGCCGATCGGCTTCCTGCCCGACGGCATCTGGTGGCTGCTGGCCAAGATAGCCGCCGTGCTGTTCTTCCTGCTCTGGATCCGCGCCACCTTCCCGCGCTATCGCTACGACCAGATCATGCGCCTGGGCTGGAAGGTGTTCGTTCCGCTGTGCCTCCTCTGGATTCCGGTCATCGGCATCTGGATGATGTCGCCCTTCAACATCTGGAAGTAACGTCATGGGCGCCCGCGACCTGATCAAGACTTTCTCCCTCGGCGAATTGCGCCAGGGTCTGGCTGTGACCCTGCGCTACATGTTCGCGCCGAAGATCACCATCCAGTACCCGGAAGAAAAGACGCCGATGTCGCCGCGCTTTCGCGGCCTGCATGCGCTGCGCCGCTATCCGAATGGCGAAGAGCGCTGCATCGCCTGCAAGCTGTGCGAGGCGGTCTGCCCGGCGCTGGCCATCACCATCGAATCCGCCGAGCGCGATGACGGCAGCCGCCGCACCACGCGCTACGACATCGACCTGACGAAGTGCATCTTCTGCGGCTTCTGCGAGGAAGCCTGCCCGGTCGACGCCATCGTCGAGACCCACGTCCTCGAGTACCACGGCGAGAAGCGCGGCGACCTCTACTACACCAAGCAGATGCTGCTGGCGAACGGCGACCGCTATGAAGCGGAAATCGCCAAGGCCCGCGAGCAGGACGCGAAATTCCGGTAAGCGACGATGGAATTCAAGACATTCGTTTTCTATGTGTTTGCGACGCTCGCGGTGTTCGCCGCGCTGCGCGTGATCACCGCACGCAACCCGGTGCACGCGGTGCTGTTCCTGGTGCTGACGTTCTTCAACGTCGGCGGCCTGTTCCTGCTGCTCAACGCCGAGTTCCTCGCCATCGCGCTGGTGATGGTCTACGTCGGCGCGGTGATGGTGCTGTTCCTGTTCGTGGTCATGATGCTGGACATCAACATCGAGCGCATGCGCACCAAATTCTGGAGCTACCTGCCGCTCGGCGCCACGATTGGCCTGCTGATGGTTGCCGAGATGGCCATGGTGCTGTCGGGCCGCTACTTCGGCCTCGACGCGCTGCCGGCGCAGCAAGTGGCGGCCGACTACAGCAACACCAAGGCGCTCGGCATGCTGCTGTTCACCGACTACGTCTATCCGTTCGAACTGGCCTCCGTGATCCTGCTGGTCGCCATCATCGCCGCCGTCATGCTGACGCTGCGCCACCGCAAGGACGTCAAGAAGCTCGACCCGAGCGCGCAGGTCGCCGTCAAGGCGTCCGACCGCCTGCGCATCGTGCGTATGCCGGTCGAAAAAGAACAAGCCGCAGGGCAGGGGGAATAAGGAATGTTCGGACCGCTCGCGCTCTCCCACTATCTGATTCTGGCCGCGATCCTGTTCGCGATCGGCATCGTCGGCATTTTCCTCAACCGCAAGAACCTGATCGTGCTGCTGATGGCGATCGAGCTGATGCTGCTGGCGGTGAATCTCAACTTCGTCGCCTTCTCGCATTACCTCAACGACCTCTCCGGCCAGCTGTTCGTGTTCTTCATCCTCACGGTGGCGGCGGCGGAGTCGGGCATCGGCCTGGCGATCCTCGTCGTGCTGTTCCGCAACTTGTCGACCATCGACGTCGACGAACTCGACAACCTCAGGGGCTAAGGGCATGAAGGCGCTTTACCTGATCATCCCGCTCGCGCCCCTGTTCGGCGCCATCGTCGCCGGCTTCTTCGGCCGCGCCATCGGCCGCGCCGGCGCCCACTGGGCGACGATCCTCGGCGTCGCCGTGTCGTTCGTCTGCTCGCTGCTGGTGTTCCAGGACGTCATGGCCGGCAACCTCTTCAACGGCACCGTCTACACCTGGATGCAGACCGGCGGCCTCAACCTCGAGATCGGCTTCCTCATCGACCGCCTGACGGCGGTGATGATGATCGTCGTCACCTTCGTCTCGCTGATGGTGCACATCTACACCATCGGTTACATGGCGCACGACGAGGAGAACTGGCCCGAAGACAGCCTCTGCCGCACCAACAGCTACCAGCGCTTCTTCAGCTACATCTCGCTGTTCACCTTCTCGATGCTGATGCTCGTCATGAGCAACAACTTCGTCCAGCTGTTCTTCGGCTGGGAAGCGGTGGGCCTGGTCTCCTACCTGCTGATCGGCTTCTGGTCCACGCGGCCGACGGCGATCTACGCCAACCTCAAGGCCTTCCTGGTCAACCGCGTCGGCGACTTCGGCTTCCTGCTCGGCATCGGCCTGGTCGCCGCCTACGCCGGCTCGCTCGACTACGTCACGGTGTTCGGCATGAGCAAGGAACTGGCGACGATGACGGAAGCCGTCACGGGCTGGCCGCTGATCACCGCCATCTGCATCGGCCTGTTCGTCGGCGCCATGGGCAAGTCGGCGCAGTTCCCGCTGCACGTCTGGCTGCCCGACTCGATGGAAGGCCCGACGCCGATCTCCGCGCTGATCCACGCCGCCACCATGGTGACGGCCGGCATCTTCATGGTCTCGCGCATGTCGCCGCTGTTCGAGCTATCCGAGACCGCGCTGTCCTTCGTCATCGTCATCGGCGCCATCACGACGCTGTTCATGGCGCTGATCGCGATCGTGCAGACCGACATCAAGCGCGTCGTCGCCTACTCGACGCTCTCGCAGCTCGGCTACATGACCATGGCGCTCGGCGCCTCGGCCTACTCGGTGGCGATCTTCCACCTGATGACCCACGCCTTCTTCAAGGCGGTGCTGTTCCTCGGCGCTGGCTCGGTGATCATCGCCATGCACCACGAGCAGGACATGCGCAAGATGGGCGGCCTGCGCAAGTACATGCCGATCACCTACATCACGGTCCTCATCGGCGCCATCGCCAACGCCGGCCTGCCGCCGTTCGCCGGCTTCTTCTCGAAGGACTCGATCATCGAGGCGGTGGCCCTCTCGCACATCCCCGGCGCCGGCTTCGCCTACTTCTGCGCGCTGGCGGCGGTATTCGTCGGCGGCCTCTACTCGTTCCGCCTGGTGTTCTTCGCCTTCCACGGCAAGGAGCGCTTCCGCGAGCAGGCGCATGACGCCCACCACGGCCATGACGCGCACGGACACGAGGACCACGGCCACCACCCGGTCGAGCCGCACGAGTCGCCCAAGGTCGTCACCGTGCCGCTGATCCTGCTCTCGATCCCCGCCATCGGCGCCGGCTGGCTGATCGGCCCGATGCTGTTCGGCGGCTACTTCGGCGACGCCATCTTCATCTCGGATGCGCACCACGGACTGGCGCACATGAAGGAAGAGTTCCACGGCATCTTCGGCATGATGGCCCACGCCGTGACGACGCTGCCGTTCTGGTTCGCCATCGGCGGCGCGGCGACGGCCTGGTTCCTCTACATCGCCCGTCCGGACCTGCCGGCAGTGATCCGCCACAAGCTGGGCTTCTTCGTGAACATCCTCGAGCAGAAGTACGGCTTCGACCGCTTCAACGACTGGTTCTTCGCCGGCGGCGCGCGCCTGCTCGGCCGCGGCCTCTGGAAGGCCGGCGACCAGACGATCATCGACGGCCTGGCGGTCAACGGCTCGGCCCGCGTGGTCGGTGCCGTTGCCGGCATCGTGCGCCTGTTCCAGACCGGACACATCTACCAGTACGCCTTCACCATGATCATCGGCGTCTTCGTGCTGCTGACGCTCTGGTTCAACCGCGTCTGACCGACGACCGACAGGAATAACAGAAGAAATGAGTTCCTACCTGCTGAGCCTTGCGATCTGGCTGCCGATCCTCGGCGCGCTGATCGTCTTCGCCGTCGGCTCCGAGCGCCGCACCGCCGCGCGCTGGGTCGCACTCAACGTCGCGCTCGCCGGCTTCGCCGTCACGCTGCCGCTGATCGCCAACTTCGATCCTGCCTATCTCGGCTTCCAGTTCGTCGAGCAGGCGTCCTGGATCCCGCGCTTCAACATCAACTACTTCCTCGGCGTGGACGGCATCTCGGTGCTGTTCATCGCGCTCAACAGCTTCATCACGATCCTCGTCGTGCTGGCCGGCTGGGAAGTGGTGGAGGAGAAGACGGCGCAGTACATGGGTGCCTTCCTGATCATGTCGGGCGTCATGAACGGCATCTTCGCCGCGCTCGACGCCGTGCTGTTCTACGTATTCTTCGAGGCCTCGCTGATCCCGATGTACATCATCATCGGCGTCTGGGGCGGCCCCAACCGCGTCTACGCGGCGTTCAAGTTCTTCCTCTACACGCTGCTCGGCTCGCTGCTGATGCTGGTCGCGCTGGTCTGGCTGTTCCTCGAATCCGGCGGCAGCTTCAACCTGTTCGACTGGTACGGCATGAAGATCGGCATGACGGCGCAGATCCTGCTGTTCCTCGCCTTCCTCGTCGCCTTCGCCGTCAAGGTGCCGATGTGGCCGGTGCACACCTGGCTGCCCGACGCCCACGTCGAAGCGCCGACCGGCGGCTCCGTCGTGCTGGCCGCGATCATGCTGAAGCTCGGTGCCTACGGCTTCCTGCGCTTCTCGCTGCCGATCGCGCCCGACGCCAGCCATGCCCTGGCGCCGATGATGATCGGCCTGTCGCTGGTCGCCGTCGTCTACATCGGCTTCGTCGCCCTGGTGCAGGCCGACATGAAGAAGCTGATCGCCTACTCGTCGATCTCGCACATGGGCTTCGTCACGCTGGGCTTCTTCATCTTCAACCAGATCGGCCTCGAAGGCGCGCTGGTGCAGATGATCTCGCACGGCTTCGTCTCCGCCGCCATGTTCCTTTGCGTCGGCGTCATGTACGACCGCATGCACAGCCGCCAGATCGCCGACTACGGCGGCGTCATCAACACGATGCCGAAGTTCGGCGCCTTCTTCGTGTTCTTCGCCATGGCCAACGCCGGCCTGCCGGCGACCTCCGGCTTCGTCGGCGAGTTCATGGTGGCGCTCGGTGCCATCAAGTTCAACTTCTGGGTCGGCTTCGCCGCCGCGACGACGCTGGTGCTCGGCGCTGCCTACACGCTGTGGATGATCAAGCGCGTCGTCTTCGGCGCCGTCGGCAACAAGCACGTCGCCGAGCTCACCGACCTCACGTCGCGCGAATTTCTCGTCCTTGCACTGCTCGCGGTCTGCGTGCTCGGCATGGGCGTCTATCCATTCCCCTTCACCGAGATCATGCACGCCTCGGTGGATAACCTGCTCAAGCACGTTGCCGTGAGCAAGCTGTAGGCGCTGAGACGATGCTCAACCAGTTTGTCGTACCCGATCTCCAGCCGGCTGCGCCCGAGATCTTCCTGCTGATCATGTCCTGCGTGATCCTGTTCGCCGACCTCGTCGTCGGCCGGGTGCAGCGCTGGATGCTCTCCGCGCTGACCGTGGTCACCGTCGCCGGCTGCGCGCTGATGACCTACCAGTCGATGGACGGACAGGTCGCCATGACCTTCAGCAACATGTTCGTCGACGACCTGCTGGGCGACTTCCTCAAGCTGATCGTCTACGCCTCGGTCATCGCTGTGCTGATCTACAGCCGCGAGTACCTCGTCGCGCGCGACCTCGACAAGGGCGAGTACTACCTGCTGGTGCTCTACGCCATGCTCGGCATGATGGTGATGATCTCGGCCGCGCACTTCCTCACGCTCTACCTCGGCCTCGAGCTGATGTCGCTGTCGCTCTACGCGCTGGTCGCCATCGACCGCGATTCGCCGCGCGCCACCGAGGCGGCGATGAAGTACTTCGTGCTCGGCGCGCTCGCCTCGGGCCTGCTGCTCTATGGCATGTCGATGCTCTACGGCGCCACCGGCACGCTCGAGATCGGCGGCGTGTTCGAGTCGCTGCAGACCGGCAACGCCAACAAGACCATCCTCGTCTTCGGCCTCGTCTTCGTCGTCGCCGGCATCGCCTTCAAGCTCGGCGTGGTGCCCTTCCACATGTGGGTGCCCGACGTCTATCACGGCGCCCCGACCGCGATCACGCTGCTGGTCGCCTCGGCGCCCAAGCTCGCCGCCTTCGCCATGGCGATGCGCCTGCTGGTGTTCGGCATGTTCCCGCTCGCCGAGCAGTGGCAGGTCATGCTGATGATGATCGCGGTGCTGTCGATCGCCATCGGCAACCTCGCCGCCATCGCCCAGAGCAACATCAAGCGCATGCTGGCCTACTCGGGCATCTCGCACATGGGCTTCCTGCTGCTTGCGCTGATGAGCGGCGTCGTCGCCGGCCAGCCCGACCCGTTCGGCACGCTCAACGCCTACAGCTCCGCGCTCTATTACGCCATCGCCTACGTGCTGATGACGCTCGGCTCCTTCGGCACCGTGCTGCTGCTGTCGCGCGCCGGCCACGAAGCCGAGGAACTCGACGACTTCAAGGGCCTCAACAAGCGCAGCCCCTGGTTCGCCGCGATGATGCTGATCATGATGTTCTCGATGGCCGGCATCCCGTTCTTCATCGGCTTCTTCGCCAAGTTCTCGGTGCTCGTCGCCGCCGTCAAGGCCGGCTACGTCGGCGTCGCGGTGTTCGCCGTCATGATGTCGCTGGTCGGCGCCTACTACTACCTGCGCGTGGTGAAGCTGATGTACTTCGACGCCCCGACCGACACTGCGCCGATCGCCGCCCCCATCGACGCCCGCGTGCTGCTGTCGATCAACGGCCTCGCCGTCGCCTTCCTCGGCCTCTTCCCCGACACCGTGCTGAAGCTCTGCATGACGACGCTGATCCGGTCGATGTAGGCAGGTCTGCCGCCCGACAGGAAAAGGCCCGCTTCGGCGGGCCTTTTTTGTTTCCGATCGGGTTGCTACGCTGCCTGGCACTTGCTCCGCGACGAGGGCCCGATGGCAACGATCGACGACAGGCGGCAGGCATCGTTCGCGCTGGCCGACATCCCTTCGCACGGGATCTTCTCCCGCCCGCCGCCACGGGAATTGTTCCACTACACGTCGCTCGACGGCGCGCGCGGCATCATCGAGGGCAAGGCGCTGCGGCTCACGAAGGCGGCCTACCTGAACGACAGCTCCGAACTCGGCTACGGCATCCGGTTGTTCCGCGAGGCGGCCGATCGGATCGGACGCCGGTTCGGCGGCGCGCCGCGCCGTGTCCTCGACGAAACCGTCGACCGCCTCGGGGCGTTCGCGCGTACGAACATCTGCGTGGCGAGCTTCTGCGAGCAGGGCGACCTGCTGAGCCAATGGCGTGCCTATGGCAGCCGGGCCGGCCGTGGCCTGGCGCTGGGCTTCCGCGGCGACGCCCTCGGGCAGCTCAACCGCTCGGACTGGGCGCAACTGTTCCGTTGCGTGTACGAGCCGGCCGAGCAGAACCGCATCGTCGAGGACCTGATCGAGCTGCTGTTGCGGTCGCGCGGCGGCGATGCGATCGGCGAGTTCGACGCCACCTTCCTGCGCGTCGCTCCGGTGCTGAAGGACCCGCACTTCTCCGAGGAAATGGAGTGGCGGCTCGTCACCATGCCGCGCGAGGCGACCGACCCGCGCTTCCGCGCGCTGGTCACGGACGCGCGGGTGACGCAGTACTACCTGCACGAGTTCGCGCCCGATGCGGATGGCAGCTGGCACTTCCTGGAGTCCGTGGTCGTCGGGCCGACGCGCGAGCCCGAACTCGTCGCCGAGGCGATCGGCGTGCTGTGCCGTCACGAACGCGTGCGGATCGGCGCGGTGCGCCGATCCGCGATTCCCTACCGCGGCTGACTACGCCGCCTGGGCGTAGCGTTCCTTCGCCTCCTGCGCGGCGAGCGCCTCCTCGTGGGAGTAGGCCTTGCCGGACCAGAGCATGGTGTAGGCGATTTCCTCGTTGCCGTTCTCGCACAGGTCGAGCACCTGCTGGAACAGCGGCTGGAAGGTCCGGCTGCGGTGTGACGCTTCGTGTTCCTCGAACGAACGCCAGAAGGTGATGATCAGCGCCTCGCGGTCCTTGAGCGGACTCGCGACCGCCTGGCCGACGGTGCTGCCTTCGTTCGAGATCTGGCCGCTGTTGAGCACCACGAGGCCGCCGATGAACCCCGTGTCGGAGTGGTAGGTCTTGACGTTCTCGCACAGCAGGGCGACGCGTTCCTGCAGGTCGTCGATGGTGTAACCTTGCTTGAGCAGCACGCGATTGACGGTGACTATGCCGTCGTCGAAGCCGGGGATGAATGCGGACATTTGTCTCTTCCTCTCTCTGTTGTTGGGACCCCCGCGGCGAGGGGAATATCAGCGACCGCTAATGTAAGATTGCGCCTCGGCGAAAAAATTCAATCGGCGTCATTCACCTGTCGGCATCATGGAAGATCACGAATTTCACGAAGAGACACTGAGCACGGAGCAGGTATTCGACGGCCATCTGCTCAAGGTGCATCGCGACCGCATCCGCATGCCGGACGGCCACGAGGGCGTGCGCGAATGGATCGCGCATCCGGGCGCGGTCGCCGTGATCGCGACGCTCGACAACGGCAAGCTGATCTTCGAGCGCCAGTTCCGCTATCCGCTGAAGCGCGTTTTCCTGGAGCTGCCGGCCGGCAAGATCGACGCCGGCGAGCATCCGCTCGATACCGCACGCCGCGAGCTGCGCGAGGAGACCGGCTACAAGGCTAAGACCTGGAAGCACCTCGGCACGCTGCACACCTGCATCGGCTATTCGGACGAGCGCATCGAGGTCTTCCTCGCCCACGGGCTCAGCTTCGTCGGCGCCGAACCCGACCACGGCGAGATCCTCGAGATCACCGAGATGAGCCTCAACGATGCGCTGCTCGCGGTGCGCGACGGCGAGATCACGGACGGCAAGACGGTTGCCTGTCTGCTGTGGGCCGACAAGATCTTCAGCGGCGCGTGGGCGCTTCCGGAATAAAATGCGGCTCCCGCTAGCGGGACCAATATAACGAGACGAGGGGAGCTGTTTTGGACGCGACGGCAGGAACGCGCGGCGGAGGCATCGTGCCGGAGTTCGACGAGAACTATCACCATCAGGCGTTCGCGATCATCTCGGAGGTCTCGGCCTCGCTCGCCGACGAGGACGACGTCGAGGAGATGCTCGGCCGCTTCCTCGGCACCATGATCAAGCTCGCGCACGCCAGCGCCGGTGCCGTGCGCGTGCTCACCACCGACGGCAAGCACCTGCGCCTGGTCGGCGCGCGCGGACTGCCGCCCGACCTGGTCGAGAAGGAGCGCCTGGTTCCGATCGACTGCGGCCTTTGCGGCAGCGCCATCCGCAACAACCGCACGCACTACGAGATCGACCTGCAGCCTTGCGCCTTGCGCACCGGCCACGACTACTTCGAGAAGGGCTGCGAGGCGATGGTCGTCGTGCCGCTCCAGCACGCCGGGCGGCTGCTCGGCAACTACAGCCTGTTCCTGCCCGAGCGCTTCGAGATTCCCGAGGAAGTGGCGCTGCTGTTCCGCTCCATCGGCGAGCATCTCGGCATGGCGCTGGAGAACGCGCGCCTCAAGCGCGAGAACCTGCGCATCACGCTCACCAACGAGCGCCAGATGATGGCCGCCGAGGTGCACGACTCGCTGGCGCAGACGCTCGCCTACATGAAGATGCGCCTGACGCTGCTCGACGACGCGCTGGCCGACGACGAGAAGGAGCGCGCCACCAAGTACGCGGGCGACGTGCGCCAGGCGCTCGACGACGCCTACCTGCAACTGCGCGAGCTGCTGTCGCAGTTCCGCAACCGCATGGATCCGATGGGCCTGCTGCACGGCCTGCAGACCTTCGCCAACAGCTTCCACGACCGCACCGGCATCGCCCTCGAATACCGCAACCGCGTCGCCGACCTGCGCCTGTCGGTCGACCAGGAAGCGCAGGTCTATTACATCGTCCAGGAAGCGCTGGCCAACGTCGTGCGCCATTCGGGCGCCACACGTGCGCGCCTGACGCTCGAGGGCGACGGCGACTACTACGTCGTCACGGTCGAGGACAACGGCAAGGGCGGGCAGGGCTTCTTCGCCATCGCCAACCGCACCGGCGGCTTCGAGGAGCACCCGCAATTGCGCGACCACTTCGGCCTCTCGATCATGCGCGAACGCGCGCGCAAGATCGGCGGCCGCATCGAGGTCGCCAACCTGCCCGAGGGCGGCTTCCGCGTGCGCCTGATTTTCCCCGCCATGGCGATGAGAGTTCCGGAGAAGAAGAACTGATGAGCGTCATCAAGGTACTGCTGGTCGACGACCACACGCTGTTCCGCAAAGGGCTGGCGGAACTGCTCGAGCAGCGCGGCGAGATCCGCGTCGCCGGCATCGCCGGCAACGAAGGCGATGCGCTCAAGCTGCTGGCCGAGACGCAGCCGGACGTCGTCATCACCGACCTCAACATGCCGCCGCACGGCGGCATCGCGCTGCTGCGCCAGATACGCGCCGAGAACTGGACCGGCCCGGTGCTGGTGCTGACGGTGAGCGACGCCGAGGAGGACCTCGACAACGCCATGCGCGCCGGCGCGCAGGGCTATCTGCTCAAGGATATGGAGCCCGACGACGTCGTCGATGCCGTGCAGCGCGCGGTGCGCGGCGAGACGGTGGTGGCGCCGTCGATGATGCTGAAGCTGGTGAACCTGCTGCAGGGCGGCAGCCAGTCGGCGACCAAGGCCGAGGCGCTGAAGCAGCTCACCGCGCGCGAGCGCGAGATCCTCGACTATCTGGCGCAGGGCATGTCGAACAAGGCGATCGCGCGCTCGCTCGACATCAGCCACGACACCGTCAAGCTGCACGTGCGCCACATCCTTTCCAAGCTGAACCTCACCTCGCGCGTCGAGGCCGCGGTGTTCGCCGTCGAGCACAAGTCTGCGCAGGGCCGGCGCGGCTGAGAGGGCGCGTCGGCGCGCCTGTTGCGGCGCGTCATAATCGATCGGCATCGGCCGCGCGGGGCGGGTTATAGTCGGGCCCATGCACGAGGCTCTGATCAGCTTCCTGCGCACGTCCCCCGACGCGAACCTGCTCTACCAAGGCCGATACGACCCCTTCCTCGTCACGGTCTCGTTCGTCGTCGCGGCGTTCGCATCCTATGTCGCGCTCGAAGTCTCGGGCCGGCTGCGCGTCGTCGCCACGCATGGGGCGCGTGCCGGCTGGCTGTCGCTGGGGGCGCTGGCGATGGGCGGCGGCATCTGGGCCATGCACTTCGTCGGCATGCTGGCTTTCACCCTGCCTTGCGGCGTGCGCTACGACGCCGTCACGACCCTCGCCTCGATGGTGCCGGGCCTGCTCGCCAGCGTCGTCGCGCTGCTGGTCATCAGCCGGCAGCGGGTGAGCTGGCCGCAGTTGGCCGGCGGCGGCTTGCTGCTCGGCGGCGGCATCGGCGCCATGCACTACTCCGGCATGGCGGCGATGCGCATGGAGGCGCTGCTGCGCTACGACCCGAGCCTGTTCGCCTTCTCGATCGTCGTCGCCGTGCTGCTCGCGGTGCTGGCGCTGGCAATCCGCTTCCAGTTGAGCGATGCCCGCGGCCTGCTCGGCCGCCGCAAGGCGCTGCTGAGCGCCGTCGTCATGGGCGGTGCCGTGACCGGCATGCACTACACGGCCATGGCAGCCGCGTACTTCATTCCCACGGGGGCGCCGGTCGTTTCCGAGGCGAACCTGCAGCCGGCGCTGCTGGCGGCGCTGGTCGTCGTCGTCACCGGCCTGCTGATCGGCCTCGTGTTCGCCGCGACGGTCGCGGTGCGCTATCTCGACACCGCACGGCGCCTGCGCGACGCCAACGCCGAACTGCGCCAGGCGGCGAGCGTCTTCGACAACACCGCCGAGGGCATCCTGATCATGGACGCGCAGGCGCGCATCCTGACGGCCAACCATGCCTTCGCCGCCATCTCGGGCTACCGTTCCGACGAACTGGTCGGCCATACGCCGCACCTGCTGCGTTCCGGGCGGCACGACCGCACCTTCTATGCCGGCATCCGCGCCGACCTGGCGGCATCGGGATACTGGCAGGGCGAGATCTGGAATCGCCGCAAGAACGGCGAGGTCTTCCCCGGCCTGGTGACCATCAACGCGATCCACGACGAGCACCACGCCGTGCAGAAGTACGTCGCCATCTTCCGCGACATCACGCTGATCAAGCGCACGCAGTTGCAGCTCGAGCGCATGGCGCACTTCGACGCGCTGACCGGGCTGCCCAACCGGGCGCTGCTGGCCGAGCGCCTCGATCATGGCCTGGCGCTAGCTCGCCGCTGCTGCGACGAGGTGGCGGTCATGCTGCTCGACCTCGACGGCTTCAAGACGGTCAACGACAGTCTCGGCCATCCGGCGGGGGATCGCCTGCTGCAGGTGGTCGCGACGCGACTCAAGGAGGTCTTGCGCGCCGAGGATACCGTCGCGCGCCTCGGCGGCGACGAGTTCGCCGTGATCCTAGAGGACATCAAGAAGGGCGAGGACGCGGCGGCCGTCGCCGCCAAGATCCTGCAGGCGCTCGCCGATCCCGTCGACCTCGGCGGCCACAGCGCCCTGGTCACTGGCAGCGTCGGCATCGCGATCTTCCCGCGCGACGGCGACGACTCGACGGCGCTGCTCAAGGCAGCGGATACGGCGATGTACGAGAGCAAGCTCGCCGGGCGCAACACTTTTCACTTTCATCATGCCGACATGACGCGGGCGGTGCACAAGCGCCTCGAGGTCGAGCAGGGCCTGCGCACGGCGCTCGAGCGCGACGAACTGGAGGTCTGGTATCAGCCCCAGCTAGATCTGGCGAGCGGTCGCCTGGTCGGTGCCGAAGCGCTGGTGCGCTGGCGCCATCCCGAGAAGGGCCTGATCCCGCCGGTGGAGTTCATCCCGCTCGCCGAGCAGACCGGCCTCATCGTGCCGATCGGCGAGCGCGTGCTGGACCGCGCCTGCGCCGATGCGCGGCGCTGGCGCGACGAGTGGGGCTGGCAGGGCAAGGTGTCGGTCAACGTCGCCGGCCCGCAGATCGAGCGCGGCGATTTCCACTTCACGGTGCTGCGCACGCTCGGCACCCATGCCTTGCCGGCCGAGGCGCTGGAGCTGGAGATCACCGAGACCTTCATCATGCATAACGCGCAGAACGCGCACGACGTGGTCGACCAGCTGCGCAAGCTCGGCGTGACGACGTCGATCGACGATTTCGGCACCGGCTATTCGTCGCTCGCCTACCTCAAGCACTTGCCGATCGATCGCCTCAAGATTGATCGCGGCTTCATCAAGGACCTGCCGCAGGACCGCGACGACGCCGCCATCGTCGCCGCCGTGATCGCGCTGGGCGCGAGCCTCGGCTTCACGGTGATCGCCGAGGGCGTCGAGACGGAGGAACAGCGGGAGTTCCTGATCCGCGCCGGCTGCGACCAGGTGCAGGGATACCTGTTCAGCCGCCCCTTGCCGGCGGCGGAATTCGAGGCCTGGGCGCGCGGCCGCAAGCCGGAAGCGCGCGGCCTTTGCGCCGCCTGAGGTTCGGGACGCTCAGCCGCAGCTGCCGTTGCGGCCGCAACCGCCGCAACCGCCGGTGCTCGGGGCGCAGCCCGGCGCCTCGGGGTTCACGAAGATGAACTGGAATTCGCCCGGCTTGAGCTCGACGAAGTCGAGCGTCGCGCCGTCGAGCAGCATCTGGCTGCGCGGCGAGATCAGGATGCGGATGCCTTCGCAGTCCACGACGACGTCGTTCTCGCGTTCCTCGTCGAACCCCATGCCGTAAACCAGCTCGCCGTCGTCGTCGACCTTGGCGGCGACGCGCAGCGAGGGCTCGTCGTCCTGCACTTCGGCGGCTTGCAGGATCTGCTCGGCCGCGGCGGGCGTCAGCTTGAACATCGTTGGATCTCCCTCGAGCGTTGCTGCTTGACCGTGCGGACGTGGCGCACGAACTTGGCCGGCCAGTCGCAGCCGGAGGTCGCGCGCAGGTGGGTGTACGAGGCCAGCAGGTTCTTGTAGACGATGCCGTCGTGCGTGCCGTCGACGCCGTGGCCGCGCTTCATGGCGTAGGCGTAGCGTGTCGCGGCCGGCAGGTTCTCGATCGACGAATAGTGGAACTCGTGCGCGCGCAGCGTCGGCACCGTCTGCGCCGGCGCGCGCCACGGATGGTCGTGCGTCGGCTCGAGCACCACGTAGCCGCGGCCGACCGGCTTGTCGTGCATGACCACGTCGCCGGCGATGGCGCCGACCATGCGCGCTTCCTTGCCGCGCCACGAGATCGAGCGCGACAGGTACATCAGGCCGCCGCACTCGGCATAGACCGGCAGTCCGTCCTCGACGGCGCCGAGGATTTCGGCGCGCAGGCCGGCGTTGGCCTCGAGGCGGTCAAGGAAGGCTTCGGGAAATCCGCCGCCGATGAACAGGCCGTCGCAGGCCGGCAGGTGCGGGTCGCGCAGGGTGTCGAAGGGCACCAGCTCGGCGCCGGCGAAGCGCAGGGCGTCGAAGTCGTCGGCGTAGTAGAAGCCGAAGGCGGCGTCCTGCGCGACGGCGATGCGCACCGGCGGCTCGCTGCTGACGAGCTGCGGGGCGGGGCGCGGCAGGGCGACGTCGGTGCGCGTGATGTCCATCAGTCGGTCGAGGTCGACGGAGGCGGCGACCACCTCGGCGATCTCGGCCACGTGGCGGTCGGCGGCGCGCGACTCGTTGGCGGGCATCAGGCCGAGGTGGCGCTCGACCAACTGCATGCGGCGGTCGTCCTGGATGGCGCCGATCACCGGCACGTCGGTGTAGTGCTCGACGACGGCGCGCAGCTTCGATTCGTGGCGGCGGCCGCCGAGCTTGTTGAGGATCACGCCGGCGATCTTCAGGTCGCGGTCGAAGGCCTGGTAGCCGAGGATCAGCGGCGCGATGCCGCGCGTCATGCCGCGCGCGTCGAGCACCAGGATCACCGGCAGCTCGAGCAGTTTCGCCAGCGCGGCGTTGCTGTTGGAGCCTTCGAGGTCGAGGCCGTCGTAGAGGCCCTTGTTGCCTTCGACCAGGCAGACGTCGGCGTCGGCGCCGTAGCGCGCGAACTGGCCGACCAGCTCCTCGTGCGGCGAAAGGAAGAAGTCGAGGTTGCGGCAGCGGCGGCCGGCGGCGGCGCCGAGCCACAGCGGGTCGATGTAGTCGGGGCCCTTCTTGAACGGCTGCACGACGAGGCCGCGCGCCTTGAGCGCGGCGGCGAGACCGATGCTGACGGTGGTCTTGCCGGACGACTTGTGGGCCGCCGAGATCAGGAACCTGTGCATCGCCTTGCCCCCTTGGCGGGAAAATGTCCGGCGCGCGGGGCGCCGGACTTGGTCTTCAGTCGACGATGCTGCCGGCGGCCTCGAGCTTGACGAGGTCGTCTTCCGGCATGAAGCGCAGCACGCGCACGCCGATCGCCGTCATGGTGAAGGCGATGCCGATGCCGCCCATGCCGAGCAGGAACTCGGGCAGGCTCGGCGCGTACTGCTCGATCTTGCCGTCGCCGAAGCTGCTGCTGGCGATCATGTCGGGGAAGATCTCGAGCGGGAAGGCCTGGCCGCCGATGATGAAGACGTAGAGCTGGCAGATGGCGCCGACGATCACCAGCATCGAGGCGGTCAGCACCGAGCCGCGGAACGCCAGGCCCGGGACGTAGATCAGCGCCAGCGGCAGCACGGTGCCGAGCAGGAACCAGCCGCCCCAGAACAGCAGCGGGAAGACGCCGCCGTCGACGAGGATGAAGCGCTCGAAGGCGACCTGCTTGGCGAAGTAGAGGTTGGTCAGGTGGTACACGGCGACGAAGTAGAACACCGCGGCGACGAAGATGCCGAGCAGGTTCTTCATGCGCCGGCGGATCGCCGGATGCAGCGTCGCCTCGTTCCAGGCAAACATCGTCTTCTGCACCACCATGAAGACGGCGAGGCCCCACGCGAACGACATGATGATGAACATCGGCGCCAGGATCGCCGACTGGTAGGCCTGGCGGGCGACGAGGAAGCCGAAGATCGAGCCGGTGCCGGTCGTCAGCAGCAGGCGCCAGATGAAGGCCGCGAAGCCGGCAGGCTTCGAGTACGGGTTCATGCGGCGCTCCATCATCGTCCAGATGTAGACGGCGGCGATGCCGAACATGCCCGGATAGAGGATGACGTTCCAGCCGAACACCGAGGTCGGGTTGAAGTGCGTCATGGCTACGATCAGGCGGTCGGCGCGGCCGAGGTCGAGCATGATGACGGCCAGGCCGCCGGCCAGCATGGCGATGCACAGCAGGGCCGAGAGCGGGGCGCGCGACTTGTAGATCGTCTTGCCGAACACCGAGCCGATCGAGGCGACGTTGAGCACGCCCGACGCGGCGACGATCAGGAAGATCGCGAACACGTGCGGAATTCCCCAGACGGTCTGATTGTTCATGCCGGTGACGACGTGGCCCATGTGCTCCATGTAGAGCGCGGCGCCGAGACCGACGGCGGTGACCGCGGCGCCGAGGGCGGCGAGGATGTAGAACAGGCGCTCCTCGGTGCAGCGGCCCGGGACGACGACGGCGCAGGCGTTGGCGAGTGGTTGGGTCATGATCTCAAATTCCCTGATAGCGGACGCCGGTGCCGAGCTTGAGGTCGGCGCGCACCTGGGTGGTCTTTTCCTGCTCGATGCGGCGGCTGATCTCGCTGTTCGGATCGTTGAGGTCGCCGAACAGCATCGCGCCCTCGGGGCACTTCTCGGCGCACGCCGGCTTCTCGCCGCGGTCGACGCGCTGGACGCAGAACGTGCAGCCTTCGACGCAGCCGAGGCCGCGCGGCACTTCGGGCGCCTGCGTCGTCAGCGGCTGGTGCACGAACGAGCGGGCCTTGTACGGGCAGGCCATCATGCAGTAGCGGCAGCCGATGCAGATGTGGCGATCGACCAGGACGATGCCGTCGGCGCGCTTGAACGAGGCGCCGGTCGGGCAGACGTCGACGCAGGGCGGCTTGGCGCAGTGCTGGCACATCATCGGCAGCGAATGCGTGGCGCCGCCTTTCGGGTTCTTCAGGTCGACCTTGCGGATCCACTGCGAACCCTGGCGGGCGTCGGCGAGCTTCTCGTTGATGCCGTTCTCTTCGTTGCAGGCGGTGACGCAGGCGTCGCACCCGGGCGTGCACTTCCGGGTGTCGACCAGCATGCCCCAGCGCACGGCGCTCGAGGCGCCCTTGGCGGCGCCTTCGGCCTGTGCGGCCTCGATCAGGCGCAGACCGGGGGCGATGGCGACGCCGAGGCCGAGCGTGCTCGCGCCGGCGACGGAAATGGCGATGAACTTGCGGCGCGTGGTGGTGGCTCCGGCCGGCCTTGCGGCCTTAACGTTCGCTCCGCTCACGTTAGCCTCCGCCGAAACTTCGCTTTGGCTCGTTTTCATTGCTTCACTCCTGCGGCCTTGAAGCCGGCCTTGGGCTGATGGCAGTCCCAGCAGTCGAGCTTGACGGCGGCGTAGGCGTGGCAGCTCTCGCAGAAGGCATCCTTGGCGCCGAGCACGGAACCGCCGGTCTTGCTGGCGTGGCACTCGATGCAGCCGTTGAGGCTGACCTTGGCGCCGCGCTCGCCCAGGCGCATGGTCTTGTCGCGCTGGTGCTTGAGCATTTCCATGTGGTTGCGCCGCATTTCCTCGGCCGGCGCCACGCACTGGCCGGGGTTCTCGATCTTGACCACGGGCTTCGGCACGCCGGCATCGCCGGCGAAGGCGAAGCCGGCAGCGATCAGCAGCGTGCCGAACAGCAGGCCCAAGCGTGCCATCAATGACTCCTTATTCGCCCAGGCCCATCTGGATGTAGCCGGTGGGGCAGACATCGTGGCAGATGTGGCAGCCGACGCACTTGTCGTAGTCGGTGGTGACGTAGCGGCCGGTGGTCGCTTCCGTCTTCTTGACGCGCGAGACGGCGGTCTGCGGGCAATACACGACGCAGTTGTCGCACTCGAAGCACAGGCCGCAGCTCATGCAGCGCTTGGCCTCGTTGATGGCTTCGGCTTCGGTCAGGGGCTCGAGGCGTTCCTGGAAGTTGCCGAGCGCCGTCTGCTTCGACAGCGTGATGATCTTGCGCTTGTTGCGCGCCGCGTAGCCGAAATGGCCGAGGAACAGGTCCTCGTGCGGAATGACGTAGCGGTCCGAGCGGTTGTCGAAGTTGTGTATGGCACCCTTGGAGACGTCGGTCCCGCGCAGCGGTTCCTTGACTTCCTCGAAGGCGACGCCCTTCTCGACGTACTTGCGCATCAGGTCGAAGGTGTGGACGTCGATCTTCGGCCGGCGGCCGAGTTCGTGGCCGCTGACGAACTGGTCGATGCCGTCCGCGGCGATCGCGCCGTGGCCGACGGCGGTGGTCAGCAGGTGCGGACGGATCACGTCGCCGCCGGCGAAGACGCCGGGCTTGCCCTGGACCTGGTAGTTCTTGTCGGCGCCGACGCCGCCCTTGCCGTTGTTGAATTCTTCCAGGCCGGTGAAATCGATGGCCTGGCCGACCGCGGAGACGATCAGGTCGGCGGGCAGGTCCTTCTCGGTGCCTTCGACCTTCTTGATCTCCAGCTTGCCGCCGGCCATCTTGGCCTCGCACTGGCAGACGCGCAGCGCGGTGGCGCGGCCGTCGGCGCCCTTGACGACGCCCACGGGCATCCAGCCGCCCATGATGGTGATGTCTTCGGCCTTGGCCTGCTCGACTTCGTGCTTGCTGGCCATCATCTTGTCGACCGGGAACACGGAGGTCAGCACGACCTCGGCGCCGTCGCGCGTGGAGATGTCGGCGACGTCCTGCGCCATGCGGCCGGCGATGGCTTCTTCCATGTCGGTCGGCTTGGCGTTCTCGATGTGGCCGAGGCGGCGGGCGACCGTGGCGACGTCGATCGAGGTGTCGCCGCCGCCGACGACGACGACGCGTTTGCCGACGTGCTTGAGGCGGCCGTCGTTGAAGGCCTTCAGGAACGCGGTGGCGGTGACGACGTTGGGGGCGCTGATGTCGCCCTCGATCGGCAGCGCGCGGCCGGCCTGGGCGCCGAGGCCGAGGAACACGGCGTCGAAGTCCTTGCGGATCTGCTCCATCGTGATGTCGGTGCCGATGCGGGTCTTGAGCTTCGCCTTGACGCCGAGGTCGAGGATGCGCTGGATTTCGGCGTCGAGGACGTCGCGCGGCGTGCGGAAGCCCGGGATGCCGTAGCGCATCATGCCGCCGAGGAATTCATGCTCGTCGAAGATGGTGACGTCGTGGCCCTTGAGCGCCAGCTGGTAGGCGCAGGAAAGGCCGGCCGGGCCGCCGCCGATGACGGCGATCTTCTTGCCGGTCTTGGTGGTCGGGGCGACGAACTTCAGGTTGTTCTTGATCGCGTACTCGCCGAGGTAGTGCTCGACGGAGTTGATGCCGACGTGGTCTTCGACTTCATTGCGGTTGCAGCCGCTCTCGCACGGCGCCGGGCAGACGCGGCCCATGACGGCGGGGAAGGGGTTGGCTTCCGTCAGGCGGCGCCAGGCGTATTCCATCGCCGGCATGATCGGCTTGCCGTCCTTGCCCATCGGCGGCTTCTCGATGCCGCGCACGATCGACAGATACGAGCGGATGTCCTCGCCGGCCGGGCACGAACCCTGGCAGGGCGGCGTCGACTGGATGTAGGTCGGGCACTTGTAGCTCCAGCTCGACTGGAAGATGTTGTCCTGTGCGCGCTTGAACTGGGTGTCGCCTTCCTTATAGCGGCGGAACGAGAGCTTGGTGTTCTCGGGGGTTTCGGTGGTCGCTGACATCGCTTTGTCTCCGAATAATTGTGTGTTATTGCTCGTTGCCGAGCTGGATCGCCGTACTGACGAGTTGGTGTACGCCGCCGACCAGGCTCATCTTGTGGCCGTAGTAGGGCAAAACCTTGGAAAACTGCGCCTTGCAGATGGCGCAGATCGTCGCCATGAAATTGACGCCGTCGTGCTCGACGACCTGCTTGAGGGCTTCCATGCGCGGCAGGGCGCCCTTTACGCGCAGGTCCATCAGGTCGTCGGTCAGCAGACCGCCGCCGCCGCCGCAGCAGAACGTCTTCTCGTGCGTGGTGCCGACCGCCATCTCGACGTACTTGTTGGCCACCGCGTGGATGATGTTGCGCGGGATGTCGAACTGGCCGCCGGCGTAGTCGCCCATGCGCGAACCGCGCGCGACGTTGCAGGAGTCGTGGAAGGTGATGATGCGGTGATCGTTGGCCGACTTGTCGAACTTGAGACGCCCGGCCTGGATCAGGTCCCAGGTCACTTCGCAGATGTGCGCCGGCTGCTTGTAGTTCGGGTCGAGCTGCTTCTGCAGTTCGATGGCGAACGGGTCGTTGGCGCCGGCGCCGATGCCGGTCAGCGTGTTCCAGAACGAGTAGGCGACGCGCCAGGCGTGGCCACACTCGCCCACCACGATGCGCTTGACGCCGAGTTCGAGCGCGGCTTCGCGCACGCGCATGGCGATCTTCTTGAGCTGGTCGTAGTTGCCGATGAACATGCCGAAGTTGCCGGCCTCAGAGGCCTTCGACGACAGCGTCCAGGAGATGCCGGCGGCGTGGAACACCTTGCCGTAGCCGATCAGGCTCTCGATGTGCGGCTCGGCGAAGAAGTCGGCCGAGGGCGTGACCAGCAGCACTTCGGCGCCCTGCACGTCCATCGGATACTTGACGTCGATGCCGGTGTCTTCCTTGACGTCCTCTTCCAGGCCTTCGAGCGTGTTCTCGAGCGCCGGGCCGGGCAGGCCGAGGTTGTTGCCGATCTTGTGGACCTTGCCGATGATCTCGTTCGAGTACTTCTGGCCGTAGCCGACGGAATCGAGGATCTCGCGGCCGGCCATGGTGATCTCGGCGGTGTCGATGCCGTAGGGGCAAAACACGGAACAGCGGCGGCACTCCGAGCACTGCCAGAAATAGGTGTACCACTCGTCAAGCACTTCGCGCGTCAGGTCGCGCGCGCCGACGAGCGACGGGAACATCTTGCCGGCCGGCGTGAAGTAGCGGCGATAGACGCTGCGCATCAGTTCCTGGCGCGCCACCGGCATGTTCTTCGGATCGTTGGTGCCGATGAAGTAGTGGCACTTGTCGGTGCAGGAGCCGCAATGCACGCAGGCATCCATGAACACCTTGAGCGAGCGGTACTTGCCGAGCAGTTCGCCCATCTTGCCGATCACGGCGTCGTGGGTCTGCTGCCAGTCGTCGGCGAGCTTGCCGGGGAAGCCGATGGCTTCCTGGATCTTGTCGTTGGCGACGTAGGGCTTCAGTTCGGCCATCGCGCCGGCCTGGATCGCCGGCACGGTGGGGAACTCGCGGCAGGCGGGGGCTTTGATCTCGGGGCCGGCCATTATTTCGTCTCCATCTGCGCGGCCCACGGCGCCACGTGGCGCAGCTCGCGCGGATTGTCGGCCTGGTTGCGCGTCGGGCTGAAGAACACGCCGGGCGCATGCAGCAGCTTGCTGAACGGGAACACGATCATCAGCAGGGCGACGCAGAACAGGTGGATGTAGAGGCCGGGGTGAGCCGGCAGCGGCTGGATGTCGAACATCATCAGGCCGAGGAAGTAGGTCTTCACGGCGACGATGTCGGTGTGCATCATGAATTTCATGCCCAGCCCGGTCAGCGCGATCAGCAGCAGCAGGGCGAGCATCAGGTGGTCGGACGGGGTCGAGATGTAGCGGATGCGCTCGACGAGGAAGCGGCGCGCCCAGAGGCCGGCAAGTCCGGCGGCCATGGCGAAGCCGGCGTAAAGGCCGAACGGCTGGATCAGCGCGACCCAGGTCCAGACGGGTTCGGTGAAGTAGCGCAGGTGGCGCATCAGCACCAGGGCGAGGCCGAAGTGGAAGGCGGCGCCGAGCGCCCAGATCCACAGGTTGCCCTTGAACAGGCTCTCGAAGAAGACGACTTCGCGGAACATGCGGAAGGCGACGCCAGGCGTCGACGTCGGCGCGGGCGTCGTCGGAATCTTCAGCGGCGACGGCGTGCGGGCGAAATCGTAGATCTTGTACGCCAGTCCGCCGACGAACAGGGCGGCGGCGACGTAGAACAGGATCGCGAAAAAGAGGCTCATGGACTCGGGCTAATGATCAGTCAGCGTTGCGGAACCCGGCTGCTTGCGCAGCCGGGCACACGACATTGCGATTAGACGCAGCCGGTGGGCTTCGGCAGGCCGGCGATCTTGCACGCCTGCTTGGCCGGGCCGTAGGGGAACAGCTCGTACAGGTACTGGCTGTTGCCCTTTTCCGGGCCGAGCTTCTTGCCGATGGCCTTGGTCAGGACGCGGACGGCCGGGGCGATCTGGAACTCGTTGTAGTAGTCGCGCAGGAAGTTGACGACTTCCCAGTGCTGGTCGGTCATGGCGACGTTTTCGGTCTGGGCCAGGTAGGCGCCGACGTCTTCGTTCCAGTCGGCGAGGTTGACCAGGTAGCCTTCTTCGTCGGTTTCGTAGTTCTTGCCGCTAACGGTGATTTCGGGCATTTCGGGACTCCTTGGAAAAGTGATTCGTAGGTTGGCCGTCAGGTCGTTACAGCCACGACTGACAGGTCTTGTTGTCGGCGACGAGGTCGACGAAGCCGGCGTAATCGACGGCGGTGACGCCGTCCATGACGCGATCGGCGACGCCGCGGGCTTCGAGGTCGGGCGCCAGGGCGTAAAGCTTGAACTTGCCGTTGGCAGCCTTGAGCTTGGCCTCGCCGGCGCTGCCCTTGGTGACGGCGTAGACGCCGTCCTCGATCAGGAGGATGGCGCCGGCTTCGCCGGTTTGCAGGACGGCGTCGAGCGACGGCCGGTCGAGGGGGGACTTGTTGACGATATGCAGCATCTCTTTTTCCCTTAGAACGACAGGACCGTGTCCTGCTCTTCCATCATCTTGCCGAGCGCGGCGCGCGGCATGACTTCGACCGGCACGCAGAGGTCGTCGGCGCTGAGGCCACGTGCGGCCAGCGATTCCTGGTCGACGTAGAGCTTCGTGACGTCGTAGTCCTCGAGGGCGCCGTAGGTCTTCTCGAAGCCCTTCATCTCGATGCCCTTGGTGTTGTGGCCCTTCTTGAGCTGATAGACGCCGTCGTCCATGAAGGCCAGCGACACGTCCTGCTCGAAGGCGGCGGCGATCAGCACCACTTCCAGCGATTCCAGCGCATACACGGTGCCGTAGGGCGCCTTGCGGTTGACGAACATGAATTTCTTGGTGGTCATGGTGTCGTCTCCCTTAGTCGCCGAACGTGACCAGACGGTCGGACTGGATGCCGGCCTCGATCAGCTGGCCGAGGCCCGAGATGCGGAAGCCGGGCGCCAGGTTGGTGGCGTCCTTGCCGTTGCGCTTGGCTTCGCCGTCGTCGACGATGCCGCGGCGCTGTGCCGCGGCGACGCAGACGACGAGGTCCAGCTTGTGCTCTTCGGCGAGCTTCGACCAGCGATTGACGATGTTGCGGTCGTCCTGCGGCGGCGTCGTGAGGCGCGTCGCGTTGTTGACCCCGTCGTGGTAGAAGAACACGCGGAAGATCTCGTGGCCCTTGCCGAGCGCCGCCTTCGTGAACTGGAAGGCGGAGTCCGAGGCCTGGTGCGTGTAAGGCCCTTCGTTGATGAGAACCGAAAGCTTCATTGTCGCGTGATCCTTAGAAACGGACGTGGGCCGAGGCGTTGAGGTTGTAGCGGCCGCCGCGCCAGTCGTCGATCATGTACTTCGTGAAGGGCAGACCGGTCTTCTCGAAGAAGCGCGGCCAGCCGATGCGGTCGATCCAGTCGGCCATGCGCTCCCACGGACGGGCGTCGGCCTTGTACGTCATCAGGATCTTCTTGACGACGGCGTTGACTTCGGGCCAGCGCGGCGCGTTGTTCGGCAGGCCGGCGGCGACCATCTTGTGGAAGGTCGGCTTGGAGCGGGCGTTGGAGTTCTTGCCGCCGACCCAGATCGCGAGCTTGGAATGCTCGGGATCGTTGATCTGCATGGGCGGGCAGGGGGGGTAGCAGGCGCCGCAGCAAATGCACTTCTTCTCGTCGATTTCCAGCGACGGCTTGCCGTTGACCATGGCCGGGCGGATGGCCGCGACCGGGCAGCGCGCGACGACGGTCGGGCGCTCGCAGACGTTGCCGACGAGGTCGTGGTTGATCTTCGGCGGCTTGGTGTGCTGGATGATCACGGCGATGTCGGCCTGGCCGCCGCAGTTGATCTCGCAGCAGGAGGTGGACAGGCGCACGCGGTTCGGCATCTGCTCGTTCTTGAACTCGTCGTAGAGCTCGTCCATCATCGCCTTCACCACGCCGGAGGCGTCGGTGCCGGGGATGTCGCAGTGCAGCCAGCCCTGGGTGTGGGCGACCATCGACACCGAGTTGCCGGTGCCGCCGACCGGGAAGCCGTTCTTCTCGAGCTCGGCGACCAGCGGGGCGACCTTGGCTTCGGACGAAACCGGGATCTCGATGTTGGAGCGGATCGTGAAGCGGCAGAAGCCCTCGCCGAAGTTGTCGACGATGTCGCACAGCTTGCGGATCGTGTAGTGGTCCATCTGGCGCTGGGTGCCGGCGCGCACGGACCAGACCTCGTCACCGGTGTTGGAGACGTGGTGCAGGACGCCGGGACGCGGACGGTCGTGGTACTTCCAGTTGCCGTAGTTGGCGGCGAACTTGGGGTGCAGGAACTTCTTGTTGTCGAGGAAGCCCTCGACGGGCTTGCGGGGAGCTTGCGCTTGAGCCATTTTGTCTAGTCTCCGTATTCGCTGTTCGATGCCGCTCAGGCCGCGGCCTTCTTGGCGTTGATCTTGGCCACTTCCTCGTCCCAGCCGCCGGTGTTGACGTAGGGGTTCATGCGCGGGTTGTTGACCATGTTCGCGTCGATGTCGAGGCCGACGCCTTCGAGGAAGTTCGCCAGGCCGATGCGCTCGATCATCTCGCCGGTGCGCTCGTGCTCGAGGGCGTTTTCGGCGAAGAAGTCGATGATGGTCTGGGCCAGCTCGACCAGGTTCTCGTAGTCCTCGTCGTTCTTCAGGCTGAAGAACGGCACCGCGACCGTGCCCATGGTGGCGCCGATCTTGAGGTGGCTCTTGCCGCCGATGAGGATCGTCGCGCCGGTGTCCTTGCCCTTGGCGAGCGCGCCGGTCATGACGTTGATGCAGTGCATGCAGCGCACACAATCCTTGTTGTTGATCTCGAGCGACTGGCTGCCGTCGACCGCGACGCTGGTGATCTCGGCGGCCTTGGAAACGTCCTTGGTGGCCTTGAGCTGCATGGCGCGCGTCGGGCACATGCCGATGACGTCGTTGATCAACTCGTTGAGGCCGTGCTTGGCGAACCAGGCCTTGGCCATCTTCTCGTCGGCGCGCATGTTGTCGCGCCAGGTGCCGATGATGGCCATGTCGGAACGCTGGATCGAGTTCATGCAGTCGTTCGGGCAGCCCGAGAACTTGAACTTGAACTTGTAGGGCAGCGCCGGACGGTGGATGTCGTCGAGGAAGCGGTTGATGATGCCGTGGTGGGCCTTGGCTTCGTCGTAGCACGACTGCTCGCAGCGCGCGGCGCCGATGCAGGACATGCCGGTGCGCACGGCCGGGCCGGCGCCGCCCATGTCGAAGCCCATCTTGTTGAGTTCGTCCCAGGCCGGTTGCACGTTCTCGGTCGTGCAGCCCTGGAGCATGATGTCGCCGGTCTGGCCGTGCAGGGCGATCAGGCCGGAGCCGAACTTTTCCCAGACGTCGCAGAACTTGCGCAGCGTGGCGGTATCGTAGTGCCAGCCGGCCGCCGGCATGATGCGGATGGTGTGGAACTCGGCGGCGTCCTTGAAGACGGCCTCGCCCTTGTCGTTTTTGATCTCGGTGAAGCGCGGGATCACGCCGCCGCCGTAGCCGACGACGCCGACCGTGCCGCCCTTCCAGTAACCCTTGCGAGTCTTGTAGGAATGCTCGAGGTGGCCGAGGACGTCGACGACGTAGTCCTTATCCTTGGCGAGACGCTTCAGGCCGGTGATGAAACTCGGCCACGGGCCGGTCTCGAGTTCATCCAGCAGGGGGGTAGGGTGGAGTGGCTTGGCCATCGATGTCTCCTCTTGTTGGCTGTTGGGTAACAGAGCGCGCCGGCGGCGCAGTCAGCGGAATTTCAGGTGGGAGGATGGTAAGAAAGAGTGCGGTGCACAAACCATACTTCCGGCAGGTATCGGGGGGTCCCCGGATGGGTTAGTGGTACCTACCCGAAAGGAGTATATGCATCCACGCCCATCCGGGAATGGCCCGGAGACCGCTCCGGGTGCCATATTTCGCGGCCTACAAGGGGAACGTCCGTGGACAAGATCACCAGCCTCGACAAGTTTCGCGTGCCGATCGGCAACCAGGAGATCGAACTCCAGCAGGTCGAGTTCGAGGCCGGCGGCATGCCGATGCTGAGGCTGCGCATCCGCGAGGCGCGTCGTTTCACGATCTTCGACGTCGATCCCGCCACCGCCGCCCGCTGGGGCAAGGCGATGCAGGACTGGGCGCAGGACAAGTGAGCGCCGTCGATCTGGTCTTCGTGCTCGAGGGGCGCGCGGTCGCGGAGGACTACGCCGACCTGCTCTGGCAGTCGCTGCGCCGGACCCTGCCCTGGCTCGAAGACGCCGCGGATGCCGCCGTGCATCCGCTGGTCGGCACCAGCCCCGGCCGCGGCGAGCTCTACCTGTCGGGACGCTCGCGGCTGGTGCTGCGGGTCGCGGCGGATGACGCCGAGCGCGCGCTGGCACTCTCGGGCGCCGAGCTGGACCTCGGCGACAAGGTGCGCGTCGGCGCCGCCACCCGGCGGCCGCTCGGCGAGACCAAGGTGCTGTATTCGCACTTCGTCGAGGTCGGGCTGGCGGACGAGGTCGCTTTCCTCGCCGAATGCCGCCGCCTGCTCGATGCGGCGCAGGTCGGCGGCGAGATGGTGGCCGGCAGGCCGCAGCGCATGCGCGTCGACGACGGCGAGCGGCGCGGTTTCAGTTTGATGTTGCACGGCTTGAAAGCCGCCGAGTCGCTGCGCTTGCAGCATGCGGGTCTCGGCAACGAGCGCAAGCGTTGTTGCGGCGTGTTCATTCCGCACAAGGGCGTGGTCTCGGTCGGCGAAACCTAAACAACGATAAACGCGAAACAGGAGACTCAAAATGTCAGAAAAACCCGCCGTCACCATCGACCTGTCGGGCATGCCGTGCCCGGCGCCGCTGCTCGGCGCCAAGAAGATCATCGACGACTTGCAGCCCGGCCAGGTGCTGGTGCTGGTTTCCGATTGCCCCGGTTCGCACGACGACCTCGCCGCCTGGTGCAAGTTCACCGGCAACGAGCTGATGGCCGCCGACAAGCAGGCCGACGGCAAGACCGCCTACGCGTTGAAGAAGGCCGGCGGCGCCGCCTCGACGCCCGTCGCCCACGTCACGCTCGACATGCGCGGCGTGAGCTGTCCGGGTCCGATCGTGCAGGCCAAGAAGCTGCTCGACGGCATGAAGTCCGGCGAAGTGCTGCAGCTCGTCAGCGACTGCCCGGGTGCCGTCGACGACGTGCAGTCGTGGAGCGAGGCGACCGGCATCGAGATGCTGGCGTCGTTGCCCATGGCGCGCAACGCCCGCGAGTTTTATCTGAAGAAGAAGTGACCCACGAAACGAAAAGGAGGAAAACCCCATGGGATACGTCATCAACGGTGAAGAAAAGGAAGTCGACGACTACGGCTATCTGGTCGAGCCCGACTACAGCGACGAGGCGGTGCAGGTCATCGCCTCGGAATGTGGCCTGGCGCTGACCGATCAGCACCACAAGGTCATCAACTACCTGCGCTCGCAGTACAAGGAAGAAGGCCACACGCCGAACCTGCGCAACCTGATCAAGGGCCTGCAGAGCGACGGCGACATGCCCGAGGCCGACAGCAACCTGCTGTTCGAACTGTTCCCCGATGGCGGCGCCGCCAAGCAGGGCTGCAAGGTCGCTGGACTGCCGCAGCCGAAGGGTAAAGGAGGCTACTGAGCCTCCTTTACCCTGCGGGGCCAATAATGGTCCCGCACCCCTGCCCCCGCCCCGGGGCAGGGGTAATATTTGCTCGCTTCGCTTGTAGTTCCACACTGAAACCGCGTTCCGCGGCACACGCTCATGGCCATCCGCATTCGCAACAAGTTCCACGACAAGCGCGAGCGCACGCCGGCCGAGTTGGCGGGCGCCGTGGCGGTGCCGAGCTGGAAGCTGGCCATCGAGTCGATCGGTCGCATGCGGCGTGCCGAGTACGACATCGACATCGGACGGCCGTACTACGAATTCGTTTCGGAGTTCCTGGTCTATCTCGCCGTCGCCGCCGACCGCATCGCACACCGCGAGCTGGAGCCGGAGGCGCGCGTCGAATTCACGACGGCGCTGGTCAAGACCATGGCGCGCTTCGTCGAGGAAAACCGCGGCATGCTGCTCGGCGCCGCGGAGCCGGGCGAGTGCGAGCGCGATTTCGTCGCGCGCTTCAACCGCCGCAGCGCCGACTACGCCGAATTCAGCTATGGCGACGACGGTCCCGACTTCGGTTTCCGCCGCTACTTCGCCTCCTGCCTGCAGGAAGTGCTGCCCGAGAAGGATCGCCTATGGGTGATCGACCAGGCGATGGACATCGAGTCGCCCGAGGCGCTCAAGGCGCTCGAGAAGACGCTCGCCGGCCTGTTTGCCGCGAACGCCGGCGAATGAGCGGCCCCTTCGACCTCGGCGATGCCGCCGCCTATGCCGCCTGGCGCGAGAAGAAGCTCGCCACGGCGCCGCGCCGCCTCGCCGACATCCTCGTCGAAATCGACGATCCGCGCGCCCTCAAGCCGGCCGAGCGCGCACGTTTCCTGGAACTCAACGCCACGGCCAACATGGCCGTCTACGCCAGCCGCACCGGCAGCGATCCCGACAAGGAGATTCCGCGCAAGCTCGGCGCCCAGCTCGGCCTCGTCACGCTCGACAGCCACTGGCTGACCGACGACGACGCGATCTCGCCGATTTCGGTGCGCGGCGCCGAAGAACGCGGCGAGCGCAAGGAATTCATCCCCTACACCGACAAGCCGATCCGCTGGCACACCGACGGCTACTACAACGCGCCCGAGCGCACGGTGCGCGGCCTGCTGCTGCATTGCGTGCAGAGCGCCGCCACCGGCGGCATCAACCAGCTGCTCGACCACGAGATCGCCTACCTGCTGCTGCGCGACGAGAATCCGGACCACATTCGCGCGCTATCCAAGCCCGACGCCATGACCATTCCGCCGCGCATGGACGAAGGCGGCGTGGCGCGGCCGGCGCAACCGGGCCCGGTGTTCTCGGTGGATGCGCACGGCTTCCTGCACATGCGCTACACCGCGCGCACGGTGAGCATCGCCTGGAAGGACGATGCCGCCACCACAGCCGCCGTCGCCGCGCTTTCCCGCCTGCTCGAGACGCCGACGCCCTGGACGCTCAAGGGCCGCCTCGAGCCCGGCATGGGCCTGGTCTGCAACAACGTGCTCCACGACCGCAGCGGCTTCACCGAGACGCCGGAGTGCCGCCGCCTGCTCTATCGCGCCCGCTACTACGAACGGGTTAGCGGTGACTAGTTGGTCTGTATAATCCGTGAAAACCTAAGTCGCGGATCGCAGTGGCCAACCTGACTCCCGAAACACAGCGCAAGCTCGGCGCAGCTGTCGAGCGCATGCCGGCATTCCCGCAGAGCGTCCAGAAAGTGTTGGATCTGACGCGCGACATCAACTGCCTGCCGAAGAACCTCGTCGCGGTGATCGAGAAGGATCCCGTGATGACGATGAAAATCCTGCGCGTCATCAACTCGGCCTACTACAGCCTGCCGAGCAAGATCACCTCGGTGAACCAGTCGGTCGTGTATCTCGGCTTGAACACGATCAAGAACCTCGCGCTGTCGATCGCCGCCGTGGGCATGCTGCCGCGCTTCAACACCTCGGGCTTCGACATCCAGCGCTACCTGCTGCATTCGCTGACCACCGCCGCGGTGGCGCGCCAGTTGTTCAGCACCTATGCCCGCGGCCAGGGCGACCCGGCCGACGCCTACATCGCCGGCCTGCTGCACGACTTCGGCAAGGCGGTGTTCGCGCAGTTCATGTCGGTCGACTTCCACGAGGCGCTGGCGATGTCGCAGGAGCAGGCGATTCCGCTGCACGAGGCCGAACTGCACGTGATCGGCGCCGACCATGCGGTCGTCGGCGCGATGCTGGCGACCAAATGGCAGTTCCCGGCGAATCTCGTCGAGTGCATCCGCGACCACCACAACCTCGACGCCGAGCGCACGGCGATGCTCGACTGCGTGCGCATGGCGGACCAGATCTGCCGCAAGCTGAATTTCGGCGACGCCGGCAACGCCTGGCGCGACACCGAGCCGATGACGGCACCCGAGCGCTTCGGCGATTCCTTCGACGCGATCGTCGAGTCGCTCGGCGACCTCGAGAAGATCGTCTCCGACGCCGAGATGTTCGCGCAGGTCGACGGCAGCAAATGAAGGTCAGGTTCTGGGGCGTTCGCGGCTCGATCGCCTCGCCCGGCCCCCGCACCGTCCGCTACGGCGGCAACACGACCTGCATCGAGGTGCGCAGCGACGCCAACGAACTGATCGTCCTCGACGGCGGCACCGGCATCTTCCAGCTGGCGCAGACGCTGTTCAAGGAGATGCCGCTGACGGCGCACGTCTTCATCACCCACACGCACTGGGACCACATCCAGGGCCTGCCGTTCTTCATCCCGCTGTTCATTCCCGGCAATACGGTGCGCATCCACGGCGCCTACGACATCGTTTCCGGCTCGGGCATCGAGCAGGTGATGGAAGTGCAGCTGCAGTACAGCTACTTCCCGGTGCGCGAGGCCGAGATGAAGGCGCGCATCGAGTACGAGACCCTCACGGTCGGCGAGCCCTACCAGGTCGGCGACGCGACCGTGACCAGCGTGATGCTCAACCATCCGGTCATCAACCTCGGCTACCGCGTCGACTGCAACGGCAAGTCGATGTTCTTCACCGGCGACCACGAGCCTTGGCAGAACATCTACGATCCTGCCGACGCCGAGCATGCCGAGTACCAGCGCATCATCGACGAGAAGGAAGCCGACTTCGTCGACTTCATCCGCGGCGTCGATGTCCTGGTCGCGGATTCCTCCTACACCGTCGGCGAATATCCGGCCAAAAAGGGTTGGGGCCACGGCACCTTCGATACCTCGATCCAGCTCGGCAAGCGCGCCGGCGTCAAGCGCGTCGTCTGCACCCATCACGAGCCGACGCGCTTCGACGACGACCTGGAGCGCGTGTTCCAGGAAGCGCTCGACCGCAACCCGTGCGGCGAAGGGGATCCCGAAGTCCTGCTCTCGCGCGAAGGCCTGGAAATCGAGCTGTAGGCCAGACCGCTCGGGCAATGCTGCTTTTCCGCCGCGGCACAGAATATTGTGCACTGCAGCAGTATACTGGCGACCAGCCCCACGGCCATGAACGGCCGCCAACGGAGATAGCGCAACCATGATCGAAGGCAAAACCCAGGAAGAACTGATCCACTTCCTAAGAGAGGGCGTGCCCCTGTTCGAAGGCTTCGACCCGGCCGTCGTGGCCGAGATCGCCGACCTGTCGGCGGTCCGCACCTTCGAGGGCAACGAGGCGATCATCGAATGCGGCGAGGAAGGCCGCTTCATCGGCGTGCTCATCAGCGGCCATGCCGAGATTTCGGTGGCGGACAACGTCGGCCATCGCGTGATGCTCAATCGCCTGGAGGCGGGCGACGTCTTCGGCGAGATGTCGCTGCTGACCGGCGACCGCACGGTGGCGGACGTCATCGCCGGCAACCGCTGCTTCGTGCTGATGATCCCGCAGGAGGTCGTCAGCCGCCTCGTCCTGGTGCAGCCCAAGGCGATCCTCTACCTGTCGAAGCTGCTTGCGGACCGTGCGCGGGCGCAGGCCGTGGACATCACCAGCGCGCAGCTTCACGCACGCGCGGTCGCACAGGCCGACGACCCCTACGCGCTGAGCCTGCGCACCGACGTGCACGGCAAGATCCTGGCGCTCAACGTCGGCCTCAGCCAGATCCACTTCGGCGTCTATGACACGCACGACGAGTCGCGCGACGTGCACGGCATCATCGATTGCGCAGATTGCGACAAGGCCCACGTCACCGTCACGGCGGGTGGCACGACGACGCGGCGCGAGCGGCGGGCGTTCACCTTCGCCGAGTTCTTCCGCGTGCTGTTCGAGTCGATGCAGCTGCTCGAGGACAAGTACCTGTTCACGCCCTTCGACGTCATCGCCGTCGGCCACCGCGTCGTGCATGGCGGCTCGAAGTTCTCCAGCGCCGCGCTGGTGACGCCGCAGGTGCTGGCCGACATCGAGGGACTGTCCGCGTTCGCGCCCCTGCACAACCCGCACAACCTCGAGGGCATCCGCGAGGCGATGAAGTTCTTCCCCGACGTGCCGCACGTCGCGGTCTTCGACACTGCCTTCCACCAGACGCTGCCCACCTACGCCTACCTCTACGGCCTGCCCTACGACTGGTACAAGAAGGAGGGCATCCGCCGCTACGGCTTCCACGGCACCTCGCACCGCTTCGTCTCGCTGAAGGCGGCCGAGATGCTCAAGCGGCCGCTCGGCGAGCTCGAGATCATTTCCTGCCACCTCGGCATCGGCGCCTCGATCTGCGCCATCGACCACGGCCGCTCGGTCGACACCACGATGGGCATGACGCCGTCCGACGGCATCATGATGCCGAGCCGCGCCGGCAGCATCGATCCTGCCGTGATGATTCACCTGATGGAGCATTACAAGCTCGGCCCGGCGGCGCTCTCCCAGCTGATCAACAGCGAGAGCGGCCTGAAGGGCATCTCGGGCATCTCGAACGACATCCACGACATCGAGGCGGCGGCCGAGGAAGGCCATCACCGCGCGCTGCTCGCGCACAAAGCCTTCTGCTACCAGATTCGCAAGAACATCGGCGCCTACGTCGCGGCCATGGGCGGCGTGGACGTGCTCGCCTTCACCGGCGACATCGGCGAAACCAGTTCGCTGGTGCGCAGCCTCGCCTGTCAGGGCCTCGCCTACATGGGCATCAAGCTCGACGAGGAAAAGAACCGCGACCTCGGCGCCCTGCGTTCGCACGCCGTGATCTCGGCCGACGATTCGCCGGTCAAGATCATCGTCGTCGCCAACAACGATGAGCGCCTGCTGGCCTGGGAGGCCCTGCGCGCGATCGAGCGCAACAAGATCACGCTGGCGATCAAGGACCAGGAAAAGGCGCCGATCCCGATCGAGGTCTCGGCGCACCACGTGCATCTGGCGCAGGCCGACGTCGAGAAACTGTTCGGCCCCGGCCACCAGCTGACGCCCGAGCACGAGTTGTCGCAGCCGGGCCAGTTCGCCTGCGCCGAGAAGGTCAACCTGATCGGGCCGAAGGGCAAGATTTCCAACGTCCGCGTGCTCGGCCCGACGCGCAAGGAAACCCAGGTCGAGATCGCGATGACCGAGCAGTTCAAGGTCGGCATCCAGCCGCCGATCCGCGAGTCGGGCGACTTGGCCAACACGCCGGGGGTGGTGCTGGAAGGGCCGCACGGCACCTCGACGCTGGAGCGCGGCGTCATCTGCGCCCAGCGCCATATCCACATGTCGCCGGATGACGCGATGCGCTTCCGCCTGCGCGACAAGTACGTCGTGCGCGTGCGCGTCGAGGGCGAGCGCGAGCTGATCTACGGTGACGTCGTGGTGCGCGTGAATCCGAACTACCGCCTGGCGATGCACATCGATACCGACGAAGGCAACGCGGCCAGTATCAAGACTGGCATGCTCGGTTACATCGAGGAAATTCAGAGCCGGGGCTGATTGTCTGGGAGGCGCGGCCTGCGCGCGCCAAGGACGGCGGGTGTCCGATTCCCTCCGTGTCCCCCGGACCGGGCTGCGCCCGCTCCTCCTCCTTTACCTGCGGGAATCGGACACCCGCCATCCTTGGCCGGATACGCCTGTGGGTTTTCACCTCCAAAGAGGCACGGCGCCAACGGCTCGGGACGGTGGGGGGCTCTGCTGTGCGTAGGTAAAGGAGGAGGAGCGTGCGAAGCACGGTCCGGGGGACACGAAGCACAGCAGAGCCCCCCA
>JBKPAD010000017.1:0-34425 GCA_046726235.1 Pseudomonadota bacterium
GCCCTGCCGGGCAGCCTGCTCGACGACGAAACCCTCGCCATGCTGGAGCGCGGCAACACCGCGCCGGCCGCCGCCACGCGCCGGCTGCTGCGCCGCGCGCCGCGTCCGCCCACGGCTTTCGTGTCCGCCGCGGAACGCGGCGGCGCACGCACCGCCGCGCTGCTGGCGTGGCTGCTGCCGCTGCTGCGGACGAGCATCGCGATCGTCTGGATCGTCACCGGCCTGCTGTCGTTCGGCCTCTATCCGGTCGCCGAGAGCTACGCGCTGCTGGCGGCCGTCGGCGTCGGCCCCGGCTGGGCGCCGCTGATGCTCTACGGCGCCGCGACACTCGACCTCGCGCTCGGCGTCGGCACGCTGGCGATGCGACGGCGGCGGCGCCTCTGGCAGGCGCAGATCGCGCTGATCCTCGCCTACACCGCCATCATCTCGGTGCGCCTGCCCGAATTCTGGCTGCATCCGTTCGCGCCGATCCTGAAGAACCTGCCGCTGCTGGCGGCGATCGCGCTGCTGATGACGCTCGAGGACGAGCGATGGACTACGTGATCGTCAAGTGGCTGCACGTGCTCTCGTCGACGCTGCTGTTCGGCACCGGGCTCGGATCGGCCTACTACATGTTCTTCGCCAGCCTGACGCGCGATCCGCAGACCATCGCCCACGTCGTGCGCTACGTGGTGCGCGCCGACTGGTGGTTCACCGCGCCGACCATCGTCTTCCAGCCGCTCTCGGGTTTCTGGCTGATGCACCGGATCGGCTACCCGCTTAACAGCAACTGGATCGCCGCCTCGCTGCTGCTCTACGCCTTCGCTGGCGCCTGCTGGCTGCCCGTGGTGTGGATGCAGATCCAGATGCGCGACATGGCGCAACTGGCGACCGCCAAGGGCGAGCGCCTGCCGAAGCGCTACTGGCACTTCCTGAAGATCTGGACCGCGCTCGGCACGGTCGCGTTCTTCTCGCTGGTCGGCGTGTTCTACCTGATGGTGGCGCGGCCGGCGTGAGCCGGTCGCGGCCGCTCAGCGCATCGCGCCGAGGTCTTCAATCGCGTCCACCACCAGGCTGCTGCCGACGGCGATCATGAGGATGTCGTTGGCGACGCGCACGTACTGATGGCCGGCCGGCGGCGGGCCGAGGCGGTCGCGCATGTAGGGCGGCAACGGCGACCAGCCGACGGCGAGCGGCTGTCCGCGCGACCATTTCTTCGCCTGGCCCGGGGGCATGCAGCCGTTGTTCTTCTTGGCCAGCCCGGGCGGGCATTTGCCGCCGCGCACCTGGTCTGCGTAGTAGCCGTACATGGCCGTGCGCTGGGCTTCGCTGAAGCCGCCGGCGTGGCTCTCATGGCGCTGCTCCTTGCGCGGTTCGCCGTGCTCGCCCTTGCCGTTCTTGCCCTTGCCGGCCCAGCCGGGCTTCTCCGCCAGCGCCGGCGACGCGGCAAGCGCGCCTGCGATGGCCGCGACAATCGCGCCGCGGTGCAATGACCGGAATGTCGTCATGGTGGAACTCCTCTCTGCGTGAGTTGGTTCACGCGGACAAGGTAGTGCGGTTGCCGCCCGAATGCAATCCTCAATTACCGGACCTCTTCGGCGGCAGTTCGAGCGGAGTCACCTCGACCGGAGCGACGCCGTCCTTCTTCATGTCGAGCTTCTCCGCCGTCTTCGGCGTCACGTCGATGATGCGGCCGGGCACATGGGGACCGCGGTCGCGAATCTCGACCTCGGCGCTCTTCCCCGTCTCGAGGTTCTTCACGCGTGCACGCGTGCCGAGCGGCAGCGTCTTGCTCGCGGCGGCATTCGAGTCGGGATCCATGCGCGTGCCGTCGGCCATGCGACGGCCCTCGAACCTGGGGCCGTAGTACGACGCCTCGCCCCTGCGCTTCTTGCCGGAGTTGTCGTGCGCGCGACCGCCGGCCTTGCCCTCGCCGGCGGCCGCCTCGTTCTCGCCCGCCGCGGCCGGGGCGGCGGGCAACGCTAGTGCAAGCGCTGCAAACAGCCAGCATGCCTTCATCACGTACTTTCTCGGTGCAACCAGAGGCAGCGTAGCCGCCGTGCGGCACGCGTCCGTGCGACGCCGCGCATGGCGCGCCGTTTGCCTCGCGGGGCGATACTGCGCGCAGAGGCGGATTCCATGCCCTCGACATGGTGGCTCGATCCTGGCGTCTGGGGACTCGCTACGGGGGTGGCGCTGCTCGCCGGCGTATCCCTGGTGCTGGCGCACGCGCGCCGCCGCGAGCTGCTCGAGCACGCGCTCGATCATCCTGTCGCTCGGCGCGCCTTGTGGCCGTTCAACATCGCCCTCCTCGCGCTGCTCGGTTCGCTGCGGCTGGCGACGGCGGCGGAGTATTACTTCGCCTCGCTGGCGGTGCTGCCGGTGATGGCGACGGCCTGGGTCTACGGCCGGCGCGACGGCCTGTTGCTCGCGCTGCTCGCGGCCCTGATGTGGGTCCTCGCCGACGTCGGCACCGGCGCCGGCAGCGGCTGGCTGGCGTGGGCGAACGCGACGACGCGCTTCGTCACCTACGCCATCGTCGCCGTGCTGGTTGCGGAAATGCGCTCGCTGCTGGCGCGCGAACGCGACGAGGCGATGCACGACGGCCTCACCGGCCTGCTCAATCGCCGCGCCTTCCTCGAACTCGGCGACGTCGAGTCGATGCGCTCGCTGCGCTACGAGCACTCGCTGGCGATCGTCTTCATCGACCTCGACAACTTCAAGCAACTCAACGACACGCGCGGCCACCAGGCCGGCGACACCGCGCTGCGCGCCACGGCCTATGCGCTGCACACCAAGCTGCGGCTGAGCGACTCGGTCGCCCGGCTCGGCGGCGACGAGTTCGCCATCGTGCTGCCCGAGATCGACTACGAAGCGGCGGTCGACGCCGGCCGCAAGATCCTGCGCGCGATCACCGCCGCGCTGGCGGAATTCCCGCCCGTCACGGCGAGCGTCGGGGTGGCGTGGTTCGACCGCGCCTGCCCGCGGTTCGACACCATGGTGGCGGCCGCCGACAACCTGATGTACGAGGCGAAACGCAAGGGAAAGGGCGACTTCGTCGCCCGCCGGCTCAGTGTCGAATCCTGCTGAGGCCGCCGCTCAGCAGCCGAGGTCGATGCGCCAGTGGCCGCCCTCGATCTCGAAGAAGTTCACGTTGCCGAAGCGCACGCGCCGCGCATGCTCGGGGGAGACGATGAACGGCGCCGCCGCCTCGCCGATCTGCTCGGGCTGGATTTTCGGCCCGAAGGCGAGGATCCACTCGCCCATCGTCCGCTCGGCGTCGCCGCCCTCGGCGAGCGCCATGCGCACGCGGCTTTCCATCAGCAGTTCCGCCTTCACGGCGAGCTTGTCCGCCTTGCAGGCGCGCGCGTTGCGGACCACCGAACGCAGGGCCTCGACGTCGCCGGTCGACACGGAGCGATGGAACTGCGCCCAGGCGGTGCCGAGCATGTTGAACTGGTCGCGGCCGAGCAGCCCGACCGGCGGCAGGGACTTTTCGGGAATGTCCGTCGGCCGGAACGCCGACTTGACCAGCGCGCGGCGCGCCTGGAAATCGGGCTTGACCTTGGGATCGGCGACCTGCGCCGCGGCCGCCGCAGGCAGCAGCACGGCGAGGAGGGCGAAAACCAACTTGGACAAGGTCGGCATCAGGGCTTGAGAACGACAGGGCCTTGGGACGCCGCGATTCTACTATGACAACGGCGCAAACCCGCGCGCCCGTTGCTCAGGCCGGCTCGGTCGCCTCGCGCCGGCGCATCCAGGCGGCGAAGTCCGCGGCCGACAGCGGCCGGCTGATCAGGTAGCCCTGGGCCTGGTCGCAATGGCGCTCCCGCAGGTAGCTCATGGCGTCGTCGGACTCGATGCCCTCGCCCACCACTTCGAGGTTCAGCGTGCGCCCGAGCGCGATGATGGCGTCGATGATCGCGCGGCTGGTGCGCTCCGACTCGACGCCCTTGACGAACGACTGGTCGACCTTGAGCTTGTCGAGCGGCAGCACGCCGAGGCGGCTGAGGCTCGAATAGCCGGTGCCGAAATCGTCGAGCGCGACCTTGATGCCGTAGCCCTTGATCTCGTCGAGGATGCGCACCGCCTCGTCGACGCTGTCCATCACGGCGCTCTCGGTGACCTCGACCTGCAGGCTGCCCGGCGAAACGCCGGCGCTGTCGATGATCGCGCGCAGGCGCTCGGCGAAGGAGCGCTGGCGGAACTGCAGCGGCGAGACGTTGATGGCGATGGTCACCGGCGGCAACCCCGCCGCGCGCCACGACTCGTGCTGGCGGCATGCCTCGATGGCGACCCACTCGCCGACCTGGCCGATCAGCCCGGCGGACTCGGCGACCGGAATGAAGCGCTCGGGCGGGATCGGCCCCTCGGCGCCCTGCAACCGCAGCAAAGCCTCGACGCTGACCACGTCGCCGCTGTTCATGTCGATCACCGGCTGGTAGTGCAGTGCCAGGCCCTCGCCGTCGAGCGCGCGCCGCAGCGCCGCTTCGATGCGCGCCGACTCGTCGGCATGCTGCTCGAACTGCGGCGTGTAGAACTGGTAGTTGGCGCGGCCGGCGTGCTTAGCCTGGTACATCGCCAGGTCGGCGGCACGGATCAGCGCGTCGGCATCCTCGCCGTGCTCCGGAAAGTGGCTGATGCCGATCGACGGCGACAGGTACAACGACAATTCGCCGATCTCGAACGGACGGCCGATGCCGTCGATGATGTGGCCGGCGACGGTGGCCGCGCGCCGCGCGCCGCCGCCGATGTGCGGCAGGACGACGACGAACTCGTCGCCGCCGAGGCGGCCGACGAGGTCCTCGTGGCGCACGCATGCCCGCAGGCGCATGGCGACTTCCCGCAGCACGCGGTCGCCGACCTCGTGGCCGTAGAGGTCGTTGACCGGCTTGAAGCGATCGAGATCGATGAACAGCACCGCGCTGCTGGAATGGCTGCGGCGCGCGGCGGCGAAGAGCAGGTCCGCGTACTCGAAGACCAGTGCGCGATTGGGCAGGCCGGTCAGCGCGTCGTGCAGGGCGGCGACGCGCACGCCCTGCTCGGCGAGCTTGAGCTCGGTGACGTCGAGGTGGGTGCCGACCAGCCGCAACACCTGGCCGTCGATGCCGGTCTCGGCAAGCGCCTGGGCGACGATCCAGCGGTAGCTGCCGTCGCGATGGCGCAAGCGGAACTCGACCCGGTAGTCGCCCTCCGGATGTCCCAGATACAGGGCCAGCTTTCCCAGCACGCGCTGGCGGTCGTCCGGGTGCAGGCGCGTCTCCCATTCGCCGATGCGATTCGGCAATTCGTCCTCGTCGTAGCCGATCTGGTGTTTCCACTGCGGCGAGAAGAAGATCTCGTTGCGCACCACGTCCCACTCCCAGAATCCCAGGTGGGCGAGCGACACGGCGAGCTTCAGGCGCGCCTCGGTCTGGTCGCGCGCCTGTTCGATGCGCTTGCGCTCGCTGACATCGAAGGCCAGCAGCATGACGCGGGCGCCGCCGGCTTCCCCCGCGAGCGGCGCATAGTGCGACCAGAAGGAGCGGGCCCGGAAGTCGGTCTCGTAGCTGTCGGCCTCGCCGCGCAGCGCGCGCTCGAGGCGCGGCAGGATCACCGCAAGCGTCTCGCGGTCGAACAGCTCCACCGCCTCGCGCCCCTCGATCGTGCCGATGCGGCGGCACCATTCCTCGGCCAGCGGACCCTCGGCGACGAGGCAACGCAGGTCGGCGTCGAACAGCCAGACGCCGCCGCCCGGCAGATTGCGCGCGACGGTCCGGTAGAGGAGCTCGTCAAGCGGCGACGCGGCCATGGTCGGCGGTGAAGCGGTAGAGGGTGGTGTGCCGGTAGATGTCGCCCGGCATCAGCAGCGTCGACGGGAACTCGGGGCGATGCGGGGAATCGGGGAAGTGCTGGGTCTCCAGGCACAGTCCGGCGTGACGCCCGTATTTGCGGCCGCGCTTGCCGACGAGGCTGCCGTCGAGCTGGTTGCCTGAGTAGAACTGCAGGCCCGGCTGGGTGGTCAGGACTTCCATCCTGCGGCCGAGGCGCGGCTCGCGCAGGCGCGCCGCCAGCGCGAGTTGCCCGCCGGCCGCGTCGAGCACCCAGTTGTGGTCGTAGCCGCCCCCGCGCAGCAGCTGTTCATCCGGCGCGGCAATGCGCGCGCCGACCGCGGCCGGCGCCAGGAAATCCATCGGCGTTCCCGCGACGGGCCGCCATTCGCCGGTCGGGATCAGGCCCGCATCCACGGGGAGGAAGCGGCTGCCGAAGATTTCCAGTTCGTGCTCGAGCACGTCGTCCTGGAGGCCGAGGTTCCAGTAGGCATGCTGCGTCATGTTGACGATCGTCGGCGCGTCGCACCAGGCCTCGTAGTCGATGCGCAGTGCGTTGTCCGGCGTCAGCGCGTAGGCGACGCTTGCCTCCAGCCGCCCCGGGTAGCCTTCGTCGCCGTCCGGGCTGATGCAGGTCCAGGCGATCTCCGGGAAAGGAGCCTCGCGCTCCTCGGCCAGCGTCCATTCGAGCTTGTCGAAGCCGCGCCGGCCGCCGTGGAGATGGTGGCGGCCGTCGTTGGCCGCGAGCCGATAGCGCCGGCCGGCGATGTCGAACTCGGCGTCGGCAATGCGGTTCGCGTAGCGTCCGACGACGGCGCCGAAATAGGGCTGGATGCCGAGATAGGCGCGCGCGTCGTCGAAGCCGAGCACGACATCGGCCTGGCGGCCGTAACGATCCGGCACCCAGAGTTCGAGCAACGTCGCGCCGTGGTTCATGACCCTGGCGCGCAACCCCTGCCCGTTGTCCATCGTGGCCGCCAGCACCGCTTGCCCGCTCGCGGTCCTGGCCACCGTGTTCCAAGTGATGCCCAAGTTCTTCCCCCGGCCGGCAGGTGGGCGTCCGGGGCAATGGGGATGCCCGCCCGCTTTGACACTACACAAATATCAGAAATTACTTATGGGCTAATATGAGAGCAAACAACGGTGTCACACAACGGGGAGAATGTCATGCAACCCACAACCGCTCGAACGGTGCTCTACGTTCGCATGCCGGTCTGGAAGATCTGGCCCGGTGGCATCGTCTATCTCGCCGACTTCATCCACAAGCAACGCCCGCAGGTCCGCCAGGAGATACTGGATCTCGCCGTGATCCCGCCGGCCGAGCGCGCCCGGGCTTTGCAGCGCCGGATCGCCGGCCTGAAGCCGGACGTCGTGGCGTTCTCCTGGCGCAACATGCAGACCTTCGGACCGCATCCCGAGAACGACGCGCTCGACGTGGTGATGAACTTCGACCACTCGCCGAGCCTCTGGCGGCGCCTGCGCGCGGCCTGGGACGCCGTCGGCATCATCTGGGACTACGCCGCCTCGCGCCTGCGCAACTTCGGCTACATCCGCCTCGCCCGGCGCCTGCTGCCGGACGCGCGCATCGTCGTCGGCGGCACCGCGGTGTCGATCTTCGGCCGCTACGTCGCCGAGAAGTGTCCGCCGGACACCATCGTCGGCGTCGGCGAAGGCGAGGAGCTGATGCTGTCGGTGGTCGACGGCGCCCCCGAACTGGCCGGCAACCATTTCTACAAGGACGCGGGGGGCCACGTCGCGCATCGTCCGGCGGTCGAGAACTTCGACCTCGCACGCCTGACGGCCGTGGATTTCACTTACATCGAGTCGATCTTCCCCGCCTTCCGTTCCTACCTCGGCGAAGCGATCGGCGTGCAGACCAAGCGCGGCTGCCCCTTCCAGTGCCACTTCTGCCTCTACAACAAGATCGAGGGCGGGCAGCAGCGCTACCGCGACCCGGCCGAGATCGCCAAGGAGGTGGCTACGCTCGAGAAGGTCTACGGCGTGAAGCGCATCTGGTTCACCGACGCCCAATTCTGCTCGACGCGCGCCAGCATGAAGCACGTCGAGCACATCCTCGACGAGATGGCTGCGCGCGGCACCACGGTGCGCTGGACCGGCTACCTGCGGCTCAACTACCTGACGCCCGCCGTGGCGAAGAAGATGCTCGACACCGGGATCGAGAGCATCGATCTTTCATTCACGGGGACGCAGGACATCGTCGACAGCCTCACGCTGGGTTACGACCTCGAGCAGCAGATGACGGCGTTCCGCATGTTCCGGGAAGCCGGCTTCACCGACCAGAAGGTCAAGCTCTACATGCCGCTGAACGCGCCCGGCGAGAGCGAGGAAACGCTGCGCGCGACCATGGCGCGGCTGCGCGAGCTGTATGAAATGTTCGGACGCGACAACGTGCTGCCCTTCATCTTCTTCATCGGCATCCAGCCCGGCACGCCGATCGAGCAGAAGCTGATCGAGCGCGGCTACCTGAAGCGCGGCTACGATCCGCTGACGCTGCAGCCGTTCCTGATCAAGAAGCTGCTCTACAACCCGGAACCGCTCGGCTCGCTGATCGGCCGCGCCTATCTCGAAGCGCTCGATGCGCACGCCGGGCGCTCGGCCGAAGACGCCGACTACATCGGCCGCACCGCGATGGAGAATCTCGAACGCGAACTGCGCGACCGGCCGGCGCAGCCGCCGAAACCGGCGTCTCCGCCGGCCGTCGTGTTGCAGCGATTCCCGCGCCGGGCGGGCTAGGAGGCCTTCGAGATCCGGTAGCGGAATCCGCCGCCGGCTTCCTCTTCCTCGTGCCAGCGGTAGCCGCTGCCCGACAGGATGCCGAACAGCGGATACGGCCGCTGGTTGAGGATCAGCGTCAGCGCACCGCGCTCCCCGATCAGGTCGAGCGCGGTCAGGGCGCGCTCGAGGGGCTCGGGCGGCAGCAGGTCGCGGGCATCGATGACGACGTCGCGCATGCTGCTTACCAGAGCGTTTCGCGCTCGGGCGAAGACGTGATGTTGTGGATCGTGAGGTCGGCGCCGTTGAATTCCTGCTCGGCGTCGAGGCGGATGCCGACGGTTGCCTTGAGCGCGCCATAGACGGCGAAGCCGCCGGCGAGCGCGATGCCGACGCCGAGCGCCGTGCCGAGCAGCTGGGACATGAAGCTGACGCCGCCCATGCCGCCGAGGGCCTGGCTGCCGAAGATGCCGGCGGCGATTCCGCCCCAGGCGCCGCACAGGCCGTGCAGCGGCCAGACGCCGAGCACGTCGTCGATCTTCCAGCGGTTCTGCGTCAACGTGAACATCCAGACGAACAGTCCGCCGGCCAGGCCGCCGGTGATCAGCGCGCCGAGCGGATGCATCAGGTCGGAGCCGGCGCAGACGGCGACGAGGCCGGCGAGCGGGCCGTTGTGGACGAAGCCGGGGTCGTTCTTGCCGGCGACCAGCGCGACCAGCGTGCCGCCGACCATGGCCATCAGCGAGTTGATGGCGACGAGGCCCGAGACCTTGTCCAGCGTCTGCGCGCTCATGACGTTGAAGCCGAACCAGCCGACCGTCAGGATCCAGGCGCCGAGTGCGAGGAAGGGGATCGACGACGGCGGATGCGCGCCGGCGATGCCGCCGTCCTTGTGGTAGCGGCCGCGGCGCGCGCCGAGCAGCAGCACGGCGGCGAGACCGATCCAGCCGCCGACGGCATGCACGACCACCGAGCCGGCGAAGTCGTGGAATTCGGCGCCGAAGCTTTCCTTCAGCCAGGCCTGGATGCCGTAGCCCTGGTTCCAGGCGATGCCCTCGAAGAACGGGTAGACGAAGCCGACGAGGACGAATGTGGCGATCAGTTGCGGATTGAACTTGGCGCGCTCGGCGATTCCGCCCGAGACGATCGCCGGGATCGCCGCCGCGAAGGTCAAGAGGAAGAAGAACTTGGTCAGTTCATAGCCGCTCTTCTGGGCCAGCGTTTCGGCGCCGGCGAAGAAGTTGACGCCGTAGGCGATGCTGTAGCCGATGAAGAAGTAGGCCAGCGTGGAAACCGAGAAATCGACCAGGATCTTGACCAGCGCGTTGATCTGGTTCTTCCGGCGCACCGTGCCGAGTTCAAGGAAGGCGAACCCCGCATGCATGGCGAGGATCATGATGGCGCCGAGCAGGATGAAGAGGACGTCGGCCGAGGTTTTCAGATTGTCCATTGTGGGGCTCCGTAAGCACTTGGGCGGAGCCTTAAGCAACAAGCAGTCCTAAGGCGACATCACTGTTGCATCAATGGGTTAATGGATTTCACCCCACCGACAGCCCGGACAACGCACCAACTCGGCGCATGCGATGCACCGGGAGCGGGAGCGAAATCGGCTGAAGCCTACTTTGGTGCGTAGTCGACCGGCATCAGCGCCCACATGCGTCCTTTCTGGCGCATGCGGCCGGCCAGTGCGCCAGCCTCGGCTCCGCTGCCCCAATAGAAGTCGGCGCGCACCGCCCCTCGGATCGCGCCGCCCGTGTCCTGCGCCAGCATCAGGCGCTGCAGCGGGCGCTCCTCGTTCGGCCAGGTCGTCGCCAGCCAGACCGGGGCGCCGAGCGGCACGTTGCGCGGATCGACGGCGATGCTGCGCTCGGGCGTCAGCGGCAGGCCCATGGCGCCGGGCGGTCCGGAGCCCTCGGCGGGCAGTTCGCGGAAGAAGACCAGGCTGGGGTTCGCGTTCAGCAGCTCGGGCAGCCGCTGGGCATTGGCCTGCGCCCAGGCCCTGATGTTCTGCATCGAGGCCTGTCCCGGCTTCAGTTCGCCCTGGTCGAGCAGCCACCTGCCGATCGAGCGGTAGGGATGGCCGTTCTGGTCGGCGTAGCCGAGGCGCACGCGGGTGCCGTCGTCGAGCACGACCTGGCCCGAACCCTGGATCTGCATAAAGAAGAAATCGACTGGGTCGTCGAGCCACAGCAGCACCTTGTCGAGGTGGCGGCTCTCCTGCTCGCTCCAGTCGGCGCGCGACCAGTAGGGCACGAGGCGGCGGCCTTCGAGCCGGCCGCGCAGGCGCATGTGCTTGAGCTCGGGATAGAGCTCGCCGAGTTCGACCACGATCATGTCCTCGGGCGGCGCGTAGGCGGCGTGGACGTACGGCGGCTTCTTCGTGCGGCTGCCGCGCAGCAGGGGCTCGTAGTAGCCGGTGATCAGGCCCTGGCGGGCGCCGTCGGGGTTGACCAGTTGCCACGGCCGCAGGCGCTTCTCGAACCAGGCGCGCAGTTCCGCGGGCTCGGGTTCGCCGAGGTCGCGCAGTTCGGCGCAGACGGGCTTCCAGAGCGCCTGCCGTTCGAGCGAGCGGCAGGAGGTGCGGAAGGCGGCGAGCGCCGCACGCGGATCATCGTCGGTCCAGCCCGGCAGGTCGGACCATGCGGCGGGCTGCAGGGGCTTCTCGGCCGGCTTCGCCGGTTCGGCGCCGGGGCATACCGGACAGCCGGCCGGAGGCGTTGTCGGGACGCCGGCACAACCGGCGATGGTGAGTGCGGCGAGGCCGCCAAGGAGGATGCGCAACATCTGATACATTCGGAACCGTTCTGGATTCCCAAGCTTAACCGATGTCGCCCTCCGATCTCGCGCGCCTGATCGCACGCGCCGAGCAAGTGCTCACCCGCCTTGAATCGGCACTGCCGGCTCCTCCCGAGCCGCCGGACTGGCGCGCCACCGCCTACCGCTGGCGGCGCCGCAACGGCAGCGGCCGGCTTGAGGCCGTCCATCATCCGCACCGCATCCGCCTCGCCGACCTCAAGAACATCGACGAGCAGAAGCAGCGCCTGGTGCAGAACACGCGCCAGTTCGTCGCCGGCCGCAGCGCCAACAACGTGCTGCTGACGGGCGCGCGCGGCACCGGCAAGTCCTCGCTGGTCAAGGCGGCGCTCAACGCCTTCGCGGCCAAGGGGCTGCGGCTGATCGAGGTCGACCGCAACGACCTCGTCGACCTGCCCGAGATCGTCGACCTGATCGCCGGCCGCCGCGAACGCTTCGTCGTCTTCTGCGACGACCTTTCCTTCGAGGCCACCGAACCCGGCTACAAGGCGCTGAAATCGGCGCTCGACGGTTCGATTGCCGGCACGCCCGAGAACCTGCTGATCTACGCGACCTCGAACCGCCGCCACCTGATGCCGGAGTTCATGGGCGAGAACCTCGAGGTCCAGCGCGGCGAAGGCGGCGAGATCCATCCGGGCGAGACGACCGAGGAGAAGGTTTCGTTCTCCGAGCGTTTCGGCCTCTGGCTGTCCTTCTACCCGTTCGACCAGGACCACTATCTGTCCATCTGCGCGCACTGGCTGCAGGAGTTCGGCCTCACCGCGGTGCAGACCGAGGCGGCGCGCACCGAAGCGCTGCAGTGGGCACTTACCAGGGGGGCGCGCAGCGGCCGCGTGGCGTGGCAGTTCGCGCGCGACTACGCCGGCCGCACCGCCGCCAAGAAGTGAAGGTCCGCAGCTACCCCGGTCTGACGCAGGTCGCGGCCGCGGTCATCGAACGTCCCGACGGCTCCTTCCTGCTCGGCCAGCGCGGCCCCGACACCTTCTACACCGGCTACTGGGAATTCCCCGGCGGCAAGGTCGAGGCCGGCGAGACGCCGCACGACGCGCTGGTGCGCGAACTGCACGAGGAACTGGAAATCGAGGTGCTGCGCGCGACGCCCTGGATCGTGCGCGAGCACGTCTATGAGCACGCCCACGTGCGGCTCAACTTCTTCCGCGTCGATCGCTGGCGCGGCGAACTGCGCGACCACGTGCACAGCGCCCTCTCGTGGCAGCAGCCGGGCGCGACGAACGTCGCACCGATGCTGCCGGCCAATGCGCCGGTGCTGGCGGCGCTGGCGCTGCCCGGGTTCTATGGCATCACCCATGCCGCCGAGATCGGCGTCGAGGCGCAGCTTGCTGCTCTCGAGTCGGCGCTGTCCGGCGGTTTGCGCCTGGTCCAGCTGCGGGAGCCGGGGCTGGTGCCCGAAGCGCGCGCCGACTTTGCCGACGCCGCGAACGCGCTCTGCCGCAGCGCCGGCGCACAACTGCTGATCAACGGTGACCCGGAGCTCGCCCGGCGGGTGGGTGCGGCGGGCATTCATCTGAGCGCCGCGCAACTCGGCGCCACCTCGGCTCGGCCGGACTTTCCGCTGGTCGGCGCCTCGTGCCATACGCGCGCCGAACTGGAGCAGGCGGCCGGGCTCGGGCTGGATTTCGCCGTGGTCGGCGCGGTCAAGCCGACCGCGAGCCACCCCGGCAGGACGGCAATCGGCTGGGAGGCGTTCGCCCGCCTGGCGGCCGGCCTGCCGCTCCCGGTCTACGCCCTCGGCGGCCTCGACCGCGCCGACATGGCGGCGGCGCGAGAAGCGGGCGCTCACGGCATCGCCGCAATCCGCGGCGCCTGGACGGCTTAGCCGGGCAGGTCCGAATCGGGCTGTTCGGGGTCCGCGACCACCGGCACCCGGTATTCCCCGGCTGCCCACGCGCCCAGATCCACCTGGCGGCAGCGTTCCGAACAGAACGGGCGCCAGCGGTTTTCCGGCGCGAACACCGCCGGCTTGCCGCAATGCGGGCACGGCACCAATCGCGGCTGCGCCGGTGCGGCGTCGCCAACGTCATCATTCCTGCGGTTTTCGGTCGATTTCGGCATGGTCATTCTCGAGGTACGGCCATAGCGGGCAAGCGGGCGGCCCGAAGGATAAGCGATTTCCTAAGTGTTCAAACGGATGCCGGATCGGAACGAATGTTGCGTTTCCATCCGGTTGACGCCGCCGATGCAGCCGCGTCACCCGACCAATCGCCATCGAATCAAGCGGTTGAAAAAGAGCGAACGGCGGCGAGCAAGGGAGGAAATCCGAATTCCGGGAATGGCAACCACGCATGGGAATCTGCGCGCGGGCGGGCGGGGCTTCAACCCCATGCTCCTGCTGGCCGTCGCGCTGGCCGCCTGCATGCCCGCGCCGGGCAAGAAGGAGGCGGCGCCCGTGCGCGCGCTGGTCTGGCCGGCGCCGCCCGACGCGGCGCGGTTCACCTACGAAACCCAGTTGCGCAGCGCGAAGGACGTCGAACCGCCGCCGTCGCCGGAAGAGGCGCTGCGCAAGCGACTCACCGGCGAGGCGAGCACCGAGGCGCGCGCGGCGTTCGAGAAGATCAGCGCCGTGGTCGCGCGTTACGGCCGCATTTACGTCACCGACACGGTCATGCGTCGCGTCATCGTGTTCGACGTGCCGCGCCGGCGGCTGTTCCACTTCGGGCTGCGCGCGCCCGGAAAGCTGGAAAAGCCGATGGGCATGGCCGTCGACGCGAAGCAGAACGTCTATGTCGCCGATGCCGGCCGGCGGCAGGTCGTGGTCTATGACGGCCTCGGCCTCTACCAGCGGACCGTTGGCGACCCGGCCGACCTGATACGTCCGACCGGCGTCGCCGCCAGCAGCGACGGCGAGCGCATCTACGTCGTCGACCGGGCCAACAACGAAAGCGACCTTCATCGCATCCTCATGTACGACAAGGAGGGCCGCAAGCTGCGCGAGTTCGGGCGACGCGGCAGCGGGCAAGGCGAGTTCAACGTTCCCGTCCAGGCCGCAGTAGGCCCCGACGGCAAGGTCTACGTGCTCGACGCCGGCAACTTCCGCGTCCAGGTGTTCGACGCGGAGGGGCGCTACCTGCATGCGTTCGGCAGCAGCGGCGACACGGCCGGAAGCTTCGCCCGCCCGCGCGGCATCGCCGTCGACGCCGAGGGCCGCGTGTACGTGAGCGACGCCTTCTTCGGCAATTTCCAGGTCTTCGACCCGAACGGCGATCTGCTGCTGGCCATCGGCCAGCAGGGCGCCGAGGACGCGCCCGGACGCTACGGGCTGATCTCGGGCCTGTCCGTGGACGAGACGGGGCGGGTCTATGTCGCCGACCAGCTGTTCAACAAGATCGAGGTGATCCGGCCGGCCGTTGTCGCGGCGAGCCGGCCGATAGCAGGCGCTTCAGGAGCCTTGACCAAGAAATGAGCATGCAAAGGAAGGCCATGACACCGATATTCAGGATTGCCGCAGCAGCGCTCCTTGCAGTCGCCGCCGGCGCATGGGCGGCCGGCGACCTGCCCACCAAGTTCTCGAACATCGGCAGCGTCGCCAATACGCGCCACAACATGACGCAGCGTCAGGCATCGGGCGGCCCCGCGGGCGCCGTCATGGACACCTACCGCAGCGACTACGGCGAGGTTTGCGTCTATTGCCACACGCCGCACGGCGCCAGCGGGGCGAAGCTGCCGCTGTGGAACCGGACCATCGTGTCGACCTCCTACACGACCTACACCTCCGTTTCGCTGACGCAGCCGGTCGCCCAGCCGGGCATCAGCTCGCTCGCCTGCCTGTCCTGCCACGACGGCCAGGTGGCCGTCGACTCGATCATCAACATGCCCGGGTCGGGCCGCTACAGGGCCGGCCAGGCGACGGGCACGAACATGGATTTCCTGAATACCTGGACCAATCCCAGCGGCAGCGGGCCCTATGCGCATGCCACGCTGACCGAGTGCATGGCCTGCCATTCATCGGAGGCGGGCTTCGTGCTCGGCGCCGGAGCCACCGACTTCAGGGCGTTCCTGATCGGCACGGACCTGCGCGACGACCACCCCGTCGGCGTCCGCTACCCGGCGATCTCCTCCGGGGTCGACTTCCGGGAGCTGACGGGCGCCGCGGGCGGCCTGAAGTTCTTCGACACCAACGGCAACGGACGGCCGGACAAGGAAGAAGTGCGCGTGATCGATTCGGGCAACGGCCATCAGGTCGAGTGCTCGTCCTGCCACGATCCGCACGGCGTGCCGTCGGCCGGACCGATGTCGGTATTCAACGCCAGCTTCCTGCGGGTGACGCCCAGCGGCAGCGCCATCTGCCTGGCCTGCCACACCAAGTGAGCGCTCAGTAGTCGCCGGCGACGGTGCGGCCCTGCAGCAGGCGGTCGAGGGTCTTGCGGCCGTTGTCCTGGAAGTTGAGGAACTGGAAGCCGCAGCGGAATTTCTGCTTCCCGGCGGCGAGCACGATGTAGACCATGCGCGCCTTGATCTCAAGCACGGGCGGCTTCGCGCCGGGCTGTTCGGCGGGCGCAGCGAGGTGGATGGTCACCGGCTGGTCGGCCAGGAAATTGTCTTCGGTCAGCATCGAGCAGCCGCCGAGCGACAGCTCGTGCGTGCGGCCGCGGTGGGTCCGCGGGCCGTCCGCCGTCTGACGGACGACGGCGATGGTCCAGTGAAGCGGGTAGCGCTTGTCCTGCCGGCTTTCGGAAGATTGCTTGTCTGCCATGGTTCGCACCGCGTGCGAAACGGCGCACGCGGGGGTCCGATTCTAGTCGGGCCGGCGGCGTGGCGGCCGCGCGCCGATCACAAATTGCAGAAGGTGAGTTCGAACGGCACGTCGGCCTCGGCCTGCCTCGGCCGCATGTCGGTGTCGGGCGTCAGGAAACGCACGTTGAGCGCGTACTTGTTGGCGCCGATCTCGGGCACGAAGGGCTTGGCGCGGTCGATGCGCAGACGCACCATCTGCGAGGTGCGTCCGGCCAGCATCAACTGATAGGCGCCGGACGCGGCGACCTGCATCTCGGGGCGGCCGGACGCGCGCAGCAGGCGCAGCACGATGGTCAGGCCGGAGCGGATCGGCAGCATCGGCGCGGCCCAGGATTCGAGGTCGGCCTGGCGCTGCGCCGCATCGCGGTTGAGCCAGAAATGGTAGGAAGGCAGGTCGAACTCGCAGACGCCGCCGGGAATGCCGGCGCGGTTCTTGATGCCCATCAGCCATTCGTTCTCGCGCAGGTAGTGGCCGATCTTGCCCTGCATCGCCAGCATCGCGGCCGACGACTGTTCGATCTCGTAGAGCGCGCCGGACAGCGCCTCTTCGGAAATCTCCGGATTGTTGCGGAAGGACAGCAGGATCTGGCGCTGGCGCTCGAGTTCCTGCACAAGATCGAACTTCAGGTCGGCGCGGCCGGCGACTTCGAGGATTTCGAACAGGGTCACCAGGGCGACATGGTGATCCAGGGGCGCTTCGGCGTTGATGAAATGCGCGATCTTGTCGAACAAGTCCTCCAGGCGCAACAGCGTACGTATGCGCTCGCTGAGAGGGTACTCGTAAGTAATCACGCGCCGGCCCGGAAGAAAATTCGGGCAATTCTGAACGATTCGGCGGAAAAGCTCAACTTTCGTGGGATATGCATGCGGCCTTAAGGTATCCGGCATGCAGCATTTTGACTTGCCGGACGAGATTTTCCCGGTCGCCGTCGTTGTCTATGACGTCGTCCGCGGCGCCCAGCCGCTGTTGCCGCGTCGCCTGCGCCGCCATGATGCGCTCGACCTCGGCGCGCTCCAGCCCGCTGCGCGCCATGACGCGCGCGACCTGGGTCTGTTCGCTGCAATCGACCACCGCCACGCGCGCGACGCGCTCGCGCCAGCCGCCCGACTCGACCAGCAGCGGTACGACGACGACGGCATAAGGCGCGCCCGCGGCGAACGCGGCGGCGCAGCGGCGGTCCGCCTCGGTGCGGATCATCGGATGCAGGATGCCCTCGAGGCGGCTGCGCGCCGCGGCATCGGCGAACGCCAGCGCACGCATCGCCTTGCGTTCGAGGCTGCCGTCGGCGGCGACGACGGCAGCGCCGAAGGCCGCGCGCAGCGCCGGCATCGCCGCGCCGCCGGGCGCCGTGAGTTCATGCGCGATGGCGTCGGTATCGACGACGGCCGCGCCGAGCGTCGCGAAGTCGGCGGCGGCCGCGCTCTTGCCGCTGCCGATGCCGCCGGTGAGGCCGACGACGAAGCCGGTCACGGACAGCCTGCGATGGCAGCACCCGCGATGGCGGCGACCGCCTCGGGCAAACGCTTCTCCAGCAACGGTGCCGGGCCGCGCAGCTCGAAGCGCGTCGGCGCCTTCGCCTTCGACTCGACGCGGGCCGACTTCACGCCCTTGCGCGCGAGCGCCTGCAGCATTTCGCTGGCCGCGGCCTCACTGTCGAAAACGCCGAACGAGACGGCGAAGCTGCCGCCCTCGCCCTGCAGCACGTGGAAGTCGGCCACGCCGAGCAGCTTCAGCTCGGCCGCCTTCTTGTCGGCCGCCGCCTTGGTCGGCAGGGCGTTGATGCTGACCCACCAGCTCGTCTCGTCGAGCGGGCGCAGGACGACGCCCTCGCCGAGCGCCTTTTGCAACGCCTCGGCATCGCGCGCGGTGACGCCCGCGACGATGCGGCAGGCATCGGCGGGCGCGGGGGCCGGCTTTTCGCGCACCGTCACCGTCATCTTGCCCGGGTTCAGCTGCTCGGCGAGCCGTTGCGGCTCGCGGCCGGCATCCTCCCCGAAGTAGCCTTGCGCCCAGACGAAGAAGACGAGGTTGGCGAGTATCAGCGCGAAGAAGACGCCCCGCATCAGGCAACCTTGGGCAGGTGGGCGAGCGAGGCGGCGACCGCTTCCTGCGGGTAGTCGTAATCCTCGAGCTTGCCGGCGAAGTAGCGGTCGTAGGAGGCCATGTCGAAGTGGCCGTGGCCCGAGAGGTTGAACAGCAGCGTCTTCGGCTCGCCGCTTTCCTTGCAGCGCAGCGCCTCGTCGATGCAGGCGCGCACGGCGTGGCACGACTCGGGCGCCGGGATGATGCCCTCGGCGCAGGCGAACTGCACGCCGGCCTGGAAGGTGGCGACCTGCGGCACGGCCACCGCCTCGATCAGCTTCTCGTGGAACAGCTGCGACACCAGCGGCGAATCGCCGTGGTAGCGCAGGCCGCCGGCATGGATGCCCGGCGGCATGAAGTCGTGGCCCAGCGTGTACATCTTCATCAGCGGGGTGAAGCCGCTGGCGTCGCCGTAGTCGTAGGCGTAGACGCCGCGCGTCAGCGTCGGGCACGAGGTCGGCTCGACGGCGACCAGGCGCACCTTCTTTCCGGCGGCCTTGTCGGCGAAGAACGGGAAGGCGATGCCGGCGAAGTTGGAGCCGCCGCCGCAGGGCGCGAAGATCATGTCGGGATACTCGCCGACCTTCTCGAGCTGCTTCTTCGCCTCGAGGCCGATCACCGTCTGGTGCAGCAGCACGTGATTGAGCACCGAGCCGAGCGCGTACTTGGTGTCGGCGCGCGAGGCGGCTTCCTCGACGGCCTCGGAGATGGCAATGCCGAGCGAACCCTGGTTGTCCGGATCGCGCGCCAGCAGCTCGCGGCCGCTGTTGGTCATGTTGCTCGGGCTGGCGAAGACTTCGGCGCCCCAGGTCTGCATCATCGAGCGGCGGAAGGGCTTCTGGTCGTAGCTGACCTTGACCATGTAGATGCGCACTTCGATGCCGAACATCTGCCCGGCGAAGGCCAGCGACGAGCCCCACTGGCCGGCGCCGGTCTCGGTGGTCAGGCGCTTGATGCCGGCGATCTTGTTGAGATAGGCCTGCGGGATCGCGGAGTTCGGCTTGTGCGAGCCGGTCGGCGACACGCCTTCGTACTTGTAGTAGATCTTGGCCGGCGTGCCGAGCGCCTTCTCGAGGCGCACGGCGCGGATCAGCGGCGTCGGCCGCCAGATGCGGTAGGCCTCGCGCACTTCGTCGGGGATCGCGATCCAGCGCTCGGCCGACATCTCCTGCGCCAGCACCGTCTCGGGAAAGATCGCCAGCATCTTGTCCGGGCCGACCGGATTGCCGTCGGGACCGAGCGGCGGCAGCGGCGGATTCGGCATGTCGGCGACGACGTTGTACCAGTGGGTCGGTATCTCGTTCTCGTCGAGCATGATGCGCGTGACGGTCATTGCGTTTCCCCTGTTAAGCCCTGTCGGCGAAGGGGCCAACCTTAGCGCAAACATAGAGGGAATTGAAGCCTCCTTCATCAATCCTGATTGGTCAGGCGCCGCTGCTGCGACTAATCTGCCCCGCGCCAAAAAGAAACGAACAAGAGGAGACCCGCCATGTCCGCCGCCCAGTCCGGCCCGCGCGAAATCGTCACGCCGTTCCGCCAGATTCCGCTCGACGTTCCCGAGGGCATGAAGCCCAACGAATTCTTCAACAGCGCCGAGAACCTTGCCGATCTGGTGCACAACAACGGCCTGCTGACGAACCCCGAGGGCCTGCTGCTCTACCGCAAGGCGCTCGGCCACAGCAACGAGTTCGACTGCTCGATCATCTACAACACCTCGCAGAGCATCCTCGATCCGCTCGGCCGGCCGGTGCGGCGCACCCAGGTGCCCGAGCAGGTCAAGAACGTCTGGAACCGGATGAACCAGGTGATCGTGGAATACATGCTCGAGAAGTATCCGGAACCGGCCGCTCACCTCGTGCTGGCGGGCGAAGCCAGCCTCGACGCCACCTGGCCGCTGACCTCGCCGGGCGTGCCGAGCATCCGCATGCTGCACAACCACTTCATCGTCTTCGACAAGGAACAGCTGCGCCAGGCGCCGTTCGCCGACAGCGACAACCCGAACCTCACCGACGGCGGCCAGCACTCGCTGTTCCAGGCGCACATGCGCGACGTCTATCGCGCGTTCTTCGACGAACTCGACCTCGAGATCCTGCAGCCCTGCCAGCAGGGCTCGTGCCGCATCGCGCTGACCGGCTACCCGCAGGGCCTGCCGAGCTGGGAAGTCGTGGGCGGCGCGCCGATGCTGAAGGAAGTGCGCTTCTGGAAGGAATACGACGTCATCCTCAAGGGCTTCATCGACTTCTACCGCACCTTCTTCACCCAGGTGTCGACGCGCAACGCGCCGCTGCCGCGCGACATCAACTTCCCCGAACTGGTGGAGAACAAGCTGCTCTTCAACAACGACTTCCTGAAGACCGCGAAGATGGTGCGCGACCGCTGCATCAAGGACGCCAAGTACGCCAACTCGATCCGCTGGCAGCCGGCCTTCAAGCAGCTGATCTACCGCAACGACGCCGGCAAGCTGATCGTGACCATCAGCCAGAACTCGATCGGCAACGCCATCACCGAACTGCTCGGTGTCGTCGTCAAACGCACGCCGGACGCCGACGCCTACGCGCGCGCCGAGCCGGCGCTGATCGAACGACTGCTGGAAGTGCGCCGCCGCCTGGTCGAGGCCGACCTCGGCACCGGCATCGCGACGCCGTCGTGGGCCGCGGCTTGAACTAGCGGACGGCGAGCGCGCGCAGCGCGCCGCCGAGCTGTTCGATCTGCGTCGCCACCTGGTGGTCGAATTCCTGGCGTTCGCGCAGGCGCTCCATCTGCGCGTGGATCAGCTCGATCAACTGCACTTCCTGCGCATCGGTGAGGCCGAGGCCCACGAAGGCGCGGCTCATCGCCTCCTGCACGTCGACCATCAGCAGCGTGAAGTGCGACTGCTCCTGCTGGTGGCCGCGGCGCAACGTCTCGAGCGCCCGGTAGAGCCCGTCCAGCGCATCGCCGATGCCGTCGCGCGTGCGCCGGTTCGCCTGCTCGACCTCGATCGCCTGGCGGCGCGCGTCGGCGCCCTCGGCGAGCAGCGCGAGGTTGTCGCGCATGCGGCCACAACGCTCGGCGTCCTCGAGCGGCATGTTCTTGACCAGCAGCGTGACGCCGCCGAAGTTGTAAACGCCGCGCTTGCCGAACTCGAAGACGCGTCCCTGGTGACGCACGTGGTTGAGCACCGCGGTCTCGAGCGGCAGGTCGACGCCCTCCTTGCTGATGGTCAGGGCGTCGCCGCCGAGGCGGATCTGCACGGCGCCGTCGAGGCCGTACTGGCCCAGCGCATCGATCATCGCGCGCGCCAGTTCGGTTCGGTCGCCGCAGGCGAAGGAGCGGCGCAGGAACTCGATGACGATGCCCAACTCGCCCATGCTGCTCATGGCCGAGAAGGCCGTGCGCTGGGCGAAGCCGGCGGTCTCGCGCAGGCGCTTCTTCTCGCCCAGGATGCGCCGCGCGACCGCGATCTTGCGACGCAGTTCGTCCGGGTTGAAGGGCTTGACGATGAAGTCGTCGCCGCCCGCCTCGTAGCAGGCGAGGCGCGTCTCGATGGTGTCGTAGCCGGAGACGAAGGTCACCGGCAACGCGGCCGTTTCCTCGTTCTCCTTGAGCCGCCGGCACAACTCCAGGCCGTCGATACCCGGCAGCAGGACGTCGAGCAGGAACATGTCCGGCTGGCTCTCGGGCAGACGCGCGAGACAGGCGGCGGCCGAGGCGAAGCACTCGACCTCGCATGCGTCCTCCAGCACGAGCTGGACGGCGTCGAGCATCAGCGGCTCGTCGTCGACGATGAAGACGAGGAAGCGTTTGTCCATGTTTCGTTATCTCCTCATGAGCGCCCGCGCGGCGGAAAGCGCGCTTGCGACGGCGGCGGCCAGATCCTGGCGCCCGTAGGGTTTCTGCAGCAGCGGCCAGCGCCCGACGACGGCGCCGCCGGTGAATCCCGAGCACAACAGCACACGCAGCGTCGGCCGGCGCTCGGCGGCCGCCTGCGCGAGCGCCACGCCGCCCGCGGTGCCGGGCATCACCACGTCGGTCAGCAGCAGGTCGAAAGGCGATCCCGCGAGCAGTTCGAGCGCCTGGTCGGGCGATTCCGCCGCCACGGGCGCGTAGCCGATTTCCGCGAGCCAGCGGCAGGTGACGTCGCGCAGGTCGGCCTCGTCGTCGACGACGAGGATACGCTCGCCGTGGCCGCCGCTCGCGAGCGGACGCACGTCGCCGCCCTGCACCGCCGCGCCGATGGCCGCGGGCAGGTAGAGCCGGAACGTCGTGCCGACGCCGGGCTCGCTGTAGACCGTCGCCGTGCCGCCGGACTGGCGCGCGAAGCCGTACACCATCGCGAGGCCGAGGCCGGTGCCCTTGCCCTTCTGCTTGGTGGTGAAGAAGGGCTCGAAGACGTGCGCGAGAACTTCGGGCGGAATGCCGTGACCGCTGTCCGAAACGCTGACCGTCACGTACAGCCCCGGCGCGAGCCCGGTCGGTGCGCCGACGTCCTGGTCGGTGACGTCGCGCAGCCGGGTCTCGATCAGCAGGCGACCGCCGTCGGGCATGGCGTCGCGCGCGTTGATGACCAGGTTGAGCAGCGCGTTGCCGAGACCGGCGGTATCGACGATGGCCTGGACTTGTCCGCTGCGGCACTGCTCGCAGCGCTCGTCGGTGATCTCGATCGCGTTGCCGGCCGACTGGCGCAGCAGCGGCATCATCTCGGTCAGCACGGCGTCGATGTCGACCGGCGTCGGCGACAACGGCTGCTTGCGCGCCACGGCCAGCAGCGACTTCGTCACCTCGGCGGCACGGTTCGCGGCGCGCACCGCGAGATCGCGCATGCGCTGCGCCTTCTCGTCCGCGGCGATGTGCGGCCCGAGCATGTCGAGGCCGCCGAGGATGATGCCGAGCAGGTTGTTGAAGTCGTGCGCGAGGCCGCCGGTCAATTGGCCGATCGCCTCCATCTTCTCGGCCTCGAGCAGCTTGTGCTCGGCGAGCCGGCGCTCGGTGACGTCGGTGAAGGTGGCGCGGCTGGCGAGATAGCCGCCACCCGGATCATGGACGGCCGTCGCCGTGAGGTCGGCAAAGAAGCTGCTGCCGTCCTTGCGCACCATTTCCACCTCGAGGTGGCCGATCTGGCCGCGCTCGCGGAGCATCGCCTCACGGCGGCGATAGACCTCGAGGCTGCCCGGCGCGAGGACGTCGTGGAAGCACCGCTTGCCGACGAGTTCCGCGCGCTCGTAGCCGAGCAGCCGCAGCCCCGCGTCGTTGATGCGCAGGAAGCGGCCGTCGGCGCCGAGCGAATGGTAACCGCAGGGCGCGTTGTCGTAGAGATCCTGGATCTCGCGGTTCATCGCCTGCAGCGCCTGCGCCGCCTTCTTGCGCGCGGTGATGTCCATATGCACGGCGATGAAGCCGGTGATCGCGTCGCCGCCGGACACCGGCTGCAATTGCACCGACGCCCATTCGTCGCGCTCGGGATCGTACAGGTCCGCCGCCAGAGCGCGACCTTCCGCCAGGGCCTGACAGACCGGGCAGTCCTGGGCCGCATAGCCGCTGTGCCACGCCGTGTGCAGCGCACTGCCGACGCCGCCTTCGCGGCGCCGCTGGCGCGCGCTCTCGTTGCATGACTGGACGACGCCGGCACGATCGAGCACCAGGACCGGCACCGGCACGGCGTCGAACGAGGTCGCATCGCGCGACAGCAGCCGGAACGGCTGCCGCAGCATCCAGTGCCAGATCGCGTGCAGCAGCAGCCAGAACGCCCACAGCTTGGCGATATGGCCGACGAGATTCGAAAGACCGTAGACGCTGACGTAGAGGGTGAAGGCGAATTCCGAAACGACGGTCAGCGCGATGATCGCCATCAGGATCGAGTAGAGCGCCCCGTCAATGGCGGCGCGGCGGAGGTGCAGATGCCACGCCGCTGCCACGAGCACGGCGATGACGGCGTATTCGATCGCGATCTTGAACGGCGTCAGCCCGCTGCCGGCAATGAAGGCATCCGGGAATACGCCGGTGAATACCGCCGCCACACCAAGCCCGGACGCCGCCCCCATGACGGCGAAGCCGCAGTCCGGCGAGCCCTGGTACTCGACGTAGCGCGGCGCCAGCGCCAGCGTGACCGCCTCGAGCAGGCGCGCGAGCAGCCAGAGCTGCGTCGGCGGATTGGGGTCGTCGCCCGCCAGCAGGCCCATCCCTGAATAGGTCATGGCGTGGATGGCGTCGATGCAGGCGGCCCAGAAGAAGCCCTGCGCCAGGAAAAGCAGGAAGCCGTTGCGGTTGAAGCCGTAGCTGGCGCGCGCAACGATGAACAGCGAGACGCCGACGACGATCGCGAACAGTTCGGCAAACGTATGGAACCAGAGGAAGCTGACTCGGCTCAGGAGGAACAACGCGCCGGCCAGCGCCAGCGGCACGGCGACGTTGCGCGGCGAAAGGACGCGATCGGCGGGATCCATCATCAGGCGACGTCGGCCGCGATGCGCGCGAGACCCTCGAGCACGAGGTTGTCGATGCAGCGGTGAGGCAGCGCCAGCAGCGGGGCGAGTTCGGCAGCGGCGCCGCCCGTCAGCAGGCAGATCGCGCCGGGCGAGGCGCCGACGTGAACGAACATGCGCTCGATCGCACCCAGCGTGGCCTGAAGCGAACCGCCGACGATGGCGTCGTCGGTGTTGCCCGGCAGGTCGCGATAGCGGCCGCTCGCATGCGGCAGGCCGGCGGTGTTCTTCGCCAGCGCCGCGCGCATCAGCGCCAGCCCGGGCAGGATCAGGCCGCCGAGGAAGACGCCGCCGGCATCGAGCGCATCGACCGTCGTCGCCGTGCCGCAGCCGACCACGAGGCAGGCGTCGCCGTGCAGGTGCCAGGCGCCGACGAGCGCGGCCCAGCGGTCGGCGCCGAGTTGCGTCGGCTGCTCGTAGCCGTTGGTGACGCCGCATTGCTGCCCGTGCGCATGCGCCCAGGCGAGCGGCGCATGCAGGCGATCGGCGGCGAGCACCAGCGCTTGCGCCACTTCGGCGCCGGCGACGTTGCAGGCGATGATGCGCGTCGGCTTCTCGGGCAGCAGTTCGTCGAGCGCCTCCGCTTCGGCGAGCGGCAGCGCACCCTGCGCAAGCCATTCATCACCCGCGCGCAGCCCCCACTTGATGCGCGTGTTGCCGCAGTCGACGCAGAGCAAGGTCACGATGGTTCGCCCACCCCTCGGCCCCCGCCCCGCGGGCGGGGGTGACCGAAGTTCGCCGCTGCGCGGCTCCGGTCTGCTGGCTGCGCCGCCCTTGGGGCGGCCCTGCGGGCGGCGCTCATGCCGTCCTCAACGAGACTTCGCCAGAGAGCACGCGCTGCACGCAGACCGGCGTCTCGATCATCAGCGCGCCGTCGACGTCGACGGCGACGCAGCGGCCGGTCATCGGCGGCGCGAATTCGGACAGGATGGTGACGTTGCGCTCGAGGTGCGCGCAGCGCGCGAGCCAGCGTTCGCGCAAGGCGACGAAGCCCCCGGCTGCGAATTCGTCGAGCACGCGCAGCAGCGATTCGAGCAGCCGCGCGAACAACTGCGCGGGCGCCGTCCCGGCATCGAGCGCGGCGGCGGTCGCGCGCACCTCGTCGGGCATGCCGTCTGGCAGGCGCAGGTTGAGGCCGATGCCGATGACGGCCGCGTGCGGCGCGCCGGGCACGAGTTCGACCAGGACGCCGGCGAGCTTGCGGCCGTCGCGCAGGATGTCGTTGGGCCACTTGAGGGCGAGGCCGCCGGTGCCGAGCGCTTCGAGCGCCTCGACCAGCGCGACGCCGACGGCCAGCGACAGTCCGTGCGGCAAGGTCCGCGGCGCGAAGCGCCACAGCAGCGAGAAGGTCAGGCTGGCGCCCGGTTCCGAGAACCAGACACGGCCCATGCGGCCGCGGCCCGCCGTCTGCCGCCGCGCCGCGACGACGCTGCCCGACGGCGCGCCGGCTTCGGCGCGGCGCATCAGCTCGGCGTTGGTCGAGGCGCATTCGTCGAGGACGTCGACGTCGAAACGCCTGGCCTGCACGCCAAGCGCGGCGGCGACGTCGGCGATGCTGAGTTCGGAATTGGCGCCGGTCATGGCCGCCGATTATGCACCAGGCGTGTGCGCGCCGGCTTTGACCTCGGTCTATTCCTCCAGGCCGAGTTCCTGGATCTTGCGCGTGATGGTGTTGCGGCCGATGCCGAGGAGTTGCGCGGCCTCGATGCGGCGGCCGCCGGTGGCGGCGAGCGCGCGGCGGATCAGCGTGCGCTCGAAGTCGCGCGTCATGCGCTCGAAGACTTCGCCGGGATGCGCGGCGATGAGGCCGTCGGCCTCGCCGGCGAGCGAGTGCAGCCAGTCGGAACTCGGCACGCGCTGCGGCTCCTCGCGCAGTTCGGCCGGCAGGTCGGCGACTTCGATCACCTGGCCCGGCGCCATGACGGTCAGCCAGTGGCAAAGGTTTTCGAGCTGGCGCACGTTGCCCGGGAAGTCGAGGCCCGAGAGGTACTTGAGCGTGGCGTCGGCGAGGCGCTTGGGCTCGACGCCGAGATCCTGCGCGCTCTTGGCGAGGAAGTGGCGCGTCAGCAGCGGCACGTCCTCGCGGCGCTCGCGCATCGGCGGCAGGCGCAGGCGGATGACGTTGAGGCGGTGGAACAGGTCCTCGCGGAACAGCCCCTGGCGCACGCGGTCCTCGAGGTTCTGGTGCGTGGCGGCGATGACGCGGACGTTGGCCTTGACCGGCTGGTGGCCGCCGACGCGATAGAAGTGGCCGTCGGAGAGCACGCGCAAAAGCCGCGTCTGCAGCTCGGCCGGCATGTCGCCGATCTCGTCGAGGAACAGGGTGCCGTTCTCGGCCTGCTCGAAGCGGCCGCGGCGCTGGCCGGCGGCGCCGGTGAAGGCGCCCTTCTCGTGGCCGAAGAGTTCGGATTCGAGCAGGTCGCGCGGGATGGCCGCGGTGTTGATGGCGATGAAGGGCGAATCCTTGCGCGGGCTGTGGCGGTGCAAGGCGCGCGCGACGAGTTCCTTGCCGGTGCCGGACTCGCCGTTGATCAGCACCGTCGCGTGCGACTGGCTGAGGCGGCCGATGGCACGGAAGACTTCCTGCATCGACGGCGCCTGACCGAGGATCTCGGGAGCCAATGCTTCGACCGCACCCGCGGCGGAAGCGGTCACCGGCGTGTGCTCGAGCGCGCGGCGCACGAGATCGACGGCCTGGTCGACGTCGAAGGGCTTCGGCAGGTACTCGAAGGCGCCGCCCTGGAAGGCGGCCACCGCCGAGTCGAGGTCCGAGTACGCCGTCATGATGATGACGGGCAGTTCGGGGAAGTTGGTCTTGACGAGCTTGAGCAGGTCGAGGCCCGAGGTGCCCGGCATGCGAATGTCGGAGAGCAGCACGCGCGGCGACTCGCCGCCGTCGAGCGCGGCCAGCGCCTCGTCGGCCGAGCCGAAGCTCTTGCACGGAATGTCCTCGCGCGTGAGGGCCTTCTCGAGCACCCAGCGGATGGAGCGATCGTCGTCGATGATCCAGACGGGATTCGTCATGCTGTCGTCTACTCCTTCCCGTTCGCCAGCGGCAGACGGATCGTAAAACAAGTGCGGCCAGGGCGCGACTCGACCTCGATGCTGCCCTGGTGCTGCTGGATGAAGCTCTGCGCCAGCGTCAACCCGAGGCCGCTGCCGCCTTCGCGACCCGACACCAGCGGATAGAAGATCCGGTCGCGGATCGCTTCCGGTATGCCTGGGCCGTTGTCGATCACTTGCAATTCGAGTGCCAGGCGATAGCGGCGCTTGGCGAGCGTGACCTGGCGGATGGCGCGGGTGCGGAACACGATCTCGCCCTGCACGGCGCCGCCCGGGCCGCGCGGCGCGCTGTCGGCGGGATTGGCGGCGACGATCGCCTGCGCGGCGTTGCGCGCGATGTTGAGGATCGCCTGGATCAGCTGCTCGCGGTCGCCGGTGACGTCGGGCAGCGAGGTGTCGTAGTCGCGGCGCACGCGCACGCCAGGATATTCCGCATGGATCAGGCGGCGCACGCGCTCGAGGATCTCGTGGATGCTGACCAGCGCCGGCTGCATCGCGCGGTGCGAGGACAGCAGGCGCTGCATGAGGTCCTGCAGGCGGTCGGCTTCCTTGATGATGACTTGCGTGTATTCGCGCAGCGCCGGCGCGTTCTCGAGCATGCCGAGCTCGCGTTCGAGCAACTGCGCCGAGCCGCGGATGCCGCCGAGCGGGTTCTTGATCTCGTGGGCGAGGTTGCGGATCAGCTCGCGGTTGGCCTGCTGCTGCATCGCCGCGCGCTCCTCGCGCGAGGCGCGCAGCTGCTGGTCGATGGGCCGGAATTCCAGCAGCATGCGCGCGCCGTTGGCTTCGACCGGCGTCACCGTGCAATCGAGGTGCAGCGCGTCGGCGCCGTCGCGCGCGATGACGATGTCGTGTCCGGTGTAGCTCCAGTTGTTCTTCAGCGCGTTGTCGAGCGCCCCGGCAAGCACGCTCGATTCGCCGAGCAGCTTGTCCAGCGGCCGGCCGAGCCAGCCGCGCTGGCTGACGGCGAACAGGTTTTCGGCGGCAGGGTTCAGATGACGGACGAGTTGCTTGTCGTCGAGCAGGATCGTCGCAGACGACAGCAGGTCGAGACCGGAGAAAGCCGAGGGTTCCGCTTGGCGCATCCCGTCGTCTTGCAAGAACTACGCCTACCTGAGGTTGCCGAGTTCCTTGCGCAGTGCCTCGATGTTGCGCTCGTGCAGCGCTACGCGATCGCGGTACGTCTGCAGGCGCTGCTCGACCTTGGCCTGGTTGATGGCGCCGCCGATGACGCGCTCGGTCGGCTCGACGCGGCCTTCCTGCTCGGCGAGCGCGCGCTTCGATTCTTCGAGCTGCTTCTGCTCGTTGCCGAGCTCCTGCTCGAGTATCGCGCGGCGATCGCCGTCGCGCGACTTCTGCTGCTCGGGGCTGACGCGCGGAAAATCGCCCGGCGTCGGGGTCGCGCGCGGCTTCACGGCCGGCACGCTGGAGATCGGCTGGTCGCGCGAGAGGATCGTGCAGTTCTTGCCCGCGCCCTTCTGGTTCGTGTACAGCACCTGCCCGCCCTCGTCGGAACACTTGTAGAGCGTGTTGGCGGCCGCGGCGAGCGGCATGACGAGCAGGGCGGCGAACAGGATCGGCTTCATGTGTCTTGGACCCGGACAACGTGGGGCGGGCGGCCAGTGTATGCCATCGGCGGGGCAAAAAAAAGGACGGCCGGAGCCGTCCTTTTCCCCGATACGAGGGCGGGCCGCAGCCCGCCGTTCGCTATCAGATGCTGTAGTACATGTCGAACTCGACCGGGTGCGTCGTCATGCGGAAGCGCGTGACTTCTTCCATCTTCAGCTCGATGAAGGCATCGAGGAAGTCGTTGCTGAAGACGCCGCCGCGGGTCAGGAACTCGCGATCCTTGTCGAGGTACTCGAGCGCCTGGTCCAGCGACGAGCAGACGGTCGGGATCTTCGCGTCTTCTTCCGGCGGCAGGTCGTAGAGGTTCTTGTCGGCCGGCTCGCCCGGATGGATCTTGTTCTGCACGCCGTCGAGGCCGGCCATCATCAGCGCGGTGAAGGCGAGGTACGGGTTGGCCGTCGGGTCCGGGAAGCGGGTCTCGATGCGGCGGGCCTTGTCGCTGTGCACGAACGGGATGCGAATCGAGGCCGAACGGTTGCGGGCCGAGTAGGCCAGCTTGACCGGGGCTTCGAAGCCGGGCACTAGGCGCTTGTAGCTGTTGGTGCCGGGGTTGGTGATGGCGTTCAGCGCGCGGGCGTGCTTGATGATGCCGCCGATGTAGTACAGCGCGAACTCGGACAGGCCGGCGTAGCCGTTGCCCGCGAACAGGTTCTTGCCGTCCTTCCAGATCGACTGGTGCACGTGCATGCCCGAACCGTTGTCGCCGACGATCGGCTTCGGCATGAAGGTCGCGGTCTTGCCGTAGCTGTGGGCGACGTTGTGGACGATGTACTTGAGGATCTGGGTCTTGTCGGCGCGGCGCACCAGGGTGTCGAAGATGGTGCCGATCTCGCACTGGCCGGCGGTGGCGACTTCGTGGTGATGCACTTCGACCGGGCAGCCGCAGGCTTCCAGCGCCAGGCACATGGCGGCGCGGATGTCGTTCAGGCTATCGACGGGGGGCACGGGGAAGTAGCCGCCCTTGACGGTCGGACGGTGGCCGGTGTTGCCGCCGTCGAACTTCTCGGCGGTCGCCCAGGCGGCCTCTTCCGAGAAGATCTTGACGTAGGAGCCGGACATGTCGGTCTTCCACTCGACGGAGTCGAAGATGAAGAATTCGGGCTCGGGACCGAAGTAGGCGGTGTCGCCCAGGCCGGTGCTCTTCAGGTAGGCCTCGGCGCGCTTGGCGATCGAGCGCGGGTCGCGGTCGTAGCCCTTGCCGTCGGCCGGTTCGACGACGTCGCAGGAGAGGACCAGCGTCGTCTCGTCCATGAACGGATCGATGTAAGCGGTGGCGGGATCAGGCATCAGCTGCATGTCGGACGCCTGGATGCCCTTCCAGCCGGCGATCGAGGAACCGTCGAAGGCATGGCCGTCTTCGAACTTGTCGGCCTTGAAGGCCGAGACCGGGACGCCGACGTGCTGCTCTTTGCCGCGCGTGTCGGTGAAACGGAGGTCCACGAAGCGGACTTCCTGTTCCTTGATCATGTTCATTACATCTTGGGGCGTCGTCATGAGCTGCTCTCCTAACTGGTCAAATCGGTGACGGGGCCGGCCGCCGCAGGGCAGGCGGGGGAAATCAGTGCCGGGACGAATAGCAGGTAGCATGCCAAAGCCCGGTGCAAGGCAAAGGATTGTGCCACAAAGAAACGGGCCTTTTGGGCGGCAGCTCAATGCACCACGGCGGTGCATTTAACCACCCAAGCGCCCTATGTTGGTGCAATAGTGCAAAGAAGCTGGACGTCGCTGAAGCGGCCGACCGGCGCCGCGCTGCCGACGCGCCGGCGCAAACGCTCCAGTCGCGCCGCGTCGGCGACCAGCGCCGGGGACAGGAAAACCTCCGCTTCTATCCCCGCACCAAGATAGTGAAACACCGCCTTGTCGATGTCGGCCGGCGCAAGCTCCAGCGCAGTACACAGCTCGCGATGCAGCTCTTCGCGCTCCGGCAGGTAGAGCGGCGTGCAGACGTGCGTGTCCGAATCGTCCTCGGGGTCGACGTGCACCAGGACGTCGAGCACCTGGGGGTGTGCCGCGAGCACCCGCCGCCGCGCCGCCTCGGCGATGCGATGCCCCTCCGAAACGCTGATGCGCGCGTCGACGCGGATGTGCGCATCCACCAGCGCGTTGTGCGCCATGCGCCGGGTGCGCAGCTCGTGGAGGTCGACGATGCCGGGCGTGTCCGTGAGCGTGTGGCGGATGGCCTGCACCTCCTCGTCCGAGAGGCCGGTATCGATGAGCTCGCGCAGCGCATCCCAGGCGAAGCCGGCGCCGGCCTTGACGATCATCGCGCCGACGACGATCGCGGCCAGGGCATCGGCGAAGTTGAAGCCGAGCAGCGCGCCGCCGATGCCCGCGGCGACGACCAGCGAGGAGAGGGCGTCGGCGCGCGCGTGCCAGGCGTTGGCGACGAGCATCGGCGAGCGCAGGCGCTGCGCGACCCCGAGCATGTAGCGGAACAGGCCCTCCTTCGCCGCCAGCGTGACGAGCGCGGCCCAAAGCGCCGCCACGCCCACCGGCGGCACGCTCGCCAGATTCTGCAAACGTCCCGCGGCGGCGAGCAGGATGCCGACGCCGGTGCCGACCAGCAGCAGGCCGAGCACCAGCGAAGCCGCCGTTTCGTAGCGGCCGTGGCCGTAAGGATGGTCGGCATCGGCCGGCGTCGCGCTGCGGCGGTTCGCGAACAGCACGAAGGCGTCGGCGACGATGTCGGACAGCGTGTGCATGGCGTCGGCAATCAGGCTCTGCGAATGCGCGATCGTGCCGACGATGATCTGCATCGCCGTCAGGAAGATGTTGACGCCGACGCTGACCCAGGTGATGCGGCGGCCTTCGCGGAAGCGCGGATCGTCGGCCCCGGGGCCGGAAAAGTCAGCAGTCATGTCGCTACATTACTCCCGAACGTGGGCGGCCCGTGCCGGTCCAACCGGTGCCGCGCGGTGCGCTAGAATCGGCTGGCCTTTCCGGCTGCTCGCCACGCGCTGCGCGGCCCGAATTATCCCAAACGGCAACCCTTCCGCAACCAGTCCCTTTCAAGGCCATGCAAGTCGCCGCCGTCAGTTTCGATCGTTTCAACGCCCTTTCGGACCAGGATGCGCAGGCGCGCATCGTCGCCGCGCGCCGCGAGCTCGGTTCGCGCGCCGTGCTGCTCTGCCACCACTACCAGCGCGCCGACGTGTATCGACACGCCGACATCACCGGCGACTCGCTGAAGCTCTCGCGCCTCGCCTCCGAGACCGCCGCCGAGTACATCGTCTTCTGCGGCGTCCACTTCATGGCCGAAGTTGCCGACATCCTCTCCCGCCCGGAGCAGATCTCCATCCTCCCCGACATGGCGGCGGGCTGCTCGATGGCCGACATGGCGACGCTGGCCAAGGTCGAACGCTGCTGGCGCGAACTGGCCGAGGTGCTCGACCCGGACGAGCACTTCACGCCGATCACCTACATCAACTCGTCCGCCGACCTCAAGGCCTTCTGCGGCGAGCACGGCGGCACGGTGTGCACCTCGTCGAACGCGCCGAAAATCCTGCAATGGTCGTTCGCGCGCCGCGGCAAGGTGCTGTTCTTCCCCGACCAGCACCTCGGCCGCTGGAGCGGGCACAAGATGGGCATCCCGCTGGACGAAATGGTCGTCTGGAATCCCGACCTCGAAATGGGCGGCCTGACCCGGGCGCAGATCGAGAAGGCGAAGATCATCCTCTGGCACGGCTACTGTTCGGTGCACCAGATGTTCCGGCCGCAGCAGATCGACCGTTTCCGCGAGAAGTATCCGGACGGCTTCGTGATTTCGCACCCCGAGTGCAGCTTCGAGGTCTGCGAGAAGTCGGACTACATCGGCTCGACCGAGACCATCCTGCGCACCGTCCATGACGCGCCGCCGAACACGCGCTGGCTCGTCGGCACGGAACTGAATCTCGTCGACCGCCTCGCCGAGGAAGTGAAGCCGCAGGGCAAGGTCGTGCAGTTCATGGCCGACACCATCTGCATGTGCTCGACGATGCAGCGCATCGACCCGCAGCACCTGGCGTGGACGCTGGAGAACATCGCCGCCGGCAACGTCGTCAATCGCATCAGCGTGCCGCCGCACGAGGCGGGGCTCGCCAAGGTCGCCCTGGAACGCATGCTGGCGGCGTCCTGACGTCGAAGCCGCCATGGTCCCGACGCTGCACGTCGCCACCTACAACATCCACAAGGGCTTCTCGCAGTTCAACCGGCGCATGGTCGTGCACGACCTGCGCGAGCGCCTGCGCGCGCTCGAGCCGGACATCGTCTTTCTGCAGGAAGTGCAGGGCCTGCACCTGCGCCATGCCGAGCGCCACGACAACTGGCCGGCCACGCCGCAGCACGAGTTCCTCGCCGAGGACGTCTGGAACGCGACTGCCTACGGCCGCAACGTCATCTACGATCACGGCCACCACGGCAACGCGATCCTCTCGCGCTTCCCGATCATCGCCTCGCACAACCAGGACGTGACGCAGCTGCGCTTCGAGCGCCGCGGCGTGCTCCACTGCGCGATCGACGTGCCCGACCTCGAGCGGCAACTTCACTGCGTCTGCGTGCACCTGTCGCTGCTCGCGCATTCACGGCGCCGGCAGCTCGATGCGCTGGCGGCGCGCATCGAGGCCATGGTGCCGCACGACGCGCCGCTGATCATCGCCGGCGACTTCAACGACTGGCGCAACCGCGCCCACGACCTGCTCGCCGAGCGCCTCGGCCTGGTCGAGGTTTTCGGCGCCGGCGAGAGCAACGTCGCCTGCCGGCCGGCACGCAGTTTCCCGAGCGCCCTGCCCTTCCTGCGGCTCGACCGCATCTACGTGCGCGGCTTCGCCGTCGAAGCCACCGAGGTCCACTTCGGCATGCCCTGGTCGCGCATTTCCGACCACGCGGCGCTCTCGGCGATCCTGGCGCCGGCGTGAAGCTGCCGCCGCTCGTTTCCGGCAACCGGGTCGACCTGCTCGAGGCAGGCAGCGAATACTTTCCGCGGCTGATCGCCGAGATCGACGCGGCGACGGCCGAGGTCCATCTCGAAACCTACATCTTCGAAGACGACGCCACGGGGCGGCGAGTCGCCGACGCGCTCGGACGCGCGGCCGAGCGCGGTGTCGCGGTGCATGTCGTCGTGGAC
>JBKPAD010000018.1:0-44161 GCA_046726235.1 Pseudomonadota bacterium
GTGGGGGGCTCTGCTGTGCGTAGGTAAAGGAGGAGGAGCGTGCGAAGCACGGTCCGGGGGACACGAAGCACAGCAGAGCCCCCCACCGTCCCGAGCCCCCACCGACGTGGCGGGACAGAGCCGGTGCGCGCTACCCCTCGCAGCCGACCACGCGATCCCGGCCGCCCTGCTTGGCGGCGTACATGCGCTGGTCGGCGAGTTCGACCAGATGGCGCCAGTCGGGGGTGACGTCCTTCACGCGCTCGGCGATGCCGATGCTGGCCGTCACCGGCGTGCCGTCGGGACGCAGGCCGAAGCCGCCGGCGCGCACGCGCTCGATGGCGCGGCAGGCGAGCGGCGCCGTGGTGTTCGGCATGATCAGCACGAATTCCTCGCCGCCCCAGCGCGTCAGCATGTCGCCCATGCGCAGGTGGCTCTTGATGGCCTCGGCGGCGTTGGTCAGCACCTTGTCGCCGGCATCGTGGCCGAACTTGTCGTTGACCTGCTTGAAGTGGTCGAGGTCGAGGAAGACGGCGGTCAGCGGGGTGCCGCTGCGGGCCGAGAGGAGAAATTGCAGCTCCATCAGTTCCTCGCCGCTCTGGCGCGAGAAGCAGCCGGTCATGCCGTCGCGGATCGCTTCGCGCACCAGCACGATGATGAAGGCGAGCTGCGACAGCCCGGCCAGCGTCGATACGCCGGCGATCAGCATCATCAGCCAGAACGAGGCGGCGAAAGTCGGCCAGTCGAGCACCGGCAGCCGCAGGTAGCTCGACACCACCTGCATGAGGAGCAGCGGCGAGATGAAGCACACCGCCTCGATCAGCGTCAGCGGGAAGATCGACAGGCCGGCCAGCATCACGAACGGCAGAAAGGCGTAGCCGGTCGAGAATGCCGCCTGGAGGCCGTGCAGCTCGAACTGAGCCATGTGCTGGTAGCTGAACATGAAGAACGAGGTCGGCACCGCCATCAGCAGGCCGAGCGCCCAGTAGGCGTCCTTCATCGAACTCATGCGCTGCGCCACCAGCAGCACCATGAAGAAGGCCAGCGTCGCGGCGATGCGGGCCACGACCAGCGGGATCCAGACCTCGCGCGGGAAGGCGGTGACGTCGACCACGATCCACAACGGCGTCAGCAACGCGAACAGGCCGGCGATCAGGCGCACGCGCGAGACGATCATCGTCGTGCGGCGCCGGTCGAGCAGCGACATGTGGTTGCGGCTCCAGAGGAGCCAGCCGATCTCCTGGTCGCTCATCTCGACGAGGACGGCGGACCAGGCGTGGTGCCAGATGTTCTTGAAGGTCGTCTTCATAAAAGGGGAGGTGCGTGCCCCGGGAAAAGGCCAACGAAAAAGCGGTTCGGGGCTGATTCTCCCGGCCGCGGGCATTGTACCTGCTGGAGGAGGCCCATGATGTTCAAGTTTTTTGCGCCGCGACCGATAAATGCCTTATCGATCAGTCGCGGACAAGGGGAGATATGGTCGTCATCGACAGCGGCCGCAACACGGCCATCGTCATTCGCAACGACGGCGTCAAAGTGACGCTGGTACCCATGAAAAGCGGCAAGCTCAAGGCGCGCACGCTTTCCTTCGGGGAATTCCGCAACGAGTGGCGCGAAACGGGCTACGCCCTGTCTCAGGCGCTGACCACCTTCCTCGCCCACATCATGAAGTGGGGCGCCTCGCTGGAGGTCAGCCGCGGCCTGGACAAGCTCGCGGCGCGCGACCGCTTCGTGGTCGCCAGCCTGTTCTAGCGGTCTATCGCTTCTCGCTCAGCGCTCGACGTTGAGCGCGGCGATGCGGGCCTTGCGATTCTGGGCTTCGGCCTTGTTGATGGCCGTCGTCTGGCGGCCGAAGGCTTCGCGCTCGGCGCGGCCCTGCTTGGTGGCGGCAATGCTCTTGATGCAGCGCCAGCGCTTTCCCCCCTTGGTTTCTATCTGACGCATTTCTTCCTTGGGGTGGTGCGTGCCGCAGTGGTAGCAGTAGGCGGTGGTGTCGGACATGGCAGGTCGGGGTCTGATGTCGGTGCGTCGCGACTGGTAGGCGACCCCGGAATTATAAGGGACTTGGCCGCATGGCGCCAACGGCCGCCCGGCGGCCTCATTTGTCGACGAAGGCGCGCTCGATGACGTAGTCGCCGGGCACGCCGATGTGCGGCGAGACATGCAGGCCGCGCGCGTCGAGCAGCGCGCTGCAGTCGCGCAGCATCGCCGCGCTGCCGCAGATCATCGCCCGGTCGCGTTCCCGGTCCAGCGGCGGCAGGCCGATGTCGGCGAACAGGCGGCCGCTCGCCATCAGGTCCGTTATGCGTCCCTGGTGCTCGAAGGGCTCGCGCGTCACCGTCGGGTAATAGACGAGCTTCTCGCGCACCAGCTCGCCGAAGTACTCGTTTCCCGGCAGATCGTGCGAGATGAAGTCGCGGTAGGCGAGGTCGTGGACGTTGCGCACGCCGTGCACCAGGATCACCCTGGCGAAGCGCTCGTAGGCGTGGGGGTCCTTGATGAGGCTCATGAACGGCGCCAAGCCCGTGCCCGTGCACAGCAGGTAGAGATGCTCGCCGGGCAGCAGGTCGTGCAGCACCAGGGTGCCGACCGGCTTGCGGCTCACCAGCAGCGGGTCGCCCGGCTTCAGGTGGCGCAGGCGCGAGGTCAGCGGGCCGTCGGCGACCTTGATGCTGAGGAATTCGAGCCGGTCCTCGTAGTTGGCGCTGGCGATGCTGTAGGCGCGCATCAGCGGCTTGCCGTCCACCTCGAGGCCGATCATCACGAACTGGCCGTTTTCGAAGCGCAGGCCGGGATCGCGTGTCGTCGTGAAGCTGAACAGCGCGTCGTTCCAGTGGTGCACGCCGGTGACGCGCTCCGAGTAAAGGGTGGTCACGCGCGGCGGCACTCCTCGGCACAGCGCTCGCACGCGATCGCGCAGAGGCGGCAGTGCTCGTGCTCGTGGCGCGCGCACTCGCGGCCGCAGGCGTCGCACAGGCCGGCGCAGAGCTCGCAGATCGCCTGCACGTATTCGCTGCCGCGCGCCATCGCGGCGGCGCCGAGCCGGCAGACGTCGGCGCAGTCGATGTCGAGGGCGATGCAGTCGGCGAGCGCCTTGGGATCGGTTTCCTGCAGGCAGGCCGTCGCGCAGTGGTCGCACGCCTTGGCGCAGCGGTAGCAGGCCTCGATGCAGGCGGCGTATCTATCGAGCGACATGGGCGTCTCCACGGGCGGACCACGACCCTGCCGGCAACGGGCGTTCCCGCGTCAGCGCCCGAGCGCCTCATGCACGCGCCCGAGGTCCGCGACGAAACGCGCCAGCGCCGCTTTCCGCTCCGCCGCGTCGGGGATGCGCAGCAGGGACGACGGATGCACGGTCGCGAGCACGAAGGGCGCCGGGCCGCCCTCTAGCAGCCGTCCGCGCTCGACGGTGACGCGGAAATCGCGACCCAGCAGCGCCTTCGCCGCCGTGGCGCCGAGGCAGACGATGACTCTGGGCTGCACCAGGCCGATCTCGGCCCGCAGCCAGTCGAGGCAGGCCGCGATCTCCTGCTGGGCCGGCGTCTTGTGCATGCGCCGCTTGCCGCGCGGAAACCAACTGAAGTGCTTGACGGCATTGGTGACGAAGACGTCGTCGCGGTCGATGCCCGCCTGCGCCAGCGCCCCGTCGAGCAGGCGGCCGGCGGGGCCGACGAAGGGCCGGCCGGCGATGTCCTCCTGGTCGCCGGGCTGCTCGCCGACCAGCATCACGCGCGCGTCGCGCCGGCCTTCGCCGGGCACGGCGCGCGTCGCGCGTTCCCACAGCGGACAGGCGCGGCAAGCGGCGATGGCGTCGCCGAGTTCGGCCAGCGTGCTGCCGTGAAAGCGCCCGGTGCCGGGCGTCATGCCGGCCGCACCGCCGGTCGCGCTCGCGCCGGCGTCGCCAGGCAAGAGCCGTTTCACTCCGGTCGCGGCCGCATGCGCTTGGCGCGCGCCGCCTGCACGATGCGTCCGAACGGGAAGGCGGTCATCAGCCGCAGGCCGGCGACCGACGACAGGCTGGCGACGGCGCGCCGGGTTTCGGAGATCACCTCGGTCATCATCAGGCGATCCTCGCCGTGGCCCTGTTCCTCGACCACGCTGAGCCGGTGCAGCGCGTAGAGGCCGAGCACGGCGGCGAGCAAGAAGAAGAAATCCCAGTGGCGCAGCCGCAGGGTGACGAACTCGGTCGCCTCCGGTCCGCTGGCCCAGCGCACGATCACCGACAGCTCGCGCGCGGCGAAGTCGTCGGCGAACAGACCGCCGACGATCGGCGCGATGCCGGCGGCGACCGAATTGACGATGGCGCCGGCGGCGAGGTAGGCCGTGCCGCGCCCGCGCGGCGCCAGCTTGAGGCCCATGTTGCCCGAGGCCAGCGTCACGCCGGCGGCAGCGAAGCCCATGGCGACGTGGAGCACGGTCAGCAGCGCCAGCGTGTACTCGTGCCGCTGCGGCAGCGCCACCAGCGTCCAGGCGAAGATGCAGGCGAGGAACAGCGGCCCGCAGATGCGCAGCACGGCCTTGTTGCTGAAGCGGTCGGTGAGCTGGCCCCACTTGCGCAGCACCAGCACGTTCGCCATCTGGCTGACGACCATCAGGATCGTCACCACCGTCATGTCGTAGCCGAGCTGCGAGACCAGATAGACGGTGAAGAACGGCGCCGCGAGGTTGGTGGCGAATTGCCACGAGCCGAGGAACCAGATCAGGCGCCGAAAGTTGCGGTCGCGAAACGGCTCGGCGAGCATGCGGCCGAGATGGATCGTGCGCTCGGGCGGCGCCATGCGCGGCTCCGGCACGCGCGCGAGGTAGCGCAGGCTCATGGCGCCGGCCAGCGCCCCGACCGCGAACAGCGTCGAATAGGCCTGCGCCGGCGCATCGGGCCGGAAGCGCCCCCACCAGTCGACGAAGGCGCCCGCGCCGATGCCGATGAACACCGTGAAGCCGGTGGCGTAGAACATGCGCCGCGCGAAGAAGCCGCCGAGCATGCGCTCGGGAACGAGATCGTGGATCCACGAGTTCCAGGCGCAGGCGGACATGGAGTTCAGCAGGGCGGCGATGCCCACGCCGACGATCAGCAGGGCCTGCGCGACCGGTGCCGAGCCGATGAACGGCAGCAGCGCCATCGGCACCAGCAGGAAGCGCGCGCCGCCGAGGGCGGCGAGGGTGATCAGGCGCCGCGCGCGCAGGCGCTCGACCAGCAGGATGGTCGGCACCTGCGCCAGCTGCGCCAGGAAGGGCACGGCGGCCAGCAGGCCGATGACGAAGTTCGAGGCGCCCAGCGCGAGGCCGAAGCCGACCAGCAGCACGCCGCCGGTCAGCGCGCCAGACGCCTGCGCCCAGGCGCCGTCACGCACCAGGTTGCCGAGGCCGCGCTCCAGTTCCGCATCGCTGACTCGCTCGACCGTCGGAATCATTCGCTTCTCCCTTTGCGCTGGCCGGTTGGCCGGCAAGGCGCGTTCCGGGCGTGGTTTCAGTGGTTCAGTGGGCGACCTGCTGCTGTCTTGGCTCGCGCGCCTCCAGCCAGCGCATGAACACGTCGGCCGGCATCGGCTCCGCGATCGAGTTGCCCTGCAACAGGTCGGCGGCGCGCTCCGTCAGGGCATCGGAGGCGCGCGCCGATTCGATGCCGCCGGCGGCGATCCTGATGCCCAGCGTCTTGCCGACGGCGATGGCGGCCGCGGTCACGGCCATGGCGCGCGGGTCGCGCTCTAGCCCGGCGATGAAGGAGCGGGCGACCTTGAGCTTGTCGAGCGGCAGTTGCGCCAAGTCGCCGAGGCTCATCTGGCCGGTGCCGAACTCGTCGAGGCAGATTGAGAGACCCGTGTCCTTGAGGCGCCGCAACGTCTCGGCCGCCTCGGCGAGGTTGCCGTCGAGCGCGGCCTCCGTCAGTTCGAGCTCGAGGCAGGCCGGGTCGGCGCCGGTTTCCGCGATCGTGCGACGCACGCGTTCGACGAAGTTGTACTGCCGGAACTGCGTCGGCGAGATGTTGACGGCGATGCGCAGCGGCGGCAGGCCCTTGCCGCGCCAGAACGCCTGCTGGCGGCAGGCTTCGGCGAAGCACCAGTCGCCGAGCGTGCTCATCAGGCCCGCGGCTTCGGCCGTGGACAGAAACTGGTTGGCCGGCACCTCGATGCCTTCGTGCTGCCAGCGCAGCAGCGCCTCCGTGCCGCTGACCTTCCCGCCGACGGCATCGACGATCGGCTGGTAGAACAGGCGGAATTCGGCGTGGTCGACGCCGTCGCGCAATTGCCGTTCGACGACCAGGGCCTTGCGCGCGCGCTGGCTGATCTCCCGCGTGTAGAACTGGTAGTTGTTGCGCCCGCGTTCCTTGGCGATGTACATGGCGGCGTCGGCATGCTGGATCAGCGTGTCCACGTCGCCGGCGTCCTCGGGGTAGAGCGCGATGCCGATGGAGGGCGACGTCGAAAGTTCGACGTCGCCGAAGCGGTAGGGGGCGCCGACCGCCTGCAGGATCTTGTCGGCGGCGTGGGTCACGTCCTGCTCCGAGCGCACCGGCGAGAGCACGGCGACGAACTCGTCGCCGGCGAGGCGTCCCGCCAGGTCCTCGCCGCGCACGCTGGCGAGGATGCGGCGCGCAACCTCGCGCAGCAGGTCGTCGCCGGTCTGGTGGCCATAGACGTCGTTCACCTGCTTGAAGCGGTCGAGGTCGATGAACAGCACGGCGAGCCGGTGGTGGGCGCGCCGCGCCGCCGACAGCATGTGCTCGCCGAACTCGTAGATCAGCGCGCGGTTCGGCAGGCCGGTGAGCGGGTCGTGCATCGAGACGATGCGCGCCGTCTCCTCCGCGCGCTTGCGGTCGGAGATGTCGAGCTGCACGCCGGAGACCAGTTGCGGCTTGCCCTCGGCGTCGCGGCGCACGATGCGCGCGCGAGAGAGCACCCACAGCCAGTCGCCGGTCTTGGTGCGCAGGCGGAATTCCTCCTGGAACTGCGGCAGCTTGCCGGTGACGAAATCGTCGAAGGCCGCGACGATGCGGGCCTCGTCGTCCGGATGCATCAGCCCGAGGCCGATGGTGAAGGGGCCGCCGACCTCGTGCGGATCGAAGCCGAGCATGCGCCAGAGCAGCGGGCTGGCCGTGAACTCGCCGCTCTTGAGGTCGAGGTCCCAGACGCCGAGCTCGCCGCCTTCGAGCGCCAGCTGCAGCCGCTCCTCGCTCTCGCGCAGGGCGTCCTCGGCCTGCTTGCGATCGGTGATGTCGCGCGCCATCACCGCGTACTTGATCTCGCCGCGGATGCGCATTTCGCTGACCGTGATCTCGAGCGGGAACACGCGGCCGCTTTTGTGGCGGCCGTCCAGCTTGATTTGCTGGCCGGCCTTGCCGGAGAGCGGGCAATGGGCCGGGTCCTCGTCCTGCTGCGGCGACAGCATGCCGAGGGCGCGCCCCTGCGTCTCGAGCGACGAGTAGCCGAAGATGCGCTCGGCCGCGGGGTTGAAGCTCTCGATGATGCCCTTGGCGTCGGTGACGATGATCGCCTCGCTGGCCGTGTCGATCAGCGTCTGCACGCGCAACAGCAGTTCCTCGCGCTCGGCCTGCGCCAGCTTCTGCTCGGTGATGTCCTGCGTGAGTTTCGCGTAGCTGCGCACGGCGCCCTTGTCGTCGCGGATCGCGGTCGCCGAGCAGGTGGCGAGAAAGCGCTTGCCGTCCTTGCGCATCAGCCATCCGGTGAAAGTCCCCTGGCCGGAGTCGCGCGCCGATTCCAGCAGGCGCCGCGGCACCTCGGCCGCGCGGTCTTCGGGCGAGAACAGGTCGGCGTAGTCGAGGCCGATGGCCTCCGCGGCGGTGAAGCCGTACATGCGTTCGCCGCCCGCGTTCCAGGACGCGATGCGCCCCGCCGGATCGAGCATGTAGAACGCGTAGTTGGCGATGCGCTCGACCAGCAGGCGGAAGTCGCGTTCGGTGCCGACCAGCGTGTCCTGCAGGCGCGTGCGCGAATCCTCCAGCTTCTCGATGGCGACGGCGTTCGCCGACAGCAGCGCCAGCAGCGGAAAGATGGTGCCCATGGCGACGAGGGCCAGGCTGAGCTCGATGCCGCTGCTGTAGGCGACGTCCGAGGCGTTGATCGCCCACGAGACGAGCAGGGGCACCAGCACGATCGGCAGCGCCTGCCGGCGCAGCATCGACCCCGACACGGTGCGGCTGAAGAACATCCGCACCGCGCCTCCTTCCGGCCGGTGCAGCAGCAGCGCACCGATGCAAAGCGCGAAGCCCAGCGCCGAGACGGGGCTCATGTGCAATTGCGAGCTCAGCTCGTAGAGGCGCGGCTCGCCGAAGGCATGGCCGGCGACGAACACCAGCAGGAAGCACCCGGCGGCGATCGCCAGCCCGTGCCCCAGCCACACTGTGCGCTCGTGACGCAGCGCCGGCAGCGCCAGGCTGCACAGGAGGCCGAGCAGCGACGAATTCGGCGACATGATCAGCGCGGGGTCCAGTTCGGCCCGCGGCAGCCAGGCGAGCGCCGCAAGGCTGGCGACCGGCAGTGCCAGCGAGGCCGCCCACAGCGCGGTGGCCGCTGCGGCGATCAGGCGCGATCCGACCTGCCACAGCAGGAAGCAGGCACCGAAGGAGACCAGGTAGGCGCCGACCAGCGCCGCGGGAATAAGGCCCGGCCGGGCGACATACACCGGTCCCGCCGCGGCGCCGAGGCTCAGCAGTCCCGTCGTCAACGCGGCCGCCATCAGCGCGTTCGCCGCGCTGCGCAGGTGGTGCAGGCGCGACGGGGGGCGGTCTGCTTCCATGGCTTGGTCTCACGCAGCGCGGGCAAGGCGCGCGCCTGCCGATGGGTCCGCAAATTGCCGTGTCGCGGTCATTTCCGGCGGAGCGATCAGCATGGATACCGATTCGCAGCAGCAACGCGCGGGCGGGAAGCCGGGCGCGCAGGGCGGCCCGGTGCTGGGGCTGGCAATCGCGATGCTGGCGGTCTGCGTGATGGTGGCCGCGAGCATCGCCGCGAGCAGCCGCGGGCTCGTCGCCGCGGTGGCGGACGCCGTCTTCTGGATCGGCGCGGCGCTGCTCTATTTCGCCCCGGCGCTGGTGGCCTTCGACCGCCGCCACCCCGGGCGCAAGGCGCTGACGGCGCTCAACGTGGTGGTCGGGTGGACCGGACTGGGCTGGCTCGCGCTGCTGGTGTTCGCCTTCCGGCCGGCGGCGTGGTCCTTCGGCGATCCCACGGGGCCGGCCATCCCGGCGCCGCGCAAGCGCTGCATGAATTGCCGGCGCACGCTCGGCCTGGAAGCCGACACCTGCTTCTACTGCGGGGCCGCGCAGGCCGACGGCGGCCTCAGTGCACGCTGACGACCTGGTTCCAGCGGCGCGCCTGGAAGTAGTGCGAGGCGACGAGGTTCAGCATCGCCTGCGTCACCGGGTCGATGTTGAGGTCCTCGATCTCCACGATCAGCGTGCCGTCCGATTCGACCGTGACGCTGACCCCGAGCGCCTTGGTGGTGACGTCCGGAATCACCGTGCGCAGCGCGACCAGTCCGCTGACGAAGGCCAGCGACTCGACGTCGCCGGTCTCCAGGTCGAGCACGGCTTCCTGCGCGTGGGCGAGAGAACTGGCGAAGCTTTTCATGAACCGTCGTCGGGCAATTTCGGTGCCTCGCACTCAGGTCCGATCTGGCGCCGAAAAAGGCTGGCGCGGTTTGACGCCAATCAACCGGCGGGCATGGAGAATCACTTAGCTTCGCCCGCTGTCCGTCACCGCGAAAAAGATGCGGCGGTGACGCCATCAACCGGAAGGAATGCATGACCACGCTCTCGATTCGCACATGGCTGCTGCTGGCGGGCGCCCTCTCGGCAGCGATGCTGATGCTGGTGGGCGGCATCAGCCTCTACAACGTGAACCGCCTCGACGTGATCGTCGGCCAGGCCAACGATGTCGGCGTCGCCATCCGGCGCCAGATGGACGCGGACATGATGCATGACAGCGTTCGCTCCGATGTGCTCAATGCGCTGCTGCTGGCCGGCGATGGACGTGGCGAACGGGCGGCGGCGGTACAGCCGCGCCTCGAGGAGCACCTCGCGCGGCTGGAGAAGGGCATGCGCGAAAACGCGGCGGAAACGTTGACGCCAGCCGCGCGCAACCTGATCGCACGGATACAGCCGCTGGTCGCGAGCTACGCGCAGAGCGCACGCGGCATCGTCGCCGAGGCATCGACCAACCCGGCCGCCGCGCGCGGACGCCTGGGCGCGTTCGAGAAGGAATTCGAGGCGCTCGAGGGGCCGATGGGTCAGCTTTCGGACATGATCCAGGAGCGCTCCGTCGCCGTCGAAGCCGAGTCCGAGGCCACGCTGGCGGTGAACTTCTGGCAAATCGCCGGCACGCTGGCATTGGCGATCGGCATCCTGACGCCCGTCAGCCTTTACCTGACGCGGCTGATCGGGCGCCCGCTGGAGGACCTGGCGCGCGTCACGCGCGAGATCGGCTCGTCCGGCGACCTGACGCTGCGGGCGGCGGCGACGCACGACAACGAGATCGGCCGCACCGTGGCCGGCTTCAACGCGCTGATGGACACGCTGCAGGCGATCGTGCGCGACGTGCGCACCGGCGCGGGCGGCATCCTCGAGAGCAGCAACGCGCTGGCCGCCACCGCCGGCCAGACCGCGCGCGCCGCCGAGCAGAGTTCCGAATCCGCCTCCAGCATGGCGGCGGTGATGGAAGAACTGTCGGTCAGCATCGACAACCTCTCGGCGCATGCCCGCACGGCGGCCGATGCCTCCGTAAGCTCCGGACGGCTGTCGCGCGAAGGCGAGTCCGTCGTCGTGCGCGCGGCCGATGAGATGCGCGAGATCGCCACCGCGGTTCGTACCTCGTCGGAAACCATCCAGGTGCTCGGCACCAGTGCCGAGCAGATTTCGCAGATCGTCGGCGTCATCAAGGAAATAGCGGACCAGACCAACCTGCTGGCCCTCAACGCCGCCATCGAGGCGGCGCGCGCGGGAGAGCAGGGCAGCGGCTTCGCCGTCGTCGCCGACGAGGTGCGCAAGCTCGCCGAGCGCACGGCGCGGTCGACCGAGGAGATTTCGACCATGATCGACCAGATCCAGCAGGGGACGCGCCGCGCCGTGGTCGCCATGGACGCGGGCGTCGGTCGCGTCGAGCAGGGCGTCGAACTGGCGAACCGCGCCGGCGCCACCATCAAGCGCATCGTCGGCAGCGCCGGGAACGCCGAGACTGCGGTCGGCGAAATGACCAGCGGGCTGCAGGAGCAAAGCCTCGCCGGCCAGGAGATCGCCCGCAACGTCGAGCAGGTGGCGCAGGTCTCGAGCCAGAGCCACGCCGCGGCACGCGAATCGTCGCAGCGGGCCGAGGCCCTGGCTGCGCTCGCCCGCCGGCTGGACGCCGCGGTGAGCCGCTTCCGCGCCTGAGCTTCGTATCCCCGTCGCGAATGCGGGGGCATCTGCGGTATCCTGACGGCGCGCCTTCGGATTCACCCGATGGCGCTCCGGCCCAGAACCCGCCCGGTGCTCCATGCGACATCACAAAGAATCACGACCCTTCCGGCCGTCAGACGCGTTGCCATGCCTGCTGCCGCCCTGCGCGGCCCACGCCCATGAACGCTAACGAACTCGTCGCCGACGTCAGCGGGCTGGTCACGCTGCCCGACGTCTACCTGCGCATCAGCCGGCTGCTCGACGATCCCGACGCGGGCTCCGACGAGATCGCCAGGGCCATCGCCCAGGACCCCTCGTTCACCCTGCGCCTGCTCAAGGTCGCCAACAGCGTCCTCTATCGCCTGCCGTCGGCCGTCGGCACGGTGTCGCGCGCGGTCTCCGTGATCGGCACCTCGCAGGTGCGCAACCTGGCGCTGTCGATGTCGGTGGCGAAGAGCTTCGCCGGCCTGCCGAACACGCTCGTCAGCATGGAGAACTTCTGGCGCCACAGCCTGCTGTGCGCGCTGATAGCGCGCCAGCTTGCCAGGCAGGCGCGGCGCTGCGACGCCGATGCGGTGTTCACCGCCGGCCTGCTGCACGACATCGGCGAGCTGGTGATCTTCAACCGCTGCCCCGAGCAGGCGAAGCAGGCGCTGCTGAGCGTGATCGACAACGACGACGAACTGTCGGTGTTCGCGGCGGAGCGCGACGCGCTCGGCTTCGACCATGCCGCCGTCGGCGGTGCGCTGGCGCGGCAGTGGAACCTGCCGCCGCTGCTCGAGGAGTGCATCGCCTTCCACCACGACATCGCCGGGGCGACGCGCAATGCGCGCGAGGTGGCCATCGTCCACATCGCCAACAGCCTCGCGCAGATGGCGGAAACCGGCACGCTCGATCCGGCCGACGTGACGCCGATCGACCCCGCGGCCTGGGAGCGCGCCGGCCTCGACGCCGATTGCATCGAGCCGGCCGTGAGCGAAGCCCGGGCCGCGGTCGAGGACATGCAGAAGCTGTTCACGGAGGCGCCATGAGCGCCGTGGTGTCGCGCCCGAGCGCCGCGCAGTTGCCGCCGCCGCTGCCGGGCTTCGAACACGTGCGACGCCTCTGGAACGCGCGCCATGGCTTCTTCGCCGCGCGCATCCTGCCCGGCGAGTATTACGTGACGCGCGGCGAGGAGGGCGTCAGCACCACGCTCGGCTCCTGCATCTCGGCCTGCATCCGCGACCGCGAGAAGGGCATCGGCGGCATGAACCACTTCATGCTGCCTGCCGGCGGCGGCGAGCCCGGCGCCTACAAGGCGTCCGGCCTCGGCGCGGCCACGCGCTACGGCAACTACGCCATGGAGCACCTGATCAACGAGATCATGAAGAACGGCGGCCGGCGCGAGAACCTCGAGGTCAAGGTCTTCGGCGGCGGCCGCATCCTCGAGAAGGTGACCGACGTCGGGCTGCGCAACATCGCCTTCGTGCGCGACTACCTGGCGGCGGAGGGACTGGCGGTCGTCGCCGAGGATCTCGGCGACATCTTTCCGCGCCAGGTCATCTACTTTCCCGCCACCGGCCGCGCCAAGGTCAAGCGCCTGCGCTCGCTGCACAACAACCTGATCGCCGACGTCGAAATGCACTACGGCGAGAGCCTCGCGGAGAAGCCGGTCAGCGGCGACATCGAACTGTTCTGAGCGGCTATCATCGGGACATGATCCGCCTGCCGGAATCGCTGCGCGCCTGGAACACGCCGGCCTTCGAGGCCGCGCTGAAGCGCGAGCTCGAGCGCGCGGCGGCCGAGTTGCCGCTGCAGCAGGCCGTCACGTCGACGAGCGTCGCGCTCGACGACAAGGTTTCGGTGATGGTGCTGGGCGCGGAAGAAGCGGGCGGCGTCATCCGCGCCCGCGTCGGCGTGTTCTTCGCCGGCATCGTCGGCGGCTGCAGCTGTGCCGACGACCCGACGCCGGTCGAGCCGCAGAACGAATACTGCGAACTGCAGCTCCTGATCGACAGGGCGACGGGCGAGGCGGTCGCGAGCATCGCCGCCTGAGCCGATGTTTCCCGTCCGTTACGTCGATCCGGTGTTCCGCCCGCCGAGCGAGGCGGAGTCGCTGATCCTGCCGCTGACCGACGGCTGCTCCTGGAACCGCTGCACGTTCTGCGAGATGTACACGCAGAAGGCCTTCCGCGCCCGAGGCGAGGACGAGGTGCTCGACACCATCCGCCGCTGCGGCGAGCGCTTCGGCAGCGACGTGCGGCGCGTCTTCCTCGCCGACGGCGATGCGCTGATGCTGCCGACGCGGCGCCTGCTGGCGGCCCTCGAGGCGATACGGCGCCACCTGCCCGGCGTGCGCCGCCTCTCCAGCTACTGCCTGCCGCGCAACCTGCGCAAGAAGTCCGCGGCCGACCTGAATGCGCTGGCGGAAGCGGGGCTCTCGCTCGTCTACGTCGGCGCCGAGTCGGGCGACGACGAGGTGCTGGCGCGCGTCGACAAGGGCGAGACCTTCGACACCACGCGCGAGGCGCTGGACAAGCTCGGCGCCGCCGGCATCCGCCGCTCGGTGATGATCCTCAACGGGCTCGGCGGCCCGGAGTTCTCGGCGGCGCATGCCGAGAACTCGGCGCGCCTGATCAACGCCACGCAGCCCGAATACCTGGCGACGCTGGTGGTGAGCTTCCCGCACGGCGAGGCGCGCCTGCGCGCGGGATTCCCGGGCTGGGAAGCGCTCGGCCAGCGGCAGCTGTTCGAGGAGATGGAGCGCTTCATCGCGGCGCTGGACTTGCGGCGCACTGTTTTCCGCAGCGACCATGCGTCGAACTGGCTGGTGCTCAAGGGCACGCTCGGCGCCGACAAGGCGCGCCTGCTCGGCGAGTTGCGCCAGGCCATCGAGCGGCCCGAGAGCGCCGCGCTGCGGCCGGCATGGAGCCGCGGACTGTAGGCTGACGCGGCGCCCGGTATCATGGCCGCAGTCTCGCTCGAGGATTGCCCATGCCGCTGCACGATTTATTCGGCTTCGCCGCCGCCGCCCTCACGACCATCGCCTTCCTGCCGCAGGCGGCGCAGTCGTGGAAGACGCGCGACCTGTCGGGCGTCTCGCTGCCGATGTACAGCCTGTTCACCGCCGGCGTGGTCTGCTGGCTGACCTACGGCATCCTGATCGGCGCCTGGCCGATCATCGTCGCCAACGTGATCACCCTCGCGCTCGCCGGCTCGGTGCTGGTGCTCAAGCTGATCCACCGCGAGTGAACGCCGCCGCGATCCGCAAGCTCGCGTTCTGGAGCGCGGCGGCGGCAGTGCTGGTGTTGTCGCTGCTGCCGCCGGAAGTCCAGACGCCGACCACCGGCTGGGACAAGGCCAACCACTGCGCGGGCTTTGCGGCGCTCGCCGTGCTGGGGCTTCTTGCCTACGGGCAGCGACGCGGCGCGATGTTCGCCGGCTTGCTGGCCTTCGGCGCCGCCATCGAGGTGCTGCAGGGCCTGAGCGGCTACCGCCTCGCCGAGTGGGGCGACTGGCTCGCCGATGCGATCGGCGTGGCCGCCGGCCATGCGCTCATGGTGTGGCGGCGGCGCTGATGCGGCGGCTCTCGCCGTGCTTGAAGAGCAGGAAGCGGCCGGCCGCGATGCCGTGCGCGCGCAGCGCCTTTTCGAGGTCGCGCGGCGGCTGGTCGAAGGGCTCCTGCGTCAACTCGAAAGTGCCCCAGTGCACGCCGAGCGCCTGGCGCGCCTCGACGTCGAGCAGGATGCGCACGGCGTCGTCCGGGTCCGTGTGCTGCGGGCGCATGAAGTCGCGCGGCAGGTAGGCGCCGACAGGCACGGCGAGGAAGTCGACCGGCCCCAGGCGCTGGCGGATATCCACGAAGTCCTGCGAGTAACCGGTGTCTCCCGTGTAGAGGAAGCGCCACGGCGCCGCCGTGCCCGGCGGCGTCCATTCGACGGCGAAGCCGCCCCACAGCGTTTCGTTGGTGTCGAAGGGCGTGCGCTTGCTCCAGTGCTGCGCGGGCGTCAGGCGCACGGTGAGGGGGCCCTCGCCGCGCGCGTCCCACCAGTCGAGTTCGTCGACGCCGGCGATGCCTTCGGCGTCGAACCAGGCCTTGAGGCCGAGCGGCACCAGCCAACGCGGCTTCTGCAGCGCCGCCAGCTGCGTCACCGTGGCGCGGTCGAGGTGGTCGTAGTGGTTGTGCGAAATCAGCACCAGGTCTATCGGCGGCAGTTGCCCCAGCGCCAGCGGCGGCGGCACGCGGCGCGCCGAACCGAGCCATGACGCCGGGCCGGCGTAGTCGCCGAACTGCGGATCGATGAGGACGTTGCGGCCGCCGACCTGGAGCAGCATGCCGGCGTGGCCGAGCCAGGTGAGCACCGGCGCCTGATGGCGCTGCGCGATCAGACCGTGGTCGACCAGCGCCGTCCAGCGCGCGGCGAAGGCGGCGTAACCGTCTTCCGGCTCGGCGGTCGGACGGAAGTCGCCGCGCATGCGGCGCCAGAGGATGTCATACCAGGGGAAGCGGCCGATGGCATTGCCGTCGCTGTTGACGAAGCCGTCCGGGCGGTGATGCGCCTTGCTGCTGTCGAAGTAGGGATTCGGGCTGGCGCAGCCGGCGACGAGCAGCAGGGCGACGAGGACGATGCGCAGCATGCGGGCGAAGCGCGGGACGTTTACGCCGTGGAGGGCGGCGTCGCCGGAAAGTTCGCCGCCTCGCGGGCGCGCTGCTTGGCGGCGGCGTTGTCGGCGTGGCCGATATGCAGCAGGTCGGCGAGCTTGCGCATCAGGTGCAGCTCGTGGGCGTCGAGGTGCGCGTCGGCCATGGCGACGCGCCAGAGGTTCTCGACGATGACGAGTTTCTCCTCGCGGCTGCAGTGCCGGTTGATGAGCGAGGTGAACTGGTAGTAGTCGTTGGCCTGGCGGGCTTCCTCCGCGGCCAGCGCGAGCAGGGTTTCGTACTCGGCGGCATCGAGGGCGAAGTGGCCGCGCATCGCGGCGGCGATGGCCTCGCGCTCCGTCGCGGAGATGTCGCCGTCGGCGCGCGTCAGTTCCAGCAGCAGCGCCGCGGTGGCCACCTGCAGCGCGTGTTCCTTCGACGGGCCGACGGCATGCGTGGCGGGGTCGATGAAACGGTCGAAGAATTGCTTGATGCCGGCGATCATGGCGGTGGGGTCGGAAGTCCAGCCGGCGATTGTAGACGCCGGCGGGCGCGGCTTCAGTCCGCGACGCAGATTTCGCGCCGCGCGACGGCGAGCAGGGTGCGCGCCGACAGCGCCGCCACGACGGCGGTGAGCACGGCCAGCAGGCCGATCGACAGCCACTCGAAGGCGTCGCCGCCGACCTTCTCGGTCATGATCAGCGAGGCGATGGTGATCGCCGCCAGCGGGAACGAATAGGCCCAGGCCGAGAGAAAGAACTTCACGCGCAGGAAGCGCAGCGCATTGCTCGCCATCAGCAGCGTCAGCAGCAGCCCGATGTAATAGAGCACGCGCGCGAAGGCATCGATGCCGCCGGTGAGATTGACGTAGGCGACGAAGCCCACCGCGGGCGGGGCGATGAGGATGAACAGCGTCGGCGTCAGGCGCTCGGGCAGCGGCGCATGGAAGAACAGGCGGGACATCACGATGGTGAACAGCACCGGCCAGAAGACCAGCCCGATGCTGAAGAAGAACCACGACACCTCGAGCATGCCGAGCTTCACGCCGGCCACCGGCACCAGCACGTTGCCGACGACGGGAATGAACCAGGCCGGGCTCACGTGCGCGATCTCGAAATGCGTGTGGTGGATCCAGGCGTTGATGACGTAGAGCGTGAAGGCGAGATGCAGCGCCGCGCCGGCGGTCCAGAGCGCGCGCGCAGCCTCCGGATCCGTGTCGAGCAGCGGCACCGCGAGCAGCAACAGGCCGATCGACATCGCGGGGAAGAAGTTCAGCTTCACCGGATGGCGCAGCTCCTTGGCCACTTCCTGCGGGTGGCGCAGCAGCTTGAGGGCATAGACGGCCGCGACCAGCATGAAGGTGCCGATCGCGAGCGGCAGCACCAGGCAGCTGACGGAAAGCGCCGGCTTGAAGACCACCTCCGCCTTGCGCCAGGCGATCGTCAGGCCCGCGAGCCCCATGATGACGGCGAAGAAGGCGACCGGGAAATGCGCGAGGCGGGATGGCTTGTCCATGAGGGGGCGTGCTCTTCGAATATAGGCAACGGCTAATATACTATGAGTCGTCCCTTATGGCCGTCGCGCCCGAAATGCCCTACAACGAAAGTGGTCGGGCGACGTGCGCCGCCTGCCGCCAAAAGAAAATCGTGCCGTACGACGATTCACAGGGAGCATCGCCATGTTGTCCCGCCTGAAAGTGAAGACACAGTTGCTGGTCCTCATCGGCACCAGCCTGATCCTGTTCCTTGCGGCCATCGCCATCGGACTCGCCGCGCTGCGCGACAACTCGGGGCGCTTCGCCGAGTTCATCGTGCGCGATTCCGCGCGCCTCGCCGCCTTCAACGAGATGTACGCGCAAGGCCTGCAGAGCGGGCAGGCGCTGCGCAACATCATGCTCGATCCGTCGAACCGCAAGGCCTACGACAACCTGCAGCAGGCGGTGGCCGACTTCAATGCCGCGCGCGAGAAGGGCGCAGCGCTATCGAACGATCGTCCCGAGGTCGCCGCGCGACTGACGGCGATCGCCGGCCTGTTCCATGCCCAGGACGAGGCGCGCAAGGGCGTGCTCGCGGAGATCGCCGCCGGCAATTTCGAACAGGCCAAGACCCTGCTCAACAAGAACGAAACGCCGGCCTGGCGCAAGCTGAAGGACGAACTGCTGAAGGGCATCGCCGAACTCTCGACGGAAGCGGCCGCCACCGAGAAGGAAATCCAGGAGCAGGCGGTGAGCAAGCAGCGGCTGATCGTCGGCGTTGCCGCCGTCGCCATGTTGGCGATGCTGTCGATCTCGCTGCTGATCGTGCGCAACCTGCTGCACCAGCTCGGCGCCGAACCCGCCTACGCCGTCGAGGTCATGCACCACCTCGCCGACGGCGATCTCTCGGACGACATCGCCGTCGCCGACAAGGACGAGGCCAGCCTGATGTACGCCATCCGCAAGACCAGCGAGAGCCTGGCCGGCACCATCGCGGACGTGCGCGCCACCGCCGACCGGCTGGTGAACGCCGCCGGCGAGGTTTCGGCGACCGCGCAGTCGCTGAGCCAGGCGTCGTCCGAACAGGCCAGTTCAGTCGAGCAGACGACCGCCAACGTCGAACAGATGAGCGAGAGCATCGCGCGCAACACCACCAATGCCGAGCTGACCAACGACATGGCCGGACGCGCCGCCGAAGAAGCGGTCGCCGGCAGCAAGGCCGTCCGGGACACGGTCGACGCCATGCGCCAGATCGCCGACAAGATCGGCATCGTCGACGACATCGCCTACCAGACCAACCTGCTGGCGCTGAACGCCGCCATCGAGGCCGCGCGCGCGGGCGACGCCGGCCGCGGGTTCGCCGTCGTGGCGGCCGAGGTGCGCAAGCTGGCCGAACGCTCGCAGGTGGCGGCGCAGGAAATCGGCGAGGTCGCATCCTCGTCGGTGCGCATCGCCGAGGGTGCGGGCGCCCTGTTCGAGAAGATGGCGCCGACGATCGGCAAGACCTCCGAACTGGTGCGCGAGATCGCCGCCGCTTCGCAGCAGCAGACGTCCGGCGTCGCCCACATCAACGGCGCCATGGGGCAACTGAACCAGGCGACCCAGATCAACGCCGCCGCCTCGGAGGAACTGGCGGCGACGGCGGCCGAGATGCACGGTCAGGTCGATCGCCTGCACGAATTGATGGACTTCTTCCGCCTGCAGAAGGGCGCGTCGCACTGAGGAGTCGCCCCGGCCGACTCTAGCTTTGGTCGGTCGCGGTATCGCTTTCGCCCAATTGTAATGACCGGACGTTTCGCGCAGGATTGATGTCGACATCATCCGAAACGCGAGGTCCCCATGAACTTCGACACGACACTGCACGCCGACTCCATCGTGATCCGGGTCCCGCTCCGGTTCGACTTCCGCTTCGTCGGCGAATTCAGGATCCACATGGAAACCGCCATCGACCAGGGCAGCGGGAGCGAAGTCGTCGTCGACCTGGCCGACACGACCTACCTCGACAGCTCGGCGATGGGCATGCTGCTCGTGCTGCGGGACCAGGCCAGGGCCAAGGGAAAGTACGTGGTCATCTCACGCCCCGGCGGCGTGGTCAGGGAAGCGCTGCAACGCGCGCGATTCGAGAAGATCTTCGACTTCCGGTAGTCGGTGAGGGCGGGCGCCGCGCCAAGGCCGGCGCGCCCCGGCACCTCGCTTGCCGGCGGATCGGGCACCCGACCAGCGGAGACCGATCATGGCGACGACAGAATTGGAACAGGCACCGCCGATCCAGGCGGAACCCACGCGGAAGCACCAGTGGCTGCAGCGCCTCGTCGGCGAGTGGACCTACGAGGCGCAGGCGATCATGACACCGGGCCAGCCGGTCGAGAAGTTTTCCGGCCGCGAGAGCGTGCGATCGATCGGCGATCTCTGGATCGTGGCGACCGGCCAGGGCGAGATTCCGGGCGGCATTCCGGCAACGACGGTGCTGACGCTCGGTTACGATCCGAGGACCAAGCGTTACGTCGGCACCTGGATCGGCTCGATGATGACCCACCTCTGGGTGTATGACGGCGAGATGGACGCCGGCGAGAAGACGCTGACGCTCAATTCCGACGGGCCGGACATGGTCACCGAAGGCAAGATGGCGAAGTACCGGGACGTCGTCGAACTGATCGGAGACGACCGCCGCGTGCTGACCTCCTACCGTCTCGGCGACGACGGAAAATGGGCCGAGATCATGTATGCGGACTATCAGCGCGTAAAGTAGAGCGGCCGGCGAGTTCTTGGGCTCGCTGCGACGAGGAGCCACCGTGAGCCACAAGCATCTGGCCTTGCTGCGCAAGGTCTTCGAGGATCCGATCAGCGGCAACATCCACTGGCGCGAGGTGGAGTCGCTGCTGCACCACGTCGGCGCAGAGGTCGAGCCGGCGCACGGTTCGCGTTTCCGCCTCGTCCTCAACGGTGTCGAGGGCTTTCTCCACCACCCGCACAACAGCAACATGTGCGACCGGCAGACGATCAAGCTGTTGCGCGAGTTCCTCGCCCACGCCGGCGTCACGCCGTCGCGCTACGAGGCCGGCTAGCGGCCCCGGTGCTGCGGCGCCACCCTCAATTCCTTCAGCCGGGCTTCCTCGAACGCCGGCGGTCGTCCAGGCTGCCGTGACGTAATCGGGTTGTCGTCTAGGACGACGGCCAGACGCGGTATCCGTTCCCTGCGTCGGTCCTCGCGAGCAGGTAGTCCGAACAGGCGCTTTCGGGGATTGGCAGTACCTCGCCCGCACCCTATCTTCTTCTGCACCGCACAGGAGACGTGACATGCTGGCGACGACCACTCCGAGCATCGAAGGCAAGCGCATCACTCGCTATTTGGGCGCGAACGCCGTGGTCGGCATCGACCTCGACTACGAGGTCCTCGGCCAGGGCAACGGGATGCTGATGGTGTCGGCGAGCGGGACAGCGGTGGTTGTCGAATGATGCGGTTGCGGCCCGACATCGAGGAACTGCTCAACGCCGCGCTCGACACGCACGAGGTCAAGATCGTGATTCGCAACCTGTGCGCGGCCTACGGCGAGGTCGCCGGAACAGGCGTCGTCTGCCTCGCCAAAGAACGCCGGTGCGCGGAAATCACCGGCTTCGTCGAGATGCGGGACAAGATCGCGCTGAACGTCGCCCGCCGTCTCGGCGTCGGCAACGTCGGCACGCGCCTCGTCGTCTTCCGATACCTGGCGCCGGTCGGTTTCGTACTGCCGGCCGCGTCGGAAGCAGAGCGCAAGACCGCGTGAGTCGCAAGGCGTACCAGCCGGTGAAATAGCGATCGAGTGCATGGCGCGGAGTTCACTGCCCCGACACGTGGGCTTCATTCCGGATGGCAATCGCCGCTGGGCCGTCGAACACGGCTTGGCGAAGTCCGACGGCTACACCTTCGGCATTGCGCCCGGCCTCCACCTGTTCGAGATGTGCCAGGAGCGTGGCATCAAGGAAGCGTCGATCTACTGCTTCACGCAAGACAACACACGACGGCCATCCACCCAGAAGCACGCCTTCACCGAGGCCACGGTGACCTTCGCCGAGGAAATCGCCCGCCGCGGCGCCGCCGTCCTCGTCGTCGGGGATGAGACTTCGGCCCAGTTTCCGGTCGCGCTGGCGCCGTTCCGTCGGCGGCGGGGCAAAGGCATGAAGGTCAATCTGCTGGTGAACTACGGCTGGGAATGGGACCTGGCCGGCATCAGGAATGGCGGCCTTCGCTCGGCCGCGGTCTCCCGCCTCGACCTCATCGTTCGCTGGGGCGGAGGGCGCCGGCTCAGCGGCTTCCTGCCGGCGCAGTCGGTGTATGCCGACTTCTACGTCTGCGACGACTACTGGCCGGACTTCCGGCCGCAGCACTTCCATGATGCCCTGGCCTGGTTCCGTATCCAGGACAGGACGTTGGGCGGGTAGGGTTCACAAGAAAACGGGGCGACTTTCGTCGCCCCGTTTGACTACTACTACTGGACAGTTGCTTGGCGGCCTATGCCTCAGCCGCAGGTCCCTACCGCCCCGCAGGCGGTGCAGAAATCGCAGCCGTCCTTGCGAATCACGGTCATGTTGCCGCACTCGGCGCAGAGCGAGCCCTGCTGCACCTTGACCTCGCCGGCGGTCTTGCCGGACGGGCTCTCGAGGATGCCCATCTCGCGCGTCGGGTAGCCGTTCTCGTCGAGGATGCCGAGCATGGCGTAGCGGTGCATGATCAGCCGCGCCAGGTAGGCGACGGTCGAGGGCCAGTGCTGCTGGCGCCGCGTGCCGGGCACGAAGGCCATGAAGCCGCCGAGGGGCTCGGGGTAGTTCACCAGCTTGCGCAGCTTCATGCCGATCCAGGCCGGGTCCATGACGCGCATGTCGAGCGACAGCAGCTTGGTCAGGCCGTCCAGCGCGCGCGGGTAGTTGCCGGAGAGCCAGGCGGAGTAGGGCCGCGTGACGCCGTCGGGCAGGGTGATTTCCTTGAGGCCGAGGACGAACTCCTCGCGCGATGCGGGGTTCACGATGTCGACCGTCCAGGACAGCGTGCCGTCGGTGCCGGTCTTGGGCTCGTCGCGCGAGAACATGGCGTCGAGCACCGGGGTCGGGCCGTCGCCCTCGAAGGCGCCCATCTGCTCGCAGCGCCAGCGGATCACCTGCGCCATCGCGGAAACGGCGCCCGGGACGATGCGGTGCTCGCCATGCGGCGGCATCGGGATCTCGAACGGCTCCTCGCCGACGGTGGCGGCCAGGGTGTCGAGCTTGAGCTTGAGCCAGGCCTTGTCGTTGGCGCGCATGTCCATCGACAGCGTCTTGGCGACGGCGCCGAGACCGCGCGGCTGCTCGACGCCGTTGACCCAGATCTCGAAGGGCACGTTGCGGCCCATGCCGTTCTCGATCTGGCCGACAAACAGCGCGAACTCGCCGTGGGGCGTCTCGATCATGTAGGTCCACGAGGCGTTGCCCTCGTGCAGGCGCGGGCGGCCGGGCCAGCGCAGGCTGGCCAGCACCGGCGCGGGCAGGGCGCCGATCGAGAGGCGGCGGTTGGCGCCGTCGATGGTGACGTCCTGCGGCTGCTTCTGCGTCGTGCCGCTCGGCTCGACGGACAGCACCGAGCCCAGCACGGCGTTCGGCCGGTAGGTGGCGAGGCCCTTGAGGCCGGCCTTCCAGGCGGAGAGGTAGAGGTCTTCGAACTCCGAGTACGGGTAGTCCTCGGGCACGTTGACGGTCTTGGAGATCGCCGTGTCGATGCAGGGGGCGACGGCCGCGACCATGTCCTTGTGCGCCTGCGCCGAAATCTGCAGCGCGGTGACGAAGTAGTCGGGCAGCTTGGCGGTGTCGCCGCCGAGGTGCTTGTAGAGGCGCCAGGCGAAATCCTCGACCGCGTATTCCTTGTGCGTGCCGTCGGCCATGCGCTTCTTGCGCGTATAGACCCACGAGAACGGCGGCTCGATGCCGTTGGAGGCGTTGTCGGCGAAGGCCAGCGAGATGGTGCCGGTCGGCGCGATCGACAGCAGGTGCGAGTTGCGCAGGCCGTAGCGGCGGACCTGTTCCTTGACCTCGGAGGGCAGGCGCGAGGCGAAGTTGCCGCCCGAGAGGTAGAGGTCGGCGTTGAACAGCGGGAAGGAGCCGCGCTCGCGCGCCAGTTCGACCGAGGCGAGGTAGGCGCGATCGCGCATGAACTCGGAGATCTTGGTCGCCATGCCGCGCGCCTCGGGCGTGTCGTACTTGAGGCACAGCATGATCAGGGCGTCGCCCAGGCCGGTGAAGCCGAGGCCGACGCGGCGCTTGGCGCGCGCCTCGTCCTGCTGCTGCTCGAGCGGCCAGTGGGTGACGTCGAGCACGTTGTCGAGCATGCGCACCGAGGTGTCGATGGTCTTGCCGAAGCCGGCGTAGTCGAACTCGGCCTGCTCGGTGAAGGCGTGCTTGATGTACTTGGTGAGGTTGATCGAGCCCAGGCAGCAGCAGCCGTAGGGCGGCAGCGGCTGCTCGGCGCAGGGGTTGGTCGCCTCGATGGTCTCGCAGTAGTTGAGGTTGTTGTCCTTGTTCATGCGATCGATGAACAGGATGCCCGGCTCGGCGTGGTCGTAGGTCGAGCGCATGACCTGGTCCCACAGGTCGCGCGCCTGGATCTTGCGGTAGACCCAGAGGCCGTCGTCGCGCTGGTAGGCGCCGCCCGCCAGCACGTCGGGCGAGGGCGCGGCCTTGTGGGTCAGCTCGACTTCGCCGTCGGCTTCGACGGCGCGCATGAACTCGTCGGTGACGCCGACCGAAATGTTGAAGTTGGTAAGGTCGCCGCTGTCCTTGGCGTGGATGAATTCCTCGATGTCCGGGTGGTCGCAGCGCAGCACGCCCATCTGGGCGCCGCGGCGCGAGCCGGCGGATTCGACGGTCTCGCACGAGCGGTCGAACACGCGCATGTAGGAGACCGGGCCGGAGGCGCGCGACTGCGTGCCCTTGACGTGGGCGCCGATGGGGCGGATCGACGAGAAGTCGTAGCCGACGCCGCCGCCGCGACGCATGGTTTCGGCGGCCTGCGAGAGGGCGGTGTAGATGCCCGGGCGGCCGTCGACGGTGTCGGAGATCGAATCGCCGACCGGCTGGACGAAGCAGTTGATCAGCGTGGCGCAGAGGTCGGTGCCGGCGGCGGAGTTGATGCGGCCGGCGGGAACGAAGCCGTTCTCCTGCGCTTCGAGGAACTTCGCTTCCCAGTGGGCGCGCTTGTCTTCGGTCTCGACGGCGGCCAGCGCGCGGGCAACGCGGGTGCGGACGTCACGGACGTCGCGTTCGTTGCCTTTGGCATATTTCTCGAGCAGGACTTCCCCCGAAATTTCCTGCGGAAGTAATAGACCTAGTTGTCCAACGTGTTGATATTCTTGTGATTCCTCGGTTTTGGAGCTTTCCGTTGTCATGGTTTTGTCCGAAGAAGATGGTTGAAATGAGCGCCGAAGCATACCCCTACCTCCAATACATGGGAAGCGGAAAAAAACCACGCTTCGGCGAATCAATGGCTTAGGAATTTTCCTAGTGGCGATGCAAGCTCCACGCCACTATATATAGTGGGTTTTGGAGGTCTCGACAGGGCGAGAAAGGCCCGAAAAATCAGCTTATTGGAGCGTTCCGGCGCTGGCACGAATACACGCTTGGAATGTGTGGTCAAGCACTGGAAGCAACGAAGTCCAAGCACTTCAATGGCCTGCGGGTTTTTCTCAACCGCCTGTCATTCCATGGCGTCGTCGCGGGCATGCCGCGTGCCGCGTTCGACAGTGTTTTTTGCGCCCCGGCAGCCCCTCATGATCGACATCCAGACCGAGACCAGCCGCTTTCCCGTGTCCGCCGGCATCCTCTTCGGGCTCGGCCTGGGCGGCTTCTTCGACGGCGTGGTCCTGCACCAGATCCTCCAGTGGCACCACATGCTGAGCAGCGCCGGCTATCCGCCGAACGAGGTCGGCAACCTGCAGTTCAACGTCTTCTGGGACGGCATGTTCCACGCTGCGACCTACGCCTTCGTCGTCGCCGGGCTGGTGTCGCTGTGGCGCTCGGCCCACCGCGCGCACCTGTGGTGGTCCGGCAAGTTGCTGGTCGGCACGCTGCTGATGGGCTTCGGGCTGTTCAACGTGGTGGAGGGGCTGATCGACCACCACCTGCTGGGAATCCACCACGTCAACGAAACCGTGCCGCGCGAGCAGTGGATCTACTGGGATGTCGGTTTCCTGGCCTGGGGCGCCGTGATGCTGATCGGCGGCTGGGTCATCTACCGCGACGGCCGGCGCGAGATGCAGCACCGGCTTTGGTAGCCCGGCGCTAGATCAGTTCGGCGGCGTGCCGCGCGATCATCCATTCCTCGTTGGTCGGCAGGACGAGGACGTCGACGGCGCTGCCGGCCGGCGAGATGCGGCGGGCGTCGCGCCCGTTGGCCTCCGGGTCGCACTCGACGCCGAGCCAGCCCAGCGCCGCGCAGATGCGCTCGCGCACCGGCGCCGCGTGCTCGCCGATGCCGCCGGTGAACACCAGTGCGTCGAGGCCCCGCAGGGCGGCGGCGAGCGAGCCGATCTCGCGCACGATGCGATAGCAGAAGAGGTCGATCGCCTCGTGCGCCTCCGGCTTGTCGGAGGTCAGCAGCTCGCGCATGTCGGAGGAGACGCCGGAAACGCCGAGCAGGCCGGATTCCTTGTAGAGCAGCTTGGTCAGCGCCTTGGCGTCCATGCCCTCGTAGTCCATCAGGTAGAGCAGCACGCCGGGGTCGAGGCTGCCGGTGCGGGTGCCCATCATCAGGCCCTCGACGGCGGTGAAGCCCATGGTCGTGGCGACGCTCTTGCGCGCGCGCATGGCGCACATCGAGGCGCCGTTGCCGAGGTGGGCGACGATTACGCGGCCGTCGGCGCGCGCGGCGTTGGCATGGCGCGGCAGCGCTTCGGCGATGTACTCGTAGGAGAGCCCGTGGAAGCCGTAGCGTCGCACGCCCTGCGCCGTGATGCGGCGCGGCAGCGCAAACAGCTGCGCGATCTCGGGCTGGCTGCGATGGAAGGCGGTGTCGAAGCAGGCCACCTGCGGCACGTCGGGCATAGCCTTGCGCAGGGCGGCGATGCCGTCGAGGTTGTGCGGCTGATGCAGCGGCGCCAGGGGAATGAAGCCGGTCAGCGTCCGGATTGCGTCGTCGTCGAGCACGATCGGCTGCGAATAGGCCTGGGCGCCATGCACGACGCGGTGGCCGACGCCGGCGATGCGCCAGCCGGCCTCGTGGCCGTGCAGCCAGGCGACGAGGAATTCCAGCGCGCCGTGGTGCGATTCGGTGCCGGCCGGCAGGTCGATGTCGTCGAGCACGTGGCCGCCGGCGTCCTTCGCCTTCAGGTGCGGCGGCTGTCCGGGCAGGCCGATGCCGTCGATGAGACCGACCAGTTCGGGTTGCTCGGGCAGCGGGTCGGCGAGCGCGAACAAGGCGAACTTGATCGAGCTGGAACCGGCGTTGATGGTGAGGACGGCGTTGCTCATACGGTATCGAGGCCTTTCTGTTTGCGTGCGGCGTGCGCCATGACGACGGCGACGACGGTCGAAGCGGTGCGCGTTTGCGCCGAGTCGGCGCGGCTCGTCAGCACGATGGGCACGCGCGCGCCGAGGACGATGCCGGCGGCAAGGCCGTCGGCGAGGTATTCGAGCTGCTTGGCGAGCATGTTGCCCGACTCGATGTCCGGCACCAGCAGGATGTCGGCCTTGCCGGCGACCAGCGAGTGGATGCCCTTGGTGCGCGCGGCGGCGGCGGAAATCGCGTTGTCGAAGGCCAGCGGGCCGTCGAGCATGCCACCCTTGATCTGGCCGCGGTCGGCCATCTTGCAGAGTGCGGCGGCGTCGAGCGTCGATTGCATCTTGGGATTCACGGTCTCGACGGCGGCGAGGATCGCCACCTTGGGCTCGGCGATCTTCAGCGTCAGTGCAAGGTCGATCGCGTTCTGCACGATGTCGACCTTGTCCTCGAGCGTCGGCGCGACGTTGATCGCCGCGTCGGTGATCAGCAGCGGCCGCGGATAGGTCGGCACGTCCATCACGAAGACGTGGCTGATGCGGCGCTCGGTGCGCAGGCCGGTCTTGGAGACCACCTCGGCCATCAGCTCGTCGGTGTGCAGCGAGCCCTTCATCAGCGCTTCGACGTCGCCGCTGCGCGCCAGCGCCACGGCGGCTTCAGCGGCGGCGTGGCTGTGCGCCACGTTGACGATGGTGCAGCCGTGCAGGTCGAGGCCGAACTGTTCGGCGACGCTGTGGATTTTCTCGGCCGGGCCGATCAGCGTCGGCACGATGAGGCCGCGGTCGCGCGCCAGCAGGGCGCCCTTGAGCGACTCGGCGTCGCAGGGATGCGCGACGCCCATCGGGATCGCAGGCAGGCCGGCGGTGATCGCCAGCAGGTGCTCGAAGCGCGACGTGCGCGTCGCCGAGAGGCGCAGTTCCGGCAGGTCGGCCTTCGGGCGGCGCACCTTCTCGGTCGGCGCCAGCACTTCGGCGGTGCCGCCGATCACCTTTTCGCCGTCCTGGTTGGTCGCCAGGCAGTCGAAGACGATGTGGTGGTTGTGGTCGAACTTGCGCTTGCAGGTGACGACGACCGTCAGCGTGTCACCGACGCGCACCGCGCGCTCGAAGTGCAGCGTCTGGTCGACATACACGGTGCCCGGTCCGGGAAACTCCGTACCGAGCACGTTCGAGATCAGCACGCCGCCCCACATGCCGTGCGCCACCACCTCGCGGAAGCTCGACGAGCGCGCGTACTCCGGATCGACGTGCGTCGGGTTCATGTCGCCGGAGATGATGGCGAACATCTGGATGTCCTCGGGGCGCAGCGTGCGCACGAGGCTGGCGCTCTCGCCGACGGAAATCTCGTCGTAGGTGCGGTTCTCGATGTATTCGAGGACTGGTGTCGCGTTCATGCGCGGCCTCCCTGGGTCTGCGTTCAGAACAGCTCGATCTTCTTTTCCACGGTCGCCGCGGGACGCGCCAGCGACTTCTCGTATTCCTGCTCGGCGCGCGCCACCTCGGCCGCCGCCGCCTGCGTGGTCGGGATGCGGCGGCAGAAGGCGTCGCCGGTGCCCGGCACGAAGACGACCTTGCGCGACCACGGCCCGCTGAAATCGGAGGCGACCAGCGGGATGCCCTCGCGGTCGAGCCACTCGCGCGCGAACTCGGCATTGCGCTCGCCGATCGCCATGCGGATCGAGCTGACGATGGTGCCGCCGCCGAAGGCCTTGGCAACCAGGCGCGCCTTGTTGGCGCCCTTGTTCAGCAGCGCGTTGACCAGGACTTCCATCGCGTAGTCGCCGTTGAGGATGACGTCGGTGTCGGCATTGGCGCTGCTGGCACGGCTCGGCAGCAGGAAGTGGTTCATGCCGCCGAGGCCGAGTTTCGGGTCCTGCAGGCACACGGCGACGCACGATCCGAGCAGCGTGGCGATCGGCCGCTCGCCATCCACCGCCCAGCCGCCGGGGTTGATGTTGCGTGCGAGGCGCTCGTAGTCCTTGCCTGTCAGTGGGGGGCTCACGGAGGGGGCTAGCCGTGCCCTTTCGGCTCGTCGGCGTTACTTGTTATTGCGGTGCAGCGATTTTACCCGTGCTCCAAGTGATGCGATAGATGGCATCGGCGTGATCGTCGGAAACCAGCAGCGATCCGTCGGGCAGCGGCAGCACGTCGGCGGGGCGGCCCCAGGCCTCGTCGCCCCGCAGCCAGCCCTCGGCGAAGACCTCGTAGGCGGCGGCGCGGTTGCCGTCGAGCCGCACGCGCATGACGCGATAGCCGATCTTGGCCGAGCGGTTCCACGAGCCGTGCTCGGCGATGAAGACGCTGCCGCGGTATTCGGCGGGGAACATCGCGCCGCGATAGAAGCGCATGCCGAGCGCGGCGACGTGCGGCCCCAGCTTCTGCACCGGCGGCACGAACTCGTTGCAGGCATGGCGCGAACCGAACTCCGGATCGGCGATGTCGCCGCCGTGGCAGTAGGGATAGCCGAAGTGCTGCCCGGCCTGCACGGCGCGGTTGAGTTCGTCCGGCGGCACGTCGTCGCCGAGCATGTCGCGGCCGTTGTCGGTGAACCAGAGTTCGCGCGTCTGCGGATGCCAGTCGAAGCCGACGGTGTTGCGCACGCCGCGCGCGAAGGTCTCGAGGCCGCTGCCGTCGGCGTTCATGCGCAGGATCGCGGCATAGCGGTCGGGGGCGGCGGCGCAGTTGTTGCACGGCGCGCCGACCGGCACGTATAGCTTGCCGTCCGGGCCGAAGGCGATGAACTTCCAGCCGTGGTGCGTCTCGGGCGGCAGGCGGTCGGTGACGATCGCCGGCTTCGGCGGCGCGTCGAGGCGCGCGTCGATGCCGTCGTAGCGCAGGATGCGGCTCACGGCCGAGACGTAGAGGCTGCCGTCGCGCCAGGCGACGCCGACCGGCATCTTCAGGCCGTCGGCGATCTCGATCACTTTCGTCGCGCGGTGGTTCTTGTCGAAACGCACGGCGTGCACCTTGCCGGCCTTCATCGAGCCGACATAGACGATGCCGCCCTCGGCGCCGCTGCGTCCGAGCGTCATCTGGCGCGCGTTGTCGACGCGCGCCCAGAGTTCGATCGCGAAGCCCGGCGGCAGCTTGACGCGCTCGAGCGGGAGTTGCGCCTGTGCGGCGCAGGCGCGGGCGAACATCAGCAGCACGAACGGGAGGATGCGCCACATGGGCGCCACGCTACGCCACCGCAGCCCGATTGGCCATACGCGAATGCGGGTATGATTTGCCGCCATGGATCGACGCGCAGCCTTCCGCGATATGGCCGCCCACATGGCGCACGGAGAGATGGCCTTCTCCACCAGCGCGCAAGTGGCATTGCGCGTGCGCCAGGCGCTTGAAGACCCCGAGTGCCACATCGAGAAGGCCGCCCATCTCGTCGCCGCCGAACCGCTGCTGTCGGCGCGGGTCGTCGCCATCGCCAATTCCGTCGCCTTCAATCGCTCCGGCCGCGAGGTCACCGACGTGCGCACGGCCGTCGCGCGCATCGGTTTTCGCACCGTGCGCGCGCTCGCGATGGCCGTCGCCACGCGCCAGATGGCCGACGCCAAGGCGCCGCCGCAGTGCCAGACGCTCGCCAACCATCTCTGGGAACACACGGCGCACGTCGCCTCGCTGGCGCACGTGATCGCCCGCCGCGTCACGCACCAGGACCCTGAGACGGCCCTGTTCGCCGGCATCGTGCACGAGGTCGGCGGCTTCTACATGTTGTCGCGCGCCCACGAGTATCAGGGCGTGTTCAACTGCGACGACTTCACCGACTGGATCGAGGAGGGCGAGGCCGAGGTCGGCCGCGCCGTGCTCGGCGTGCTCGCGGTGCCCGAAGCGGTCGCGCAGGCGATCGATGCCTACTGGGACGGCTTCCTCGCCATGCCGCCGGGCTCGCTCGCCGACACCCTGCTGCTCGCCGAAGAACTCTCTCCCGTGCCGTCGCCGCTGCACGCGCTCGACGGCGGCTACAAGGGCCGCACCGAAGGCATGACCGCCCGACTCGAAATCGCGCTCGGCCACGAGACGCTGACGAGCATCCTCGCAGAGTCGGAGGAAGAAGTGCGTTCGCTCACGGCGGCGCTTTCTTAGAACGGTTGATTGCGGCGGGCGGTGGTGGCGGCGGCACGGTATTCCGTCCCCGCTCCCGCTGCTGGGAAGCGCAGATATCGCGGGGCCGGAACACCGCACCACCGCTTGGTGACTTGGGCACGGGTTTGCGCAAAGCCGTGAGAAGCAGGTCCCACGGCCTTGTTGTCTTCTTACGCCGCTACTTGCCCCGATCCCCGTCGTCGCAGATCCGAGGTGACAGCGGTCTTCTCGCATACATGACTAGAAGCCACATATAGACTGCTGCAAAGACAGTGACGAGCGCTGCTTCAGTCAAGCTTTCCATGAGCATAAATGGCGCAGCAGCTATGAGGGCGGCGACAACTAACGCCACCTTGAGAAGACGCCGATTCCCGTGAATTACGGCGTAAGCAACTAGAGCATGGAAGATGACGGCTATCGATAGCCCTGCGAAATGCTCGGGACGGAGTTCGGGTACGCGTCTTGAAAAATCAGAGAAGACAAGAAGAAGCGAGAGTGCAACCCCGATGGCTACGCCGACCAGCTTCTTCATGCGTCACTCGATCTGCTTGGATCAATCAGGCCGGTAGTCATGGCGCGCCCCGGGCAAGCGCTGTGAGCATGACCGCTCATTTGCCCATGGTTCCGCAACTTCATCGGCCTTCTCCCTTGTTTCATCGCCCACAACGATATTGTCATGTCGGCTTTCGGTCAAGGCGATGCCGTCGCGCTCGGGGTTCGCAAACCCGCGCTCACACTGCCAAGCGGTGGCGCGGTGTTCCGGCCCCGCGATATCTGCGCTTCCCAGCAGCGGGAGCGGGGACGGAATACCGTGCCGCCGCCACTACAGGCGGCAGCACGCAAAGGACTCTACTGACGAACGATCCAGTCGCGCGCCCAATCGACCGCGGCAGCGAGACGTTCCATCGCCGCCGCGCTCGGCGGCTCGCCGAGTTCGAAGGTCTCCGCCCTTATCGCCAGCAGCCAGGTCGGCGGCGGGTCGTCGTCTTCTAAGTCGCGATACACCTGCAGCACGGACTGCGGCGTCATGGCATGGGTGGTGAAGCTGTCGTCCTTCTCCGCCTCGATGCGCTCGGCGGAAAACGGAGCCGGGGCATCGACGCTGGCGTCGACGAACAAAATGCGTTGCCGGCCCTGCAGGTCGAGCGCGTGCTCGACCTGCAGCTGGAAATCGGTCAGACATTCGACGCCGGGGAGATCGAGCGCCTCGATGCGCTCGACGAACAGCGGGCCGAGCGCGTCGTCGCCGCGGCTGGGGTTGCCCCAGCCGAAGATCAGGATCGGCGCCTTCACTCGGCCGTGCAGATGCCGCGTGCGTCCTTCTGCATGCGGCTCAGTTGCGTGCCTTCGGCGTCGAGCAGCTCGACTTCGAGCGGCATCTGGCCGAGCGCGTGCGTGGCGCAGGAGAGGCAGGGATCGAAGCAGCGGATGGCGACCTCGATGTGGTTGAGCAGGCCCTCGGTGACTTCCTTGCCGTCGAGGTACTGCCTGGCCACCTGGCGGATCGACTCGTTCATCGCCTGGTTGTTGTGCGTCGTCGACACGATCAGGTTGGCGCGCACCACGAGGTCGTCTTCGCCGACGCGGTAGTGGTGGATCAGCGTGCCGCGCGGCGCCTCGATGACGCCGACGCCGCGTTCCTGGCGCTGGCCGGTGGCCATGAGGTCGCTGCCGGTGATGTCGTCGTCGTGCAGCAGTTCCTTGATCGTCTCGGCGGCGTGCAGCATCTCGATCATGCGCGCCCAGTGGTAGCCGAGCGTGGAGCCGGCGGGGCGGCCGGCGTCATAGGCGAGGAATTCCTTGCGCTCGGCGTCGGCCAGCGGCGTCGGGATGAAGTCGCAGTTGGAGACGCGCGTCAGCGGGCCGACGCGATACCAGCCGTCGTCCGGGCCGAGGTGCTTCATGAACGGGAACTTCATGTAGGACCAGGGCTTCACGTCCTCGCCGATCTTCTCCCAGTAGTGGCCGTAGTCGAACTGGTCGAAGATGATGTCGCCGGACTTGTCGCGTGCGCGCAGGCCGCCGTGGTAGAGGTCCATGGCGCCGTCGGCGCGCACCAGGCTCATGCCGTGGGCGTCGAAGCGGCCGAAGGCGTTGTACTCGGCGAGGTTCTTCTCGAACAGGCCCTTGATGATGCCCACCGCCTCGCGGCTCCAGGCGATCATCTGGTAGATGTCCTTCTGCAGCAGGTCGCGCTCGTCGGCGGTGAGCGACTTGTTCACGCCGCCCGGCACCGAGCCCGTGCCGTGCACGCGCTTGCCGGCCGTGAGGCGGATCACTTCCTGGCCGTACTTGCGCAGCAGCACGCCCTTCTTCGCCACTTCCGGCGCGGCGGCGATGACGCCGACCACGTTGCGCGTCGCGACGTCCGAGCCGAAGCCGAACAGCAGGTCGGGCGAGGAGAGGTGGAAGAAGTGCAGCGCGTGCGACTGCAGTATCTGGCCGTAGTGCATCAGGCGGCGGATCTTCTCGGCGGTCGGCGTCAGCTTGACGCCGAGCATCATGTCGAGCGCCTTCGAGGCGGCGAGATGGTGCGAGACCGGGCAGATGCCGCACAGGCGCTGCACCATGACCGGCACTTCCCAGTACGGGCGGCCCTGGATGAAGCGCTCGAAGCCGCGGAATTCGACGATGTGCAGGCGCACCTGGTGCACCTTGTTGTCGTCGTCCAGCAGGATCGTTACCTTGCCGTGCCCCTCGACGCGCGAGACGGGTTCGATGGCCACGCGGCGCAGCGCTTCGGCGTTGGTGGCGGTTTCAAGTTCGAATGCCATGTGCTACCTCTTCAGTCGTAGCGCAGCAGGCCGTAGCCGAGATGCGGCGTGCGGCCTGCGATGAGGTCGGTCAGGAACTTCCAGATGGCGTCGCCGGAAGGCGGGCAGCCGGGCAGGAAGTAATCGACCTTCACGACCTCGTGGATCGGATGGACCTTGTCGAGCGGCAGCGGCAGCTCGGGATCGTTCGGGATGCCGCCGTGGCTGATGCCGGGCTCGGTCTGGTAGACCTCCTCGAGGATGTCGCGCAGGTCGAGGCTGTTGCGCTGTGCCGGCAGGCCGCCGTTCACGGAGCAGGCCCCGATGGCGATCAGCGTCTTGCAGTTGGCGCGGAACTCGCGCAGCACGTGCACGTTCTCCGCGTTGCAGACGCCGCCTTCGATGATGCCCACGTCGCAGGGGCCGCAGTGCTTGATGTCGGTGATCGGCGAGCGGTCGAACTCGACGACTTCGATGAGGTCGAGGATGCGCTCGTCGATGTCGAGGATCGACATGTGGCAGCCGAAGCAGCCGGCGAGCGACGTCGTGGCGACGCGCAGCTTGGGTTTGGTGGCGGTCGTCATCTCAGGCCTCTCGCAGCGTATGGCCGGGCGATTCGATCTGCTCGCTGATCGGCTTGATGTCGAAAATGCGCTTGCCTATCGGCACGTCGAAGCCGCGGCGCTTGTGCAGGATCACGCCGACCGGGCAGACGTGCGCCGCCTTGTCGGTGGCGGCGAAATCGGTGTCGGCGAGCTTGCCGCTCTCGCTGTTCACGATCAGGTGCTTGGTGATGCCGCGGCCGGAGAGCGCGAACACGTTCTTGCGGTCGACTTCGCCGCTGGCGCGCACGCAGAGCTCGCACAGGATGCAGCGGTTGAAGTCGAGCAGCACCTCGGGGTGCGAGGCGTCGACCGGCCGCGTCGGGAAGATCTGCGGGAAGTGCGGCGACATCACGCCGAGATCGTAGGCGAGGCCCTGCAGCATGCAGCGGCCGCTCTTCTCGCACGAGGGGCAGAAGTGGTTGCCTTCGACCAGCAGCATCTGCACCAGCGTGCGGCGCTTGTCCTGGATCTCCGGAATCTCGCTCTCGACGTTGAGGCCCGCTTGCGCCTGCGTGGTGCAGGAAGCCATTGGCCGGCCGTTCACCTTCACGGTGCACAGCTTGCAGGAGCCGTGCGGCTTGAACTCCGGGTGATAGCAGAGATGCGGGATGTAATGCCCGGCGGCCAGCGCCGCCTGGATCACGGTCTGGCCCGGCAGGAAGGGCACGTCCTCGCCGTCGAGCTGGAAGGTCGGCGCGTTGTGCGTGGCGTCGGTAGTCATGACTTGTCCTCCATCGCGGTCGCAAGGTGCGCCGCGGCGTCGTCGCGTCCCGTCATCTGGCGCGCCCGCGCCAGCGCGTGGTCGAGGTCGAAGGCGGGCTCGAAGGCCAGCGATTTCAGGCGCCGCTCGTAGGCGGGCTTGAACTTCTGCAGCGTGTCGAACATGGGATTGCAGGCGGTGTGGCCGAGGCCGCAATGGCTGGCCGTCTGCAGCAGGTGGTTGAGCTTGAAGATCTCGTCGATGTCGTACTCGCTGCCGCGGCCGGCGGCGATCTTGTCCATGCAGTTCTTGAGCAGCGTCGTGCCGACGCGGCAGGGGGTGCAGAAGCCGCAGCTTTCGTGGGCGAAGAAGTGCGAGAAGTTGCGCGCCACCTCGAACATGTCGCGGCTCGAATCAAACACCATGAAGGCGCCGGCGGTGGCGAGGTCCTCGAAGCCGATGCGGCGCTCGAGTTCGTCGGCCGAGACGCAGACGCCGGAGGGGCCGGAGACCTGCACCGCCTGCACGTCCCTGGCGCCGCAGTCGGCGAGTACCTGCGACAGGCGCACGCCGAACGGATACTCGTAGATGCCGGGGCGCTCGCAGTCGCCGGAGACCGACAGCACCTTGGTGCCGGCGGACTTCTCGGTGCCGATGGCGCGGAACCAGTCGCCGCCCTTCCAGGCGATCAGCGCGGCGGACGCCAGCGTCTCGACGTTGTTCACCGTCGTCGGCTGGTTCAGGTAGCCGTGGGTGACGGGGAAGGGCGGGCGGTTGCGCGGCACGCCGCGCTTGCCTTCGAGCGATTCGATCAGCGCCGATTCCTCGCCGCAGACGTAGGCGCCGGCGCCCAGATGGATCTCGATGTCGAAGTCGAAGCCCGGCTGGGAAAGGATGTTGTGGCCCAGCAGGTGCGCGGCGCGGCGACGCGCCAGCACGGCTTCGAGATGGTCGAGCAGGTAGCGGTATTCGCCGCGCAGGTAGAGTAGGCCGCGGCGTGCGCCGACGACGTAGCCGGCGACGGTCATGCCCTCGAAGACGAGGTCGGCCTGTTCGGTCAGCAGCACGCGGTCCTTGAAGGTGCCGGGCTCGCCCTCGTCGGCGTTGCAGACGACGTAGCGCGCGGCGTCGGGGCCGCTGCCGGAGGCGTTGCGGCAGGCCTCCCACTTGAGGCCGGTGGTGAAGCCGGCGCCGCCGCGTCCGCGCAGGTTGGCTCGCTTGATTTCCTCGAGCGTGAGTTGCGGGCCGGGGGCGACCGTCGCGGCCGACTCGCGCCAGGAGCGCGCGTTCGAGGCGGCCTCGACGACCGGCGCGCTGCCGCGGGCGATGCAGGCGCGCAGCGCGTCGCCGGGCTGGAGTTCGTTGCCGAGCAGGACGTCGCGGCGGCGGATGTTGCTGTCGACGTGGAAGAACTCGGCCGGCCACTGGTCGACCGGCACTTCCTTGCGGATCAGTTCGCACATCTGCTCGACGCGCGCCGGCGTCATGCGCGTGACGGCACGGTAATTGACCAGCACCGCCGGCCCCTGGTCGCACATGCCGGTGCAGGAGGTGGTGTCGACGCTGACGAGGCCGTCTTCGGAGACGTGGCCGGGCTCGAGCCAGAGGTGCCGGCACATGTCGAGCATCAGGTCCTGGTTGCCGAGCATGCGGTCGGTGATGTTGTCGCTCCACAGCACGCGGTAGCGGCCGCGCGGCTCGGTGTGGAAGAAGGCGTAGAAGCCGGCGACGCCGGTGACGCGGGCCAGCGGCAGGTCGAGACCGCGCGCGAGTTCGGCGAGCGTGGCGGGTGACAGCCACCCGAGCGCTTCCTGGGTTTCGCGCAGGATCTGCACCAGGCGGGTGGGGTTGTGGCGGTGGCGCGCCAGGATTGCGGCGGGCGCGTCGGGAGCGGCGGTGGGGGGCACTGGGACCTCCGTGGCTAAACGGCAGACGCGCAGGTTAACACGGGCCTGTGACACAAATGTTGCGCTGCGTCAGAAATTAAGGCCCACCTTAGATGCCAGTTTCGGGTGCCGCTTCGCCCCTTGCGGTCAGGCGCCGTAGGCGATGATTTCCTGGGGAATGCGGTCGAGCGGGGTGACCTTGTCGACGCCGCCGAGGCGGATCGCCTCCTTGGGCATGCCGAACACGACGCAGGTCGATTCGTCCTCGGCCACCGTCTGCGCGCCGGCGTCGTGCATTTCCTTCATGCCGCGCGCGCCGTCGTCGCCCATGCCCGTCATGATGATGCCGAGCGCGTTCTTGCCGGCCACCTGCGCCACCGACCGGAACAGCACGTCCACCGACGGCTTGTGCCGGTTGACCAGCGGGCCGTCGGCGACCTCGACGTAATACTGCGCGCCGCTGCGCTTGAGCATCATGTGGCGCCCGCCGGGCGCGATCAGGGCGCGGCCGGGAATGACCCGGTCGCCGTTCTGCGCCTCGCGCACTTCGAGCTGGCACAGGCCGTTGAGGCGGTCGGCGAAGAGGGCCGTGAACTTCTCCGGCATGTGCTGGACGATGACGATGCCGGGGCAGACCGCGGGCAGCCGCGTCAGCACGGCTTCGAGCGCCTGGGTGCCGCCGGTCGACGTGCCGATGGCGACCAGGCGGTCGGTCGTGCCGTACATCGAGGCGCCGGAATGCTGGCTCGACAGCATGGCGTCGGCGCTGAGCTTCGGGGTCGGCATCGCGGCAGCGGGCGTGCCCGTCATGCGCCGCACCGCGCCCATGTTGGCGCGCGCGGCGCTCTTGATCGCCGTGACGATGTCGTTGGCCGAATCCTGCAGGAAGGACTTCACGCCGAGCTTCGGCTTGGTGATGATGGTGAAGGCGCCCGCGGCGAGCGCCTCCATGGTCACCTGCGCGCCCTTTTCGGCCAGCGAGGAGCAGATGATCACCGGCGTCGGATGCTCGGCCATGATCTTCTTGAGGAAAGTCAGGCCGTCCATGCGCGGCATCTCGATGTCGACCACCAGCACGTCCGGCCAGAGCGTCTTCATCTTCTCGATCGCGAACAGCGGATCCTGCGCCGTGGCGATCACCTCGATGCCGGGGTCGGCGGCGACCGCCTGCGTCACGGCCTGGCGCACCAGCGCCGAGTCGTCGACGATCATCACTTTGATCTTGTCACCCAATTGCGGCTTCCTTGACAGGGGCGAGGTTGGAGAACGCGAGCCAGACGTGGCCGCTCGCGAGATCGAATACCAGCTTGCGGTGGCCCGAGCCGCCGACGTGCTCGACGGCCGGCGCCAGGCTGCGCCGGGCGAGTTCGACGCGCACCGCGGCCACGTTCTTGCCGCCGATGTCGAGGGCGCGGGCTTGGCCCGTGAACATGTTGCCTCCGCCGAACAGCTTGACGACGTAGTCCCGGGCCGGCGTGTGCAGGCGCTCCAGCGCCTGGTCGAACATCAGGAAGGCGTCGTCGGCATAGTGGCCGTCGAGTTCGCCGTCGACCGGGCGCAGCGGCCGGCGCGGCAACTGGATATGGCACATGCCGCCGACGTGCAGGCGCGGGTGCCAGTAGGTCACGGTGACGCAGGAGCCGAGCAGCGTCTTGAGGCGCAGCGGCGCCGCGCCGAAATGGAAGTCGCCGGGTTCGAGGAAGATTTCGGGCTGGCTCACGACAGGCGGTAGATCGTCGGTTGCACGGGCGTCAGGCGCTCGGTGAGGCCGTTGAGCGATTCCGAATGCCCGACGATGAACCAGCCGCCGGGGTGCAGCTGGTTGATCAGGCGGTCGACGACCTGGCGCTTGGTCTCGGCGTCGAAATAGATCATCACGTTGCGCAGGAAGATGACGTGGAACTTGCCCACGGTTCCCGGCAGCGGCTGGTTGAGGTTCACCGGCATGAAGCGGGTGTGGCGCCGCAGCTCGGGCGCGATGAGAAAGGTGCCCTCGTGCTGGCGCACGCCCTTGAGGCAGTACTTGCGCATGTATTCCGGCGGCAGGCCGCGCGCGCGCTCCATCGGGTAGTGGCCGCTCTGCGCCAGCGCCAGCACCTGGGTGTTGATGTCCGAGCCCATCACCGACCACTGGCCGTTCACGCCCAGCGCGTCGGCCAGCACCATGCAGATGGTGTAGATCTCCTCGCCCGTGGACGAGGCGGCGCTCCAGACGTCGAGCGACTTGCCGGCCGGATGCTTGGCGGCGATGTGGTCGGCGAGGAAGTCGAAGTGCTTTTCCTCGCGGAAGAAGTAGGTCTCGTTGGTCGTCAGCAACTCGACCATCATCTGCAGCTCGGCCGGGTCGCGCCCGCTGGAGATGAGCTTGAAGTACTCGGAATAGGTCTCCAGGCCATGCGCCTTGAGACGCTTGCCGAGGCGGCCGACGAGAAGGACTTTCTTCGAGTCGGCGAGGCTGATGCCGGCGATCTTGTAGATCAGTCGCTGGAACTGGGCGAACTCGGCATCGGTGATCGAAACGGTTGCATCCACGATGGGGGCAGGATCCGGAAATTGGCTTATTCTACCGGTCGGCCATGACTATGCCGATGGAGAATCCTGTTGCGTAATTCGTTCGAATGCCTGACCGCGATGTCGGTGCTGATGATTGCGGCGACGTGCGCGCCGCCGGCTGCGGCAGAAGAGCTGCCGGGATATGCGGAATCGACGCTGAGCGGTGACTGGGGCGGGCTGCGCCAGGAGTGGCAGGAGCGCGGGCTCGCGGTCGATCTCGGCTATCGTTGGGACATGCTGCGCGTCGCTTCGGGCGGCACGCGCCGCGGCGGCAGGCCGATCTCCCACTTCGATCTCAAGCTGAAGGCCGACTTCGAGACGCTTTCCGGCTGGAACGGCGCCGTGGCCTATGCCAACCTGATCTACGACGGAGGCGGCAAGACGAACCGCGATTTCCTCGGCAGCCAGCTCGGCGTCTCGAACGTCGAAGTGCCGGTCAGCACCGCGCGTCTTTTCCACGCATGGTTCGAGCAGTCTTTCGCCGACGGCAAGTGGGCGCTGCTGGCCGGGCTTTATCCGATCGATTCGGAATTCCAGACGGTCGATTCGGCCGGCGTGTTCGTGCAGCCGCCCTACGGCGCTGCGCCGGACCTGGCGCTGACGCGCGGGCCGTCGATATTCAACAATCCCGCCTTCGGCCTGCGCGCCAAGTGGCAGTCCGACGATCGCACCTTGTATGCGATGGGCGCGGTGCTCGACGGCATCCCCGGCGATCCGCAGCGACCGAGGGGCACGCACGTCAGGTTCGACAAGGGCGACGGCGCGATGCAGATCGCCGAGATCGGCTACAAGCCGCTCGAGCGCGGGCACGTCTTCGAGCCGCCGTCGCCGGAGAAGGGCGTGACGCCGGAGCCGGAGGTGAAGGCCCACGATCTGTTCGAGGGCTACGAGAAATATGCGCTCGGCGTCTGGCGCTATACGGCGCCCGCCGCCGACCTCGTCGACGTCGACGCCGCCGGCAACCCCGAGCGGCGCCGCAGCAGCGGCTGGTACGCGCTGGCCGAGCGGGCGCTGTGGCGCTGGAGCGGCGGCAACCTCAACGGCTTCGTGCGCGTCGGCGCCACCGACGGGGATTCGACCGCGATCGAGCGCTTCCACAACGTCGGCATCAGCGTGCGCGGCCCGCTGCCGGGGCGCGAGGAAGATGTGTTCGGCGTCGCCCATACGCGTGGCGCCGTCGGCGCCAAGTTCCGCGCCGCACAGGCGGCGTCGGGCGTCGAAACGGCCGACGCAGAGTCGGCGACCGAGATCACTTACCGGTTCCAGGCCAGGAAGTGGCTCGCCGTGCAACCGGTCGTGCAGCGCTTCCGTCATCCCGGAGCGGCAGCGGCGGTTCGGGACGCCACTGTCGTCGGCGTAAGGGTCGATCTGGCGCTTTGAGCGGCCTTCAGGCCGCCGAAACGGCCGCAGCGCCGGTGACTGCCGCCAGTTCAGTGGCCGAAAGCACGCGCTGGATGTCGAGGATGATGACGAACCTGCCGTCCACCTTGCCCATGCCGGCGATGAACTCGGCGCGAATCTTTGCGCCGAACGAAGGCGGCGGCTCGATGTCGCGCGCCGGAATCTCGAGGACTTCCGAGACGGCGTCGACCATGATGCCGAGGTCGTGCCTGGCGTCGTCCTGCACCACCTCGACGATGACGTTGCAGGTGCGCTTCTGCACTTCGGTTTCATGGCCGCCGAAACGCACGGCGAGGTCGATCACGGGCACGACGGCGCCGCGCAGATTTATGACGCCGCGGACGAAGGCCGGCATCATCGGTATCCCCGTCAGGCCGCCGTACTCGATGATTTCCTTGACGTTGAGAATGCCGACGGCGTACATCTCGCCGGCCAGCGAGAAGGTCAGGTACTGATTCGCGTCGCCGGCGGAGGCCAGCAGCGCGGAAACCGGTGCCGGCACCGCTTGCGCTTGCGCCTGGACTGGCATGGTGGTCATGGCGGGCTCCTCAGAAACGCTCGAAGTCGTTTGGGTTCGCGGGAGCGGCAGCCGTCTTGTGTGCGCGGTGCATCGGCGCGCGGTCGGGGGCGCCGCGCGGCGCCGCGGTTGTCGCGGCATCGAGCGTGAAGAAACTCATCAGCTCCTGCAGTTGCTGCGCCTGCCCGCCCATCTCCTCGGCGGTGGCGGCCAGTTCCTCGGAGGCCGAGGCGTTCTGCTGCGTCGCCTTGCTGATCTGCGCCATCGCCGTGCTGACCTGACCGACGCCGGCGGCCTGTTCGTTCGCGGCAGCCGTGATTTCCTGGATCAACTGGGAAATCTTCTGTATGCCGGGAACGATCTCGTCGAGCAGCGCTCCGGCGCGCTCGGCGAGCCGCACGCTCGACCCGGCGACCTGACCGATTTCCTGCGCCGCGACCTGCGAGCGTTCCGCGAGCTTTCTCACTTCGGCGGCGACGACCGCGAAGCCTTTGCCGTGTTCGCCCGCGCGCGCCGCCTCGATGGCGGCGTTGAGCGCCAGCAGATTGGTCTGGTAGGCGATGTCGTCGATGATGCCGATCTTGCCGGCGATCTGCTTCATGGCCTCGACGGTCTCCTTGACGGCGTCGCCGCCCTCGGCCGCCTGGTGCGCGACTGCGGTCGCCAGGGTATTGGTGGTCTGGTCGTCGTCCTTGCTGTGATTGATGGAGCTGCTGATCTGGGTTATCGAGGCGGTGCTCTGTTCAACGCTCGCCGCCTGCTCGGACGATGACTGCGACAGCGACTGCGAGGTCTGGGACACCTGCCCCGCGGCATTCGCGAGCGCGTCCGCGGCGGCGCGCACTTCACCGATGACCTGGATCAGCTTGCTCACCATCGCTTGCATGGCCGCCTTGAGCAGCCCGGTCTCGTCGCGCGAGTCCGCCGCGATGCTGACCGTCAGGTCTCCCTTGGCCAGCGCGTTGGCTCCGTCGACCGTCTCGGCGATCGGTTTGACGATGGAGCGCGTGACGAGGTAGCCGACCAGGCTGGCGACGACGACGGCTGCGACCGAAAGCGCCATCATCAGGTCGCGACCGGCCTCGTAGGTCTCCTTGCCGTCCTTGCCCGCCGCCACCACGGCTTCCTCGAGCACATGGGACAAGTCGGTCACCGCCTGGAGGTAGGCGTTCTGCGCCTTGCGCATCGGGCCGATGAGGTAGGCCGCGAGCTCTTCACGCTTGCCCGCCCGGCCGAGTTCCATGGCGCCTTCCATGGCCGGCACATAGGCGCTGCGCGCTTCGACCACTTTGCGCAGTGCAGCCTTTCCCTTCTCGTCATGGATGGTCTTGTCGAGCTTGTCGATGCGCTCGGCAATCAACGCGTTCTCCTGGGGAATGCGAGCCAACTCCTTGTTGACCTCCTGGGGCGGGATCAGGGCGGCATTGCGGATGGCGCGCGCATTGACGTTGATGGCTTCGGCAATGTCGTTTGCCAGAAGGCTTTCGGGAAACCGCTCGACGACGACCTCGTCGAGGTCGGCGTCGATGTGGGACATGCGAACGATGCCGACGAGAGACACGGCCGCCAGCAGCGCGACGACGAACGCGTAGCCGATGGCGAGGCGCACCCCGATCTTGAGGTTCTTGAGCATTGTCATCTCCCTTATATTTTCGGAGTCACGGCTTTTGTGCTCGCGTCCTTCCGAAGGTGCTTTATGTTTCCTTCGTTATAGATGCTGCGGGCCGGAAGACAAACGGTGTTGGTCAACGCTCGCCACCGGACGGGCCGCCGAAGAGGTGTGAAGAGCGATTCATGACGTGCTCATCGTGGCGTGCTCCACGATAGAGGCGCGGTCGTGCTGCGGATAGTGGGTATCCGCCGATTCTTTGCTAAACGGGGGACTAGACCCGCTCGAAGTCCTGCTCGTTGGCAGAAGCGGCCGGGACGGTCGCGGCGCGAGTTTCATGAGGACCTCCAGTCCATGGTGCGTTGAGGACGCTCACCATAGACCAGAGGCCGGATTGCCGTTAGTAGTGCTAGCGCGTATTTCGCGCTAAGGCCGGGCTCAGAAGCGCTCGAAATCCTGTTCGCTGACGGAGGACGCCGCAGTCGCCGTGCGCGCACGCGGGGCGGTGGGGGTGCTGCGGGCGGCCGCCGGACGGGAGGCGGCACGCTTAACCGCGGCGCCTCCCTCGATCTTGAAGAAGCTCATCAACTCCTGCAACTGCTGCGCCTGGCCGCCCATCTCCTCGGCGGTGGCGGCCAGTTCCTCGGAGGCCGAGGCGTTCTGCTGCGTCGCCTTGTTGAGCTGCCCCATGGCGCCGTTGATCTGTCCGACGCCGGCACTCTGCTCCTGGCTCGCGGCGGCGATCTCCTGGACGAGATCCGACGTCTTCTTGATGCTCGGCACCATCTCGTCCAAGAGCTTGCCGGCCTTCTCGGCCATCTTGACCGAGGAGCCGGCGAGCTGGCCGATCTCCTGCGCGGCCACCTGGCTGCGCTCGGCGAGTTTGCGTACTTCGGCGGCCACGACGGCGAAGCCCTTGCCGTGCTCGCCGGCACGGGCGGCCTCGATGGCGGCGTTCAACGCCAGCAGGTTGGTCTGGTAGGCGATGTCGTCGATGATGCCGATCTTGCCGGCGATCTGCTTCATGGCGTCGACGGTTTCCTTGACCGATTCGCCGCCTTCGACGGCTTCCTGCGAGGACTTGGTCGCCATGTTGTCGGTG